>JAHHDR010000037.1 GCA_019739215.1 Rhizobium sp.
GCCTATTGGCGCGTGGCGGTGGCCTTCGGTGCTCCGCTGATGCTGTCGACGATCGCGAATGATGGTCATCGGTGGCGGTATCATGTCTTATTTTCTCGCCGCAAACGTTACGCTGCTCACACTCATGCTCTTTCGCGCCAGCATGCGAAGCGAGCGGTCTTTCGTGCTGAGCCAGAATGTTGCCATGCGGACATCGCAGCTAGCGCAGTCGCTGGCAGTCGCCAATGGCGAGATCAGCAAGTCGAGCCTTCAGCTTGAGCACCTCGCCAACAGCGACACGCTGACGGGGCTTGCTAATCGGTCGGTTTTCAACCGGCGGATGGAACTGCTGTTCGATCGCTGCCGCAAGGGGCAGACGGAGGTGGCATTGCTGCTGATCGATCTCGACAAGTTCAAGACGGTCAATGATACACGCGGCCACAGCGCCGGCGATGCGCTTCTGAAGGCCGTGGCGAACCGGTTGTCTGCGGCCTGCGGCAAAAATGACCTCGCGGTCCGGCTCGGCGGCGACGAATTCGCGCTGGTCCTGTCGGGTCACGACCTCGATGCGCGCGTCCATCGCGTGGTCCTCGACGTCATGAAGCGGATTGCGGCGCCGATCTTCTTCGGCGGGCATGAAATCGTGCCCGGTGCATCGATCGGCATCGCATTTGCGCCGCGTCATGCAACGGACGGCGACGATCTCTACGCCTGCGCCGATCTGGCCCTCTATCAGGCAAAGCTCGAGGGGCGTCGTCAGATCCGCTTCTTCGATGCAGCCCTCAAGGACCGCCTTGACTATGAGCGGGCCGTGGATCGGGATCTTGCAGCTGCGATAGAGGCGGGCGGGCTCGAGGTGCATTTCCAGCCCCAGGTCGACATGCTGCGCGACGCGGCAACCGGCTTCGAGGCGCTGGTGCGCTGGTGGCATCCCGAAATCGGCGCAATCTCCCCGCCCGACATCGTCAAGGCGGCTGCCAAGCTGCAGATGTCGGAACAGTTGACAGGTTTCGTCGCCGACCGTGCGTGCCGCTTTGCACGTATCCTCGACGCCGAAGGGCACGGCGACCTCACGGTTTCGATCAATATGTCGCCGTCGGAATTCGGTGCATATGATCCGGCGCGCCTGCTCAGCGGCATTGCGGCACGGCACGAGGTCAATCCCGGGCGCATCGAGGTGGAGATCACCGAAGACGCGATCCTCGACCCGCGCAAGGTGGAACGTGCGCTCGCGGCCCTCCGGGGTGCCGGATTCGGTATTGCTGTCGACGATTTCGGCATGGGTCATTCTTCGCTGGCGCATCTCATCAGCCTGAAAATCGACCGCCTCAAGATCGATCGGCACTTCGTGACCAACATCTCGGCCAATGTGCACAACCAGGCGCTGGTCGGCGCCCTTGTCAGCGTCGGTCGCGCGCTGGACATGGATCTGGTGCTGGAGGGTGTGGAAACCGCTGCGGATGCCGAAACGCTGCGCGCACTCGGGTGCTATACCGGGCAGGGCTGGTTGTTCGGCAAGGCGATGGCGCCGGCCGACGCGGTGGAATGGCTCAAGCGCCATGCCACCAAGGTGAGAGCCGTCGCCTGACACGGTGCCGGGGCAAGCCTTCCGATCCCTTCATCTGCGCCGCTCGGGGCAAGCGGCCTCGCCGGTGGTTCCCGGCATCAACCGTATGCGGGCCACCCTCTACGCGATGCGTTCCTGAGCTTCATCCGTCTCGACCGCTGTCGGCCGTCCCTGGGCGTCGAGTGCGACCATGACGAATACGGCGTCGGTGACCTTTTCCATCGTCGGCGTGAGGTAACGCTGTGCCCAGGCTTCGATGGTGAGGGTGATCGAGGTGCGGCCGATGCGTTCAAGCGTGGTATAGATGCAGAGCGTGTCGCCGATCTTGACCGGCATCTTGAAGACCATTTCCTTGACCGCGACGGTCGCGACACGGCCATGGGCGATCTCTGCGGCGCGGATGCCGGCGGAGAGGTCCATCTGTGCCATGACCCAGCCCCCGAAAATGTCGCCCGCCGCATTGGCGTCGCCCGGCATGGCAAGGGTCCGCAAAGTCAGTTCGCCCTTCGGCATGGCCACGTCCGTCATTCGCTTCTCCCGATGTGCTGGGCGATCCATAGGGTGTCGATCCGCGGTTGAAAAGGGCGATCCTGCCGATCGACCGCGCGCATCAGGGCGCGCAGCTTTCGATGACGGCCTGCAGCGCGCCGCGTGAGCCCTTGAGCGTGAAGGTGGCGGCCGGCACCTTGCCTTCGGCGTCGGACAGGACGATCTGCTCGGCGCGCATCAGGCTGTCGGCAAAGGGCGTGTTGACCTGGCTCTCGAACGCCATCGCCCCGTCCATGGATTCGAACCGGGCGGGCAGGGTATAGGTCTCCGGGGCAAGCTGAAGCCGGAGGTCGGTCGCGAATTCCTCGTCGCCTCCGGGCGGATAGCCGCCGTCGGTAAAGGGGAGATAACGCATCGCCAGCGTATCGCTGCCGGCGCATTGCACCAGGAAATAATGCTGTGCTTCCGGTGTGCTGGCACTGGCTACGGCGCAGATGCTGGCCGTCATGCGCGGTCCGCCCTCGTCCTCCTGCATCGAGGCCGACCAGGCGGCACAGTCGGCGGCCACTGCAGGTCCGCCAAGGAGGCAGAGAAGGACGGTCAGGTGATGTCTCATGGGATTTCTCCGGGATGCACGTCAGATCGTGGACGCGATATCGAGACTATGCGCGCTGCCGGGGAAGGTCCAGCGCCGAAAGCACGAAGTCTGCAATTGCGATCGTGTCGTCGAGATCGAAGACCGGAAGGCCTCCACTGTCTGCTGCGTGGTCGGCGGCGATGGCGCGGATGTGAGGGTCGGTCGGCGCGAGGGGCGTCCGGTTGGCGGCCTCCAGGCGGCGGGCTTCGATCTTCGGGACAGGTTCGCGCTTGTAGCCCTCGATCAGCACGATGTCGCACGGGGCCAGTCGGGCGAGGACATCGTCAAGGCTCGGCTCTGGTGCGCCGCGCAATTCATGCATGATGGCGTAGCGGGTGCCCGAGACGATCGTGACCTCATGGGCCCCGGCTTCGCGATGCCGCCAGGAGTCGGCTCCAACCTTGTCTATGTCGAAGTCGTGGTGGGCGTGCTTGACGGTCGAGACCCTGTAGCCGCGCCGCACGAGTTCCGTGACTAGGCGGGTGGCCAGACCGGTCTTGCCGGAGTTCTTCCAGCCAGCAATGCCGAAAACCTTTGGTCCGCTCATGATGTGTCCGCGTGATTGATTGCCGCAACCCGGCCCGGGCCGGCAGTTGCCGTTGTGATCAGGGGTTTGCCTGTTGGAGGATCTTGCGTGCGCGATCAAGGTCCTCGGGCGTGTTGATGTTCATGAAGGGATCGATCAGGCCGAGCGGCGTGTCAACAGCCGGGAATTCGGTCACGCGCAGCGGCAGGCCATCGAGGAAGGCGCGTACCTTGAGCGTCGGTGGATCCTCAAGCCAGGCGCCGAGCCGTGCCAGAAGCGCTGCCGGCCAGAGACCAAGCACGGGATTCATACGACCGAGGGAGGACGCCAGCGCGACGTCGTCCGGGCCTTTCAGCGACGATGCCAGCCGCGCGACCAAGTCGCCGGGAAAGAAGGGGCCATCGACGGGCACCAGGATGGCGTGGCTGGCGCTGGCTTGGCTTGCTGTCACATGGGCGAGGGCGGCGTGGATGCCGGCGAGGGGGCCGTGAAATCCTGCGAATTGATCCGGAAAGGTGAGTGCGCCTGCGAGCGTGATGGAAGGATCGTTGGTGTTGAGAGCCACGGTGCCGGCTTGCGGCCGGATACGGTCGGCGACGTGGTCAACCAGACGCGCCGGTCCAAAGGGGAGAAGCGCCTTGGGCTGCCCCATTCGCGAGGACCGGCCGCCCGAGAGAATGACCGCGGGAAACTGATCAATGTCGACGCGATCGATCATCGGTCACGGCACCACGGGGCTGTTGCCAGTCTCGGCACGCCGCCGGCGCTGGAGGACCGTTTCGCGGTAGAAGGCATAGAGGCCGGCGGCGACGACGATGGTCGAGCCAGCCAGCATCCAGGCGTCGGGCATTTCTCCAATCAGCAGGATGCCAAGCGCAATGGCCCAGAGCAGGCTGGTGTAACGGAAGGGAGCAATGAAGGAAATTTCGCCGGTTCGCATCGCCATGATGATCGTCTGGTAGCCGCCGAACAGCATGACCGAGCCGAAGGCGAGAATCAACAGGTTGTCGACGGAGACGGGCTTCCAGGTGCCGGTTACCCCGACCCAGATAGCCCCGGTCAGGCAGATCGAGACGGCTGCGACCAGCGAGATCATCAAGGACGGCACGGCCGGGTCGATCTTCTTGGTGGCAAGGTCGCGGATGGCTGCGCCGAAGACCGAGCCGACAACCATGAGCGAGGCGAAGGAAAAGCCTTCCGCGCCAGGCTGGATGATGACCATCACTCCCAGGAAGCCCACAAGGATCGCAAGCCACCGCCGCCAGCCCACCTGCTCGCCAAGGAAGAGCGCGGCACCCATCGTCACGGCCAGCGGCAGGGCCTGGAGCACGGCAGCGGCGTTCGGCAGCGGCATCATCGACAGCGCGTAGACATAGGTGATGGCGGCCACGATCTCGCCTGCGGTTCGCAGCAGCAGCCATTTGTCGAAAAGGGCAGGGATCGGCCGCAGCGCCGACAAACGCCATGCGACCGCCAGGATCATCAGCGACGTCAGCACGCCACGAATGAACATGATCTGGCCGGTGGTGAGATCGTCCGTCACCAGCTTGATCATGGCGTCGTTGAAGTTGAAGCAGGCCATGGCGAGCGACATCAGCAGTGCGCCCTTGATGTTGTGGTTCAATGCCATGCGGCGACTCCGAATGCCGGGTCTATAGATTACTCCGCGAGGCTTGTACACGTGGCCAATGTCTATCGGCGTCGCCCGCCGCCCGGCCGACTCCCGCGGGCCGGCGTGGCCATCAATCGGCAGGGCTCAAGGGCGTGGAATTGCCGAAAAGCATGTAACTTTCAGCAGCTGCCGGATCGGCGTCGCCATCGGCGGCCTGGTAGGTCGGGTCGATTTCGAAGTGTTTCAGCACGAAGGCGCCGTCGCGAAACTCCCAGGTACCGGCAGACCATGCGTCGCCGACGCCGCGCCATTTGGCGTGGGACGAGATGGTCTTCGTCGCGATGTCGAACACGCTGTTGGTCAGTTCGGTGACCGCGATGTAGCCCGAGACCGTCGGGGGGGCCCTAAGTTTCGTGAAGGCCTCATCGAGATAATCGAAATCAGCGAGAGGCTGTGCGAAACTCAGCACCTCCCAGCCGCCTTCGTCCGGATCGTCGTTGCGCAGCGCGAAAACCGAGTTGAAATTATAGGCGCCGGTGGAGCAGGTGAGTTGTACCAGCGTCCGTCGGTGATCGGGCGAATCCTGGTCCTGCCCCTTCGTGCGGAAGGCAAGGTGGAAGACATTGTTGCGGTCCGCCGGCCGGGCGTTGTCGTCCGTGGCGAAATCGCAGCGTCTTCCCAGGGCCGGCTCTGCGAAATTGCGGGCTGCAATGATATCCGCGCTGTCGTCGGTGGCCAGTGCCGGAGACGCCACGAGCGTCTGGACGGAAAGGGCAAGTGCGCAGAGGAACCGAGTCATCCGCCGGTCATGCTCATGTGACGCGCCACCGCCGGGCGATTGTGCTCCCGGTCGATGATGAAGTCGTGGCCCTTGGGCTTGCGGCTGATGGCTTCATCTATGGCGCGCTTCAGAACGGCATCGTCGTCGGTCGAGCGCAGCAGTTCGCGGAAATCCGCCGCATCATTCTGGCCTAGGCACATGTAGAGCGTGCCGGTGCAGGTCAGGCGGACGCGGTTGCAGCTTTCGCAGAAATTGTGGGTGAGGGGCGTGATGAAGCCGAGCCGCCCCCCGGTCTCCTCGACCGTGACATATCGGGCCGGACCGCCGGTGCGATGATTGTTCTCGGTCAGGGTGAACTGTTCTTCCAAGCTGGCACGCAACTCGGAAAGCGGCAGATATTGGTCGGTGCGGTCCTCGTCGATCTCACCCATCGGCATGGTCTCGATGACGGTCATGTCCATACCGCGGCCATGGGCCCAGCGCATGATATCGGCGATCTCGCGGTCGTTGAAGCCCTTGAGCGCCACGGCATTGAGCTTGACATGGATGCCCGCCTTCTGGGCGGCTTCGATGCCGGCCAGCACCTTGGAAAGGTCGCCGATACGGGTGATATCGCGGAATTTCTGCGGATCAAGCGTGTCGACGGAGACATTGATGCGCCTCACGCCATTGTCGACAAGTTCTGCGGCGTAGCGCGACAGTTGCGAGCCGTTGGTGGTGAGCGTCAGTTCCTCGAGCCCCCCGTCCGCGACCTTTCGGCCAAGCGCGCGGACCAGATGCATGATGTTGTGGCGCACCAGCGGCTCGCCGCCGGTAAGGCGGATTTTCCGGACACCCTTGTCGATGAAGGCGGAACAGAGGCGTTCCAGTTCCTCCAGGGTGAGCAAGTCCTTCTTCGGCAGGAAGGTCATGTGCTCCGCCATGCAATAGGTGCAACGGAAGTCGCAGCGGTCGGTGACGGAAACGCGCAGGTAGCTGACCATGCGACCGAAGGGGTCGATCATCGGCGGCGCTTCCGAACCTCTGACATGGCCCGAGAAAATGTTCATTCAATCCTCCATGCGGTATTTCGTGCCGGCCGCAGGCATTCGTCAATCCCCATATAGGACTTCGGTAACACGGATTGAAGCAGATTTGTCTTGCAGATGCGACAGCCGCGATCTACGGCGGAGCGAAAAAGGGGCATGAGATGAGCGAGTTCTGGCCGACACAGATCAAGGTTGCCAAGAATCGTCAGGCACTGACGGTAACCTTCAACGACGATGTGGCCTATCAACTTTCCGCCGAGATGCTGCGGGTGCTGTCGCCCTCCGCCGAGGTGCAGGGGCATGGTCCGGGGCAGAAACTGACCGTGCCGGGCAAGCGCAACGTGGCAATCGTCTCGGTGCAGCCCACCGGCAACTACGCCATCCGCATCGGCTTCGACGACGGGCACGATACGGGGATATTCACCTGGACCTATCTGCGCGAACTGGGTGCGCGAGGGGATGAACTCTTCGCCGGCTATGAACGCGACCTGGCCGACAAGGGCATGAGCCGGGATGTGAGCGCCAAGCCGCGCTAGACTTTACGGTGATCGTGCGATCGCGGGCTCGCCATAGGCTGAAGCGTGCCCGGGCGCGTTGCGCATCCATCAGGGATCGTCGCGATCCTCGGTCAACAGGACCTCGATGATCTTTTCCATCTGGTCGGCGACCATGAGGCAGCGTTCCTCGCTGGATGTCGCCATGACGGTATCGATCAGCGCCGTCTGGATCTTCATCGCCTGTTCGGTGACGGTTCTGCCTTCGTTGGTGAGATGGAGCCGCAGTACGCGCTTGTCGCGGGCGTCGGCGCGGCGCTCGATTAGTCCGCGCTTTTCGAGCTGTGGCAGGAGCATCGACATGTTGGAGCGGCCGACGAGCAGCTTGCGTGCCAGTTCCTGCTGCGAGATGCCCTCGCGGCGGTAGAGGTTGATCATGATGTCGAGATGCGGCGGCTTGATCTCGAGATGGGCCATGTTGCGCGCCAGCGTGAGCTGCATGAGCTGGCAGGCGCGCGCCACGCCGATCCAGGTGCGAAAACGCGGATGGTCCCACGGCAGGACTTGATTTTTGTTCATAGTTGTACTTTATTGTTCATGCTTGAACTTACTGAAAGCATAGCCATGACATCTTACCTGCACAAGGTCGCCGGGCAAGCGATCAATCTCACCGGCGTCGTCTCGATGCGCCTTGCCGGCCGCATCGCCTTCCGGCTGTTCTCGTCGACTGGGTCACCGCAGCCGAAGAGCGACAAGGAGCGCAAGCTGCTTGCCATGTCGCGCAAGGCCATGGCGGAGGCGGAGACGGTGATGCTGCCGATCCATGCGGGGATGGTGGCAGCGCATCGCTTTGCGCCGATCGGCAAGGCTGATGGCCGGACGTTGCTGGTCGTCCATGGCTGGGGCTCGCGGATCGACTATATGCAGGGTCTGATCCGTGGCCTCCGGCAGACCGGTGCGACGGTCATCGGTCTCGATCTGCCGGGGCATGGCGGTTCCAAGGGGCGCGCCCTGACAGTGCCGCTGGCGATCGAGGCGGTGGATGCCACCTGGCGCCAGTTCGGTCCGTTCGATGCCGTGATCGGCCATTCCTTCGGCGGCTTCATTGCTGCGATGTCGGCCGCCGGGCCGGACGACTGGATGCAGCCGCGGACGCCCGGCCGGTTGGTACTGATCGGCTCGCCCGTGGCCGCAGAGCATGTCTTTTCGCAGTTTGCCGGCCACATGGGCTTCAGCCGTCGCGTCGGCCGGGCGCTGGACGAGGAGGTGCGGCGCATTGCCGGCCAGCCGGTCGCCTTCTTTTCCGCCGGACGGATGCTGGCAGAGAGGCCCGACCTGCCGGTGCTGGTGCTGCACGCCGAGGACGACAAGGAAGTCTCGGCGCGCGCGGCGCGGCTCTATGCCGAGGCCGGCCAGCATGTCCGGCTCGAATGGCTGAACGGCCTGGGGCATCGGCGGATCGTCAATTCACCGGAGACGATCGGTGCCATCACCAGATTTCTCGCATCCTGACTCCCAACTGTCATATATGACGGCTATGTCGCCATGCGACGAGGGAGACACGATGCGCCAAATCGAAACAGTCGAGGAACTGAACGCGCTCTATGGCGTGCCGGGCGAGGCCTCGCTGATCAAGGTCACGGATTACCTGACGCCCCAGTATCGCCGCATGATCGAGGCGTCGCCCTTCGTGGTGCTGGCGACGTCGGGGGTCGAGGGGCTCGATTGCTCGCCGCGCGGCGATGCCGGTAACGTGGTCTTCGTCGAGGATGCGCGGACGCTGATGATGCCGGACTGGCGCGGCAACAACCGCGTCGATTCGCTGTCCAACATCGTGCGCGACCCCAGGGTTGCGCTGATGTTCCTGATCCCGGGATCCCATACGGCGATGCGGGTCAACGGGCGGGCGATCGTGGCGGTGGAGCCGGCGCTGCTGGAACGCTTCGAAATGGATGGCCGGCATCCGCGATCGGTGATCGTCATCACAATCGGCGAGGTCTATTCGCAATGCGCGCGGGCCTTGATCCGCGCCGACCTGTGGAACGCCGCGAAGCATGCGGATGTCAAGGCGCTGCCGACGGTGGGCGACATGCTCAAGGGGGTGAAGGCCGGCTTTGACGGCGCGGCCTATGACCGGGAGTGGCCAGGAAGAGCTGCGAAGACCATGTGGTAGGGGCGGTCTGCCGCTGAGGCAGGCCTGCAGTTGCAGCCTTGAATAGCCTTGTGTTTTCACGCGTTTCGCTGAAGATGATTTCAGGAGATGACGCCATGAGAACCTTTGCCGCCGCCCTTGTTTCCGCTTTTCTAACCAGTACGTCGCTTGCGGCGGAACTCACGCTCGATGAAAAGCTCGATATCCTGGCTCGATCCTATCCGGCCACCATCGCTGGCGTGGCCGATGGCCATGTGACTTTCATCAGCAAGGCCGAAGCCGTGATCGTCGATGACGGCAAGGCTCGCGACCATTTTCAGATGCTCGAAACCGGCGATGTCGAGGACAGCCTGCAGCAGCTTTACCCGGCGGGGGCATGCGAGACCCGCCCCGATGTCAATTTCGATCCGGGCCGCATCCGCTCTGAGCGCATGATGAAGGCGATGTATGGCGTTTCCAGCAAGGCCGTGGCGGGCAGCCTGGTTCCGGTCAAATGGTTCGGCGAGACCCTGCGCGTGACCAAAATCAACGGCGTCGACAAGGCGCTGGAGGCGGTGCGCGACGAACTGGTGCCGCGGTCAGACCTGCGCAAGTATCTCACCCCGTCGGCCGGCGTCTTCAACTGGCGAAAGGTTTCCAAGCAATCGAATCTTTCCGTCCACAGCTTCGGTGCGGCGATCGATCTCAACACCAGATATGCCGACTATTGGGACTGGTCTGGCGGCAAGCCCGGCCGCGTTCCCGTCTACAAGAACAAGTTTCCCATGGAAATCGTCGCGATCTTCGAGAAACACGGTTTCATATGGGGCGGGCGCTGGTATCACTACGATACAATGCATTTCGAATACCGGCCGGAACTCCTTGAAATCGCCAAGCGCTCTGGGGTGTCGGCCTGCAAGTGAGGCCCTTCCCATGAAAAAGCTCTATATCGCCGGCCCGGAAGTGTTCCTGCCGAACGGGCGCGACCAGATGGCGCAAAAGGCTGCGCTCGTGCGGCAGCATGGCTTCGAGCCGCTGTGTCCCGGCGATCTGGATATCCCCGCTCAGAAGACCAAGAAGGCGTTCGGGCTTGCGATTTCCAAGGTCAACGAGGGCATGATGAACGATGCCGACGGCATCATCGCCAATCTGACGCCGTTTCGCGGCGAATGGGCGGATGTGGGCACCGTGTTCGAGCTTGGCTACATGTGTGCGCTCGGCAAGATGGTTGCGGCCTATTCCAACGTTGCCGACGACCACTACCAGCGACTGCTGCGCTACTACGGCAACCAGATCACCGAAGGTGCGGACGGCTACAAGCGCGGTCCGGACGGCCTGTCGCTCGAGGATTTCGAGATGGCCGATAACCTGATGCTGGACGGTGGCGTCGAGCGCCGGCATGGCATCGTCGCGACCCATGCTGCCGCCAGCGACGCTCTCTACACGGACCTCACCGCCTTCGAGGCCTGCCTCATCCATCTCGCCTCGCTCCCCGGCCTGCGTGACGCCGGAATGCGACCCGACGAGCTTGATGCGAGCAACGACGACTGATTTCCGGGTCGATCCCCGCTTGTGGAAAACCGCGTGATGAGGCAAAGACGTGCCTCACAGAGCCCCAAACCGGCTGCAACGACGAAGCGACAAGGACGGTAGCGCCCATGGCCCTCAACATCTTCGGTTCCTCCCGGAAGGAAGCCGCCAAGCAGGACGGTGACAAGCAGCCGGAAACGCTTGAGACGCTGCTCGAGCGCCGCGCGAAACTCGACAAGAAGATAAAGAAAGCGGAGCAGGAGGCCAAGCGCGCCGATTGGGGCCTGCCGCCGGCCGACCGGATCAAGAAATGGGGCCATCGCTCCTATATCGGCGGACCGGACCTCGAAACCTGGTTTGGGATCGGCAAGCACCAGTATCACTACCTGGTGAGCAAGGGCCTGCGCCCGCATCACCGCTTTCTCGACATCGCCTGCGGCAGTCTGCGGCTCGGGCAGTATCTCATTCCCTTTCTCGAGACCGGCAACTATTTCGGGCTCGAAGGCGAGGAAATGCTGGTCAGGGCGGGACTCGAACACGAGATCATGCCCGAACTGGTGGAGATCAAGAAGCCGAGCTTCGCCTTCAATTATGAATTCGATTTTGTGTTCGTCGAAGGCTTCGACTTTGCGATCGCTCAATCGCTGTTCACGCATCTGACCATCGAGGACATCGAGAAATGCTTCCGCAACCTGCGCCCGAAAGCCGGGCCGGAGAGTACCTTCTTCTTCACCTATTTCGAGGGCGACAGTTCCGACAACCCGGCGGAATCGCACGCCGCCAAAGGTTGGCGTTATTCGGTGGCTGAACTGGAGAAGGCGGCTGTGGCACAGGGATGGGCGATGACCAATATCGGCGTCTGGGGCCATGCGCGCAACCAGAAGATCGCCTTCGTCAAGCCGGCGTGAACGTCACGATCCCTGCCGGAACGCAAAAAGCCGGCGCTGCGCCGGCTTTTTCTATCTTAAGGATGGAATTCTAGTCACGGACGATGACGCGGGCGCCAACCTTGACATGCGCATAGAGGTGCTCGACGTCCTCGTTTGCCATCCGGAAGCAGCCCGATGATGCCGCCGTGCCGATCGAGTTCGGCTTGTTCGTGCCGTGGATGCGGAACTGCGTCGAGCCGAGATACATGGCGCGCGCGCCGAGCGGATTGTCGATGCCGCCATCCATCTTGACGGGAAGGATGTTGCCCTTCCTGGCCTCGCGGATGCGCATCTCTTCCGGCGGCGTCCAGGTCGGCCACTCCTGCTTGGCGGTCACGACTTCCGTGCCGGTCCAGCCGAAGCCTTCTTTGCCGATGGCGATGCCGTAGCGCATGGCGACGCCCTTGGAGATGACGTGGTAGAGGCGGCGTTCGGAGTTGTCGATGACGATGGTTCCGACTGCGATGCCGGCGTCGAACTTGACCAGCTTGCGGGCGATGGGCGACGTGTTGATCGTCTTCTTCTTCGCCTTGGCCGGCTTGTCGTCGGACAGAACGGCCAGCCAGCCAACTTGGTCGGAAAGGCCTGCGACCTCGACCTTCTTCTCGTTGTCCTTGAAGAGGAAGCCGGCCTGGGCCGGGGCGGCCAGCATCAGGGTTGCGAATGCTGCGGCGGCGATGGCGATCATCTTGTTCATGGCAGTCTCTCCGTTCGTTGCGGGAGGCTGCCTCATTTGCCCTGCGGCGCCTCGCCCGTTGTTCATGAACGTGTTTCTAGAACGCCGGTGAGGGGGCCGCTGTTTCTTTAGTAACAGGGTAAATATTTATGAAACTCTTGGGGGTTTTGTAAGTTATAGGCGGCTTGCCATTCTGCCATGCCATTGATTTGCCGACACATGCCGGCTTGCCATGGTTAACTTGCGCGGGCGAGCAAGTGCGTACGCCGCAGGTGAAGCAATGTCGGCAATGGAGCGAGACGGTTATTTCCGGTAGAGAAGCCAGCTCTTGGAAGCTTCTTTCTTCATGCCGTCGGCGAAGAGAAGCGAGCGGTTGCGACCGGCGTTCTTGGCGCAGTAGAGCGCAATGTCTGACTTGAGATAAAGATCGTGAGGGTCTTCCGTCTGGTCGGCCATGCAAACGCCGAGCGACAGCGTCACGGGGCCATAGTTGACACCGGTGCGGGAGTTCTTGAAGGGCGTGGTTTCGAGGGACTTGCGGATGCGTTCTGCGATCATCATCACGTCTTCCGGAGTCGTCAGGTCGAGGATGACCGCAAATTCCTCGCCGCCGGTCCGCGCCACGAACGCGTCGCGCCGGACATTGGTCTTGATGATGTTGGCCACAGTCGCGAGGATCTTGTCGCCGACGGGGTGACCGAACGTGTCGTTGATCCGCTTGAAGTGATCGATGTCGCAGACGATGAGGGCCGTGGTGGTGCGGCCGCGCTGGCTGTCATAGATCGCCGCGATGCGGTCGTCGAACGCACGGCGGTTGTTTAGCCTCGTCAGCGAGTCGGTATTGGCGATGCGCTTGTACTCGTCGAGCTCCTTGCGGATGTCTTCCATTTCGCGCGATTTCGCTTCGACACCCTCGACGGTGACCTTGCCCTGGGCCATCGTCGTGTCGGTCGCCTCGGAAAGCACACCGATGGCGTTGCGGAGCAGGTCGGCGCTGGCGGCGCTTTTCGACGTGATGCGAGAATGGGTTTCGGCGAGTACCCGGTTGTAGTTTTCGAGCGCGTTCTGCTCGTCCTTCAGCAGGGACAGCAGGTCCTGCAGCTCGTTGACGATCCGGCCATGGCAGCCCTGTACGGCACTGCCCTGGTGGTGGCCGAAATATTGCGTGCCGATGGCGTCAAGTTCCTCCTGCGTCGCACGTGAGCCTAGCGAGGCGAGGTCCTTTGTCAGCTTCGGATTGGAGCCGATATAGGCTTCGTAGAACAGTTCGTAATTGCGGGGGATGGGTGCCACACCCATCTGGCGCATGGCATAGGATACCTGTGCGGCGATATCCGGCACCTGCACCTTAGGCTGCACCATGTTCATGTCGATACTCCCGCATACGCTAGACCCTTTTCCTTTTAGGCGGGAAGTGTTGGAAATCGGTTAACTTCACCCTACGGGTCGCCGGAAAATATTACTGAAATTCTATATTCTCCGGCCTTCCAACGTCACTCCAGATTGAGTTCCTTGAAGAAGTCATTGCCCTTGTCGTCCACGACGATGAAGGCCGGGAAGTCCTCGACTTCGATGCGCCAGATCGCCTCCATGCCCAGTTCGGGATATTCGACGACCTCGACCTTCCGGATGCAGTCCTGGGCGAGACGCGCGGCAGGGCCGCCGATCGAGCCAAGGTAGAAGCCGCCATGCGCGGCGCAGGCATCGCGGACCTGGCGCGAACGATTGCCCTTGGCGAGCATGACCATCGAACCGCCGAATGACTGGAACTGGTCGACATAGGAGTCCATGCGGCCGGCCGTCGTCGGCCCGAAGGATCCCGAGGCATAGCCTTCCGGCGTCTTAGCCGGTCCGGCATAGTAGATCGGGTGGTTCTTGAAGTAGTCTGGCATGCCCAGCCCTTCCTCGAGCCGTGCCCGGATCTTGGCGTGGGCGAGGTCGCGGGCAACGATGATCGGGCCCGACAGAGACAGCCGCGTCTTGACGGGATGCCTGCTCAGTTCGGCGAGGATTTCCGGCATCGGGCGGTTGAGATCGATGCGGACGACGCCGTCATTGAGGTGCGTGTCTTCGATCTCGGGAAGGTATTTCGAGGGGTCGGTTTCCAACGCTTCGAGGAAGATACCGTCCTTCGTGATCCTGCCCTTGGCCTGGCGGTCGGCGGAACAGCTGACGCCGAGGCCGATCGGAAGAGACGCGCCGTGGCGCGGCAGGCGGATGACGCGGACATCGTGACAGAAATACTTGCCGCCGAACTGCGCGCCGACGCCCATCGACTGCGTCGCCCTGTGGATTTCCCTTTCCATTTCAAGGTCGCGGAACGAGTGGCCGGATTCCGAACCCGACGTGGGCAGGTCGTCGAGATATTTGGTCGAGGCGAGCTTGACGGTCTTCAGGGTCATCTCCGCCGACGTTCCGCCAATGACCACGGCGAGGTGGTAGGGGGGGCAGGCTGCCGTCCCAAGTGTCAGGATCTTTTCCTTGATGAACGCGACCATTCGGTCGTGGGTGAGCAGCGACGGCGTGCCCTGGTAGAGATAGGTCTTATTGGCCGAACCACCGCCCTTGGCGACGAAGAGAAAGTCGTATTGGTCGGTGCCCTCCTCGTAGATGTCGATCTGAGCCGGCAGGTTGGTCTTGGTGTTCTTCTCCTCGAACATCGAGATCGGCGCTAGCTGGGAATAGCGCAGGTTCTTCTTGAGATAGGCGTCCATGACGCCCGCGGCCAGTGCATCGTAATCGCCCCCCTCCGTCCAGACCCGGCGGCCCTTCTTGGCCATGATGATGGCGGTGCCGGTGTCCTGGCACATCGGCAACACGCCGCCCGCGGCGATATTGGCGTTCTTGAGCAGGTCGTAGGCGACGAAGCGGTCGTTGGCGGTCGCCTCGGGGTCGTCGAGGATCGAGGCGAGCTGCTTGAGATGGGCAGGGCGGAGCAGGTGGTTGATATCTGCAAAGGCGGCTTCCGCAAGCAGCTTGAGACCCTCGGGTGCGACCGTTAGGATCTCCTGGCCCTTGAAGGTGTCGACCGAGACGTGATGATCGGTGAGCTTGCGGTATTCGGTCGTGTCCTCGCCGAGTGGAAAGAGATCGCTGGCCATCGTGTCGTCCCCCTGTGCCGAAAGTGTCGGCGGAGGTTTAGGGGGACGACTACGGAATTGCAATCATTCTAAAGACCCACGGCCAGTCCGGCGCGGCGTGCTTCCGAAGGCTTAGGGGTGGTCACTTCGGCCCGATCATATCCTCCGGCCGCACGATCCGGTCATAGTCTTGCGCTGTCACCAGCCCACTCGCCAGCGCTTCTTCCTTGAGCGTCGTGCCGTTCTTGTGCGCGGGTCTTGGCGATTTTAGCCGCGTTGTCGTAACCGATCATCGGAGCCAGCGCGGTGACCAGCATCAGCGAACGCTCCAGCCCGGCCCTGATATTGTCTTCGCGGGGCTCGATGCCGACGACGCAATTGTCGGTGAAGGAGCGGGCGGCATCACCGAGCAACTGCACCGACTGCAGGAAATTGTAGGCCATGACAGGGTTGTAGACATTGAGTTCGAAATGGCCCTGGCTGCCGGCGAAACCGATGGCGGCATTGTTGCCGAAGATGTGGACGCAGACCTGGGTGAGCGCCTCGCACTGGGTCGGGTTGACCTTGCCGGGCATGATCGAGGAGCCCGGTTCATTTTCCGGCAAAGACAGTTCGCCGAGGCCGGCGCGCGGGCCCGACCCGAGGAACCGGATGTCGTTGGCGATCTTGAAGAGAGCCGTTGCCGCCGTATTGATCGCGCCGTGCGAGAAGACCATGGCATCGTGGGCCGCGAGCGCCTCGAACTTGTTCGGCGCCGTGACGAAAGGCAGGCCGGTAATGGCGGCGATCTCCTCGGCGACTTTTTCTGCAAATCCGACCGGCGCATTGAGCCCCGTGCCGACGGCGGTGCCGCCCTGGGCCAGCTCGTAGAGGCCGGGCAGCGTCAGTTCTATCCTGCGGATCGACGACGCGACCTGCGCGGCATAGCCGCCGAATTCCTGGCCGAGAGTGAGGGGCGTGGCATCCTGGGTATGGGTGCGGCCGATCTTGATGATGTGGGCAAAGGATTGTGCCTTGCTTTCAAGGGCCTGGTGAAGATGGCTCAGGGCGGGAATCAGGTGGCGGACGACCTGTTCGGCGGCCGCGATGTGCATTGCAGTCGGATAGGTGTCGTTGGACGACTGGCTCATGTTGACGTGGTCGTTGGGATGGACCGGCTTTTTCGACCCCTTGGTGCCGCCGAGCATTTCGATCGCCCGGTTGGAGATCACCTCGTTGGCGTTCATGTTGGACTGCGTGCCTGAACCGGTCTGCCAGACGACCAGCGGGAAATGGTCGTCAAGCGCGCCGGACATGACTTCCTCGGCCGCCGAAACGATGACGTCGCCGAGCCCGGCATCAAGTTGGCCAAGCGCGACATTGGTCTTCGCCGCCGCCTTCTTGACGATCCCCAGGGCGCGAATGACCGAAGCGGGCTGCTTTTCCCAGCCGATGCGGAAGTTGCCGCGCGAGCGCTCCGCCTGCGCGCCCCAGTAGCGGTCATCCTCGACCTCGATCGGGCCGAAAGTGTCTGTCTCGGTGCGAGTGGTCATCCGGGTCGCTCCATACTGAATGCAGGATACTTGAATACAGGAATCCTCTTTAAGTCCGCCACGGCCGTTTGGAAATAGAATGGTTGTCGCAGCGACGTCCTGCCGGGCGGGAATGTCGAGGCGACGTGCCGACGCCGCCGTTGTTACGTGCCATTTTCGTCACATAAGCCGGCGATTGCACGGCGGGCCCGACGGCAGGCCCAACCGAACTTTCGCGCACGCGTCCGCGACATATTTAATAAAAATTAATGCTATCATAGTGTTGTCATATGCTCCGGCACGCGCTGCCGGAATATCGTCACAATAACGTGACCCCGTGAATGAACGGAGAGGCCTATCCGTTTTCTTTTCAACCGATGCGCAATCAGGTAAGCATTGCCGTATCACAACAGGGGTGAGGGCGGGCCGCCGCCGGGATCGAGACATATGAATTTCTTGAAGAATGCGACCATCGCCGCACTGACGCTGTCCTGCGCCATGACCTTCGGCGTGCCGTCCGCCCAGTCTGCTACGCTCCTGGATTTCCTTCAGGGGAAGAAGTCGAGCAACGAGCGCAAGCCCGCCCGCAACAGCATGTTCGGCGGGTCGCTCGATGATGACGACTATGGCGCGTTTCCCGAGCCCGCAAAGCCTGCCAAGGCGCTTCCCAAGGTCTCCGCACCGAAGTACTTCACTTACAAGGCGGATCCGCTTCGCCTGATTGCCGTGTCCAAATTCGCGCCGGCCATGCAGACCGCTTCGGCAGAGACGATCGCGGACCCTGCGGCAACCGGATCGATTTCACCCGGGGCCGCGGATGCTTCGCTGCTGTCGGATGCGCGCGCGCTGATGGGCGACGTCCGGGTTAAGGCGCCGGCGGACGTCGCTGCGGCGATCGAGAAATTCTACGCTGCCAATGATGGCCTGCTCTGGGTGGATGGCGACGGCCTCACCGAGAAGGCGCATGTCGCCCTTGCCTATCTTGAGGGTGTCGACGGCGTCGGGCTCGACCCCGCCGACTACAAAGTCGCCGACCCCACCGATTCGCTTGTCGCAGCCGATGCCGTGACTCGGCAGCGCGAGTTGATGCAGTTCGAAATCGCGCTTTCGGCGAAGATCCTGACCTATGTCCAGGATACGGTGCGCGGCCGCGTCGACCCGAACCGGATCGCCGAATATTACGACTTCAAGCGGAAGACCGTAAATCTCGACGGCGCGCTGATGGTCATGCGCGCCAGTCCGGATCTGGCGGCCTATCTTGAGAGCCGCACGCCGATAAACGCCCAGTTCGCGGCGCTCCAGCGGGAATATGTCCGTCTCAAGGCTGCATCCGGCGGCGAGGACGCGCGTATCGTGATCGCACCCGGAACCCTGCTCAAGCCTGGCAAAATTGATCCCGAAGTCGCCAATGTGGTTGCGGCGATCGCCAAGCACGGATCGGATGCGCTCAAGGTCGAGCACTCCGTGACGCTCGCGTCCTATCAGGGCACTGAGGCATACTCGGAAGACATCGTCGATCTCGTGAAGGCGTTCCAATCCGAAAAGGGACTGAAACCCGATGGCGTCGTCGGTCCGGGAACGATCCGTGTGCTGATGGGCGGCGATGACAACTCGACGAAGCTGCACAAGATCAAAGTCGCCATGGAGCAGTTGCGCTGGCTGCCCAAGGACCTCGGCCCGCGCTACGTTTTCATCAACCAGCCCGCATTCTTGGCTTACTATCACAACAACAACCAGGAAGAATTCTCGATGAAGGTGGTTGTCGGTTCGCCGCGCAACCAGACCTACTTCTTCCAGGACGAGATCGAACTGGTGGAATTCAATCCGTATTGGGGCGTGCCGCGGTCGATCATCGTCAACGAAATGCTGCCGGAACTGCGCGCCGACCCGTCCTATCTCGATCGTCTCGGCTACGAGACCTCGATCAACGGCCAGCAGGTGTCGTCCAGCAACATCGACTGGCACTCGACTGATTCCGTCGATGTCCGCCAGCCGCCGGGCCGGGGCAATGCCCTGGGCCAACTCAAGATCATGTTCCCGAACTCGCATGCCATCTACATGCATGACACGCCGCAGAAGAAGTTCTTCGAGCGCGACATGCGTGCCCTGAGCCATGGCTGCGTGCGCCTGTCCGACCCCGAAGAAGATGGCAGCGGCGGTGATGAACATGACGGTTCAGGAAGTCGAGGCCCAAATCGCTGGTGGAAGCAACAAGCAGGCCAAGGTGCCCGAGAGGTTCCCGGTCTATATCTCCTATTTCACGGCCTTCCCGAACAAGGACGGGGTGGTCGAGTATTTCGACGATGTCTACAGTCGCGATTCCTATATGGACAAGGCGTTCACGGCCACCGCCAAGGCGAGGTCAGCCGAAAGCTGATCTGCCCATGTCTTACGGGCTTCAAATGTACCGCTTTGTGTGCGGCTCCGGTTCTCCGGAGCCGCTTTTCGTCGTGGTGCATGCATTTAAAAACATAGCCAAATGGCTTTGTGACTTGACTTGCAGCATCGTACGATATTAGGTAGCTAAATGGACTATGTATTATCCCCCGACTTTCCGAAGTTTTTCGGCGCGCTTGCCGACCCCACGAGGCTCGCCGTTGTCGAGCGTCCTGGTGTCGGGGCCGGCCTCGGTGTCGGAGCTTTCGGCACCGTTTCGACA
Source organism: Rhizobium sp. (assembly GCA_019739215.1). GTDB lineage: Bacteria > Pseudomonadota > Alphaproteobacteria > Rhizobiales > Rhizobiaceae > Rhizobium_E. The sequence goes on from JAHHDR010000037.1 coordinate 19,630, forward strand.
TGGCCGGGGCCGTCTTTCCTGAAGCACATGAAAGTGCTGGAGGCGGCGGGCGTGGTGGACCAGCGAAAAGGTGGGACGCGTGCGAACCGTATCGCTTTCGCCTGGGGCAACTCGGTTCGGTCGAGGCCTGGCTTCGCCAGCACCGGACACGGCTGGGGAGCGCCGCCTCGACAGACTCGGGACATTTCTTGACCAGGAGGACAGAGACATGACCACACAGGTTCATCACGACAGCTTTCACCATCGAGCGGGTCTATCCGCATTGCCGCGCCCATGTCTGGGGCAGCCTGGAGCGTGCCGGAGAAGAAGGCCGCCTGGCTCGGCAGCCGGCCGATCGAGATGGATTTTCGCCCGGGTGGCGCCGAACGAATTGGCTTCAGCAACGAAATGGGCGACCATCTGAACCAAACGCGCTACTTTCGAGATTCCGCGACGAGGAGCTGATCGTTCTTGCCTATTCCATGGCGATGAACGGTCTGGTCCACTCGACCTCGCTGACCCACGGTGGACATTTGCGGACGAGGGGCGGCGGCACGCGGCTGCGCTATACCGAGCAGATGTGGCGTGTTGCCGAACAGTGACGGCGCCCCTGGCCGGACGCACGGATGGGGCGTGCTGCTCGACGGGCCTTGGCACCTATCTCGAAGCGGATACGGCAGCGACGGCCGGGTCTGTCCGATAATCCGGATCAGCGAAGCAGGCTCAGGGACCAGGTCCGGCGTCAATTCGTCGAAATGGCCGATGATAACCGTCGGAGCGAGGGTCTGAATCGGCACATCCGAATACCCAAAAGGCACGCCGATCGACGGCACGCCGGCATTGGCCGCGACCTTCAGATCGTTTCAGGCTGTCGCCGACCATCACCGTGCGCGCAAATGTCGCCGCCCGCAAGGTGCATGGTGCCGGTGAGATGCGCGGGATCGGGCTTGCGAACGGCAAATGTGTCGCCGCCGGTGATGGCTGCGAAATATCCTGTCAGGCCCAGGCCCCTCGATCAGCGGGCGTGCCAGGCCCTCCATCTTGTTGGTGCAGACAGCCATGAGCATGCCGGCTTCGCGCAGCCTGTCGAGCGATTCGACGAGGCCGGGGGTAGGGACGGCCTCTCACCCGGCATTCCGGAGAGATAGTGCTTAATGAACCGTTCGAGCATTGCCGGGAACTCGCTCTCGTCGAGAGGATTGCCCCGCAGCCGGAAGGCACTTTCGATCATGGCGCGTGCGCCGTGCCCGACAAGATGCGTGAGATCGTCATAGCCCACCGGTGCGAGACCGTGGGCTGCGATCGTGTGGTTGAGGCTTGCGACGAGATCGGGGGCGGTGTCGATCAGCGTGCCGTCGAGGTCGAATATGACGAGGGGGGGCTGGCAAATTTGTCTCCAGGGAAGCTGCCGTATCCGGGTAATGCAGTGATCCGGCCGTGGCAACCGCGCGTGTGCGGATTTCGGGGCGAATTCCCGCAATTAGAGCTTTTGTTTGACGGGTGGACGCGTGTAGATACGTCATCCATTCGAAAACAGCAGGGAGTTGCTGGTGCATGGATGCCCGGCAGATGAAGATCGAGGGCCGCAGCCGAGGCGCTCAAGCATGTCGAGGACGGCATGCGGCTGGGGATCGGGACCGGCTCCACCGCCGAGGAATTCGTTCGCCTGCTCGCGGAAAAAAGTCGCCGAGGGGCTGAAGGTCAGGGGCGTGCCGACGTCTGAGCGCACGGCGCGGCTGTGCCTTGAGCTGGGCGTTCCGCTGAATTCGCTTTGAGGAATTGCCCGAACTTGACCTGACGATCGACGGCGCCGACGAGGTGGATGCCGAACTCAGGCTGATCAAGGGCGGGGGTGGGGCGCTGCTGCGGGAGAAGATCGTTGCCGCCGCGTCTCGTCGCATGATCGTCATTGCCGACGAAACCAAGGTTGTGGAGACCCTCGGCAAGTACCCGCTGCCGATCGAGGTCAACCCGTTCGGGCTGGCGTCAACGCGGCTCGCGATCGAGAGGGCCGCCGCCGAACTTGGCCTGAAAGGTGATATCGTACAGCGGCCGCAGAATGGTTCGCCATACCGCACCGATGGCGGGCATTTCATCCTCGATGCTTCTTTTGGCCTCATTCCTGATGCAGACGCTTTGGCAAAAGCGCTCAACACCATACCCGGTGTGGTCGAGCATGGGCTTTTCATCAATCTGGCTTCCCTCGCGATCATTGCCGGACCGGCAGGTCTGCGGACGCTGCCAGCACAAGTCAAATAGGAGACGGACACAAGATGATGCAGTTTTCGACACTCGGCCGGCTGGCCGCGACGGCCATCGTTGTTGCGGGCCTCGGCGCTGGCAGCGCACACGCGGACGATCCCAGCCCCGAGCATATCAAGGCTGCGCGTGCCACGATCGCGGCGGTCGGCGCAACAGTGAACTTCGATACGATCCTGCCGACCATCGCTGGTCAGATCAAGCAGCAGTTGATCCAGGCAACGCCGAATTTCGAGGCGGTGATTACCGATATCGTCGACACCAAGGCGATCGAGATCGCTGCGCGCCGCGCCGATCTCGAGCAGGAAGCAGCCAAGGTCTACGCAGCGAGCTTCACCCAGGAGGAGCTTTCGGCCATTACCGCATTCTACACATCCCCGGCCGGCATGAAGCTCCTTGAAAACGGTCCCATCGCCCAGCGGGAACTCGCCAAGGCCGCGGACATCTGGGCGACCGGCATTTCCCGTGACCTGAGCAAGGCCGCGACGGATGCGATCAACGCCAAGCTCGCCGCCGAAGATAGCACCGCAGCACCTCAGCAGTAAGGCTGACTGCCGATCGATCCTGCAAGCCCGCCGCCCGGCGGGCTTTCTTTTGGTCTCGCTGGCCATATCTAACCGACATCAGACGCAGTGCGAGGTTTTCATGTCCGAATTCGATTTCGACCTCTTCGTTATTGGCGGCGGCTCCGGCGGTGTACGGGCAGGGCGGGTGGCGGCGTCACTCGGCAAGCGGGTCGGCATCGCGGAAGAATACCGTTTCGGCGGCACCTGCGTCATTCGCGGCTGCGTGCCGAAGAAGCTCTTCGTCTATGCGTCGCAATATGCCGAGCATTTCGAAGATGCGAGCGGCTTCGGCTGGTCGGTCGGCGAGAGCCGGTTCGACTGGCGCAAGCTGATCGAGGCCAAGGACAAGGAGATCACCCGGCTCGAGGGTCTCTACCGAAAAGGGCTCGAAAACAACCATGCGACGATCTACGAGAGCCGCGCCGTGCTTGTCGACGGCCACACCGTCCGGATCGTCAAGACCGGGCAGTTGGTTACAGCGGAGCGCATCGTCATTGCCACCGGCGCCTCGCCGGCCGAACATCCGGCGCTGCCAGGCCATGAGCACACCATCACATCCAACGAGGCGTTTCACCTCGAGAGTCTGCCCAAGGCCATCCTTGTTGCGGGCGGGGGCTACATCGCCGTCGAATTCGCCAACATCTTCCACGGACTGGGTGTGGAGACCACCCTGATCTACCGCGGCAAGGAGGTGCTGTCGCGCTTTGACGGCGACATGCGGCGCGGGCTGCACAAAGCCATGGAAGAGAAGGGCATCCGGATCCTCTGCGAAGACATCTTCGAGAAGATCGAGAAACGTCCCGACGGCCGGCTTGTCGCGGAGACGATGAAGGGCGAGACGCTGGTTGCCGACCAGGTCATGCTGGCATTGGGCCGCCGGCCGAACACGCAGGACCTGGGACTCGAGTCTGCGGGCATCGCGCTTGACGAGAAGGGGGCGGTAAAGGTCGATGCTTATTCCCGTACCAGCGTCGCGAGCGTGTTCGCATTGGGCGATGTGACGGACCGGGTGCAACTGACGCCGGTCGCCATCCATGAGGCCATGTGCTTCATCGAGACCGAATACCGGGACAATCCAACATCGCCCGATCACGATCTCATCCCGACGGCGGTCTTTTCGCAGCCCGAGATTGGCACCGTGGGCCTGAGTGAGGAAGCCGCGGCGAAGCAGTTCAGCGAAATCGAGGTCTACCGCGCCGAATTCCGGACGATGAAGGCAACGCTTTCGGGGCGGGCCGAGAAGATGATCATGAAGCTCATCGTCAATGCAGCTGACCGCAAGGTTGTCGGAGCGCATATCCTCGGACACGATGCCGGCGAGATGGCGCAATTGCTCGGCATTTCTCTCAAGGCTGGCTGCACCAAGGACGATTTCGATCGAACGATGGCGGTGCATCCGACGGCAGCGGAGGAACTGGTCACCATGTATGCGCCGAGCTATCGCGTCAGGGATGGCGAGCGGGTCTGAATTCAGGCGCCTGCGTTGGCCTCGCATCGCCTGAGAATGTCCGCGAGCCTGTCGATGACCTTGCGAACCTCGGGTCGCTTGCGATCGTCGTCATTGGCTACGATCCAGAGCGGATGGGTGAGTCCATCGATGATGTCGCCTACGCGCATCAAGGTGGCGTCGGCATCCCCGACGAGGACCGGAAGGACGCCGGTCCCCGCTCCGTTTCGGATCAGGCGCAGCAGCAGTTCCGGCCCTCCTGTCCAGGTGTAGATGCTTCCCTCATGGTTCTCGAACGCCCACCGGTCCGAGGGTGTCCGTGACATCTCCGTGCCTATCGAAATCCAGCGGTCCATGGCTGCAGGCTCAATTGTCGTCGCGCGGTAGGCGGCATAGGCAATCGTGATCGAGCGCTTTGCTGCGAGGTTCCCGCCCCTGGGGCGCTCGGGCAGGATCGCGACGTCGACATCGCGAAAGGTCATGTCGGTGTTGTGGTCCAGGGTCTTGCAGCAATAGCGGAACTGGTCATCAATGCCGCGAAGTTCGCCGGCATGGTCGGCGATGAGCCCCGCGACCCAGGAATCACCCGCGATCGACACGATCGGCCAGCCGAAGGCATCCTTGTGCCAGTCGGCGATGAAATCGGCTGCGTTGCGCATGGACCTGACGTGTTGAACCAGGATGTTGCCATCGTGGGCGAGCCGGTAGCCCTGCTGGCTACGGACGAAGAGCGACCGGCCGAGCCGGCGTTCCAGCGCCAGCATGCGCCGGCCGATCGTCGGCGCGCTGATGTCGGTCAGCGTTGCCGCACCGGCCAGTCCGCCCTGTTCGGCGACGTGCAGGAAGAGCCTGAGATCGTCCCAATCCGTGTCCATCTGCAATTTCTAGCGTGAAATCGCGGGGGATCAATCGTTCAGAGATGAAAGACACCTTTCATGTCCGCGTCTACGAACGCGCCTCGATACCCATTAGCTCTCCCTCATACCGAAACGAAGGAGCAGCCGATGTCGATCGAATGGTTCACGCTCATCTCAACCGCGCACCGCCAGGGGCAGCGACGGGACCCGCTTGAGGATCCTCTGGAGGGTCCGGACTGGCAGGGGCTCGGCTGGGCAGCCCAGGCGTTTGCCGCGCTTCTCGGTCGTGGTGCGGTTTCGGCGATGCCTCAAAAGTACCGCAAACCGGTCCTAGGAAAGTCAGGCCCTGTCGTTGAAGAGAGGGTTTGTGTTTGAATGGAATTCTGGTATTTTAGGTAATGCGAATGTTTGGCGACGCGACGTCGCCAAGGAGGAGAAGCGTTCGTGCGCGTGCCTGCGTTTTTGATCCGGATGGAGGAAGAAACATGATCACGCAATCCAAGACCGAGACCATTGCCGGTCCTGAAGGCTGGGCCGGCATCGACGACCGGCAACTTGAGACCCAGCGCAGTGGCGGCGGATTTCTGACGTTGCTGATGTTCCCGCTCATCGCGCTGGCGGCACTTGCCTACGCCGCCGCCGAACTGGCGAAATAGAAGCGGTTTGCCGACCGCAGTGGCAGGCGTGAACGTTCCGCCGCCGGCGCTTTCGGGCTGCTGGCGGCCGAAGAGATTTGCATTCTCGCTCCTAATGTATATATAGCCGCCAACCCTGCCGAAAGCGGGGTGCGACGGAACACGCCCATATACTGAACAGGTGAGCAAGATGGCACAGAATTGGAACCCGACAAGCTGGAGGAATAAGCCCATTCAGCAGGTTCCGGACTATCCGGACATGGCCGCACTCGACGCCACGGAAGCCCGTCTTGCCAAGTTTCCACCGCTGGTATTTGCAGGTGAGGCGCGGCGTCTGAAGGCCTCGCTCGCCAAGGTTTCCGAAGGCCAGGGTTTCCTGCTACAGGGCGGCGATTGTGCCGAGAGCTTCGCCGAGCATGGCGCCGACACCATCCGCGACTTCTTCCGCGCCTTCCTGCAGATGGCCGTGGTGCTGACTTTTGGCGCCCAGCAGCCCGTGGTCAAGGTCGGCCGCATCGCCGGCCAGTTTGCCAAGCCGCGGTCGTCGAACATCGAGAAGAAGGGTGACGTCGAGCTTCCGAGCTATCGCGGCGACATCATCAACGGCATCGAATTCACGCCCGAGGCCCGCATCCCGGACCCCGAACGCCAGATCATGGCCTACCGCCAGTCTGCGGCGACGCTCAACCTTCTGCGGGCCTTCGCGATGGGCGGCTATGCCAATCTCGACAACGTCCACAAGTGGATGCTCGGGTTCATCAAGGACAGCCCTCAGGCAGAGCGCTACCGAAAGCTCGCCGACCGCATTTCCGAAACCATGGATTTCATGGCGGCGATCGGGATCACCTCGGAGAACAATCCGTCGCTGCGCGAGACCGATTTCTTCACCAGCCACGAGGCCCTGCTTCTGGGATACGAGCAGGCCTTCACCCGCGTCGATTCGACCTCGGGCGACTGGTATGCGACCTCGGGTCACATGATCTGGATCGGCGACCGCACGCGCCAGCCCGACCATGCACATATCGAATATTGCCGCGGCATCAAGAACCCGATCGGCCTGAAATGCGGCCCGTCTCTGACGGCCGATGGCCTGCTCGAACTGATCGACATCCTCAATCCGGCCAACGAAGCCGGACGCCTGACGCTGATCTGCCGCTTCGGCCATGACAAAGTTGCCGAGCATCTGCCGCGCCTGATCCGCGCTGTCGAGCGCGAAGGTCGCAAGGTCGTCTGGTCCTGCGATCCGATGCATGGCAACACGATCACGCTCAACAACTACAAGACCCGGCCCTTCGACCGGATCCTGACCGAGGTGGAGAACTTCTTCGCGATCCACCATTCCGAAGGCAGCCATCCCGGCGGCATCCACATCGAGATGACCGGCAACGACGTGACCGAATGCACCGGCGGCGCCCGGGCGCTGTCGGCCGACGACCTGCAGGACCGTTACCACACCCATTGCGACCCGCGGCTCAATGCCGACCAGGCGCTGGAACTGGCCTTCCTGCTGGCCGAAAAGCTCAAGGCCGGCCGCGACGAGCAGAAGCTCGCCGTCAACGCCTGAAGGCGGATACCAAGCAAATAATGAAGGGGCGTCTTCAGGGGCGCCCCTTTTTCGTTCGCCCAAGGCGTTGCGCGCGTGCCGCCGTCAATTCTCCTGAACGTTCAAAAAAACTGAAGCCGCCCTCAGCCCAATTCGTTTGACGCCGCCCTTTTCGCATCGGACAAGGGGGGATGGCGACAAGCGGAGGCGAATATGTCGAGCATTCACAAGGGATCTTGCCTGTGCGGCGCTGTCGGGGTCGCCGTCGACGGGCCATTGCGCGAGGTCGTCTACTGCCATTGCGGGCAATGCCGCAAGCAGACCGGGCTCTACTACGCGGCAGCCAACGCGATGAACGGCGACGTGACGGTAACCGGCGAGGACAACGTCACCTGGTATCATTCAAGCGAAACCGGGCGGCGCGGCTTCTGCAGGACCTGCGGTTCGGCGCTGTTCTGGAAGGGCTTGGGCGCCGACCACATTTCGATCATGGCCGGCGCTTTCGACGCGGGCACGCCGCTTGTCGCCGGACACCACATCTACTGCGAGGACAAGGGCGATTTCTACGAGATCACCGATGGCCTGCCGCAGTTTGCGACCAGCTGAAGGCGCCGCACCTGCACGATCGGTGTCGCGCGCGGGTCAAAGCTTGTCAGGGACAAAGCGTATCAGGGTCGAAGCAATATCTTTCCCGACCGGCCGGGTGCGGCACTGGCGGCTGCGGCCTCGGCGATCCGGTCGAGCGGGTAGATGCCGCCGGTCTGAAGCTTGACGGCACCGGAAGCAACCAGACGAACGAGTTCGCTCATCCACCGGCTGATATCCTGCGGCTTTGCGGTCCGCATGATCTTCGACAGCCAGAAGCCCTTGACGACGGCCTGCTTGAAGATCAGGTCTCCGCCGGAGATTTCGAGCGACTTGCCCGACATGGCGCCGAAGGACACCAGCGTTGCGCCTTCGCCGAGGAGCGACATGAGTTCGCCGGCGGACGGTCCACCGACACCATCAACCGCCGCCGCGATCGGTGCCCCTGACGTCATGGCACGAACGGCGTCCTGCCAGCCGGGGGTGGCGGAAGAGACGGTATTGCCGATGCCCAGCGCCTTCAGTTCCTCGACGCCCTCATTGCGCCGGACGACATTGACGACGTTGATCCCGCGACTTGCCGCTATCATCGCCAACACTTTTGCGACCGCGCCCGTGGCGGCGTTCTGGATCAACCACTGATCTTCGCCGATGCCGACATAGTCGAGCAGGACGAGCGCGCTGAGCGGCATGGCGATCATCTGTGCGGCGGTCTCGTCGTCGATTCCATCCGGCAGCGGCACGACGGATGCGGCCGAAGCAACGAAGGACTCCGCCCAGGCACCGCTCAGGCCGCTGGCGGCGACGCGCTGGCCGAGCGCCAGTCCCTCGACCCCGTCGCCGAGCTTCTCGACGATGCCCATCGCCTCGGATCCTCCGATTGCCGGAAGCGCAGGCTTGTGGCCATACAGCCCCGCAACCGTGATGAGGTCGTGGTTGTGGATCGCGGCCAGGCCCATCCGGACGCGGATTTCGCCTGGGCCAGGCTCGGGAACGGGGCTCTCGGCGAGTTCGAGGACATGATCAGGCTTGCCGAACGTGGCGTGTATGGCGCTGCGCATGGTGGCGCTCCCTTGTGTATTATTGATATGGACGACTTTGCCGCCATCGGAGAGCTATTTAGGATGCCGTCGACGACAGTGGAAGTGGTCGAGGGACGATTTGTGGCAGGTGTCGCGAATGGCACCTATATGAGGCCAACCAGGGTCGCGCCATGCGCCGGAACAAGGACGGTCTCGATGAAAACCGCTGACGACAGCCTCGGACTCCTGGTGCGTGCCGGCCTTCCGGACGATCTGAGGGTACTCTATGCGCGCTACCCGCGGGGCGACTGGAACACCGTTCACACGATCGGGCAACTTGGCGCCTTCTGGCTCGAGAGACACGCGATGTTCCGCGACTTCGGACGACTGCTCGGGAGCGGGCTTGAGGACTTGCGCGAGGGGCGCGTGACCGCGGACCGGTTTGCCAAGTGGTTCGCGCCGCGCCTCAATCACTTTCTCGGTGATCTCGAAGGCCATCATCAAGTTGAGGACTACCAGTATTTTCCGCTTTTTGCGGCGGCAGATGTGCGCCTGGCGTCCGGTTTCGCCTTGCTGGAGGAGGATCATCACCAGATCCACGCCCTGCTCGAGCGCAATGCCGAGACGGCCAACCGGTTCTACCACGACCTGACGACCGGCGACGAACGCCTGCCGTTTTCCCGCGATGCCTATGCCGTGGAAGCGGATGCCCTGCTCAAGGGGCTGGAGCGGCATCTTGAAGACGAGGAGGATCTCTTGATTCCGCTCCTGCTCGATCAGGGAGAGAGAAAGTTCGGCGGCTACTGAAGGGTTCCGGTTGCCAGGCAGAACGAACTAGACGCCGTCGCGACGCCGCATTTCTTCGGCCAGCCGCGCCACCTCGGTCTTCAGGTTCTGCAGTTCCGTCAGCACCGTCATGTCGATCTTGTGGTGGAGCGCCATGACCTCGATTTCGGCCTTGAGGTTGACCTCGTAATCCTTGGCGGCGAAGAACCTGTCCCGCTCAGACTGGCGGTTTTGGCTCATCATGATGATCGGCGCCTGGATCGCCGCGACCATCGACAGGAGCAGGTTGAGGAAGATGAAGGGATAGGGGTCGAAAGCGTCGCGGGTGAGCAGCCAGGTGTTGAGCGACGCCCAGATCACTAGAAAGACCATGAACGCGATGATGAAGCCCCACGAGCCGCCGACACGCGCGATCCCGTCGGCCAGCCGCTGGCCGAGCGTCGTGCCGGCCTGGAAATCGTCCTCGGCATTGGTCGAGATGACCCGATGTTCGTGGGCTTCGCGGAGAATGCGCTGCTCGGCCTCGCCAAGCTCCTCACGCGGCCGGCCGAAGATGCGTTTCACGAATTCGGGTTGCATGCCGATCTCCCTGAGAGGTTCGTGCCTGTCGTTCCACAAAATTCCAGGAGCCGCAATGGTGCATGTGGGTGCGACGCGCAATCGGAAAGTTTGAAGATTCCCACGTTGCAAGCCATCCCTGCCCACGCTACTTCTCAACATCATGACCCCGATCAAAGACACGCTCCGCATCGCCGTCGCCCAGCTCAATCCGACCATGGGCGATATTGCCGGAAACCTTGCCAAGGCCCGCGAGGCGCGGGCGGATGCCGCCCGGCAGGGCGCAGACCTGCTGCTGCTCACGGAACTGTTCATCTCGGGCTATCCGCCCGAAGACCTCGTCCTGAAGCCGGCCTTTCTTGCGGCATGCCTCTCGGCCGTCGAAAGCCTCGCTGCCGAAACTGCTGACGGCGGACCGGCCGTCGTCATCGGCTTTCCGCGGCAGGGCGACCGGGGCCGGCACAATTCCGTCGCCGTGCTGGACGCGGGCAAGGTGGTCGCCGTCCGCGACAAGGTCGACCTGCCGAACTATGGCGAGTTCGATGAGAAGCGGGTGTTCATCGCCGGCGACATGCCCAGGGCCGTCGACCTTCGCGGCATCCGGATCGGCGTACCGATCTGCGAGGATATCTGGAACGATGCGGGTGTCTGCGAAGCGCTGGCCGCGGACGGGGCGGAAATCTTCCTCCATCTCAACGGCTCGCCCTATTACCGAGGCAAGGTCCATGTCCGCCACGATGTCGTGTTGCGCCAGGTCCAACTGACCGGCAGGCCCCTGGTGTTTGCCAACCAACTGGGCGGACAGGATGAACTGGTCTTCGACGGCGCAAGCTTCGCCTACAATGCCGACAGGTCGCTGGCGCTGCAGATGAGCCAGTTCGAGGAAGCAATCGTGCTGACGACCTGGAAGCGGCGTGACGGGAGCTGGCGTTGCGAGCGCGGTCCGCACATTCCGCTGCCATCGATCGACGAGGCCGATTATCGCGCCTGCGTGCTTGGCTTCAAGGATTACGTCAACAAGAACGGCTTCAAGAATGTCGTCCTCGGCCTGTCCGGCGGCATCGATTCGGCGCTGTGTGCTGCGATCGCGGTGGACGCACTGGGCGAGGAGCGCGTGCGTACGGTGATGATGCCCTATCGCTATACATCGCAGGACTCGCTGGTCGACGCCGAGGCCTGCGCCAAGGCGCTGGGCACGACCTACGATATTGTTGCCATCGAAGAACCGGTGACGGGTTTCCTAACTGCGCTTGCCGATCTGTTCGAGGGCACGGAGGAAGGCATTACCGAGGAAAATCTGCAGAGCCGCGCGCGCGGCATGATCCTGATGGCCATCTCCAACAAGTTCGGTTCGATGGTGGTGACGACGGGCAACAAGAGCGAAATGTCGGTCGGCTACTGTACGCTCTATGGCGACATGAACGGCGGCTTCAATCCGATCAAGGACCTCTACAAGATGCAGGTCTACGGATTGAGTCGCTGGCGCAACGACCATGTGCCGCCCAATGCACTCGGCCCCTCGGGCGAGGTTATCCCGAAGAACATCATCGATAAGGCGCCATCGGCGGAACTGCGGCCCAACCAGACCGACCAGGATTCGCTGCCGCCCTATCCGGTGCTCGACGATATTCTCGAGTGCCTCGTCGAGCATGAGATGGGGACGCAGGAGATCATCGCCCGCGGCCATGACGCACCGACGGTGCACAGGGTCGAGCATCTGCTCTATATCGCCGAATACAAGCGGCGGCAGTCGGCACCGGGCGTCAAGATCACGCGCAAGAATTTCGGCCGCGACCGTCGTTATCCGATCACCAATCGCTTTCGCGACCGGAGTTGAGGCGCAGAACTGCATCATGGCTCCGCCGAATGACGATGCGGACCATTTACGCGCCGCCCCCGGCTTTCTATGTTCCGGCGGTCGGGGAGGGTGCGCGGCATGAAATTTGGTGAAGTCCCGATCCACGAGGCAGACGGCACTGTCCTGGCGCATTCCGTGCGCCTGACGGATCGAAAGCTTGCCAAGGGGCGAGTGCTCGAGGCGCCGGATATCGCCGCCTTGAAGGCGGCCGGTGTTGCGTCCGTCGTCGCCGCGCGGCTCGCGCCGGGTGATCTTCTGGAGGACGAGGCCGCCGACCGCCTCGCCTCGTCCATCGCGCCCGACCATATGCACAGATCGCCTGCCTCGACGGGCCGCGTCAACTTCTTTGCTTCGGTCAACGGCCTGTTCCGCGCCTCGCGCGCGGTTGTCGACCGCTTCAACCGGATTGATCCCGCGATCACGCTTGCCTGCCTTGGCGACCACAGCAATGTGAAGGCGGGGGACATGGTGGCGACCATCAAGATCATCCCGCTCGCCGTGGCTGGCGATGCGGTGGCAGAGGCATCCGCCCTACTCGACCAGGCCCTGGCCTTCGAGGTGAAGCCCTATGCCAGCCGGCGTGTGGGCCTTGTCGCGACCGAACTTCCCACGCTCAAGGCATCGGTGATGGACAAGACGCGGGCAATCCTGGAGGCGCGCCTCGCGTCATCCGGCAGTTCTGTCACCGAGGAGCGCCGTGTGCCGCATTCGACCTCGGCGGTGGCCTCTGCGATACAGGCGCTGGCGCCGGACCATGACATGCTGGTGGTGTTCGGCGCTTCTGCCGTCGCCGATGCCGAGGACGTCATCCCGGCTGCGATCCGTGCGGCGGGGGGCTTCGTCGAGCAGGTCGGGCTTCCCGTCGATCCCGGCAATCTGCTGGTGCTGGGACGTGTTGATGGCAAGCCGGTGATCGGCGCCCCGGGCTGCGCACGCAGCCCCAAGGAAAATGGCTTCGACTGGGTGTTGAACAGGCTTCTCGCGGGGGAGTCACCGACAGCGCTGGAACTGACCGGCCTTGGTGTTGGAGGACTGCTGATGGAGATCCCGACGCGACCGCTGCCGAGGCTTGGGCAGCCGACCGCATCCCAGGAGATCAGGGTTGCCGCCGTAGTGCTGGCTGCCGGCAGCGCGAGCCGCATGGCAGGCTCGGGGCATCACAAGCTTCTTGCCGAATTCGATGGAGTGCCGCTCGTCCGGCGCAGTGTCGAATCGGTGCTCGGCTCCGGTGCCGACCGCTGCGCCGTCGTGACCGGCTACCGGGCCGCGGACATAGAAAAGGCCGTCTCGGGACTCGACGTCGAATTCGTGGTCAACGACGCGTTTGCGTCCGGCATGGCGGCGAGCCTGAAATGCGGCCTGGCTTCGGTCCGCAGCACGGCCGACGGACTGCTGGTCATGCTGGCCGACATGCCCGGTGTTACGAGCCAGCACCTCGACGAAATGATCAAGGCGTTTCGACGCGAACAGGGCAGGGCAATCATACGCGCCGTCTCCGGCGGAAAGCGCGGCAATCCGGTGATCCTGCCGGCTGCGACCTTCGATGCGGTCGCCAAGCTGACCGGCGACATTGGCGCTCGTCCGGTGATCGAGCGCAGCGGCCTGGCCGTGGTGGATGTCGATATCGGCGAAGCGGCGCATGTCGATACCGATACGCCCGAGCAGATCGTCGCCGCCGGCGGCGTTCTGTCGGGCTGATCCGAACCGCGCCGAGGACCGCCAGGCGGCGCGGGTTTATAACTTGACATGTTGAGTCAACTTCTTCATTCCTTACCCTGCCCGATTGCAATTCGGGCAGTTTTGCCAGCCACCGCCAGCGCGTCACGCCGCAAGCCAGGCACGGCCAGTATCGTGAATTTGGCGGGGGTATGCCGTGAGACTGCATGTGGCGTTTGCCGCAGCGTTGATGTCGGGGACGACGTTGGCGCTGGTTCTTTCCGTTCCTGCACGGGCGCAGGAAGAGGACATGATCGTTCTTGACGACGACAGCGCGAGCGACACGTCGTCGCCCGCTGCAGAGACGGCAAGCGAGAGCACGACGGAGCCGACCATCGACGCGACGTCTTCCGATGATGACGCAGCCGAGACCTTGCCGGCTTCTCCGGGCGAGACCCGGCTGAAGCGTATCGTCGTCGGCTCGGACAGTGCCAGCCCCGCCGATATCGTCAACAAGCCCGCTGCCGTATCGGTGATTGATGCCGTAACCCTGCGCGAGCGCATGAACGGCAAGATCGACACCGCGATCCGGATGACGCCGGGCGCCTTCACGCGCCAGCTCGACGAGCAACCCGGCGTTACCGTCAATATTCGCGGCATGCAGGGCATGGGCCGGGTCAACCAGATGATCGACGGCGTGCCTCAGACCTTTCGCAACCTATCCGGCCATTCCGGTACCATGGACAGCATGGTCTATGTCGACCAGAATCTGCTGGCGGGCGTGGACATCACCCGTGGCGCCGTTCCCGGTGCGGATGGACTGGGCACGCTCTCAGGCGCCGCCAACTTCCGCACGCTCGGTATCGACGACGTCCTTCTGCCAGGCAAGAACTACGGCGGGTTGGCCACGTTGCGCGCCGGCACCAACGGCTACGATTTCTCCCGCCTGACCGCTGGCGGATGGCGAACCGACATCGGGATCGACGGCTCTGTCTCGGTCGTGGGCGCGCTGAGCGGAAGCAACCAGTCGAACTTCAAGAACGGCGACGGGCAGTGGTATCCGTACGATTCGTCGCAAAACCCGAGCGGTGGCCTGTTCAAGGTGAACTATGCGCCGGACGCGGAGCAGACGCTGGAACTGGGCGGTATCTTCTACAACAATGCCTTCTCCGTGGAGAGTGCCGGCTACAACTGGCAGATCGCCAACCAGACCTACACGGTCAAATATGCCTATCAGCCGGGCGACAACCTGATCGATCTCAAGATCAATGCCTATGCCAACATCACCGACATCAAGATGCAGGGCATCCAGCCGGGCAATGTCTTCGATGGGCGTGACGGCACCAATACGGGACTTGGCTTCGACATTTCCAACACCAGCGTTGCCGAACTCAATGATTCCATGTCGCTCAAGTTCTTTTATGGCGCTGGCATCAATTCCGACCAATACCAAGCCAACGAACAGCGGGGCGCCAATCCCAACGGGCAACTCATCAAGAGCGGCGCCTTCAACGACACGACGCTGACCTGGGGCATCGTCGGACTGACTGCCGGCATGCGCTACGATTACTGGGGCCTCGACGGCAAGGGTTGCCCCGAGCCGGACCTGGATTGCAAGCCTCGTCCGATTACCCGGGATGGCGGGGAGTGGAACCCGAAGCTCGGCGTGACCGTCGATCCTACGCCATGGATGCAGCTTTATGCCACCTATGCGCATACGATGCGTCCGCCGACCGTATCGGAGATGTTCTATCCGGGCGGGCACAATTTCGACGGCACGCTGGCGCCGATCGACAACAACCCGAACCTGCGGCCGGAGCGCCAGGAAAGCATCGACGTCGGCATCAACCTTCGTGGCGATGGCCTGCTGACGCCCGAGGACCTCGCCTACCTCAAGGTCGGCTACTTCAAGAACCGCATCGACAACTACATCACCTATGCCACCGACCCGTTCGATGGCCGCACGCGGTGGGTGAACCTGCCGGGTACCACGCATATGGACGGCATCGAACTCGAGGGCGGTTATGATGCCGGCGTCGCCTATGGGCGTTTCTCGCTGACCATCGCCGACACGCGCCAACCGCTGGCGGAGTTCGCGGGCGTCGGCAACGATGTCGGCCGACTGCCGGACGACTACGCGACGTTGGATGCCGGGATGCGCTTCTTCGAGCAGAAGCTGACGCTGGGCGGCCGGGTGCGCTACACGGGAGACAGTATCCAGGCCTATGTCGACGAGGCGAGTTCCATCAAGCGGCCGTCCTACACGCTTGTGGACTTCTATGGAAACTTCAAGGTGTCCGACAACGTCAAGCTGTTCTTCACCATCGACAACGCCTTCGACAAGGCTTATTTCGTCGCCGGATCCGGGGTATCCAGCCTGTCAGACATCAGCAATGGCCGGGGCCGGACGGTCATGATCGGGGCGACGACACAGTTCTGATCCCGCAACGAACTTGACATTGGCGGGGCAACATCCGCAGATCGTGGGATCTGTTGCCCGGAGCGCTCGATGGACCCCGATGATATCCAGGACCTGTTTCGCTCGGTCGGCCCGGTCGATATCAGGCGCATGTTCGGCGGCAAGGGCATTTATGTCGACGGCAGGATTGTGGCTGTCGAACTGCGCGGCGAACTGATGCTCAAGGGCGACGCGGAAGCGGGGGCACTCTATGAGGCTGCCGGCTCGGCGAGGTGGGCTTATGCCCATGCGAAGACCGGAAAGCGCGTCGCGATGCCCTACTGGCCGATTCCATCCGGTGCGTACGATGATGCCGACGAGGCCGAAAAATGGGTGAGGACAGCGCTGGATGCGGCGATCAGGCTGGGTGGCTAGCTGAAGTCGCCTTGAGAGACCGGACCGCGTCCGACGCGAAGCGCGACAGCGGCGAGGGCAGGTCGTTGAGTGTGAACCAGCCGAATTCCGGCAGTTTTTCGGGCTCCGTGACCCGTGCTTCGCCGGCGAAGTCCCGGGTCTGGTAGATCACCGAAAGCCAGTGATGGCCTTCGCTCTCGAAGACATGCTCCGACATCGTGAGAAATTCGACGCTGCCGATGGTCAGGCCGGTTTCTTCCTCGGCTTCCCGACGGCAGGCCTGCGCCGAGCGCTCCATATGATCGACCTTGCCGCCGACAATGTTCCAGTGGCCCGACTCGGGCGGACGGGCACGCCTGTAGAGCAGGAGCCTGCCGTCTCGAAGGATGGCAAGCCCCGTTCCGACGCCAGGAAAGTCTATGCCAGGCTGGGCCGGCATTACTTCAGGGCGGAGGTGATCAACATGAAGGCAGGGATGTCCTCGCCGAAGCCGACGGGGGTGGGGCCGTCGTCGCCCTGATGGTAGCGACGGTTCTGGCGGGCGCGATTGTCGTCATTGGCAGCAGCATGCGCCCGGCGATCGTGGCGCGGGGTATCGGACTTCCTTGGTGCCTGGGCGGCTCTGGGCATGAGGGGCTCCGTCGATTCGACTTTGTCACGTGCCGCTTCGGCTGGGCGTACAGCAACTTCGGCACTTTCTGTTGCGGAAGGCGCGCGCCGGCTTCCGCGCTCACTGCCCTTGCGCCCGCGGTCGTGTTCGCGGCCCTTGGGGCTGGTGCGACGCTCGCGGCGGCCGCTGTCTTCGCTCTCCTCGCGTTCGGGAAGTGCGGTAAGGTCGCCGGCATGCCACTGAATGTCTTCGCCGATCAGCTTCTTGATCGCGTCGAGATGCTTGGCATCGCGCTTGGTGACGATCATGTAGGCGGCGCCGGAGCGGCCGGCGCGGCCGGTGCGGCCGATGCGGTGGACGTAATCCTCCGCATGGATCGGGACGTCGAAATTGAAGACGTGGCTGACATCGGGAATGTCGAGGCCGCGGGCGGCAACGTCGGAGGCAACCAGGATCTTCAGATTGCCGTCACGGAAGCCCTGCAGCATGTTGGTTCTGGACCGCTGGTCCATGTCGCCATGCAGCGCGCCGGCCTCGAAGCCGTGGCGTTCGAGCGATCGGAACAGATCGGCGACGTCCTTCTTGCGGTTGCAGAAGATGATCGCATTCTTGATGTCGGCATCGACCTCCCGGATCAGGTCGCGGAGCGTCGCGCGCTTTTCCCAATCCACGCTGTGGCTTGCGACGAGACGCTGAACGACCGTCGCGGCTGTCGTCGAAGGCTTGGCGACTTCGATCCGCTCGGGGTTCTGGAGAAACGCATCGGCGAGCTTCTGGATCTCCGGCGGCATCGTGGCCGAGAAGAACAGGGTCTGCCGGGTGAAGGGGATCATCTTCACGATCCGCTCGATATCAGGGATGAAACCCATGTCGAGCATGCGGTCGGCTTCGTCGATGACCAGGATTTCGACGCCCGTCATCAGCAACTTGCCGCGTTCGCAATGGTCGAGCAGGCGACCCGGGGTGCAGATCAGCACATCGGCTCCGCGCTCGAGCTTGCGATTCTGATCGTCGAAGGACACGCCGCCGATCAGCAGGGCAACGTTGAGTTTGTGGTTCTTGCCGTATTTCTCGAAATTCTCGGCGACCTGGGCGGCGAGTTCGCGGGTCGGCTCAAGAATCAGCGTGCGCGGCATGCGGGCCCGGGCACGGCCCTTTTCGAGCATTGTCAGCATCGGTAGCACGAAGGAGGCGGTCTTGCCGGTTCCGGTCTGGGCTATGCCGAGAATGTCACGCCGCTGCAGCGCATGAGGGATGGCGCCAGCCTGGATCGGCGTCGGAATGGAATACCCTGCATCCGTGACGGCGTTGAGGACTTTCTGGCTCAGGCCAAGGTCTTGAAATGTGGTCAAAGGAAAGATGTTTCCGGTTGTTTCGATCGGGAAATCAGAATCGAGCAGGCGCAGAGCCGCGCGAGATTGCCGCAGCACTTAGTGCCTATTGGCTGTGAAGTCAAGAAAATCACCGGATTGCGGCGAATTGACATCGTGATTGGTAAATCTGCCACGACAGTTGGCGCGTCGGCGCCTTTTCATCTCAAAGATAGGATGTGAGTTTGAGACCTGCATTGAGAAAGCGCATCGGGTCGATGGCCTTTCCGTCGCGACGGACCTCGTAGTGCAGGTGCGGTCCGGTGGAGCGCCCGGTGGAGCCTGAAAGCGCGATGAGGTCGCCGGCGCCGACGGTGTCGCCTTCCTTCACCAGGACCTTCGAGAGATGGCCGTAGCGGGTGGTGATGCCGTTGCCGTGATCGATCTCGACCATGATGCCATAGCCGCCGGCTGTGCCGGCATGGATGACCACTCCGGTTCCCGTCGCCTTGACCCGGGATCCCGTCTTCTGCCGGAAGTCGATGCCGGCATGCAGGGCGAGTTTGCCGAAGAACGGATCGATTCGGTTGCCGAACAGGGATGTGATCTTGCGATTGGGTGCGGGATTGGCAAAGGGGAACTTGACCGCGAACGCCTTGACGCGCTCCAGCCGATCAAGCGCCGAATCGAGATCGGAAATCGAGCTTTCGAATTCGGTGGTCTGTACCGGAGCGAGGTACGGGCCGCCCATCGCGTTATCGTCTGTCTTGTCCGCACTAATGTCCGCGAGCTTGCGCGGCAGGGTGACGCCGGTCTTGGTCAGAATCACGCCGATGTCCCGCGCGCGGTCTTCCGCGCTCTGGGTCAGGCCGCGGATATGGGCCAGTTGTTCCTGCTCAATGCCCTTGAGGGATAGCGTCACTGTGGAGAAAAGCCTGTCGGCGCGATCGGCGATCGATGCTGTTTCCACGTCGCCGACCGGCGCGAATGCGAGTGCGCGGGTCTTCTGGACCGGCTCCATGCTTCGTGCCTTGCCGAGCAATACATCGAAGCTGTCGAGAGACGCGCGATCGTCGCTCTCCGCGTCGATGGTGCCGAGAGGCCGTTCCTCGGTCGTGTCGAGCGAATTCGTATCCAGCCCGGAATTCTCTGCACGCTCGAGTACGGAGCCCAGCTTGCCGTGGCGGTTGGTCAGGGCAAGCTGCTGTTCCATCAGTTTCTCGACCTTGTCCTCGACCACCTGCTGGTCCAGAAGCTGGCGCGAGGTGATGCGATCGAGCTGGGCGCGCAGCGCGGCGATCCGGTCCTCGTATTCATGCTGCATGCGGGCCTGTCGCGCCATCGACGCGCCGATGAGGTCGTCGCGCAGCACGAGGTAGGCGGTGGCGGTGAGATAGCCTATGGTGAAGAGGCCGAACAGCGAGACAGCCAAGGCCGCCATCCACGGGCGGATGGTCATGTGGCGCACGTTCTCGCCGCTGGCGAGAATGAGGACGTGACTTTCCCTTCGTTTTCCGAAAATCCGGTTCGCTCTTACGCGTGACAATTCGATACCTCCAAGGGATGGCGCGAAATCGGAGGGCTCGGATGCCCGCGACCGATGGAGGTGATTACAATCCATTAAGGTTAATAAAGCTTCTACGCCGAGAGTTTCAGGCGTTGGAGACGGAGGAGAGCGTGCGATAGAAGCCGGGTGTCAGGCCGGCGGCAGCACGCGCCAGGTCATTGAAGGGCGGCTTGAGGCCGCCACGAAAATTCTCCCGGACCAGATCCTGGAAGGCGCGTGCGGGATCCCTGCGCTCGCGGGCACAAAGAAAGCGGAACCATTTGGCGCCGATGGCGACGTGGCCCTTCTCGTCTTCATAGATCACGGAGAAGATCTCGGCACTTTCCTCGTCGCCGAGTTCGCGCAACTTGTCGCGCATCGACGGCGTGACATCAAGGCCGCGTGCCTCGAGAATCAGCGGTACGACGGCGAGGCGGGCGGTGAGGCTGTTGCGTGTGGAATGGGCCGCCTCCCACAGGCCGTCATGCGCGGGTAGATCGCCATAATCCGCATCGAGTTCGCGCAGCCGCTGGCGCACCATGCCGAAGTGCTTGGCTTCCTCCGAGGCCACCAACATCCATCCGTCGAAGAACGATCGAGGCACCGGCTGGTCGGCAAAGCGGGCGACGATGTCGAGCGCGAGGTCGATGGCGTTGAGCTCGATATGGCAGATGGCGTGGAGCAGGGCGATGCGCCCGTGCCGGGTGTGCAGCGACCGCTTCTTCATCTTGCTCGGGGGCACCAGTTGCGGCCGGTCCGGGCGCCCTGGCCGTTCGGGAAGCGGCGGGTCGAGAGGCGAGCGCAGCGACAGGGCGCGGGCATACCAGGCTTCTGCTGCCGCGCCGGTCAGGCGCACCTTCTCGTCGAGGTCGGTCTCGGAGACGGCTGAAATCGCATAGGAACGAAGGGTGGACGGCGGAAGATCTCGAGTCATTGGAATCGCTTGTGGCGTTTTGTTCATCTTTCGGATCAAGGCGCGAGGGTCGTTGCCGCTTCGAGCACGGCATCGATATGCCCCTTGAGCCGCACATTGTCCCATATGCCGGCGATCCTGCCATCCCCGTCGATGAGGAAGGTTGACCGGACGATGCCTTCATATTTGCGCCCGAAGGTCGATTTCATGCGCCAGACGCCGTAGGCGTTGGCCGCAGCTTTGTCCTCGTCCGCGACGAGCGGGATAGCAAGCGCGTGCTTGGCGCAGAATCTCTCGTGAGATTTGGGTCTGTCGGGAGAGATGCCGATGACGGTCGCTCCCGCATTCTTGAATGCAGCGAGCTTGCTCGAGAATTCAATGGCCTGCAGAGTGCAGGTGGGCGTATTGTCCTGCGGGTAGAAATAGAGCACCACTTTTTCGCCCCGATGGTCGCTAAGAGACAGCGTGCCGCCGCCGTTGACGGGTAGCGTGAAGCCGGGGGCGGGATCGCCGATCGAGAGTTGGGTCATGGCGTCGTTCGGTTCCTTCGGATATCTCCGTGCAAGCCGGAGGAATCATGATTGCGGATGGGTCCTTGTAAGGGATTTCGCCGCCAAGGGTATGCGTTGAATGGTCCATCACGTTCGCGGAGAGAAGGTCGTCTTCGGCAAGGGGGAAATCCACCACCTCGACGCGATGCCGTCCTGCGACCATGAGGACGTCGTCGTGCTGGCGCCGATACGCCGGCGAAGCTGGACGGCACGATTCGTCAAACTGTTCTTTCTGCTGTTCTTCCTGGCGGTGCTTGGTGTTGGCGGTCTTTGGGTGGCGCTCGAGAATGGCAGCCTCGACGAGACGCTGACCGCGCAGGCGGAAGCCGCCATGGGCCGTTCCCTCGGCGAGGATTTTTCCGCAGAGGTCAAGTCGGTCAGGCTGCGCTTTTCCAGCGACTGGATGCTGGCGCTCGAAGCCGCGAATGTGGAGGTTACCCATAAGCCGTCGGGGATGACGGCGCTCAGGGCCAACTCGATCAAAGCGGTGCTCGACCCCCTCGCGCTCGCGGGCGGCCGGATGGTGCTGGCGCGTGCCGAGATCGATTCGGCGGAGGGCGACCTGAGCTTCATGCCGGTGACGCCGGCTGTCGCATTTGCCATGCCGCGCGTAGACGCGGTGCCAGCCCTGCTTCATGTCTTCTACGCCCATCTCGACCGCGCAGCCGGCCAACTCGACAGCGCCGGCACCCGCGAGGTGACTGCGCGGCAGCTTTCGCTACGGCTTCCAGGCCCCGAGGACCGCTTGCTCCGGGTAAACGGCTTCGATTTCGAAAAGGAGGGCGACGGCAGATACAGGCTCGCTGCGGGTCTGGAGTTCGAACGGCTCGAGCCGGCCGTCGACGTCCGGTTCGAGACAGTCGACGGGAAGTCCAGATCCTTCGACGCCCGCGTTTCGGGACTGGAAACCGAGCCTTTCGCGATGAAATACAGCCAGGCGACCGGGGAGCGCCGCCAGGGTTTCGATCTGCCGCTGACGATGTCGCTGTCGGCGGTGCGCGACGCCTCGCTGCGGCTGGATCTCACGTCGGCGGACGGGACCTTCCACGCCGACGGACTGGCGCAGCCGGTCAAGTCCGCCCGCGCCCTGCTGGACTATGACTTCAAGGGCGGCAAGTTTGAAATTCGCAACGGCGGAATAGACCTCGGCGCCACCTCGATACCCTTCCAGGGCGGAATCACCGATCTCGACAAAGTCGAGCCGGGTTCGGCGCCCGGCTATGCGTTCGAGGCCGTGATCGAGAACGGCATCGCCAATGTCGAAGGCGCCGGCGAAGCGCCACAATCCTACAATGCGAAGATCGCCGGTCGATACATTCCCGAGCGGCGGGAACTGCACTTCCCCGAAATGTCGGTCGCGACGGAAGCAGGCGTGCTGGCCGGCTCGCTCAAGCTCGTCTTCGCCGACCAAGGCTCGCCGGCGATCAGTTTTTCGGCACGGTCTGCGTCTCTGCCGACCAGGTCGGTCAAGCAATTGTGGCCATTCTGGTTCGCGGCAAAGCCGCGCGAGTGGGTGATTTCCCACATCCGAGGCGGCAACGTGAGCAATGCGGAGATCAATGTCTCCCTGGCTGCAGGGCGGTTGCCGGAACATCCCGAGCCGTTTCATTTCGAGCAGAATGAATTCGACCTCAATTTCGACGCCGCCGGTCTCGACATACGGTATCTCGGCGAGATGCCCGAGGCGTCCTCGACCTCGGGAAAATTTCGGCTCAAGGACAGGCATCTGACGGTCGAGATCGACGGCGGGGCGTTCGTACTGCCATCGGGCAGGCCGCTGTCGGCCTCAAGTGGCAAATTCGAGATTGCGGATACCGCGCAGAAGCCACTCATGGTTTCGCTCGACGTCAACGCCACGGCCGATGCCTCCGCTTTCGCGGAATATGTCAGCTTCAAGCCGATGGATGCGATGGCCCGGCTGCCCTTTGCTCCAGCCGATCTCAAGGGCAAGGTGAAGGCCGACGTGTCGGCGCTGTTCGGATTGAACCCCTCCCAGGATCCACCTCCTCCGGTTTGGAATGCCTCGTTGGCGCTCGACAAGGTGGGTGTCGCCAAGCCGGTCGAAGGACGAAAGCTCGAGAACATCACCGGCACGCTGAAGATCGATGGCAAGGTCGCGGCGCTTGACGGCAAGGCCGACATCGACGGAATGGGATTTGACGTCAAGCTATCGCAGCCGATCACGAGTGCCAGCGGGGCGCGGGAATGGGAAGCCAAGGGCGAACTCAGCCAGGCCGATATCCTGAAACTCGCGCCGGCGCTGGAGCCATACCTGAAGGGCGGCGTCGACCTGACGCTGGAAGACGCCAGTCAAGGCGCCCGCGCGCGCCTGTCGCTGCGCGACACGGCGCTGTCTATTCCGTTCATCAACTGGCGCAAGGGCGCGGGCGTGAAGGCGACCGCGGAGTTCGTCATTGATGTCACGGACGGCCAGACCCGGATCACCGACTTCGTTCTCGATGGCGATGGTTTTGGCGCCAGGGGCGAGATGTTGCTCGACAAGCGCGGACTGGTATCGGGCAAGTTCAACCGGGTGAAACTGTCTCCGGCGGATGACTTCTCGCTCAGCCTCGGCCGCAAGAGCAGCGGGCTGTCGATCGATGTCAGCGGCGCCTCGATCGATGCGCGGCCCTTCATCGAGCAGGCGAAGGCAACGAGCAGTTCCCAAGACGGCGAGAAGGCATCCAATGTCATCACCGCGCAGATCGACAGGGCGGTGGGCTACAACAAGGAATCCCTCCGGGGGCTCGACCTTCGGCTGGTGACCTCTTCGGGCCGGATCTCGACGCTGCAGCTTTCCGGTGTCACGGCCAGCCAGCAGGCGCTTGTGATCCGCAAGGATTCCGACAGCGGGGCCATGGAGATCAGTAGCGGCGATGCAGGCGCCGTCGCTCGCTTCGCCGACCTTTATCGCAACATGACCGGCGGGCTGCTCAACATCACGCTGAAGGCGCGCGGCGCCGATTCCTGGCGTGGTGCGATCGATATCCGGAATTTCGCCCTGATCAACGAAGCGCGGTTGAAGGCGATCGTGTCGGCTCGTGGGGGCCAGGATCGCCGCAGCCTGACCGATGCACTCAAGACCGATATCGATACCAGTTCTCAGAAATTCCGCCGCGCCTTTGCACGGCTGGCTATCGACGGGGGCACGATCAAGGTGGAGAACGGCATCGTGCGGGGGGACCAGGTCGGTGCGACCTTCCAGGGCACGGTGCGGTCGCGTCGCGGCAACATGGATCTCACCGGCACGTTCATGCCGGCCTATGGGCTGAACAGCCTTTTCGGTCAGCTGCCGTTAATCGGCGCGATCCTCGGTAACGGTCGCGATCGTGGCCTGCTTGGGATCACATTCAAGCTGGAGGGGCCGTACGAGTCGCCAAAAATGTCGGTCAATCCGCTGTCGATGATCGCGCCTGGCGTATTTCGGAATATCTTCGAGTTCGAGTGATCAGCCGGGATTGCCGGCCACGACGATGATTTCGCGCGAAGTCTCCGGCGCGAATGCCGTTCTGTCCCAGTCGCCAAACACCGACCGGATTTCGAAGCCGGCGTCGGCAAGGAGGTTTTCAACCCGGTCGTGCGGCAGAAAGCGCAACGTGCTTTCGGAAATGCGATCGCCACCGGCAAGCCGGTAGCGGGTATCGAAACGCACGAATTCGCCGCGTCGCCACAGCACCGTCCATTCGACCGGCACGGGTCCAGCCGCCGTCAGCAGGACGTCGACTTTGTCAAACAGGATTTCCCACGGCAGGGCAGGATTGCGGGTCTCGAAGGCGAAGGTACCGTCCGGTGCGAGGTGTCGACGGATGTTGGCAAGCGCTGCCGTGATGTCTTCGTCATCGAGCAGGACCTGAAACGCATGCCCTGTCATGAAAATGAGGTCGAAGCGCTTGTCGAGTTGGAAGTCCTGCGCGGAGGCGGGCACCCACGTCACGCGGTCGCCGTCCGAAGCACGGCGACCGACGTCGAGCATGGCCTGGGCCGGATCTATGCCGGTGACGCGATGACCGGCGCGCGCCATGGCGCGGGCGATCAATCCCGTGCCGCAACCGAGCTCAAGGACGTCGATCGGTTCGGTGCCGGCCAGGCGCAGGTAGAATTCGCGATCCTCCGACCAGCCGCCGTCGACGTCGTAGAGTTCGGCGAGTTCCGGCAGTTCGTAATGGGCGTCAGCCATCCCGTCTTCCGTGAGTCAAGCCGGCTTCACCAGCACATGCTTCTTTTTTCCAAGCGACAGCTTGATCACGCCGTCGGCGTTGACGTCACCCGAGGCGATGACGCGCTTGTCATCGGAAACCGCGGCGTCATTGATCCGCACCGCGCCGCCCTGAACATGGCGTCGCGCCTCGCCGTTGGACGCTGCAAGGCCGGCCTTGACAAAGAGTGCCAGGACACCGAGGCCGGCTTCGATCTCGGCGGAGGCAACCTCCACGGTAGGCAGGTTGGCGTCGATCGCGCCCTCCTCGAACACCTTGCGGGCGGTCTCGGCGGCCTGGTCGGCCGCAGCGCGGCCATGCAGGATCGCGGTGATCTCCGTGGCAAGCAGTTTCTTGACCTCGTTGATCTCCGCGCCGGCGAGCCTTTCGAGCCTCGCGATCTCGTCCATCGGCAGCGTGGTGTAGAGCTTGAGGAAGCGGCCGACATCTGCATCCTCGGTGTTGCGCCAGTATTGCCAGAAGTCGTAGGCCGAGAGCATATCCGCGTTCAGCCAGACGGCGCCGTTGAGCGACTTGCCCATCTTCGCGCCCGAGGCGGTGGTGAGCAGCGGCGAGGTCAGGGCATAAAGTTGCTGTGTGCCCATGCGGTGGCCGAGATCGATACCGTTGACGATGTTGCCCCACTGGTCGGAGCCACCCATCTGAAGGCGGCAATCGTAGCGCTTTGCGAGTTCGACGAAATCGTAGGCCTGGAGGATCATGTAGTTGAATTCGAGGAAAGACAGCGATTGCTCCCGGTCGATGCGTGTCTTGACGCTGTCGAAGGACAGCATGCGGTTGACCGAGAAGTGGCGTCCGACATCCCGCAGGAATTCGAGATAGTTGATCTTGGTCAGCCAGTCGGCGTTGTTGACCATCAGCGCGTCGCGCGGGCCGTCGCCGTATGCGAGGTAATTCGAGAACACCTTCTTGATTGAGGCAATGTTGGACTCGATCGTGTCGACCGTCATCAGTTGGCGCGCCTCGTCCTTGAACGAGGGGTCGCCGACCATGCCGGTGCCGCCGCCCATCAGCGAAACCGGGCGGTGACCGGTCTTCTGCAGCCAGTGCAGCATCATGATCTGGATCAGGCCGCCGGCATGAAGCGACGGGGCCGTGGGGTCGAAGCCGATATAGGCCGTCACGGTTTCCTTCGACAGCAGGTCGTCGAGACCGGTTTCATCCGAGATCTGGTGGATGAAGCCGCGCTCGCTGAGCGTATGGAGGAATTCGGACTTGAAGCTTGCCATGACGGTTACTCTCGGACATATCGGGTGCGAAACTGGCGCGCCTTTAGCAAAGTTTTTGCGCGCGTGCACGCCCTTCAACGATGAATGTTTGGAATAGGGGCCATCATGGCTGAGTTCAGGACTGCGATCGGGCTGATGAGCGGCACATCGATGGACGGGATCGACATCGCCCTGATCCGCACGGATGGCGAACGGACAGTGGAGCGCGGGCCGTCCATGGGCGTGGCCTATGATCCGGCATTCCGCAAGGTGCTGGCGCAGGCGCTCGAGACCGCGAGGCCGATCCGCAAGCGCGAGGAGCGACCTGGCAACCTCGCGGATGTCGAGCGGGAACTGACGTTACGTCATGCATCGGCGGTGATAGACTTCATTCGTAAGTTTGAGATTAAATTAGAAGATGTTGAATATGTTGGCTTTCACGGCCAGACGGTGCTTCATCGGCCAATGGAGGCGCTGACGATCCAGATCGGCGACGGGCGACTTCTCGCGCAGGAGACCGGACTTGCCGTGGTCCATGACATGCGGGCCAACGACATGGCCCATGGCGGGCAGGGCGCACCGCTTGTGCCGGCCTATCATGCGGCGCTCGCGGCCGGTATCCCCGGCTTCGCGGGCAGGCCGATCGTGTTCGTCAACATCGGCGGCATCTCGAACCTGACCTTCGTGGGGTCGGGCGGCGACGTCATCGCCTTCGATTCCGGACCGGGCAATGCGCTGATCGACCAGTGGGTCGAGAGCGAGGCGGGCGTGCCCTTCGATGCCGGCGGGGCCATCGCATCCGAGGGATCGGTGATCGTCCCGCTGGCGTCGCGATATCTCGACCACCCGTTCTTCACAGCGGAGACGAGGATATCACTCGATCGCAACGACTTCCAACCGCCGGCGCCGGGTGAGGCGGGTCTGCACGATGGTGCCCGGACGCTTGCGCATGTCAGCGCCGCGGCGATCGTGAAATCGATGCGGCATCTGCCGGAGAGACCGGACCTGGTGATCGTCTGTGGCGGGGGTCGGCTGAACAGGGCGATCATGGCCGATCTTTCCGCCCTGGCGGATTTTGCAACGGTGGTGCCGGCCGAGCGTTTCGGCTTCAACGGCGACTCGATGGAGGCGGAGGCCTGGGCCTATCTCGCGGTTCGGTCGGCCCGGGGCCTGCCGCTGACTTTTCCGGGAACCACCGGCGTCTCAACGCCTCTCACCGGTGGTATGCTGTCCCGCCCGCCTTTCCTGCTGACCGATCGGCTCGCGCTGCATGAATGGGACGCCGCCGATGCCGGGCATGTTGCCGCGCTTCATGCGTCTGAGGAGGCGTCGCGCTATGTCAGCACGGGTGTGCCCTGGTCCGAGGAATACGCCGCCGGGCGCATCGAGGAGTGGATGAAAGATCTTGCACGCCATGGCGTGACCAAGTTCAAGATCGTTGCCCGCGACGATGGCCGTTTCATCGGCCGGGCCGGCTTCACGCTGATGGAAGCACAGGGTGTCTTCGAACTCGGCTATGCGATCATGCGCGAAGAATGGGGGCAGGGATTTGCGACCGAGATCGCGCAAGGCCTCTCGCGCTGGTTCTTCGAAAACAGGTCCGATCCCCGTTTCGTCGCCTTCGCCTATGTGGAGAACGAAGCGTCCATCCATGTGATGCAGAAGCTGGGCATGCGCGAGATCGAGCCGCGGGACATTCCGCGCGGCAGGGCCCGGTTCTTCGAGATGAGGCGAAACTGAGAACTGTCAACGTCGAAGCAGTTCCAGAGCTTTGTCGACCTCAGGCGCGCCCGCATTCGACATTTCCAGAAACAATTGCTGCCCTTCATATTGTTTGACCATATGGGCGGCAAAATCGCCGAGCAAAACATCGATGCTCATACCTTCGGCTTCCGCGATTTCACGAATCTTCCGCTGCACTTCCGGCGGTAGGTGAAAGGTAATGGCGTTCATCGAGCCATTCTTTCGATCACCTGCTCCGGTCGGATAATGTCCCGCACGTTCTGGGTCACAATCATAGTGGCATTCGCAGCGACTGCCAATTCCATGACGTGATTGTCCGCTTCGTCCGTCAGGTTCGGGCGCCAGTTTAAGTGTAGGTCCTGCCAGATCGAGCGATACAAAGGCCCGGAGCAAAATCTCTCGATCGCTTCCATCCAGTCGAGCGTTTCCGAAGAGTTCTGAACGCTAAACAACTTCGTGATACTCAAACAGAGGCGAGGCGCCCGTAAATGACTGCAACCGGCGTTCAAGGCAGGCCTCGATCACTTCCGAAGACGCGCCACGCCCGATACATGCGCCGACAAAGACATTCGTGTCGATGACGACGCGCATCGTTGCATTCACCTGATCCGCTTCGCCGCGGGTTCCGGCACCAGTTCGCCGGCGAGGCGGCGGTCGAGATAGTCGCCGCATTCGTCGATCAGAGTGTCCATCTGACCCGAAAAGAAATGGTTCGCGGCCGGCATGATCCGGTGGGTGATCAGAATGCCTTTCTGCTGCTTCAGTTTGTCGACAAGGCCGGCGACGTCCTTTTCGGGCGCCACCTTGTCGGAATCGCCGTTGATGATCAGTCCCGAGGACGGGCAGGGCGCGAGGAACGAAAAATCGTAGATGTTCGGCTGCGGTGCCACCGAGATGAAGCCCTCGATCTCCGGACGGCGCATCAGCAGCTGCATGCCGATCCATGAACCGAAGGAATAGCCGGCGACCCAGCAGCTCTTCGAGTCGGGATGCAGGCTCTGCACCCAGTCGAGCGCGGAGGCTGCGTCGGACAACTCGCCGGCGCCGTGGTCGAACTCGCCCTGGCTGCGGCCGATCGAACGAAAATTGAAGCGCAGCGTGGTGAAGCCGCGCTTCTGGAACATGTAGAACAGCTGATAGACGATCTGGTTGTTCATCGTGCCGCCGAACTGCGGGTGCGGGTGCAGGATGATCGCGATCGGGGCGCTTTTCTGCTTGGACGGCTGATAGCGGCCTTCCAGCCGACCGGCCGGACCGTTGAAGATGACTTCAGGCATTCTTACTCCAGGGTAATCGAGTCATAAAAACCGGCACCTGATGCAAACCAGTCTTGACGAAACCAGTCAGCTTTTCTAAGAGCTAGTTTAGAACTGTTCGAAAGTTCGGCCCGACATCACCTGATCGTCTTGATCAGACCCGGCCCGTCATTTCATGCGTGACGCTTCATAGGACAGGCCGGGCCGAAATTTCAAGGAAAATGCGATTCCGGCTGAACACCGGCGCAAAACCCAGACGAGAAGATGACAAAGACCCGCGCATATATGGACTGGAATGCCACGGCGCCGCTTCTGCCGGAAGCGCGCGAGGCGTTCCTGCGCGTCGGGCTGATGGAGGGCAACCCCTCTTCGGTGCATCGCGAGGGTCGCGCGGTCCGGGCGGAGATCGAATCCGCGCGGCGCAGGGTGGCTGTCGCCCTCGGCGCTGGGCCCGCCGATGTCGTCTTCACCTCGGGTGCCACCGAAGCCGCCAACCTGGTCCTGACGCCGGAGTTCAGAATGGGACGCTCGGCGCTCCAGTTCGGAACGCTCTACGTCTCGGCGATCGAGCACAAGGCCGTGTTCGAGGGCGGGCGTTTCGCCCGCGGGGATGTCGTGGCCGTTCCGGTCGATCGTGGCGGCGTCGTTGACCTCGCTGCGCTTGATGCCATGCTGTCGGCTCATGATCATTCGACTGGCTTGCCGATGGTCGCGCTGATGCTTGCCAACAACGAGACCGGCGTGATCCAGCCGGTCACCCAGGCGGCGAGGCTCGTCCATGCCGCAGGGGGTGTTATCGTCGTCGACGCCGTGCAGGCCTCGGGCCGCATCGCCTTCGACATCGCGACCCTCGACGCCGATTTCGTCATTGTTTCTTCCCACAAGATCGGTGGGCCGAAAGGCGCAGGTGCGTTGGTCGCCCGCGGCGAGGCGATGATGCCGTCGGCACTCATTCAAGGTGGTGGACAGGAAAAAGGCCACAGATCCGGCACGGAGAACGCCGCTGCGATCGCCGGCTTTGGCGCAGCTGCTGAAGTGGTGGTGAAGGATCTCGACGAGCGGGCCGAAACAGTCCGCAAGGCGCGGGACCATATCGAGGCCCGCATGCGGGAAATCGCCCCTGAACTCGTCATTCACGGCGCCTCCGGCGAGCGACTTGCCAACACGATCTTCTTTTCGCTGCCGGGACTGAAGTCCGAGACGGGGCAGATCGCGTTCGATCTGGAAGGCGTGGCGCTGTCGGCCGGTTCGGCCTGCTCTTCTGGCAAGGTCGGCGAGAGCCACGTGCTGAAGGCCATGGGCCTTGATCCGCGCATGGGGGCGTTGCGTATTTCGATCGGGACTTCGACCACGGAACAGGATATCGAGCGGACAATCGCGGCCTTTGCCAAGATCGTCGGCCGACTGACAGCGCCGCGCGCGGCGTAACGAATTTGCGGAAAAGCAATTTTCCGCTTGCCAGTGCACCGGAAATCCGGTTCTGGCGCACCTATATGGAGGTGGCGCAAGCCATCAGGAAGACGACAAGCTGCCGGCCTTGACCCGGCAAGATTGGAGACGACAATGCCTGCGGTTCAGGAAACCATAGAGCAGGTCCGCGCGATCGACGTGGACCAGTACAAGTACGGATTTGAGACCGATATCGAATCCGACAAGATCGCACCGGGCCTCAATGAAGACGTCATCCGGATGATCTCCGCCAAGAAGCAGGAGCCGGAATGGATGCTCGCGTGGCGGCTCGACGCCTATAAGCGCTGGCTGACCATGGACGAGCCGGAATGGGCGCGTGTGGAATATCCCAGGATCGACTTCAACTCGATCAGCTACTATTCCGCGCCGAAGAGCACGTCCGGACCGAAAACACTCGACGAGGTCGATCCCGAACTTCTCAAGGTCTACGAGAAGCTCGGCATCCCGCTCAAGGAACAGGAAATTCTCGCCGGCGTGCAGGAGCGGCGTGTCGCCGTCGATGCGGTGTTCGATTCTGTCTCCGTGGTGACCACTTTCAAGGAAGAGCTCAAGAAGGCCGGCGTGATCTTCATGTCGATTTCCGAAGCGCTCCAGGAACACCCGGATCTGGTCCGGAAATATATCGGAACCGTGGTCCCGGCGACCGACAACTACTATGCGACGCTCAACACCGCGGTGTTCACCGATGGATCCTTCGTCTTCGTGCCCAAGGGCGTGCGCTGCCCGATGGAACTGTCGACCTACTTCCGCATCAACGAGAAGAATACCGGCCAGTTCGAGCGGACGCTGATCATCGCCGAGGAAGGCGCCTATGTGTCCTACCTCGAGGGTTGCACGGCGCCACAGCGTGATGAGAATCAGTTGCATGCTGCCGTGGTCGAACTCGTTGCGCTCGACGATGCCGAGATCAAGTATTCCACGGTCCAGAACTGGTATCCGGGCGACAAGAGTGGCAAGGGTGGCATCTACAACTTCGTCACCAAGCGCGGCGACTGCAGGGGCAGGAACTCCAAGATCTCCTGGACACAGGTGGAAACCGGTTCGGCGATCACCTGGAAATACCCGTCCTGCATCCTGCGCGGCGATGGCTCGCAGGGCGAGTTCTATTCGATCGCCGTG
This sequence comes from Rhizobium sp., assembly GCA_019739215.1. Taxonomy (GTDB): domain Bacteria; phylum Pseudomonadota; class Alphaproteobacteria; order Rhizobiales; family Rhizobiaceae; genus Rhizobium_E. The sequence continues at coordinate 52,136 of JAHHDR010000037.1, forward strand.
TCCAACGGCTACCAGCAGGTCGACAGCGGCACCAAGATGATCCATCTCGGCAAGAACACCAAGAGCCGGATCATCTCCAAGGGCATCTCCGCCGGCCGGTCGCAGAACACCTATCGCGGCCAGGTCTCGATGCATCGCAAGGCCGAGAACGCCCGCAACTTCACCAATTGCGACTCGCTGCTGATCGGCGACAAGTGCGGCGCGCATACGGTGCCCTATATCGAGGTCAAGAACGCGACCGCCAAGGTGGAGCACGAGGCGACGACGTCGAAGATCTCCGAGGACCAGAAGTTCTACGTTATGCAGCGCGGCATTCCCGAAGAGGAGGCCATCGCGCTCATCGTCAATGGCTTCGTCCGCGACGTGATCCAGCAACTGCCGATGGAATTTGCCGTCGAGGCACAGAAGCTGATCAATATCAGCCTCGAGGGATCGGTCGGCTGAAGGCCGGCGTCCCAGTTCCCAATTCGCGGCACCGGCCGCACATGTGTTCGTAGGAAGACCAAAATGCTTGAAATCAGAAACCTGCATGCCCGCATTGCCGAGGACGGCACCGAAATCATCCGCGGCCTGAACCTGACCGTCAACAAGGGCGAAGTCGCAGCCATCATGGGGCCGAACGGCTCGGGCAAGTCCACGCTCTCCTACATCCTCGCCGGCCGCGAGGACTACGAGGTGACGGAAGGCGAAATCCTGCTCAATGGCGAGAGCATTCTCGAACTCGACCCGTCCGAGCGCGCCGCCAAGGGCGTGTTCCTGGCTTTCCAGTACCCGGTCGAAATCCCGGGCGTCGCCACGATGCAGTTCCTCAAGGTCGCGATGAACGAACAGCGCAAGGCGCGCGGCGAGGCCGAACTGACCACGCCTGATTTTATCAAGCGCGTGAAGGCCGCCGCCGAGGAACTCAAGATCAACCCGGACATGCTGCGCCGGCCGCTCAATGTCGGTTTCTCCGGCGGTGAGAAGAAGCGGGCCGAGATCCTGCAGATGTCGCTGCTCGAGCCATCGCTCTGCGTGCTCGACGAGACGGACTCCGGCCTCGACATCGACGCGCTGAAGGTCGTGGCCGATGGTGTCAACGCGCTGCGTTCGCCCGATCGCGCCATCATCGTCATCACCCACTACCAGCGGCTGCTCGACTATATCGTACCGGATACGGTGCATGTTCTTTATAAGGGGCAGATCATCCGGTCGGGTGCCAAGGAACTGGCGCATGAACTCGAGGCCAATGGCTATGCCGAGATCATCGGCCAGGCTGCCTGAAGGGAGATGGAATGACCGTTCACACTCTCATCAAGCCGACAAGTGCCGAACAGGCCCTGATCGATGTCTTCGGCCAGAGCGTCGGCATGCTGCCCGGCGATGCCGCCGTCACCACCCAGCGTTCGACGCTGATCCGCGGACTGCGCGAGACCGGCCTTCCGACGCGCCGCCGCGAGAGCTGGCACTATACCGACCTGCGCTCTCTGCTCCGCACGGTGCCGGCGAACCAGGCGCTTCCCGTGACGGCGGTCGCACCCCTCATCGAAGCTTCGCATGTGCTCGTCGTCGCCAATGGCGCGGCGCAGTCGACGAGCGCACCCGAAGGGGTTTCGGTGCGTTTCCTACATGGAGATGCTGAGCGACGGCTCGGCGCTCAAGGGGCTTTCGCTGCGCGATGACGACGATCTGGTCGGACGTCTCAATGGCAGCTTCGTGCGCGACGGTTTCGTGATCGACGTCGCCGATAGCGCGTCGGTTTCCGAGACTATCGAACTCCAGTCCGTGCAGGGCGGTGGGCAGCATCACACCCGCTTTCCGGCGCGCTTCGGCGCGGGCTCGAAAGCCACGGTGATCGAGCGTCACGTCGCCGCGTCGGATACGATGGCGCTCGTGTCCTCGGTCAGTGACGTGGTGCTCGGTGACGGCGCCGACGTGACGTGGATCATCCTGCAGCAGCAGGGTGGCGACGACACGCATCTCGGCCAGTTTCGCGTCAAGCTCGGCCGCGATTCAAAGCTTACGCTCTATGTTATCAATGCCGGCGGCCGGCTGGTCCGCCAGGACCTGCAGCGTCGACGTCGACGGCGTCAGGGTACTGACCTCATCGCTGCGCGGCGTCAACCTGCTGGGCGGCGACACCCACACCGACCTGACGCTGGTGCTCGGCCACAACGTGCCGAGCACACGACCTCGACCGAGACCAGTGTTCCGCAGCGTCGTCTTCGACCAGTGCCAAGGGCATGTGTTCCAGGGCCATGATCCGGGTCGCCCGTCCGATGCCCAGAAGACCGACGCCAAGATGGCCTGCAACACGCTGCTGCTGTCGGACGATGGCCGAGTTCTCGGCGAAAGCCCGAGCTTGAGATCTTCGCCGACGACGTGATCTGTGCGGCCACGGCGCGACCGTTGACCGATATCCACGCCGACGCATCTCTTTTATCTCCATGGCGCGCGGCGTGCCGCGGGCAAAAGCATGCGCGGCGACCTGCTCGTGCAAGGCCTTTCGTGCAGGAGACGGTGGAAGAGTCGCCGAGGACGACGTGCTGATCGAGGCGCTCGAGGGCGTGATCCAGGCCTGGCTTGAGAGGCACGCCTAGCGTGAGTGGGTCAGTGGTCGCTGGCCAGTTCGGTGCGGGACTGTGGGTTCCGCTCCGGCTGGCGGTGATCGGGATTTCACTGATCCCAGACCACTGACGGCGATGATTGAGCGAACGACGCATCGCTTTGGCAGGCCCCTTCAATGACAGGCTACGACGTCGAAGCCGATCCGCAAGGATTTCCCGATCCTGTCGCGCGAGACCGTCTATGGCAAGCCGCTCGTCTATCTCGACAACGGCGCGTCCGCTCAAAAACCGCAGGTGGTCATCGACGCCGTTTCGCATGCTTATTCCAATGAATATGCGAATGTGCATCGTGGCCTGCATTTCCTCTCCAATGCCGCAACCGACGCCTATGAGGCGGCGCGCGAAAAGGTGCGCCGTTTCCTGAATGCCGGTTCGGTGGACGAGATCGTCTTCACCAAATCCTCCACCGAGGCGATCAATACGGTTGCTTACGGTTACGGCATGCCAAAGATCGGCGAGGGCGACGAGATCGTCATTTCGATCATGGAACATCACTCCAACATCGTGCCGTGGCATTTCATTCGCGAGCGGCAGGGCGCCAAGCTTGTCTGGGTGCCTGTCGATGATGACGGCGCGTTCCATATCGAGGCTTTCGAAAAAAGCCTGACGGAGCGCACCAAGCTCGTTGCCATCACCCATATGTCGAATGCGCTGGGCACCATCGTGCCGGTCAAGGAAATCTGCCACATCGCCCATGAGCGCGGCATTCCGGTGCTTGTCGATGGCTCTCAGGGCGCGGTTCACATGCCGGTCGACGTGCGCGATATCGATTGCGACTGGTACGTCATGACCGGCCACAAGCTTTACGGTCCCTCGGGCATCGGCGTGCTCTACGGCAAGGCTGACCGCCTGAGCGAGATGCGGCCGTTCCAGGGCGGCGGCGAGATGATCCTCGGACGTGTCACGATGGACGACGTCACCTATAACGAGCCGCCGCACCGTTTCGAGGCCGGAAACGCCGCCCATCGTGCAGGCGATCGGGCTCGGCTCATGCGCTTGGATTACATGGAGCAGATCTCGGCCGTGCCGCGATTGCCGAGCCCACGAGGCTGGTCTCGCGGCCTATGCCGCCGAGCGGCTGCGCGCCGTCAACTCGCTGCGCATCATCGGCAATGCGCCGGGCAAGGGCGGGATCTTCTCCTTCGAACTCGAGGGCATCCATGCCCACGACGTGTCGATGGTGATCGACCGGCAGCGGCGTCGCCGTGCGCGCCGGCACCCATTGCGCCCATGCCGCTCTTGAACCGCTTCGGCGTCACCATCCACATGCCGGGCATCGTTTCGGCCTTTACAACACCCGCGCCGAGGTCGATCGTTCTCGTCGAGGCGCTCGACTACGCGCCCGCAAGTTCTTTCGCCTGAGAGCAGGATTGCAGGTTCATGGACCATGACTGCCGACACGGCCGACGGCAAAGGTTACCCGTGACGTGACCGAAGACTGCTGCAAAGTCCGTCTGCCATTCCGCCCGACGAGACTCGCGCGCCTCTCGCGACGACGTGATCGTCGCCGCGCTCAAGACCGTCTACGATCCGGAGATCCCGGCCGACATTCTTCGAAACTCGGCCTCGTTCTACCAGCGTCGACATCGAGGACGACCGGTTCGGTCAAGATCGTCATGACCCTGACCGCGCCCGGCTGCCCCGTCGCCGGCGAGATGCCGGGCTGGGTCGAGAATGCCGTCGGCGCGGTCGAGGGCGTGTTCCGGCGTCGAAGTGTCGAGATGACCTTCGATCCGCCGTGGTCGGCCGGACCGCATGTCGCGAAGAGGCCCAGGTCGCCGCTCGGCTGGTATTGAAGGTTTAACGCACCGGAACTACATTCGATTCGAAACAACCGGGCCTTGAACCCGTCGTGGAAGGAGAATGAGCCCATGGGCTTTGCAGTGATGACCATGACGGATGCCGCTTCTGAACGCGTCCGCGAAATTGTTGAGAATTCGTCCGAGGATGCGTTGGGAATTCGCGTCGGCATCAAGAAGGGTGGCTGCGCGGGGATGGAATATACGATCGGCCTCGTGACCGAGCCGAATGCCAAGGACGACCTTATCGAGCGCGATGGCGCGAAGGTGTGGGTCGAGCCGGCGGCGGTGCTCTACCTGCTCGGCACGCAGATGGGATTTTCGAAGTCTCCACCTTGCGCACGGGCTTCACCTTCAACAACCCCAACCAGACGTCGGCCTGTGGGCTGCGGCGAGAGCGTGGAACTCAAGCCTGCCGACCTCGCAGCGCTTGCCGCGCGTGGTGACGCGGTCCGTGCGCGCCGGCTGAGCCGGATATCCCGAGATTGGCATGCAAAACGGGCGCCCAGGCGCCCGTTTCCATTTGGGATCGGTGCGCGGCAGTCAGTCGAGGCTGTCTTCCGGCTTGGGCTCCTGGCCGCCGAAACCATGCATGCGGGCACCCCACTGCAGGCCGATGACGCCGCCCTTGATGGGCTGGATCGTTGCCATCGCGAGCAGGACCGTCAGCGGCGTCCAGATCGCGAGATGCGTCCAGTTTGACAGCGTCCACACCGTGTCGGTCATCATGAAGCCACCGACCACGATATGGCCGACCAGCACGATCGAGAGATAGGCCGGCAGGTCGTCGGCTCGCTGGTGCGTGTAGTCGGCATTGCAGTTGGCGCAATGATCGACCGGCTTGAGGAATGCGCGGAACAGCCTGCCTTCGCCGCAGTTCGGGCAGCGACAATAGAGGCCGCGCTTCATCGCCTTGACGACATCGCGCTTCTCGCCCGCGTCCCCAGGCCGGGTCTTCCATTCTATCGGCATCGATTGAGCCTGCATCTTATCCATCCTGGCGCCTTCCGTGATTGTATGGCGCCGGCGATGGAAGGAACATCACCTGCGTCCGCGTGGCGGTCTGGTACCGGGTTTCTTGCGCACCACGTCACGCGAATTGCGGCGCCCGGACTTGTGGAAGGATCGCATTGCCGTCGGCATCTTGCGGCCCTCGGGCTCAGGACATTTCAGAACCGCAGCGCGCCCGCCAAGCGGGACCGCGTCGGCCAGCCGCACGCGGAACCGTGTCCCCGAGCCTGATAGCCGAGACCCGGCTTTCTCCCCCGTCAGTGCCCTGGTGCGCTTCGTCGTAGAGGTAATAGTCGGTTGCCCAGTGTAGATATGGGAACGAACCCGTCGGCGCCATACTCCGGCAGCGCGACAAATAGTCCCGCCTTGGTGACACCCGCGACGCCCGGCCGTCGAACTCCTCGCCGATCGCGCTCGGCGAGATGGTGCGCGATCAGCCGGTCGACGGTCTCGCGCTCGGCGGCCATGGCGCGGCGTTCGGGTCGAGATCTCGGCGGCGATGTCGTCCAGCTGCCCTTCCTGCTGTGAGCCGTCGTCGCCCGAGAGCCGAGCGACCCGACCAGCGCCCGGTGGACGATCAGGTCGGCATAGCGGCGGATCGGCGAGGGTGAAATGCGCGTACTTCAGCAGATTGAGGCCGAAGTGGCCGATAGTTTCTCCGGGCTGTAGATCGCCTGGCTCTGCTGCGCAGCACCATTTCGTTGACCATGTCTCGAGCTTGCCGGCGAGCGCGCTTGGCCAGGATGCGGTTGAAGATCGGCTCGGACGACCGCATTGGCCGTGCGAAAGCGCATGGTCAGCGGCGAGGAACTCGCGCAGCACTTCCTGCTTGGGCGAGGGGCGTCATCGTGCACGCGGTAGAACCAGCGCTGCTTCTTTTCCAGCGTCTCTCGCGGCCGCGACGTTGGCCTGGATCATCATCTCCTCGATCAGCTTGTGCGCATCGAGGCGCTCGGGAACTGACGACCGTTGTCCACCGTGCCATCGCGGCTCTGAGCACGATCTTGCGCTCCGGCATGTCGAGTTCCAGCGGCTGCGCGGCCTCGCGCGCCTTCACCATCGGCCATAGGCGTGCCACAGCGGCTTCAGGATCGGTTCCAGCACGCGGCCGGTCTTGTCGTCCGGGCTGACCGTCGATCGCCGCCTGCGCCTGCTGGTAGCTGAGCTTGGCGGCGACTCTCATCATCATGCGGTGGAAAGTGTGGCTCGCCTTGCGGCCTTCCTTCGAGACACCATGCGGACCGCCAGGGCGGCCTGTCTGCGCCTTCCTTGCAGCGAGCAGAGGTCGTTGGAGATCCGCTCCGGCAGCATCGGCACCACCCGGTCCGGGAAATAGACCGAGTTGCCGCGCTTAGCGCCTCGCGGTCGAGCGCGTGCCGGGCCGCACATACCAGGACGACGTCGGCGATCGCGACGATGACGATGACCCGCCAGGATTGTCGGGCGAGGGTCGGCTCGGCATAGACCGCGTCGTCATGGTCCTTGGCGTCCGCCGGGTCGATGGTGATCAGCGGGAGGTCGCGCCAGTCCTCGCGTGTGAGACCCACTGTCCGGGCCTGATCCGCCTCGCGCAGCACGGCGGGAAGACGTGGGGATCCGTGGGCATGGATCGCGATCATCGAGATCGCCTTTTCCGGGCGACCGATGCCGACGACCGAGAGCACCTTGGCGGTCAGGCTCATCCTGGCCGAGCGTTCCCTCACCTCGACGAGGTCGCCGTCCCGGCGTCGCCCGAATCCTCGGGCATGACGCATTTCCTCGCCGGCGGTCGATCGGCATGGCAGGCGCCGTCCGTCGTCCATTCGCCGATACACGCCCAGGCCGCGTTCTGCGCTTGTCGATGACCTTGATCGACCGGGCCGTGTAGGCCGGGCCGACCGCGTCCTTGTGGCGAATATCTTTGCCAGATGCGGTCGCCGAGACCGGCCGCGGGCGCCTTCTGCGCCGCGCGCGGCGGATGCACGCACGGCGGGGCCGCGCCCTTCCTCAGCCATTCCGGCGGGCGGGCGATCAACTCGCCGTCGCGTCGCGCGTGGTGATGTCGAGCACCGTCACCGGGGGCAGTGCGCCGGGGCGGGACAGCGACTTGCGGTTCTTTTCGCAGCAGGCCGTCGTCCTCCAGCTGCGCGTAGCGCCGCCTTGAGTTCGATGCGGGCATCGCCTTTCAGGCCGAAGGCCTTGGCGATGTCGCGCTTGTTGGCGCGCTGCGGGATTGTCCTGCGATGAATTCGAGCAGCATTTCGCGCGGCGGCACTTCGCCGTGAATGACTCCCGGGAACGCTTGCCGCGCTCGCCGAACTCGGCGGATTTCTTCTGCCGGCTGCCGCCTGTCGTTCGCTCTTGGGTGCTCGTGCCACGCTCAGGCCTTCTTCGCTTTCGCGGCAGCCTTGGGCTTTGCCTTCGCCTTCGGCTTTGCGGTTTTCTTTTCGCCTGCGCCTTCTGCGGCTGCAGCCTTCTTTCTTGGCCGGAGCCTTGGTCTTGCCGGCCGGGCCGCCTTGGCGGCGCGTTCGGCGATCAGCGCAAGCGCCTCTTCCACGCGTCACCGACTGGGGATCCTTGCCCCTTCGGAATGGTCGCGTTGACCTTCTCCCAATTGACGTAGGGCCCATACCGACCATCGCGCACGGTGATCTTGCCGCCGTCGGGGTGATCGCCCAGATCCTTCAATGCAGCGGGTGCCGAACGGTTCCCGCGGCCGCCAGGCCCCTTGGCTTCCTTGTCGGCAATCACCGAGACCGCACGATTGAGGCCGATCGAGAACACGTCCTCCACCGACTCCAGATTGGCATATTTCCCGTCATGGAGCAGGAACGGGCCATAGCGGCCGATGCCGGCAGAAATCATCTTCGACGTTTCCGGATGCTGGCCGATGTCGCGCGGCAGGTTCAGGAGCGCGAGCGCCTTTTCCTGATCCATGCTGGCGGGGTCCCAGCCCTTGGGCAGGCTGGAACGCTTGGCCTCCTTGCCTTCGCCACGCTGAACATAGGGCCCGAAGCGACCCGAGCGCAGGGTGATCTCCTCGCCAGTGATCGCATCGGTGCCGAAGGAAACATTCTCCCCCATCGCCGCCTCGCCGTTGGCGGCCTCCGCGCCGAACGGCCGGGTGAAGCGGCACTCTGGATAGTTGGAGCAGCCGACAAAGGCGCCGCTTGCGCGGCCTAGCTTGAGCGACAGTCGCCCGGTGCCGCATTTCGGGCATGACCGGGGGTCGCTGCCATCCTCCCGCTTCGGGAAAGCGAGCGGCGCCAGCGCCTCGTTCAGCGCGTCGAGCACGTCCGAGACGCGCAGTTCCTTGGTGTCCTCGATGGCTGCGAAGAATTGGGTCCAGAAATCCCGCAGGACGTCCTTCCAGTTGAGGTCGCCGGCCGAGATGCTGTCGAGTTTCTCTTCCAGCGAGGCGGTGAAATCATACTCCACATAGCGGGAGAAGAAGTTCTCCAGGAATGCCGTCACCAGCCGGCCCTTGGCGTCCGGAATGAGCTTTCGCTTGTCGATCGTGATGTATTCGCGGTCGCGCAGCGTAGCGAGCGTCGAGGCGTAGGTCGAGGGCCGGCCGATGCCGAGTTCTTCCATTTTCTTGATCAGGCTGGCTTCGGAATAGCGCGGCGGCGGTTCGGTGAAGTGCTGGCTGGCGTTGATCTTTTCCTTTGCCACGCTCTCGTCGGCACGGATCTCCGGCAGGCGGCCGTCTTCCTCGTCAGCGGCCTCGGTGTCTTCCTTTTCCTCGCGCAGGTCGGTGTAGGCGGCGATGAAGCCGTCGAATCTGATCACCGAGCCGACGGCGCGCAGGCCGGCCGTGCGTCCGCCATTGGACGCGACGATTTCCGCCGTCGTGCGCTCGATGTCGGCCGAGGCCATCTGGCTGGCGATGCCGCGCTTCCAGATAAGGTCGTAGAGCCGGAACTGGTCGGCATCGAGATATTTGCGGACGCTGTCCGGTGTGCGATTGAAGTCCGTTGGGCGAATTGCCTCGTGGGCTTCCTGGGCGTTCTTCGCCTTGGTCGCATAGAAGCGGGGCTTTTCGGAAGATACTGCGTGCCGAACACACTGGCTATGGCACCCCGGGCGGCCTCGATGGCTTCGGGGGCAATCTGCACGCCGTCGGTTCGCATATAGGTGATGAGGCCGGTGACTTCACCGCCGATGTCGAAGCCCTCGTAGAGCTTCTGGGCGACCTGCATGGTGCGAGAGGCGTTGAAGCCGAGGCGGGATGATGCTGCCTGCTGCAAGGTGGACGTGGTGAAGGGCGGTCCGGGGTTGCGCTTGACCGGTTTGGCCTCGACGCTCTCGACGCGGAAGGCCGCGCCTTCGAGCAATGCCTTGATATCCCCGGCGTGATCGCCGTTCGCAACCGACCTTGCCGTAAGGCGCTTGCCATCGGCCGCCACGAGCCTGGCCTCGAACGTATCGTTGCGCGGCGTGCGCAGCAGCGCCGAGATGTTCCAGTATTCCTCCGAGACGAACCGTTCGATCTCGTTCTCGCGATCACAGACCAGGCGCAGCGCCACGGACTGGACGCGGCCGGCGGAACGGGCGCCCGGAAGCTTGCGCCAGAGGACCGGCGAGAGCGTGAAGCCGACGAGGTAGTCGAGCGCACGGCGGGCCAGATAGGCATCGACCAGCGGCACGTCGATGTCGCGCGGCGCGGCCATCGCATCGAGCACGGCCTTCTTGGTGATCGCGTTGAAGACGACGCGCTTGACCGGCTTGTCGCCGATCGCCTTCTTCTTCCGGAGAAGATCGAGCACGTGCCAGGAAATCGCCTCTCCCTCGCGATCCGGGTCGGTCGCGAGAAACAGTGCGTCGGCATTCTTCACGGCGTCGGCAATTTCGTTGACGCGTTTTGCCGACGCCGAGTCGACTTCCCACGTCATGGCGAAATCGTTGTCCGGCTGCACGGAGCCGTCCTTGGCGGGCAGATCCCGCACGTGGCCAAAGGAAGCCAGGACCTTGTAGTCCGGGCCAAGATACTTGTTGATTGTCTTCGCTTTTGCAGGCGATTCGACGACGACGACGTTCATTATTTCCTTCCGCCCGTGATCAAGACGGGCTGATCTTACGCATGCGCGCATTGTTCCAGAGCGCTTTGCGGCATGGCAAGCCCTTTTGGCCCTGCGGCGCTGCTTATAGCGCTGTGCCCGTCACTATTGCAATCGTGCAACATGCCGAAGAGCCGGGGCCGGCATCGCACAGGCTGCAGCGAAGGCGCTTTGCAACGAGATACAACCTGAGTGCGCAACGAAACCGATTGCAATTATAGATATTTAATGTAGTGTTCTGCGAGTGTAGAGGGATATCCGATCGAATCTTCGATCTAAGGTTGTGAAAGCGGACTCCATGCCAAACGGGACGGACAGTGGCGGGGCCGGTGGCGGCTCCTCGCGTGAAAATATTGCCTATGTCAGGCAGATGCTGGCCGAGCTGGCACAAGTGGCGCGCAAGGAGCGCGCCGACCTGCTCGCCTATCTGCTCGAGATGGCGTTTACCGAGGCGAGCGATCTGCTGACCGATCGATCAGGGGTCATCAAGGGCGAGCGAAACCAGTCCGCCGGGATGGCGGTAAAGCCGGCCCGCAAGGTCTAGTTCGAGAAGCACCAGATAAACCGATTGCGCCGGAAGACCCGTGTGGCGGATCAGTTCGTCGATCTCGATCGGCGCCGGTCCCAATGCCGTGACGATCAGGTCTCGGTCGGCATCGTTGGGCGGGACGGCCAGCGGGCGCTCGTCCTCGAAGATGGGTTCACTAACCTGGTGCGGTGAGAAAAGGTCGATCTGCGTGACAGGGGCCATGGCCTCGATGACATCCGATGCGCCGGTGATCAGGGTCGCGCCTTCCCGGATCAGGTTGTTGGCACCGGCCGAACGCGGGTCGAGCGGCGAGCCCGGGACGGCGAAGACGAGGCGGCCGAAATTTGCCGCATAGCGCGCGGTGATCAGCGAGCCGGAACGGGCCGCAGCCTCCGTGACAACCAGGCCGAGGGCTATGCCTGCGATCACCCGGTTTCGGCGAGGAAAATCCCTCGCACGCGGCTCCCAGCCGAACGGCATTTCCGAGAGCAGCACGCCGCCCTGCGCCAGCAACTCCGCCACGAGCGGAAGGTTTTCGGGCGGGTAGGGCCGATCAAGTCCGCCAGCCAGCACGGCAATCGTCCCGGTGTCGAGGCTCGCCCGATGGGCGGCCGTGTCGATGCCGCGCGCGAATCCGGAGACGACAGTGTAGCCGGCCCGACCGACATCGCGGGCGATGATGGCGGCGAACTTGGCGCCTGCGACAGAACAGTTGCGCGCGCCAACGATGCCGATGGCCGGCTGGCGCAAGGCGTCGGCGCGGCCCTTGATGGCAATCAGCGGCGGCGCCCCTTCGATCTGCTTGAGCGCCGCTGGGTAGTCCGGCTCGCCGATTCCCAAGAAACGTCCGCCGAACCGTGATGCGAATTCGAGTTCGGCAAGTGCATCCTCGCGGCTCGCCACCCGGACCGGCCGGGTCGAGCCGCCGCGGCGGGAGAGTTCCGGCAAGGCCTCCAGCGCCAGTTCGGCCGAACCGAAGTGATTGATGAGATCGCGGAACGTTGCCGGGCCGACATTGTCGGACCGGATGAGGCGGAGCCAGGCCAGTCGCTGGCGGTCGGTGAGCGCTATGCCTTTTTGACCCGCGCCCGTTTCCAATGCCCTATCCCTTGCTGCCGATCCTACTTTCGGTTCCGGACACCAGCCGGTTGATGTTCGCACGATGCTTGATCCAGGCGATCACCGTCATAACGGCGGCGACCGCCGCGATCTTGATGTCACCCGTAAACAACTGGACAACGGGCATTGCAACCGTAGCCACCAGTGCGGACAAGGAAGAGTAGCGTGTGATTGCGGCAGTTGCAATCCAGACGAGGAGGAACAGCAGGCCCATGCGCCAGTCCAGCCCGAAGAGGACGCCGATGTAAGTCGCCACGCCCTTGCCGCCCTTGAAGCCGAGCCAGACCGGGAAGATGTGGCCGAGAAAGGCTGCGAAGCCCGCGATGACACCGCCCTCGACCCCGAAAAAGTGGTAGCCGAGCGCGGCCGGCACGGTCCCCTTGAGCGCGTCGAGCAGAAGCGTCGCGACGGCGAGGCCCTTATTGCCCGTCCGGAGCACATTGGTCGCGCCGATATTGCCCGAGCCGATCGCGCGGACGTCGCCGAGGCCGGCCATTTTCGTCAGGATCAGACCGAAGGGTACGGAGCCGGAGAGATAGCCGAGGACTGAGGCGATGATGGCGGGGAAGGCCGTGATGTTCCAGGTCGTCAGTGAATCCATGAGTGCCCCTCCAGATTACAAGGAAAACACAGATTCGCCACCGACGTAAGTGGCGACCGCGCGGCCGGAAAAGCGCGCATCCTCGAACGGGGTGTTCTTGGATCGCGAGAGAAGCTCTTCCTTGGCGCAGATCCAGGGCTCGTCGAGGTCGATCAGCGTGATGTCGGCCGCCGCGCCCGGCTTCAGCGTGCCGCCGGGCAGGCCGAAGATGCGGGCGGGCGCCGTGGACATGGCATCGATCAGCCGCATCAACGGCACCGAGCCGTCATGGTGCAGGCGCAGTGCCGCCGCCAGCATGGTTTCGAGACCGATCGCGCCGTCCTCGGCCTCGCCGAACGGCAAGCGCTTGGTGTCGACATCCTGTGGGTCATGCGAGGAGACAATGATATCGATCTCGCCCCTGGCCAGCGCCTCGACCATGGCGACGCGGTCGGTTTCGGCGCGAAGCGGCGGGTAGAGCTTGAAGAAGGTGCGGTACTCGCCGATGTCGTTCTCGTTGAGCGCGAGATTGTTGATCGAGATGCCTGAGGTGACGCGCGCATTGCGGGACTTCGTTGCATTCAGAGCCTCGACCGAACCGGGCACGGAGATCTGGGCAGCGTGATAGCGACCTCTCGTCAGCGCTGCGATGCGCAGATCGCGTTCGAGCGGGATGATCTCGGTCTCGGCCGGAATGCCTGACAGGCCGAGCCAGGACGCGAGCAGGCCCTCGTTCATAACTCCGCCGGCGCCGAGATGCTGGTCGCGGGTTTCCATGCTGATCACGGCATCGAAGTCGCGCGCGTAGGTCAGCGCCCGCCGCAGGACCTGGGCATTGTGCAGCGGGTTCCGGCCATTGGTGAAAGCGACGGCGCCGGCCTCTTTCAGCAGGCCGATTTCCGTCATCTCGTCACCCGTAAGCCCCTTGGTTAGCGCTGCGGCGGGATAGACATGGACGGGAGAGGCATCGCGCGCCGTGCGGCGCACATATTCGACCAGCGCGATGTCGTCGATGACGGGATCGGTGTCGGGCATCATGACGAAGCCGGTCACGCCGCCGGCAGCGGCAGCCCTGCAGGCCGAGGCGATGGTTTCGCGGTGCTCGCCGCCCGGTTCACCCGTGAAGACACGCGCATCGATCAGGCCAGGCACTGCGACGAGGTTGCGGCAGTCCCGGACGATGGCGGCTTCCGGGACGCCCTGGTTGAGCGCGTCGTTGCCAGCGGCGAGGATCTTGCCGTTGCGGACGATGATCGTTCCTGTTTCGTCGAGATTGCGCGAGGGGTCGACGATGCGGACATTCTGGAGAACGATCGTGGTCATGCGCGTTCTCCCATGTTCTGGCCGAGGAGCAGCGCTTCCATCACGGCCATCCGCACAGCGACGCCCATCTCGACCTGCTCGCCGATCACGCTTTGCGGACCGTCGGCGATCTCCGAGGCGATCTCCACGCCGCGGTTCATCGGGCCGGGATGCATGACCAGCGCATCCTCCCTGGCTGCCTTCAGTTTCTCGGCATCGAGGCCGTAGAAGTGGAAATACTCCCGGACCGAGGGCACGAAGGCGCCGGACATGCGCTCGCGCTGCAGGCGCAGCATCATCACCACGTCGGCATCCTTCAGACCTTCCTTCATGTCGTGATAGACCTCGCAGCCCATGTCGGCGATGCCTGAGGGCAGCAGCGTAGACGGCGCGACGACGCGAACGCGGGCGCCCATGGCGTTGAGCAGCAGGATGTTGGAGCGGGCGACACGGCTGTGCAGGACGTCGCCGCAGATCGCCACGATGATCCGCGACAGCCTGCCCTTGGCGCGGCGGATGGTGAGCGCGTCGAGCAGGGCCTGGGTCGGATGCTCGTGCTGGCCGTCGCCAGCATTGACGACCGCGCAGGATACCTTCTGGGCGAGAAGTGCCGCCGCGCCGGCCGAGGAATGGCGGATCACGAGCACATCGGGATGCATGGCATTGAGCGTCATGGCGGTGTCGATCAGGGTCTCGCCCTTTTTCACCGAAGAATTGCCGACCGACATGTTCATGACGTCGGCGCCAAGCCGCTTGCCCGCCAGTTCGAACGAAGCCTGGGTGCGGGTCGACGCCTCGAAAAACAGGTTGATCTGGGTCAGGCCACGGAGTGTCGAGGTCTTCTTCTCGCGTTGCCGGGAGACCTTCACGGCCTCGTCCGCCTTGTCGAGAAGATGGACGATGTCCTGCTCCGTCATGCCTTTGATGCCGAGCAGGTGGCGGTGCGGAAAAAAGACCATTGTCGGGCGCCCTTCCAAGTGTTTCGAGGCTCTATAGGGCGGGCGCCGGGAGGGGGCAAGGGCCGTTGCGCGCGGAGAAGTCTAACCATCGGGGGGGCGTTTCGAGTTGAAACTGAGCACTGTTACCTCCAATGATTGATATATTCCCGCTGTGAGGGAATAAAATACATTTACAATTAAAAAATAGCGATTAGATTTCCCTCATTCAGGGGGACTTTACCAATGAAGCTGCGTGGCGCCGTCTGTCTTGCATTTGGACTTCTGGCCTCCTGTTCGGTCGTCGACACCTATTCGGTGGATCAGGATGCGGTGCAGCCTCGACAACGCTCGGGCACCTATTTCCTGCCCAAACATGTCGTGAACGTCGTCGTCGAAGTCACTTGGGACAGGACCAAACCTGCGGCGACCAGGACCTACAGCCTCACCACCACGACAGTCGCCATGCCGGATCCACGGCAATTGAAGCAGGTGGGGTTTGCCCTTTCCCCGTTCTCGGACGACGAGATCAAGGTCACCTATACGGCCTCGGGCCTGCTTGATGCCGTATCGGCAACGGCCACCGACCGGACCGGTGATATCCTGACACGGGTCGCGGAGACGGCCGCGCTGCTTCGGGCTGGTACGACCGTGGCGGGCAATACCGTGAAGTCCAGCCACACCATACAATTTGATCCCTATGACGACCTGCAGACCCGTCACGCGAATGCGCGGCTGCGCGACCTTACGCAAAGTCCGTCCACCTGTATTGAGATCGAAAGACATCCCGGCGACTGGACGCAGGATTGTCCGCGCGGCCTGTCGATCGCCACGCCTTCGTCCGACCAGGCCGAGCCGGACCCGCCGAACTTCGAGGTTTCCGATTCAGCGAGGAAACCGGGGATCTATTTCCGCCGGCCGATGCCACGAATGGTCCATGTGGTGCTGCGCGGCAAGACGCTGGAAATGCGGCAGATGATGTTTGCCAACAACACGCCGATCTATCGCGTCGATATCAAGAGGACCGCCTTCGTCGCGCGCAAGACGGAACTGGATTTCGACAATGGCGACCTGCTAAGCGTGTCCGTCACCAAGCCCTCGGAGGCGCTGGCAGTGGCAACGCTTCCTGTGGCCATCGTCGACGCCTATTTCGGCCAGGTTGTCGACATGATCCTGCGCCGCAAGAATGTGCAGGACGCGCGTGCTGAGTATTATCTCGCGCTTGCGACCGCCATCAACAATGGTGTTAAGCTTGATGAGTCGCGCGTCGCGCGGGATACGTATTTCGACCGCAAGGATTGCCTTGCCGCCCATCCCGTCGATACGACACAGTGCGACTAGCCGATGTTGGCCCGGGACCGGAGACGTCGTTGGCTTGTGCTGATCGCAACGATAGCTTTCGGTCTGATTGATGCGCGTATCGCCGGGGCGGCTGAGCTCAATCTGTGGCCCGCGGGAGTGCCGTTTCCCGAGGTCACAGTCCAGGCTGCACCCCCAGACGACGGACCGTCAATTCTTTCGCTCGACGGACGACCGAGCGAGGACAGACGCGTCGTCGGCATTGCCTTTGTCGACTCGGAAGGCTTCGAAAGGGTATGCAGCGGCCTCTATCTCAATGCGCGGCATGTGCTCACTGCCAAGCATTGCACCTGTCATGCCAACGACTATCGCGTCACCGGCAGCACCGACATGACGTCGCGCCGGGCGACATGGACCGCCGCGACGCTGCAGCCGTTCTTCCAGGCGGGGGCCGCCTGCCTGAATACGCGCGATTTCAAACCCGCCGAAGGCAACGATGTTGCCATTCTAACCCTGAACGCGCCGCTGCTCGACGACGCGCGCCAGCCGGTCAACCAGGCTACGTCCCTGCTCGGCGACATCCTGCCACTGGATAGCTGGCGAGCCACCGGGGCCATGCGTGTGCGTCTGGTCGGCTATGGCAGCACGACCGCCGATGGACAGACGATCGGCAGGCAAAACGACGCGACGATGCAGATCAACTCGACCGACTGCGGTTCCCGTGCGGCGCGGTCGCTGGGGTGCCGGGCATACAGGGAAATGATCATCGGGCTCAGGCGACGCGGCGAGCCGCCGGTGGATTCCTGTGCCGGCGATAGCGGCGGACCGGTCTTCCTGCCATGGGAGGGCCGGGAAATACCCATCGGTCTCGTGTCCCGATCCGTGACCGGGGGGCGGTTGGGCGAACTTTGCGGCCAGGGCGGCATCTACACATTGCTCGGGAGGTCCGACCTGATCGCCTGGCTCAATGCGCGTCTTGGGCGGGACTGATCACAAGCAGTGCTGTCCATTGTGACCATCCGCGAGCCGGGCCGGCCGTCGGACGTGGACAGGCGTCGATTTTCAACACATATTCGCGACTTGGGATCAGGCGGGCCCATGCCATCTGGGGACGAATCCGCTTAAGAAGCCTTATGGAAAGAATCGCGCACGCCGACCTCACCCCAGAGGAACTGAACCAGCCGGAACCTTGGACGGGGGTGAACGCCTACCGGTCCGACCCGCTGCTGGTCGACATTTCCTCGACCATGCCCCGTGCCTTGCGGGAGGAGTTCGACATGATCGGTCGCTATGCGACTGCTCACGAGGCGCAGGAACTGGCGCGGATGGCGAACCAGAACCCACCCTCGCTCAGGACGCACGGCCCGCGCGGCGAGCGGCTCGACAGCGTCGATTTTCACCCCGCCTGGCATGCGCTGATGCGGCGTTCAGTGGCGAGCGGATTGTCGTCGTCGATCTGGGAGGCCAAAGAGGAGGAGGCGGGGATCACCCATCAGGCTCGCGCCGTGCGGTTCTACCTCACATCGCAGCTCGAATGCGGCCACCTTTGCCCGCTGACCATGACCTCCGCCGCGATGGCTGCGATCCAGGCGACGCCGGCCGTCCACAAGACCTGGTTGCCCCGGACGACCACGCGACGCTACGATTCCGCCAACAAGCCGGCGCAGGAGAAGACCGGCGTCACCATCGGCATGGGAATGACCGAGAAACAGGGCGGCACCGACGTGCGGGCAAACCGCTCGGTTGCCGAAAAGGTCAGCGATGGCATCTACCGGCTGCACGGCCACAAGTGGTTCCTGTCCGCGCCGATGAGCGACGCCTTCGTCATGCTGGCCCAGACCGAACAGGGCATGGGCTGCTTCCTAGTGCCGCGGCTCCTGGAGGACGGAAGCCGCAACGGGCTGCGCTTCCAGCGCCTCAAGGACAAGATCGGCAACCGCTCCAACGCCTCGAGCGAGGTGGAATTTTCGGAGGCCTATGGCTTCCTCCTCGGCGATCCCGAGCACGGCATACGCACGATCCTGGACATGGTGACGCTGACGCGGCTCGATTGTGCCCTGGCGTCCGCCGGCATCATGCGGGCAGCGGTGGCGGAGGCAATCCACCACATCCGCGGCCGTTCGGTGTTCGGCAAGGACCTGATCGACCAGCCCCTGATGACGCGCGTGGTCGCCGACATGGCACTGGACGCGGCGGCGGCAGGCGCACTGGTCTTCCGGCTTGCCGGCGCTTTCGACAATGCGTCGGCCAGTGACGAGGAGAAGGCCTACAAGCGCATCATGACGCCGGTTATCAAATACTGGGTGTGCAAGCTTGCGCCGCCGCTGATCTACGAGGCGATGGAGTGCCTCGGCGGTTCCGGCTATGTCGAGGAGCGGCCGATGGCGCGGCACTATCGCGAGGCGCCAGTCAATGCGATCTGGGAAGGGTCCGGCAATGTCATGGCGCTCGACGTGCTTCGAGTGCTGGCCCGGCACGGCGACCAGTTCGACCTGCTTTTCACCATGCTTGCGCGCGATCTGGGGCCGGCGGGCGCCAAGACGGTCGACGTGCTACGGGCAGCTGCCGCACTGTGTGAACGCGATGAAGGCTCGGCACGGTTCTTCACCGAGCAACTGGCGCTGGCCGCTGGCGCGGCGGAGATGATGCGGCTCGGCGCCGGCCGGGTCGCCGACGCCTTTCTCGAAAGCCGGCTCGCCGGCGGCTGGCGGGCGACTTACGGCATGCTCGATTCGCGATTCGACGCCCGCTTCATCATCGACTTGCTCTATCCTGCCGCCGGGCACTGAGCCCGCAATCTGACGACATGCAAATATGACTTGTTTCTCAGCGCTCTGCATGCTTCCATCCTGAGCGGGAGGCGTTGCTGCGGGGGGAGCCGGGGCAGCGCCAAAGGACGGTCAAAACTGTTCCGGGAGGAAGATATGAGACGACGCGACTTCATCAGACTTTCCGCAGCCTTTGCCGCATCGGTGGCGTTTCCCTGGGCGACGCAGGCCTATGCTGCGCTCGACAGCCTGCGGGTGATCGCGCCGGCTGGGCCGGGTGGCGGCTGGGACCAGACTGCGCGTGCGATCGAGGAAGTGGTTCGCGCGCTCAACCTCGCCGGCTCAGTTTCCGTGGAAAATGTTCCGGGCGCTGGCGGCACGATCGGACTTTCGCAACTGGCGGGCAAGGAAGCCGGCAACCCGAATGTCCTGATGGTCATGGGGCTCGTCATGGTCGGCGCGATCCTCACCAACCAGTCTCCTGCGACTCTCGATCAGAGCACGCCGATCGCGCGATTGACCGGCGAGTTCGAAGTCGTCGTCGTGCCGGGATCCTCCGAACTGAAGTCCATGGCCGACCTGGTCGAGAAGTTGAAGACGGACACCGCGGCCGTCAGTTTCGGCGGCGGATCGGCCGGCGGCACGGACCACATCCTTGCCGGGCTGATCACCAAGGCGGCCGGTGCCGACGTCACCAAGCTCAACTACATTCCCTATTCTGGCGGCGGCGAGGCGCTCGCGGCCATTCTCGGCGGCCATGTGACGGCCGGCATTTCCTCGCTTTCCGAATGGGAAGGCCAGATCCAGTCCGGCGAACTGCGCGTGCTCGCCATATCCTCGGGAGACCGGCTGCAAGGCCTTGATGCACCAACGCTCAAGGAGCAGGGTCTCGACATCGAACTGGCCAACTGGCGCGGCGTGATCGCACCCCCCGGCCTCGACGATGCCGGCAAGGCCGCGCTCCTCGATATCGTCAGGCAGGTGCATGACAGTGCCGAATGGAAAAAGATCCTCGCCGACAAGAAGTGGACCGACCTCTATCTCGCCGGCGACGAATTCGCGGCGCTGGTATCCGAGGAGAATGCGCGCACGACCGAAGTCCTGAAGGGAATCGGCCTCGTGGAATAGCGACGGCTGGCATCAACGGGGGGCGAAATGGCACGGGAATCAAGGTTGGCCGGCATCGTCGCTGGCCTGCTCCTCGGCTTCGTCGGCATATTGATCGCGGCGAGCACCTCGCAGATGCGCGTGCCGCCGATGCATGCAAAAGTCGGGCCGCAGATCTTTCCCTATGTCGCTGCGGCGGCGCTGGTTCTGCTGGGCGTTTGTTTCGTCGTGCAGGCGCTCCGCAATGGTCCCGCCCGGCTTGCCGCGGACACGGACAGCACCGAATGGCGGTCCCTGGGATTCATCATCGGCGGATTCGTCTTCCAGATTCTCTTCATTTCGATGCTGGGCTTCATCCTGTCGTCCACCGTGCTGTTCGCCGCGGTGGCGATGGGCTTCGGCAGCCGTCGCTATGTTCGTGACGTCACGGTGGCACTGCTGCTCAGCGGCGCCGCCTACTTCACCTTCACCAGGCTGCTCAATCTGCAGCTGCCTGCCGGCGTCTTCGGGGGACTGATCTGATGGACGGATTCCAGGCGCTCCTCGACGGATTTGCCACTGCGCTTACCCTCAACAATCTCATGTGGTGCCTCGTCGGCACGACGCTTGGCACCCTGATCGGCATCCTGCCCGGGATCGGCCCGGCGATGACCATCGCCCTCCTGCTGCCCGTGACGGCCAAGCTCGACCCGACGGGCGCCTTCATCATGTTCGCCGGACTCTACTACGGCGCCATGTACGGGTCATCGACGACCTCGATACTGCTCAACACGCCGGGCGAGTCGGGCTCGATCGTGACCGCCGTCGAAGGCAACCAGATGGCGCGGCAGGGCAGGGGCGCGGCGGCGCTGTCCACCGCCGCGATCGGCTCGTTCATCGCCGGCACGATCGGCACGCTGCTCCTCACCTTTCTTGCGCCAGTCTTCGTCAAGATCGCGCTTCACTTCGGGCCGGCCGAATATTTCGGGCTGATGATCTTCGCCTTCACGGCGGCGTCGGCCCTTCTGGGAACGTCGCTGCTCAAGGGAGTCACCTCGCTGATGCTGGGGCTTGCGATCGGCCTGATGGGCATAGACGAACTGACCGGCCAGCCGCGCCTGGCCTTCGGGGTCATGAGCCTGCTCGACGGGATCGACGTCGTCATCGTCGCGGTCGGTCTGTTCGCCGTGGGTGAGGCGTTGCACATCGCGTCCCGGAAGGACCTGCGGGAGGCGGAGGTCCTGGCCGTCAAGGGCTCGCTGTTCATGAGCGCCAGCGAATGGGCCCGCTCCTGGAAGCCATGGCTGCGGGGCACGGCGCTTGGCTTTCCCTTCGGCGTCCTGCCCGCAGGCGGCACGGAGATCCCCACTTTCCTGTCCTATTTCATGGAAAAGAAGCTGTCGAAGAACCCGGAGGAGTTCGGCAAAGGGGCGATCGAAGGCGTGGCCGGGCCGGAGGCCGCGAACAATTCCGCGGTGGCGGGCGTGCTGGTACCGCTGCTGACACTTGGTCTGCCGACCTCGGCGACCGCGGCGATCCTGCTTGTCGCGTTCCAGCAATACGGGCTGCAGCCCGGGCCGCAACTGTTCACCAATTCCGGCCCGCTGGTCTGGGGGCTGATCGCCAGCCTCTACATCGGCAACGTGATGCTGCTGATCCTCAATCTGCCGCTTGTGGGGCTCTGGGTCCGACTTCTGGCGATTCCAGCCCCGTTGCTCTATGGCGGCATCATGGTGTTCTCGGCGCTTGGGGTCTACGGGCTCAATCGTTCGGTGACCGATCTCTTCATCCTGTTCGTGATCGGATTTGTCGGCTTCCTGATGCGCCGCTACGGTTTTCCGATTGCGCCGGTCATTATCGGCCTGATCCTCGGGCCGCTGGCCGAGCAGCAGTTCCGCCGGGCGATGATGATCAGCCAGGGCGATGCGAGCGTGTTCTTCACGCACCCGATCTCGCTGTTCTTCCTGGTGCTGGCGGTGGTGGTACTCATCCTGCCCTGGGTAATGCGGAAACTCGGCGCCGGCGGCAGCCTGGGCGAAGCGGCCAGCTGAAGGCCCCTCAGACCAACGCGACCAGTGCCAGGACCAGCGGCATCGTGAAGAAGGCGGCCACGGTCTGGATGGTCGAGATCGCCGCATAGAGCGGCGCATCGCCACCCATCTGCTTGGCCAGAAGATAGCCGTTCATCGCAGTCGGGACGCTGGCGGACAGGCCCAGCAGCATCACCGTCGTGTGGTCGAGGCCGGCGGCAAGGCCGAAGCCGACGACAAGGGCCGGGAACACGAGAAGCTTGAGGAATGCCGGAAGCAGCATGACCGGCCTGGGCTTGAGAACGTCGCCGATCTGAAGGCCGGCGCCGACGATCAGCAGGCCAAGTCCGAGAGCGCAGCGGCCCAGAAGGTCGAGGGCGCTCATGACCGGCGCATAGATTTCGATATCGACGGCTGCGGCGAGTACGCCGATGAGGCTCGAGAACACCATCGGGTTGGTGACGAGCTTCCTCACAACGGTCCACAGGTCCCTGGCTCCGCCGCCGAACCAGATCAGCAGGCCGATATTGATGAAGTTGATCGGGATGATGATCGCACCCATGAGAAATGCCACCATCGCGACACCCGGCTTGTCGGCAATGCGCTCGGCTATGGCCAGCGCGACAAAACCGTTCCAGCGGGTTGCGGTCTGGAACACGGAGGTGAATTGCGGCGCGCCGACGCCGCGGGCCCGAAACAGCGGCCAGGCGGCAATCAGCAGGGCGGCGAGCAACAGGATCGAGCCGAGATAGACCAGGGTGACGGGTCCGATGTCGATGCTGGCATAGTCGGCCGTCGCCAGGGTCAGGAAGAGATAGCAGGGGAAGAGCACGTAAAAGCCCAGTTGCTCGAGGCCGTTCCACAAGCCCGGATCAAAGATGCGCTGTCGCCGCAGCACCACCCCGCAGGCGACGATGAGGAAGATGGGCAGGATGCTCTCGAATATGATCTGCATGGGGAATGTTACGCGTGGGAGAAATCTTCGCCCGGCCTGGCTTCCCGGACGCGCCTTGCCGGTCTAGTCCCGCCGATCGGGCGGCGCAAGCCCGATGATCCCCAAGTCCTGACCTGTTGACGACCACTGGCTGCACCTTGTCGCCATCCGGTGAGGTCAATAGGGTCTCGCCAGTATTGCCTGGAGAGACTGTATGACCGTCCAAACTGCCGCAACGTCGGCGCCGGTGCGCGATCGCGCCGTGACCTCGGCCCGAATCCTGAAGGCCGCCACCGATCTGTTGGCAGAGGGTGGATTCCAGACTTTCGGCGTCAACGCCGTGGCGCGGCGTGCGGCCTGCGACAAGCAATTGATCTATCGCTATTTCGGCGGGATGGATGGACTTGTCGATGCGATCGGTGTGGAGCTTGCGCGATGGATTGAGGACAAGATGCCCGTCGGCGGCCACAGCGGCTTCATGCTGACCTACGGCGATCTCGTTGAGCACCTGATGATGACATTCATGCATGCGCTGAGGGAGGATCCGCTGACGCGCAGAATCATCGCCTGGGAGGTCTCGGATAACTCCACGCAGGTGAAGCGCCTGTCGGAAGCGCGTGCTCGTGCATTGTCCCTGTGGATAGAAAAAGTGCGCGGTGCGATGCCGCCGCCCAAGGGTGTCGATCATCTGGCGCTCAACGCGCTTCTGCTGGCTTCGGTGCAGCATGTGGTCCTGTCGGGCGCGACGGCCGGGCGCTTTGCGGGGATGGAACTCGCCATCGCCAAGGACTGGGACCGCGTGTCCCAGGCCATCCGGCGCCTCGTTCGCGGCGTCTATCCCTGAACACTTGGCTCCGCCTCCGCAGGGCGCGAAATTAACCTTAACAATTGGTTTACGTTGCGCGACGGGTGGTTAACTGGGAGAGTTTGTCATCGGTTCGTAGGAGTTGTGCGTTGCGGGTCACGGGCGGGAAATCGGCTATGGTCATGGTTGCGGGGCTGGGGTTTGTCCTTGCTCTCGTCGGCCGCGATCTGGTGCTGCCGCTGCTCGTGATCTCGATGTTCGGCCTGTTCGACCGTCTCGTCGGCGCGCCGCTGATCCGGTCTCGCACGGCGAATTGAACGAATTGGACCGGTTTGGCATTTGAGCCGGGGACAGGCGGATCGGGCGGGGAAAACGGCCCGATCCGCCAAACACCGGGTTCGAGGATGGTGTGAATGCGTTGGATCTTGATCTTCTGGGCCTTGCCGATCACCGTTCTGGGCACGTGGTATGGTTTGTCCTACCATGACATGAACTTCGGCTATCTCATCCTGAGCCGGCAGATGAACGAATTCGTGTTCCAGCTTTACGGTCAGATTCTGGGCTTGCCGCCGGAAGACATTCCGGTTCTGGTTCTTCGCGCGGTCATCCTGGATTCGGTGCTGCTTTTCTCGATCCTGGCATTCCGGCGGCGCAAGCAGATCGCCGCCTGGTGGCGGTCGCGTCAGAAATCAGGGTCGGAAGCCCTGGCGATGGACGACAATCTATCAAGCGCGCCCTGAAGAATGAACGACGCGGCGGCGGAATCAATCCGCTCGCTGCGCTTCTTGCGTGACACGTCCATCTCGATCAGCACGCGCTCGGCGGCAACTGTCGACAGCCGTTCATCCCAGTACACGAAGGGGATGTCCGTCCGGGCTTCCATGTTGCGGACGAAGGCACGCGTTGCCTGCGCACGCGGCCCCTGACTGCCATCCATGTTGATCGGCAGACCGATCACGAAGGCCATGGCCGCCTCCTTCCTGGCGAAGGCGAGCAGCGCCTCGGCGTCGATCCCGAATTTCTTGCGACTGATGACGGTGCGCGGCGTGGCAAACCTGCGACCGCGATCCGACAGCGAGAGCCCGATCGTCGTGGTGCCGAGATCGAGCCCGGCAATGATGTCGCCGGGCGCGAGATGCGCCGCAAGGTCTTCCATGGAGAGAATGGTCATTGATCGCTCACAATCCGCCGGTGGGTTTGGCCAGCCGCCAGTTGCTCTCGCATTCCGGCGCTGGCAATGGCAGTCGCTATTGGTTATCAGGTCATCAGAAGGACAAGGGAGACCACCATGAAGCTACGCTGGCTCGGCCACGCCGCCTTTCGCATCGAAACCGCCAGGAACACAATCCTCATCGATCCGTTTCTCACGCATAATCCCGCGTTTCAAGGCCAGGACATCAAGGACGCGACCAGGGGCGTCACGCATATCCTGCTGACCCACGGCCACATGGACCATGTCGGCGACACGATCGGGCTTGCCGGCGAACTGGGCGCGGAGGTTCTCGCCAATGCCGATCTCGGAGACTGGCTGCAGTTCCGGGGCGTCAAGAAGGTCAATCAGGGCAACCACGGCGGGACGGTGCATTTCGACGGTTTCTCGGTGACCTTCACCAACGCGCTGCACTCGTCCGCACATCTCACCGAAGACGGCGTGAGCCACGCGCTCGGCAATGCCAACGGCCTGATGCTGCATTTCGATGACGAGCCCTCGCTGCTGCATATGGGCGATACCGACATTTTCGGCGACATGGCACTGATCCAGGAACTGCACCAGCCCGATATCGGTATCGTGCCCGTCGGCGACCGGTTCACCATGGGCGGCGCGGTGGCCGCGCTCGCCTGCCAGCGCTATTTCGAGTTCAAGACGGCGATCCCGTGCCACTACAAGACCTTCGGGCTTCTCGACCAGAACGCGGACAAGTTCGTCGCCGGGATGGATGGTTCGAAGACCCGGGTGGAAGTGCCCGGCGTCGGCGACACGGTGAGCCTCTAGGCCGCCCGCGTCCCTACGTCAAAAAGCGATTGCACGCCCTGTCCCGCGCCTTTATAGCGGGCAGGGAAAGTCTGACTGGAGAGTGCATGTCCGTAGATGTTGCGACAGTGAAGCGCGTCGCCCGGCTCGCCCGGCTGGCGGTGAGCGATGAGGAAGCGGTGCGAATGACGGGGGAGCTCAACGGCATCCTCGGCTTCGTCGAGCAGTTGTCCGAGGTCGATGTCTCCGGCGTCGAGCCGATGACGTCGGTGATCCCCATGGCGATGAAGATGCGTAAGGACGAGGTGACGGATGGCAGCATGGCCGACCGTATCGTCTCCAACGCCCCCTTGACCGAACAGAACTTTTTCGAGGTGCCCAAGGTCGTCGAATAGCGGCGGCGCAATGAGAATGGAGTCGATGATGGCCATTACGATCGCGATCGAAACACCTTTGCAGAACGACGTGCGCGTCCTCGTGGCAGAACTCAACGACCATCTGTTCAAGCTGACGCCACCGGAATTCTGCTACCATCTCACTGCCGAGCAGATGGCCGAACCCGATGTCACCGTCTGGGTCGCGCGCGATGGCGGCGAGGCGATCGGGTGCGGGGCGCTCAAGCGCCACGACAAGCGCATCGCCGAGGTCAAGCGGATGTTCACGCGCGAGAGCCACCGCGGGCAGGGCATCGGCCGCCGTCTCCTGGGGGAGATCCTCAATGCGGCGCTCGACGAAGGCATCGAGGAACTGGTTCTGGAGACCGGCGACCGTCATCACGCCGCCTGGGCGATCTACGAAAAGGCCGGCTTCATGCGCTGCGGACCGGTCCTCGACTATCCCGATACCGAATATTCCGTTTTCTATCACAAGCAGCTCGCTGCCTGACCCTGAAGTGAAGCCCGATGAGTGAACTGACCCGCCTGACGATCGCCGAAGCCCGCAAGAAACTCCTCGTGAAGGAGATTTCCGCGGTCGAACTGACAGACGCCTACCTCGCCGCGATCGATGCCGCCAATCCGCAGTTCAACGCCTATGTCGCCGTGACGCATGACATTGCCCGCGAGCAGGCGAAGGCGTCGGACGCGAGGATCGCGGCTGGAAAGGCCGGGGCGCTGGAGGGCATACCTCTCGGCATCAAGGATCTCTTCGCCACCCGTGGCGTGCACACCCAAGCCTGCAGCCATATCCTCGACCGGTTCAAGCCGGAATACGAATCGACGGTGACCGCCAACCTCTTTGCCGACGGCGCTGTCATGCTGGGCAAGCTCAACATGGACGAATTCGCCATGGGCTCGTCTAACGAGACCTCCTATTACGGCCCCGTCAAGAACCCCTGGCGCGCCCGCGGGTCCAATGCCGACCTGGTGCCGGGCGGATCGTCGGGCGGTTCGGCTGCCGCGGTCGCAGCCTTTCTGGCAGCCGGCGCCACGGCGACGGATACGGGTGGTTCGATCCGCCAGCCGGCGGCCTTCACCGGCACCGTCGGCATCAAGCCGACCTATGGCCGATGCTCGCGCTGGGGCACCGTCGCCTTCGCCTCCTCGCTCGACCAAGCCGGTCCGATCGCGCGGGACGTGCGCGACGCGGCGATCCTGCTGAAGTCGATGGCAAGCGTCGATGACAAGGACACGACCTCCGTCGATATCGCTGTCCCGGACTATGAGGCTGCTCTCGGAAGGCCGCTCAAGGGCAAGAAGATCGGTATTCCCAGGGAATATCGCGTCGACGGCATGCCCGACGAAATCGAGAAGGTCTGGCAGCAGGGCATCGCCTGGCTGCGGGATGCCGGCGCCGAAATCGTCGATATCAGTTTGCCGCATACCAAATATGCTTTGCCGGCTTACTATATCGTTGCCCCGGCGGAAGCCTCGTCCAACCTGGCGCGCTATGACGGCGTTCGTTACGGGCTGCGCCAGGACGGCAAGGATATTCTCGAGATGTACGAGCGGACCCGGGCAGCCGGCTTCGGCACGGAGGTCAAGCGGCGCATCCTGATCGGCACCTATGTGCTTTCGGCTGGTTACTACGACGCCTATTACATTCGCGCGCAGAAGGTGCGTACTCTGATCAAGCGCGACTTCGAGATCGCTTTCGACGCGGGCGTCGATGCCATCCTGACGCCGGCGACCCCGTCTTCGGCCTTCGGCATCGCCGACCAGGACATGGCGAACGATCCGGTCAAGATGTATCTCAACGACATCTTCACCGTGACGGTGAACATGGCCGGTCTGCCTGGCATCGCGGTTCCCGCGGGCCTCGATCATAAGGGCCTGCCGCTTGGCCTGCAACTCATCGGCAAGGCCTTCGACGAAGAGACACTTTTCCAGACGGCCTATGTGATCGAACAGGCGGCGGGTCGGTTCTCGCCCGATAAATGGTGGTAAGCAAATGACCGAGCGCCTGTTCCGGACCATGATCGACGCGGACCGGACAGGCGTTGCCGAGATCGGCTACAGTTCCTGGCTGGCAAACCGTCACTACCAGGAATGGTTCGACCCAAAGGTCGAGGATCGCGCGCGCGGTTGGCTGCAAGACTGGGTGCGAAATCCCGGATGCGACGTCGTGGTCTGCATCACGGATGGCTCGGTCGTCGGTTGGGGTGCCCGTGACAATTACGAGGCACCGGGCCGCGGCGGGCCGCTCGACTATGTTTCCGACCTTTGGGTCAGTCCCGAGACGCAGGGTCGCGGCGTCGGTTCCGCCATTCTCACCGAACTGATGAACCGGATGCGCGCCGAGAGGCTCGAACGCGCGCGGATCGAGGTGGCGCAGGCGAACCTGCGCGCCCTGGATCTCTATATCCGGCAGGGCTTCCGCGAGACCTGGCGGGGCGTGAAGATGTCGGAGACACTGGGCTTGCCCCTGCCGCGCATCCTGCTCGAGCGGTCCCTGTAGCAGTTTTCGGCGCTGCGGCGTTGTATCGTCCCATGTGGCAGCCACCATGCTCGCGGAGCGCGAGCGATCTCGCCGCCGACGATTTTTCTGCTGTGATAAATTCATTCTAAAATATGCGAAGTGTTGCGCAGTTTATATTTTTTAGTCCGGCTCATATCCGGTTTAGATCTTCGTCGATCGGCTCCTCAGCGGACGGCTATATTGCGTTGGACTTGATGGTTCCTGCGGGGAGGGAGCCGTCGGGTTGACCTATGCTGCTGTCCTTCCTATGGCTCGATAATCACTGCTGTCCTGCGGTGTTTGAGCTTGGGGATTTGCGAGGAGAACTGGATGTCGAGCGCGGGCGACGGAACGACGGGTCAATACCGGGGTGGCGGGGGACCAGGACTGGGCTCAAACCACTGGTTTGATCGATGGCGGATGGATTGTGACCTGGAGTTCGGCGACTGAGGGCGACGCAGACTCCGCGGATGTCTACCAGCAGAGATACGACCGCAATGGCAGGGCCATTGGCGGCGAAGAGCGGATCAATACGACAACCGGTGGCGCGCAGACGCGCAATTTCGTGACGCCGCTTTCCGATGGTGGCTGGCTGGCGCCTTGGCTGGACGACGGCCAGTTCTACCAGCAGCGATACGGATCGGATGGGGCCAGGGAAGGCAGCGCGACACCGGTAACGTCCGGCGGAACGTACTTCGCGAGTTCCACCGTGCAACTCCTCGACGGCGGCTGGGTGGCGGCGAGCGGCACTTCTCTCGCGACGGGTGACGTCTATTTGACGCGCTACAATGGGTCGGGGTCCCAGGTCGGCGCAACGGTCCTGGTGTCGGAGGCGGGATGGAGCATGTTTCCTTCAACCACCGCGTTGCCGGATGGCGGCTGGGTCGTCACCTGGACACAGGATCTCGACACCATCTGGCAACAGCGTTTACGACGCCAGCGGCAATGCGTCCGGTTCCGTGCAGATCAATACCACGCCGGCAGAGAGCATCGGGGACTCGCCGATCGTCACGCTCGCCGATGGTGGCTGGGTTGTCGCCTGGTCGGCGACAAACGGAGATGTCGAGGAA
>JAHHDR010000038.1 GCA_019739215.1 Rhizobium sp.
TGTTCTTCTTTACACGGGAGACGAGGAGATCGCTTCTCCCTCGTCCGGAGACATCATTCGCAAGGAGGCGACCGAAGCCCTCGCAGTGTTCAATTCCGAGCCCGGTCGCGCCAATGGCAATGTCGTGGTCGCACGACGCGGATGCATCTTTGCCAAGCTCGAAGTTCATGGCAAGTCGGCCCATTCGGGCGTCAACTTCCGCGACGGTCGCAGCGCCATTGAGGAACTGGCGCACAAAATCGTCGAGATTCGCCAACTGACAGATCTCGAACGCAATATCTCCATCAATGTCGGTCTGATCTCCGGGGGGCAATCCGTCAACACCGTCGCGCCTTTCGCGACTGCCTCGATCGACCTGCGCTATTTCCAGCCCGCCGATCGCGACCCACTGGTCGAAGCCATCACGGCGATTGCGCGCGGCCGTTCGGTGGAGGGGACATCTGCCACGTTCGAAATCTACGGCGAGTTCCCGCCACTGTTCAACGAGGAAGGGTCGGACAGCCTGTTCAAGCGCTACAAGGCATCTGCAAGCGAAATGGGAATTAGCCTCGCAGGCGAACTCACGCATGGAGCAGCGGATTCCGGATTTGCCGCCGCGGCCGGTGCGCCTACAATTTGCGGCCTCGGCCCGGTGGGCGGAAAGTATCACAGTGATGAGGAGTATATCGAACTGGACAGCATGGTCGATCGCGCAAGCATCCTTGCGCTGACGATCATGGAACTCGGAGATGATTTTCCTCGCGCCTGACGCCGTTTGCCGTCGTCAGGTGAGAGATGAGCACCATTTCAGGAAGCACCCAGCCTGCCAGAAAGAGGCGCCCCGCGAACGCGAGGCAAGAGCGGTTCACTGGTTGGCTGAATCGAGGGAATTCCGGCTGGCTGGACACGGGCCAGCATCCGATGACAGCGTCTCTATCCGATGATCTTCGTGGTCATGTTGAGGATCCGAGCGAGGATGGCGGCGGCCATCCGCGTCATGGTTACCGCTTATTCGGCGATGAAGTGCCACCAGCACTATGCAGCAGTTCGAAGCGCCCGCCAGCCAGATCGACCCATCCCGCGTTTGGGTCTCAGTCTGCCAAGGCAGGGCTTTCCTGGATTACGGCATTCACCAGGATTTCCGCGATCTCGCCAAGGCGGGCCTCGTTCATCGGCAATGACAGGAAGATGTCGCCGCGCGGTGTCAGGAGGAGGCCGCGTTCCAGGCAGTTCAGGTGAACGAGTTGCCTCAGCAGCATCGTTTGCGGGTGTATCTGGGCAACCTTCATGGGCGGCTGCGCGCCGATATGGAGGCTGAGTATCGACCCGATGCCGCTGAGGCACACATCGAGGCCCACCTGCGCCAGCCGTGCATTCACCGTCGCGCGGAAAGCCTCGGTGCGCTGAAGGAACGCATCGGCGGCGTCGGGTGTGAAGCTCGAGCGTAGGCCCGCAAGCCCTCCGCTCATCGACATGATGTTGTTGTTGAAGGTTCCCGCATGCTTGAGCGCGCCCGGCAGGCGCGGATCGAAACGGTCCATCAGGGCCTTCGAGCCGCCGAACGCGCCAAAGGACAGGCCCGCGCCGAGATATTTGCCGAGGGTCGTCATGTCGGGCACGATACCGTAGTGGCCTTGCAGGCCG
This sequence comes from Rhizobium sp., assembly GCA_019739215.1. Taxonomy (GTDB): domain Bacteria; phylum Pseudomonadota; class Alphaproteobacteria; order Rhizobiales; family Rhizobiaceae; genus Rhizobium_E. The sequence goes on from JAHHDR010000038.1 coordinate 1,624, forward strand.
GCGCGCCCGAGGCGCGAAGTCTTCACCTCATCAAAAATGAGCACCGCGCCGCAGCGGGCCGCCTCCTCGCGCAGCATCGCCAGAAACGCCGCTTCGGCCGGGATGTTGCCGGCCGCGCCCAGCAGCGGCTCGACCAGGATGGCGGCAAGCTCGTTTCCACAGGCTTTCACGCTGGCGCGTGTGGATTCGATGTCGTTGAAAGGCGCCGTGACGAAATCGAACGGGACGTTCATCGGGCTGCCGCCGCCCGCGAAGGTGAGAACGCCGCCATGATAGGCATCCTCGAACACGAGGACACGCTTGCGGCCAGTTGCGTTGATCGCCGTCAGAAGCGCGAAGAGGTTGGCCTCAGTACCGGAATTGCAGAATCTCAGCCGCTCCAGCGAAGGAAAGCGCTGGCACAACAGTTCGGCCAGTTCGCTCTCGGCGGTATTCGGACCCGAAAGGACGAGCCCGTTGTCCAGCACCTCGTGGAGTGCAGCCACGATGACCGGATCGCTGTGGCCATAGAGACCCGCCGAGAATTCCCCGGCGCAATCGATATATTCGTAGCCGTCGACATCGGTAAGCATGTCCGCCCTGCCCGACACGATGACGAGCGGGAACGGATCGAAATGCAGGACGCTGCGCGTATTTCCGCCGGGCATCCATGCCTGCGCGCGCTCGTGCCGCGCGCAGCTTTCCGGGTGCTTGCGGACATACGCCTCACGCAGGTCGTCCAGTCTACCGGCAGCCTTCATTTCAGCGTCTCCAGTGCATTGTCGAGCGACCTGCCAAGGCGGGCCACGATCTCGGCAAGTTCGTCCTCGCGTGCGTTGAGCGCCGGCGCGAGGAGAATGTGGTCGCCGGCCCGTCCGTCTATCGTGCCCCCCGAGGGGTAGATCATCAGGCCGTTGTCCATGGCCGATGCCTTCACCATGGCATGCAGCTTCGCGGCCGGGTCGAAGGGCGCTTTGGTCTCTCGATCCGCAACGAGCTCTATCCCGATAAACAGCCCGCGCCCGCGAATGTCGCCGACATGCCGGTGCTGACCCAGCGATGCTTCGAGCATGCGCCTCAGCGCTGTACCGCTCGCCGCGGCTGCCGCAACCAGCCCATCCTCATCAATGGCGCGCTGCACAGCCAGGGCGGCCGCGCAGGCGAGCGCGTGGCCCATATAGGTGAAGCCATGGGCGAGAGCCCCCGAACCGCCAGCGATGGCGTCTGCGATCCTGTCATGGACCAGCGTGGCACCCATCGGCACGAAGCCGCCGCCCAGCCCCTTCGCGACAGTCACGATGTCGGGGACGACGCCGTCCTCCTCGAAGGCGAACCGATAGCCGGTTCGCCCGCTGCCGCACATGATCTCGTCGAGGATCAGGAGAACGCCGTAGCGGTCGCAGATCGCACGCACCTCCTTGAGGTAGCCCTCCACGGCCGGCGCGCAACCGAGCGTCGCGCCAACGACCGGCTCGGCGATGAAGGCCGCAACCGTCTCCGGGCCGAGACGCAGGATCGCGTCCTCAAGCTCGGCCGCGGCGCGCAACCCGTAGTCCCGTTCGGTCTCGTCCTCGCGGCGCTCGCGATAGGCGTAGCATGGCGCGATCAGCTCGGCCTCGAACAGCAGCGGCTCGTAGAGCGCTCGGCGCGGCAGGTTTCCGCCGACGGAAAGAGCCCCCAGCGTTGCCCCGTGATAACTCTGGCGGCGCGCGATGATCTTGCCACGGCCGGGTTCGCCGCGCTCGACCCAATACTGGCGGGCAAGCTTCAGAGCCGTTTCGACCGCTTCCGAACCACCCGAACAGAAGACAACCTTCGACAGCCCCGCAGGCGCCTTCCCGACCAGATAGGCGGCAAGCTCCTCCGCGGGCTCACTCGTGAAGAACGAGCCGTGGGCATAGGAGACGGCGTCGAACTGGCGCAGGATCGCATCGCGTACCCGCTCGTCACGATGACCAATGGCCGAGACCGCCGCGCCGCCCGACACCGCGTCGAGATAGCGGCGGCCATCGCTGTCCGTAACCCACAATCCGTCCGCCTGCGCGACGGCCGGCGGAACCGTGTCCGTCTTGCGGTGCAGGATGGCGCTCATGCAGCCCCCGCATGATCAGGGTAATAGGCCTGGAGGCGGTCGTCGGCATTGGCCTCGGAATCCCTTTCCGCCTGAAGGCCATAGCCTCCGCCGCCCGGCGTGTTCACCTCGATGGTGTCACCGGGGCCAAGCACGAAATCCTCGCCCTTCGAGATGTGTTCCGGCTCGATCGCCCTTCCCTTCTGGGAAATCGAGATGCGGTTCGGCGCACCCGCTTCGCCACCGAGGATGCCGGGAGGGCCGAAACGTCCGTGTTCCATAAGGAACGATGCCTTGCCGTGGCCCCGCAACAGCCGCAGCTTGTAGCTGACGCCGAAGCCGCCGCGGAAACGGCCGGCGCCGCCCGACCCCTCGCGCAGGGCATAGCTTTCGAAAAGCAGCGGATAGCGCTGCTCGAGGATCTCGACGGGCTGGCTTTTGGAGATGCCGATGGTCGAGCAGCCGTTGGTGAGACCGTCGCCGTTCCACCAGCCGCCGTAACCGCCGCCGGAGAAATAGTACATGATGTAGTTCTCGCCCGTTTCCGGGTCATGTCCGCCAAGGCTGAGGTTGCCGCTGGTGCCAGCCGGCGCAGCAAAGAGCCGGTCGGGGATCGCCTTGGCAAGCGCCAGGAACACCGCCTCCATGACGCGCTGCGATACCTCGGCGGCGCAGCCTGCAACGGGACGCGGATATTCGGCATGGATGAAGGTGCCGAGCGGCTTGTGGACGACAATGGGCTCGAAGCAGCCGGCATTCATCGGCACGTCGGGGAATATGTGTTTGAGCGCGACGTAGACTGCCGAAAGCGTCGTCGCCCAGACAGAGTTCAGGGGCCCCTGGCACGGCGGGCTCGACCGGGAGAAATCAAACTCGATGTCGCTTCCATCCACCTTGACGGAGACCGCGATCTCGAGCGGCTCATTGACGACCCCGTCGCTGTCCATGAAGGCGCTCGCTTCATAGGTGCCATCCGGGATGGTGTCGATATGGGCGCGCATCATGCGCTCGGAGCGACGCTCGAGCTCGGCAATTGCGGCTTCGACGACATCCTGACCGTAGCGGTCGAGCAGCGTCGTGAGGCGGCGGGCGCCAGCCGTCAGCGCTGCAATCTGCGCCTTGATGTCGCCGATCCGTTCTTCGGCAACGCGGATATTGGCAAGGACCATCTGGACCAGATCGTCCTCCATCCTGCCGCGCCGGACCAGCTTGACCGGCGGGATTCGCAGACCTTCCTGATGGATTTCCGTGGCGGTGCTGTTGAAGCCGCCGGGCACCATGCCGCCCGTGTCCGGCCAGTGGCCGGTGTTGGACAGATAGCACCACAGCTTGCCACGGTAGTAGAAGGGACGCACCATCTTCACGTCCATCAGATGGGTGCCGCCAAGATAGGGGTCGTTGACGAGAATGACGTCGCCGTCCTCAAGATCGTCGCGCGCCTCGATGACGCAGCGGGTCGTTTCCTGCATCACGCCGAGGAAGATCGGCAGGCCGAGTTCTCCCTGTGCGATCATGCGGCCGTCGCCCAGACCGTAAATGCCGTTCGAGCGGTCGAATGCCTCCGAGATGACGGGCGAAAACGATGTCTTTTCGTGCACCAGATCCATCTCCGAGCAGACCTGTTGCAGGCCCTTTTCGATGACGGTGAGGGTAACGGGATCGATGGACTGGCCGAGCTTTGCGGCCTGCTGGTGGTTCAGCATGCTGTTTCCTGTTCAGTTCGCGGCCGGGATCTGGTCGATGGCGACAACGATGTTGCCGTATTCGTCGACGCGGGAAGTGGTGCCCGGATCAAGCACCAGCGTGGAGTCGGACTGCTCGACGATGGCCGGGCCTTCGATGACCGCGCCCAGCGGCAGGGAATCGCGATCGTAGATGTGGGCCTTTTGCCATTCGCCGTCGAAGTAGACATCGCGCGTGCCCGTTTCGGCTGACGCTAGCGTCCCCTCAGAGGGACGGAATATCGAGAGGTCGACTTTTTCACGCTGCCCGATCACCGTCGTGCGGACATTGGCGAGAACCGGCACCATCTCCGGCAATTCGAGGTCGAAGCGCTGCTTGTAGGCCCTGACGAATTCGTCGAGCACGGCATCGGCGTCGAACGCCTCTCCCTTCATCTCGACCCGCAGCACATGCGACTGCCCCTTGAACAGCAGATCGAACTCGTGGACCACGTCGACCTGACCGACATCTACGCTTTCCTCGGCCAGAAGCGCGCGCCCATCGGCGGCCTGCTGGCGCATGATCGCCACGACGGCATTGCCATCGATGCCGCGCATCGGCAGGTTGACCGTCTGCACGAAATCGTGCCGCACATCGGCAAGCACGCATCCGAGTGCCGAGGTCAGCCCTGGGAAGCGCGGAACGAGAACCCGCGGTATGCCAAGCTCGCGGGCGATGGCGATAGCATGCAACGGCCCTGCGCCCCCGAACGGCATCAGCGCGAAATCGCGCGGATCATGGCCTTTCTCGATCGAGATGAGACGGATGGCACCAGCAAGTTCGGCGATCGCCACGTCGATGATCGCCGAAGCCGCGGCGGTCGCGTCAAGCCCGAGCGGCTTGCCAATCTGCTCCGAAAGCGCCGCTTCGATGCGGGCAATCGGTGCCGGCTTGTTGGAGCCCGTCACGGAGCCCGGATTGAGCCGGCCGAGGAAGAAGTTCGCGTCGGTGATCGTCACGCGCTCGCCGCCACGGTCATAACCGATGGGGCCAGGGAACGAACCGGCGCTTTCAGGTCCCACACGCAGCATGCCGGCCTTGTCGATGTGCGCGAGGCTGCCGCCGCCGGCGCCGACCGTGTGCATGTCGATCATCGGAATGCGGATCGGCACCGCATAGGCGAGATCCTTCTCAGCAGTGATGACCGGCTTGCCGTCGACAACGAGCGCCACGTCGAAGCTGGTGCCGCCCATGTCGCCGGTGATGATGTTGGCGAAGCCGGCCGCTTTCGCGATTTCTGCCGACGCGAGGACGCCTCCCGCAGGGCCTGACATGACGGTGTGCGCGGCATGGCTGGCGACGAGGGCGGAAGACATCATGCCGCCATTCGCCTGCATGACGAGCAGTTCGTTTCGGAACCCCTTGTCCTTGAGGCTGCTCGCGACACGCTGGATGTACTGGCTGACGATAGGACTGATGGACGCGTGGATCGCGGCCGTGCTGCCTCGCTCGAACTCGCGCATCTCGCGAACGATCTCGTGGCCGGCGATTACGTGCTCGTTCGGCCACATCTCTCGCGCGATTCGCACGGCAGCGGCTTCATGTTCGTCGTTCACATAGGAATGGAGGAAATGGATGACGAGCGATTCCGCACCCTCATCGATGAGCTGCTGCACGGCGGCACGCACGTCGCTTTCGCTCAATGGCGTGACGACACGGCCCTGAGCATCCATCCGCTCGGTCACCTCCAGGCGCAGCCTGCGCTCGATGAGCGGCTTGAAATTGCCGGACAGGCCGTATGCGTTCGGACGGGTGCGGCGCCCAAGCTCGAGGATGTCGCGGAACCCGCGTGTCGTTATGAGGCCGGCGCGTGCACCCTTTCGCTCCAGGACCGCATTGGTGCCGGCCGTGGTGCCGTGCACGAGCCAGTCGATGGCATCGGCGGGAACGCCGAGTTCGTCGATGCCCTGGAGAAAGCCCCTGGACCGGTCGTCGACCGTGGTCGGCACCTTGGCCGTCGCGAATCGGCCAGTGGCCGAGTCCAGCATCAGGAAGTCCGTGAATGTGCCGCCCACATCGACACCAACGCTAACGCTCATCCAGCCCTCTAAATCTCATTTTATGGAATATAGTTTCAATAAATGATATTCAATCGACGAGGCGCGACTTTGTCAAGCCGGTGTCGGCTTGTAGTTGTGTGCTTCGCAGTGCATTGGAACGTGGCGAACAGGCAGGAGGTTTGAGTGGCGACCAACGGATCGGGGCCGATCGAGCGCTATTTCCAGATCGTCGAAATCGTCGCGGCTTCCCACGACGGACTGACGCTTACCGACATCGCTCAGCTGACAGGGCTGCCGAAGCCGACGGCGCATCGCCTGGTGCGCACGCTGGTCGATCTCGGCATCCTTGCCAGCGACGACACATGGTACAAGACGTTCCGGATCGGCGCGCGCATGTGGCGCATGCTTCACCTCGGCGTCGATCGTGACAAGGCCAGCGCGTTCGCCCAACTCGTCGTCGACGACCTTGCCGCGCGGTTCGGCGAAACGGCATACGTCGTGCGCCTCGACCGTACGGGGGTTCTTTCAATCGCGCGGTCGGCACCCGATCAGGGGCATCGGCTGCATGTCCTTCCGGGCGACCATCTGCCGGCGCACGCCGCTGCATCGGCCAAGGCGATTCTTGCCTATCAGGACAGTTCCATGCTCGACGCATATCTAACGGAACCGCTTGAGCGACTGACGCCGTTTACGCACACCTCCCGAGACGAAGTGCTCGCCGAGTTCGAGAAGGTCAGACAGACCGGCTACGCGATCTGTGACCGCGAGATCGACGAGAACATCATGGCATATGCCTGTCCGGTCCCCGTCGACAACGTCGGCGTGGTCTATGCCATCGGCATCACCGGCCCGGTCACGCGATTGCGCAAGCAGCCTGCCGAGTTCTGGCTGGAGCCCATGAAGGCGGCGGCGCAGAGGTTGAGTACGATGGTCTCCACGCTGCGCGCCGACTGACGGGGCCGCCGGTTCAGAACATCGCGTTCGGCAGCACGAGGATGATCTGCGGGAAGACCATGCATATGGCGACCGCAACCAGCATCAACGCGATGAACGGAACGACCGACCGGTAGATATCGGTCATGCGCACTTCCGGCGGGGCGACGCCTCGCAGGTAGAAGAGGTTGTAACCGAAGGGCGGCGTCAGGAAGCCGATCTCCATCATGATGATGAAGAGAATGCCGAACCAGACCGGATCGAAGCCGAGCGCGGTGATGATCGGCACGAAGATCGGCGCGGTGATCATGATGATCCCCACGGTATCGAGCATCATGCCCATGATGAACAGGATCGACAGCATGCCGACGAGAATGAGCCATCGGTTCACCTCCAGGTCCAGCACGAGGCCCTCGATCAAGCGGGATGCGCCCATCGCGGTATAGAAGGTCGACAGCGCCGTCGCCCCAATGATGATCCAGAAGATCATGCAGCTAAGCTGCAGCGTCTCCTCGCAGGCCTGCCGCAGCACCGACCAATCGAGACGCCGCAGCACCGCCGCCGCCAGGATCGATCCGGCAGCACCGATTGCACTGGCCTCCGACACGCTGGCGATGCCGGTCAGGATGGAACCCATCACCCCGACGATGAGCAGCACAGGCAGCACCAGGCCTTTGAGGCTGACGAGTTTCTCCCGCAACGAATAGCGCGTCATCTCCCGACCACCGCTGATTTCCGGCTGGAGCCAGCCGCGGATGATGAGGTAGGCGATGAAAAGTGCTGAAATCAGCAGGCCAGGCAGAAGGCCCCCGGCGTACAGCTTGCCGATCGAGGTGTTTGCGACGATGCCGTATACGATCATCGTCACGCTCGGCGGGATCAGGATGCCCAGCGAGCCACCGGCGGCGATCGAGCCGAGTGCGATGTCCTTGCCGTAGCCGCGGGCCAGCATGGCGGGAATGGCGATCATGCCCATTGAGATTGTCGCGGCGCCGCTGATACCCGCCATCGCGGCAAACAGGGTGCAGATGACGATCGTGCCGACCGCCAGGCCGCCCCGCAACCCGCCGAAGAATTTCTGCATCGTGTTGTACAGGTCTTCCGCGATGCTGGCGCGCTGCAGCATGGCCGCCATGAAGATGAAGAGCGGAATCGCGACGTATTCGAAACTCGAGGCGGTCGAGAAGGCGCGGATAGGCACCATGTTCAGAGCCATCGGGCTCCAGAAGAAATAGATCATGCCGATGGAGATGCCGCCGAGCGCGATAGCGATCGGAACGCCCAGCATCAGGAACAGCAACATGAAGCCGAAAAGCAGGCTCGTCGTCAGAACGGGATCGGCCATCATCGCACGCCCTCCTCGGCATAAAGCGCGTCGCGCCAGCCACGCAGGAGGTTCAGGATCCACGCCAGCACCAACAGCGCAGCGCCGATGGGAAGCATGGCCTTGGGTAGCCACACCGGCCCGCCCCAGCCGCCCGTTGCAGAACGCTCGCCCATGGCAAAGGACTTCAGGGCGAAGTCATAGCCGAAGGACAACAGCACCCAGATGAAGAGCGCGAAAAGGGCCGTGGAGACCACGGTGTCTACGATGGCCTTCGCAAGCGGCGAAAAATGTTCGTAGACTGCATCGACCCGCACGAAGTTGCCCTTCGCCATGGCCCATGGGCCACCCAGGAAGATGAACGCGACGAGGAGCCACGTGCTTGCATCGCCGGCCCAGCGCACGGAACGGCCAAGCACGGCGCGCGAAAACATCTCGTAGATCATGATGGCGATGATCGCCAGAACGAAGAGCGCGACGACACGGCCAATGCCCGTGATCAGACGCTCGAGAAGATTGATGATGGTGTTCAGCATCGTCCCTCGTCACGAAAAAAGCGGCCCTGACGGGGTTCGTCAGGGCCGCGCTGCAAGCCGTGCCTATTCGGCGGCTGCGCTGTCGAGCCGCCCCAGATCGCGGAGGAACTCGTTGAGAAGCTCCACGCCACGAGCGGCCAGTTCATTCTCTTCCGCATAGGCCTGCCAAAGCGTGCGGGCCTCCGCCTCCATCGCCAGCCACTCGGCTTCCGGGATGGTGGAAATCTCCACGCCGGCAGCTTGCATTTCCTGCATGGCCTTGGCGTCGTTGTTCATGCTGATGAGAATGTAGTCAAGCGAGGACGCGACGGCAGCCTCCTGAAGGATCGCCTTCAGATCGTCGGGCAGCGCTTCCCATGCCTGGCTGTTGACCGCAAAGAAGTTGTTCGGCACCGGCATCGGCGACGGCTGCACATAATACCTGGCGACTTCGTGGAACGAGTTGTTCATGTTGCCGGCAGGGCTTGCCCAGCGTGCCGCGTCGAGCACACCCGTGGCCAGCGCCGTATAGATTTCGCCGCCGCTCAGGAAGACCGGCGAGGCGCCCATCTTCTCGTACCACTCCGCCTCAAGGCCGAAGGCGCGGATCTTCAGGCCGTTGAAGTCGGCCTGCGACGTGATGGGCTTCGTCGACATGATGTCCCAGGCCGGCGAAAGCTGCGGCCCGAGATAGAACACGCCATGCGGCTGGTAGGCCTCGCGTGCGATGTCCAGGAAGCCGCGCTTGTAGAAGAAGTTGAACCGCTCCAACGGTGTGCGCAGCGAGCCAGGCACGCCGCTCTCGATGCTGGCGATCGGGCCGAGCTTGCCGGCGTAGTATCCACCGGTCAGAACAGCCATTTCGGTGACGCCCGCGCCAACAGCCTCCAGGCCGTCGGCGATCGGGAACAGCGCGCCGACCGGATAGATTTCAAACGTGATGCGTCCGCCCGACATCTCCGTCGCGAGGTCCGCAAACTTCTCCTGGAGCGCCACATAGCCCGGCTCACCGGCATTGAGGTTGCTCTGAATGCGCCAGTGTACGGCATCCTGGGCGGAAACCGCGGATACACTAAGAAGACCGGCCCCGAACATCACGACCGCGCGCAGATGGTGTCTGAAACATGCAAACATCAAGTTTTCCCCTTCAATAGTTTCATATAATGAGATTTCATCTTGTTTTATGAAACTCTCGCGCATTTCGCCCTTGTCGTCAAGTTGTGAAACCGACGCTCAGGATGCGCTCTGCTATCTCGGAATTGTCGGGATTGGAACTGGCGGCCAAGGCGATCAGGCGCTGCACACAACGCACGCAACGCCAGACGGCCGCTGACTTTCGGCAGGCCGGCAGTCGGGTGCCACCGTCAGTGACACCCGCAATATCTTGAAAGATCGGCTGGCGAACAGCGCCCCTGCGCCAGCGTCTCGGCCCTAGCCGCCAAGTTCGTGCAGGAGCGCGGCTCCGGTCCGGATGCCGTCGAAGAAGCGCACAATCTCCAGGTTCTCGTTGGGCGCGTGGTTCGCCTCGTCAGCGTTGGCGTAGGGGATTACGAAGGCGGGCTTTTTCAGGATCTTGGTGAAGACGTAGTCCGGCAGGCTGCCGCCGACCGTGGGGTACATCAGCGGCTCCACCCCGCGCGCCGCTACCACAGCCCGGCGGATCGGCTCGGCGAAGCGCGAATCCATGGGCGTTTTCGACGGCAGCATGCCGTTGAGGGGGACGAATTCAACGTCAGGAGCATGCTCGTTAACATGCGCGGCCACCTTCTCGAACACGTATTCAGGCGTCAGGGGCTCCACGAGCCGGATGTCGCATTTCGCGAACGCCTCGCATGGCAGAACGGTCTTCATTCCCGGCCCGCCATATCCGCCATGCAGGCCGTTGATGGTCAGCGTCGGGTGAAACATCAGCCGGTCGTAGTAGCCGCGGTCGTGCGGCTGATCGAGTTCACTGAGGCCAAGGTCAGCCTTCAGCGCGTCGAGGTCGAGCGGCAGGCGGGCGACGGCATCCCGCTCATAGTTCGTTGCCGGAATGACGGGCTCGGTGAGGCCATTGATGGTGATCTCGCCGGTCGGGCTTTTCATGGTCGCAAGCAGATGAACCAGCTTCCAGATGGCGTTCGGCACGACGCCACCGAAATTGCCAGAGTGCACGTCTCGCGAGGCCGTACGAACACGGAGTTCGAATGCCGCGACTCCACGCACGCCGAACGTGACCACCGGTGCGCCGCTTTCGTGCAGCGGGCCGTCCGAGGTCACCACGAGGTCGGCGTTGAGCCGGTCGGCATGTTCTCGAACGAAATCGGCGATGTGCGGGCTGCCGATCTCCTCCTCGCCCTCGAGCAGGAAGATGACGTTGCAGGGCAGCTCGCCGTTAACGGCCAGGTGAGATTCGATCGCCAAGAGCTGGGCGAAATGCTGGCCCTTGTTGTCACCGATACCGCGCGCATAGATGCGACCGTTGCGGATGGTCGGCTCGAAGGGCGGGCTTTCCCACAGCTCCAGCGGGTCCGGCGGCTGCACGTCGTAATGCCCGTAGAGAAGCACGGTCGGCTTGTCCGGCGAGACCATGCGCTTGCCGAGCACCATCGGATGGTTCGCCGTCGGCACGGCCTCCGCCTCGAAGCCGAGCCCGGCGAGATGGTCGACGAGCATTGTCGCCACTTCGCGAATGCCCAGATTGTGAGCGCTTATCGAAGGGTGGCGGACATAGTCCATCACCCGCTCGATGAAGCTGTCGCGGTTCTGCGCGATATGCGCGAAGACCGGCTCAAGACGGCTATCAATCGTGGTCATCGGCTGCTCCCTCCCGCGACAGTATGAGTGCGCCGGTCTCGTGGACGTGCCCCGTCCAGCCCGGCGCGACAAATGTGGTGGTATCGAGCTGGGTCATGATCATCGGGCCGCTGAAGGTTGCACCGGCCCCGAGCCCTGCGCGGTCGACAAGCGGAACCCTCGCTTCGCCGGAGGACAGATGCACGGTCGCCTCGTCATAGGCCTCCACCTTGTCTCCATCCTCGATGATACCGATCGGAGCGGCGGCGGTCAGCCCTGAAGCCTCGACACGCAAGGTCACCAGTTCGACGGCAGCGTCAAGCGTGAAGCCGTAAAGCGCGCGATGCTCGTCGGCAAACGCGGCTTCCAAGGCCTCGACGCCGTCCACCCAACGGATGGCAATCTCGCCGCCCTGCCCGTGGTAGCGAAGAAGTGCGACGCGCTGCACGCGGCGCTTCTCGTCGGCGACGCCTTCCTGCTCGAACCAGTCCAGCGCCTGCGCTTCCAGTTCACCGAAGACGGCGTTCGCCATCGCTGTGTCGATCGCGCCCGCGCGCGGCAGGGTGCGGCTGAACTCCGCCTTGAGGTCAGCAGCGAGAAGCCCGTCGGCACACAGAACACCCGGTGCCGGCGCAATCATGATGCGCGAGATGCCGAGCAGCTCGGCCAGCGCACAGCCGTGCAGCGGACCCGCGCCACCGAACGGCACAAGCGTGAACTGGCGCGGATCGTGGCCGCGCTCCACCGAGACGACCCGCACGGCGCCCACCATATGGTTGTCGACGATCGCGAGGATGCCACGCGCGGCCTCCTCAATGTCGAGCCCCAGCGGGCTGGCGACACTTTCCGCAACGACCCTGCGCGCGGCCTCGACATCGAGCGCCATGCGTCCGCCGAGCAGTTTCGACGGCAGATGGCCGAGCACGACATGGGCGTCCGTCACGGTTGCCTGCTGGCCGCCATGACCATAGGCGGCAGGGCCCGGGCGTGCGCCCGCACTGCGCGGACCGACGGAAAGTGCGCCATCCTCGACGGCAGCAATCGACCCGCCGCCGGCACCGATGGTCACCATGTCGACCATGGGCAGCGGCAGCGGCCATTCGCCCACCTTGCCGTTCTGGGTCAGGCCGATATGCCCGCCCTTTATCAGGCAGATGTCGGCGCTGGTTCCGCCAATGTCGACCGTGATGAGATCGTCGATGCCGCAGGCAGCCGCGATCGCGCGGGCGCCGACTACGCCGGCCGCCGGCCCGGAAAGCGCGGTCAGCGCCGGTGCCTGGCGGATTGCGGGTGCGCCGGCAACGCCGCCATTCGACTGCATGAGGAGAAGCGGCGCGGACACCGCCTCGTCCTCCAGCCGCTGCTCGAGCCGGCCCACATAGGTGGTTACACCCGGCATCACCGTGGCGTTGAGCACCGTCGTCAGCGAGCGTTCGTACTCGCGAACGACCGGCAGCACGTCGACCGAGGTCGTCACCGCCAGATGCGGCAGCCGTTGCCGCAGGATTTCGGCGGCGCGGCGCTCGTGCGCCGGGTTAGCAAAGGCGTGCAGGAGGCAGACCGCGACAGCTTCCACATCCATCGACGCGATGGCCTCGGCGGCGCGCTCGACGCTTGCCTCATCGAGTGCGCGCTCCACGCCGCCGCCCGGCGCGATCCGCTCGTCGATCTCGATGATGCGCGACGCGGGCACCGGTCGCTCCGGCTTCACCCATGTGTAGAGATTGGCCTTGCGGGGAATGTCCTGACGCCCGATGGCCAGCACATGCCTGAAGCCGCGCGTGGTCACGAGCGCCGTGCGCGCGCCCTTGTCCTCGAGGATCATGTTGGTGGCGACGGTGGTGCCGTGCAGCACCTGCTGCAGCTTCGATGCGGGCGCTCCCGCGTCGGCAAGCGCGAGCCGGATGCCGTTCAGGAAGGCTTCCGAAGGATCGGAAGGCACGCTGGGCGTCTTGGCGCGCCAGACCTGTCCGCTGGAACGGTCGAGCAACGAGATGTCGGTGAAGGTGCCGCCGATGTCGAC
>JAHHDR010000039.1 GCA_019739215.1 Rhizobium sp.
GCTCGGCCTCTTGCGCGGCATGACCGAGCGCGGCGAAATCACCGTGCTAATGATCTCCCACAAGTTCCGCGAGGTGAAGACCTTCTGCGACCGCTTCACCGTGCTCAGGCGCGGGCGGATGACCGGCGACGGCGATGCAAAGACCTCCACCGTCGAGGACATGAGCCGCATGATGATCGGCGACACCGAGGTGAAGGAACGCGCCCGTTCGCGTGGCCATGACGGCGAAGAAGGACGTGCTCGATCTCGCCGGCCTGTTCGCCGAGGACGAGATCGGGCTGCCGGCGATCCATGCCATCAACCTCAAGGTCAGGTCCGGCGAGATCGTCGGCATCGCCGGGGTGTCGGGCAACGGCCAGTCGGCGCTGGTCGAGGCGCTCTCGGGCCAGAGGCAGCTGTCGCAGGGGCAGATCTTCGTCAACGGCCAGGATTTCACGCCGACGCGGGGCAATTTCGCGCGCTTCAAGGTGTTCGGACTGCAGGAAGAGCCGCTGAAGAATGCCGCCGTGCCGCGGATGAGCGTAGCCGAAAACATCGCGTTCCGCACCTACGACAAGCCGCCGATCGCGAGCTTCGGCTGGTGGATGAAGCCCGGGCCACTGAGGAAGAAAGCCGAGGACCTGATCGCACGCTATAACGTCAAGACCACCTCGCCGGATTCGCCGATCGAGGCGCTGTCGGGCGGCAATGTCCAGCGTGCGATCCTCGCCCGGGAGCTTTCGGGCGATGTCGACGTGCTGATCGTGGCCAATCCGTGCTTCGGCCTGGATTTCGCCTCGGTCGCCGACATCCGCTCGCAGATCATGGAGGCCCGCAACCGGGGCGCGGCGGTGCTGCTGGTGTCGGAGGATCTGGATGAGATCCTCGAACTTGCCGACCGCGTGGCGGTGATGTCCGGTGGCACCATAAGCTACGTGTCTCCGATCGAGGACACCGATCGAAACACGATCGGCCAGCATATGGCGGGGCATTGAGATGATCGAGGTTCCGGCAAGACCCTATCCCTATTCGCTCGACCCGAAGCACACGGCGCTCGTCGTCATCGACATGCAGCGCGACTTCATCGAGAAGGGCGGCTTCGGCGACAGTCTCGGCAACGACGTCGCGCGGCTTGAAGCCATCATCCCCACGGTGGCGGGGCTGATCGCGCTGTTTCGTCGAGAAGGCTGGCTGGTGATCCATACCCGCGAGGCGCACAAGCGCGATCTGTCCGACTGTCCGCCGTCGAAGATCCGTCGCGGCAATCCTTCGCTCAAGATCGGCGAAGAGGGCGCGATGGGCCGGCTGCTGGTGCGCGGCGAGCCCGGCAACCAGATCGTCGACAGTCTCGCGGCCATCGACGGCGAGATCGTGATCGACAAGCCGGGCAAGGGCATGTTCTGGACAACGGGCCTGCAGGAAATGCTGAAGGCGCGCGGCGTCACCCATCTCGTCTTTGCCGGCGTCACCACCGAAGTCTGCGTCCAGACATCGATGCGCGAGGCCAATGACCGGGGTTATGAGTGCCTGCTGGTCGAGGATGCGACCGAGAGCTACTTTGCCGCGTTCAAGGCGTCGGCGATCGAGATGATCGTGGCGCAGGGCGGCATCGTCGGCTGGGTCGCGCCGCTTGCGGCGTTGGAGGCGGCGGTCCTGGAGGCGAGGGCGGATGTCTGAGCAGGGCCGTTGGGCGGGGCGCAACACCGCCAAGGACATGGTGCGCAACAGGATCTGGCTCCGGCTGGAGGAGACCCGCGTGGCGGTCGGTCCGGCCTGGAGCATGATCCCGAATTTCGTCGGCGCCGACCAGGCGGCCTGGCATCTGGCCCAGACGCCGGAATGGAGGGCGGCCAGGACGGTCAAGACCAATCCGGATGCGCCGCAGATCCCGATCCGCCTGCGGGCCCTCCATGAGGGCAAGACCGTCTACGCCCCGGTGCCCTACCTGACGAAGGATTTCCCCTATCTCAGGATCGACCCGAAAAAGATGGCCGAGAAGGGCATCTCCTTCGAACTGGCGGCCACGTCGCAGGGCTTCGTCGAGCATGGCGACCGCATCGGTTTCGAGGATGTCGAGCCGCTCGATCTCTGCGTCGTCGGCTCGGTCGCGGTCAGCCGCGCTGGCGGGCGGACGGGCAAGGGTGCGGGCTTTGCCGACCTCGAGACCGCGATCTTCCGCGAACTCGGCACGATCTCGGACAGGACGCCGGTGGTGACGACGGTACATTCCTGCCAACTCGTGTCCGACGGTGACGTGGTGATCGAGGCGCATGACGCGCCGCTCGACATGGTGGCGACGGAGAAGGAACTGATCCGCACCGCCAACCGCGACCGTCGTCCACCGGGCGTCGACTGGGAGCGGGTGCGACCCGACCAGTTTGAGACCATCCCCTTCCTGGCGGCTCTTCGTGACAGCATCGTCGCGCGCAGAAGGGCGTCGTGATGCTGATCAATGATCCGGCAGTCCTTGCCGAAGTCGAGGCGATCTTCGCTGCCTATGAAGCGGCGCTGCTGCGAAACGACAATGACACGCTGGCGCGGATGTTTCTCGATCGGCCCGATACCGTGCGCTATGGCCTCAACGACGTGCAGCATGGCCATGCCGAAGTGCTGGCGTTTCGCGCCAGCCAGGCACCCTTCGACCGCAAGCTTGACCGCACCGTGATCACCAGTTACGGACGCGACTGCGCGACGGCCCAGACCCAGTTCATCCGGGATGACGCGCCCGGCAGGATCGGGCGGCAGACGCAGGTATGGGTGCGGACGGAGGCCGGCTGGAAGGTTGCGGCCGCCCATGTGAGCATGATGGATGCGTGACGGCAGCCGGGCCGATATCGATGGGGAGCGGCGGGTGGCCTCGAATGACGACGGACGGTTGGGAACGTGCTGAAGACGCTGCCGCGAACATCGGCGGAGGACATTCGCCGCCAGCTTTCCGAGCGGATACTCGGTGGCGGACTTGCGCCGGGTACTGTTCTCGACGAAACCCAGCTGGCCGCGGAATTCGCAGTCTCAAGGACACCGATCCGCGAGGCCCTGAAGCAACTCGCCGCCAGTGGTCTGGTCGAGCAACGGCCGCACAGCCGCACCATCGTCGCCAAGCCGGACGGCGAGGCGCTGACCGGAATGTTCGAGCTGATGGGGCATCTCGAAGCGCTTTGCGCCGGCCTGAGCGCCGAGCGGATGACGAACGCCGAACGGCGCGCGCTGGATGATCTGCATGCCGAGATGGCGGGAGTGGTTTCGGACGGCGATCGGCTCGCCTATATCGGGTTCAATGAACTCTTCCACAATGCCGTCTATTCAGGTTCGCACAACAGCTACCTGGAAGAGGTCACGCGTTCGACGCGGCAGCGGCTGCAGCCTTTCCGGCGCGCCCAGTTCGCGACCCTCGGGCGCCTGGCACGGTCGCATGCCGAACACGGGCTGATCGTCGAGGCGATCCTGCGCGGAAACGGCGGGGAGGCCCAGGCCCATATGCGGGCGCATATCATGCTGGTCGAGGACGCCTGGAACGAGTTCGCTGGCGGGTAGCGGCATCCTCCGGCCGTAGTCTGCTGCCTGATTTTGCTCGATTCGTGTGCAGATGCCTTATATTTTGCCTGAGGCAACATTCTGATTTTGTTTATTTTTCTCTGCCAGGATTACGGTGTTTCGATGACCGGACATTTTGGCAATCATGGCCTTTTACCAGACCTCTCCTTTAGAGCCCGTTCCGCATGTTGACAGCGATTTTCGACTGCTGTTCGAGATCCATCCGTCGCCGATGTGGATCTATGATCCTGAAACCCTGCGTTTCCTGATCGTCAACGAGGCGGCGCTGACGCTCTACGGCCACGCGCGTGCCGACTTCCATACGATGACGGTGCTGGACATCCGCCCGGACTACGAGCGTGCCCGTATGCTGCAGGCGGTGCACGCCCGAACCGACATCGAACGCGCCGAGCGCTGGGCCCATCTCAAGGCCGACGGAGAGGTCTTCCAGGTACTGACCTATGGCCGAGAGATCCAGTTCGAGGGCAGGGCGGCAATCCTCGCGATCGTCCAGGACCGCAGCGAACTGGCGGTGGCCCACCAGCAGGTCAGCGACGCCCGCAGCTTTCTCGACACCATCGTGGACAGTCTTCCGATCGGGGTTTTCGTCAAGGATCTCGACCATGACGGACGCTACGTGATCTACAACGAAGAATGCGCCCGCGTCATCGGCGCCCGGCCCATGGACATTGTCGGCCGCGACGACGCCGCCGTTCATGGCGAGGAACGTGCCGACGACCTTCGCCGGCAGGACCAGCGCGTTTTTTATTCCGAGGGCGCGCTGACCTTCGAAGACACCAAGCGGCGGATCGACGGCAGCGTGACGACGCGCCGGACAGTCAAGAAGATGCTGCCCGCGGCCGATGGCAGCCGGCCTCGCTATTTGCTGGGCGTTTCGCAGGACATTTCCGAAGAGCGCGCCGTGGAGGCAGAACTGGCGCGGCTGGCCATGCGCGATTCGCTGACCGGGCTGTGGAACCGAAACCATTTCCTCGGCGAGGTCAGCCGGCGCGCCGAGAATATCGCCAGGGACGGGCCCTTCGCGGTGCTCTACATCGACGTCGATCATTTCAAGCATATCAATGATTCCATCGGCCATTCGGCGGGCGATGCGCTGCTGTGCCAGGCGGCGGCGCGGTTCGGGGTCCTGGCAGACAAGCAGGACGTGGTGGCCCGACTTGGTGGCGACGAGTTCGCCATGCTGATCACGCTGTCTGACGGGGACCAGCGCGCCTGGCAGATCGCCGAGGGACTGCTGGCGATCATGGCCGATCCCTTCGATCTCGACGGGATTCGCGAGCATGTCGGATGCTCGATCGGTATAGCGCTTGCACCTGGCGATGGTGACAATGCCGACGTGCTCATGCGAAATGCCGACCTCGCCCTCTACTCGGCGAAGGACGCGGGTCGCGCGACCTTCCGCTTCTACGAAAGCCACATGCGGATCGAGGCCGAGCGACGCCATCAGTTGACGATCGAACTGCGGCGGGCGATCGAGCGGGGCGAGTTCGTACTGCATTTCCAGCCGATTGTCCGACTGGCGAGCCAGCAACTGTCCGGGTTCGAAGCACTCGTGCGGTGGCGGCATCCGGAGCGCGGCCTGATTCCGCCCGGCGATTTCATCGCCACAGCGGAGGATACCGGCCTCATCATTCCGATCGGCGAGTGGGTGATGATGGAAGCTTGCCGGACCGCGGCGTCATGGCCGTCCGACATCAGGGTGGCGGTCAATCTTTCGGTGATGCAGTTCCGTAGCACCAACCTGCTCCCTCATCTGGTCGATTGCCTCGAAAAGTCGGGTCTCGATCCCTCAAGACTCGAGATCGAGGTCACGGAGTCGGTCTTCCTGTCCGACAGTTCCCACAGTCTGCCATTGTTGCGCACGCTCAAGGACCTCGGCGTGCGCATCGCGATCGACGATTTCGGGACAGGCTATTCGTCGCTTGGCTATCTCCGCGCCTTCGCCTTTGACAAGATCAAGCTCGACAAGAGCTTCGTGGCCGGCGTCGAAAACGACCCCGGCGATCTCGCCATCGTGCGCGCGGTCGTCGGCATGGCGGCCGGTTTCCGGGCCGTGGCCCTGGCGGAAGGCATCGAGACCCGGGAACAGATGCTGTTGCTCCGGGCGGAGGGATTCGAGGAGGCGCAGGGTTACCTGTTCGGCAAGCCGATGCCGGCGGCAGATGTCGACGCGCTTCTTGGCCAATGCGCGAAGCTGGAGCATCGCCTCAGCGCCTGATACGTTCAACGCAGCCTGTCGGTGATCGCGCGGAACATCGACAGCATCGCGTGGTCCAGTTCATCATCCACCGGCAGGGGCTGCGAGGACAGTTTGGCGATCGTGACGCCGGCATGGCGGTCGATATAGATCCACTGTCCGTGGATGCCGATGGCGATCAGCGTGCCGGGGACGTCGACCGGCACGTACCACGCGGAACGGTAGCGTGCACGGGTCAGCAGACCCGTCATTTCGCCTTTCACCCAGGCTTCTTCGCTGCCGCCGGTGAGGATGTCCTCGATCCATGAGGCCGGTATGACCTCGTGGCCTCCGGCGCGTCCGTCCTGGCGCACCATGTCTCCGAACCGGGCGAGGTCGCGCAATGTGACGCAGATGCCGCCGGCGGTGCGCGCCGCGCCGTGCCTGTCGACGGTGACAAAGCCGTCGCTCTCCGCGCCGAGGGGTTGCCAGAGGTGCCGCGTCAGCAGTTCGGCGACGGTGGCGCCGCCGGCGCGCTCGAGGATCCAGCCGAGCAGATCGGAGTTTGGCGAGGCATACTGGAAGCGCTCGCCATGCAAATCAAAATCCTTGGGAAGGGTGCCGAGGAAGTGATGCAGGCCGCCCTCGTAGGGAAAGTCGCCGGGCGGATTCCAGTCCATGGCGACCCGATAGCGGGCAACGTCGCCCGTCGGGTCGAGATAGTCCTCGATGAAACGGACGGAGACGGTCATGTCGAGTACCTGCCGCACCGTCGCATCGCCATAGCCCGAGGCTGCAAGTTCCGGCACGTAGCGGACGACGGGAGCCTCGGGGTCGAGTTCACCGCGCGCGACCAGCACGCCGGCCAGGGTGCCGGTTACGGACTTGCTGACAGAGAAGATGATGTGAGGAATGCCCGCGCCCATGGCAGGCCCGTAGCTTTCATGCACGACGGCACGGTCCTTGAGGACCATGAAGCCGTCGGTATGGCTGGTTGTGAGCAGTTCCCCGGCGCTGCGACCGCCGACAGGCAGCGTCGCGAGGTCCAGCGGCGTGGCAGGAGCCGGTACAAAGGCCGGCGCGCCCGGTTTCGCCTTGATGGGGCGCGTGGCGATGAGGCGGTTCACCTCGGTGAAGCCCCGGACATTGTGGGGATGCTGGCGCCAGTTGGCGAGCGCAGGTTCGGGCAAGGCGTTCATGTACTGGGATCCAATGGTCGGTTTGTAGGGCTGCCTTCAGCCAGGCCGATTTTCACGCGCGCTCGGCGACGATAGCGCGAAAAGACCGGCAGCGATGATAAGGCCTGCGCCTGCGATTGTGGTCAGATAGGGGACTTCGCCGAAGAAAAGGAATCCCCAGAGCGGTGCCCACAGCATGCCGGTATACTCGAAGGATGTCACCACGCTTGCCTTGGCAATGCGGTAGGCATGGGTAAGCAGCATCATCCCGACCGCGGCGATGACGCCACAGGAGGCGATCAGCAGGAAATCGGTGGTCGAGGGCCAGACCCAGGGTCTGACCAGGAAGTTGAGAGACGGATGGCTGGCGTGCTGGACGCCCGTTGCAGCGAGCACGCCGGCGATGGCCATGGCGCCGACCAGATAGACCCCGTTCTGGTAAAAGGCCATGACGGAAGCTGTCGTCTCCGTTCCCAGCTTCCGCGCCATAAGCATGGAGAGGGCGTAGGTAGCGGCCGAAAACAGCGACAGCAGGGCTGCCGGCTCGAAGAGACCGGCGCCGGGTCGCAGCATCACGATGACTCCGCCAAATCCGATGATGACCGCACTGATCCGCCGCCAGCCGATGCTCTCGCCGAGCAGCGGGACGGCAAGCGCCATGGCGAACAGGGGAACCGTGAAATAGAGCGCGACGGCATCGGCCAGGGGCAGGGCGGGGAATGCCATGTAATAACTGGTATAGGCGAGCAGCAGCAGAAACGCCCGTCCGACGAGCGGCAGGAAATCCCTGGAGAAGATCGCTGGGATGCCGGCCTCGAAATGGACCATGATGAGCAGGATCGGAGTCGAGACAATGCAGCGTGTGGCGACAACCTGGGTCAGGGGATAATCGCCCGATACCGCCTTGATGATCGCGTCCTGCAGCGAGAAGACCAACACGCCCAGACAGAGATAGAAAATTCCCATGGCGGCGCGATTCTGCACGATCTTCTCCCGGTTGGAAGAAGCGATACACGGTTGTCAGCGGGCCGCCTGCCTCACCGCGACACGACTGGCGCGAACCGGCACGCCAGCGCAAATTCCTTGGGCATCAGTGTCGGGCGCAACAGCGATCTGCGGCCTGGAGCGCCTCCCGGTAATTGGCAAAGGGGCCCGAAAGCCAGGTGACCCGGTCACCGAAATTGACAAGCGCCGATTTCGATATCGGGTCGAATATCACGTTGAAGGGCGGTGGTTGTTCTTCGCGCATGCCGAGTCTCCGTTGCTTGACTTGCACCGAGAACGGGCGGCGGCATCTTCTGTTCCAGAATGGCGCAAACCAGTGCGTTCAAGGTAAATGAACAGTAAACCGACGGATGTGCGGGAGGGTCTTGCTATCGACACAGTGTGCGTGCAGATTGTCTTTCGTATCAGGGGGCCACTGGAACCTGGAGGTTAGCCATGGATTTCCCGAGAGGATCGAATAACGGCGTATTCCGTCCTGAGGAGTTTGAGGTCGTCAAGCAGGTCTTCGAGTCCGTCACGTCCGAGGAGTGGTTCATTCGCTCGGAGAAGCGGCGCGAACAGTTTGCGAGCTATCTGCTCGATGCCTACAGGAATGGCCTGACGGATCCGTTCGAGTTACGCACGCTCGGCCGAGCGGCCGCGCGGGAGCGTTTTGCCATCCATTGACGTCACTATCAGTGATAGGTCGGCCTGCCGAGGATGGATTGCGCCAGGATCGTGAGATTTGCAAGATCCGGGTCCATGGTGTGTGACATGACATGCTCGGGCAGGTCGGACTGTTCCTGTTTGCCTGCGAATACGAACGGAATCTCCAGGTCGTAAAGCGCGTCGGCAATCTTTGCCGCGGCACCGATATCCAATCCGGTGTCAAGGATGGCGGCGCTTATCCCCTGGGCACTGAGGATGACGGCCATCTGGTCACGGAAGGCATCGACGTCGTCTTTGGCGCCGGACGCATATTCCAGCGCCAGCTTGAGTTCATCGACGAACTCGTTCTGAATGACCAGGATTCGCGGTTGGACGGTGGGTTGGTGCGCTTGCATCGGCTTCTCCTTCAAACCAACAATCATCGCTGCCGGCCTTTTGTTCCGCACGGCCCGCGCCATCCCAGTCGCAGTTCAGTCACTGTCTCGTGAGAGTGTGCCACTCGTCAGGTTGCTGCCGGTTTTCTCCAGCAATCGCAGTGAGGTATAGTCGAGGATTGAGAGGCCGCCATCGGCCACCAGCGTCTGGCCCGTGACAAAGGAGGCCTCGTCGCTCGCGAGGAAGGCTACGGCCGAGGCGATTTCGTCGGGAGTACCCATCCGGTTCAGTACCCCGGGCGGCAATTCCCATTCGCCGCTTTCGTTTCCGGCGGGGTTTTCGCTGGCGTCGAGGTCGGTGGTAATCCAGCCCGGGCTGACGCAATTGGCTCTTATGCCGTAAGGGGCGCCTTCGACAGCGAGCGCCCGCGTCAAGGCCTCCACGCCCGCCTTGGCGATGCCATAGCTTCCCCAATTGCCGTGCAGTGTCGCGGTTGACGAGATGTTGACGATGGCGCCACCGCCGCTGTCCCGGATCACGGGCAGGGCGTAAGCCGACATGAGAAAGGCCGCATCGAGATTGGGGCCGCGCATCTTGTCCCAGCGGGCGCCCGGTCCATCCGCCGCGGTGATCCCAGATCGCCGCGAGCCGACACCGGCATTGTTGACCAGGACGTCGAGGCGGCCCCAGGTTGCGACGTCGTCGATCAGTCCACGAATGGATGTCTCGTCGGCGAGATCGCAGGCGAAGAAGGCGCCTTCGCCGCCCATGTCCCGGATCTCCGCCTCGACGGCTCGGCCCTTCTCGGCATTGCGGGCGGCGATGGCGACGCGGGCCCCCTCGCGTATGAAACGGTGGACGATCCCGCGGCCAATGCCGGAATTGCCGCCGGTTACGAGAACGACCTTGCCCTGAAATCGCATGTCAGAACCTCCAGGGGCCGAAGAACTCGGCCATGCGATCGATCAAACCCTTCTGATAGCCGACGAAATCGGCATTGGGCTGCTGGAAGTCCAGGCGAAACGCAAAGGGATCGCCGGCGTCGATGGACGATCCGGCCAGGGTGGCGATCACGGCATGGCCGCAGAACGGTACATGAGCCTCGGAATAGCCGCCCTCATGCACGAGGAGAAGCCGGCCCTCGCAGAGTTCCTCGGCCGCCTGCATGGTCATCCGTGTCATCTCCGCGAAGGTTGTCGACGATGCCATGGTGCGGGAAAGGGGATCGACGCCGGAGGCATCGAAGCCGCAGGCCACCACGATGGCATCCGGCCGGTAGGCTGCCAGCGCCGGCAGCACGATGCGCTCGAATGCATGAATGTAGCCGAGATGGCCGGTGCCGGGGATCAGGGGTATATTGATGTTGCAGCCTTCGCCCTTGCCGGTGCCGCGGTCTGCGACCTTGCCCGACTCGCGTGGATAATTGTTCTCCTGGTGCAGCGATATGGTCAGCACCTCGGGCCGGTCATAGAAGATGGCTTCCGTTCCATTGCCGTGGTGGACATCCCAATCGATGACGGCAATGCGGCTTGCCCGCCCCTCGGCCAGAGCGGCTTCGACAGCGACCGCGATGTTGGCGAGCAGGCAGAAACCCATAGGCTTGTCAGGCAGGCAGTGATGGCCCGGAGGGCGAGACAGGGCATAGGCATTGCGCTGCCGGCCGACGAGGACGGACCTGAGCGCCTCGGTCGCCAGGCCGGCCGAGAGCGCCGCCATCTCGTAGCCACCCGGGCCGAAGGGCGTGCGTTCACCCAGTTCGCCGCCCTTGTCGTCGGACAGCGACTTGAAGGCGTCGAGATAATGGGCGGGATGAACGCACAGGAGCTCTTCGCGGGTGGCTTGCGCGGCCGAGGAAACCGACAGTTCGTCAATCAATCCAGTGACATGGAGAAGGTTCTTGAGGCGGCGCTTGGTTTCCGGGCTTTCGGGCAGGCCACCCGCGGCGAGCGGCTGAACCAGCCCGCCGACCGGCGCCAGAAACGCATAGGAACCGCCCGTATGCCAGAAACACTTTTCGTCCCACCAGAAACCCGTCGCTGCCTTCAAAACCGAATCCTCCCAAACTGTCGCTATCACGTTGCATTCCTGGCGCGTGCGATCAAGCGCGCTGCGGCTGAACCATTCGCCGCATGGCGGGTTGAAGCCGGAGACCAAACGGAGGATCGAGATATGAACATCACCCGCCGCTCCCTGCTCGTTGCCGCATCGGCCGTTGCCGCCACGGGCACCCTGGGGGCGCCCCGCCTCGCGCGCGCTGCCGCGCCGTTCAAGCAGCCCGCCCTTCCTTATGCCGAGGATGCCCTGGCGCCGCACATCTCGGCCAGGACGGTCAGTCTGCACTATGGAAAGCACCACAAGAAGTATTTCGATACGCTGAACGAGCTGGTGCCCGGCACGCCGTATGCCGAGATGGATCTCGCCGACGTCGTGGCATCGTCAGCAGGCAAGGAGGATGACGCAAAGATCTTCAACAATGCGGCCCAGGCCTGGAACCACGTGGCCTATTGGGAGCAATTCGCGCCTGGTGGACCGAAGCGGCCGGAGGGCGAACTCGCCACGATGATGACCGGGACGTTCGGCGACCATGCCGCCTTCGTCGAGAAGGTGGTGGCTGCATCCGATGCCGTGTTCGGCACCGGCTGGGTCTGGATGACCCACGACGATGCCGGGAAGCTGGCACTGATCGGATACGAAGATGGCAACAACCCGATCGCCGTCGGTCGCCCGGCCTATCTCGGGATCGATGTCTGGGAGCACGCCTATTATCTGGACTACGAAAATCGCAAGCCCGAGCATATCAAGGCCGTGCTCGACAACCTCGTCAACTGGCAGGTCGTCGCCGACCGGCTGGCGCGGGGGTGAGCCGCTATTCGGTGCGCGGCGCGCGTTCGTAGAATGCCCTTGCGTCCTCGGTCGAGGCCGAGAGGGCATCGCGGCGGGTGTAGAACATATGGCCGCCGCGGTAGAGCGTCAGTTCGGTCCGGTTCTCGGCCAGCGCCAGCGGCAGGTGATCGAGCACATAGCGGCTGGCGCCATAGGGGGTGATCACGTCACTGTAGCCGTGCATGACCAGCAGGCGAAAACTCGGAATCGTGGCGAGCAATTCGCGGATGTCGTCGGAGGCGCCGGCATTGGCGCGCGTGCCGCTTCGCCCTTCCTTCCAGTCCCAACGGCGGTTGACGTCGGTCGAGAGCAGCGAATAGGTCATTTCGCAGGGATAGTTCAGCTCGTTGCGGGCATAGCTGGCAAAGAAGGCCCCGTAGGCGCGGGTGAAGCCGTCGAGAATGGGGTCGTCTGAGCGACTGCCGGGCGTCTCGGGATAGGGGTCGGGCGCGGTGACGGCGGCGTCATAGGGGCTGGTTATCCTGCCATCCTCCGTCCGGCCCAGCATGTTGCCGATGAAGCCACGCGCCCGTTCGACTGTTCTGCGGTCGACGCCGGTCAGCATGGCCACCCTGTCGTAGAACTTTTCGGCATCCGGTCCGCGTGGAGCACGTCCCGCGATCGTCACAAGGTAGTCCGTCATCGCGAACTGCTCGGCCTCCGCAACGGCCCCGGCATCGAACGCGCCGCGACGCTCGAGTTCCGCCGCTGCGATGGACGGCAATTGCAGAGCCGCGCCGAGCGGGTCATCGGTCGCGCCGAAGATGAGGCTCGCCTCGATCATCGGCGAGACCATGACGATGCCGGATACCAGAATGCCCTGCCGGTCCTTGAGTGCTGTGGCGACCTTTGCTGCGCGGAAGCCGCCATAGGATTCGCCGAGCAGATATTTCGGGGCAGCCGCCCTGTCGGTTCGCTGGACATAGAGCGCGATAAACTTGGCGAGGGCGTCGGCGTCCTGCGAGACGCCATAGAAATCGCTGCCGTTGCCGGCTGGCCTGCTCCATCCCGTGCCCACCGGATCGATGAAGACGAGGTCGGTGAAGCGCAGCCAGCTCTCGGGGTTGTCCCGCATCCGGGCGGCGGTGCCATCGCGGCCTTCGGGGCCGAAATCGACGAGCCGTGGTCCAGCAAGCCCGAGATGCAGATAGGCGGACGCCGCTCCGGGACCGCCGTTGAAGGCGAAGGTCAACGGGCGGCGACGATCCGTCGTGGCGACATAGGCTGTATAGAAGATTCTGGCAGAAACCTTGCCGTCCTGACCACGGAGCGCGATGGTGCCTGCTGTCGCGGTGTAGGGCAGATCCCCATCCTGCGTCTTCAGGACATGGTCGGTGTGTGCGTCGGCTGGCAAAAGGTCCAGAATGCCCTGAACGGGCCGGTCGCGATTGACATCGGCCGCTCCGGGCGTTGTCCCCGCGACGAGCAATGCGGTAGCGAGAAAGCATAGGCGGATGATGTTCATGCGACATGTCTCCGTTTCAGACGGACGGTGCCGCAAGCCTATGGCCGCATTCGGGCGAAGGACAGTCACTTCATCTTGAACGACAGGACGACCCATCCGCATCCTGGGACGCGGAGGGGTTGTCAAAACGAGGTGCCTGGTCAGTGCAGTCGGGCGCGAACCGCATCCATCAGGTGGGGCGGCAGGCGGGACGCAAGGTCCGAGAGCCTGTCATAGGTCCGGTCGGCCACGCCTCTCGGGGGCGGGGCAACGCTCATGCGACCGAGCAGATAGGCGGCGGCCGAAGCAACCAGCACCGAATAGAACGGGTAGGTCCGGACGGTGGAGGTGACCGTATCCGATGCCGCGCCCGCGGTATTGGCGACGGCCTTGCCTGCCTTGCCGCCGGCCTGCGCGATCGAGGCGCTCAGCGACTCCACCTGGCCCCTGAGAGCCTTCAGGTTTTCCGACAGGTGCGCGATGGTCGTCTCTCGGGTTTCGTCCATGGTGGTGTCCTCGTTTTCTGTTGTCTCGCTGATGCCGTCCTTGCCAACGACGGCAAGTGGAATTTTTTCGCCGACTTTTTTTGTTCCTGCCATTGGAGTCTCCTTTGGTGTTCGACGGTCGTAACGCTGCCACCGGCGCCGGAGTTCCGCCCGCGCTTCCTGTTGTTCGTGCCGGGTTCGCTGAATTTTTTTGCAGGCCGCGGGATTAATACTGCACGACCTGCGTTCTTCTTCTCGAAAGCAGCCGGAAACAATCCCCTCTAACCGGTCGCTTCCCCCGAACTGGTCGGCCAACTTGCCGGCCTCTCCGCCGACACGAAGGGCGTCCCGCTCTTTCAATTCGTATGGAAGGAAGAACTATGTCCGACAAAAAGACCCTGGTCACCACCGATGGCGTCGAGAGCATCTCGCTTGGCCGCCGCGCCGCCCTGATGAAACTCGGGCTTGCGACCGTCGCTGTCTATGCAGCGCCGGCACTGCTGACCCTCAGCGAAGCCGATGCGGGCGACCGCAACACCGGAAAGAATACTGGTAAGAACACCGGCAAGAAGTCACGCAAAACCCGCAAGAAGTCGCGCAAGACCGGCAAGAAGACACGCAAGTCCAACCGCAGGTCGAAGAACAGCCGTCGTTCCAAGCGCTCGCGCCGCAGCCGCCGTTCGAGCTAAGGATCGAATTCGGTCGCGGCCGGCAGATGCCGGCCGCGACCTGGTTTTGTGAGGTTGTGCATGGTCGTCAGTCGTTTCGAGATCTATGGAGAGCCGGTGGACTTCGTGGATTGCCATGAGGTGGCGGAAGGTTTCCGTTCGATCCTTGCCGGTTGGGACATGCGCCAGATCGCGCCCGATCCGCGCGTGCCCGCTTATGTCACTTTCCGAAGGGAAGGCGGCATTTACGATTGGCAGGCGCCCTGGATTAAGGGTCGCAATCGCCGCGACGACGATCCGAGCCGCGACCTCATGGAAGCGGTCTGCGATTTCCACTACGAGTTCATCGACTGGTTTGCCGACCGCAATCCCTCGCAGTTCTGCGTTCACATGGCGGCCGTGGAGGTCGCCGGCAGGGCTGTTCTGTTTCCCGCCATCCAGAAGACTGGCAAGAGCACGCTGTCGCTTCATTGCGTGCAGGCAGGCCGCGCCCTGCTCGGCGACGACGTCGTCGCCATCGATCCGGAGACGAGCGAGGCCGTTTCGCTCGGGCTGATGCCGCGCATGCGACTGCCGCTTCATCCCCGTTTTTCTGCGTCGTTTCGCGCCTTCATGTCAGAGCATGCGGGCCTCACAGACCGCCGCTGGCAGTATCTGTCGCTGCGGCCGGGCGAGATCCTGCCCTATGGCACGAGGCTGCCGGTCGGCGGGGTCGTCGTGCTCGACCGGCGCAGGGATCATCCGGCATCGATCGAAACTGTCCAGCCAAGCCGCGCGCTGAAGGCCCTGATCGACCGCAATTTCGGTGGGCTCGACCAACCGGGTCGCATCTTCGACAGCTTTCGGAAGATCGTCGAGCAGGTGGACTGCCTGCGGCTGACCTATTCCGATCCCGAGGAGGGCGCGGCGCTTCTGATCGCCACGTTTGCCGCGGCCAAGCCGACGCCGGCACGGGAGGTCGATCATGCCCGGCTCTAGCCTGCGCTACATCCGCCACCGGCCGGTGCGCGAGGAGCGCATGGATGACGTGCTGTTCCTGATCGACGAGGAGGGGCATGCCATCCACATGCTCGACACGATCGGAATGGGCATCTGGGCGCTGCTTGCAGAGCCGACGTCGGTGGCAGACGCGAAGTCGGTGCTGAAGACCGCATTTCCGGGGGTGTCGGCCCAGCGCATCGCCCGCGATGCCGATGCGCTGTTTGCCGATCTCGACGCTGCCGAATTGATCAAGCATGTGTCCTGACGCGATGTTTCCCGGCAAGGGTTTCGGTCGACGGGACCTTCGATGATCGCGGTTGTCCTGCCCGTCCCGCTATCCGGCGCATACCCGCCTGACATCAAGAAGTCCCCAGCCGAAGACGTCGTCGCGGCCGAGGTCGCCAAGGTCGTTCGCCTCGTTCTGGAGCACGATCTCGACTTCCCTCCGGCCGAAACCGGGGTTCTCCGACAGGATAAGGGCCGCCGCCGCGGTCACGAACGGGGCCGCAAAGGATGTCCCGCTTCGCGGTCGCTGGCCTTTCACGGAGGCCGCCGTCCAGACGTTGACGCCGGGCGCGGCGATATCGACGTGGGCGCCACGGGCGGCGCGCCGGTAGATGTTCTTGCCGCTGTCGACGGCGGTGACGGCGATCACGCCGGGATAGGCCGCGGGATAGACCGGCTTGGCACGCGGCCCGTCATTGCCGGCAGCCGCCACAAGCAGGACGTTGCGCTCGACCGCCTCGGCGACGATCGCTGCAAGGATCGCATTGTCCGGGCCCGAGAGGCTCATGTTGATGACGGGGACGCCGCGCGCCACCAGCATCTCGATCGCCCTGGCGAGGTCGAAGCCCGTTGCCACGTCGCCTTTGCGGAAGGCGTCGATGGCGACGAGTTCGGAGCCCTGCACCAGTCCGGGCACGGCGCCCTGACCCACGAGCAGGGCTGCGACGGCCGTGCCGTGGTGGGCGCCGGAGGGTTCGATATCCGCGTCGAACAGCGAAAGCAGCGTTATCCTGCTGGCGGCGAGCGACGGGTGCTTCACGTTGATGCGCGTGTCGATGAGGCCGATCGGGGCCGTGGGCCGGCAGGCAGCGGGACCCTCGCCGATCGGCCAACCGGAAATCTGGCGCATGAGGCAGCGGCGTCCGGAGCATTCCAGGCTGTCGGGTCGATAGTAGTGGTTGAGGTCGACCAGGGCCCTGGGCTCGGCGGCGCGGAGTTCCTGGCGGGCGGCCTCCAGCGAGCTGCCTGGCGGTACGCGCAGCTTCAGCAGAATCCTTCCCTGGCCCTGCGCGTGCCGTTCGACGATGACGTAGCCCCTTTGCCCAAGGGCCGAGAGTGTCCCATCCGAGAGTCCGCTTGCGATCAGCATTCCCGGTTCGTATTGCGCCTGGACGACCGGCCGACGTGCCGCCCGGCGCACCCGCGCCTTGCGCTTTCGCCATGGTCGCAGAAGGGTGGGTCCGTCATCGCCCCGACGGTCGAAGCCGCGGCGACTTCTGCTGCGACCATCACCCCGGCCGCCGTCATCGTCGTCGGCATGGGCTTGGGCGGGGCCGGGCAGGTCGCGCATGTCATGAAAATCGACGGTGAGGAACGCGAGTGTGGCGATACATGCGACGATCGCAAGAAGAGGGCGGCGGACGGGTTTCATATGCGCGCGAGCTTCCGTTGGGGGCGGTATTCCGAAAAACGTTGCACAACGGGAAATATTCCGCCATCCACTGATGAAATGCATGGAGCCTAGCCGAATGACCGGCGCCCTACCTTTTGCCGATCGACTGGTGGCGTTCCTGCCCAATATGCGGCGGTTTGCGCTATCGCTCTCGGGTTCGGCGGATACTGCGGACGATCTGGTGCAGGCGGCGTGCGAGCGGGCGCTGGCAAACCAGGATTCCTTCGACCTCTCGACGCGGTTCGATGCCTGGACCTTCCGCATCATCCGAAACCTGTGGATCGACCAGATCCGCCGCAGGCGTACGGCTGGCCAGCCGGAGGATATCGTCGATCACGAGGAGGCGCCCGGGTTGACCGAATTGCCGGATGTGTTTCCGCGGATGGAACTGCGCGAGGTCAGCGCCGCGATCGGCGAACTCTCCCAGGAGCAGCGCGAGGTGCTGATGCTCGTGTGTGTGGAAGACTTCTCCTATCGTGAGACCGCTGAAATCCTGAGCCTTCCCATCGGCACCGTCATGAGCCGCCTGGCAAGGGCTCGACGGAATTTGGCAGTCGCCTGTGGAATAATCGACGATGCCGACCGTTCTCCGGGACAGAAAGGTTGATGCTCATGCAACAGCGGATGTTCGACGCAGAAACATTGATGGCCTTTGCCGATGGCGAACTGGACGCTGCGATGGCTGCTCGCGTCGCCGGCGCGCTCGATGGCGACCCGTCGCTGGCCGCCGAGGTCGAGATGTACCGCTCCACACGCGCGGCGATCGCCGAGGCAATGCAGCCCGTCGTGCGGGAGGCAGTGCCACCAAGCCTTACGCTGTCGGTACTGGCGATGGTCGAGCGCGACCGCGAAGCGCGGGCACAACCCGCTTCCGTGGTACGGGGAGGCGTGGTGTCCCTCGACAAGGCTCGGTCGCGCCGCCGGAGCAAGGCCCCGGCCTGGCTGATGCCCATGGCCGCGGCCCTGGTTCTCGTAGCGGGCGGCTCGGGCGGCTATTTCATCGGCTCGCGCCTGCCGGCGCCGGTGCCGGTTGAGTTCGCCTCGATCGACGATCCGGCGATCATCCAGGCGCTTTCGGAAATCCCGTCCGGCAATGCCGTCGACGTGCCCGGCACGGGTCGAACGATCGAGCCGATCCTCAGCTTCCAACTCGAAGACGGGACATTGTGCCGCGAGTACAAGCTGAAGGGGCCGGAGGCCAAGGGCGTGGTGTCGATCGCGTGCCGGGAACAGGACCGCTGGAAGACGCACCTGCTGATGGCATCAACGCGGGTGGAGGAAGGGTTTGAGCCTGCGGGCTCAGCCGAGACAATCGATGCCTATCTTGCGTCGATCCATGCCGGATCACCCCTGGACGGACCCGCGGAAGACGCAGCCCTTGGCATCGTTCGGCGCTGAGCCGCCGGCCTCTCGGTACCCACAGGTTCGTCGCTCCCAACCGCAGGTGCGGCTTTCCTCCGTGCCGAAATGCTCCGTTCAGCGTGTCTGCTTGTAGACGGACTTCCGCGAATTGGCATAAGAGGACGGCAGTTGCCGCTTCACCCGCGCCAGCGATGCGATCGTCCTGCTACGAAAAGCATGCGATTGCAAACCGCCTGACATGTCAGGATGGGATGGTGCGGGCTCGGCGGGTCGTCGGTACAAGCGGCCAGTGAGGGCAGGGCGTATGAAGATTTCCATGGTCGGTACGGGGTATGTCGGTCTCGTTTCTGGTGCCTGCTTTGCAGATTTCGGCCATTCCGTGACCTGCGTCGACAAGGACGTCGAGAAGATCGCATCGCTCCAAACGGGACGTATTCCGATCTACGAGCCCGGTCTGGACGATATCGTGGAGCGAAACCGGACCGCCGGGCGTCTGAGCTTCACCACCGATCTCGGCAAGACCGTGGAGGATAGCGACATCGTTTTCATCGCGGTTGGAACGCCCTCGCGCCGAGGCGACGGTCACGCCGACCTGTCCTATGTCTACGCGGCAGCGCGGGAGATCGCGCTGTCGCTCGACGGGTTCACCGTCGTTGTGACCAAGTCCACCGTGCCGGTCGGGACCGGCGACGAGGTCGAGCGCATCATCCGCGAGACCAATCCCGAGGCCGACTTCGCAGTGGTCTCCAATCCAGAGTTCCTGCGCGAGGGGGCTGCGATCGAGGACTTCAAGCGGCCAGATCGGATCGTGATCGGGCTTGAGGACGAACGCGCCCGCGGGGTCATGACCGAGGTCTATCGCCCGCTCTACCTCAACCAGTCGCCGCTGCTGTTCACGTCGCGGCGGACGTCCGAACTCATCAAATATGCGGCCAACGCCTTCCTGGCGATGAAGATCACCTTTATCAATGAGATCGCCGATCTTTGCGAGAAGGTCGACGCCAACGTCCAGGAGGTGGCCCGCGGCATCGGGCTTGACGGTCGTATCGGCAGCAAGTTCCTTCATGCCGGTCCGGGCTATGGCGGCTCGTGCTTCCCGAAGGACACGCTGGCGCTGGTTAAGACGGCGCAGGACCACGAAGCGCCGCTGCGCCTCGTCGAGACGACGGTCACGGTCAACGACAACCGAAAGCGGGCCATGGTCCGCAAGATCATCGCCGCGATGGGCGGCGAGATCCGGGGCCGGACCGTTGCGCTGCTCGGCCTTGCCTTCAAGCCGAACACGGACGACATGCGTGACAGTCCCGCGATCACCATCGTGCGCGGGCTGCAGGATGCGGGTGCCCATGTCAGGGGCTATGATCCCGAGGCGATGGACTATGCACGCCAGGTCATCGACGACATCGAACTGGCGGAGAACGAGTATGAGGCGGCGGCCGGCGCAGATGCGATCGTGATCGTCACCGAGTGGAACCATTTCCGAGCGCTCGACCTGCCGCGCTTGAAATCGATCATGAACGCGCCCGTCATGGTCGATCTCCGCAACATCTATCGACCCGAAGACGTGGTGCGGCACGGCTTTGCCTATGCGAGCGTCGGTCGCGCGTCGGCGGGAGGCGAAGCCCAATGAGGTTCTTCATCACAGGGACCGCCGGGTTCATCGGCTTCCACCTGGCGCGACGCCTGCTCGACGACGGCCATTTCGTCGTCGGCTTCGATGGGATGACACCTTACTATGATGTCGAACTCAAGCGCCGGCGGCACGCGATCCTGGCGCGGCGGAATGCCTTCCAGCCCGTTATCGGCATGCTTGAGGACGTTGCAGGCCTCGGCGAGGCGGCACGGCAGGCCCGGCCTGACGTCATCATTCATCTTGCGGCGCAGGCGGGTGTCCGCTACAGCCTCGAAAATCCGGGTTCCTACATCGCCTCCAACCTGATTGGGTCATGGAACATGCTGGAACTGGCTCGGGAACTGAAGCCGGGTCACCTGCTCCTTGCCTCGACATCCTCCGTCTATGGCGCCAACAGCGACCTGCTGTTCACCGAAAGCGACCGGGCTGACGAGCAGCTTTCTCTCTATGCCGCCACCAAGAAGTCCATGGAAGTACTGTCGCACAGCTATGCCCATCTGCACGGCATTCCGACAACGGCCATGCGCTTCTTCACGGTCTACGGCCCCTGGGGTCGACCCGACATGGCCTTGTTCAAGTTCGTTGCGGCGATCCTCGAGGGCAGGCCGCTGGAAATTTTCGGTCAGGGTCAGATGTCGCGGGACTTCACCTTCGTGGACGACGTCGTGGAGGCGATCACGCGGCTGGTCGGCGTGGTCCCGTCGGAAGACAACAGGGTGGGGCAAGCCGGCATCACCGATACGCTGTCCCACCAGGCGCCATTCCGCGTCGTCAATGTCGGCGGTGGGCAGCCTGTGCCGCTCATGCAGTTCGTCGAAACCGTGGAGGCAGCCGTTGGCAAGCCGGCCATCCGGAAGATGCTGCCCCTGCAGCCGGGCGACATGCGCGCGACCTATGCATCGGCGGATCTCCTGAGGGCGCTGACCGGCTTCGTTCCGGCGGTCGACCTCAAAACGGGGGTGGGCGCCTTCGTCGAGTGGTACCGTTCGGAATATGACCGCCCTCCGGCGTGATGCTGGTGGCGCGCCGCGGCGGCGGACCGGCCTGATTTTCGCGGCCTCACCCTGACGGAACCCGGGGCTCGCACGAAGCCTGCGACTTGAAAAAGGCCTTTGACTTCACCATGTTCGGCGCGAATGGCGGGGTTGCCGGCAGTTTCAACAATTTCGCTTGCGCATTCCAGGCGAAAGCTCTAAACGGCTGCGCAACCCGGCCCGTGCCTCGGGCTGGCCGCCATATTTCGACAATAGGGAAGCATCCAGATGGCAAAGAGCAAATTCGAGCGGAACAAGCCGCACGTAAACATTGGCACGATTGGTCACGTTGACCATGGCAAGACGTCGCTGACGGCTGCGATCACGAAGTATTTCGGCGAATACAAGGCCTATGACCAGATCGACGCAGCGCCGGAAGAGAAGGCCCGCGGCATAACCATCTCGACGGCCCACGTCGAATATGAGACGCCGGCCCGCCACTACGCCCATGTCGACTGCCCCGGCCACGCCGACTACGTCAAGAACATGATCACCGGTGCCGCGCAGATGGACGGCGCGATCCTGGTTTGCTCGGCTGCCGACGGCCCGATGCCGCAGACCCGCGAGCACATCCTGCTGGCCCGCCAGGTCGGCGTTCCCGCGATCGTGGTGTTCCTCAACAAGGTCGACCAGGTCGACGACGCCGAGCTTCTCGAACTCGTCGAGCTGGAAGTGCGCGAACTGCTGTCGTCCTACGACTTCCCGGGCGACGACATTCCGATCATCAAGGGTTCGGCCCTGGCTGCTCTGGAAGATTCCGACAAGAAGATCGGCGAAGACGCGATCCGCGAACTGATGGCCGCCGTCGACGCCTATATCCCGACGCCGGAACGTCCGATCGACCAGCCCTTCCTGATGCCGATCGAAGACGTGTTCTCGATCTCGGGCCGTGGCACGGTCGTGACCGGCCGCGTCGAGCGCGGCATCGTCAAGGTCGGTGAAGAAGTCGAGATCGTCGGCATCCGCCCGACGTCGAAGACCACGGTGACCGGCGTTGAAATGTTCCGCAAGCTGCTCGACCAGGGCCAGGCCGGCGACAACATCGGCGCACTCGTGCGCGGCGTTGCCCGTGACGGCGTCGAGCGTGGCCAGATCCTGTGCAAGCCGGGTTCGGTCAAGCCGCACAAGAAGTTCATGGCCGAAGCCTACATCCTGACGAAGGAAGAAGGCGGCCGCCATACGCCGTTCTTCACGAACTACCGTCCTCAGTTCTACTTCCGCACCACCGACGTGACGGGCATCGTCTCGCTGCCGGAAGGCACGGAAATGGTGATGCCGGGCGACAACGTCACGGTGTCGGTCGAACTGATCGTTCCGATCGCGATGGAAGAGAAGCTCCGCTTCGCTATCCGTGAAGGCGGCCGCACCGTCGGCGCCGGCATCGTCGCCTCGATCATCGAGTAACGATCGATCGCTGCGACGAGGCCGAAAGCGGCCGACGGCAGCAAGAGTGGTGCAAATGGCGCGCAAGCGCGATTTGCACGCGGCGCCGGCATCGTCGCCTCGATCATCGAGTAACGATCGATCGCTGCGACGAGGCCGAAAGCGGCCGACGGCAGCAAGAGTGGTGCAAATGGCGCGTAAGCGCGATTTGCACGCGGCGCCGGCATCGTCGCCTCGATCATCGAGTAACGATCGATCGCTGCGACGAGGCCGAAAGCGGCCGACGGCAGCAAGAGTGGTGCAAATGGCGCGCAAGCGCGATTTGCACGCGGCGCCGGCATGTCGCCTCGATCATCGAGTAAGCGGACCGACAACAAGGGCAGGGGCGTTGCCGTTCCTCTCTCAGATGAACCCCGAAGGCTGTGCACCAGCCTTCGGGGTTTTCGTTTACAGGCCGAGCGACGACTGACGAGACAGCGTCACGTCGAAACCGGCGAGCCCGGGTGCCATCCCGGAGACGCCATCCGGAAGCCGGAAAACTCGAAACCGGGCGCTACGGTGCAACTGACCAGCGTCCAGTCCCCCAGGCTCCTGGCGCACTGCCATTCATGCTTTCGCACCAGCCCCTGCGGGCGTTGTCCGGCTGCGAGATCGGCGCCGAGAATGATCGTCCGGAGGACCTCACCATCCGCTGAAAGGCTCAGTTCGAGCGGCGCGCCCGCGTGATAGTGCCATATTTCAACGGCATCGACCGTATGCCAGTGCGACCGGTCTCCGCCTTCCAGCAGGTAGTAGATGGCGGTGGAACTGGCGCGGCCGTCATGACCTTCCGTGTCCTGGAACGTCTGTGCATACCAGCCGCCCTCGGGGTGACGTTCGAGCTTGAGGATGTCGATGATCTCGCGAGCGGTGGTCATTGATGCCTCCTGGGCGATCTGGTGTGGGAGAGTAGACTGGTCAGAAGGGAGATTGGTCAGAGAAGGAAGTCGCTGTCGGTGAGGGTCTGTCGGCCATCGAGGACGATGCGAAAGTCCGCATTGCGATCGCCGTCGGCATCGACATCGACATAGGTGTCGCCACCCTGCCGGTACCAACGGATTTCCATGCCCGCTCCCGAGAAGGCTTCGCCCTGCTTGCCGAGCAGGGTGAGGTCCCCGATCCCGGCCAGCGCGATCCGGTCCGCGCCGTTGCCGAAATCGGTGATGGTGTCCGGCGCCTTGATCTTGCTGTCGCGCAGTGTAGTGAACGCGAAGATGTCGGCACCGCCGCCGCCTGTCAGGATATCTGCGCCCTGCAGGCCCGCGAGAATGTCCGCGCCGCCCTGTCCCGAAAGCTGGTTCGCGCCCTTCATCCCGAGGATCAGATCGTCGTCATTGCCGCTGTCGTCGTTGTTCGTCCCATCCCCGTTGACATCCATCATGCTGCTGCTTGCGGCAAGCAATTCCTCGACATGCGATTTCACCTGAAGGCCCAGCGCCTTGAGCGCGGCGCGGATTGCCGGCATCTGTTCGCCGCCGATCGCGTCGATTCCGGGCACGCCCTTGACGGCGCCCGCCTGTTCGGGATCGTAGCGGTCCTCATAGGCGAGAATTGTATCGTGGTGGCGGGCCAGCATCTGGCCTGCCTGGCGGGCTTCGGCGAAGCTCGCCTTTCCATCCGTGTCAAACAGGCCGAAGGTTTCGGCCTCGACATAGCGCCGGTTGGCGAGGCCGGTGATGCCGTTGCCGTTCGAGTTGTAGCGGAT
Source organism: Rhizobium sp. (assembly GCA_019739215.1). GTDB lineage: Bacteria > Pseudomonadota > Alphaproteobacteria > Rhizobiales > Rhizobiaceae > Rhizobium_E. The sequence continues at coordinate 24,212 of JAHHDR010000039.1, forward strand.
CTCGTACCAGGCCTCGGCGCGGTCGCCGGCGTCGATGGCTGCCTTGAGCTTGGGGCCAAGCAGGCTCGGTCCGTTCCAGCACAGCGAGAACAGGGCCTCGCGCTCGCGCGATTGGGGGATCCCGTTGAGCCAGTCATCGATCCTGTCTTCGTAGTCAGGTGCGAGGGCATCGAGCGCCTTGCGCACGGCGGCGTCGTTCTTCAGGCGGAACGTCTCCGGCACATCGTCATCCCGGGTATGGTGCCAGTTCTTCATCACGCGATCGAGATTGGCCTGCAGCGTGGTGCTGGTGTCCGGCGCATAGCTCTTGTCGACCTCCGCTTCCAGCCGGGCGAGGAGTGTGTCGCTCCAGTTCTTGCCGCCGACGATCACGCGAAGCACAGGCTCGAGGTTGTAGACGAGATTGAAACCGATGCCGATTGTCGGGTCGCCGACGGTGTCGACATAGGGCAGTCGCGTCGATCCCTCGAGCAGAACGAGAAGTTCGGCGCGGGCGGTGGAATAGGTCTTGGAGTTCCCGGTCTCGTTCCAGTTCAGCATATGGACCCCTGCGTTTTCGCCAATCTAGGATGCGGGGGTAAACAGGCCTTTGCCGACCGCCAGAAAACTTGGGCGAGCAAACCTGATTTCCGGCGCAGGGTACCGGCAGCGGCTGGTTCCCCGCGATCATGCCGGTTGCCACGCTCGCACCGTTTTCCGCTTTGATTGCTGATCCCGATTGACTATTGAACGGACATAGACATGCCGGAGGGTGCATCTTGGCAGCGACGCTGACCCGCAATATCGCAACAATGCTCTTTCTGCTCCTGCTCCCGGTATGGGCGCTGGCGCAGGAGGCGAGGGATCCCCCGGCAACATCGTCGCAACTTGCCGTGACGGCTGTGGTGGAGGCGCTTCAGGCCAAGGTCCGGGGCGAACTCGAGGCTGCCGCGCTCGCGCTCGAGGACCTCAAGGTCAAAGTGGACGGGTCTGATCAGGCCGATGCGGCGCTCGCCGAACTCAAGGTCGAGGTCGACAACGTAAATTCGGCGATCGTGACATCGCTCGACGAAATCGCTGCACGCCTGGCACTGGTGAGCAAGCGTATCGAGGAACTGGGCCAGCCCCCGGCCGACGGTCAGACGGAAGACGCAGCACTGACAGCCGATCGCAAGCGGCTTCAGGCGGAGAAGGCCCAGATCAGCGCCATCATGTCCGACGGCGAACTGATCCGCAACCAAGCGGGGGACCTGTCGGACCAGATCGTCGACATGCGGCGAACGCTGTTTTCCGAGACAATCTTTCGCCATACCGAACTCAGCGGCGAACTCTTCGGCAATGCATGGCTCGCCGCCACCCAGACCTGGCGAGAGTTGAAAGCAACTGCAGTCAACGCGCTGGAGTTCATGTGGAGGTTCAAGCACCAGAGCCTGTTTCTCTCGCTGGGGGTGACGATCGTGCTGGCGATCGTGCTTGCCGTCGTGCTGCGGCGCTTCTTGGGGCCGCTGATCTACCGCGACCCCAACTATCCCGATCCGCAATATATCCACCGGCTTTCCGTGGCGTTCTGGTCGGCGACAATTCCGGCGATCTCCTGGGCCATCGTCATCGCATGCGGACTGGGTTTCCTCTACGGGTTCAACGTGTTGCGATCGGACCTGTTCGACATACTCAGGGCCGCCGCCTGGGCAATTGTCGGCGTATATTATGTCTGGAAGCTGGCGCGCGGCATCGTATCACCGGGCAAGCCGCGATGGCGCCTGATCGAAGTCTCCGACACGGGCGCCCGCCGGATCGTCATCTTTGCCGTGGTCCTCGCGCTGATCAATGGCCTGACCTATGTGCTGAGCTCGATCAACGTGGTGCTCGATGCGCCACTGGTGCTGACGGTGGTGGAGAGCCTGATCTCATCGATCGTCACCGGCATCACGCTCGTATTCCTCTCTTTTCTCCGGCCGATGGGCGGAGCGCCGAAGGAAGGCGTTACCTGGCCGCGCGCGATCCGCTTTCTCGTTCTGATGACGGGGATCGGCCTGATCGTCACGACGCTGTTGGGCTATATCGGCCTGGCGAAATTCGCGTCCTCGCAGATCGTCGTCACCGGTGCCATCATCGTCACGATGTATGTCGGCTTTCTCGCCGGCAATGCGATCTCGCGTCATGATGCCTTCGCCAAGACGGCGCTGGGCCTGATGCTGTCGCGGCGCTATCGGCTGGGGGAGGTCCGCCTCGACCAGTTGGGACTGGTCAGCGGTCTTCTCAGTCACATGGTCGTGCTGTTGATCGGCATTCCGCTTATCATGCTGACCTGGGGCTTCAGGGGCGCGGACATATCGGTCATCTTCGTGCGGCTGTTCACCGAGATCCGTGTCGGCAACATCAACATTTCGCTTCTCGGGATCCTTGCGGGTATCGTGCTTTTCTTCGCGGGCCTGATTGCCACGCGATGGTTCCAGCGCTGGCTCGATGGCACCGTGCTGGCGCGCTCGCATGTCGAGACGGGCGTGCGAAACTCGGTCAATACGGTGCTGGGCTATGTCGGTATCGTGCTCGCGGCCCTGCTCGGCATATCCGCTGCCGGCTTCGACCTGTCGAGCCTGGCGCTGGTTGCCGGCGCGCTGTCGCTGGGCATCGGCTTCGGCCTGCAGACGATCGTGCAGAATTTCGTGTCCGGCCTGATCCTGCTCGTCGAGCGTCCCTTCAAGGTCGGCGACTGGATCGTCAACGGGCCAGCCGAGGGCTTCGTCCGCCGCATTTCGGTGCGGGCCACGGAGATCGAGACATTCCAGAACCAGTCGATTATCGTTCCGAATTCCCAGTTGATCAATGCGTCCGTCGGCAACTGGACCCTTCGCAACACGCTCGCGCGCAGCGAGATACCCGTCTCGGTTGCCTATGACAGCGATCCGAGGCGGGTGATGGAACTGCTACTCGAGATCGCGCGCAGTCATCCGCTCGTGCTCACGATGCCGGAGCCCAATGTCGGCTTCCAGGCGTTCGGGCAATCATCGCTCGATTTCGAGCTGCGCTTTCATCTCGCGGACATATTCCAAGGCGGGCCGGTGCGGAACGAGATTCGGGTCGCGATCATCGAGCGGTTTCGCCAGGAAGGTATCGAGATGCCCTTGCCGCAACGCGACCTCAATATCCGCGTCAAGACGGAGGGCAGCGCCGGTGCGCTGGAAGACGCGCTGTCCGATGAGGGCCTGCCGCCGGAGGTCGTGCGCCGGATCGTTGCGCGGGCCGAGCATGGCATCGCGAAACATCCGAGGGGCCGCAAGGTCGATATTGCCGACGATGATGACGGCAGCCCTTTCGACGGCATGCACCATGCATTGCGCGACGATGACGACCACGATGACGGCGAGGGCGACGAGCCCCCGCAGACCAGGTAGCCGCCTCAGCCGGCAACCGTCTCGAACAGGGCCATGTCGAGCATGAACGAGCCATCCGGTTCGATTTCGAAATGCCGGCGGACTTCCTCGGGCGCGCTGTCCTGAACCAGCCGGATCGCGTTCGCCAGCGGCTCCGGCGTCGCCATGCGTGCTATCCAGACGGGGAAGTCCATCCGTACGCGCCAGGTGCTGACCTGTTGGATACTGAAGCCGGCGCTTGCCAGCTTCGCCCGCCATTCGGCCTCCGACCAGTCGCGGACATGCGAGGTATCGCGCAACAGTTCCACGCATTGCAGATGCGTATCGAGCAATGGCGATGCGGACGCGACGACATCGACGAATATCGCCGGCGCGCCGGTCTTCAGGATCCGCCGGCCCTCGCGAAGGCCGGCATCGATGTCCTGCCAGTGGTGCGCGGAGTAGCGACAGCCCAGCATGTCAAAACAGGCATCGTCAAAAGGCAGTTTCTCGGCGGCACAGCGGGTGGTGCCGACCGTGTCGAGGCCGCGCGAGGCCGCAGCCTCGCTGACGGCGGCCAGCATGTCGTCGGAGAGGTCGCAGGCGATGGTTTCGCCCGCATGTGGTGCCATTGCATATGTGACGTGCCCGCCGCCGCATCCCAGGTCGACGGCGCGGGCCGGCTGGATCTGCCGGGCAATCTCGGCGATGCGCGCGAGGTCGGCACCTTGGGAATGCACGGCGCTGTCGACATAGGCCCGGGCGCGTGGACCGAACTGGCGGGTGACATGGGTATCGTGGGCGGATTTCATTGTCGTCTCCTTGGCTTCGACAATACTCTGCATCAACAATTATTCTGTTACAAGATTGGCGTTTATCCTGGTATAAGCGGCTCCATGATCGATGATGAGCAACGGCAACTGTTGGGCGCCTTTCTCCGGGCGCGGCGCGAAGCAATGGAGCCGGCCGGTGGCGGACGGCGCAGAACGCCCGGCCTGCGGCGGGAAGAACTTGCACAGCGTGCCGGCATCAGCGCGACCTGGTGCGCCTGGCTCGAGCAGGGCAGGGAGGTGCAGGCGTCGCCACACGCGCTGTCTCGCTTGGCGCATGCGCTGGACCTGACGCGCGCGGAGCGGGTCTACCTTTTCGAACTTGCCGGGCGGCACGACCCCGAAGCACCGGCTCCGACCGCGCCGGTTCCACCCGCGCTCTCGGCCGCCGTGGCTGCGATGTCATGCCCCGTCTATGGCCTCGACAGGTTCTGGAACGCCTGCTGCTGGAACGCGGCTGCCGAGACATTGTTCTCGAACTGGCTGGCGCAGGGCCCGCGTCCGAATCTGCTGCGCTACATCTTCATCGATCCGTCAGCGCGGGCCTTCATACCCGACTGGGATGCGCGGGCGCTGCGCATCCTGGCTGAATTCCGGTCGGACTACAGTCGTGGCCGACATGATCCCGAGATGACGGGCCTCGTCGCCGAACTCACAGCCGGCAGCGCGGTGTTTGCGCGCGGCTGGCAGCGCCAGTCCGTCCTGGCCAGGGAGGGAGGTCTTCGGACATTTCGCGGACCTGACGGAAATGTCCGTCCATACCAGCAACATACACTCGTTCCGCCGGAACAGCCCGACTACAAGCTCGTCATTCTGGTGCCTGCGGAGTGATGGTGCATCGGAGGCTTTCCGGCGTGGTGTTGAAAAATATGACAATAACCCGGAATGTGGGGGGATAATCTTAACCCTTCCGCAAAATATCGGCTGCTATTTGTTTCTGCAGTGGGGCATTGCCGGAAGGATTGGGGCATGGATTTCCTAGGTGTTTCCGGAATGCATTATTCCGGCGAGTCGTTGAGGGGCAATCGGATCCTCGTCGCCGAAGATTCCAATGTCTTCACCTCGATGATCAAGCAGCGGTTTCAGGAACTGCTCGAGATCGACGTCGAGACTTGTCGCAACTTCGAGGAACTCCAACTTGCCAACGAAAAGTCGGATGTTCCGATCCGGCTGGCGATTTCCAACATGAACCTGCCTGGTGCCGAGCAGGGCGAGGCGCTGAACTATCTCGTCGACGTTTCGATCCCGACGATCGTTTTCACCGGCACACTGCAGGATGCGACACGCGACAGGTTGCTCTCCAACCAGATCGTCGACTACATTATCAAGGACAGCGTCTTTGCCGTCGACATGCTGGTCGAGGCCGTCTGCCGGTACCTGACCAACCACATGCACCACGTGCTGATCGTCGACGACAGCCAGACCGCGCGGGCGCTGCTCACAACGCGCCTTAAGCGCTACAACTTCAAGGTGAGCGCTGCCGATTGCGGCTCAAAGGCCCTCGAGATCCTCAAGGCCAATCGCGACATCACCCTGATGATCACGGACTACAATATGCCCGATATCGACGGGTTCGAACTGACGCGTCGAATCCGCGCCCACGTGGGCTCCAACCAGTTGAGGATCATCGGCGTGTCATCCTCGACCGATCGGCTGCTGTCGGCGCGCTTCCTCAAAGCCGGCGGCAACGATTTCATGATGCGGCCGTTCATCGACGAGGAGTTCTATTGCCGGGTGAACCAGAATCTGGACACGCTCTCGCAGATGAAGTTCCTCCTTGCTCGCCAGCAGAAGAAATAGGACGGTCGTGCCGAATTGACGCGGATGTGCTTGCCTGTTTCGGACAATCTACTTCCAGGAGTGCCCTGAATAGGCGCGCTGCCCAATAATCCGGCACTGCATTAACCCTTCCGAAAGCAAGGCGAGAATATCGTCTGCAGCTAGAACTTGAGCCGCTGGGAATCGTGCGAGAAGCAATCTAAGCGATTGCTGCGGTGCTTGCCGATGAAGCATTCGGGTTCTGAGGAATGGGTTACAGGGGGACGGCCGGACGTGGGGTTTCGCAGTAACGCCAGCAGAGCGGGACGGCCGAAAAAGTTCGAAGGGCGGCGTGTGCTGCTTGTCGAGGATACGCGGCTCTATAGCGTTGCCGTACGCAGCCTGCTCGAATCCCGGTTTGGTCTGGTCGTCGTCCATTGCGCCACTCTCGCGGCCGTCCGCCGCGAACTCGACGCCAGCGGTGACCGGTTTGATGTCGCCATCGTCGATCTCTGCCTCGCCGACGCGCCGCATGGCGAAACCCTGGAATATGTCCTGGGACGTTCCATTCCCGCCATCGTCTTTTCCGGCTATACCAGCGAGGCGCGCCGCGAGACGGTTCTCGCGAGCGGCGCGGCCGAACTCGTCTACAAGAATTCACCGCGCTCGCTCGACAATCTGGTCGATGCCATCGAGCGCGTCCTTTCGCTGTCTCTCCCGACTGCTCTGATCATCGATCCGGAGGAGGGGCGGTCCGACGTGGCGAAAGCGATCGGCCGCCACATCTTCGACGTGGTGCATTGCCGGACAGAGGCGGAAGCGCTTGCGGCACTCGACGGGGCAAACGGCGCGATCGAACTGGTGGTGGTGCGCGATGATCTGGCGCGCCGCGACGGTTATGCATTGCTCGACACGCTGGCACAACGCCTCGGCGAGGATGCCGTCCGGGTCGTCGGTTTCACCGCCGAACCTGCATTCGATGCCGTCAGCCGTTTCCTGAAGGCCGGCGGACACGATTTCCTGCAACTGCCGATGAGCGCGGCCGATATCGAGGGGCGACTGACACATACTCTGGCCATGCATCGCCAGATCCAGTCGCTGCAGCGGATGGCGTCGCGTGACTACCTCACTGACATGCTCAACCGGCGCTACTTCTTCGACCGGGGACCCAAGCTTGTCGAAATGTGCCTGCGGCAGAAGGCGCCTGTCTGCACGGCGCTGCTCGACATCGATCACTTCAAGCGCCTAAACGACACTTATGGCCACGAGGTCGGGGATCTGGTTCTCAAGGCGGTGTCGCGCAAGCTGCTGCAGCTCGTCGGGGAAAAAACAGCATCTGGCGGCGCGCATCGGCGGCGAAGAGTTCGCGCTGCTGCTCACTCACATGAATATCGAACAGGCTTACGAGTTCTGCGAGCGTATCCGCATCGAACTGTCGAATACGCGGGTTGCGATCGACGAAGAGGATATCTCCGTCACGGTGTCGATGGGACTTGCCAGCATTTCGGAGTCCGAAACCTTCGACAACTACCTCAACGCCGCCGACCAGTATCTCTACCTGGCAAAGCATTCCGGGCGAAACAGGGTGTTTTCGGACTATCAGGTGCTGAAGATCGCCGCGTCCTGAGACGCGGCGTTGGTCGTCACATCACCGCGCCGTTGATGCTGGGCATCGTCGAGAGATGCTTGCGGTCGGCACGCTCCTGCTGCGGGGAGCGGCCATAGAGTTCTCGATAGCACTTCGAGAAGTGCGAGGCGGAGACAAAACCGCAGGCCACCGCGACTTCGACGACCGGCATCGACGATTGAACGAGCAGGTGCCGCGCGCGGTCGAGACGGATTTCAAGATAGTAGCGGGCAGGGGACCGGCCCATTTCCTGGCGGAAGAGTCGCTCGATCTGGCGGCGCGAAAGGCCGGCCTTGTCGGCGATGTCGACCAGCGACAGCGGTTCGGCGAGGTTGTTCTCCATGATCTCGATGATCGACAGAACCTTGGAGTTCTGCACGCCGAGGCGGGCGCGGAGCGGCAGGCGCTGGCGATCCGATGCCGAGCGGACGCGGTCGGTCAGGTGCTGTTCGCAGACCCTGTTGACGAGATTGTCGCCGAAATCCTGGCGGATGAAATGCAGCACCATGTCGAGCGATGCCGTTCCGCCGGCGCAGGTGTAGATGTTGCCGTCGATCTCGAAGAGGTCGGCATGGACGTCGGCCTGCGGGAAAGCCTCGGCGAAGCCGGGCAGGTTTTCCCAGTGGATCGCGCAGCGCTTGCCGTTGAGCAGGCCCGCCTGAGCGAGCACGTGGGCGCCGGTACAGAGGCTGCCCACCGCGATGCCGCGATTGTGCACTTCGCGCAGATAGGCGTTGACGGATTTGTTGCGGAAATCCTCGACATAGATGCCCGAACAGATCAGCACCATGTTGGGCCGGTTCTCGCCGGTCAGGTTGCGCCGCTCGTCGGCCAGTGCCGTCTTTGCTTCCAGCGCGATGCCCGAGGAGGAATAGACCTTCTGGCCATCGACGGACGAAAGGCGCCACTGATAGGCTTCATAGCCCAGCATGCGGTTGGCGATGCGCAAGGTTTCGACGGCTGCCGAGAAGGGCAGCATGGTGAAGTTCGGGACGAGGAAGAAGACGATCGTGCGCTTGATCGACGGCTTCTTGGGCAGTGGAAAGCTCTCTGGCCGCATGGTCTTCCTCTCAATGTCGCATGAGAACAAAACTGTCTATATGCGCCAGGAAACAATTGCGCAATAGCGACACTGGATAGACTGTTTGCGCCACCCTCAAGAGAGGGTTAAGATTAGTGCGTCATTTCAATCGGCAGATTTGTCGCACGTGGAATATGACTGAAGAAAAGCTGCAATCGTGAATATGAGTTGGTCCCGGCGCTGCATCCAGGAGGATGCTACCGGGACCATCTTGCGGTGGCGTCACTTTGCATTCGCGCGCTCCGCCGCCCGGAAGCCGATGTCCTTCATGACGGCATAGGGCAACGATTCGATATCCCGCATCATGCGATATTCGCGCCACCTGCCGACGATCGCGGCGATGAAGCCGGTCGAGGTGAAGTGGCGCCTGTGGTCCGAAACCGGGCCGGTCCGATAGCTGCTGCTGCGCATTTCGATCTCCTGTGGTTGCGTGTTGCACCTGCTTGAAATTAAGCGTGGCAGACGCATAAGACAAACGAATATGTCTTATGCATTCAATCAACGAAATTGACGAATTCATCCTGATCGGGCGCGGCGCCGATGTCGCGGGCGACATAGGCCGGCAGACGCGCCAGTTCGCGCCTCAAGCGGGCCTTGCGGCTGGCATGACGCGCACGGTGAAGGCGGTCTTCGATGGCACCGGCGATTGCTGTTGGGGTGAATGACGACAGTCTCATGGTCTTCTCCTTTTCAGATTTTCCGAGGCGTCTTGCCTTGAGCATCTTGACCTTGAACCTGAGTTGATGTTCAATCAAACGAATTGCAGTGAGCTTATCGTTAAGAAAAATTGATGGAGAGCCTGATGGCCAAGTCTGTGCCGGCATCCCTCCCGCTTCTCGAACTCGATGTGATGAAGACATTCATCGCGATCGCCGAGACGGGCAATTTCACCACGGCTGCGGAGGCGGTCTTCCGGACTCCGTCGGCCGTGTCGATGCAGATCAAGAAGCTTGAGGATACGCTGGGCGTGCCTCTGTTCAGGCGCGACGCGCGCTCGGTGGCGCTGACGCATCACGGCGAGATGCTGTTATCCTATGCCAAGCGGCTGATTTCGCTGAACAACGAAGCCGTGTCACGCTTCGTCGTTCCGGAAATGAACGGCATCGTCAAGCTTGGGGCGCCCGACGATATCGGTGAACTCATGCTGCCGGGCATTCTCCGCCACCTCTCCGAGACGTGGCCGCAACTCGCTATCGACGTGACGATCGAGTCGTCCGGCAATCTGCATCGCGGCGTCGAGGAGGGCAGGCTGGATCTGGCGCTCTACAATTTTCTCAATGCCGTTCGCGCCGATCCGGCCGAGAAGGTCATGAGCGAGAGGCTGGTCTGGGTCGGCAAGAAGCACGGGCAGGCCCATCTCAAGCAGCCATTGCCGATCTCGGTCTGGGATTCAGGCTGCATCTGGCGTACGCGCGCGCTGGAGCAGCTTACCAAGTCCGAGATCGAGTTTCGCATCGCCTATTTCTGCGGCAGCCATATGGGCCAGACCGCGGCGATCCGCGCCGATATCGCGATTGCGCCGCTGGCGCGGTTCCTTGTCCGTGACGACATGGTGGTGCTGGGCGAGCGAGATGGACTGCCGGACCTCGGGACCTACGACATCGGCCTTGCCGTTCGCAAGGGCGCGTCGCAGCCTGCACTCGCCGTGGCGGACTATGTCCGATCGGCGCTTGGCGACTATGCCAACCAGCAGCCGACAGCGGTCGCGGCCTGAGCTTTGGCGACATGCTGACATGAAGCGCGTCCATCACCGGCGCGCTTCCGTATGTTATCAGCCCCGGTCGCGCCGGCGCCGGCGTCCGCCGCCTTCGTCTCCGCCACCTGAAGTGACCACCTTGCGTTCCGGCAAGGTCACGACCTTTGCGAGTTCGGGGAAGGCATCCACCTTGTTGGGCATCGCCATGGCGTCGATGAAGAGCTGCTGGAAATGCGGCTCCAGCGCCGTCTCGATCTTCTCGATCTTCGACACCTGCTTCTCGATCTCGCGGCGATGGTCGCGGTTGAGCAGGGCCATCAGCGCACCGGTGCCGGCGGCGTTGCCGACCGCCTTGACCTCGGTGAGGTCGCAGTCGGGAATCAGCCCGAGCACCATGGCGTATTTCGGATCGATGAAGGAGCCGAAGGCGCCGGCGAAGCGGATCTGGTCGACCTTCTCCACGCCCTGCTTTTCCATCAGCAGCTTGATGCCGGCATAGAGCGCGGCCTTAGCGAGCTGGATCGCGCGGACGTCGTTCTGTGTGACGGTGATGCGTTGTTCGCCGTCGCGAAGCAGGTATGAGAAGGTGCGGCCGGTGGCAATGATGCGGTGGCTCGTTGCCGCCATGGCGCCATCGACGACGCCGTCTTCGGAGATGATGCCGGACAGGTACATCTCGGCCACAACCTCGATGATCGCCGAGCCGCAGATGCCTGTCACGCCGACGCTGGCGGCGGCCTCCTCGAAACCGTCCTCGTCGGACCATTGGTCGACGCCGATCACGCGGTACTTGGGCTCAAGGGTCACGGGATCGATGCGGACCCGCTCTATGGCGCCGGGTGCCGCGCGCTGGCCCGAGGAAATCTCGGCGCCTTCGAAAGCAGGACCGGTCGGCGAGGACGCCGCCACCACCCGTGCGCGGTTGCCAAGCATGATCTCGGCATTGGTGCCGACATCGACCAGCAACATCATCTTGTCCTGGCGGTAGGGACCCTCCGAAAGTGTCGCGCCAGCGGCATCGGCGCCGACATGGCCGGCAATGCAGGGCAGGAGATAGACGCGGGCGCCGCGATTGACCTGGATATCGATATCATGCGCCCAATATTGCAGCGCGCCCGAGACGGCGAGCGCGAAGGGCGCCATGCCGAGTTCGGTCGGGTCGATGCCGAGGAACAGGTGGTGCATGATCGGATTGGCGACGAAGACCATGTCGAGGATATCGGTCCTGTCGACGCCGCCTTCCTCGCACACCTTGCCGATAAGGCCGTTGATCGCCTCGCGCACGGCAATGGTCATCGCCTCGCGTCCGTCCGGGTTCATCATCACGTAGGAGACGCGGCTCATCAGGTCTTCGCCGAAGCGGATCTGCGGATTGGAGGTGCCGGTCGAGCCGACGATGCGGCCTGAAAGCAGCGATACGAGATGCATGGCGATCGTGGTTGAGCCGATATCGCAAGCAATTCCGTAGGCCTCGTTCTTCAGACCGGGATAGAGTGCCACGATAAAGGGTCGCGACGAATCCATGTCGCGGTGGATCGCGGCGGTGACCCCCCAGTTGCCCTTGCGCAGGATTCCCTGCACCTGCGGAATGAGATGCGGGGCGATCAGCAGGTCCTTGAAGCCCCAGTCCTGCTCGATCATGAGCTTGAGCCGGTCCAGATCGCCGAGCGGCTTGTGCATGTCTGGCTCTTCGATCTCGACATAGCAGAGCTGGACAGCGGAATTGCGCTCGATCACGCGGTCGGTTGCCGCCTTGCGGACCACCTGGGCATTGACGACCGTGTCCTGCGGCACGTCGATCACGAGATCGCCGAGAATTTCTGCCGAACAGGAGAGGCGGCGTCCCTCGGGCAGGCCGCGCACGCGGTCGTAGCGCTCTTCCTTGGGGCCGCGGGCGGTGATGTGGTCGTTGGACGAGACGATCTTGTGCTTGGCGAAATTGCCTTCCTGCACCACGACCTGGCAGCGTCCGCAGGTGGCGCGGCCGCCGCACACGCTCTCGACATAGACGCCGAGTTTGCGGGCTGCCTCCAGGACCGGGGTGCCGACAGGGAACCGGCCGCGCTTGCCCGAGGGCATGAAGAGAACGAGGGGATCTTTCTGCGTGCCTTCGGTCATGTTGAACTCGTTGTCGGCCAAGCCGTCCGTGCGCATTTCAATTCTTCCTAACGGGTGCAGTCTCCTGGCAGACTGCACCGACTTCGCGGGAAACAATGTCCAGTTCCCGACATGCAAATATCACCCTGTAGCTTTCGTGCAGGGTGATATCGAATTTCGACCAGTCTTTGCCCGGCAATTATGCCGGTGCGCCACCGGTACGGGCCGCGCGGCCGCCACGACGGCCGGGTGCTGCGGACGATGCGGCCGGTGTCGGGGCCTGCGCGGCGCCGCCTTCGGCCGGCTTGTAGTCGCGATAGGTTTTGATCCAGTGCGTGCAGTTCGGGTCGGTTCCGTTGAGAACGTTGGCGGCGCGGACCGCTTCCATTTCCTGCGGGCGGCAGGGGTTCATGATCGCAGACGTCATGCCGGCGCCGATGACCATCGGGATGAAGCCGCCATTGATGCCATGGCGATGCGGCAAGCCGAAGGAAATGTTGGACAGGCCGCAGGTCGTGTTGACCTTGAGCTCCTCGCGCAGGCGGCGCAGCAGGGCGAAGACCTGGCGGCCGGCATCGCCCAGCGCACCGATCGGCATGACGAGCGGGTCGACGACGACGTCTTCCGGCTTGATGCCGTAATCCATCGCGCGCTCGACGATCTTCTTGGCCACGGCGAAGCGGACGTCGGGGTCCATGGAGATGCCGCTCTCGTCATTGGAGATCGCGACGACGGGAACGTTGTATTTCGCGCAGAGCGGCAGGATCGCTTCAAGCTTTTCTTCCTCGCCGGTCACGGAGTTGACCAGCGGACGGCCCTTGGCGACCTTGAGAGCGGCTTCGATCGCGGCCGTGACCGATGAGTCGATGGCGAGCGGTACGTCCACCAGGCCCTGGACGATTTCGAGCGTCTTGACCAGCAGACCGGGCTCGGTCTCGTTCGGGTTGACCGAGGTGACGCCGGCATTGACGTCGAGCATGGTGGCGCCTGCGGCGACCTGCTCGAGCGCATCCTTGATGACGGTCTCGAAATTGCCTTCGATCATTTCCGCGGCGAGCTTCTTGCGGCCTGTCGGGTTGATGCGTTCGCCGATGACGCAGAACGGCTGGTCGAAGCCGATGATGATTTCCCGTGTAGCGGAGGCGACGATTGTGCGAGTCATTGTTGTTCCTTGGTGGCTCGGGACATTGGGTACTTATAAGGCGGTTTTCGAGAAGGCAAAGGTCGATGATCCGGTCAGTCCATCGAGTGATCGACCAGCGAGTCTGATGTTTCCTCCAGCATTTCCCGCATGTCTGCGCGCGGCGTCCGTTTCCAGGGCGTACGTCCCTTCAGGACGCCGGATTCGTGCACGATCTCGGAGACATACTCTTCCTGGCGGTAGGCCATGACATGGATGCCGGACACGCCCTCGATCTCCTTCACCTCGTTGATGATGTCGATGCAGAGCTGCTTGCCTTCCTTCTTCTGGTCCTGAGCGCCTTCGAGGCGGGCTATGATCGAATCAGGGATGTGGATGCCTGGTACGTTGGAGCGGATCCACTTGGCCGTCTTGGCCGAGGCCATCGGGCCGACGCCGACGAGGATGAAGCATTTCTCGGCATAGCCGAGGTCGACCACCTTCTTCATATACTCCCTGAACATGGGAACATCGAAGCAGTACTGGCTCTGCACGAACTGGGCGCCGGCCTCGATCTTCTTGCCGAGCCGGTAGGGGCGGAAGTCATAGGGAGGCGCGAAAGGATTGATCGCCGCCCCGAGGAAGACCTTGGGCGGGCTCGTCAGCTTGCGGCCCGACAGGAATTTCGAATTGTCGCGCATGATGCGGACCGTTTCGAGCAGCGACATGCAATCGAGATCGAAGACCGGCTTGGCCCCAGGCTGGTCGCCGGCCTGCACGCCGTCGCCGGTCAGGCACATGATGTTGGCGACGCCCATCGCCGCGGCACCCAGCACGTCGCCCTGGATGGCGATGCGGTTCTTGTCGCGGCAGGCGATCTGCATGATCGGCGCATAACCCATCCGGGTCAGAAGCGCGCAGATGCCGACGGAGGACATGTGGCAGTTGGCGCCGGAGGCGTCGACGGCATTGATGCCGTCGACCCAGCCCTCGAAAATCGCAGCGCGGTCGTAGACATCCTCCGCATTGGCGCTGTCGGGCGGATTGAGTTCGGCGGTGACGGCGAATTCGCCCCGGCGCAGAACGCGTTCCAGCCGGCCGAGCGAGGAATGGCCGGGCAGGGGATCGAGCGGCAGGTGGGGCCCGAGCGGATTTTCGTCGATATGGGCCATGGATCAGGCGTCCTTGCTCTCAAGCGCTTCGCGTTCGGCGGCCGCCAGCGCGGTGACGCGCAGCCAGGCCGACGTCTCGCGCAATGCCTGGTCGACCGGCTTCTGCACGTTCATGATCCTGTCGCCATGCACCATGTTGCGCGATCCTTCCCAGGCCTTGACCCAGACACAGGGCATGTCCGGCTCGACCTCACAATTTCCGTTTGCCCTCACCCCGCCGCACGGACCGTTGCGGAGCTGCTTGGGACAGTTCATCGGACAGCTCATGCCGGTCGATGACAGCACGCACTGGCCGCACATCCGACAGTCGAACATCAGGCCCTTGACGCGCTTCTCGACAGCCTTGATCGGCCACTCCACGCGGCTGTAGCCGATCGCCTTCCACAGGGGATGCAGCATCAGGAAGATGTTCGAGAACTTGTCGTAGAACCATTCGAGCATCCTCGAGTGGCGGATGGACCAGAGGCGGATGGTGTAGCTCCGCTTCCGGCGGGCCACGGCAGACACGTCAGCCGGCGTATAGGCGCCCGTCGTGGCCTTCTTGCCGGCGGCGGCGTTGCCGGGCCTCGGTTCAGACATTGTCGCGACCTCCGGACTTGACCAGCGCAACCAGCCGCTCGCGGTCATAGGCCGCTTCGAGCTCGGCGGCGGCCTTGTCGGCTTCGGCTTCGAGATCGTCCGAAACCGGCACCGGATCGGCCTTGCGCCATTCGGCGAGATAGTCGTCAGTCCCGCCGGCGCCGGTGCGCATGGCGCACATGTCGATGGCCTCGGTGAAGCGCAGGGACAGCTCGCGCTTGGCGTTGGTCCGCCCTTTCTTGATGATCACCTGGGCAGGAATGTCGCGCCAGTAGACGATGATGCGGTCGGCCATGAAAACTCAACTCCCTTTTCCGGCACAATGGTGTGGAAAGGGCCAGTCTGCACAGCTAGTCACGACGTCGCAATCGTCTTATTACGACAGTCCCCTGTCGCGTGGCGTTCAAGCCGGCTTCTCAGCCGAAGAAGTTGAGAAAGCCGTGCCAGTAGTCGGGAATCTGCTGGATGAAATACGGGATGTTTGAGAGGATTTCATAACCCACATAGCCGACAATGGCGCCAAAGACGACGCCGACGATGACACCGGCCCACATCATCAATCCGTCACGTTCCGTCATGCCGAGGCCCATGAGCGCGAGCGCCAGTGACGGACCCATGTTGCCGAGCGGGATCGGCAGGAACACGATGACGGCGAGCACCAGCGCGAACAGCCCCAGCACCCGTTCGATCATGCGGTTGCCGCTGAAAAAGCGTGGCTTGATGAAGCGCTCGGCCTTGTTCATCCAGGGGATGAACCTGTCCAGAACGGCGGAGAACGCCTTGTTGTCGAAGGAGTACTCACGCAGGCGCCTGGGCAGCCATATCGTGTCGAGGCGCGAAAACGCCATCTGGCAGGCGATGAAGACGAGCGGCAGGCCCAGAATGACCGTGGCCCCAGGAGGCAGCGGCACCAGGTTGGGCAGACAGAAGACCACGAGGAAGGCGCCGAAGGATCGGTCATCCATTGCCTGTGCGATCTGGCCAAGCGAAATCCTGTCGCCAGCGCCATCTGAAACGCGGCGCAGCAGCTCGGAGAGCTTCTCCTGATGCGCGCTGGCGTCACTGCGGGCCAATCCGATTTCCATTCCTATTTCCGACACTGTGCACCCATGATCCGTCTGTCACCAACCTAAGCCCGATAGCTTAAGGGTCGTTTATCAATGCAGTGAGACAACGGATGAGAAATGTCGCTTATTTGCGGCGCGTCGCCGCAACCAAGTGTCACGCATCGGGACGTGCAAATCAAGCGGCCGCAGATTTGAGCGCCGACGTTAGGTCGCCATAGCCAGTGAACCGATACTCATAGTCGAGCTTGAGATAGTCCGCCGCCCATTTCGCCTTGGCCTGAAGCGCGGGATCTTCGGTCTGGGCGAGATACACGACCTTCGTATAGTTGCCAAACACCATGTCGCGAAGTTCAGGGTGCTTGTCGAGCTTGAGCGGTTCTATGACGAAGGCCTCGAACTGGCGGGTGATCAGGTCGGTGAGGTAGAAGGCGGTGAACTCCTCCTCGCATTCGGCCAGGAACTTCTCGGTGCCGGTGAAAAAATGCATAGCAATGCGGGCCGGCGATGCGCTCGACGCCCTCCTGTTCGCAGATCTTGTCGAGTTCGCCCTGCGTGCCGCATTCGGCATAGCCAATGAAGATGCGGTCGACACCATCGGCGCGCGCCTCGGCAATTTTTTTCCGCATGGCCGGTGCGATCTTTTCCGGATAGACGTGCCAGATCGCTGGCAGACATTCGAGCTCCAGATGGTCAAGCCCGTTGGCCTGCTTGATCGCAAGAACCTCGCGCGCAATCGCGCCGCAGGCGATGACCCGCAATCGGGAAGGGGCGTTGTGCGTGGCGTCGTTCATGATCGATCCGGTGGCAAGAAAGGTTGCAGTATAGGACGTTTCCGCATCATCAAGAATACCCAATGCGGCACTTGTTGCCGTCGACCGAACACGGTCCGGGAAATCGTGTGGTGGGACCACATGGCAATTGAACCATTTGGCGCGTCGCGCGTTACTCCGACGGGACAGACGTGCGACGACCGGCCTTTTGGCACAGCCGCTCGAATTGCCCGGTCATTTGCCGAGACACACCTGTTCGGCACATTCATATTCATTCGGAGAGCTCGGTCATGAACACATCCACGAAGATTGCAGCCGCCTTGTTGGCAGTGCTGATGCTCGCATCCTGCGGCAATACGATTCGGGGCGCTGGCCGCGATACGTCCAATGCCGTCGACGCGACGCAGGACGCCGCGAACGATGTCGCCAACTGATAGTGCCGCCGGCAAACCAATCGGAGTATTCACATGATCAACACCACGACACGTATTGCAGCCGCCGTTCTCCTCGTCTTCGCTCTTGCTTCATGCGGCAACACGATCCGCGGCTTCGGCAAGGATGCGTCCAACACGGTGGACGCCACCGAAGACGCGGCCAATGACGTCGCCAACTGACCTCTCCTGAACGGAACGGGCCGCTGCGATGTCGCAGCGGCCCGTGCCTTACTGTGCTAACTGGTCTGGAATCAGGCGCCAGCGGCCAGCATATTGTGCTTGCGTTTGATGAATTCCTTGGCGGTCTCGACGGCGATCGCTGCGTCGCGGCAGTAGGCATCGGCGCCGACGGCCTTGCCGAATTCCTCGTTGAGCGGCGCGCCGCCGACCAGAACGACGTAGTCGTCGCGGATACCCTTTTCCTTCATCGTGTCGATGACGACCTTCATGTAGGGCATGGTCGTGGTCAACAGAGCCGACATGCCGAGAATGTCGGGCTTCTCGCGTTCGATCGCATCGAGATAGTTCTCGACAGGGTTGTTGATGCCAAGGTCGATCACATCGAAGCCGGCGCCTTCCATCATCATGCCGACAAGGTTCTTGCCAATGTCGTGAATGTCGCCCTTCACCGTGCCGATCACCATCTTGCCCTGCTTCGGCGCGCCGGTGGCGGCGAGCAGCGGGCGCAGAATGAACATGCCGGCCTTCATCGCATTGGCCGAGAGCAGGACTTCCGGCACGAAGAGGATGCCGTCACGGAAGTCGACGCCGACGATACGCATGCCTTCGACGAGCGCCTGGGTGAGGACATCGTAGGGCACCCAGCCACGGCTGAGGAGGATGTTTGTGCCTTCCTCGATCTCTTCCTTGAGCCCGTCGTAGAGGTCGTCGTGCATCTGCTGCACGAGTTCTTCGTCGGAGAGCTCCGAAAGAATGATTTCATCGTCTGCCATGGCGATCCTCGTCGAGAATTTGAGTTGCCGGTTTGCCGTAAACCGAATTTAATTGATACAGTTAGCGTCTGGGCATTGCAAAGCGTTTTCGAAAACGACGCCGCGCTGCGTGATTTACGACCATAGCTCGTTTCCACATTGACAAGCCTTGAAGTTTTCGGGGTCTGAGGGATCGTTCCATTTGATTTTTCTCGACGATCCCGGACGACTCGTTCTCATGTACCGGCGGCGCTCGTGCCGCAAACAGGCAAAAGCGGCACTTCGTTTCCAGCGGCATCATTGGCGCTTTTAGGAATGTTCCTTTTGCGGCATTGTTTAGGATCGCCCTGAACATTTCCGCCCCTCAGGGCCAAAACCATAAAGAGGAAACGACATGGACCAGACAACCGATCAGGCAGAGGGCGGCGGACGTCGCACTCGTGGTGCCGCGGCACGGCGTGCGGCGCGCACAGGCGGCGGTCCCGGTCCGTCGCTTCCCTACATCACCCGCAAGATCCGCGAATACGAGGTGCTGGACGAAGAAGGCCTCGAACTCATCGAGCGCAATGCGGATCTGATCCTGGAAGAGATCGGAATCGAGTTCCGCGAAGATGCGGAAGCGCTGGCGCTGTGGAAGGATGCCGGTGCCGATGTTCGCGGCGAACGCGTGCACTTCCCCAAGGGCCTGTGCCGCGAACTGCTCAAGACCGCGCCGCCGGTCTTCACCTGGCATGCCCGCAATCCCGAGCGCAACGTGCAGATTGGCGGCAAGGCCACCGTGTTCGCGCCGGTCTACGGCCCTCCCTTCGTGCGCGACCTCGAAGGCGTCAGGCGTTACGCGACGATCGAGGACTTCCGCAATTTCGTCAAGCTCGCCTACATGGCGCCGTCGATGCATTCCTCGGGCGGCACGGTGTGCGAGCCGGTGGATGTGCCGGTCAACAAGCGCCATCTCGACATGGTCTACAGCCATATCAAATATTCCGACAAGCCGTTCATGGGCTCGGTCACCGCGCCGGAGCGTGCGGAAGACACGATCGCCATGGCGAAGCTGGTGTTCGGTGACGAGTTCGTCGAAAACAACTGCGTGACCCTGAACCTGATCAACGCCAACTCGCCGATGGTGTTCGACGAGACCATGGTCGGCGCGCTCAAGGTCTATGCGCGCCACAATCAGGCGACGGTCATTTCGCCGTTCATCCTGTCGGGTGCGATGAGCCCCGTGACGGTTGCCGGCACCCTGACCCAGATCCTTGCCGAGGTGCTCGCCGGCGCGTCCTTCACCCAGCTCATCCGCAAGGGTGCGCCGGTGCTGTTCGGCACGTTCGCGGCCTCGATCTCGATGCAGTCGGGTGCTCCGACGTTCGGCACGCCCGAGCCGTCGCTGGTTTCCTATGGCGCGGCCCAGCTTGCGCGTCGCCTCGGTCTGCCGTTCCGGACCGGTGGCTCGCTCTGCGGCTCCAAGGTTCCGGATGCGCAGGCAGCGCATGAGTCGGCCAATACGATCAACATGACGCTGCTCGCCGGCACCAACTTCTCGCTTCACGCCGCAGGCTGGCTCGAGGGTGGCCTGGTGTCGTCCTACGAGAAGTTCATGATCGACCAGGACCAACTCGGCATGATGCAGAAAATGGCCGAGGGTGTCGACCTGTCGGAAGACGCGCAGGCGCTGTCCGCGATCCGCGAAGTCGGTCCTGGTAGCCACTATCTTGGCTGCGCGCACACGCAGGCGCATTTCCAGACCGCGTTCTATCGCTCGGCGCTGGCCGACAACAATTCCTACGAACAGTGGGAAGTGGAAGGCGAGAAGCGAATCGAACAACGGGCGAACGCCCTTTGCAGGAGCTGGCTGGAAAGCTACGAGGCTCCGGCGCTCGATCCTGATATCGACGAGGCGCTGCTGGCGTTCATCAGGCAGAAGAAGGACTCTATGCCCGACGCATTCACCTGAAAGGGTCCCGAAGCCAGGGAGAATGGCGGACGGTATCAGGTGGCTGACTGGATCCAGCGCGATGTCTGGAGACCGCATTACAAGCCACCCGGCCGGACATAATGGGCAACGAAGACACAGCTATCGATGACATCCGTGCGGCGCTGAAGCCGCACGGAATTTTTTTGCGCGGGGTCCTGGCCTTTGACGGCGATGGACCCGAGATGACGGGTGGAAGGGCAGGGACGGTCGTGCTGCTCGGCAATGTGGGCGGCTCGATCTGGCCGGCTTTCGCCGCCTGGATAGCGCGGCACCCCGGTATTGCCGATCCTCTTGACGCATGGTCGGTCGACGTAATCCGGCCGGTTGCCGACGCCGTGGGTGGGGTCGCTTGGTTCCCGTCCGAAAGGCCATGGCAGCCGTTCCAGCAATGGGCGATGCGCGCGGAGGGGCTCAAGTCGTCGCCGCTCGGCATCCTCATCCATCCCGACTACGGGCTGTGGCATGGCTATCGCGGCGCCATCGGCTTGTTGCGAAGGATCGGGGTTCCTCCCGCTGCGAAAGGGCCGCATCCCTGCGACCACTGTCCGGACAAGCCGTGCCTGACGACCTGCCCCGCCGGTGCCGTGATGCCGGACCGCTTCGACGTTGCCGGCTGCCGGACCTATCTCGGCGGTGCGGAGCAGGCGCAATGCATGCGGTCCGGCTGCATCGCCCGCAATGCCTGTCCCGTCGGCTCGCAGTATCGCTATCCGCCGGCGCAGCTTCGCTTCCACATGGACGCGCTCGGCCCCTGATCACTCCGTCCGAGGTCGATCGCCGACCCTTACCCCGACACGCTGTCGCCGTTGGCTCAGGAATATGTGCAGGATGACGGCAAAGAGCACGACGAGGCCGCCCATCAGCGTCTGTGGCCCGATCTTCTCACCGAAGGCGAGCCAGACCCAGAATGGCGACAACGGGGTATCGATGAGGGAAATCAGCGCGGTTTCCATCGGCGGCAGCCGGCGCGAGCCGAGTGAATAGAGCGTCAGCCCCGCCGACGCGTTGAACAGGCCGAACAGGACGAGGTAGAGCAGGTGCGGCGGTGTCACGGCGGACAGGTTCGCGAAGGGCAGCACGATCACGCCGCTGGTAAACGAGGCGATCACGGCGCCGGCGGCGATGTTCACCGTCGGAAAGCGGCGCACGATGATGATCGAGGCGGCCATGCTGGCGGTGCCGAGGAAGGACAGGATATCGCCAAGCAGCGCGCCGTCGCTGGAAAAGCCGACCATGATGACGACCCCCACCATGGCGATGAGGCTCGAGACGATTGCTTCGCGTGACGGCAGTTCCCGGAGGAAGGTCCAGCCGAGCAGGGCTGCGATGAAGGGCAGCGTGGCGAAGATCACGGCATTGTGGGCGATGGAAGTCTGGCCCAGCGACGACACGTAGCAGATCGTGCCGAAGATATAGTTGGCGATGAAGAGGCCGTCGGACCGTCGCATCCCGCGGAACTGGCTGGTCCAGTTGCGTGGCGAAAACGCAATGATAAGCGCGAGCATGCCGATGGCGCCGAAGATGCCGCGCCCGGCGATCATTGTGGGATAATCGAGATCGATCAGGCGGGTGAAGAAGCCGGCGCTGCTCCAGGTGACTGCGCCCGCGGTCACGAAGATCACGCCGAGCAGATGGTTCCGGCGTGCATCCATCAGGCGGCAACCGCGGAGGATTTCCGCTGGCTCATGACGATGTGCAGAATCACGGCCGCGAAGACAATGCCGCCGCCGATCAGGGTGTTCATGCCCGGCTGTTCGTTGAAGGCGATCCAGACCCAGAGCGGAGCGAGCGGCGTGTCGAGGGCGCCGATCAGCGCGGTCTCGATCGCCGGCAGTCGCTTCGAGCCGAGGGCGAAGAATGCCAGGCCCATGGACGAGTTGACGACGCCGAAGATCGCCAGCTGCACGAGCTGGATGTCGGTGACCGCGAGCGGGGTTCCGAAGGGCCAGCAGATGAGGCCGGAAATCAGTCCGCTGATGCAGGCGGACGACATGGCCGACATGCCGGGATTGCGGCGCATGAGGATGATCGAGAAGGCCATGCACGTGGTCATGCCGAAGGCCAGCAGATCGCCGAACAGGCCGCCATCCGTGCCGAAGCCAACCATCAAAAGGACGCCGGACAGCGCAAAAACGCTGGCGATGACGGCGTTGCGCCCGGGGATCTCGCCCAGGAAAATCCAGCCGAGGAAGGCGGCCAGGAAGGGGATTGTGGCATAGATCACGGCGCCGTGGGCGACGGACGTATGGGCGAGCGAGGTGATGAACAGGATCATCCCGCAGACGGTGATGCCGATATAGGCCATCTCGGGCTTGCCGATGCGGGCAAATTCCCGCCACCAGTTCCGGCGCCGCATCAGCACGATCACGACGAGTAGGCCTGCCGCGCCGAAGATGCCGCGCCAGGCAAGCAGGGTGAAGCTGTCGAGCGGAATAAGCCGGGTGAAATAGCCGGCCAGGCTCCAGGCGATGGCCGAGAGCGTGACAAAGAGTATGCCGAGCTGATAGTCGCGGTGGGACTGCATGGAGGACCTTCTGGTGCTGCTTGGATGGGTTCCCGGAAGGATTCCTTCGGGCAGATTCACCCTGCTGCGCCATGTCCGCATCTACACGGATTTGGGTGGGTTGACTGCCTAAATTATTTGAACCCTCGGCCAAATTTTTTCGCGCCATTATTCTCGTTCCATTCTTTTCACGCTCGCCCCCAAGGTTTCGGCAGTGGCAAACGTCTTACCTCCAGGCATGGAGCAAGAAGGGCGTTCACTTGGAAGCCGAACTCATCAGGAAAGCCTGCGGCGGTGACGCCGAGGCCTTCGGACAACTGGTCGCCATGAACTACGATTTCATTCATTCCACGGCATGGAAGTGGACCCGCAACCGCGTCGATGCAGAGGATGTCGCGCAGGATGTGTGCGTCCGGCTCGCCAGCGCGATACGGTCGTTCCGGGGTGAGGGACGCTTCCGCACCTGGCTCTATGCACTGGTGCTGAACGCGGTCCGGGATCTCGCGCGCAAGGCAGTGCGCGATCGGCGCCGTGCCGCTGAGTGGAGCAATGATCCGGCGCTTCACGCCCAGGACGCCGACGAGGACGACATGCAGGACATATGGACCGCGGTTCAGACGCTCTCGCCCAAGCAGCGTGACTGCGTGATGCTGGTCTATTCGGAGGGTCTCGATCATTCCGAGGCGGCCGAGGTGCTCGGCTGTTCCGAGCCGACGGTCTCCTGGCATCTTCACGAGGCGCGCAAGCGCCTGAGGATCATTCTCGGCCGAGAAGTGGCGCAGGGAGGCTGACATGGAAGATGATCTCAAGAAGCTCGGCCACGTCGATGCTCCCAAGGCTTCGGAAGACGCACGCGCCCGCGCGCTGAATGCAGCGATGTCCGCTTTCGCAGCGGAAGAAAAAAGATCGGCCCCCCCCCCAAGGAAGCCGCCCGGCACGTCGTCCAAGCTCCATCGCAACCACACTTTGGAGCCTGTTCATGTCCCGCAAACTGATGCTCGCCAGTTCGGCACTCGCCACACTGCTGGTGGTTCCCGCCGCCGGCTATGTCACCTACCAACTGATCGCCGAGCGAACGGTCATTCTGGCCGATGGCTCCGTCAGCGACGACAGAAAGCGGGTCGATGACACGCGCCTGGATCCGGAACAACCGAAGCGCGACCAGCCGGGCGACGGCAAGCAGGAGGTCGCCAATCCGGAGAAGAAGGATGCCGCACCGGATCAACCCGAGGTCAGTGGACTGATCGAGCAGACGGAGAGCCGGCCTGAACCCGTGATCGCCGATCAGGACGCCGAACCCGCTGTCGGTCGCACAGAGACCGAGGTGTCCGTACCGGCCGAAGAGCAGCGCCTCGCGGCAAGCCCGACGGATGCCGACTCCTCGGCCGCGACCACAGCCGAAGCGCCCGAGGGCGCCATGGACGCCCTGTCGCTCGCCAAGCCCTCGACCGTTCCGGCCCTGGCGGCCAAGCGGATGAAGACGATTGGCGGCGCGACCTTGAGCGAGGGTATCATTGCCCAGCCGCAGGTCCGGATTGAAGAGGAGACCGGCGATCGTTTCACCTCCAAGGACACCAACCCGGTGAAGTCAGTGGTTTCCGAGCCGGTCTCGACCTTCTCCATCGATGTCGACACGGCATCCTATGCCTATGCCCGCCAGTCGATCATGAACGGTGGTCGCCTGCCGGAGCCCGACAGCGTGCGGGTCGAGGAGATGGTCAACTACTTCCCCTATGACTGGAAGGGTCCCGACACGGCCGAAGAGGCGTTCAAGGCTAATGTCACCGTCATGCCGACGCCGTGGAACCAGCATACCAAGCTGATGCATGTCGCGATCAAGGGCTATGACGTCCAGCTTGCCCAGCAGCCGCCGGCCAACCTCGTGTTCCTGATCGATGTCTCGGGCTCGATGGACGAGCCCAACAAGCTGCCGCTGCTCAAGAGCGCGTTCCGCCTGCTGGTCAACACGCTGAAACCGGATGATACGGTGTCCATCGTGGTCTATGCCGGCAATTCCGGCGTGGTGCTCGAGCCGACCAGGGTTTCCGAGAAGCAGACGATTCTGGATGCGATCGATAATCTCAAGTCGGGTGGGTCGACGGCCGGGGCGGATGGCATCGAGGCGGCCTACAGGCTGGCCGAGAAGGCATTTCGCAAGGATGGCGTCAACCGCATCATGCTGGCGACCGACGGCGACTTCAATGTCGGGCCGTCGAGCGATGAAGATCTCAAGACCATGATCGAGACGAAGCGCAGGAGCGGCATCTTCCTGTCGGTGCTGGGCTTCGGCACCGGCAACTACAATGACGGGCTGATGCAGACCCTGGCGCAGAACGGCAATGGCGTGGCGGCCTATGTCGACTCACTGTCGGAAGCACAGAAGACGTTGGTGCAGGAAGCCACGAGTTCGCTCTTCCCGATCGCCAAGGACGTCAAGATCCAGGTCGAGTTCAACCCGGCAAGGATCGCGGAATATCGCCTGATCGGCTACGAGACCCGGGCGCTGAAGCGTGAGGATTTCAACAATGACAAGATCGATGCCGGCGAGATCGGGTCGGGCCACCGGGTCACCGCGATCTATGAAGTGACACCCGTCGGCAGCGCTGCCGTGCTCAACGATGACCTGCGCTATGCCGAGAAGGAGAAGAAAGACCAGGCTGCGACCACGACGGATGCCCCGGCGGCGAATTCCGATGAACTCGCCTTCGTCAAGATCCGCTACAAGAAGCCGGACGAGGACACATCGTCCCTGATCACCCTGCCGGTCCGGGCGTCGGAGGAAAAGCCGACGATCGATGCCGCCCCGACGGACGTCCGCTTTTCCGTGGCCGTCGCTGCCTTCGCCCAGAAGCTGAAACAGCAGGCGCAAGTGTCGGACTACAGCTGGGATTCGATCGCGGCGCTGGCCCTGGCCGCCAAGGGCGACGACAGCTACGGCTACCGGGCTGAGTTTCTCAAGATGGTCGAATTGGCCAAGAGCTTGAAGGGCGAGTAACCCCGTTCCAACCGAGCCGGGCTTGGCCCGGCTCATTGCTCGTCCTTCGCCCTCTCCCTCGCCCCGCGGGGAGAGGGTTCTCGCCGTCAGGCCTTCGGAAACGCCTTTTCCAGTCCGCCGGCTCTCTCAAAACCCTCCCGGAAGGCGCGATAGGCGGGATGCTGGGCCGAGCGGGCGATCTCTGTCAGGCGGATCTGCAGCCTGGACGGCGCGGTGGTGCCGATCCATTCGCCGGTCCTGGCGAGTTTCAGCGAGTTGAGGATGCGGGCGTCGGATGCCTGGTCGAGCCAGAGCAGCAGGCCTTCGAGCAGGTTCTCGTCCTGGGCGGCATTTTCCATCAGCAGTTTCAGGAACGACTGGTCGGCATCCTCGAAGGCCGTCAGTCGGGCTGCAACCGCGTCGCGGTCCGGGAAGGGAAGCGTGGTCATGGGATACACCATTCGGATCGGGCAGGATGCACCCGCCTAACCCGAATTGCCGTTCTCCGCAATGCCTGCCGGTCTAGCTGCGGGTCCTGCCGCGACGCTCGCGCGGCGGCGCCTGCTGCTCCGATGTCTTGTTGCGCAGCGGACCGATCTTCTCGACGATGGCATCCAGCGTCGGGCGGGGACCGGCGACATGGGCGTCGACCGCTTCGCGGATCGCGGCGAGATGTTCGCAGGAGGTGCCGCAGCAGCCGCCGATGATGCGGGCGCCGGCATCGATGGCGAGATGGGCATATTCGGCCATCAGCGGCGGGGTGCCGGAATAGTAGATCTTCTCGCCGCGGAATTCCGGAATGCCGCAATTGCCCTTGACCACAATGGTGGCCTCGGGGCTGGCCTCGGACATGGAGAGCAGCGTGGCGAGAATGTCGGATGCGCCGACGCCGCAATTGGCGCCGACCGCGATCGGGCCTTCACCGATATCTGAGGCAACACCGAGTATGTCCTTGGGCGCGAGACCCATCATCGTCTTGCCGGCGGTATCGAATGAGCCTGTATAGACATAGGGCATGCCGACCTTGACGGCCGCTTCCGCGGCAGCGCGGATTTCATCGGGGGACGACATGGTCTCAATCCAGGCGACATCGGCGCCACCGGCCTTGAGGCCTTCCATCTGCTCGACGAAGGCGGCGACCGCATCCTCGTAGGACATGGCGCCGAGCGGGATCAGCAGTTCTCCGGTCGGGCCGACGGAGCCGGCGACAATGACCTTGCGCGGGGCCTTGTCGGCCACGGCACGGGCGATCGCGGCGGCCTTTTGGTTCAGTTCATGGACGCGTTCCTGCGCATGATGCAGCTTCAGGCGTTGGCGGGTGCCGCCGAAGGAGTTGGTGAGGATGATGTCGGCGCCGGCATCGACGAAATCCTGATGCAGTTTGGTGATGTTTTCCGGCTTCGCCTCGTTCCAGAGCTCGGGCGCCTCGCCAGCCTCGAGCCCCATGGCGAAGAGTGACGTTCCCGTCGCACCATCGGCGACAAGGATCGTCTTTTCGGCGAGCAGATCGGAAAGCGGATTGGCGGACATGACGTACCCTCGATTGATTTGAAGAAAGATATAAAGATGTCTTTATGTGATGTCCAGACAAGAGTGAGCCTTGCTTCGCCAAGCGGGGACGCGGCCTGCCGCTCCCTCCGATCTGAAGGTGCCACGCGGATTATGGCCAGGCTTGCAATGGAACCGATGCCCTGCCAGCAGGGTTGATCATGGCGATACCAAACACGCGCCCGTCATGCCCGCGGCATGAACCAGGCCCAGCAAAGGAGAAACAATGGAACTTCCGCAGAATACGGTCGTGGCCGTTGCCGATGGCGAGAAACTCAGCCTGTTCCAGAACGAGGGGAATGCGCTGGATGTGAAACTCAAGGCAATGCCCTATGGTGAGATCGATAGCACCAAGATCTCCTCGGGCGCCCGCCATCAGAGCAGCGCGGCAAACCCCGACGATAGCCAGCAGAGCGAAGATGGGTTCAGCGGCGGCGTCGCGGCGATGCTGAACAAGCAGGTTCTCGACGGCAAGATCAAGAGTCTCGTGATCGTCGCCGCGCCCCGGACCCTGGGCGAGATGCGAAAGAGCTATCATAAATCGTTGTCCGATATTCTCGTTGGCGAGGTGGACAAGGATTTGACCGGCCACTCGATCAAAGACATCGAGAGAGTGCTCGCAGCGGCTTAGCGCCCCAGTGAATGTCTCCTACGCGAATCGGAATCCGCAGAAACACTGTGGCTCCGGCTCCCGTCGTGTATCCGGAATTGGCGCCGCATCCAAGCTGCGCCAAGATAGAAATCGGGCCGCAAACCGTTAGAGGTTGCGGCCCGATTTGTTTCGGACCCGAAAGATATGGCGGCGGCGGCAGCTTCAATCGAGGAGATCGGCAGGCACCTTTCCGCCATTTTCCGCCAACGCCTTCATGAGTGCCTTGTGCAGCCAGACATTCATCTTGCCGGAATCCGACATGTCGCCGGTGTAATTGAGTTCGCCTGCAAGCTCCTTGCGGGCGGAAAGGCTGCTGTCGAGATCGAGTGCCTTCATCAGGTCAACGATCGAATGTTTCCAATCCAGTTTCTGCCCGCTGCTCTTGACCGCGGCATCGAGGATTGCGGCTACGTCGATCGCAGCCGCAGGGGTCGCCGTGACCGGCTTGCCCGTGCCTCTGGCGCCTGCCGGACCAGCATTCATCGATGCGGTCGTTGCGGTCGACGACATATCGGCGGTCACAGGCTTGCTCGCCTCGATGGTGATCGGTGGTGGAGTGTCGGTGTTGCTGGCGGTTTCGACCGATTCCGGCTTCTTACCCCACAGTTTCTCCTTGATGGAACTGAATATTCCCATTGCGTTCTCCTGTACACGTTGGCAGGCGGACAGGGCATCCCGTCACCTGCTTTTGAATGAGAGACCGTGTAGTCCCCTCAAAAGCTATATCAGGATTTTCTACAATGACAGCGGGAAATGGGATCGCCATGTTCCCGCTGCGCCGCGCTACAGGCGGGTTTACCAGCGCTGATGGACGTGGGGCTTCACCAGATCGTCATAGACCTTGCGCACCTCGGCCATGACTTCGGCGGGGATGGGTGCGAGATCGGAGGCGGCGGCATTGTCCTCGGCCTGGGTCTTGTTCTTGGCGCCCGGAATGATGACGGTGACGGCATCCTGCATCAGGATCCAGCGCAGCGCGAACTGCGCCATGGTGGCTCCGCCGGGAACCAGCGGCCGCAGGCGCTCGACGGCTTCCAGGCCGATGTCATAGGGAACGCCGGAGAAGGTCTCGCCCATGTCGAAGGCTTCGCCCTTGCGGTTGAAAGTACGGTGATCATCGGCGGCAAAGGCGGTCTTGGCGGTCATCTTGCCTGTCAGCATGCCGGAGGACAGCGGCACGCGGACGATCACGGCGACATTTTTCGCCTTCGCTTCGCGGAAGAACAGGTCGGCCGGTCGCTGGCGGAAGATGTTGTAGATGATCTGGACAGAGACGACATTGGGGTACTCGATCGCCTTGAGGCCCTCCTCGATCTTCTCGACCGAGACGCCGTAGTGCCGGATCTTGCCCGTCTCGACGAAACCTTCCATGAGCTCGAATATCTCGGGACGGTAGTAGAGATCAGTCGGCGGGCAATGGAGCTGGACGAGGTCCAGTGTGTCGACGCCGAGATTAGTCAGCGAACGATCGATCCAGCCTTCGAGATTTTCCCTGGTGTAGCCTTCGACCGCCTGCGTCGGCAATCGACGTCCGGCCTTGGTCGCGACCATCGGGCGCGTGCCGCCACGCTCCTTCAGCACCTCGCGGATGATCTTTTCCGAGCGGCCGTCGCCATAGACATCGGCGGTGTCGATGAAGGTCATGCCGGCGTCGAGCGCGGCATGGACCGCGCCCTTTGCATCCGCCTCGGTGACCTCGCCCCAGGTTCCCCCGATTGCCCAGGCACCGAAGCCGATTTCGGAAACGGACCATTGCGTGCGGCCGAACTGTCTTGATTTCATGTCTGTGCTCCAATCTTGTTGCCGGCAACTAGTCGCGCGGCGAAGGCGGAGTCAAGCCTTGCCCCGCCGCTTCGGCAGCAGGGCGCGGTATGTCCGGTCGAGCATCGTTGTCACGGTATCGGCATCGGCGCGCGACAGGCGGATCAGCACCATCGGGTAGTCGCGATAATGATCGGTGAAATAGTAAAGGTCGGGGAAGGCTTCACACAGCATTGCGCGCTCATCCGGCGCGACGCCCTTTATCAGCAGGGAGTCGCCGTCCTCGCGCAGCCGCGTAAGAAGCTTGCCCTTCACCTTGAAGGACGGCGTGCCGTAGGAGGTCGATGCCTCGACCAACGGCCATTGCAGCAGGATGTCGCTGAGGTCCTCGAACGTCATGTGCCCAGACTAGCACGAAAAAAGGGGCCGCGCGAATGGCGCGGCCCCAAAGCCATCCCGATCGGATCAGATCACCTTGCGCTTGGACAGGACGTCGGTCAGCCAGTCGGTGCGCATTTCCGGAACCGAGGAAATCAGCTTTTCGGTATAGGGATGGAAGGGCGGGCTGAAGATCTGTTCGGTCGGCCCCTCGGCCACCACCTCGCCGCGCAGCATCACGGCGGTGCGATGTGCGATTCGGCGGACGATGCCAAGATCGTGGGTGATGAAGAGATAGGCGAGCCCGAGGTCCTCCTGCAACTTTTTCAGGAGCTTCAGGATGTCTTCGGCCACGAGCTGGTCCAGCGCCGACGTCGGTTCATCGCAGATGACGAGATCCGGATTGGCGGCGAGTGCGCGGGCGATACAGATACGCTGTTTCTGGCCGCCGGAAAGGGCGGTGGACAGGCGTCCGGCATAGTCCTCTGGCAGGCCGACTTGGCGGAGCAGTTCGGCGACGCGGGCCTTCACTTCGGCGGGCGACTTGTTGAAGTAGAAGGCATAGGGCCGGCCGATGATCTCGCCGATCGTCTGGCGCGGATTGAGCGCCACGTCCGGCAGCTGGTAGATCAGCTGGATCTTGCGCAGGTCGTCCTTTGTCCTGCTCTTGGTGTGGGTCGACAGTTCCTTGCCGCCAAACTGCACCGAGCCGGACTCGCGGGGCAGCAGGCCGACGATAAGCCGGGCGAGCGAACTCTTGCCGGAACCGGATTCGCCGACGACCGCAACCGTCTCGCCCTTGGCGACGTTGATCGAGACGTTCTTCAGGACGGTGAAGTCGCCATACTTGCCGACGACATTGTCCACCTTCAGCACGGTCTCGCCGCGATGGTCCTCCTGGATGTCGCCGAAATGGTCGGCGGCCTTTCGCTCGTTGACCAGCGCCTGGGTATAGGCGTTTTCCGGCTTGTTGAGGATATTCTCGGTGGTGTCGAGCTCGATCATCTTGCCACCGCGCAGCACCATGATGCGGTCGGTGACCTGTGCGACCACGGCGAGGTCGTGGGTGATATAGAGCGCCGCGGTGTTGAGCTCCTGGATCAGCCGCTTGACCAGCGCCAGGACTTCGATCTGCGTCGTGACGTCGAGCGCGGTTGTGGGCTCGTCGAACACGAGAATGTCCGGTCGGCAGGAGATCGCCATCGCCGTCATCGCGCGCTGGAGCTGGCCGCCGGACACTTCGTGCGGATAGCGGTCGCCGAACGTGTCCGGATTTGGCAGTCCGAGGGTGCGGAAGAGTTCGACTGCGTTCTTCTCCGCCTCCTGCTTGGTCATCAGCCCGTGCTGGATCGGCATTTCGCAGACCTGCTGCATGATCGTATGCGCAGGGTTGAACGAGGCCGCGGCCGATTGGGCGATGTAGGCGATACGCTGCCCGCGCATGTCGCGGCGACCTTCCGGCGACAGGTCGCGGACGGAGACACCGTCGATCTCGATCCGGCCGCCGGTGATGCGGCAGCCAGCGCGGGAATAGGCCATCGAGGCAAGGCCGATGGTGGACTTGCCGGCGCCGGATTCGCCGATCAGGCCGACGACTTCGCCGCGCTTGAGTTCGAGGGAGACGTTGTCGACGAGGACGAGGCCGTTGACGGTCTCCACGCGGAGATCGACGAGTTTCAGAATGTGGTCAGCCATGTCTTACATCTCCGCCGAGGCGCCCGACGGACGGGCATTGATGGACAGGATCCAGTCGACGACGAGGTTCACGCCGATGGTCATCAGCGCAATCATCGATGCCGGCCAGAGCGGCGCGAAACCGGGGTTCATCGGGTTCATAATGGCGCGGGCGTTTTCGCGCACCATGCCGCCCCAGTCCGCGTTCGGCGGTTGGATGCCCATGCCGAGGAAGGACAGGCCTGCCACGAACAGGAAGTTGAAGCAGAAGCGCAGGCCGAATTCCGAAATCATCGGCGGCAGCACGTTGGGAAGGATTTCCCGGCGCATGATGTACCAGTTGCCTTCGCCGCGAAGTCTCGCGGCCTCGACATATTCCAACACCGCGACGTTCATCGAGACGGCGCGCGCCAGGCGGAACACGCGTGTCGAGTCGAGGATCGCGATGGTGATGATCAGCGTCGGGATCGATGAGCCGAACATCGACAGGATGATCAGCGCGAAGACCAGGAGCGGGATCGACAGCATGATGTCGACGAAGCGCGACAGCACGGTATCGATAACAGGACCGCCGATCGAGGCGAAGAGGCCCGCGCACATGCCGATGGCGAAGGACAGGATCGTCGTGGCCAGCGCAACGCCGATGGTGGTGCGGGCGCCGTAGAGGACACGCGAAAGCAGGTCGCGGCCGATATTGTCGGTTCCCATCCAGAACTGCGCCGACGAACCGGCCCAGGTGTCTCCGACCGTTTCCGACTCGCTATAGGGTGCGATCCAGGGTGCGAAGATCGCGATGAAGATGAAGAAGGCAACGATGACGATGCCGACCCATGCTGAGATTGTGGGTTTGCGTCCGAATATTTTCATCTTGAAGGCCCCCTCACTTCGGTCTGCGCAGGCGCGGATTGACGAGGATGCTCAAGACGTCCGCAACCGTATTGAGAATGATAAAGGCCGAGGCGAAGACGAGGCCGCAGGCCTGGACGACGGGAAGGTCCCGTTTGGACACGCCGTCGACCATGTACTGGCCCACGCCGGGATAGACGAAGACCACTTCGATGACGACGACGCCGACAATGAGATAGGCGAGGTTCAGCGCGATGACCGCGATGATCGGCGCCGCCGCGTTGGGAAGCGCGTGGTGGACGATGACGCGCGAGCGCGGCAGGCCCTTGAGGAAGGCCATCTCGATATAGGGCTGCGACATGATCGAGAGGACCGAGGAGCGGGTCATCCGCAGCATGTGGGCGGCGACCAGCATCGTCAGCGTGAGCGCGGGCAGGGCAGCGACATAGAGGCGTGTGCCGAAGCCCATCGACTGGTAGACGGTGGCGAGCGACGGGAACCAGCCGAGCATCACTGCGAAGACCAGGATGAGGATATAGGCGATAAAGAACTCGGGGACGGAGATGAAGGCGAGCGAGATGATGTTCGACGCTTTGTCGACCCACTTGCCCTCGTTGATCGCCGCAAGGATGCCAAGTCCGACGGAGAGCGGCACGGCAATGACCGCAGCGAAACCGGCAAGGAAAAGCGTGTTCTGGAAGCGCGGCGCGAGTGTCCTGAGAATGTCGCGCTTGTTCGTCAGCGCCACGCCGAGATCGCCGTGGAGCACGCCCCAGGCCCAGTCGAGATAGCGCAGGTAGGCGGGCCGGTCGAGGCCGAGCTCGGCGCGGAACGCGGCAAGCGTCTCCGGGGTCGCGCCCTGGCCGAGAACGGCGCTGGCCACGTCGCCGGGAAGGATTTCCGTGGCGGCGAAGATCAGCACGCTCACGGCGACCAAAGTTAACAATCCCAGTATCAACCGGGATACCAGCAGACGTAGCATGGAGCCGTCCCCCTTATTATTGTCGGGTCCTACCGAAATACACCCCCGGGGCCAGCCTTGCGACGCGAGTTCCGTTTCCCCCCTCGGCCGCCCGCACGCCCCATCGATACAGATGGGGCCGGCGAACCGGCCCCACCAAGCGTCGTTATCAGGCGAACCAGGCCTTCTCGGCCACTCGGTTGTCGTCCATGTCATAGCGGGCGTGCGGCTTGACGCCCTGGACCTTCGGCGAGTAGCCGTCGAGGTAGTCGGTGATCGCAAAGCAGATCATGCCGCCGTCCTCGGAAATCATCTCCTGGCACTTGAAGTAGATTTCCTTGCGCTTGGCATCGTCGAGCTCGATGCGGGCTTCGGCGACGAGCGCGTCGAATTCCGGCACCTTCCAGTTCGAGTCGTTCCAATCCGAAGCCGAGCCGTAGACCTGCGAGAAGGTCTGGTCGGCGGTCGGGCGGCGGCCCCAATAGACGGCGCAGAAGGGAACCTTGAGCCAGACGTTGTCCCAGTAACCGTCGCCGGACACCTTGTTGACCGACAGGTCGATGCCTGCAGCCTTGATCGACTCCTGGTAGATTTGGGCGCAATCGACGGCCGAGCCCCATGCACCTTCCGATGTCTGCAGTTCGATCTTCGTGCCAGCGGCGAGGCCTGCCTTTTTGAAGTGGAAGGCAGCCTTGTCCGGGTCGAAGGTGCGCTGCGGCATGGATGTGTTGTAGTAGGGGTTGTACGGATCGAGCGTGTGGTCGTTGCCCGGGATCGCGTAGCCGTTATAGACCTGCTTGATGATCTTTTCACGGTCGATACCCCACTTCAGGGCAAGGCGGAGGTCCTTGTTGGTGAAGGGGTCGTCGGTGACGCGGGAGACGAAGCAGAAGCGGTTGCCAGTGCCCTTGGTACGGACGATGGCGACGTTCGGGTCCTTCATCAGAAGGTCGATCGTGCGGGCGTCGAGGCGGTTGGCGGCATCGACCTGGCCGGACTGGAGGGCAGCCGTACGGGCAGCCGGGTCCTGGATGTAGAGGATTTCGACGCTGTCGAAATGGCCCCGGCCTTCCTTCCAGTAGTCGCCGCGGTTCTTGAGCGCGATGCGGACGCCAGGCTCGAAGCTCTCCATGACGAAGGCGCCGGTGCCGATCGGGTTTTCAAAGTCGGTGTGGTCCTTGGGGACGACAACGAGGTGGTAGTCGCCGAGGATGGCCGGGAAGTCGGCATTGCCGGCAGACAGCGTGATGCCGACCTGGGTCGGGGAAATTGCGGTGATCTCGGCGATCTGCTCGAGGATGCCCTTTGCCGGCGACTTGGTTTCGCCGCGATGCAGGCCGATCGAGTAGATGATGTCGTCGGCATCCAGCGTCTTGCCGTTCGAGAACTTGACGCCCTGACGAACGTTGAACACCCAATCCTGCGCGCCCGGCTGGACGTCCCAGCTTTCGAGCAGTTCGCCGGTCGGATTGCCGTCGGAATCGAACTCGATCAGGCCGTTCATGATGGCCAACGATGCCGCGATCATGACGGAGTCGGCGTAGGTGCGGGGGTCGAGAGAGTCGGAGGCCGAACCGCCTTCCATGCCGAGGCGGAGCGTGCCGCCCTTCTTGGGCTCCTGGGCCTGGGCCTTGGAGAACATGGTGGACGCCATCGGAATGGCAATGCCGGCAGCTGCGGCCAACTGGATGAAATCGCGTCGCGACAGGTTACCCTTCCGGGCCATGCTTTCCGCTTCGCGCAGTTTATGTTCGAAGTCACTCATTGTCAGTCTCCCTTTTCTTAATGCTTCAAGACCTTGCTCAGCATTGTTCCCCTGAGCTTTAAATCGAAGATTTCACGATGACCCCACGGCGTCAACAGGACAAGGTCCTGCCTCGACGCGAGGCATGTCGGCATCCGATCACGATGTGGAGAAGTGGCCGTTACGGACGACAATGGGGCTCTCCGGCCTGTGCCGAAGAAGCGCGTCAGAATGTCGATCACATACAATTTCCCAGTTTTCCCCTGTATCCGGACGACATGACGCGCATGCCTGCCGGGGCGTGTTGCCCGGGTGCCTCTGGTCTGTTCCCTGTTATTGTTTTCTTGGGGTCCAGGACATCCGGTCGGGAACCGGCTGGCCCCCGCTTTGTCGTTTTCTTGGACCGTGGTGGAACCCTGTCACCGACCCGTCCGTGTTCTTTGTGTGGCGACCTTACGGCTTAATTCAGATAAATCAACACCCCTGGCGGGCAGATGCCCTCGGGGCGGGCAGAAGGCGAACCGGGAATCGTGGCGCAATCGCCACCTTGGATTGCATTTCTGCACCGCGCCTGCCGTATGGGATGTGATTTAGGCCGTTGGCGCAAAATTTTCGATGCCTGTCATGACCGAACTTTGACTCTTTCTGTCCAATCAGCGTCGTCCCCCCACGTCAGTATTTTTTTTGGCCTAGCCCCAAAAAAATTTTAAATGAACATCCCTGGCCGCCGATAACACTCCGGTAACGAACTGCGGGCTAAGTGTCGTGACGCGGCTGGCCCTTGGCGCATCCGTCTCCGGATCAGGTCTTGCGTACCGGAGTTTGATTTTGATCGTGTGACAGACCGGGACTATCTGGTTCCGGCACACCGATGTCGCAATGAACTGCCTGCACCAGTGACGATTGACGGCTTGCCTGGCTGGCGCCGCGATGGCATGTCGTCGGCGGCAAGGGGAGCGCGATCGCATGGCCAGAGCCATCATGCTGCAGGGAACAGGATCCGACGTCGGCAAGACCGTGCTGGTGGCTGGCCTGTGCCGCCTTGCCTCCAACCGCGGCCTGCGCGTCAAACCCTTCAAGCCACAGAACATGTCCAACAACGCCGCCGTGAGCGACGACGGCGGCGAGATCGGCCGGGCGCAATGGCTGCAGGCCATGGCTGCCCGGGTGCCGAGTTCCGTGCACATGAACCCGGTCCTTCTCAAGCCGCAGACGGACAATGGCAGCCAGATCGTCGTTCAGGGACATGTCCACGGCTATGCGCGCGCCCGCGATTACCAGCGTCTCAAGCCGGAACTGCTCGGGCGGGTGGTCGAGAGCTTCGGGCTGGTCGGCGCGGATGCCGACCTCGTCATCGTCGAGGGTGCCGGCTCGCCGGCGGAGATCAATCTTCGGGCCGGCGACATCGCCAACATGGGATTTGCGCGCGCCGCCAACGTCCCGGTCGTGCTGGTGGGCGATATCGACCGGGGCGGGGTCATCGCCTCGCTCGCCGGCACGCACCTGATCCTGCCGCCCGAAGACAGGGCGATGGTCTCAGGCTACATCATCAACAAGTTCCGCGGGGATGTCAGCCTGTTCGACGATGGGATCGCCGCCGTCGGCGCGCATACGGGCTGGCCCTGCTACGGTGTCGTGCCGTGGCTGAAGCATGCCTCGCGCCTGCCGGCCGAGGATTCGGTGACGCTGGAGCGGCTGGCCAAGGGGGAAGAGCGTGCGCTGAAGGTCGTGGTGCCGGTCACGCCGCGGATCGCCAACTTCGACGATTTCGATGCGTTGGCCGCCGAGCCATCGGTGGAACTGGTGTTCATTCGCAGCGGTGAGCGAATCCCGCGCGACGCCGGCCTGATCGTGCTTGCGGGTTCCAAGGCGACGATATCGGACCTGCTTGCGCTCCGCGCCGAGGGCTGGGACGAAGAGATAAGAGCGCATGCGGGTCGTGGCGGCAGAGTGATCGGGATCTGTGGCGGCTACCAGATGCTCGGTCGCGCTATCCGGGATCCGCATGGCATCGAGGGCGACATCAGGCATGTCGACGGCCTGGGGCTGCTCGATGTCGAAACGACCATGGAGCCGGAGAAGCGGCTAGCCAATTCCCGTGCCCGGTCGCTCGCCTATGACGTCATGCTCGAGGGCTACGAGATTCATCTCGGACAGACCCGGGGCTCCGACCACGCTCGACCCTATGTCGAAATCGAGGGCCGCGGCGATGGCGCGATGTCGCCCGACGGCCGGATCGCCGGCACCTATCTTCACCGCCTGTTCGACAGCGACGGATTTAGGGAAAAACTGCTCGAGAGTTTCGGCGTTGAAGGTGGTGGACAGGACTACAGGAAATCCGTTGACGATGCGCTCGACGGCGTGGCGATGGAACTCGAGGCCCATCTGGACCGCGCCTGGCTGGACGATATACTTGCGGCGACCTGACGGGATCCGTTCAGGAACCGTTCATGCAACTTCCATAAACTTCGTGCGAATAAATCCACAGCGTGAGACGTAAAGATCGACGAAGGGACGTGCATCGCGTCTTTTATCGTGCTTTTCGTTCCAATTGCGCTATTGTTAGACAACTTGAACATAGCCGAGCTGAAACGAAGATTTCAGACACACGGGGGAAAATATGTCCTTGCCCAAGTATTTCAATGTACTGATGGCGTCCGCTGTCAGCCTCTCCATCGCAGCCACACCCATCGGCTTCACGCCCGCCATGGCGCAGAGCGCACCGGCGGCCGAGGCGCCTGGCGACTCGGGCTGGCAGAAGGAGTTCGAGATGTGGCGTGACTCCAACAAGGGAGGCAAGGTCGCCGATTACCAGAAATACTTGAGAACCTATCCGAACGGCAAGTTCGCCAATGTTGCCAAGCGCCGTGTCGAGGAACTCAACGCCGCAGTTCAGGCGCCTGCTCCCGGTGACGAGACGGCGGCGGTGGCTGACGCAACCAAGAACGTTGCCGACGACGGCAAGCGCGACCTGGAAATGTGGCGGCAGGTGTCCAAGTCGGGCACGATGGCGGACTATGAGACGTATCTCAAGGAATTCCCGCAGGGCAAGTTTGCCAAGGTTGCCAAGACCCGCATCGAGAACCTGACGGCCACGGCACCTGCCGACCAGACGGAGGCGGATGTCGCCACGCAGGATACCCAGGACGCGGCTCCGGCCGAGGATGCTCAGGACCAGGCACAGGCCGATGTTCAGGATGAGGCTCAGGATCAGGCCGAGGCCAGCGAAGACCAGCCGGATGCCGCGGCCGACACGGCCCAGAGCGACGAGCAGCCCCAGGGCGGCGCCGACTGGGAGCAGGAATATGCATTGTGGAAGGCAGCTTCCGATGGCAACACGGTCACGGAGTACGAAGCCTACCTGAAGACCTACCCCGATGGGAAGTTCGCGGCGATCGCGCAGGCGCGCATTGCCCAGCTTGCCGCGGCCGAGACGCCGGACCCGACGATCGCCGAAGGCGACCAGCAGGATGACGCGGCAACCGCGAAGAACAACGGCAATCGCCGAAAGACGAACGACCAGGCGGCGCAGCAGGAATCGGACCAGGAGCCCGCGGACGACCAGGCCCAGAGCCAAGACATGGACCAGGCCGATCCCCAGGATGACCAGCAGGCCGACAACAATGTCGGCGCGCGTAAGAACAATCCCGGCGCCCAGGATCAGGCGCAGTTCACCGAGGGGTCGCCGGATACCGAGGATGCATCTCTCGATCGTGAAACGCGGCTTGAGATCCAGGGGCGTCTGAGCTCCCTGGGCTACGACACGCTGGGGACGGACGGTGTTTTCGGTAACCGCAGCCGCGACGCCATCGCCTCCTGGCAGCAGGACAGTGGCGCGCCGGTGACGGGCTATCTTTCCGATGACCAGGTGGAAGCCATCTTCGTTGCTTCCGCAGCCACCTATGCGACCTGGCTTGCCAGCCGCGTCCCCGTACGCGTCCACCGCGTCCGGCCACGCGCCGAATGGGTGGTGGTACGCCCGCGCGCCAATATCAGGGTCATCAATCGTCGTCCGGCCGTGGTCGTCGTCAAGCCTTTCAAGAACCGCTTTAAGGCTCGCACAAAGGTGAAGATCCGCTTCAACGGCGGGTGCCGGAAGAAGCGTCGTTGCTGAGTTCGGTCAATTCCGTGATTGCGGGGCGCTTCGGCGCCCCGTTTCGTTTTCAGGGGTGCGCGCGGCGCAAACACGCCATGATGGCGTCGATATGCCGATTGACTTGATAGCCCGTCGGCTCTAAAAATCTTCCACGTTTGGTTCCCAGCGGGCGCGAGCCCAAGGGATCAAAAGGGAATGGGAAGAATGGACCCAATCAGGGCGTTTTCATCCCGGCCGACCCCGCGACTGTAGAGCGGATAAGCAGAAGTCCAGCGGTTGTATGCGCTGGTCGCGCGATCCAGGGGCAATGGGCCCAGGCGCGCTACCGGAATATGCAGACGAAAAGTCACTGAAGCAGCCATTGCGGCAACACGGGGCGGGACGCCTCATTTCTACGAATCGTCCCCCACGCGCAACGGCAGCCGGCTTCGGGAAGGCGAGGACGATGCGATGGCGTGGCGACACGCCGTTACCCGCGAGCCAGGAGACCTGCCAGACGAAACGGGGCGCTTCCGCGCCAGATTTGGTATTGCCAGCAGCACGGAGGTTGTCATGGCGCATTCTACGGTTTCCACCCAGTCGGGTTCTCTTTCGGATCGTCTCGTCGCGGGGGTTCTCGCCCTGCTTCTCGGGTCCTTTCTCATTTTCGGCGCCGGTTTCGCGCATTCGTCTGTGCTGCATGACACTGCGCACGACGTTCGCCATGCCAATGGCTTCCCCTGCCACTAAAGGGGGTTTCCCATGATTGTCAGATATCTCCTGGCCGCGCTCGTGGCCGGGCTGCTCGCCGGTGCGCTCCAGACAGTGGTTCAGCACGCCAAGGTCATTCCGCTCATTCTCGAAGCCGAGAAGTATGAAGGCGGGGCGACTCCCACAACCCATGAACATACGTCTGGTCTGAACCTTGCCGTTGCGACCGCCGCAATGGCACAGGAAGCCGCGCCCGACGCCGCAGCCTCCGCGGAGGAGGATGAGGGCCTGTTGTTCGGCGTGAGCCGCACGATGGGTACCCTGATGGCAAACCTCGTCAGCGGCGCCGGCTTTGCCCTGCTGCTGATGGCGGCTGTCGTCGTGACCGGCCGCAGGCTGACGCTCGCCAATGGCGCTCTGTGGGGTGCGGCCGCATGGCTGGTCTTCCTCATGCTTCCGGCAGTGGGTCTGCCGCCGGAACTGCCGGGGTTTCCGGCCGCCGAACTCTTCGATCGCCAGGTCTGGTGGATCGGCACGGTCATCGCGACCGCCGTGGCGCTCTATCTCATGGTGCTTCGCAGCGAGCCGGTGGCGAAGGCCGCGGGCGTCGTGCTCATGCTGGTGCCGCATGTGATCGGTGCTCCGCAGCCGACGGACATCACCTCGAACGTACCCGCCATCCTTGCGGCCGAGTTCGCGGTCGCGACGTTGTCGGCCGGCCTGCTGTTCTGGATCGTCCTGGGTCTGGTGATGGGCGCCATCAACGACCGTTGGGTCAAGACGGCCTGACATGGAAAACCCGCTGTCCGGTGCCGTCCTGGTGCTGGGCGGCGCGCGATCCGGAAAGTCCGCCTTTGCCGAGAGGCTGGTTGGCGAAACCGGCCTCTCGCGACATTACATCGCCACGGGCCGCGCCTGGGACGACGAGATGCTGGAACGCATCGCGCGCCACAGGGCGGATCGCGGCGATGGATGGCAGACGCATGAGGAACCGATTGATCTGGTTGGCCGACTCGAGGCGCTCGATGCGGCGGGCCACGTGATACTGGTCGATTGCCTCACGCTCTGGGTCACCAACCTGATGATGGAAGAGCGGCCGATCAGCGACGAGTCCGCGCGGCTTGCCGCGCACCTGAACCGGGCGCGCGCCAAGCTCGTCCTGGTCTCCAACGAGGTGGGGCTGGGCATCGTGCCTGAAAACCGCATGGCGCGGGATTTTCGCGATCATGCCGGGCGCCTTCACCAGGCCATCGCGCAGGTCGCGAGGGAAGTCTATTTCGTGGCGGCCGGATTGCCGCTCAAGATGAAGGGTTAGACCACAATGCAGAAGATACCGGCCACAGTCATCACCGGCTTTCTCGGGGCGGGCAAGACGACGATGATCCGCAACATGCTGATGAACGCCGAAGGTCGCAAGATCGCGCTGATCATCAATGAATTCGGCGATCTCGGGGTCGACGGCGACGTGCTCAAGGGCTGCGGCGCGGAGGCCTGCACCGAGGACGACATCATCGAGCTCAACAATGGCTGTATCTGCTGCACCGTGGCTGACGACTTCATTCCGACCATGGAAAAGCTGCTGGCACGCGACGTCAAGCCCGACCATATCATCATCGAGACGTCTGGCCTTGCTTTGCCGCAGCCGCTCGTGGCCGCCTTCAACTGGCCGGGGATCAAGACCGCAGTGACCGTCGATGGCGTCATCACCGTGGTCGACAGCGCCGCCGTCGCCGCCGGCCGCTTCGCCGACGATCATGATGCGCTCGACGCCCAACGCGTCGAAGACGAGGGTCTCGACCACGAGAGCCCGATCGAGGAGCTTTTCGAAGACCAGTTGACTGCCGCCGATCTCATCGTGCTCAACAAGGCCGACCTGCTCGATGCCGCCGGCCTCAAGGCCGTGCGCGAAATCGTTTCCAATGCGACGGCGCGCAAACCGCGCATGATCGAGGCGCGCAACGGCGTGCTGCCGGCTTCGGTCCTGCTCGGCCTCGGCGTGGGTACCGAAGACCAGATCGAACTGCGCAAGTCTCATCATGAACTGGAGCATGAAGGTGCGCCGCATGATCACGATCACGACGAGTTCGAGAGTTTCATCGTCGAACTCGGCGTGCTCGAGGATGCCGGCACTTTCGTTGCCGCTATCAAGCCGGTGATCGACCGCCACGACATCCTGCGCCTCAAGGGTTTTGCCGAGGTGAAGGGCAAGCCGATGCGGCTGGTCATCCAGGCCGTCGGCTCGCGCATCGACACCTATTTCGACCGCGCCTGGCAGCCGGGCGAGGTACGAGGCACACGGCTCGTGGTGATCGGCCTGCACGACGAGATGGATGATGTTGCGATCATGAACGAGATCAGGGCGCTGGTGTGAGGCTCCGTAGTGTCTCGACAGCCGTCGCGGTATGATCTGCCATTGCTGGATCGGACTTAGCCAATGCATCTTCTTCTTGCCCAGAAAGGTTCGATATCGGAAGGCGACGAGGCCTTCGACCTCGGGCAGTCGCCGGGCGATATCCTGTTCCTGTCGGCAGCCGATACCGAGATTGCCAGCGTTTCGGCCTTTGCCAATCGCGGCGAGATGCGCTGGCGGCTGGTCAATCTCGCGAGCCTCAAGCATCCGATGTCGATCGACATGTGGATCGACAAGACTGCGCGGCATTCGAGGCTCGTCGTGCTGCGCGCTCTGGGGGGCGTGAGCTATTTCTCCTATTTGATCGAAGCGCTGTTGGCCGCCGCACGGGCGCATGGGTTCCAAC
The DNA here is from genome assembly GCA_019739215.1 of Rhizobium sp. Classification (GTDB taxonomy): domain Bacteria; phylum Pseudomonadota; class Alphaproteobacteria; order Rhizobiales; family Rhizobiaceae; genus Rhizobium_E. The sequence continues at coordinate 67,262 of JAHHDR010000039.1, forward strand.
TCGCGGTGCTGCCGGGTGACGACAGGCCCGATGCCGGGCTGGACCCCTGGTCGACGGTCGCGGCCGAGGATCGTGCGCGGCTGTGGTCCTATCTCGTCGAAGGCGGGGAGACCAACATGTCGCGCTTTGCCGGCATGGCGGAGGCGCTGGTGTCTGGTGGGACGCGGCCGGACGCCGCCGAGACGCTGGCCAAGGCCGGAATCTGGTGGCCGGGTCGCGGTGTGATCGGCGTGGAGGCGTGGCAGGCGCTCGATTTGCCCGCTCCGTCCCAAAAGGATGGGTCCGTACATCTGCTTGCCGTCATCACCTTCTATCGCGCTCTGGTCCAGAGCGGCCAGACCGGACCGGTGGAGGCGTTGATCGCGGCACTGGCGGAACGGGGCTTGCGGGTGCTGCCGCTCTTCGTGTCCAGCCTGAAGGAGCCCTATTCGGCACGGTTGCTGCGGGACCTGTTCGGCCGTCTCTCTCCCGACGTCGTGCTGAATTCGACGAGCTTTGCGGTCGTCTCGCCGGGTTCGGCGCAGACGGGCACGGTGCTGGACGAGACCGGCGCGCAGGTGTTCCAGGTGATCTTTTCCAGCTCGACACGCGAGGGCTGGGCGGGGTCGAACCTCGGGCTCGCCGCGCGCGATCTGGCGATGAACGTGGCCTTGCCCGAAGTCGATGGGCGGGTGCTGACGCGCGCCGTGTCCTTCAAGCGCGCGGCGCGCTTCGACGAGCAGGCCGAGGTCAATATCGTCACGCCCGAGGCGGCACCGGACCGGATAGCCTTCGTGGCCGATCTCGCGGCGGCCTGGGCACGGTTGCGGCATCTCGACAATGCCGACAAGCGGGTCGCCCTGATCATGGCGAATTATCCCAACCGGGACGGTCGGCTTGGGAATGGCGTCGGGCTCGACACACCGGCGGGGTCGCTCGAAGTGCTCAAGGCGATGCAGGCGGCTGGCTACGCGACGGGTGAGATCCCCCAGAGCGGCGATGCACTGATTGCGCATCTGATGGAAGGCCCGACCAATGCGGCGGCCGATGGCCGCGTCATTCGCGAGACCCTTTCACTGAATCATTACAGGGCTTTCTTCGAAAGCCTTCCGACCATGCTTCAGAACGAGATCGTCACGCGCTGGGGCGAGCCGGAGACGGATCCGTTTTTTATGGACGGTTGCTTCGCGCTTTCGCTTTCGCGCTTCGGCAATGTCATGATCGGCATCCAGCCGGCGCGGGGCTACAATATCGATCCGAAGGAAACCTATCACTCGCCGGACCTGCCGCCGCCGCATGGCTATCTTGCCTTCTACGCCTTCCTGCGCCGCGAGTTTCGGGCCGATGTCGTGATCCACATGGGCAAGCACGGCAATATGGAATGGCTGCCGGGCAAGGCCATGGCGCTGTCGGAGAACTGCTATCCCGAGGCGGTGTTCGGGCCAATGCCGCATCTCTATCCTTTCATCGTCAACGATCCCGGCGAGGGTACGCAGGCCAAGCGTCGGTCTTCGGCTGTGATCATCGATCATCTCACCCCTCCGCTGACGCGAGCGGAGAGCTATGGCTACCTGAGGGATCTCGAGGCGCTGGTCGACGAATATTATCAGGCGCAGGGCAATGATCCGCGGCGCCTGCGGCTGCTGAGGAAGCAGATCCTCGACCTTGCGGGCGACACCGGATTGGGCACCGATGTCGGCATTGCCGGCCTCGACGAGGATGATGCCCTGCAGAAACTCGATGCCTGGCTCTGCGACCTCAAGGAAATGCAGATCCGCGACGGGCTGCATGTCTTCGGAGTCTCGCCGGAGGGCCGGTTGCTGACGGACCTCACCGTGGCATTGGCGCGCTCGCCGCGTGGTGACGGCGAGGGGCGGGGGCAGAGCCTGCAAAGGGCGATCGCGCTGGATCTGCTTGGGACCGCGCCTGCGTTCGATCCTCTCGACTGCGAGATGGCCGCGCCCTGGGCGGGGTCGAAGCCCGCCGTGCTCTCCGATCTCAGCGATTCCCTTTGGCGCACCAACGCCGATACCGTCGAACGCATCGAGTTGCTGGCGGACAAGCTCGTAGGTGGTGAGATTGTGGCGCCAGCGGACTGGCCGCAAACCCGGCTGGTGATGGACGAGATCGAGACCCGGCTCAGACCGTCGATCATGGATTGCGGCCCTGCCGAAATCGCGGCCCTGATGACCGGGCTGTCCGGCCGCTTCGTCGCGCCCGGCCCGTCCGGGGCGCCGACGCGGGGTCGGCCGGACGTGCTGCCGACGGGCAAGAATTTCTACTCGGTGGACACGCGCTCGGTGCCGACCCCGACTGCCTGGGAACTGGGGCGGAAGTCGGCGGAACTGCTGGTGACGCGCTATGCGCAGGATCACGGCGACTGGCCGACGTCTTTCGGCATCACCGCCTGGGGCACGGCGAACATGCGCAGCGGCGGCGACGACATCGCCCAGGCGTTGGCCCTGATCGGCGCGAAGCCGGTCTGGGACATGGGTTCGGCGCGGGTGACAGGCTACGAGATCACCCCGATGGCGATACTGGGCCGTCCGCGCGTGGATGTGACGCTCCGGGTTTCCGGCTTCTTCCGCGACGCCTTTCCCGAGCAGATCGCGCTGTTCGACAGGGCGGTGCGCGCGATCGGCGCGCTCGACGAGGACGAGGCCGACAATCCGATCGCCGCACGGATGAAGCGCGACGCGGCAGATCATGGCAGCCGCGAAGCCGGCCATCGCGTGTTCGGCTCGATGCCCGGCACCTATGGCGCCGGCCTGCAGACTCTGATCGACGAGGGGATCTGGGACGATCGTGCTGCGCTGGCCGATGCCTTCCTCGACTGGGGCGCCTATGCCTATGGCAACGGCGCCGAGGGCGAGGCTGTCCGGGATGTGTTCGCCGCGCGGGTCCGGTCGATCCAGGCCGTGGTGCAGAACCAGGACAACCGCGAGCACGACCTGCTTGATTCCGATGAATATTACCAGTTTGAAGGTGGGATGGCCGCGGCGGCGGAACATCTGTCCGGCGCGCGGCCGACCATTTATCACAACGATCTCTCGCGCATCGAAAAAGCCGGTCATCCGGACGCTGGAGGAAGAAGTCTCCCGCGTGATGCGAGGGCGCGTGACCAATCCGAAATGGATTTCCGGCGTCATGCGGCATGGCTACAAGGGCGCGTCCCGAGATCGCTGCGACGGTGGACCTGATGTTCGCCTTCGCGGCGACGACGGCCGGCGCGGTCAAGGACCATCATTTCGAGGCCGCCTACCGAGCCTTCATCGCCGATGAGACCGTGCGAGCCTTTCTCGCCGACAAGAACGCGCCGGCGCTGCGCGAAAATCGCCCGCTCTTTCATCGAGGCGGAACGGCGCAATCTCTGGACGCCGCGGTCCAATTCGGCGCGGTTCGATCTGGAGGAGTTGGCGCAGATGACCAGGGAAGGAACCACATAATGACCGATGACAGCCACGAAACCGTCGCCCATGACGATAGCCGCCACGCCGAGAAGATGGCCAAGAAGAAGGCCGCGCCGCGACCAAGATCATGGCGACCAAGCAGGGCGAAAAAGGCCTGATCATCATCCATACCGGCAAGGGCAAGGGCAAGTCCACGGCAGGCCTTCGGCATGATCTTCCGGCACATCGCCTACGGCATGCCCTGCGCGGTGGTGCAGTTCATCAAGGGCGCCTGGGAGACCGGCGAACGCGACCTGATCGACGCACATTTCAGCGATATCTGCGAATTCCACACCATGGGCGAGGGCTTCACCTGGGAGACACAGGACCGGGCCCGGGATGTCGCGGCGGCGCAGGCGGCCTGGAGCAAGGCGAAGGACCTGATCGCGTCCGGCGAAAAGAGCATGGTGCTGCTCGACGAGATCAACATCGCATTGCGCTATGACTATATCGATGTCGCCGAAGTCATCGCTTTTTCTGCAGAGCGAGAAGCCGCCGATGTGCCATGTCGTCATGACCGGCCGCAACGCCAAGGACGAGTTGATCGAGATTGCCGATCTCGTGACCGAAATGGAGCTGATCAAGCATCCGTTCCGGTCCGGGATCAAGGGTCAGAAGGGCGTCGAATTCTGATCCTCAATGGGCATGGTTGTGCCGCTTGGTCGAGGCATCGCAGCATGAGGCGCCATGGGCGTGATGATGTTCGGGGCCGCTGTCGGTGGGTGGGCCCGTCTGTAGCACTTTGGCGTGCCTCGCGCATCTCGGCGAAGGACTGGCCAAGAATCTGGACCGATGACCACAGGAACAGCGTCGCCATGACGGCCGCGACCGCGAGGTCGGGCCAGGCGGTGCCGGTGCCCCAGACGCCGAGGCCGGCAGCCACGACCATGACATTGCCGATCGCGTCGTTGCGCGAGCAGAGCCAGACCGAGCGGATGGTTGGAGGTCGCCATCCTTGTAGGCCATCAGCAGCAGCACGCTTGCGACATTGGCGATGAAGGCGAGGGACGCCGATCGAACCCATGACTTCGGCGCGCGGCTCATTGAGAAAGAGCACGTGCCAGACGGTGGACCCGCTGACCCAGAATCGCTATGGCTGCGAGGCTGAGGCCCTTGACGAGCGCCGCGCGCGCCCGGACCACCAGCGGCATGCCGATGACCCAGAGACTGAGGCCATAGGTCAGCGCATCGGCGAAGAAGTCGAGCGAGTCGGCCTGCAGGGCCTGCGAGCCCGCCAGCTGGCCGGCGGACCATCTCGACCGCGAACATGACGGCGTTGATGGCAATGACGATAACCAGCCGGCGCTTGTAGATCGGGTCCATGCCGTCGAATGTGTGGGAGTGGCCGCAGGAGGCGCTCATTGTCGTGTCCTTGATTGAAATCGTTCACGACAGCACCCATAATCCCTCTAGTGACTAGAGGTTCAAGGGGAAAATGAGAGAATTTTCGATCGGCGAACTGGCGCGCGTGACGGGGGTGAAGGTACCCACGATTCGCTACTACGAGGGTATCGGTTTGATGGCGGAAGCGCCGCGGGACCGGAGGGCGGACAACGACGCTATGCCCGCTGCCGCGCGCGACAGGCTCGGCTTCATCGCCCATGCGCGCGACATGGGGTTTTCGCTCGACGCGATCCGCAGCCTCATCGATCTCTCCGAACACCCGGAAAAGCCTTGCGCCGGCGCCGACCGGATCGCAGAGATGCGGCCTCGCGGAGGTCAATGCGCGTATCGAGCGTCTGACACGACTGAAGCGGGAACTCGAGCGCATGCTCGAGTGTCATCGCTCTGACAAGGCCGCCGATTGCACGGTTATCGAAATTCTGGGTGACCACGCCAAATGCGGGGCGGATCACTAAGGCAAGCGTGTCCTCAGTGTTTCCGGCTTGGTGCGGAATCGGTGTCGAGTTCCGCGTCGAGTTCCTCGATCAGCCGCTCCAGCGACAGGTCCTCGATGAAGGGGACGTCATCCATGGAGGTTTCGCCCGATTTCGATATGGGAGATCAGCATGGAAAGCTTGGCTTCCCGTGCTTCAAGCGCGCGCAGGGCCTCACGCATCACCTCGTCGGCGGAGCCGTAACGGCCGGTTGATACCTGCTTCTCGATGAAAACGGTCCCAGTGAGCACCGAGGCTCAGGTCGCTGGCAGCCATGTCAGACTCCTCTCTTGCGGGGACAAGAAAAACATAGGAGGCTGGAGCGTAGCTGTCAGAACGGCCGGTCGCCGCACGACGGCTTCAGAGACCGAGCCAGATTCGGAGCGGGTTGGCGGGATCGGCGAGAAGGCGGATCGCGAGCGCCACGCAGCCGACGACGAGCAGCGGGCGGATGATCTTTGCGCCGGACCGCATGGGCGACACGCGATCCGACCTGCGCGCCGAGGAACTGGCCGACGCCCATGACGAGGCCCACTTTCCAGTGGATCACGCCGGACAATGCGAAAGACGGCAAGCGCGCCAATGTTGGATGCGAAGTTCAGCATTTTGGTATGCGCCGTCGCTCTGAGCATCCCAAAGCCAAGCAATGTGACGAAGGCCAGCATGAAGAAGGAGCCGGTGCCGGGCCCGAAAATCCCATCATAGAAGCCGATGAGCGGCACCAGCGTGACGCCGAAAAGAAAGGGCGTCATTCGCTGATGCTTGTCGGCGTCCCCGATGTCAGGCTTGAGCAGGAAGTAGAGCGCGATGACGATGAGCAGGACAGGTAGAATGGCGCGCAGCAACGTCCACCAGGAACGAAGGTCGTCAACATGGCGCCGGCCGCCGAGCCGAGCGCCGACATGGCTGCCATCGGAAGCTGCGATCTCAAAATGACATGTCCGCCCCGGGCATAGGCAAGCGTGGCGGATCCCGAGCCAAAGACCGATTGAAGCTTGTTGGTACCCAGCATCTCGATCGGCGCAAAACCGACAAGCAGCAGCGATGGCACGGTAATCAGCGCACCGCCCCCAGCGATGGAATCGACGAAGCCGGCCAGGAACGCAGCCATGAACAGCAGGATGAGGATATAGAATGTGATTTCAGGCAAAGGCGGGAGCTCGATTCTGGCGGCGGGCAGCCTGCTCTCGACCGAGCGCAACGGCGACCGCACCGCTTTTACCTTGACGCGGCGGGGATGCAAATGCCAATCCTCCAGCCAATTCAAGGCTTCCGGCACCCGGTGCCGCAGGATCGACAATGTCCCGCAAGATCATTCTCCATTGCGGAGCCCCCAAGACCGGCTCCACCAGCTTCCAGCACATGCTCTATGACAACAGGGAGCGGATGCTGAAGGCGGGCTTCTTCTACCCGGCCGTGTCGCGCAAGAAGCGCGAGGAGGACGATATCCGCATCGTGATGTCGAACCTGAAAGGCGAGGGCAACCGCAAGAAGGAAGTCCGGCAGGTCCGCAAGCTGATCGACAGATTGTTCGCCGAAAGCGGTGCGCACACGATGCTGATCTCCAACGAGGGCCTGCTCGGCAAACCGGCGATCAAGGGCAACAAGACCTTCCTGCCCAAGGCGGACGATTCCGCGCGACTGATGGCCGAGGCGCTCGAAGGCTACGACGTCGAGGTGCGCTACTTCATCCGCGATTTCGCCGGGTTCCTGCCGTCCTGGTATGTCCAGCAGGTCCGCATGGGCAATGACATGGAATTCGAGCGCTTCACCAAGGCCTACAATCTCGATCGCGCCACATGGGCACCGGCCGTGGCGGCGCTGCGGAAATATTTCGGGGCGGAACGGGTGCAGATCTTCGACCATGCGGCGCTGGTCAAGGATGCGCATGGCGTGTTCACCCGTGCCTTTCCGGAGGTGATGGATGCTCTCGGCGAGGCCGGCCGCAAACCCGCCCAACAAGAACAGTTCGATCGGCCGGGGCATGGTCAATGCCTACCGGCGCTGGAACGCCATTTCAGAAAGGCTCGGCTGGTCGCAGAAGTCGAAGAAGACGATCCAGCATATCGGCCGGCGCTACTTCCTTCTGCCCTTCGAGCGCTTTTCGCGCTCGGAAAAGATCAAGTTCGACCCCGAGACAGCCAGGCAGATGACCGCCCGCTACAAGGCCGACATCGAGGCGATCAAGGCGGCAGCTCCCACTCCAACCCTGTGAGGCCGAAATGGCGCGGACGGTGGTGATCGGTATCGGTGTCACGGAAGCCGCCCTGGCGCGCGAAGCAGTCGCACTGGTGGAAAAGGTGCTCGGGGGTCCGCTGAAAGACGCGCGTCCGGTTGCAATCGCCACGATCTTCGGCCGCGCCGAACATATCGCGATCCAGGGCGTGGCGGGCTATCTCGGCGTTCCCGTTGTCGTCTTCGACGCTGCCCGACTGGAGCAGGAGACGCCACGACTCCACAATCCCTCCGTCAGCCTGTACGAACGCATAGGCTGTCATGGTGTCGCCGAGGCGGCAGCCCTGGCAGCCGCCGGTCCGGGCGCGATCCTGCTGGTCGGCAAGACCAAGGTCGGTGGAGTCACCGTCGCCGTTGCCGCGACGAACTGAGCTCTGGGCCGCCAACAGAATTTTCTGGCCTTTTGTCCCCGGCTTTGCCAAAGGTCGGATCAAATCGGGCACTTTGATGCGCGACGAACGATAACAAGAAGCAACTGGACGGGATTTCCATGCATAAAGTGATTTTCGACACCGATCCTGGCGTCGATGATGCCATGGCCTTGCTCTTTCTCGAGCGCCATCCTGACATCGACCTGATCGGCATCACCACCGCCTTCGGCAATGCCTCGATCGAGACGACCACACGCAACGCGCTCTATCTCAAGCAGCAGTGGAACATCGCGGCGCCCGTCGCCAAGGGCTCGGCGGAGCAGTTCGAGCCGAGCCGGCATACGCATCCGTTCCCGGCGCATATCCATGGCGATGACGGTCTCGGCAATATCGGCGTGCCCGATATCGTGGACGTGCCGCTCGATCCGCGGCCAGCGCACCAGTTCATCATCGATACCGTCAAGGCCCATCCGGGCGAAATCACCCTTGTCGCCGTTGGCCGCATGACCAACCTCGCCAACGCCCTGAAGGCCGCGCCCGAGATCGCCGGCCTCGTCAAGGAAGTCATCATAATGGGCGGCGCGGTCGACGTGCCGGGCAATATCAATCCGGCGGCCGAAGCCAATATTCATGGCGATCCGGAGGCGGCGGACTACATCATGATCGCGCCGTGGAAGGTGGTGGTCGTCGGACTCGACGTCACGCTGAAAACAACGATGTCGCGCACGGAACTCGCCGAGCTGTCGGGCAAGGGCGGCGCGCCGATGAAACTGCTCGACAGGCTGTCGCAGTTCTACATAGACTTCTACGATGGCGAGGTGAAGGACAGCATGGTGGTGCATGACACCTGCGCCTGCGTCTATCTCGTTGCCCGCGAGCTTTTCACGACACGCGGCGGCCCGGTGCGGGTGCTGACCACGGGTATCGGCGAAGGCAAGACCATCCAGAAGCCCGACGGCCACCGCTTCGGCCCCAGCGTGTGGGACAACGCGCCGAGCCAACTGGTCTGCACCGACATCGAGGCCGATGCCGTGATGACGCTGGTCAAGGAGACCCTGGTGCGGCAGTGATGTCGGCACCCGACAGAGCGTGTGCCGCTTTTCGGAGGGCCGCTGCCCTCGTGCTCGCCTAAGCTGAGATGAGTTGCCGATTGCCTTTGCGCCGGCGCGGGCATAGGAAATGGTGATGGAAGAATTCTTCGGCGAGCTTCCGGCTTTCGAGCCGGGCACGGTATGGTTGACGGGTGCCGGTCCCGGCGATCCGGGCCTGTTGACCTTGCTTGCTGTCAAGGCGCTGCGCGAGGCCGATGTCGTGGTCTATGACGCGCTGGTCGACGAGAGCTGCCTGAAGCTCGCGCGGACGGGCGTCGTGCTCGAATATGCCGGAAAGCGGGGCGGCAAGCCGTCGCCCAAGCAGCGCGACATTTCGCTTCGATTGGTCGAACTGGCGCGGTCGGGCAAGCGCGTGCTCCGGCTCAAGGGTGGCGATCCCTTCGTCTTCGGTCGCGGTGGCGAGGAGGCGCTGACGCTGGTCAATCACGGCATCGGCTTCCGCATCGTGCCGGGCGTGACCGCCGGGATCGGCGGCCTGGCCTATGCCGGTATTCCCGTCACCCACCGACAGATCACCCATGTCGTGACATTCCTGACCGGTCATGATTCATCGGGCCTCGTGCCCGACCGGATCGACTGGCCGTCGATCGCCAAGGGCTCGCCTGTGATCGTCATGTATATGGCGATGAAGCATATCGGCGAGATCGCGCGCAGTCTCATCCAGGCGGGACGTGCCGCCTCCGAGCCGGTCGCGTTTGTCTGCAACGCCTCGACGGAGCAGCAGACGGTGCTTGAAACGACGCTGGCCGACGCGGTCGACGATGTCGCCGCCGCGGGGCTGCAACCGCCGGCGATCGTGGTCGTGGGCGAGGTCGTGCGGCTCCGCCAGGGGCTTGACTGGCTGGGCGCGCTTTCGGGCCGAACGCTCGTCGGCGATCCGCTTGGCACGGAAGGCCTCAGGGATCAAGCATGAACGGCCTTCTTATCGCGGCACCATCTTCAGGCTCCGGCAAGACGACGGTCACGCTCGGGCTGCTCCGGGCGCTCAGCCGGCGCGGCATCGCGGTGACGCCGGGCAAGGCGGGGCCGGACTATATCGATCCGGCCTTCCATGCCATTGCCTGTGGCACGACATGCCTCAACTACGACCCCTGGGCGATGCGGCCGGAACTGCTGGCCTATCAGTCGGCGGGCGAGGGGCCGCTGGTCATCGAGGCGATGATGGGGCTCTTCGATGGTGCCGCCGATCATACGGGCTCGCCCGCCAGCCTCGCAAAGCTTCTCGGTCTCTCCGTCGTGCTCGTGGTCGACTGCGCGCGGCTGTCGCATTCCGTCGGCGCGATGGTGCGGGGCTTCCTCTCGCATGATCCGGAGATCCGCATCGCCGGCATCATCCTCAACAAGGTCGGTAGCGCGCGGCATGAATCGATGTTGCTGGCCGGGCTTTCGGGGACTTTCCGTGCCGATATTCGGGATCATCCGGCAGGACAAGCTGCTGGGCCTGCCGGAGCGTCATCTCGGACTGGTGCTGGCGCAGGAGATCGGCGGTATCGAGGCGTTCATGGACCACGCGGCGGATGTGGTAGCGGAGACCTGCGACCTCGACGCGCTTGCCGCCCTGGCCGGGCGCGTGATCGGCAGTGCCGCACGGCCGGAATGCCTCGTGCCGCCGCTGGGCCAGCATATGGCCATCGCGCGCGACGAGGCTTTTGCCTTCACCTATCCTCACCTGATGGATGGGTGGCGGGGGCAGGGCGCTAGTCTGTCCTTTTTCTCGCCGCTCTCCGACGAACGGCCGGACAGGGCCGCCGATGCGGTTTTCCTGCCCGGCGGCTATCCCGAACTGCATGCCGAAAAGCTGGGTGCCGCGGCCGATTTCCGTAGCGGAATGCATGATGCGGGCCGCATCGGGCGCGGTCATTTACGGCGAGTGCGGTGGCTACATGACCTTGGGGGAGGCGCTTGTCGACGCGGCAGGCGTCAAATGGCCGATGCTGGGACTGCTGCCGCTGACGACGAGTTTCGCGAGCCGCAAGAGGCATCTGGGCTACCGCCGGCTGCAGGCGCTGGCGGGTCCCTTTGCCGGCATGCGGCTCAACGCCCATGAATTCCATTATTCGACCGTGGTGCATGAAGGGCAGGCCGAGCGGCTTTTCGATGCAGTCGATGCCGCAGGCGAACTTGTCGGTCTCGCCGGCCTGGCGCGCGACAACGTCTCCGGTTCCTACATGCACCTGATCGACCTCGACGGGGCCGTGGCCTGATGGCCGGCATCTTTCATGGCGGCGGCCTCGCGGCCGCCATCGCCACCTATGGCGGGGAGCGGGACGCGTGGCTGGATCTGTCGACAGGGATTAATCCCGAGATGGCCGAACTGCCGCCTATTCCGGTCCGGGCCTGGAACCGCCTGCCCGATGCCGATCTGGAGCTTGGGGTGCGCAAGGCCGCTTGGGACTGGTATGTCGGCTCGAACGCGCCGAAAGGGCCGCCGCCGCTCGCCCTGCCGGGGGACCCAGGCGCTGATCCAGCTTCTGCCACGGCGGCGCGTGCCGGAGGGGCGGCCGGTCGCGATCCTGTCGCCGACCTATGGCGAGTATGCCCATTGCTTTCGCCGCGCCGGTTTCGTGGTGGACGCAATCGCTGATCTCGACGCGCTTCGGCCCGATCATAGGGCGCGCTCGTCGTGGTCAATCCGAACAACCCGACCGGCCGGATCTATCCGCGCCGGGACCTCATCGCGATCTCTGAACGCCTGCGCCGGCAAGGCGCGCACCTTCATGTCGACGAGGCCTTCGGCGACGGATGCGGCGAACTTTCGATGGCCGCGCATGCCGCCATCACCGAGGGGATCACCGTCAGCCGGTCCTTCGGGAAATTCTTCGGTCTTGCGGGCCTGCGCCTCGGCTTCGTCTTCGCAGTGCCCTGCGGCCCTTGACGCCATCGCCGCGGACCTCGGTCCCTGGCCCGTCTCCGGCCCGGCGCTGGAGATTGCAAAACCATCTGTTCCGGCGCGACAACAGCGCGTTTGCAGGCCGGATCAACGAGGCGGGCGGCGGCGCTGGAGAGGGTCCTGTCGGCAGCCGGCCTCGAGGTGATTGGCGGCACCGATCTGTTCAGGCTCGTGCGGCATCCGCGTGCCCGCGACCTCTATCAAGATCTGGCGCGCTCGCATATATTGGTGCGCAGGTTCGACTATGCCGGGGACTGGCTCAGGATCGGACTTGCGCCAGACGAAGACGGGGACCGGCGGCCTCGCCCAGGCGATCGCCTCATCAGGGTACTGAATGTACACGCTCTATGTGCTTTTTTTCGCCCTCGTCCTCGATCGCGCGGTGGGTGACCCCGAGAACGCGTGGCGGCGGGTGCCGCATCCCGTCGTGCTTTTCGGCAAGGCGGTGTCCTTTCTCGAGGGACAGTTCAACCGGAAGGGTCTCAACGATCGCGACCGTCGCGCCTATGGGATGATGGCGATCCTGGCGCTGCTGATCGGCAGCGTTCTGGTGGGCCTCCTGATCTCGCGACTGCTGTTTCACGCCGGCCTGTTCGGAATCCTGATCGAGATCGCCATCGTTGCGATCCTGCTCGCCCAGAAAAGCCTGGCTGACCACGTCTTCGCGGTGGGCGAGGGATTGCGCAAGGACGGGATCGCGGGCGGTCGCAAGGCCGTTGCCATGGTCGTGGGCCGGGATCCAAACCTCCTCGATCGCTCAGGCGTGTGCCGGGCCGCCATCGAGAGCCTGGCGGAGAACTACTCCGACGGGGTGGTGGCGCCAGCCTTCTACTATGCGCTGTTCGGCCTGCCCGGAATCCTGGCCTACAAGATGCTGAACACCGCCGATTCGATGATCGGCCACAAGACGCCGCGCTACCGTGAGTTCGGCTGGGCGTCGGCACGGCTCGACGATTTCGCGAACTGGCCGGCCGCCCGCCTTTCGGCCCTGTTCATCGCCGTCGGCACATGGTTCCGCCGAGGGCGGCCATCGGCGCGCAAGTCGGTCAGCGTGGCCCTTCGCGATCATGGCCTGCATCGCTCTCCCAATTCGGGCTGGCCTGAATCGGCGATGGCGGGCGCGCTCGACGTTGCCCTGGCCGGGCCACGGACCTATGCGGGCGAGCAGGTGATGGAACCGCTGCAGAATTCCGCCGGCAAGAGCAACATCGGTCCCACCGACGTGGACAACGCCATCGAGGTGTTCTGGGCCGCTTGCACGGTGCTGACGCTCTGCGTCTTCCTGTCGGGACTGGCGGTGGAGATCGTGTTCTAGGGGAAGTGCCAGTGGTCCCCTCCCTTCAGCTCACTGGCGCGAAAACTGATAGTCCGACCTGATGAGCCCGCGCGGCAGGCCCCGCACGGCCACGAGCTCTGCTGAATGACGCGTGTCGTCGGAGCCGAACAGCGAATGCGGCCCACCGGCAATCACGGGATAGGTTATCAGGCGGAGTTCGTCGACCAGTCCTTCGTCGATCAGACGGCGCACGAGATGCGCACCTCCCATCAGGTAGATATCCTTTCCCGGCTGCGCCTTCAGTGTTGCGATGTCGGCCGAACTGCCGACGATGTGGGTGTTGGCCCATTGTGTTTCGGTAAGTGTCCGGGAGAAAACATAGTGAGGCAGATCGGGTATGCGCGAGGACCATGCAAGCTCCGCGGACGTGGGGATCGTTCCGGTCATGGGAGAGGGGTCGTGCGGATTGGTTCTCATCGCCGACCAGTATCGCTCGTAGCCGCGATACATCTGCCCTCCGAGCAGGCAGGCGTCGATCTGCGGAGCGAGGTCATAGTCGTCGGACCAGCCGTCGACCCAGTCCGCATAGCCTTCGGGGCCCTGAAACTTCATATCCATCGAAACCTTCATTGCGGCGATAATTTTTCGCATTTTAAAGTGTCCTTGTTGAATGTTCGTTTTGCCCGGGGGATCCGGGCGCCTCGCTATTGCGCGAGGCGGCTCCCATAGACGGACTTCAATTTCGTCCAGTTCGACCAGAAGGACGGGGCCTCAAGGCCTGATATCACCGGGAGCAGGATGTCGAGATGCGCATGCCATCCCGCGGCGATCATGGTGCGCGCGTCGGGATTGTCGAGACCCCGATGGGTCACGACCAGCAGGACCTTGTCGGCAACGCTTCTGAGTTCGAATGTGACGTCGCCATTGCCCCAGGCAATCGTCAGGAGACGCATCGGATCGACCGAGATGACGTGGCTCTGCATCCGTTGCTCTTGGGGAAAGCCATCGGGTCGGTGATCGCCCGTTGCACTGAGATCGTCGTTGCGCCAGACGAGTTCGAGAGCGGCGCCCGGCACCAGTTGCATGTCTCCGGAAGCCAGCCATTTGCGGCGGAGTTCTCCGTCTGCGAGATACTTCCAGACCCTATCGACAGGCCCAGGCAGCAATCGCTGGATAATCAGGGTGGTGCCGTCGGCGATGGCGCCAAAGTCAGGAATGTCTGCGTGCTCGTTCATGCATTGTCCTCCTTGTCGTCTGGTGAACTGGATTGGGCGGCTTCCGTCGTGTCCTCCAGCAAAAGCCTCTCAAGGGTGTCGAGCCGTTCAGTCCAGAACCGCTCATAGAATGCGAGTTCGCCCAGTGCCTTCTTGAGCGGCGCGGGATGCAGGCGGCAGGTGTGAGTGCGCCAGTTGACTTCGCGGGTTAACAGTCCGGCATGCTCGAGAACCTTGATGTGCTTGGATGCGGCAGCCAACGTCATCGGGTGTGACCGCGCCAGTTCGCCGACCGTGCGATCGCCCATGGCCAGTTCGCGCAGCATTGCCCGACGCGTTTCGTCGCTGAGTGCGTGGAAAATATCGTTCAGCGGGGGTATCAATTCTCGTTCAACCATACGGTATAATTAAAACAGTTGAGGAACTAAGTCAACCATTTGGTAAAGCGAACATGCGATCATCGGCCTGGTCGATGCAGAAACTCTATTTTCTCGGGGATTCGAGGGCGTCGATTAGCAGGCCGCAAGGCACTGGACAGCATCGCCGATCCGAATTCGGCTCGCTGCCAATCCTGTGCGCTTGCGCGCCAAAGCAACGGGAGCACTGCATCATGCGGACATTCTGCCTGGCCATCGTGGCCTTGCTTGCCTTCGGCTTCAGTTCCATCGCCGAAGCCAATACGATTACTGCGAAGATCTCGATCTCGTCGCAGACAATGACCGTCATGCATAATGGCATGGTCAAATACAAATGGAAGGTTTCGACGGGGCGTCGCGGCTATATCACGCCGGTGGGAAGCTACCGGGCCTATTGGGCGTCACGCCATCACCGCTCTCGAAAATACGACAATGCGCCCATGCCCTTCGCGATCTTCTTCAAGGGAGGCTACGCCGTGCATGCGACCTATGACGTCAAGCGTCTCGGCCGCCCGGCGTCCCACGGCTGTGTCCGCCTGCACCCGTCAAACGCGGCGAAATTCTTCAGCCTTGCCCAGCAATACGGCCTGAAGAACACCAGGGTCGTTATTGCCCACTGATATTGGCTGCCGCAGCAAGCCTGCCCATGTCTTCGATCGTGACGAGCGTCTTGCGTTCGATCGAGATCAGGCCCTCGCGCTTCAGCCTGCTCAACTGCCGGCTGACTGTTTCCACGGTGATCCCGAGATAATTGCCCATCTCGGAACGCGACAGCGGCAGATCCAGGGTGGTGCGCAGGGCAGCAGGCGATTGCCGCTGGCTGATCCTGTACAGCAGGCCGGCCACTTTCTGCCTTGCATCGCGTTGAGCCAGGGCCAGCATCAGTCCGCGTGTTTCGTCGAGCTCGGTGGCGACCCAGCGGTGCATTCTATGGGCAATGCGTGTCGACTGGTCCGCCAGCGCATCGAGCGCCGGCTTGGACACCCGGCAATACTCGACATCCGTCGCGGCCGCGGCGGTGAAGCCGACGTCGCGGGCAAACCGCTGTCCGAGGAAATCGCCTGCAAAGCGCAAGCCGACGATCTGTTCCGTACCATCGCGAACCAGTGCGGTCAGCTTCACCACGCCGTCGAGCAGGTGCACATAGGAGGTGTTTGCCAAGCCCTGGCTCAGGACCTGTGAAGCGGCGTCCGCACGCCGGCGCGAGACATGCGGTGAAAGGCGATGCAGTTCACCGACCGTCAGGTCCGAACAGAAACCATGCTGTCTGGACGTGCAGGTTCGGCATCGGGCCGGCACAGCAGCCTCGTCGACCGAGTGACGCGCGGCGCTCATGTTCATTCAGGTTCATCCATCCCGGAGCCTGTTTCATCCGGCTATCGGAGAATCGGCGCCCTCTACTATAGTACTTACTCATATCATGATGAATCACAAGAAATTGGGACGCGCTTGAAGTTGTACCTTCGTCCTATGGCTGTTCTTTTTTGCAGGTATTGGTTTATCTGACAGACTGTCGTCTTTATACAATCGTATTCTTCGGGCGGCATGAGAGAATGCCGGTGGACCGCCGCGTCTTCCGGTTGGCGCCGGAATGGGTTAACCGGGTGTGCGAACGGGACGGACGGACGGATAGGTGCGATGGACATGAAGGACGTACTCGACGGCGTGTGGAGCGACGTATCGGCACATCTCGGAGAAGGGAAGGTCGCCGACTACATTCCGGCGCTGGCCAAGGTCGATCCGTCGAAGTTCGGCATGGCGGTGATGACGGTTGACGGCGAATTGTTTACGATGGGCGATGCGGAGGAGCCGTTCTCGATCCAGAGCGTCTCCAAGGTTTTCACGCTGACGCTGGCGCTCGGAAGGGTGGGGGAGGCGATCTGGAAGCGGGTGGGGCGCGAACCATCCGGAACGCCTTTCAATTCGATCGTCCAGCTCGAGCACGAGCACGGAATTCCGCGCAATCCGTTCATCAATGCCGGCGCGATCGTCGTCGCCGACACGTTGCTGTCCGGCCATGAGCCACGCGAGACACTGGGTGAGATCCTCAGCTTCATGCGTCACATCGCCGGCGACGATTCACTGACCATCGACCGCGAGGTCGCGCGGTCGGAACAGCAGACCGGTTTCCGCAACGCGGCGCTTGCCAATTACATGTTCTCGTTTTCCAACATCCACAACCCGGTCGAGAAGACACTGGGCGTCTACTTTCATCAATGCGCGCTCGCACTCAATTGCGTCCAGTTGGCCACCGCGGGCTTGTTTCTCGCCAATCGCGGCCGCCTGGTGTCTGGCCACACCGTCGTTTCGTCGGAACGGGCGCGGCGCATCAACGCGCTGATGCTGACCTGCGGCCATTATGATGCCTCTGGCGACTTCGCCTTCCGGGTCGGCCTGCCCGGCAAAAGCGGCGTCGGCGGCGGCATCCTGGCGATCGCGCCGGGCAAGGCGGCGATGGCGGTCTGGTCGCCGGGCCTGAACGCGAATGGCAATTCCGCGACGGGTACGCGCGCGCTCGAGAGTTTCGCGCGCCGGACCGGCTGGTCGATCTTCGGCTGACGCCTCGTGTTCGTGTTTCAACCGGCGTCGCCGCGTTCGCGCTTGCCGCGGGCAACTTCGGTGGCCAGCGATTCGAGCTTGTGCGACCAAAAGCGACGGAACTGGTCTAGCCATTGATCGACGCCGCGAAAGGGCTCGGGATCGAGGCTGTAGAGGCGCCGCGCGCCGTCCGGCCTGACCGTGGCGAAGCCGGCATCGCGCAACACCCTGAGATGCTGCGAAACTGCGGCCTGGGTGATGCCGAACTCCTGCTGGATCACCGCGACGACTTCGCCTGAGGTCTTTTCCCCGGGGCCGATGACTTCGAGGATCCGGCGCCGGACCGGATCGCCCAGCACGTCAAAGGCGTGCATCAGGCGCTGTCTCCGGTATAGAATCGGCGGGTCCGCTCGGCCGCCTCCCGGGCCCAGTCCGGGTCGGCGCCATTGGCGATGACGGCCTCGCACCAGCCGTCGCTGCTGGCGCGCACATATCCCTTGCCATCCTCCGAAGCCATCCAGGCCGCGCTTTCCTCAGGCGGGTTGGAGGCGCCGGTCTCGATATGCAGCGCCAGACCAAGAAGGCCGAGATCCCAGCCGACGCCGACCGCACCGGGGCCAAACTGATCCCAGAATTCCTCTGGCACATGCGCGACGTGTTCCAGCGTCAGCCGCGTGCGGTCGTCGCCCTCCGGATCGAGCGTGACGTCCACCCAGCTGACTTCGCCGGCATATTCCCAGGTCACGGAAAGACGACGGGGCGGCTCGCATCCGACAATGCTTCCCCCCGCATTACCGTGAAGCTGGAAGCGTCCGCCGAGCCTGAGATCCCCTTCGACCGGCATGAACCAGCGCGGGATCCGTTCGGCCGTCGTGATGGCATTCCAGAGGTCACCGATGTCCGTATCATAGCTGCGAACCGCGATTGCGGCCGTAGCCGGCTTGCCGTCCCGGTTGACGGTTCTGACCGTGCGCACGACCACGCCGAGGTGATGGATGAGGTTTTCCATGGTTGGCTCCTTTACGGTTCCGGCCCATGATGTAAATTGATAATTATATAAGTCAACGCCTGTACGTTTTGTCTCTTCGAGCGACGGATAACGCCTTGCTTACGATTGCGGGCCGCGCCTATAGTCCCGCCAAAATCATCCTATTGGGATACAGGGAGTCGGGCGTGGAACAGGCGGAAATCGGGCTGATCGGACTTGCGGTGATGGGCTCCAATCTGGCGCTCAACATTGCGGAAAAAGGCAACCGCATCGCCGTTTTCAACCGCAGTCCGGACAAGACCGACACGTTTTACGCCGAAGCCGGCGACCTCAGGGACCGGATCATTCCCTGCAAGACGATGGCGGAATTCGTCGCCGCGATTCGTCCGCCGCGGCCGGTGATCATCATGGTGCAGGCCGGCGCGCCGGTCGACCAGGTGATCGAGGGCCTCAAGAAGGACCTCGCCGGCGGCGACATCATCATTGATGCCGGAAACGCCAACTTCCGCGATACGATCCGCCGCTTCAAGGACCTTGAAGGCACAGGCCTCACCTTCATCGGCATGGGGGTCTCCGGCGGCGAGGAGGGTGCACGCCACGGTCCGTCAATCATGGTCGGGGGCGCCGAGGAGAGCTACCGGCGTGTCGAGAAGGTGCTCACATCCATCTCCGCCAAGTTCAAGGGCGAGGATTGCTGCGCCTGGCTCGGTGAAAACGGGGCAGGGCATTTTGTCAAGACGATCCACAACGGCATCGAATATGCCGACATGCAGATGATCGCCGAGATCTACGGCATCCTGCGCGACGGGCTCGGCCTTTCCGCCAAGGAATGCTCCGACATCTTCGGCACCTGGAACAAGGGCCGGCTCGAGTCCTACCTGATCGAAATCTCGGAAATCGTGCTCGGCAAGAGCGATCCGATTTCGGGCAAGGCCATGGTGGACATGATCGTCGACAAGGCCGGGCAGAAGGGCACCGGCAAGTGGTCGGCGATCGAGGCGCAGAACATGGGCGTGCCGGCCACGGGCATCGAGGCCGCGGTCGCGGCCCGCTCGCTCTCGTCCTTCAAGACCCAGCGGGAGTATGCCGAGAAGGTGCTTGGACTGCCGGCCGCGGACCAGATCAAGTCGGTGGATCGCGCAGCCCTGATCGCCGATCTCGAACTGGCGCTTCTCGCCGGAAAGATCGGTGCCTATGCCCAGGGCTTCGCCGTGATGACCGAGGCTTCGAAGGAATTCGGCTGGAAGCTGCCGATGCCCGAGATCGCCAAGATCTGGCGCGCCGGCTGCATCATCCGCTCGCAGTTCCTCGACGACATCACGTCGGCCTTCCGCGCCATGCCGGATGCCGACAATCTGGTTATCACGCCGGCCTTTGCCGCCATGGTCAAGGAAACCGATGGCGCTTTGCGCCGGGTGGTTTCAACCGCGGCGCTGAACGGCCTTGCCGTGCCGGCACTCGCGTCCGCGCTCGGCTATTTCGACAGCTACCGCCGCGGCCGTGGCACCGCCAACCTGATCCAGGCGCAGCGCGACTTCTTCGGCGCGCATGGCTTCGACCGCGTGGATGGCGTCGACAAGCACCACGGCCCCTGGGGCAGCGGGCTCAACGATTTTTCGTGAAAAGGCTCGAGGCGAGGCTAAACCAAACGGCTTCTTTCCCTCCGCTTTCCCAGACCTCCTGCGCCTGGCGGACCAAATCAAACCGCCAGGATCCAGAGTGACGTCAGCGCAATTGCACCCGCAGCTATTCGGTTCAGCAGGCTGGTTGCATCGGGTGAGGAGATGATCCGGTTGAACTGCCGGGCCAGCGGGATCGTGCCGAAGAAAACCATCCCGAACGCGGCGAAGCTGACCAGCACGACCAGTGCCGCCTGTTCCACGCTCACGATGCCCTTGGGGGCAGCTATCGGCAGCAGCAGCATTTGCATCAAAATCGTCGACGGATTGCTCAGGCAGAGCACAAGGCCTGCACACGCCGATGTGAGCCATCCGACCCTCCGCAATTGAGCCGTGGCGACGGCGGCGCGGTCGTTCCACATCTTCATCGCGAGCCATATGAGATAGACGACCCCTGCATATTTGGCGATCGTCAGCAGTTCGGGGTTGTCTTGTGCCCAGATGCCGATGCCGAGAATGACAGACATGACGGCAATTACCTCGCCGAAGCAAAGACCGGCGGCGAAGATGGTTGCGCCCTTCCAGTCGTTGCCGAGCGAACGAGCCACCAGGACCGCCATGACAGGCCCAGGTGAGGCCGCATAGGCGATCAGGGCAAGGAAATAAGGACCGAACGCAAGATAATCCATGCCAGCCTCCCCGCTGTCGTTGATCCAAGCCCGTCGGCTTCGACACGCGGAGTTCAGCGTAGATTGATGGCTGGAAACATCAGGCGATCACCTGAATCGGCACGGTCCGCGACGGCTTTCAGGAGAGAATTCGAGATATCAGCGGATACTGTCGAGATTCAGCAGCCCGAGGCGGACGGCGGCGAGCAATAAGCTGGAGGTGGAGTTGACGGCGAACTTGCGCATCAGGCTGGTACGATGGCTGTCGACTGTCTTCGGGCTGATGCCGAGGCTTTCTGCAGCGCTTGCATTGGTATGTCCGCGCGCCAGTGCCTGAAGCACGGCGAGTTCACGATCCGTCAGCGAAACACTTTCCACCGTCGTCTTCAACAGGCGGTGGACGCTCGTGCCCATTATCGACCTTCCGGAACAGACCTGGCGGACGATTTCTATGACCTCGACTTCGGAATCGTCCTTGAGAAGGACGCCGTGGACACCGGCTTCAACCAGCGTGCGGATGGTCATTGCGGACGCGGTCCCCGTAAAAAGGACGAATCGTGTGTCCGGAGACCATCGTTTCGACTCCAGAAAGACTTCCAGTCCATTCGCACCTGGCATATTATAGTCTAGAACTGCGCAGTCTGGCTTGGTTTTTCTGATTTCTACTATTGCATCAATGCCGTTGTCGACGGTCGCGACGATCTCGACCTGGCCATCGGCGGTGAGTGCCTTTGCGACACCCCAGGAGACGAATGCATGGTCGTCCGCGATCAGGACACGCTTCTTCATCGCCGCGACCGCAGCCGGCAACTGCGCGACGCAGTGCCGCGTCGGATATGGCTGCTGCTCATCCTCCTCATCACAACCCCCCTTGCGCCAAGCCACGCTGCCATGCGGGAGGCGCTTGACCTGACCGGCCCTGCGGATGCCCAGACGCTTGGCAGGTATCTTGAATATACGATTGATCCGGCTTGGCAACTGAAGGTCACTGATTTCATTGGGCCGTCGGCGATTGCCTTGCAGCCGCTGCCCGGCTCCATCCCCGATTTCGGCTACACGCCGGCACGTATCTGGCTCCGGCTCGACGTCAGGAACGCAACCACCGCCGTGAGCGACTGGCGCTTCTTCATCCACGCCAACTTCACCCAGCAGGTCGCCATCTACAGGGTGGCATCCGACGGTGTGGTGACGACGCTGCTCGACCTGCATGAAGACAGCCCCTACAGCGCCAGACCGGTCGACAGTCCACAGATGGTCGCGCCATTCGAGCTTGCACCCGGTGAGTCCGCCGCACTGGTCGTCATGTACTATTCCCAGGGCGCGTCGCGGCTTTCGATGTCGGTGGAGACGCCGGGCAGCTTCAACGAGCAAGCCCAGATCGCCCAGGCCAAGAGTTACGGCCTTTACGGCATGATGTTGGTGATGATCGCGCTCGCAACAGTGGCCATCGTGGTCCTGCGCCAGTGGGTGTTCGCTGCCTATTCCTGCTACGTCGGGTCGGTCCTGATCTATATTGCCCATGCCGACGGAACGGCGTTCCAGTATATCTGGCCCGACCTGCCGCGCTTCAACTCGATGGCGTCGATTCCCGCAGGGTCGGCGGTCATGATTTTCTCGTGCATGTTCGCGATCACCTTCCTGCAGACCGCGCGCCAACACAGGGTGATGCACTGGGTGCTCGTGTCGGTGATCGTATCGGTGCTGGTTGTGGATGTCGTTCTCACCCTAACCGATCCCCAGCTTCTCAAACGGTTGCTGGTGGTGATGATATCGCTCAGCGTGCTCGCCTGTCTGACGGCGGGCTTGGTTGCCGCCCGTACACGATTTCGCGAAGTCCGCTTCTATGTCTTTGCGTGGTGCGCCGGGCTCATTCCGGCCGGCCTCTTCACTGCACGGTTTGCTTTCGGGATCGAGCCGTCCTTCATCACGGCCTATGATGCGGTTCGGCTTGCTGTGATATTCGATGCGCTGATGATGGGCCTGGCCATATTCGACCGCTATAACCATCTGCGACAGGCGGCGATGGAAGAGACGCTTGCACATGCCCATCGCAACCTCGCGCTCAGCCAAAGGCTGGCGCTGCTGGAGGAGAGCTATCAGCGGGTCAGCGCAAGCGCACGGCAGCGCGAGGAGAGCGTCAAGGACGCAGTTCACGACCTTCGCCAGCCGATGCATGCCCTGAGGCTGTCACTTCGCCAATTGCTGAGCCCGCGGGCGGATGACGGCGGCGATATAGGCCAGGTCGAGTCGGCACTTGGCTACATGGAACGACTTGTCGCCGATCGGCTGGCCGATGCCCCGCAGAGTGAGGAAGGCGGCACTTCCTCTCCCGATGACGGATCAAGTGATGGTCCGCATCGTTCGTCGGCGGAGGATCATTCGGATGAGCCTGGCCTGCATGGCGTGCTGCGCGGGATGGCCGATATGTTTGCCGGCGAGGCTTCGGCGAAGGGACTGGGGCTACGGCTGGTGCTGGCCGCGCCGGACGCGGAGGTTGCCGCCTATCCGCTGATGCGCGTCTTGGCCAATCTGGTGTCGAATGCGATCAAGTACACACAACAAGGCCGCATCGTCATTGCCTTGCGCCGCGACGCGGCTGGCTACCGGGTTGAGGTTCACGACACCGGACCCGGTCTGAGTGGCGCGGCCTTCGAACACGCGCTCGTGCGCAATCAACGGCTGGATCGCGATCGCGATATGGCGGAGGGAAGCGGGCTCGGACTGTCCGTTGTCAAGGAAATCGCCGATATCAACGACTGGCCTGTCACGTCATGCCCGCATCGCCGAACCGGGGCGAGCATCCGCATCGGCATACCGGCCGCAGCCTTGCAACACCGGCAACGGGCGTCCGCTTGAGTCGGTCCGATTCAGCGTTCGAAGACCAGGGTGCCGTCCGGCTTGAAGATGCTCTGCAACTCCTCCGGCGCGACACCCTCGATGCGACCGATGACCGCCTTGGCGAGTTCGCGACCAGCGAGGCGGATGTCCTCGAAGACGGACATGATCTCGGGGCGGATGAAGCGCATCAGGTCGGCGGGCTGTTTGGAGACCATGTCGATGTCGCGGCCGACCTGCCGGCCGGTCGCGGCGATGACGGAGGAAATTGCCACCGCGCCCGAACTCGATCCGCAGATGATGCCGTCGGTATCGGGATGCTCGCGCAGCAGTTCCATCGCTGCCTGGTAGACCACGTGCAGGGGATCATGGACCGTCGCGTCCCGGATCGGGACCTGCTCGCAGCCGAAATCACGCAAGCCGCGAAGATAGCCCGCATGCATGTGCTGGAAGAAGGTGAAGCGCGGCGAGGGTTCGAGAATGGCGATGCGGCGACGGCCCCGTTCGGCCAGCCGGCGCACGGCTTCATAGCCATAGGCCTCGTTGTCGAAGTCGTGATAGGGATGGGCGACGCCGAACTCGGTCCGGCCATGCGTGGCGAAGGGAAGGTTCCTCTCGATCAGCAGCTTGACGCGGGGATCCTGCGGTTCGATCGACGACAGGATGACCCCGTCGGCGGAGCCGGTGTCGAGGATGTAGCGAACCGGAAAGATCGGGTCGGCGTCGCGGTTGTAGGGCGTCACGATCAGATGGTAATTGGTGGACGCCAGGACTTCGGAAATACCGTAGACGATGTGCGAGGTCAGACCCATCAGTTCCTCGTCGATATTGAGGATGAGACTGATGACATTGGTCTTGCCGGTGCGCAGGCGCACGCCCGCCCGGTTGGGATGATAGCCGATCTGCGTGGCGACCAGCCGCACCCGTTCCTTGGTTTCCTGGCTGATGTCAGGCGCGTCCTTCAGCGCCCGCGAAACCGTGGTTACGCCCAGCCCGGTCATGAATGCGATGGTCTTCAGCGTCGGACGCTCGCCGGTCGGCAGGCTCAGACCCGCCGGTGCGGTGCTTCTCATCTCTCCGTTCCCCTTATGTGCCGGATGTCTAAGCCAGATTCGACCCGGACACCACTCTCCTCCACAGGAACTGGAAAAATCTGTAACGATACAGGAGAAAAGTCGAGCGATTTTTTCGGTCTGTTTCAAGATTTCTATCTTGCAGTGCAGAAAAGCGCACTGCGGAAAATTTTTGCGCCTGCGAAGATTAATTTGATTCTCAAAATAATTTAAAACACCTCAACAGCCTGAGATATGCGGGCTTTGATGGAATTTGATGTGCCGGCACTTCGTGTCCGATTTAAAACGATTTAGAGAATTATTTCCCAAATCTCCGCACTCATAGATTGTAGTTCATTACAAATGAAGATTTTTTCCTTTGCCCCGTTGCGCCTCAAGTTCAATTCGCATAAGTTTTTCCGGCAACGTTTCAGTGAACGTTTCTCTGAGGGAGGAGAACTCATGAAGGCTCGTTTTTTTGCGGCCGCACTCGCGGCTTCCGTGGCATTTTGCACGGGCACCGCGCATGCGGTTGATCTCGAAGTAACGCATTGGTGGACATCAGGCGGTGAAGCCGCCGCCGTGGCCGAACTCGCCAAGGCATTCAACGCCACCGGCAACAAATGGATCGACGGCGCAATCGCCGGCGGCGGTGGTACCGCCCGTCCGATCATGATCAGCCGCATCACCGGCGGCGACCCGATGGCTGCCACGCAGTTCAACCACGGCCAGCAGGCGCTGGAGCTCGTGCAGGCCGGCCTCATGCTCGACCTTTCCGACATCGCCGAGCGCGACAAGTGGAAGGAAGTCATCAATCCGCCGGGCCTGCTCGATTCCTGCACCGTCGACGGCAAGATCTACTGCGTGCCGGTCAACATCCACTCGCCGGAATGGCTGTGGCTCTCGAACAAGGCCTTCGAAGATGCCGGCGTGCCGGTGCCGAAGGACTGGAATGAATTCGTCGCCGCTGCACCGGCTCTCGAAAAGGCCGGCAAGATCCCGCTGGCGCTCGGAAACCAGCCCTGGCAGTCGAACCTCGCCTTCGGCGCCATCACGGTGGCCGTCGCAGGCCTCGACGTCTGGAAAAAGGTCAATGTCGAGAAGGACATGGACGTTGCTGCCGGTCCGGAAATCGCCAAGGTCTTTGAAGCTGCGGCCAACATCCGCAAGCTGGCTGCCAAATCCAACGTTCAGGATTGGAACCAGGCAACCAACCTCGTCCTCACCGACCAGGCCGGTGGCCAGATCATGGGAGACTGGGCGCAGGGCGAGTTCCAGGTGGCCGGCAAGGTTGCCGGCAAGGACTATACCTGCCTGCCGGGCCTTGGTCTGAACAAGTATCTCTCGACCGGTGGCGATGCCTTCTACTTCCCCAAGCTGAATGATCCGGCAAAGGAAGCAGCCCAGAAGGAACTGGCTGCCCTGATGGTGTCCCAGCAGGTCCAGGTCGCCTTCAATCTCAAGAAGGGCTCGCTGCCGATCCGCGGCGACATCGATATGTCCACCGCCAATGATTGCATGAAGCAGGGTCTCGAAATCCTCGCCGGCGGCAACATCATTCCGTCGGGTGACCAGGTCTGGTCGCCCGATGTGCAGAAGCAGAACGAAGACCTGCTGGTCGAGTTCTTCAAGTCCGAAATGACTCCTGCGGATGCCCAGGCCAAGTGGGTTGAGAACCTGAAGAGCGGCGGCTGATCGTTCGACGTGTTCAATCGGCTGCCCGGGGCATGACCCGGGCAGCCATCTTCCAGGGGAGGTTACCCATGTCGCGCGCCACACGGCCCTCGCGGCTGTTCCGCAATCTCAACGGCAAGATTGCGGCAATTCCGATGATCTTCACGGCGCTCGTGATCTTCATCGGCGGCACGGTCTGGACCGTCGTCTACTCCTTCACCAACTCCAAGCTGCTGCCGCGGGCGCAGTTCGTCGGCTTCGACCAGTACGAACGCCTCTGGAGCACAAGTCGATGGATGATCTCGATCGAGAACATCTTCATCTATGGCGTGCTGTCGCTGATCTTCACCATCGTCGTCGGCTTCCTTCTCGCGGTGCTTCTGGACCAGAAGATCCGCTTCGAGGACACGTTCCGGACGATCATGCTCTACCCCTTCGCCTTGTCCTTCATCGTGACCGGCCTCGTGTGGCAATGGATCCTCAATCCGGAATTCGGCTTGCAGGGGATCGTCCGCGGGCTGGGCTGGGAGAGCTTCACGTTCAATCCGCTCTATGACCAGGACATCGTCATCTACGGCATCCTGATCGCGGGCTTGTGGCAGGGCACCGGCTTCGTGATGTGCATCATGCTGGCGGGTCTGCGCGGCATTGACGAGGATATCTGGAAGGCCTCTCGCGTCGACGGTATCCCGCGCTGGAGAACCTATCTCTTCATCGTCATTCCGATGATGCGACCGGTCTTCATCACGGCGCTGGTTCTCATCGCCTCCGGGATCGTCAAGCTCTATGACCTCGTCGTGGCGCAGACGTCGGGCGGGCCGGGCAACGCGTCGGAAGTGCCGGCGAAATATGTCTATGACTACATGTTCCAGGCTCAGAACCTCGGCCAGGGCTTCGCGGCATCGACGATGATGCTGCTGACCGTCCTGATCGTGCTGATCCCCTGGGCCTATCTGGAATTCGGCGGGAGGCAGAAAAATGGTTGATGTGGCAATGTCCGGCCCGCGTGGCGCTAAACCGAGGCCGATCGTCTCCCCGCGCAATATCATCGTCTACGGGCTTCTGATCCTGGTCAGCATGTACTACCTGCTGCCGCTCTGGGTGATGATCGTCACCTCGCTCAAGGGCATGCCGGAAATCCGGCTTGGCAACATCTTTGCGCCACCGGTGGAAGTAACGTTCGAACCCTGGGTGAAGGCCTGGGCCACGGCCTGCACCGGCCTCAACTGCGATGGCCTGTCGCGCGGTTTCTGGAACTCGGTCCGCATCCTCGTGCCGTCGGTGCTTCTGTCGATTGCGGTCGCCTCGGTCAACGGCTACGCGCTCGTCAACTGGAAGTTCAAGGGCTCGGAAGTCTTTTTCACGATCCTGATCTTCGGCGCCTTCATTCCCTACCAGGTGATGCTCTACCCGATCGTGATCCTGCTGCGTGAGGCTGGACTTTACGGCGGTCTCAGCGGTCTCGTCCTGGTCCACACCGTCTTCGGCATGCCGATCCTGACGCTGTTGTTCCGCAACTACTTCGTGTCCCTGCCGGAGGAACTGTTCAAGGCGGCGCGCATTGACGGCGCGGGCTTCTGGCAGATCTATTTCCGCATAATGCTGCCGATGTCGCTGCCGATCTTCGTGGTCGCCATCATCCTGCAGGTCACCGGCATCTGGAACGACTTCCTGTTCGGCGTCGTCTATACCCGGCCCGACTATTATCCGATGACGGTCCAGCTCAACAACATCGTCAATTCGGTACAGGGCGTCAAGGAATACAACGTCAACATGGCCGCGACGCTCCTCACCGGTGCGGTGCCCCTCATCGTCTACTTCCTGTCGGGACGCCTGTTCGTCCGCGGCATCGCCGCCGGCGCAGTCAAGGGTTAAGCGAATGTCCAGCAATTCCGTTTCCATCAAGGACCTCTCACTCAGCTTCGGCGCGGTCAACGTGCTCCGGAATCTCGACCTGGACGTTGCCGATGGCGAGTTCATCGTGTTGCTGGGCTCATCGGGCTGCGGCAAGTCCACGCTGCTCAACTGCATCGCCGGGCTGCTTGAGCCCACTGACGGGCAGATCTTCATCAAGGGCAAGAACGTCACCTGGGAAGAGCCCAAGGACCGCGGCATCGGCATGGTGTTCCAGTCCTACGCGCTCTATCCGCAGATGACGGTGCGCAAGAACCTGTCCTTCGGCCTGCAGGTCGCGGGCTTCGCCAAGGCCGAAATCGACAAGCGTGTCGCCCGCGCCGCCGACATCCTGCAGATCCAGCCGCTGCTCGACCGCAAGCCCTCGGCGCTCTCGGGCGGCCAGCGCCAGCGCGTGGCGATCGGCCGTGCACTGGTGCGCGATGTCGACGTCTTCCTGTTCGACGAGCCACTGTCGAACCTCGACGCCAAGCTTCGCGCGGAACTGCGCGTCGAAATCAAGCGTCTGCACCAGTCGCTCAAGAACACCATGATCTACGTCACCCACGACCAGATCGAGGCGATGACGCTGGCCGACCGCATCGCGATCATGAAGAGCGGGGTGATCCAGCAGCTTGCCGACCCCGGCACGATCTACAACAAGCCGAAGAACCTCTTTGTCGCCGGCTTCATCGGTTCGCCGTCGATGAATTTCCTCAAGGGCGAACTGGTGAATGGCGCAGGCGGCCTCGCCATCCAGGTCGACGGTGTGAGCATTCCGGTGGATGGCTACACGGCCGACGAAGCGATGGCGGCCGGCCGCAAGGTCGTGCTTGGCGTCAGGCCCGAGCATATCGGCGTCGACGTTGCCGGTGCCGCCAACACCTACGATGCCGTTGTCGACATCGAGGAGCCGATGGGCGCAGACAACCTGCTGTGGCTCAAGTTCGCGGGCCACACCGTCGGCGTCCGGATCGCAGGTTCGCGACGCTACGCGCCCGGGACACACATCAAGCTTTCCCTGGACATGGGCCTGGCATCGCTCTTCGATTCCGGCACTGAACTCAGGATCTGACACAGGGGCCGCCGGCCCCGGAGAATGAAAATGCCCGCAACCACCCAAATCGATCTTGGTGGCGTCTGGTCGCTCGCTTCGGAGGGACAGCGCCCCGATCTTGCCATTGCCATCCCCGGCGACGTGCACTCGGCCTTGCAGAAGCAGGACGTCATACCGGATCCCTATTTCGGAGCCAATGAGGCCAAGGTCCAATGGGTCGCCGAGCGGGACTGGGTGCTCTCCCGGTCGTTCAACGTCGACGCGGGCGATGTCGGCGGTCGCTGGTATCTCGACCTCGACTATGTCGACACCGTTGCCACCGTCCGCATCAATGGCGAGATGGTTCTGGAGGCGGACAATATGTTCCGCCGCTATCGGCCGGATGTATCCGACTTCCTTCGCGAAGGCGAGAACGTGATCGAGGTCATGCTGCATTCGCCGGTGCGTGCGGGCAGGGACGTCTACGACCGACAGCCGTTCGAAGTGCCGTGGAGCAAGAACTGCCCGATCCCCTACGGCAACATGCTGCGGAAGCCGGCCTGCGATTTCGGCTGGGACTGGAATATCGCACTGGCACCGATGGGGCTCTATGGCACGGTGATGCTGCGCAGGCTTGAGGCCGCGCGGATCGAACATGTCACGGTCAAGCAGGTGCATCGGACCAATGGCGGCGTTGAACTCGATGTGGCCGTGACGCTCTTTGCCGCGGAGCCGGGAACCGTCCCGGTCGAGTTCACACTGGATGGCGAGCGGGTTCGCATCGACTGCAGCGTGATGCAGGGCGAAACCGTCGTCCATCATCTATTCGATATTGAGCAGCCGCGGCTGTGGTGGCCGTCGGGCAGCGGAGACCAGCCGCTTCACCAAATCGACGTATTCGCCGGCAGCGACCATGTGCGGCGGCAGGTCGGCATCCGCCGGGTCGAGCTTCTGACGGATGCGGACGAGGCCGGCAGTCGCTTCGCCTTCCGCGTCAACGATCGCGAAATCTTCTGCCGTGGCGCGAACTGGATCCCGGCGGACGCGCTCTATTCGCGCACCAGCCCGGCCAAGACCGAGGCGCTCCTGCAATCGGCCGTCGACGCCAACATGAACATGATCCGCATCTGGGGCGGCGGCTGGTACGAGCAGGACTGGTTCTATGCCATCTGCGACCGACTGGGCATCATGGTCTGGCAGGATTTCATGTTTGCCTGCAATCTCTATCCCTGCACGCCGGACTATCTCGACAATGTCGCGCTCGAGGTCGACTATCAGGTGCGGCGGCTGTCGCACCATGCCTCGATCGTCGTGTGGTGCGGCGACAACGAACTCGTCGGCGCGATGGATTGGTACGACGTGTCGCGCAAGGATCGCGACCGCTATCTGGTTGCCTATGATCGCCTCAACAGGACGATCGAGGTTGCGGCGAAAAAGGCGAATTCCGATATCATCTGGTGGCCGTCAAGTCCGTCCTGCGGCTATCTCAATTTCGGAGATGCCTGGCATGCCGACGGTTCCGGCGACATGCATTTCTGGTCGGTCTGGCACGAGAACAAGTCCTTCGACCACTACCGCACCGTCAAGCCCCGTTTCTGCTCGGAATTCGGCTTCCAATCCTACACATCCAACCTGCTCGTCGGCGGTTTCACCGACAAGAAGGACCTCAACATCGCCTCTCCTGTCATGGAGGTTCACCAGAAGAATGTCGGCGGCAACGAGCGGATCGCGGGCACGATGTTCCGCTATTTCCGCTTCCCCAAGGATTTTGCGAATTTCGTCTATCTCAGCCAGATCCAGCAGGGGCTGGCGATAAAGACGGCGGTGGAATACTGGCGCTCGCTGAAGCCGCATTGCATGGGCACCATCATCTGGCAGCTCAACGACACCTGGCCCGTGGCGTCCTGGGCCAGCCTCGACTATGGCGGCAACTGGAAGGCCTTGCACTACCAGGCCCGCCGCTTCTTCGCGCCGGTCGCGCTCTTTGCGATTCCGTCGGCGAATGGTGAGACGATCGACATGGCGATGGCCAATGACACGGCCGGCCCGGTCGAGCTCACGGCCGAGTTCTACACCGTCGGCATGGACGGGCGGACCGTGCCGCTGACGCAGGCCCAGGGCGCTTGCCGCGCCGACGCGTCCTCGACGCTGCTGTCCATTCCAGCCTGCAGCATTCCGGATGGCCATGTGCTGATGTGGACCTACCATGGGTCGAATGGTTCCGAGGGCAGGGGCCATCACATCAACGGTACCTACAAGCAGCTCGAACTGGAACCGCCGGGCCTGACGGCCCGCCCGGTCTGCCAGGCCGACGGCGCCTACGAGATCACGCTTGCGGCGGAGGGCCTGGCGCTCTTCGTGCTGGTCGAGGCCAGCGTCGCCGGGCGCTTCTCCGACAATGCCTTCGACATGACGTCGGGCGAGCATCGTATCGTCACGTTTACGCCGGAGGACGCCGGCGAAGAGGCTGAATTCACAATCCGCGACCTGCATTCCTGCCAGTCGGCGGACTGACCATGAAATCCGGGCAATCTCCCGCGCCCGAAATGAAGAGGATAGAGAGATGACTGATGTTTCGTTCCAGCTCTATAGCGGCCGCAATTTTCCGCCCCTGTCGGACCTGATCGCGCTGATCGGGTCGCTGGGTTATGCGGAGGCCGAAGGTTTCGGCGGCATTTACGGCGATCTCGACGATGCCGGCCTGAAGGCGCTGAAAGACCAGCTCGACGCCGCCGGCGTTCGCATGGCGACCGGTCATTTCGGCATCGACCAGCTCGAGCAGCAGACCGACCGGATGATCAAGGTGGCGAAGACACTCGGTATGGATGCGGTCTATTGCCCGTTCATCATGCCCGACCAGCGCCCGACAGATGCAGCCGGATGGACCGCCTTCGGCGCCCGTCTCGACAAGGCCGGCAAGCCGTTCAAGGATGCGGGCTTCGACTTCGGATGGCACAATCACGACTTCGAATTCGTGGTGCTTTCCGACGGCTCGCTGCCGCATGATCGCATCTTCGAAGGCGGCCCGGGCCTCAGCTGGGAAATGGATGTCGCCTGGGTGATCCGCGGCGGCGCTGACCCGCTCAAGTTCATCGACGTGTACAAGGACCGGATTACCGCAGCCCATATCAAGGACATCGCGCCTGCCGGCGAGGCCGAAGACGAGGGCGGCTGGGCCGACGTCGGCCACGGCACCGTCGACTGGAAGACCATCTGGCAGGCGCTCAAGGGCACCAAGGCCCGGCACTTCGTGGTCGAGCATGACAATCCCAACGACGTCAAGCGCTGTGCATCGCGCTCGATCGCGTCCATCAAGGCATTCTGAGGAATCTATCCATGACGAAGGAATATGGCGTCGGCATCATCGGATGCGGCAATATCTCGGCAGCCTATTTCAGGCTGATCCCTATCTTCAACAACCTGAAAGTGCTGGCCTGCACCGACATCAACATGGAGGCGGCGAGAGCCCGCGCCAGCGAATTCGGTGTCGAGGCGCAGGATATCGACGCATTGCTCGCCAACCCGGCGATCGATGTCGTCGTCAACCTGACCATTCCGGAAGCGCATTACGCCGTGTCCAAGAAGGCACTGGAAGCCGGCAAGCACGTCTATTCGGAAAAGCCCTTCGTGCTCTCGATCGAAGAGGGCGAGGACCTGAGAAAGATTGCCGATGCCAAGGGCCTCAAGGTCGGCTCGGCGCCGGACACCTATCTCGGCGGCTCGCACCAGTATGCCCGCCACGTGATCGATTCCGGCAAGCTCGGCAAGATCACCTCCGGCTCGGCCCATGTGCTCGGACCGGGCATGGAAATGTGGCATCCCAATCCGGACTTCTTCTTCCGGCCCGGCGGCGGACCGATCCTCGACATGGGTCCGTATTACGTCAACAACCTCGTCAACCTGATCGGCCCGGTGAAGCGCGTCGTGGCCCTTGCCAACAAGGGCAAGGAGGAGCGCATCATTTCCAACGGTCCGCGCACCGGCGAGAAAGTGCCTGTCATCGTGGCGACCAATGTCCATGCTATCCTGGAATTCGTGAACGGCGCCCATGTCGCGCTGACCTCGAGCTGGGACGTCTGGGCGCACCGCCATCAGAACATGGAACTCTATGGCACCGATGGCGCGATCTTCGTGCCGGATCCGAATTTCTTCGGCGGTAAGGTCGAGGTGGCCGGCACCGATCGCGAACCGAAGGAAGTCGAGGTCTGGGACCATCCGATGACCGCAAAGAACTATGACTTCGAGTGGGGCAAGCAGGCCAACTATCGCGGCGCGGGTCTCTCCGACATGATGAACGCGGTGGCCAATGGCGGCGACTATCGCTGCTCGCTCGACCGCTCGCTGCACACGATCGACGTGCTGACCTCGATCCTCAGGTCGGCGGATGAGGGGAAGGCCATCGACATCAGGACCACCTGCACCCAGCCCGCGGCCTTCGGCATCGACGACGCCAAGGCTCTGCTGCGGTAGGGCCGGGAGCCCCGCTTTCGGGGGGAAGCGGGGCTGACCCCTTGTGGACGGACAATGCGCGGGGCTAAGACGGGCTCCTCACGTCATACGAACTGGAGATTTCCGCCATGGCCTGGCAACCCGCCGAGACCCGCTACGATAGGATGAAATACAACCGGCTCGGAAAGAGCGGGCTCAAGCTGCCGGCGATCTCGCTCGGCCTCTGGCACAATTTCGGCGGCGACACCCGCCATGAGCTCAAGCGCGAGATCTGCCGCACCGCCTTCGATCTCGGCATCACCCATTTCGACCTCGCCAACAATTACGGCCCGCCGCCCGGCAGCGCGGAGTCGGCATTCGGCGAGATCCTGCGCACGGACTTTGCCGGCCTGCGCGACGAGATGGTGATCTCCTCCAAGGCCGGCTACGAGATGTGGAAGGGTCCCTATGGCGAATGGGGCGGCCGCAAATACATGATCGCATCTTGCGACCAGAGCCTGAAGCGCACCGGCCTCGACTATTTCGACATTTTCTATTCCCACCGCTTCGATCCGGAAACGCCTCTCGAGGAGACGATGCTGACGCTCGATCACATCGTGCGGTCGGGCAGGGCGCTCTATGTCGGCATCTCCTCCTACAATTCCAAGCGCACCCGCGAGGCCTACAAGATCCTCAAGGAACTCAAGACGCCCTTCGTCATCCACCAGCCGAGCTATTCAATGATCAACCGCTGGATCGAGGAAGACGGACTGGTCGACACGCTGGAAGATCTCGGTCTTGGCTCTATCGTCTTCTCGCCGCTGGCGCAGGGCATGCTGACCTCGAAATATCTCGGCGGTCTGCCCGAGGGAAGCCGGGCGACGCAGGACAAGTCGCTGAACAAGGATTTCCTCAACGACAAGAATGTCGAGAATATCCGTGCGCTCAATCGCATCGCCGAGAAGCGCGGCCAGACGCTGGCGCAGATGGCGCTGGCCTGGGTGCTGCGCGGCGGCCGCATCACCTCGGCGCTGATCGGTGCGTCGAAGCCCAGCCAGGTGGTCGATTGCGTCGCGGCGATCGAGACGCCTGAATTCACCAAGGCAGAACTCGACGAAATCGACAAATATGCCCGGGAGGCGGACATCAACCTCTGGGCGGCCTCGGCCGAGCGCAAGGGTCCGGCGCGGAAGAAGAAGTCGTAGAGACTGCATATGGGCGCGGTTACCCCTCACCAAGCGCGCCCAGGCATTCGACTTCGTCTCATGCGGGCTTGCTATCCTCTCCCACAAGGGGAGAGGTAACCTCGCGGCACCGCCGCTGCCCCAGGTGAGGGCGGAGATCGGGGCAGCCTACCTCTCCCCTTGTGGGATAGTATACGCAGGCCAGCTGAACGTCGTGAAGCTTCGGCCGGAGTTGGTGAGGGGTGAAGCCCCTGAGAATTTTGAAGCTTCGGCGTCTGGAGGACCAATGATCATCAATCCCATCCTGCCGGGCTTCAATCCGGACCCGTCGATCGTCAGGGTCGGCGATGACTACTATATCGCGACCTCGACCTTCGAATGGTACCCCGGTGTCCAGATCCATCACTCCAGGGATCTCGTGAACTGGACGCTGGCCAAGCGGCCGCTTGAGCGCAAGAGCCAGCTCGACATGCGCGGCAATCCTGATAGTTGCGGCGTCTGGGCGCCATGCCTGTCCTATGCCGACGGGCTGTTCTGGCTGGTCTATACCGACGTCAAGCGCTTCGGACGGTTCCTTCAAGGACGCGCATAACTACATCGTCACCGCGCCATCCATCGAAGGCCCCTGGTCCGATCCGGTCTATGTCAATTCGTCGGGCTTCGACCCGTCGCTCTACCATGACGACGATGGACGCAAGTGGTTCATGCAGATGCAGTGGAACCACCGCAAGGAGGCCTTCAACACACCAGGCTGGCATCCAGCCTTCGACGGCATCCTTTGCCAGGAGTGGGATCCGAAGGCGAAGAAGCTGGTCGGGCCGATCCACAACATCTTCGGCGGCACGGAACTCGGGCTTGTCGAGGGCACGCATATCTTCAAGAAGGACGGCTGGTATTATATCACGGCGGCCGAGGGCGGCACCGGCTACGATCACGCCATCTCGATGGGCCGGTCCCGGACCGTTCTCGGTCCCTATGAACTCCACCCCGACAAGTACCTTGTAACGTCAAAGGACGCGCCTGGCGCCGCGCTGCAGCGTGCCGGGCACGGCCAGTATGTCGAGACGCCGGACGGGCAGGGCTATGTGACACATCTTCTCGGCCGTCCGCTGCCGCCGCAGCGGCGCTGCACGCTGGGTCGCGAGACCGGCATCCAGAAGGTCACCTGGCATGCGGACGGCTGGCCGCGGCTCGCCCATGGCAGCATGGTGCCCGCCGTCGAGGTTCCGGCGCCCGGCGATGCAAGGCCGATCGAGCGCGCCAGGACAGTTTCCTACGGATTCAACGAGCACGCGCTGCATCCGGATTTCCAATGGTTGAGGACGCCGGAACCGGAGCGGTTGTTCTCGACGACGGCGCGGCCCGGCCATCTTCGCCTCACCGGCCGTGAAAGCATGGGCTCGTGGTTCGAGTTCGCGCTTGTGGCGCGGCGGCAGGAGGATCATCGATTCCGCGCCGAGACGGTCGTGGAATTCAACCCGGAGACCTACCAGCAGACGGCTGGCCTGACCCACTATTACAACCGCTACAAATTTCACGCGATCGGCGTGACGCTGCAAGAGACGCTTGGTCGGGTGCTGGTCATCCAGTCATGTCCCGGCGATTACCCGTCTGGCGGCCTGGATTTCCCGATCGACAGCGGTATCGCCATCCCCGATGGACGCATCCATCTCGCGGTTGAGGTGCGCGACAACGACCTGCAGTTCTTCTGGCATTCCGAGGGGGAAACAGAATGGACCGCAGTTGGCCCGGTGCTCGATGGCGGCGTGGTGTCGGATGAGGGTGGCGTCGGCGAGCATGGTTCGTTTACCGGCGCGTTTGTCGGCATGTTCGCCTATGACATTACAGGCGGCGGCAAGGCGGCCGATTTCGACGCCTTCAGCTACATGCGGCTCTGATATCCGGCTCCGCAGGCAGGCCGGTATTGCCAGCCTGACCGCGAAGCCTGCGAAACTCAGTTGGCGAACTTGATGCCTTCGCGGACTTCCTTGATCGCGAGGCTGATCAGCGAACGCGCCTTGTTGCGATGACCGCCCTTGTTGTTGTTGGCCTTGTCCAGGAAGGCGTCCGCAGCGACGAGATGGTCGAGGGCGGACTTCATGTTGGCCTGCTGGGCGATCGCGGTGACGCTGGCACCGCCGACGATGCCGATGGCAAGGGTGATCGCGATGATGGCGGGAGTCTTGATCTTGGGCATGGGGTGTCCTTCCTGAAATAGTTGAAGACTGATTCTGCGTCCCACCGGACGAAGAAACCTACAAACCAAAACGCCCCCATTCCAGCCCCGCTGGTGACGTGGCGATCACAAATTTGTAGGTCAGGCAGCCATCGCACGAAATGACGCAAAAGTGGAGTGCCGGTGGACAGCAGATCCCTGACGCGCGCCGCCGCCTCGGGGCGGGGCTTGAGACGCCGCGCACGATTGCCGCCCGGCTTCCGGGTCATTTTAACATCGAAGCCGGATCTGGACCTGAGGAGCGAGAATATCGATTGCGACCGGGTGGTCACTGCGACAGGCAGGACTTGATCGAGCCGGCTATACTGCGCATCAACTCGAAATAGAGACCGGGCCCCTCGGTGAGGGTGGCGGCCTCCGGGTCGAGCGTTCCGGTCTTTGCCGAGGTGCCCTCGACGACGACATTGACCAATTTCGGCTCGAATTGCGGTTCGGCGAAGACGCAGGATGCGCCGAGCGTCGTCAACTTGTCATGGATTTCGGAAATCCGCGCAGCGCCCGGGAGCGTTTCAGGTGAAACGGTGATAGAGCCGGCAACCCGAATGCCGAATTCCTTCTCGAAATACTGATAGGCATCGTGGAAGACGACGATCGGCTTGTCCTTTACAGGAGCGACTGTTGCCTTGATCTCCGTCGAAAGGGAATCAAGCTGCCCTTCGAGGCTTGCAAGGTTTGCCGCATAACGTGGAGCATTGGCGGGATCGACCTCACTCAACCCTGCCGCAATCTCCTTTGCGAGAAGCTTGGCATTCGTAGTGTTCAGCCAGATATGCGCGTCATGCTCGCCGTGTTCGTGGCCGTCATGATCCTCGTGGCCTGCCTCCGCGTGGTTGTGGCCTTCTTCGGCGTGGCCTTCATGCTCGTGCCCGCCTGCTTCGTGATGGTCGTCGCCGTCGTTATGCGCTTCGAACGCGCCACCCTCACGCATCGGCAGCTTGAGGAGGCCTGGCGCATCTTCGAGTTCGACCACCTTCGCCTTTCCCGCCAGCGACTCGATGGGCTTTTCCATGAACTTCTCGAGGCCCGGTCCAACCCAGAAGACGATTTCTGCATTTTGAAGCATTTCAGCATCCGTCGGCTTCATCTGATAGGTGTGCGGCGATCCGGCGCCCTTGAGAATGAGTCCCGGCTCCGCGATGCCTTTCATGACCGATGCGACGAGTGAGTGTATCGGTTTGATCGAAACCGCGACCTGTGGCGCCGCCAGCGCGGCGGCGGGCAGGGTAAGCATGGTTGCCGCCAGCAGGGCTGTGGCCTTGAGCAGGGTCCGCATCGTCATCATATCAATCTCGCAATGTTATGTTATTACATCAATTGCGTAATGCTATAACGTATGCCATAAGGGCTGCCAAGTCTGCTGCAGGAAAAAATATGCTGCAAAGAAAATCCGATGACGAGTATCTCGTGACGCTTGATGGCGCGGGCATAAATCGTGGTGGCCGCTGGCTGGTTCGCGGCGTGACCTTTGATGTCCGGCGCGGCGAGATCGTCACCATGATCGGCCCGAATGGTTCGGGCAAATCGACCAGTGCCCGCATGGCGATCGGCCTGCTCAAGCCGGATGAAGGCGAGGTTGCGACCCGCTTCGGCCTGAGGGTCGGCTACGTGCCGCAGAAAATGTCGGTGGATCGCACCATGCCGTTGACGGTCGAACGCCTGATGACGATGACCGGTCCGCTCGCCCGCAAGGACATCGACGCGGCACTCTCCGAGACGGGCGTACGCCACCTCGCCAAGGCCGAGGTCCAGAACCTTTCGGGCGGCGAGTTCCAGCGCGCGCTGCTGGCCCGGGCGATCGCCCGCAAGCCCGATCTGCTGGTCCTGGATGAGCCCGTGCAGGGCGTGGATTTCTCCGGAGAGATCGCGCTTTACGAGTTGATCAAGAACATCCGCGACCGGTCTGGCTGCGGGATACTGCTGATCTCGCATGACCTGCATGTGGTGATGGCCGCCACGGATACGGTCATCTGCATGAACGGGCATGTCTGTTGCCGTGGCACGCCGGAGGCGGTGAGCCAGTCTGCGGAATACAGGAGCCTGTTCGGTGGCCGTGCCGCGGGCGCACTGGCATTCTACAACCATCACCATGACCACACCCATCTGCCCGACGGACGGGTGATGCACGAGGATGGCACCGTTACCGACAACTGCCATCCGGAAGACGGCCATCACGAGCATGTTCACGGTCCGGATTGCGGATGCGGTCATGACCATTCCCGTCTGGTGCGGCCGCACCGGACGGAAGAGGAAAGCCGCGATGCTC
This sequence comes from Rhizobium sp., assembly GCA_019739215.1. GTDB lineage: Bacteria > Pseudomonadota > Alphaproteobacteria > Rhizobiales > Rhizobiaceae > Rhizobium_E. The sequence continues at coordinate 106,495 of JAHHDR010000039.1, forward strand.
GATGATTTCTTCACCAGGGCGCTGGTCGCGGGCGTCGGCATAGCGCTGACCGCCGGACCGCTCGGCTGCTTCATCATCTGGCGGCGAATGGCCTATTTCGGCGACACCATGGCCCATTCCGCCTTGCTCGGCGTGGCGCTGTCGCTGCTGCTGGATATCAATCTCATCGTCGCGGTCTTCGTGGTCGCATCGCTCGTTGCCCTCCTGTTGCTGTGGCTGCAGCGTGCCGGCACGCTCTCCGCCGATGCCCTGCTCGGCATACTCTCCCATGCCTCGCTTTCGGTGGGGCTGGTGCTGCTCGCCTTCATGACCTGGGTCCGGGTCGATCTCGTAAGCTTCCTGTTCGGCGACATCCTGGCGGTCAGCCGGGCCGATATCGACGTGATCTGGGGCGGCGGATTGCTGGTGCTGATGGCGCTCGCCTATCTCTGGCGGCCGCTGATCGCGTCCACGGTGTCGGAGGACATCGCCGAGGCGGAGGGGCTGGCGCCGAAGCGGGCGAGGCTCTACTTCATGCTGCTGCTGGCGCTGGTGATCGCGATCGCGATGAAGATCGTCGGCATCCTGCTGATCACGTCGCTGCTGATCATCCCGGCGGCGACGGCGCGGCGCTGGTCGTCCTCGCCCGAGATGATGGCTGTCCTCTCCGCCGTGATCGGCGCCTTCGCGGTGATTGGCGGGCTCTACGGGTCGCTGGAATTCGATACCCCCTCGGGGCCGTCGATCGTCGTTGCGGCGCTTGCGATCTTCGTTGTCAGTCTGCTACCGCTCGGCCGTCTGAATCGCGTCCGTGTCCGAAGGAGAAACGCGATGAGCAACGCGCCGAAACTCACCCGAAAACCAGGCGCTGGTGCTGGGCCTTCTGACGCGGGCTGCTGCCCCGCGCAGCGCCTACGACATTCTCGATGGCCTTCGTGACGATGGTTTTCGCGCGCCGCTGCAGGTCTACCGGGCGCTCGACAAGCTGATGGAGTTCGGCCTTGTCCATCGGCTCGAAAGCATCAACGCCTTCGTGGCCTGTTCCGACCCGCATGACCATGCCGGACACAATCACGGCGTGACGGCATTTGCCATCTGCGAGGATTGCGGATCGGTCACCGAGTTTCGAGATGATGGCATCGACGGACGACTGACCGCCTGGCAGAAATCCGAACATTTCAAGCCCGAAAAGACGACAATCGAGATACGCGGCCATTGCAAGGAGTGTTCATAGCTGTCTTTCCTGCAGCCCCTTGAACTTTCCGAGTAGATTAATCGATTCTCAAGTTGTAACCGCTAATACTTCTCTCCCAAAGGCGCTGGCAATCCGCGGCGCATACATCGGGTGAGGGATGGACAACCCGTCAGGACGCCGACAAGGCAGCAAGTTTCGTGAGTCGAACCTTCGCTTCCGCTATAAAGTGATGCTGGGCGTGGGCGTGGCGACGACGATTTCGCTGTTCGCTGGCGCCAATGCCATTTTTAACGTCCGCCGCGTCGAGCACTCCGTCAGCTTTTCCGCCGAGGCGGCGTCGCCGCTGCTGATCGGTGTCATCTCGCTGTCCGAGAGCTACCAGAAGCTCCAGTCGGTCTTCGATCCGGTCATCCGGAACTGCGCCGGGCTGGAGGGCGCCACGCGCTTTCTCGCCGGGTCGCAGGCGGAGCAGAAGAAGAAGCTCGACGGCCTCAAGCAGATGGCACTTGAGGCCAACGCCCTGAAGGAACTGAACCGTTACGAGTTCTCCGGGCAGAAGATCTTTCGCACCCGGCAAGCGTTGCTCGACCTCTGCCACGAGTTTACGACGATCAAGAGCCACTATTCCTCGGCGGAAAACTCGATACGCATCACCACAAGCGCGATCGGCCTGAATGCCGCCACCGGCGTGCTCGCGCTGGAAGGGCGTATCAAGGACCTCTGGGAGAAAAAGAGCCGACCGATGCCGCGCGGCACTGTGGCGGACTACGCGATGTCGCGAAGCGTCGACGACGAGATCAACGCGGCCTGGCGCCAGATCCGTGACTTCTACAAGATGAGGGTGCTCGTGACCGAACTCGCCGGTGCGGGGACTGTCATGGGGAACACCATGCGGGGATTCGAGTTCGACCGCACGCGCCGGACCTATCTGACCCGGTTGAAGGCGTTCGAGCGTGTCGTTGCCGACGCGCGGATCTTCTTCGAGCGCTCGGACCGTCCGGGTGATTACACGGCGATGCTCGCCCTGGTCCGGCAGACGCGGGTGATGATGGAAGAGGGCCCGCGATCGATGTTCAGGGCGGCGTCGTCGCTGCGGGAGATCGAGCGGCGTCGTCTCAGTCTGGTCGACCGGCTGCAGCGGGAGCAGGGGCAGTATTCGGTCGCGTTGCTGAATATCATGGACGTGGCCCAGCGCATCAACCGTCGTGCCCAGGCGCAGACCGAGAAGGATGCGAACCGGGCCCGCTGGGAAATCGGCGGCACGATGGCGGCCTTCGCGGCGTTCATGCTGCTCGTCGGCTGGTACTTCAAGAATTCCGTCACGCGGCCGCTCGAGATCCTGACCGGCAATGTCGACCGTCTGCGACTGGCGATGCGCGAGGACGACGATCCGGTCGATTCCTCGCTGCTGAGCCGCGGCGACGAGATCGGCGACCTTGCCGTCCAGTTCTCCCGCACGTTCAAGCAGCTCGCCCAGGCGCGCCGTGAACTGCAGGAAGCGTCGCGGGGTCGAGATCGGCCTTCAGCGCGACCGCATGCTTGGCGCCATCGAGAATATGCCGCAGGGCCTCTACATGCTCGACAAGGACGGCAGGATCATCGTGGCCAACCGCAGGCTCGCGCAGATCTACAACCTCGGTGATCGCGGCGAACTCGCCGGACTGACTGTGCGCGAGTTCATCTCGCTCTGCCGGCAGAGCGGCGCGGGCGTCGCGCGCGTGATCACCGACGAGACGGACAAGGCTGTCTCTGGCCAGGTCCAGACGTCGCACCGCGTGGTCGAGCTCGACGACGGGCGCGTGATGACGATGAAGGTGATAGCCGCTCTCCGACGGCGGTCATGTCGTGACCCACGAAGACATCACCGAGAAGCAATTGGCGAGTGAAAAAGATCGCCCATATGGCGCTGCATGACGCGCTGACGGGCCTCGCGAACCGCGTGCTTTTCCGCCAGCATATCGACGAGGCGATCGAACGGTCCGGCGACGCAAGCGCGGCGCTGTTGTTTCTCGATCTCGACCGCTTCAAGATCGTCAACGACACGCTGGGGCATCCGATTGGCGACAGGTTGCTCGTCGAGGTCGCCGAACGCCTCGGTGCGGTGCTGGACGAAGATTTGCTTTGCGGCCCGGCTCGGCGGCGATGAATTCGCGATCTATCACGTCGGTGGTGGCGAGGACGGGGGTGTCGAGGCGCTCGCACGGCGGATTTCCACCTGCAGTCGCCGAGCCTTTCGAGATCGAGGGGCACCACATCATCATCGGGACGTCGATCGGGCATCGCGCTTTCACCGCGGGACGGGCGGGATGCCGACGAGCTTCTCAAGAACGCGGACATGGCGCTCTACCGGGCCAAGCAGGACGGCAAGGGCGGTTACCGCTTTTTTCGAGCCCGACATGGACCGCCACATGCGGGACTGGCACGAGATGGAGCGCGATCTCCGCGATGCCATCACCGAAGGGTCAGTTCGAGCTCTACTACCAACCGATGGTATCGCTGGACGACAGGCGCATTCTCGCATTCGAAGCGCTCATCCGGTGGCATCACCCGCGTCGTGGCTTCGTGTCCTCCCGCCGACTTCATCCCCGTGGCGGAGGAGACCGGCCTGATCAACGAGATCGGTGGCTGGGTCCTGGATACGGCAAACACAACAGGCGCGCTCATGGCCGGTGGACGTCGCCGTCGCCGTCAACGTTTCGCCCCGTCCAGTTCCGGGCCGGCAACCTGCAGTATAAGGGTGGTGAGCGCGCTGGACAGGTCGGGACTGGCACCGGAACGCCTGCTGCTCGAGATCACCGAGGGCGTGTTTCCTCCATTGACAGGCGAGCAGACCGAGACGGTGCTCAACGATCTCCGCGCCGTGGGCGTCCGCTTCGCCATGGACGACTTCGGCACCGGATACTCGTCGCTGAGCTACATCCGCCGCTTCCCCTTCGACAAGATCAAGATCGACCAGAGCTTCGTCCGGGGCCTGAGCGACAATCCGGAATCGATGGCGATCGTGCGTGCAGTCACCAATCTCTGCCGGGGACCTGGGCATGAAGACCACCGCCGAGGGTGTCGAGACCGAGGAGCACGCGGTGATTTTGAAAGACCTCGGTTGCGACACCCGCGCAGGGCTACCATTTCGGCCGACCGATGCGCGCCGCCGATACGCTGAAGCTGTTTTCCGAACCGCGGACGGCCGTCGGCTGACCTCAGAGCCTCTCGCAGGTCGCGCGCGAAGCGGCGCCAGTTGGCGACATAATGTTCGGCAGATCGGGTCAACGCTTCGACCGCCGCGTCATCGAGCACACGGATCGCCTTGGCCGGTGCTCCGACGATCAATGAGTTGTCCGGAAAGGTCTTGCCCTCGGTCACCAGCGCATTGGCGCCGACGAGGCAGTTCCGGCCGATCTTCGCGCCGTTGAGCACCGTTGCGCCCATGCCGATGAGCGAATTGTCGCCGATCGAGCAGCCGTGAATGATGGCCTGATGGCCGATCGTGCAATTGCTGCCGATCGTCGCAGGAAAGCCCATGTCGGTATGGATGGTGACGCCTTCCTGGACGTTGGTTCCCGCGCCGATATCGATCAGTTCATTGTCGCCGCGCAGCGTGGACGCCAGAACCATATGCCGACGCCGGGACCAAGACGGACCTTGCCGATCACATGGGCCCCGGGTGCGATCCAGAAGTCGCCATCCTCCGGAAGTTCGGGTTGGTCGTTGCCAAGGGGCGTAGAGAGGCATGCGCAGATCCTTTCATGTATCATGCGGACAGGGTCATGGAACGCGAGAGCCTACCTTGGCGTTTCGCGACGCATGCGGATACGGCGCTCGATTGACTCGCCCGACGTTTTCCGTTCAAGTGCTCGCCCGAAGTCCGCCAATGCCGCGCGCGTTTCCAAGGAGACATTTCTGACCATGTTCGGCCTCGGGACTATGCGGCGCTGGCCGCCTTCCTGCAAGTCATCATGATCGACCTCGTGCTGGCGGGCGACAATGCCATCGTCATCGGCATGGCTGCTGCCGGCCTGGCTCCCCAGGTCCGCCGGAAGGCAATCCTGATCGGTATCCTGGTCGCGACCGTGCTGCGCATCATTTTTGCGCTGATGACGACGTGGCTGATGGGCATTGTCGGGCTGATCCTTCTGGGGGGCATCCTGCTGCTCTGGGTGTGCTGGAAGATGTACCGCGAGCTCACGACGACGGAGCACCAGTTGCACGACGCAGAGGAGGCGCTTGACGACCGTGGAACCAATGCAGACGGTACCGTCAGAGCGCGTGCGGGCACCAAGACGCTGCGGCAGGCGGTGACGCAGATCATCATTGCCGATGTCTCCATGTCGCTCGACAACGTGCTGGCCGTCGCCGGCGCCGCCAAGGACCACTTCTGGGCGCTGGTCTTCGGTCTCGGCCTGTCCGTGGTGATGATGGGCGTGGCCTCCGCCTTCATCGCCAAACTGCTCAACCGGCACAAGTGGATCGCCTGGGTCGGCTTCGTGATCATCCTCTACGTCGCCATCCGCATGATCTACGAGGGTTCCGACCAGGTGCTGGGCCATACCCTGCCGGCCATTCCGCTCCTGAAAAGCGCAGCGTCGGCCGGCCTGCACTGAGGAGCCGCCGCAGTAACCTCCCGCCGGACGATGCCCCACTTCACGCCGCTGGCCGGCGGGGCAGTTCAAGCACGGTTGCCATCGATCATGCGATGACGCTGGAAATTTGTGAGCGGCCGGTCTAAATGACCGTCAAGACAAACTCGATTGCGTGGATGCTCGTGGCCGACACACTCTACAGCCTTTCAGGCGGACGGAAGGTCCTGGCGGTCGCGCCGATGATGGACTGGACGGATCGCCATTGTCGCTACCTTCACCGGCTGCTGACGCGCCATAGCCTCCTCTACACCGAGATGGTCGTCGCGGATGCCGCCATTCATGGCAAGCGTGAACGCCTGCTCGGGTTCGACCTGTCCGAACACCCGGTCGCCCTGCAACTGGGTGGTTCGGATCCGGACAAGCTCGCCGAGGCGACCCGCATCGGCAACGGGTGCGGATATGACGAAGTCAACCTCAATGTCGGCTGTCCGTCCGACCGGGTGCAGTCGGGCACGTTCGGCGCCTGCCTGATGCGCGAGCCGAAGCTCGTCGCCGACTGTGTGGCCGCGATGAAGGCAGCGTCGGACGTTCCGGTCACCGTCAAGTGCCGACTTGGCGTCGACGACCAGGATCCCGAGGTGGCGCTCGACGCCCTGGCGGCGGATGTGCTGTCCGCCGGTGCGGATGCGCTCTGGGTCCATGCCCGCAAGGCCTGGCTCCAGGGGCTGAGCCCCAAGGAGAACCGCGACATACCGCCACTCGACTACGACCGTGTGTATCGCCTCAAGCAGAAATATCCCGATGTGTTCATTGGGATCAACGGCGGCATTGCCGACCTCGACGAAGCCGCGGGTCATCTTGCCCATGTCGACGGCGTCATGCTGGGCCGTGCGGCCTATCACAACGCCGCCATGCTGGCGGATGCCGATCACCGCATCTATGGCGCGCCGGCCGTCGATGCCGACTGGAGCTTCGTTCGCGATGCCATGATGCGACATGCCGAGGCCCACATCGCCAGCGGAGGGCGCCTCGGGCATGTCACCCGACATATGGTCGGTCTCTTCCAGGGCATCGACGGCGCCCGGCGGTTTCGCCAGGTTCTGTCGACCGATGCGACGAAGCCGGGCGCGGGCCCCGAGGTCATCGCACGCGCGTTCGAGGCGGTCATGCCTTCGCTTCAGGCTGCCTGAAGCCAGGCTATTCTACCGGCTTCAGCGAGTTGATGATGGCGTTCATCGCGGCGCCGTTGCTTTCCTGTTCGCCCTTGGTGCCCCAATAGGTGACGACCAGTACCTTTTCGGCCAGAGCCACGGCTGCCAGGCTGATCGAAACCGGCCCGTCCTTGTCGGTCCCGTCCCAGTCGATGTTGAAGACCTGCATGCCGTTGAGCGTGCCTTCCACCTCTTTGGCGGACCCTGCATCCACGGTCACCCCCAGGCCCTTGAGCCATTCGACGGCGTCGGTGACGGTCTGGGTCGTGTCCTTCGGCTCGGCAACGTCGACGGCGAGATAGATCGAATTGTCGGGTGAGGTGGCGTCGATGCCGCTCTCGGTTTCCTTTTCGCCCCAGCCGTCCGGGAAGGTGATCGACGCGACAGGCTCGTCGGAGGGAAACTGGATTTCCCCTGCCATGGCGGTGCCGGCCAGAAGCAGGTACGCGGCGGTGACTGCGGATGCGAACTTCATATGATTCCTCCTGGGTTGCTTCGGAGCCGCACCCTATTCGAGGTCTCGGACGGCCGTCCGCTGAAATCCTCGTCCGAACGAGACCTGCCCAAAAAAAGTCGGTCATCAGCCGCGGAGGCAGACTCCAAGCCTTCATTCAACTAATCGGTTGACATTAGCCCGCGTGGGTTTATTGTTAACCGTATGGTTGAATATCAGACTCTGGAAATGGATGCGCTGTTCCACGCTCTTGGCGATGCCACGCGGCGGCGGATGCTGCATGAGCTCAGTCGCGGGGAGAGGACGGTCGGGCAACTGGCGGCGCCCTTTGACATGTCGCTGGCCGCCGCGTCCAAACATATCCGGACCCTCGAGAGTGCGGGTCTCATCCAACGAGAGGTGCAGGGTCGGACGCATGTCTGCCGGCTGGATCCGCGCCCGCTCGAACACGCACATGGCTGGCTGGGCTTCTATCAGCAGTTCTGGACGGAGCGGCTGGATGCGCTCGACGAACTGCTGGCGGATCCCGAGATCCGGGCAGGGTTTGCGGAACGTGGCCGGGAGAAATGATGCGGCGCGGACATTTTTCTCCGGCGGCTGTCGGAATCGGGCCGGGCCGATCGACGAGAGGGATCAGGTGACGTTGCGGCGGGCCGCTGCGCGCCGTGCATCAATTGGGGGAATGTGACATGCAGAAGACACAGTATCGTTGGGTCATTGTCGCCGCCGGCGGCCTTCTGGGCTGCCTTGCGGTCGGCGCGATGTTTTCACTTCCGGTATTCCTCAGGCCGATATCCGATGAGACGGGCTGGTCGGTGACGGGCGTTTCCACGGCGATGACCGTCGGATTCCTGGCGATGGCCTTTGCCAGCCTGGCCTGGGGCGGCCTGTCGGACAGGATCGGGCCGCGCCCGGTGCTGCTGGTCGGCTCGGTGCTGATTTCGGGCAGCCTTGCTCTCGCCAGCCGTGCCTCGTCGCTGGTGGAGTTTCAACTCCTCTTCGGGCTTGTGCTCGGGGGTGCCACGGCCGCGGTCTTCGCACCGATGATGGCGTGCGTCACGGGCTGGTTCGATACTAGGCGAAGCCTTGCCGTCTCGCTGGTCTCGGCGGGCATGGGCATGGCGCCGATGACCATGTCGCCGCTGGCGGCATGGCTGGTGACGGATTACGGCTGGCGTACGTCGATGCTGATCCTCGCGGTCATCTGCGCTGTGGTGATGATCCCGACCGCGCTGTTGGTGCGACGTCCGCCGGAGGGCGACGAGGTGGCACCGGGTGCGCATCCAGCCGCCGATCCCCAGGAATCCATGTCGGTGGGCGAGGCGGTGCGTACCCCGCAGTTCATCGTCCTGATGCTGACCAACTTCCTCTGCTGCGCCACCCATTCCGGGCCGATCTTCCACACAGTGAGCTATGCGGTGGCCTGCGGAATACCGATGATCGCGGCGGTGACGATCTACAGCGTCGAAGGTCTCGCCGGCATGGGCGGCCGTATCGCCTTCGGGCTGCTGGGCGACCGTTTCGGCGCCAAGCAGATCCTCGTGCTTGGCCTTCTGACACAGTCATTCGGAGCGCTTGCCTACCTTCTGGCCGGCGGACTGGTGTCGTTCTATCTGGTGGCGGCGATGTTCGGTTTCATCTATGCGGGCGTGATGCCGCTCTATGCCGTGCTGGCCCGGGAGAATTTTCCGCAGCGGATGATGGGGACCGTGATCGGCGGAACCTCGATGGCGGGCGGACTGGGCATGGCGCTCGGGCCGGTGGCTGGTGGAATGATCTACGACACCTACGCGAGCTACACCTGGCTTTATGTCGGGGCCTGCGGAATCGGGATCGGCGCCTTCCTGATCGCGATGCTGTTCAGGCCTTTTCCCAAGATGTCGCAAGCGGTCCCGGCTTAGCTCGCCGCAGGTCGATGCGCTCACGCCCCGCTCAGGGATGCCGCAGGGACGATGGTGTGCGGGATGGATGGCAGGTCCCGCCCGAAGCCGGACGTTCCCCCAGAAAAGGTCAGAAATCCACGCTCCGGATCGGTTAGAAGGCACCATTCCGGGATCACTCCGGGATTTATGCCGATTGATTCAGTTTTGAGGAGACGCGAGATGATGACGTGGAAAGCGGGAATGGTGTCTGTGATGGCGATTTTCGCCGCGGCTGTCGCCCAGCCGGCCCTGGCGAATGACGATGCCGCCTGGATCAAGAAATGCATCGGCGACAACGCCGACCAGGGGCAGAGCGCCCAGACCATCTCGGTCTATTGCGCCTGCATGACCGAGAAGATGGACACCTCCGAGACGCTCTCGGTCACCGCCTGGGAAAAATCCCACCCGCAGGAACAGGCTGCGTGCTCGAGCGCAGCCGGCTGGAAGGGCTGACACGGCCTTTGACGGCACCGCCGGACGAATGCCGGCGTTGCGGCAGCTTCGGAGGACGTACCGCCATAGCGTTCTCCGAGGCGTTGCCACGGTTCAAGGCTGGCGGAGATCCCGCTGCTCCTGGCATCGGTCACAGATCGAAGTCCGATGCATCGAGCGCGATGGCGCCCTCGAGATGGATCATGAAGTCGGCCTTGCGGTCGCCATTGGTATCGCCCTCGACCCAGGTATCGTTGCCATCGATGACGAAGCGGAGTTCGCCGGCCTTTCCGTGAAACTTGTCGCCATCGATGAAGTCAAAAGCCTGGTTGCCGCCCTTTTTCGCGTTGGCGTCCCATGGGGAAAGGTCGATGATATCGCCCTCGGCGCGGGAAAAGTCGGCGATCGTGTCGGCATTCTTTTCGGTCCGGCCGGTGGTCCCCTTGGCGAAGACGAAGCTGTCGGCGCCGCCGTTGCCCTCGAAGGTGTTGCGGCCGGCATTGCCATACATCGCCTGTCCACTGTCGGCGCCGTGCAGGTCGCCCTTTGCAATGCCCAGCAGGTGGAGTTCGGTGACGCCGGACGCGACGTCGGTGATCGTGGCGTTGGACCAGACTTCGGTGCCGTTGATGAGGTCGAGCTTGGCGTTCCTTGTCCCGAGGGTGAGTTCGACGAACACGCCTCCGCCGAATGTGACGGTCTTCGTGCCGCCGCTGGCATATTGCAACTCGTAGCCGCCGCCCGAGCCGGTGGTATCCGTTGGACCGCCGCCGTCGACGGCCAGGCCGACGACCTGCTCGCCGACGCTGAAGAAATTGTCTTTCTTGACATTGTCGGTGTAGACCACGCCGGTGACGAAGACCTTGTCGCCAGAGGTGGCAAAGTCCTGCGTCACCATCGATGCGTTCCAGTTGGTGCCACCGGAATTAAACTTGCCGACGTCCTGGCCAATGCCTGCTTCCTGGAAATCCGCTGACATAATGTTGATTCGGTGGCCACGCCCCTCAATGCCCTTGTCGATAAAGAGATCCGCGTGTTGTTGCGTGATCAGCTTGGTCGACAATGCATCATCGATATTGGTGCTCTCGAACCGTGCGGAAATGTTCTCGCCCCACGTCCAGGTACCGGAGAAAACATAGCCGGCATCTTTCATCCGCTCGCCCGGATTCTTGTTGCCCTCGTCATGAGTGAATTTGTCGTTGTCGTTCATCCACTCGCTGTGGTCACGGGCAGCATCAATCAGATCGTCATTGCCGGCAAGAACCTGCTTGGGCGCCGCTGATATCTTCTCACCATTGGGCACGCCCTCGTTGAGCTTGATGCCCATGCGCTTGGCTTCTCCATCCGGATCCATCCGGGCGCGATTGATCAGTTCCAGCATCAACTGTTCCTGGGGCGTCATCTCTGCCATGCGATTCTCCTCGCGGCCTGGAGGCCGGCTCGACACCAATCAGGTCTTTCGTGGCGAAGTTGTGATCGCATTCGTCAGGCTGCTGCCTGCCGACACGAAGGTGCCAGGACGGCGGCGCTCAGGCGCCGGGCTTGCCCGACTTGCCCTTGCCGCGCTTTCGCTGGTCGGACGGGTCCTCGTAGCTGCCCGTTCCGATCTTGCCACGAACGATGGGGCGGTAGCCGTCTTCGCCCTGGGTGGACTGGGTGTCCTGCGACGCGTGCCGAACCTTGGCCGTCGGGTCCGCAGGCTTGTCGGGCAGCGGGCCTGAAGACGCGGGCTTTTCCGTGCGGCGAACCGTCATCTCGTCCAGGCTGTTCTTCTTGAACAGCGACTGGCCGCGCGGGGTGGGTTCGGAAATGTCGCGGCCCATATCATCAAGGGTGGGCTTTCGGAACAGCGCGCCGTCCTTGACCTCGCCACGGTCCTTCGGGGATTGTTTGCGAACGGGCTGCTCCAGGTCGGAGCCGGGGCCCATGTCGCCGAGGGATGGCTTGGCGAAGAGGGTCTTGCCGCTATCCTTGCCTGCTCTTTCCTGGCTTTTCGCTTCATCGCGGGCGAGCGGATCGTCCATGGTGGCGAGCTCGACCGCCTTGAGGCGCTTGATCTCGTCGCGCAGGCGGGCGGCGGTTTCGAAGTCGAGATTGGCGGCGGCGTCGCGCATGCTTTTCTCGAGCGCGTTGAGATGGGCCTGCATGTTGCCGCCCACCAGTTCGTTGGCGCCGCCCTTGACGCCCTTGACGGCGATGTCGGCGCGGACATGGTCGCGCTCGTAGACGCTGTCGAGAATGTCGGAAATGCGGGCCTTGACGCTTTCCGGCGTGATGCCGTGTTCGGTGTTGTAGGCGACCTGCTTTTCGCGCCGGCGCGAGGTTTCCCCCATGGCGCGTTCCATCGAGCCGGTGATGTTGTCGGCATAGAGGATGACCTTGCCATCGACGTTACGGGCGGCGCGGCCAATGGTCTGGACCAGGGACGTCTCCGAGCGCAGGAACCCTTCCTTGTCGGCGTCGAGGATCGCGACGAAGCCGCATTCCGGGATGTCGAGGCCCTCACGCAGGAGGTTGATCCCCACCAGCACGTCGAAGGCGCCGAGGCGCAGATCGCGAATGATCTCGATGCGCTCCAGCGTGTCGATGTCGGAATGCATGTAGCGGACGCGGACGCCCTGTTCGTGCAGATATTCGGTGAGGTCTTCCGCCATGCGCTTGGTCAGGACCGTGACCAGCGTCCGATAGCCCTTCAGCGAGGTTTCGCGGATTTCACCGAGCACGTCATCGACCTGGCTGCGGGCGGGGCGGATCTCGACCGGCGGGTCGATCAGGCCGGTCGGTCGGATGACCTGTTCGGCGAAGACGCCGCCGGACTGTTCCATCTCCCAGTTGCCGGGGGTGGCGGAGACCGAGACGGTGTCAGGGCGCATGGCGTCCCATTCCTCGAAGCGCAGCGGGCGGTTGTCCATGCAGGAGGGCAGGCGGAAGCCGAACTCTGCCAGCGTCGCCTTGCGGCGAAAGTCGCCACGATACATGCCGCCGATTTGCGGCACCGCTGACATGGCTCTCGTCGATGAACAGGATGCGCGTTGTCCGGGATGTATTCGAACAGCGTCGGCGGCGGCTCGCCGGGTCTGCGGCCGGTGAGGTAGCGCGAATAGTTTCTCGATCGACTGCGCACGAGCCGGTGGCTTCGAGCATTTCGAGATCGTAACGGGTGCGTTGTTCGAGGCGCTGGGCCTCCAGAAGCCGGCCGGCCTTTTCGAGTTCCTCAAGGCGGAACTTGAGTTCCTCCTTGATCGACTTGATTGCCGAGTTCAGCGCGGGGCGCGGCGTCACATAGTGCGAATTGGCGTAGATCTTCACCGACTTCAGGTCGCCTGTCTTCTTGCCGGTGAGCGGATCGAATTCGGTGATCGACTCGACCTCGTCGCCGAACATGGTGATGCGCCAGGCGGCATCTTCAAGGTGGGCAGGGAAGAGTTCGATCGTGTCGCCCCGCACGCGGAAGGAACCGCGCTGGAAATCCATGTCGCGGCGCTTGTATTGCTGCGCCACGAGGTCGGCGAGCAACTGGCGCTGGTCGAGCCGGTCGCCGATATCGATCTGGAACGTCATCGCCGTGTAGGTCTCGACCGAGCCGATACCATAGATGCAGGAGACCGAGGCGACGATGATGCAGTCGTCACGTTCGAGGATCGCGCGGGTGGCGGAGTGGCGCATCCGGTCGATCTGTTCGTTTACCGTCGATTCCTTCTCGATATAGGTATCCGTCCGCGCGACATAGGCTTCGGGCTGGTAGTAATCGTAGTAGGAGACGAAATACTCGACCGCGTTGTTGGGGAAGAAGTTCTTGAACTCGGAATAGAGCTGGGCGGCGAGCGTCTTGTTCGGCGCGAGGATCACGGCTGGACGCTGGGTCCGGGCGATGACCTGCGCCATCGTGAAGGTCTTGCCTGATCCGGTGACGCCGAGCAGAACCTGGCTGCGCTCGCCGGTATTCCAGGCCTTCCGACGAGATCGGCGATCGCCGTCGGCTGGTCCCCTGCCGGCTGGTACTCGGTGACGAGGTCGCAGGCGGATTGTAACGCACGCCTTCGGACTTCTCGGCGGCCGGGCCGGCCGGTGCGGCGTCCACATCTTGCCGTCCTTGAACAGCGGATTGCCGGACTCGATCAGCTTGGCCAGCGCATCCACGGTCGCGGTGACGGCGCCCGAGGCGAGATTGTCGACGCCGGTCGCCTCGTCATTGGCGGCAGCGCGTTTCTTGTTGCGGCTGGCGCTCTCGGCGTTCAGCCTTTCGGCGTCTTCAAGTGAGATGTCGAGGCCGGCGACCGGGTTCAGGCCGGCTGCGGCGCGGGTGCGGGGATCGTTGGAGCCGCCGATCGAGCCGCCGCGCGCGGAGCGCTTGTCGCCGATACTGCTTTCGGCCAGCCTGCGGGCATCGTTCTCCACCGTCTTGCGATGCTTGCCGGCCTTTGAGCGGATCTCGCGCATGCTTTCGGCGCGCGACTGGTCTTCGGCGTCGCGCTCCAATTGCTTGACCCAGTCGGAGACGGATCCCGAAACGGGCGCCCCCTCGAAAGGAGCCTGGGGGGCTTCCTCGAAGCCGGGCGGGGATTTCTTCGGGCTTTTGGGCATTGACGATATATGGCAAGAGACACGTGGAAATGGAAGGCCGGACACCGCGTAAATGTCCGCCGCCCCTGTCAGTTCCTGTCAGTGGCGATTTCCGGACCTTTTCCCGACCCCAGGCTGCGGGACAGACGTGCACCGGGTTTCTGGGATGCGTCCTGCCGGGAATGCATGGCTGACCGATGGCGGATGCAATGGCCATTTTCCTTCGCTTTTGCCGCCATTTGTTTCGCATCTGCCGCCAAAAATCGTTTCCGACGGTATCAAACTGCCGAGGCGCGCGAATGAAGGTGGCAGCCCGAAACGAAATCGAAAGCGCTTTCAATGCGTTGGAGAACCCAACGCACATCGCGAATCGGTTGTTGTTCCATCTGCGACACGGTTGCATGAATTTGCGCCGCAATATATTTACATCCGCCATCGGTCAGCCATGCATTCCCGGCAGGACGCATCCCAGAAACCCGGTGCACGTCTGTCCCGCAGCCTGGGGTCGGGAAAAGGTCCGGAAATCGCCACTGACAGGAACTGACAGGGGCGGCGGACATTTACGCGGTGTCCGGCCTTCCATTTCCACGTGTCTCTTGCCATATATCGTCAATGCCCAAAAGCCCGAAGAAATCCCCGCCCGGCTTCGAGGAAGCCCCCCAGGCTCCTTTCGAGGGGGCGCCCGTTTCGGGATCCGTCTCCGACTGGGTCAAGCAATTGGAGCGCGACGCCGAAGACCAGTCGCGCGCCGAAAGCATGCGCGAGATCCGCTCAAAGGCCGGCAAGCATCGCAAGACGGTGGAGAACGATGCCCGCAGGCTGGCCGAAAGCAGTATCGGCGACAAGCGCTCCGCGCGCGGCGGCTCGATCGGCGGCTCCAACGATCCCCGCACCCGCGCCGCAGCCGGCCTGAACCCGGTCGCCGGCCTCGACATCTCACTTGAAGACGCCGAAAGGCTGAACGCCGAGAGCGCCAGCCGCAACAAGAAACGCGCTGCCGCCAATGACGAGGCGACCGGCGTCGACAATCTCGCCTCGGGCGCCGTCACCGCGACCGTGGATGCGCTCGGCCAAGCTGATCGAGTCCGGCAATCCGCTGTTCAAGGACGGCAAGATCTGGACGCCGCACCGCCCGGCCCGGCCGCCGAGAAGTCCGAAGGCGTGCGTTACAATCCGCCTGCGACCTCGTCACCGAGTACCAGCCCGCTGGCGACCAGCCGACGGCGATCGCCGATCTCGTCGGAAGGCCTGCAATTCCGGCGAGCGCAGCCAGGTCCTGCTCGGCGTCACCGGATCAGGCAAGACCTTCACGATGGCGCAGGTCATCGCCCGGCACCCAGCGTCCAGCCGTGATCCTCGCGCCGAACAAGACGCTCGCCGCCCAGCTCTATTCCGAGTTCAAGAACTTCTTCCCCAACAACGCGGTCGAGTATTTCGTCTCCTACTACGATTACTACCAGCCCGAAGCCTATGTCGCGCGGACGGATACCTATCATCGAGAAGGAATCGACGGTAAACGAACAGATCGACCGGATGCGCCACTCCGCCACCCGCGCGATCCTCGAACGTGACGACTGCATCATCGTCGCCTCGGTCTCCTGCATCTATGGTATCGGCTCGGTCGAGACCTACACGGCGATGACGTTCCAGATCGATATCGGCGACCGGCTCGACCAGCGCCAGCTTGCTCGCCGACCTCGTGGCGCAGCAATACAAGCGCCGCGACATGGATTTCCAGCGCGGTTCCTTCCGCGTGCGGGGCGACACGATCGAACTCTTCCCTGCCCACCTTGAAGATGCCGCCTGGCGCATCACCATGTTCGGCGACGAGGTCGAGTCGATCACCGAATTCGATCCGCTCACCGGCAAGAAGACAGGCGACCTGCAAGTCGGTGAAGATCTACGCCAATTCGCACTATGTGACGCCGCGCCCCGCGCTGAACTCGGCAATCAAGTCGATCAAGGAGGAACTCAAGTTCCGCCTTGAGGAACTCGAAAAGGCCGGCCGGCTTCTGGAGGCCCAGCGCCTCGAACAACGCACCCGTTACGATCTCGAAATGCTCGAAGCCACCGGCTCGTGCCAGTCGATCGAGAACTATTCGCGCTACCTCACCGGCCGCAGACCCGGCGAGCCGCCGCCGACGCTGTTCGAATACATCCCGGACAACGCCATCCTGTTCATCGACGAGAGCCATGTCAGCGTGCCGCAAATCGGCGGCATGTATCGTGGCGACTTTCGCCGCAAGGCGACGCTGGCAGAGTTCGGCTTCCGCCTGCCCTCCTGCATGGACAACCGCCCGCTGCGCTTCGAGGAATGGGACGCCATGCGCCCTGACACCGTCTCGGTCTCCGCCACCCCCGGCAACTGGGAGATGGAACAGTCCGGCGGCGTCTTCGCCGAACAGGTCATCCGACCGACCGGCCTGATCGACCCGCCGGTCGAGATCCGCCCCGCCCGCAGCCAGGTCGATGACGTGCTCGGTGAAATCCGCGAAACCTCGCTGAAGGGCTATCGGACGCTGGTCACGGTCCTGACCAAGCGCATGGCGGAAGACCTCACCGAATATCTGCACGAACAGGGCGTCCGCGTCCGCTACATGCATTCCGACATCGACACGCTGGAGCGCATCGAGATCATTCGCGATCTGCGCCTCGGCGCCTTCGACGTGCTGGTGGGGATCAACCTCCTGCGTGAGGGCCTCGACATCCCGGAATGCGGCTTCGTCGCGATCCTCGACGCCGACAAGGAAGGGTTCCTGCGCTCGGAGACGTCCCTGGTCCAGACCATTGGCCGCGCCGCCCGTAACGTCGATGGCAAGGTCATCCTCTATGCCGACAACATCACCGGCTCGATGGAACGCGCCATGGGGGAAACCTCGCGCCGGCGCGAAAAGCAGGTCGCCTACAACACCGAACACGGCATCACGCCGGAAAGCGTCAAGGCCCGCATTTCCGACATTCTCGACAGCGTCTACGAGCGCGACCATGTCCGCGCCGACATCGCCGTCAAGGGCGTCAAGGGCGGCGCCAACGAACTGGTGGGCGGCAACATGCAGGCCCATCTCAACGCGCTCGAGAAAAGCATGCGCGACGCCGCCGCCAATCTCGACTTCGAAACCGCCGCCCGCCTGCGCGACGAGATCAAGCGCCTCAAGGCGGTCGAGCTCGCCACCATGGACGATCCGCTCGCCCGCGATGAAGCGAAAAGCCAGGAAAGAGCAGGCAAGGATAGCGGCAAGACCCTCTTCGCCAAGCCATCCCTCGGCGACATGGGCCCCGGCTCCGACCTGGAGCAGCCCGTTCGCAAACAATCCCCGAAGGACCGTGGCGAGGTCAAGGACGGCGCGCTGTTCCGAAAGCCCACCCTTGATGATATGGGCCGCGACATTTCCGAACCCACCCCGCGCGGCCAGTCGCTGTTCAAGAAGAACAGCCTGGACGAGATGACGGTTCGCCGCACGGAAAAGCCCGCGTCTTCAGGCCCGCTGCCCGACAAGCCTGCGGACCCGACGGCCAAGGTTCGGCACGCGTCGCAGGACACCCAGTCCACCCAGGGCGAAGACGGCTACCGCCCCATCGTTCGTGGCAAGATCGGAACGGGCAGCTACGAGGACCCGTCCGACCAGCGAAAGCGCGGCAAGGGCAAGTCGGGCAAGCCCGGCGCCTGAGCGCCGCCGTCCTGGCACCTTCGTGTCGGCAGGCAGCAGCCTGACGAATGCGATCACAACTTCGCCACGAAAGACCTGATTGGTGTCGAGCCGGCCTCCAGGCCGCGAGGAGAATCGCATGGCAGAGATGACGCCCCAGGAACAGTTGATGCTGGAACTGATCAATCGCGCCCGGATGGATCCGGATGGAGAAGCCAAGCGCATGGGCATCAAGCTCAACGAGGGCGTGCCCAATGGTGAGAAGATATCAGCGGCGCCCAAGCAGGTTCTTGCCGGCAATGACGATCTGATTGATGCTGCCCGTGACCACAGCGAGTGGATGAACGACAACGACAAATTCACTCATGACGAGGGCAACAAGAATCCGGGCGAGCGGATGAAAGATGCCGGCTATGTTTTCTCCGGTACCTGGACGTGGGGCGAGAACATTTCCGCACGGTTCGAGAGCACCAATATCGATGATGCATTGTCGACCAAGCTGATCACGCAACAACACGCGGATCTCTTTATCGACAAGGGCATTGAGGGGCGTGGCCACCGAATCAACATTATGTCAGCGGATTTCCAGGAAGCAGGCATTGGCCAGGACGTCGGCAAGTTTAATTCCGGTGGCACCAACTGGAACGCATCGATGGTGACGCAGGACTTTGCCACCTCTGGCGACAAGGTCTTCGTCACCGGCGTGGTCTACACCGACAATGTCAAGAAAGACAATTTCTTCAGCGTCGGCGAGCAGGTCGTCGGCCTGGCCGTCGACGGCGGCGGTCCAACGGATACCACCGGCTCGGGCGGCGGCTACGAGTTGCAATATGCCAGCGGCGGCACGAAGACCGTCACATTCGGCGGAGGCGTGTTCGTCGAACTCACCCTCGGGACAAGGAACGCCAAGCTCGACCTCATCAACGGCACCGAAGTCTGGTCCAACGCCACGATCACCGACGTCGCGTCCGGCGTCACCGAACTCCACCTGCTGGGCATTGCAAAGGGCGACCTGCACGGCGCCGACAGTGGACAGGCGATGTATGGCAATGCCGGCCGCAACACCTTCGAGGGCAACGGCGGCGCCGACAGCTTCGTCTTCGCCAAGGGGACCACCGGCCGGACCGAAAAGAATGCCGACACGATCGCCGACTTTTCCCGCGCCGAGGGCGATATCATCGACCTTTCCCCATGGGACGCCAACGCGAAAAAGGGCGGCAACCAGGCTTTTGACTTCATCGATGGCGACAAGTTTCACGGAAAGGCCGGCGAACTCCGCTTCGTCATCGATGGCAACGATACCTGGGTCGAGGGCGATACCAATGGCGACCGCAAGGCCGACTTCATGATCCATCTCGAGGGCGCCATCGCGCTCGATGCATCGGACTTCGATCTGTGACCGATGCCAGGAGCAGCGGGATCTCCGCCAGCCTTGAACCGTGGCAACGCCTCGGAGAACGCTATGGCGGTACGTCCTCCGAAGCTGCCGCAACGCCGGCATTCGTCCGGCGGTGCCGTCAAAGGCCGTGTCAGCCCTTCCAGCCGGCTGCGCTCGAGCACGCAGCCTGTTCCTGCGGGTGGGATTTTTCCCAGGCGGTGACCGAGAGCGTCTCGGAGGTGTCCATCTTCTCGGTCATGCAGGCGCAATAGACCGAGATGGTCTGGGCGCTCTGCCCCTGGTCGGCGTTGTCGCCGATGCATTTCTTGATCCAGGCGGCATCGTCATTCGCCAGGGCCGGCTGGGCGACAGCCGCGGCGAAAATCGCCATCACAGACACCATTCCCGCTTTCCACGTCATCATCTCGCGTCTCCTCAAAACTGAATCAATCGGCATAAATCCCGGAGTGATCCCGGAATGGTGCCTTCTAACCGATCCGGAGCGTGGATTTCTGACCTTTTCTGGGGGAACGTCCGGCTTCGGGCGGGACCTGCCATCCATCCCGCACACCATCGTCCCTGCGGCATCCCTGAGCGGGGCGTGAGCGCATCGACCTGCGGCGAGCTAAGCCGGGACCGCTTGCGACATCTTGGGAAAAGGCCTGAACAGCATCGCGATCAGGAAGGCGCCGATCCCGATTCCGCAGGCCCCGACATAAAGCCAGGTGTAGCTCGCGTAGGTGTCGTAGATCATTCCACCAGCCACCGGCCCGAGCGCCATGCCCAGTCCGCCCGCCATCGAGGTTCCGCCGATCACGGTCCCCATCATCCGCTGCGGAAAATTCTCCCGGGCCAGCACGGCATAGAGCGGCATCACGCCCGCATAGATGAAACCGAACATCGCCGCCACCAGATAGAACGACACCAGTCCGCCGGCCAGAAGGTAGGCAAGCGCTCCGAATGACTGTGTCAGAAGGCCAAGCACGAGGATCTGCTTGGCGCCGAAACGGTCGCCCAGCAGCCCGAAGGCGATACGGCCGCCCATGCCGGCGAGACCTTCGACGCTGTAGATCGTCACCGCCGCGATCATCGGTATTCCGCAGGCCACCGCATAGCTCACTGTGTGGAAGATCGGCCCGGAATGGGTGGCGCAGCAGAGGAAGTTGGTCAGCATCAGGACGATGAACTGCGGGGTACGCACCGCCTCGCCCACCGACATGGATTCCTGGGGATCGGCGGCTGGATGCGCACCCGGTGCCACCTCGTCGCCCTCCGGCGGACGTCGCACCAACAGCGCGGTCGGGATCATCACCACAGCGCAGATGACCGCGAGGATCAGCATCGACGTACGCCAGCCGTAATCCGTCACCAGCCATGCCGCCAGCGGCGACATGGTCATCGGCGCCATGCCCATGCCCGCCGAGACCAGCGAGACGGCAAGGCTTCGCCTAGTATCGAACCAGCCCGTGACGCACGCCATCATCGGTGCGAAGACCGCGGCCGTGGCACCCCCGAGCACAAGCCCGAAGAGGAGTTGAAACTCCACCAGCGACGAGGCACGGCTGGCGAGAGCAAGGCTGCCCGAAATCAGCACCGAGCCGACCAGCAGCACCGGGCGCGGCCCGATCCTGTCCGACAGGCCGCCCCAGGCCAGGCTGGCAAAGGCCATCGCCAGGAATCCGACGGTCATCGCCGTGGAAACGCCCGTCACCGACCAGCCCGTCTCATCGGATATCGGCCTGAGGAATACCGGAAGTGAAAACATCGCGCCGACCGCAAGGCAGCCCAGAAGGCCGCCGGCGGCGACAATGACCCAACGATACTGTGTCTTCTGCATGTCACATTCCCCCAATTGATGCACGGCGCGCAGCGGCCCGCCGCAACGTCACCTGATCCCTCTCGTCGATCGGCCCGGCCCGATTCCGACAGCCGCCGGAGAAAAATGTCCGCGCCGCATCATTTCTCCCGGCCACGTTCCGCAAACCCTGCCCGGATCTCGGGATCCGCCAGCAGTTCGTCGAGCGCATCCAGCCGCTCCGTCCAGAACTGCTGATAGAAGCCCAGCCAGCCATGTGCGTGTTCGAGCGGGCGCGGATCCAGCCGGCAGACATGCGTCCGACCCTGCACCTCTCGTTGGATGAGACCCGCACTCTCGAGGGTCCGGATATGTTTGGACGCGGCGGCCAGCGACATGTCAAAGGGCGCCGCCAGTTGCCCGACCGTCCTCTCCCCGCGACTGAGCTCATGCAGCATCCGCCGCCGCGTGGCATCGCCAAGAGCGTGGAACAGCGCATCCATTTCCAGAGTCTGATATTCAACCATACGGTTAACAATAAACCCACGCGGGCTAATGTCAACCGATTAGTTGAATGAAGGCTTGGAGTCTGCCTCCGCGGCTGATGACCGACTTTTTTTGGGCAGGTCTCGTTCGGACGAGGATTTCAGCGGACGGCCGTCCGAGACCTCGAATAGGGTGCGGCTCCGAAGCAACCCAGGAGGAATCATATGAAGTTCGCATCCGCAGTCACCGCCGCGTACCTGCTTCTGGCCGGCACCGCCATGGCAGGGGAAATCCAGTTTCCCTCCGACGAGCCTGTCGCGTCGATCACCTTCCCGGACGGCTGGGGCGAAAAGGAAACCGAGAGCGGCATCGACGCCACCTCACCCGACAATTCGATCTATCTCGCCGTCGACGTTGCCGAGCCGAAGGACACGACCCAGACCGTCACCGACGCCGTCGAATGGCTCAAGGGCCTGGGGGTGACCGTGGATGCAGGGTCCGCCAAAGAGGTGGAAGGCACGCTCAACGGCATGCAGGTCTTCAACATCGACTGGGACGGGACCGACAAGGACGGGCCGGTTTCGATCAGCCTGGCAGCCGTGGCTCTGGCCGAAAAGGTACTGGTCGTCACCTATTGGGGCACCAAGGGCGAACAGGAAAGCAACGGCGCCGCGATGAACGCCATCATCAACTCGCTGAAGCCGGTAGAATAGCCTGGCTTCAGGCAGCCTGAAGCGAAGGCATGACCGCCTCGAACGCGCGTGCGATGACCTCGGGGCCCGCGCCCGGCTTCGTCGCATCGGTCGACAGAACCTGGCGAAACCGCCGGGCGCCGTCGATGCCCTGGAAGAGACCGACCATATGTCGGGTGACATGCCCGAGGCGCCCTCCGCTGGCGATGTGGGCCTCGGCATGTCGCATCATGGCATCGCGAACGAAGCTCCAGTCGGCATCGACGGCCGGCGCGCCATAGATGCGGTGATCGGCATCCGCCAGCATGGCGGCGTTGTGATAGGCCGCACGGCCCAGCATGACGCCGTCGACATGGGCAAGATGACCCGCGGCTTCGTCGAGGTCGGCAATGCCGCCGTTGATCCCAATGAACACATCGGGATATTTCTGCTTGAGGCGATACACACGGTCGTAGTCGAGTGGCGGTATGTCGCGGTTCTCCTTGGGGCTCAGCCCCTGGAGCCAGGCCTTGCGGGCATGGACCCAGAGCGCATCCGCACCGGCGGACAGCACATCCGCCGCCAGGGCGTCGAGCGCCACCTCGGGATCCTGGTCGTCGACGCCAAGTCGGCACTTGACGGTGACCGGAACGTCCGACGCTGCCTTCATCGCGGCCACACAGTCGGCGACGAGCTTCGGCTCGCGCATCAGGCAGGCGCCGAACGTGCCCGACTGCACCCGGTCGGACGGACAGCCGACATTGAGGTTGACTTCGTCATATCCGCACCCGTTGCCGATGCGGGTCGCCTCGGCGAGCTTGTCCGGATCCGAACCACCCAGTTGCAGGGCGACCGGGTGTTCGGACAGGTCGAACCCGAGCAGGCGTTCACGCTTGCCATGAATGGCGGCATCCGCGACGACCATCTCGGTGTAGAGGAGGCTATGGCGCGTCAGCAGCCGGTGAAGGTAGCGACAATGGCGATCCGTCCAGTCCATCATCGGCGCGACCGCCAGGACCTTCCGTCCGCCTGAAAGGCTGTAGAGTGTGTCGGCCACGAGCATCCACGCAATCGAGTTTGTCTTGACGGTCATTTAGACCGGCCGCTCACAAATTTCCAGCGTCATCGCATGATCGATGGCAACCGTGCTTGAACTGCCCCGCCGGCCAGCGGCGTGAAGTGGGGCATCGTCCGGCGGGAGGTTACTGCGGCGGCTCCTCAGTGCAGGCCGGCCGACGCTGCGCTTTTCAGGAGCGGAATGGCCGGCAGGGTATGGCCCAGCACCTGGTCGGAACCCTCGTAGATCATGCGGATGGCGACGTAGAGGATGATCACGAAGCCGACCCAGGCGATCCACTTGTGCCGGTTGAGCAGTTTGGCGATGAAGGCGGAGGCCACGCCCATCATCACCACGGACAGGCCGAGACCGAAGACCAGCGCCCAGAAGTGGTCCTTGGCGGCGCCGGCGACGGCCAGCACGTTGTCGAGCGACATGGAGACATCGGCAATGATGATCTGCGTCACCGCCTGCCGCAGCGTCTTGGTGCCCGCACGCGCTCTGACGGTACCGTCTGCATTGGTTCCACGGTCGTCAAGCGCCTCCTCTGCGTCGTGCAACTGGTGCTCCGTCGTCGTGAGCTCGCGGTACATCTTCCAGCACACCCAGAGCAGCAGGATGCCCCCCAGAAGGATCAGCCCGACAATGCCCATCAGCCACGTCGTCATCAGCGCAAAAATGATGCGCAGCACGGTCGCGACCAGGATACCGATCAGGATTGCCTTCCGGCGGACCTGGGGAGCCAGGCCGGCAGCAGCCATGCCGATGACGATGGCATTGTCGCCCGCCAGCACGAGGTCGATCATGATGACTTGCAGGAAGGCGGCCAGCGCCGCATAGTCCCGAGGCCGAACATGGTCAGAAATGTCTCCTTGGAAACGCGCGCGGCATTGGCGGACTTCGGGCGAGCACTTGAACGGAAAACGTCGGGCGAGTCAATCGAGCGCCGTATCCGCATGCGTCGCGAAACGCCAAGGTAGGCTCTCGCGTTCCATGACCCTGTCCGCATGATACATGAAAGGATCTGCGCATGCCTCTCTACGCCCCTTGGCAACGACCAACCCGAACTTCCGGAGGATGGCGACTTCTGGATCGCACCCGGGGCCCATGTGATCGGCAAGGTCCGTCTTGGTCCCGGCGTCGGCATATGGTTCTGGCGTCCACGCTGCGCGGCGACAATGAACTGATCGATATCGGCGCGGGAACCAACGTCCAGGAAGGCGTCACCATCCATACCGACATGGGCTTTCCTGCGACGATCGGCAGCAATTGCACGATCGGCCATCAGGCCATCATTCACGGCTGCTCGATCGGCGACAATTCGCTCATCGGCATGGGCGCAACGGTGCTCAACGGCGCGAAGATCGGCCGGAACTGCCTCGTCGGCGCCAATGCGCTGGTGACCGAGGGCAAGACCTTTCCGGACAACTCATTGATCGTCGGAGCACCGGCCAAGGCGATCCGTGTGCTCGATGACGCGGCGGTCGAAGCGTTGACCCGATCTGCCGAACATTATGTCGCCAACTGGCGCCGCTTCGCGCGCGACCTGCGAGAGGCTCTGAGGTCAGCCGACGGCCGTCCGCGGTTCGGAAAACAGCTTCAGCGTATCGGCGGCGCGCATCGGTCGGCCGAAATGGTAGCCCTGCGCGGGTGTCGCAACCGAGGTCTTTCAAAATCACCGCGTGCTCCTCGGTCTCGACACCCTCGGCGGTGGTCTTCATGCCCAGGTCCCCGGCAGAGATTGGTGACTGCACGCACGATCGCCATCGATTCCGGATTGTCGCTCAGGCCCCGGACGAAGCTCTGGTCGATCTTGATCTTGTCGAAGGGGAAGCGGCGGATGTAGCTCAGCGACGAGTATCCGGTGCCGAAGTCGTCCATGGCGAAGCGGACGCCCACGGCGCGGAGATCGTTGAGCACCGTCTCGGTCTGCTCGCCTGTCAATGGAGGAAACACGCCCTCGGTGATCTCGAGCAGCAGGCGTTCCGGTGCCAGTCCCGACCTGTCCAGCGCGCTCACCACCCTTATACTGCAGGTTGCCGGCCCGGAACTGGACGGGGCGAAACGTTGACGGCGACGGCGACGTCCACCGGCCATGAGCGCGCCTGTTGTGTTTGCCGTATCCAGGACCCAGCCACCGATCTCGTTGATCAGGCCGGTCTCCTCCGCCACGGGGATGAAGTCGGCGGGAGGACACGAAGCCACGACGCGGGTGATGCCACCGGATGAGCGCTTCGAATGCGAGAATGCGCCTGTCGTCCAGCGATACCATCGGTTGGTAGTAGAGCTCGAACTGACCCTTCGGTGATGGCATCGCGGAGATCGCGCTCCATCTCGTGCCAGTCCCGCATGTGGCGGTCCATGTCGGGCTCGAAAAAAGCGGTAACCGCCCTTGCCGTCCTGCTTGGCCCGGTAGAGCGCCATGTCCGCGTTCTTGAGAAGCTCGTCGGCATCCCGCCCGTCCCGCGGTGAAAGCGCGATGCCCGATCGACGTCCCGATGATGATGTGGTGCCCCTCGATCTCGAAAGGCTCGGCGACTGCAGGTGGAAATCCGCCGTGCGAGCGCCTCGACACCCCCGTCCTCGCCACCACCGACGTGATAGATCGCGAATTCATCGCCGCCGAGCCGGGCCGCAAAGCAAATCTTCGTCCAGCACCGCACCGAGGCGTTCGGCGACCTCGACGAGCAACCTGTCGCCAATCGGATGCCCCAGCGTGTCGTTGACGATCTTGAAGCGGTCGAGATCGAGAAACAACAGCGCCGCGCTTGCGTCGCCGGACCGTTCGATCGCCTCGTCGATATGCTGGCGGAAAAGCACGCGGTTCGCGAGGCCCGTCAGCGCGTCATGCAGCGCCATATGGGCGATCTTTTTCACTCGCCAATTGCTTCTCGGTGATGTCTTCGTGGGTCACGACATGACCGCCGTCGGAGAGCGGCTATCACCTTCATCGTCATCACGCGCCCGTCGTCGAGCTCGACCACGCGGTGCGACGTCTGGACCTGGCCAGAGACAGCCTTGTCCGTCTCGTCGGTGATCACGCGCGCGACGCCCGCGCCGCTCTGCCGGCAGAGCGAGATGAACTCGCGCACAGTCAGTCCGGCGAGTTCGCCGCGATCACCGAGGTTGTAGATCTGCGCGAGCCTGCGGTTGGCCACGATGATCCTGCCGTCCTTGTCGAGCATGTAGAGGCCCTGCGGCATATTCTCGATGGCGCCAAGCATGCGGTCGCGCTGAAGGCCGATCTCGACCCCGCGACGCTTCCTGCAGTTCACGGCGCGCCTGGGCGAGCTGCTTGAACGTGCGGGAGAACTGGACGGCAAGGTCGCCGATCTCGTCGCCGCGGCTCAGCAGCGAGGAATCGACCGGATCGTCGTCCTCGCGCATCGCCAGTCGCAGACGGTCGACATTGCCGGTCAGGATCTCGAGCGGCCGCGTGACGGAATTCTTGAAGTACCAGCCGACGAGCAGCATGAACGCCGCGAAGGCCGCCATCGTGCCGCCGATTTCCCAGCGGGCCCGGTTCGCATCCTTCTCGGTCTGCGCCTGGGCACGACGGTTGATGCGCTGGGCCACGTCCATGATATTCAGCAACGCGACCGAATACTGCCCCTGCTCCCGCTGCAGCCGGTCGACCAGACTGAGACGACGCCGCTCGATCTCCCGCAGCGACGACGCCGCCCTGAACATCGATCGCGGGCCCTCTTCCATCATCACCCGCGTCTGCCGGACCAGGGCGAGCATCGCCGTGTAATCACCCGGACGGTCCGAGCGCTCGAAGAAGATCCGCGCGTCGGCAACGACACGCTCGAACGCCTTCAACCGGGTCAGATAGGTCCGGCGCGTGCGGTCGAACTCGAATCCCCGCATGGTGTTCCCCATGACAGTCCCCGCACCGGCGAGTTCGGTCACGAGCACCCTCATCTTGTAGAAGTCACGGATCTGGCGCCAGGCCGCGTTGATCTCGTCGTCGACGCTTCGCGACATCGCGTAGTCCGCCACAGTGCCGCGCGGCATCGGTCGGCTCTTTTTCTCCCAGAGGTCCTTGATACGCCCTTCCAGCGCGAGCACGCCGGTGGCGGCATTCAGGCCGATCGCGCTTGTGGTGATGCGTATCGAGTTTTCCGCCGAGGAATAGTGGCTCTTGATCGTCGTAAACTCGTGGCAGAGGTCGAGCAACGCTTGCCGGGTGCGAAAGATCTTCTGCCCGGAGAACTCGTAACGGTTCAGTTCCTTCAGGGCGTTGGCCTCAAGTGCCATCTGCTTGAGGCCGTCGAGCTTCTTCTTCTGCTCCGCCTGCGACCCGGCGAGAAAGCGCGTGGCGCCCTCCAGCCCGGCGCAGTTCCGGATGACCGGATCGAAGACCGACTGGAGCTTCTGGTAGCTCTCGGACAGCGAGATGACACCGATCAGCAGCGGCGACGCCGCCTCGGCGGAAAAGCTGACGGAGTGCTCGACGCGGCGGACGTTAAAAATGGCATTGGCGCCAGCGAACAGCGAAATCGTCGTCGCCACGCCCACGCCCAGCATCACTTTATAGCGGAAGCGAAGGTTCGACTCACGAAACTTGCTGCCTTGTCGGCGTCCTGACGGGTTGTCCATCCCTCACCCGATGTATGCGCCGCGGATTGCCAGCGCCTTTGGGAGAGAAGTATTAGCGGTTACAACTTGAGAATCGATTAATCTACTCGGAAAGTTCAAGGGGCTGCAGGAAAGACAGCTATGAACACTCCTTGCAATGGCCGCGTATCTCGATTGTCGTCTTTTCGGGCTTGAAATGTTCGGATTTCTGCCAGGCGGTCAGTCGTCCGTCGATGCCATCATCTCGAAACTCGGTGACCGATCCGCAATCCTCGCAGATGGCAAATGCCGTCACGCCGTGATTGTGTCCGGCATGGTCATGCGGGTCGGAACAGGCCACGAAGGCGTTGATGCTTTCGAGCCGATGGACAAGGCCGAACTCCATCAGCTTGTCGAGCGCCCGGTAGACCTGCAGCGGCGCGCGAAAACCATCGTCACGAAGGCCATCGAGAATGTCGTAGGCGCTGCGCGGGGCAGCAGCCCGCGTCAGAAGGCCCAGCACCAGCGCCTGGTTTCGGGTGAGTTTCGGCGCGTTGCTCATCGCGTTTCTCCTTCGGACACGGCGCGATTCAGACGGCCGAGCGGTAGCAGACTGACAACGAAGATCGCAAGCGCCGCAACGACGATCGACGGCCCCGAGGGGGTATCGAATTCCAGCGACCCGTAGAGCCCGCCAATCACCGCGAAGGCGCCGATCACGGCGGAGAGGACAGCCATCATCTCGGGCGAGGACGACCAGCGCCGCGCCGTCGCCGCCGGGATGATCAGCAGCGACGTGATCAGCAGGATGCCGACGATCTTCATCGCGATCGCGATCACCAGCGCCAGCAGCAGCATGAAGTAGAGCCTCGCCCGCTTCGGCGCCAGCCCCTCCGCCTCGGCGATGTCCTCCGACACCGTGGACGCGATCAGCGGCCGCCAGAGATAGGCGAGCGCCATCAGCACCAGCAATCCGCCGCCCCAGATCACGTCGATATCGGCCCGGCTGACCGCCAGGATGTCGCCGAACAGGAAGCTTACGAGATCGACCCGGACCCAGGTCATGAAGGCGAGCAGCACCAGCCCCACCGAAAGCGAGGCATGGGAGAGTATGCCGAGCAGGGCATCGGCGGAGAGCGTGCCGGCACGCTGCAGCCACAGCAACAGGAGGGCAACGAGCGATGCGACCACGAAGACCGCGACGATGAGATTGATATCCAGCAGCAGCGACAGCGCCACGCCGAGCAAGGCGGAATGGGCCATGGTGTCGCCGAAATAGGCCATTCGCCGCCAGATGATGAAGCAGCCGAGCGGTCCGGCGGTCAGCGCTATGCCGACGCCCGCGACCAGCGCCCTGGTGAAGAAATCATCGAGCATCGCGGCTTTCCTCTTCCGTCCGGTGCGGCCGCACCAGACGGGAATGGTCATGACCGCATCCGCAATCCGGACCGTGAACATGCTCGTGATGGCCGTCTTCCGGATGGCAGTTGTCGGTAACGGTGCCATCCTCGTGCATCACCCGTCCGTCGGGCAGATGGGTGTGGTCATGGTGATGGTTGTAGAATGCCAGTGCGCCCGCGGCACGGCCACCGAACAGGCTCCTGTATTCCGCAGACTGGCTCACCGCCTCCGGCGTGCCACGGCAACAGACATGCCCGTTCATGCAGATGACCGTATCCGTGGCGGCCATCACCACATGCAGGTCA
>JAHHDR010000040.1 GCA_019739215.1 Rhizobium sp.
GAGAAAAAATCAGGTTTGTGAAGTTTTTTTGAAACCTCGCGATTTGCAGGCTTTCGGCGCTGGAAAATGAGCCTGAAGGCCGGCCTTCTATAGAGAGAGGTGCCGGATTGCTGTCTTTCTGCTCCAAGTTTCCATATTTTCTCCCCGAAGGCCGCGCATTGCATCCCTGCGATATGATGCATGGGACGCCGATTTGACTTGGCGCTGCGATTGTTGCACTCATCTGAGCGGCCGGAAGGCCTCGTGGGAGACATCCGCCTTATATGACCGATGAGAAGATCATACGCTCGATCGGCACCGAGATGCCGATCCTCGCCGAGGGGCGGCGTACGCCCGATCGGCGCGAAGTATCGTTGCGCTGGCTCTCCGGGACCTTCCTTACTGGCCTGACTGCGTCCATCCTGATGGGTGTCGCACTCTTTGCGGCCGTCGAAGGTCGTCAGATCCTTACAACGCCGGCCGAGGCCTCCGTCGTCACCCGCCAGGATGCCGACGACCGCGTCGGTCCGTCCGCCGTGGTCAAGGGCAAGCGGCTGCTCTCTTCGGTGATCGCCGCGAAGCCGGCGGACAAGTCGATCATGGAAGTCCCGACCGTTGTCGTCGAGGGCGAGAGCCAGGTGATCCGCAAGCGGCCATTCGCGCATGTGAAGATGGTGCTCGCGGCCAG
This sequence comes from Rhizobium sp., assembly GCA_019739215.1. Lineage (GTDB taxonomy): Bacteria > Pseudomonadota > Alphaproteobacteria > Rhizobiales > Rhizobiaceae > Rhizobium_E. The sequence goes on from JAHHDR010000040.1 coordinate 668, forward strand.
CCACGCCACCGACCAGACCTATCCCCGCTTCGACCCGCTGAACATCGTATCGGCAGGAGAGCGCGATGTGGCGCCCGCGCCATCTCCTGTCTTCTATGGTTCGGATGTGGAATCGGAAGTCGCCTTGAAGACGGATGCCTTCCCGATCGACCGCGCGCCATTTCCGCTTGCCCCTTCGATGTCGTTGGACGAGGTCGAGGAGAATGTCCGGACCAACGGCTCGGTGCTCACCGAGGGCACCGCGCAGGTTGCCACGCTCTACTATGTCGATCCGCAGCGGTTTTCCGCCGATAGCGATGCGCTCGACCTGCTGTCGCGGGTGACGGCCCGCGTGGTCGAGGAAAATTCCAGCGTTGCGATGCCCAGCTCGATTACGCCGGCCACGCCGGAATATGCCGATGACATCCTGCCCGTCCGCAAGGCGGCCAAGGTCAGCGCCGTGATGCTCGCCAGCGGCTATGCCCAGGCCGACGCCAAGGCGATCGAGACCTATGTCGCCGCGGCGCTCGGCCGGGATACGCTGGCGGAAGGCGACGTGTTGCGGCTCGGGATCATCCAGCAGGGCGAGAAGGCCCGCATTGTCCGGGCGAGCCTCTACTCGGGCAATGCCCACCTGCTGACGGCAGCGGTCAATGACAAGGGTGTGCTGATCGAGGGCAGCGAGCCGCCGCAACTGTCGGCAGTCGCAACCGCCTTCGAGGATGATGGCGTTCAGATCGCCGACACCGGCGACCTGCCGCGGGTCTATGACGGCATCTACCGGGCGTCGTTGTCCTACGGGCTGAGCAAGGAAATGACCGGCCGCCTGGTCCGGATGCTGGCGCCGTCCGTCGACTTCCAGGCGAGACTGCGGGCGACCGACTCGCTCGAGGTTTTCTACTCGCTCGAGGATGCGGACGGCGAGGCGACGGAAGATTCGGAACTGCTCTATGTGCGGGCCAAGTTCGGTGACACCGAGACCCGGCTCTATCGCTTCCAGAACCCCGAAGACCTGTCGGTCGACTATTTCGATCCCGAGGGCAAGAACCCGAAGCGCTTCCTGATCCGTAACCCCCTCCCCGGCGGGGCCTTCCGCTCCGGGTTCGGCATGCGGCGCCATCCGATCCTCGGCTACATGCGGATGCATACCGGCGTCGACTGGTCGGCGCCGCGCGGCACGCCGATCATTTCGGCCGGCGACGGGGTGGTGGTCAAGGCCGGCTGGGACAAGGGCGGCTACGGCAACCAGACGCTGGTGCAGCATCCGAACGGCTATGTGACGTCCTACAACCACCAGAGCGCCATCGCCAAGGGCGTCAAGGAAGGCGCCAGGGTGCGGCAGGGACAGGTTATCGGCTGGGTCGGCAGCACCGGACAGTCGACGGGGCCGCACCTGCATTACGAGGTGATCGTCAACGGCAACAAGGTCGATCCGCAGCGCATACGCCTGCCGGCCGGCAAGACGCTCAAGGGCGATCTGCTCGCCCGCTTCGAGGATGAGCGCAAGCGCATCGATGCGCTGCTCGGCAATGGCGAAACCAAGCAGGTCGCCGAGACCCAATAGTTCGGCAGCCATCGCAGCAGGTGCAATTCACTCACGCAGAACGGCGAAGGCCGGCGGCATTGCTGCCGCCGGCCCAGATTGACAGTTTGTGCGGTCAGGCCGCTTCCTGCGCGGACTCGCTGGTGTTGGCCGCGAAGACCAGACGGTCGGAACCGGCCGAGACCAGGATCTTCGACCCGTCGGGGAAATCGCCGGACAGGATGCGCTCGGAGAGCGGGTCCTGGATATAGCGCTGGATCGCCCGCTTGAGCGGACGGGCGCCATAGACCGGATCGTAGCCCTTGTCGGCCAGCCAGCCGCGGGCATCCGCGCCGAGTTCGAGCGCGATCTTGCGTTCGGCCAGCAGCGTCTCCAGCCGCCCGAGCTGGATGTCGACGATCGCGCCCATCTCCCGGCGATGCAGGCGGTGGAACAGGATGATCTCGTCGACGCGGTTGAGGAACTCCGGACGGAAGGCCGACCGGACGACACCGAGCACCATGTCCCGTACCGAGTCGACCTCATCATTCTCGCCGAGCTGGGTGAGGAATTCCGCGCCCAGATTGGAGGTCATGATGATGATCGTGTTCTTGAAGTCCACGGTGCGGCCCTGGCCATCGGTCAGGCGGCCGTCGTCGAGAACCTGCAGGAGCACGTTGAAGACATCGGGATGCGCCTTCTCGATCTCGTCGAACAGGACGACCTGATAGGGCCGGCGGCGGATCGTCTCGGTCAGCGCGCCACCTTCCTCGTAGCCGACATAGCCGGGAGGCGCGCCGATCAGCCGGGCGACCGAGTGCTTCTCCATATATTCGGACATGTCCATCCGGGTTATGGCGGTCTCGTCGTCGAACAGGAAGCGGGCCAGCGACTTGGTCAGCTCGGTCTTGCCGACGCCGGTGGGGCCGAGGAAGATGAAGGAACCGATCGGGCGGTTGGGATCCTGCAGCCCGGCACGGGCACGGCGAACCGCGCGAGACACGGCCTGAACCGCCTCGCCCTGGCCGACGACGCGATTTCGCCAGTTCGTCTTCCATCCTGAGCAGCTTGTCGCGCTCGCCTTCCAGCATCTTGTCGACGGGGATCGCCGGTCCAGCGCGACGACGATCTGGGCGATGTGGTCGGCGTCACGACCTCCTGCGGATCGGCCGCGCCTTGTCGCCCTTCGTCTTCCGCACCGAGCAGCTGTTTCTCGAGCTCGGGGATCACGCCATAGGCGAGCTCGCCGGCCCGGCCGAGATCACCCGTGCGCTGCGCGGCCGCGAGTTCGGTGCGCGCCGTCGAGACTCTTCTTGATCTCGGCGCCCCTGCCCAGCTTCGCTTCTCGGCCTGCCAGCGGGCGGTGAGCGTCTCGGCCTCTTCCTCGAGCTCGGCGAGTTCGGTCTCGAGCTTTTCGAGCCGGTCGCTTGGACGCGTGCGTCGGTTTCCTTCTTCAGCGCCTCGCGCTCGATCTTGAGCTGCATGATGCGGCGGTCGAGTTCGTCGAGCGCCTCGGGCTTGGAGTCGACCGCCATGCGCAGCCGCGACGCCGCCTCGTCCATCAGGTCGATGGCCTTGTCGGGCAGGAAGCGGTCGGTGATGTAGCGGTTGGAGAGCGTGGCGGCGGCGACGATGCGCCGAGTCGGAGATCCGCACGCCGTGGTGCGCTCGTACTTCTCCTTCAGTCCGCGCAGGATCGAGATCGTGTCCTCGACGGTCGGCTCCTCGACGAAGACCGGCTGGAAGCGCCGGGCCAGGGCCGCGTCCTTCTCGACGTGCTTGCGGTACTCGTCGAGCGTGGTGGCGCCGACGCAGTGCAGCTCGCCGCGGGCCAGGGCGGGCTTGAGCAGGTTGGACGCATCCATGGCCCCGTCGCCTTGCCGGCCCCGACCAGCGTGTGCATCTCGTCGATGAACAGGATGATCTGGCCTTCCGCGGCGGTGACTCTCGTTGAGCACCGCCTTGAGCCGCTCCTCGAACTCGCCGCGGTACTTGGCGCCGGCGATCAGGGCGCCCATGTCGAGCGCCATCAGCGTTCTTGTCCTTGAGGCTCTCGGGCACGTCGCCATTGACGATGCGCAGGGCGAGGCCCTCGGCGATGGCGGTCTTGCCGACGCCGGGCTCGCCGATCAGCACGGGATTGTTCTTGGTGCGGCGCGCGAGGACCTGGATGGTGCGGCGGATCTCCTCGTCGCGGCCGATGACCGGATCGAGCTCTGCCGTCGCGGGCGGCCTGCGTCAGGTCGCGGGCATAGCTTCTTGAGCGCGTCGTAGGCGTCCTCGGCGGCGCCGAGTCGGCGGTGCGGCCCTTGCGGATCTCGTTGATGACCTGATTGAGGCCGATCGGGGTGACGCCGGCCTTCTTCAGCGCCTCGGCGGTCGACGCCGTTGTCTCGACGGCCAGGCCCACGAGCAGGCGCTCGACGGTGACGAAGGAGTCGCCTGACTTCTTGGCGGCATCCTCGGCCGCATTGAAGACCCTGGCGAGCGGCTGGGCGAGCGAAAGCTGGCCATTGCCGCCGGAGGTCTTCGGCAGCTTGCGAATCGCCTCGTCATTGGCGGCCTTGGCAATGCGCGGATCGCCGCCGGCGCGCGCGATCAGCGAGGCGGCCATGCCCTCCTCGTCGTCGAGAAGCGCCTTCAGCACATGTTCGGCGGTGAATTGCGGGTTGCCCTCGCCCAGCGCATAGGTCTGCGCGTTCTGCAGGAATCCGCGAACGCGTTCGGAATATTTCTGCAAGTTCATAATGTCTCTCCATTTCCCGCTCCGCCCATCGAGGCACGGCAGCGTCGGTCAAGATCGGCCCCCCGGAGGCTGGCCGGCCGGGATAAAGTGATTTCCCGTCTGAGCGGAATATGGGAAACGGGGGTGGCGAAATAAAGAGGACTCGGAGGGAGAATTTGAGGGCGTTTCCAGAGGGTTGAGAATTGTCAAATCGGGGGGCGGAAAGTGCGGGCTCGTGGGATAACCCCTCACCAACTTCGGCCAAGCGATCGGCTATGCCTCTCGCGGCCTTCGTATCCTCTCCCACAAGGGGAGAGGTAAAGACGCCGCGCCGGCTTGCCACACGCTCGACGTGGCGGAAGGGCGACAGGCCGCCGCGAGTCTACCTCTCCCCTTGTGGGAGAGGATAGCAGGCCCGCATAAGACCGAAGGTCGAAGGCTTGGGCGCGCTTGGTGAGGGGTAATTCCAGCGCTCCACATTTCCACACGCCTCCCCGATCACGCGAGCGCATCCGCCCCGTGGCCTGGCCATGCACTGCTCCCGATCTCTCCGTTTCCACGGATGATCGGCCGGGGCACGGATGCGTGCCACAGCAACAATGGCTGCCTCGCGGCAGCCGGTAAGACACGCTTCCGCGCCCCGTTCGGTGGTTTTTCCCGCACAACTCCGGTCCTTCTGCTTCATCGAATGCCTCGGGCACGCGGATGCCTTTCCAGCCTCCGCGCCCGCGATGCTGAGCCCGCCAGCCGTTTTCCGCATGTCGAGCCTGCGGGACCATCACCTCCCGCCTGGCATTCGATGTGCTCCTATGCCTCACAGACACGCCGGCACCTTTTTCAGCGCCGAGGAGGACCATTTTCTGCACGGGCCCAGGCGTGGAGCTTTGCGTCGTCTCCCCATGCCCGGCACCGGTCCCGTCTCGACGCATCGCCATGCGTTGTAGCCGATGCGGGACGCGTTGATTCTCCCACAGCATTAGAGGGCGGGGAAATCACCGATCAAATCATTGAACTTGCTCAAGAAAGAGCGTGCGCTTTCCTAATTGACCGAACTGGCCAGCGGGACGCTGTCACGCCAGCAAGTCACTCCAGTCAGCAACATCGGAGAAATCGGCAAAGGCCGCGCGCACGCGCTCGCGGTTGCGGCCGGTGATCGCCTGGCCCCGGCCGGCGACGCCCTTGTTGAAGTGGACATGCTCCATCCTGCCGCCCTCGCCGAGCGCAGCGGCAACGCGGACTGCCTCGTCGTCGGTCCTGGCGAAGGCTTCGGTGACGCGGCCCGACAGGGCGCGGGTGCCACCTGATATCTCGTCTTCATAGGAGATCCAGAACGGCTTGATCAATCCCTGGCTCTCGGCCAGCGTCCAGGAGACGTAGTAATTGAGATAGAAATCGAGGTTGCGATCGAGCAGGCGCGCGATGCGGTCGTCGAAATCGAGCGACGCATAATTTGCCGGCACGCCGAAGCGGAAGAAGGTTTCGCCCTTGGCATTCTCGGCGAGGTTCTTGCGGGTGAAGTCGTCGAGGCTGACGAGCATGTCGAATATGTTGCGGCGGATCAGCAGAACGTCGAGCCGGTAGAGTGTGGCCTGGCTGGCCAGATAGGGCGAGCCCAGCATGTGGTGGTGGGCAATGAAGCCATCGGCGCGGCAGCAGGCCGAGATCAGCGCAAGCTCGTCGATCTCGTGCGCCCGGGTCGCGGCCCCGAGATTGGCATAGTCGTACGCGCGAGCCAGCAGCATGATCAGGCTGACGCGCGGCAGCCCGAAGGCGGTGGACAGCGACTTGGTGATGAAGGTGGAGCCGCTCTTCATCGGCGCCGCCACCATCATCCGGCGCGTGCTGCCATGGGCCGCCGCCGCGCGGGCCTGCGAGACGATGTAGAGCCATTGCGTAACATTGAGCGGCTGGGTGCCCGGCTGCGCGTTCGGCACGAAGAACGGATTGATCTCGGTGCCGTGGATCGTGCAGATGTTCTTGAGCCGCGGGTCGGCCAGCCGCTGGACGGCATCACCCACCTTGCGGAAATCGGCGAGCGTGCCGGCGCGCGTTAGATGCTCGATGACGTCGTCTGCAGTGCTGATCATGGCAAGCCCATCCCGTTCAGCGGGCAAGGCTAGTGGCAGCGGCTTGTCCGGAGCTTGGCCCGGAACCGCGCCCTTGCGGTCAGAACCGCATGCCGGGGATGGCGAGCGGGTTGTCCTCCAGCGCCTGGCGGTCGGCCTGGTCGACGCGGGGCGTGCCGGTGAAGGCATCGAACAGGTTCCGGACGAATTCGGCGGGCAGGTCACGCGTGATCAGCACCATGCGGGTGCGGCGATCTGTCGGGTCCGGCCAGGCAGCCAGGCGTTCGGGCTGGTGGAAGACCGCCTGCACGCCATGCAGCACCAGCGGCCGGTCGGGATCGTCGGCAAGCTGGACGACGGCCTTCATGCGCAGGAGCTTCTCGGCATGGGCCGAGCGCAGGAGATCGACGAACATGCCGATCGCCGCCGGCTCGATCGGCCGGTCGTGGATGATGGAGAAGGAGCGGATCGACTCGTCGTGATTGTGGTGGTGGTGATCGTGGCCGTGATCATGATGGTGGTGATCATGGTCCGCCTCGTCATGCAGCCAGCGCGAGACGTCGGCGATCTTGGTGGCGGGATCGTAGAGGCCGCAGCACAGCATGGCGTAACGCGCCGCTTCGGGCGTGTCGCCGTCGACGAGCGAAGCGAAAGGGTTGAGCGCCCTGAGGCGGGCCGCGAGCGGTTCGAGCGCCGCGGGATCGGCAAGCGTCTTCTTGGTCAGGACCAGCCGATCGGCCATGGCGACCTGGCGGCGCGCCTCCCGGTGGTTGTCGAGCGTCGACAGGCCATTGACCGCATCGACCAGCGTGATGACGCCATCGACGGCGTAGTCGCGGGCAATCTCGGTCGCGCCGATGATCGACTGGATCACCGGTGCGGGATCGGCAAGCCCCGTCGTCTCGATGACGACGCGACGGAGCGCCTTGATGCGGCCGGAGGACAGGCCCTCGCGCAGCGAGACCAGCGTGTCCGTCAATTCGCCGCGCACCGTGCAGCACAGGCAGCCGTTGGAGAGCTCGACCATCGCGTCACCCGAGGACTCAACGAGCAGATGATCGATGCCAACCTCGCCGAACTCGTTGATGATCACGGCGGTGTCGCGCATGTCGGGATCGCGGAGCAGGCGGTTGAGCAGCGTGGACTTGCCCGCGCCAAGAAAGCCGGTGAGGATGCTCACCGGGATGCGTTCGGCTGGCTGCGCCATCAGTTTACAGCCATCAGTTCACGGGCCGGGGCTCGGGAATGGGGATGAACGTGACCTTGCGGCCGTAGATCACCAGCGGAGAAGCGTCCGCGACTTCCTCGAGTTCGGCCTCGGGCGTGCCCTTGCCGGCCGGGATGACCGTGATCCTGGCGAACTCCAGCGGGCGGGTGATCTCGTGCACATAGGGCGAGGTCTTCTTGTCGCCGACTTCGTCGGCGGATTCCGAGCGGACCTTCTTGCCCTTCTTCTTCGAGCAGATGATTTCCGACTGGTCGGCCACCTGGTCGCGGGTCGCGCCATAGGGCTTGAGCCTGTAGACGGTGGGGTCGCTGAAGCCCGCCCCGTCGGTGAGGCCCTTCTGCAGCAGATCGGCGGACTGCACGGTACGGCCCGCAAGACTGTCCGAACCGAGCACGACCGAAATGACCGAGCGGCCGTTGCGGGTCGCGGTCGAGACCTGGTTGTAGCCCGAGGCGCAAATATAGCCCGTCTTCATGCCGTCGGCGCCGTCGAAGCGGGCGATCAGCTTGTTGTAATTGCCGAACTTTCGCTTGCCGATCATCACGCCCTCGAGCGAGAAATAGCCCGAATATTGCGGGAAATCACGCTTCAGCGCGAGCGTCAGGACCGCGAGATCACGCGCGGTCGTGTACTGGCCCGGACCGGGCAGGCCGTGGGGATTGACGAAGTTGGTCGAATTCATGCCAAGCCTGCGGGCCTCGGCATTCATCATCGCCACGAAGTTTTCCTTGCTGCCGCCGATATTGTCGGCGATCGCGAAGGCGACGTCATTTGCGGACTTGACGAGCAGCACCTTGATCGCATCGTCCAGCGTCAGCGCCTGGCCGGGCTTGAGCCCGATCTTCGAAGGCGGTTCGGCTGCGGCGCGCTTGGTCATGACGATCGGCGAGGCCATCGTCCACTTGCCGGCCTTGACCTGGCGGAAGGCGACATAGGCGGTCATCAGCTTGGTGAGCGACGCCGGATACCATTTCTGGAAGGCGTCCTCGTGCTCGATCACCTTGCCAGTCTTGATGTCGATCAGCATGTGCGGACCCGCCATGCCTTCGGCGGCGATGCCCATGGAAAGTGCGACGCCAAGCGTTGCAACGGCAGCCCTGGTGGCGGCCCTGCGGAATACAGCCTTCATCCTGTCCCTTACCTAAAGATGCAGTCGGGAAACTTTGACCCGGCCATATTTACCCTATATGGCAGAGAAATGGCAGATGCCTGAGAAAGTTTTTGCCGGGAAACCCGGTATTTGTCGATGTGAATGACAGGTGAACTCGAATGCCCATCCTCAATCGCGTGAGCGAGATGCACGCTGAAATCACCGCCTGGCGCCGTGAACTCCACCAGATGCCGGAACTGATGTTCGACGTGGTCAGGACCGCGGGATTCGTCGAGGCGAAACTCGCTGAATTCGGTGTCGACGAGGTGGTCAAGGGCCTGGGCCGCACCGGCGTGGTCGGCATCATCAGGGGCCATCGCGGCGACGGTCCGACGATCGGCCTGCGCGCCGACATGGACGCGCTGCCGATCACCGAGAAGACCGGCAAGGCCTGGGCGTCGGGCACGGCCGGCAAGATGCATGCCTGCGGCCATGACGGCCACACCGCCATGCTGCTGGGTGCGGCGAAATACCTCGCCGAGACGCGCAACTTCGCCGGCTCGATCGCCGTGATCTTCCAGCCGGCCGAAGAGGGGGGCGGCGGCGGCCGCGAGATGGTCAAGGATGGGATGATGGAGAGATTCGCGATCTCCGAAGTCTATGGCATGCACAACCTGCCCGGCCTCGACATCGGCAAGTTTGCCAGCCGTCCGGGTCCGATCATGGCCTCGACCGATGAATTCAGGGTGATCGTGAAGGGCCGCGGCGGCCATGCCGCCATGCCGCATCTGACGGTCGATCCGGTGATGATCGCGGCGCAGATCATCACGTCGCTGCAGACCATCGCCTCGCGCAATGTCGATCCGCTGCAGTCCTCCGTGGTTTCGGTGACGATCCTGAAGGCGGGCGATGCGTCCAACGTCATCCCCAATGAGGCGAGCTTTGCCGGCACGATCCGCACGCTGAACGACGCGATGCGCGAACTCTCCAAGACCAGGCTGAGGGAGATCTCCGAGGGCGTGGCCGCCGCGATGGGCGCCGAGGCGACGGTGTCGATCCATACCGGCTATCCGGTGACCAGCAATCACGGCGAGCAGACGGGCGTGGCGCTCCTGGCGGCCGGCGACGTGGCGGGGCTCGCCAATGTCGACCCCGACGTCAACCCGATGATGGGCGGCGAGGACTTTTCCTACATGCTGCATGCGCGGCCGGGCAATTTCATCTTCATCGGCAATGGCGACACGGCGGCACTGCACAATGCGGATTACGACTTCAACGACGACGTCATTCCGCACGGGGTGTCCTACTGGGTGCGACTCGCCGAGCAGCGCCTGGCCAGCCTCGCCGCCTGACCAACATCAATACGGGGGAACGGACGTGACCGCTCAAAGCTGGATCAACCTCGCCACGCATCGGGACTGGCTGACCGGGGAGGCCAACCGCCTGTTCGACTTCTTCCAGCACCGCTCGATCAATCCCAGGGGTGGATTTTACGAGTTCGACGACCAGGGCGATCCGCTCGGCGGCGACGACCCGGTGCGCGGCATCCATAGCGCGGCACGCATGGTGCATTGCATGGTGATCGGCCACCTGCTGGGCCGCCCTGGCTGCTCGCAGCTGATCGACCACGGCATGGACTGGCTGTGGAACCATCATCGAGACCGCAAGCACGGCGGCTATTTCTGGTCGATGGGCAATGACGGGCCGAAGGATGCGACCAAGCAGGGCTACGGCCATGCCTTCGCGCTGCTGGCGGCGTCGTCGGCCACGCTTGTCGGGCATCCAATCGCCGAGGAGATGCTGGCCGACGTCACCGAGATCCTGGAGACCAAGTTCTGGGAAGACGAGCACGGCGCCATATCAGAGGAATTCGAGCCAGACTGGACGCCGATCCCGGGCTATCGCGGCCAGAATTCCAACATGCATCTTACCGAGGCGCTGATGGCGGCGCATGAGGCGACGGGCGAGGACTTCTATCTCGAGAAGGCCGAACGGATCGCCGACCTGATCATCAACCGCCGTGCCCGCGAGACCGGCTTCCGCGTCGGCGAGCATTTTGACGACAACTGGACCCTGCTCAAGGACTATCGCGGCAACGAGATGTTCCGCCCGTCCGGCACCACGCCCGGCCACGCGCTGGAATGGGCGCGGCTGATCCTGCAGCTTTACGCGCTGGGCGGCCGCGAGAAGACCTGGATGCCCGGCGCGGCGGAAGAGCTCTTCGCCCAGGCCATGGCGATCGGCTGGGACCACGACAGGGGCGGATTCTTCTACACGCTCGACTGGGACGACAGGCCGGCCAAGCGCTCCAAGCTATGGTGGCCGATGGCGGAAGCCGCCGGTGCCAGCGCCTTCCTGATTCAGCACGTGCCCTCGGATATGCACGAGAGCAGCTACCGGCTGGTCTGGGACACGATCGCGGCGCATTTCCTCGACCGGCGGAATGGCGGCTGGCACGAGGAACTGACCGAGGATCTCAAGCCTGCCCACACGATATTCGCCGGCAAGGGCGACATCTATCACGCGCTGCAGGCCTGCCTGATCCCGCTCTATCCGGCGGAGGGCTCGATCACCAAGGGCATCATCGACAGCCAGGAAATACGCTGAGGGTTTGGATTCTCCCGCAACAGGCGTGGCGGGGATGAAGCCAGTCAGGGCCGCAGCACCGTCCGGCTTGCGACGGCTTCCAGTGATGGCAGCGCCAGGTCGACGATGACGGGCAGATGGTTCGAGCCGATGTCGTGGCCGCGCCGCCAGTTCGTCACCCGGATCCCGGGCGAGACGGCGACATGGTCGATGGTCGAGCCGAAGAAGCCGTAGCGGGCCAGCCGGGTTGCGAAGCGCGTCACCGGCAGCCAGTAGCCGGGTCGCGCGAAGCGATAGCCCGTCTCGGCGAAGAACCGGCGGAAGAATGGCGAATAGGCCGGCATGTTCCAATCGCCGGCCACGACCACGGGCGTGCTGGCTTCCTCAGCGCCAATGGCTGCGGCAAGCCGGTCGAAATAGGCGTTGCGCTGGCGCCACTGCGCCTCGGTGCGTGGCGTGTCGGGGTGGATGGCATAGACGACGATCGGTCCCGCCGGCGTCTCGACCACAAGCCGCATCGCATGCCGTTCGACTGCCCCGCCCGCACCGTCGTCGAGCTGGCGCGCTTCGCGGATCGGGTAGCGGCTGAACACCATCTTGTCGTCGGTGTCAGACAGATCGAGCGCCGACTCGAACGGGTAGAGTCCCGAGCCTCGCACGGCGGCCGCAAAGAGCGGGCGGGTTTCCTGCATCACCACGATATCGGGCTGACTGCTGGTCAACAGCGACACGAAGGGACGCGGGTCCGGATTGCCGACATAGAGATTGGCGGTGAGAATGCGGACCCGCTCGCCCGGCATGTCGGCGGGCGCCGGGGGAAGCAGGATGTAGGGTACCGCGCAGAAGACGACCGCCAACGTGGCGGCGATCCTGGACAGCGGCCCGCCCGCCATCAGCGCGACGACGAGGATCATGATCGATGGCGCCGCAACCGCCGGCCAGAAGAATGTCGGCAGGTCGAGAGCCCAGGTCCCGCTGCCGCCGATGACGACACCGGCCGCCAGGAGCAATGCGCCAAGCGCGCAGACTGTGACCAGCATCCGCATTCACGATCCCCTGCGACGCGCCCGGACAGCCCGGACGGCGTGCGACACGCGCGTGTTACCGAAGACCGGGCCTTTCGGCAAGAAAAGAGCCCGGCAATCGCTTGCCGGGCCAAAAAGCGGAATATGTGGATCATAATCCGCGACGGGACGTGAAGCGGCGCGGGATCTTGGGTCCCGCGCCGCAAGCTCGTTACGAGTGGTAGGCCGCTTCGCCATGCGAGGCGAGGTCGAGACCTTCGCGCTCGGCTTCGACCGGAACCCGCAGGCCGACGACGAGGTCGACGATCTTGTAGAGGATCGCCGAGATCACGCCGCACCAGATGATGGTGATGACGACGGCCTGGAGCTGGACCATGAACTGGCCGCCCATGGTCTGTTCGCCGGCGTAGCCGATGCCGCCGAGGGAGGAGGAGGCGAAGATGCCGGTGGCGAGCGCGCCGAACAGGCCGCCGATGCCGTGGACGCCGAAGACGTCGGCGGTGTCGTCATAGCCGAACTTGTTCTTCACCACCGAGATGAAGAAGTAGCACAGCGGCGAGACGATGATGCCCATGACGATGGCGCCCATCGGGCCGACGATGCCGGCTGCCGGCGTGACGGCGACGAGACCGGCGATCATGCCCGAAGCTGCACCCAGCATCGAGGCCTTGCCGCGCAGCAGGGCTTCCGTGGCCGACCACGACAGGATTGCGGCGGCGGTGGCGACGAAGGTGTTGACCGTGGCCAGCATGGCGCCACCGGACGCTTCGAGGTTCGAGCCCGAGTTGAAGCCGAACCAGCCGACCCAGAGCATGGCGGCACCGACATAGGTGAGCGTCATGGAATGGGGGGCCATCATGTCCTTGCCGAAGCCGGTGCGCTTGCCGACCATGAAGGCGCCGACCAGACCGGCAACGCCGGCATTGATGTGGACGACCGTGCCGCCGGCGAAATCAAGCGCGCCGAGGCCGAAGAGGTAGCCCTTGGCGTCCCAGACCATGTGGGCGATCGGGTAGTAGACGAAGATCGACCACAGCAGCGTGAAGAGGATGACCGCCGAGAACTTGATGCGTTCTGCAAAGGCACCGACGATCAGGGCCGGGGTGATGGCCGCGAAGGTCATCTGGAACATGACGAAGATATATTCCGGGATGACCGCATCGGAGAAGGTGGCCGCGGTGGAGTCGGCAGTGACACCGCTCAGGAAGACCTTGGCGAAGCCGCCGAAGAAGGCGCTCTCGGAACCGCCGAAGGCGAAGGAATAGCCATAGACGACCCAGGCGATCATGCAGGCCGCGGCAACGACCGTGCACTGCATGAGCACCGAGAGCATGTTCTTGGCGCGGACGAGGCCGCCGTAGAACAGGCCGAGGCCGGGAACGGCCATGAACAGCACGAGGATCGTGCACAGGAACATGAAGGTGGTATCGCCCTTGTCAGGCGTGATCGGAGCAGCGGCCGGCGTTTCGGCGGCAGGCGCGGTTGCGTCCTGGGCGAAGGCAATGACCGGCGCCAGCGTCACGCCGAGCGTGAGCCAGGCGGTGCTGATCGGATTGGTAATCTTTGAAAGTGACATCAGGTAGAACTCCCCTGCAAAATGTGCGGCCGTCTCAGAGCGCTTCGGTATCGGTTTCGCCCGTGCGGATACGGACGGCATGGTCGATCGAGTAGACGAAGATCTTGCCGTCGCCGATCTGGCCGGTCTTGGCGGCGCCCGCGATGGCCTCGACGGCCCTGTCGACCAGATCGGGGCCAACTGCGACCTCGATCTTGAGCTTGGGCAGGAAGCTGACGGCATATTCCGTGCCGCGATAGATTTCAGTGTGTCCCTTCTGCCGGCCGTAACCCTTCACCTCGGTTACGGTGAGGCCCTGAATGCCGACAGCCGTGAGCGCTTCACGCACTTCATCCAGCTTGAACGGCTTTATGATAGCCATCACAATTTTCATCTGGTTTCCCATCCTTTAACGAATTCGCGAGCGGTAGCCGCCCCTGGCATGATCGCGGGAAACGTCGCCCTCCCGTGACTGCCACCAAGGAATACAAGTCGCGTGCCAGTTCGCGCAGGGGCGAACAGGTAACTGTTTTTAAAGGATATTTTTGCGAGGCTCTAAAAAACGGGCAGTGGCCGGAAAACCAAATGCCTAAATTATGTTCAAAAATAAGGAAATGCGCACCGATTAATCAGTTGCACGTTTACGAATCAAACCTTCCTGCGCAACCGACGCGATGAGCCGGCCCGAGCGGGTGTATATGGCGCCCCTGCTAAGGCCGCGACCGCCGCCGGAAAACGGGCTGTCCTGGGTGTAGAGGAGCCAGTCCGAGAAGTCCGGATCGGAATGGAACCACATGGCGTGATCGAGGCTGGCGCCCTGGATGGAGGTATCGAAGACCGAAAGACCATGCGGGAAGAGCGCTGTGTCGAGCAGCGTCATGTCCGAGACATAGGCGAGCACGGCAGCGGCGGTGCGGCGATCGTCCGGCACGCGACCGTTGGCCTTGACCCAGACATGCTGGCTCGGCTCGAGCCTGTCGGACGAAATGTAGTGCGTCATCGAAACCGGCCGGATCTCGACGGGACGCTCGCGCAGCCAGAACCGCCTGATGTGCTCGGGCGCATGCTGGAGAAATTTCTCGTAGATGGTCTCGGGCGCAGGGAGGTCCTCGGGCGGCGTGATGTCAGGCATCTCGATCTGGTGGGCAAGGCCGGGCTCATCGAGCTGGAACGACGCCGACAGCGCGAAGATCGGCTTGCCGTGCTGGATGGCGACCGCGCGGCGGGTGGTGAAACTGCCACCGTCTCGGATACGGTCGACGTCGTAGACCACAGGAACTGCCGGGTCGCCCGGCCGGAGAAAATAGGCATGCAGCGAATGGACGAAGCGATCCGCTGGCGCGGTGCGCTGGGTGGCGGCTAGCGCCTGGGAGATGACCAGGCCGCCGAAGAGCCGCTGCCAGCCGACATCCGGGCTCTGGCCGCGGAACAGGTTCTCCTCGATCTGCTCGAGGTCGAGAATATCGACCAGATGATCCATGCTGGTCAGGCTGTTGGCGGGGCGCGGCATTTTGGCCTCCCATTTTCGCCCCCAGGGGCGGTTTCGTCGCACTGCTGCGTCCTCTATACTCACGGGATCACCGGCGGCAAGCCGGAGTTGTTCCAAGGAGTTGACCATGCTGGACATTCTTGTCGGAGGCGGCGGCTACGTCGGCCTCTCCGTGGCAGTTTCGATCAAGACGGCGGCGCCGCACATGTCTGTCATGGTGGTCGATGCCGCCCCGGAGGGCGTGTGGCGCAAGGACGCGCGCGCCTCGGCGATCGCGACCGCCGCCTCGCGCATGCTCGACGCGCTCGACCTGTGGGAGAAGATGCTGCCCGAGGCCCAACCGATCAACCGGATGGAGATCACCGATTCGCGCACCGCCGATCCTGTGCGCCCGGTGTTCCTGACATTCGACGGCGAGGCGGCACCCGGCGAGCCCCTCGCCCATATGGTGCCTAACCCGGCGTTGATCGGGCCGCTGCTCGAAGCCGCACAGCGCCTCGGCGTCGAACTGCGCTCAGCCACCACGGTCGAGAGCTTCACCACCGACAACCGCTGCGCCACCGCGCGGCTCTCCACCGGCGAGCAGGTGGAGGCGCGGTTGCTCGTGGCCTGCGACGGCGCCAAGTCGAAATTGCGCGACATCGCCGGCATCAAGACCGTGCACTGGGACTACGGCCAGTCGGGGATCGTCACCACCGTCGAGCACGAGCGACCGCATGACGGCCTGGCGGAAGAACATTTCCTGCCCGCCGGTCCCTTCGCGGTGCTGCCCCTGCCCGGCAACCGGTCGTCGCTGGTCTGGACCGAACGGACCGATGACGCCGACCGGCTGGTGGCCGCCGACGACCTCGTCTTCGAGGAAGAACTGGAGCGCCGCTTCGGACACAAGTTGGGCCACATCCGCCCGGTTGGCCCGCGCAAGGCCTTCCCGCTCGGGTTGACGCTGGCCCGCGCCTTTGTGGCCAACCGCTTCGCGCTGGCGGGCGATGCGGCACATGGCATCCACCCGATTTCCGGACAGGGCCTCAATCTCGGCTTCAAGGACGTGGCGGCGCTGGCGGAGACGATCGTCGACGCGGACCGGCTCGGCCTCGATATCGGCGCGACGGATGTGCTGGAGCGCTACGAGCGCTGGCGGCGCTTCGACACGTTCCGGATGGGCGTGACGACCGACGTGCTCAACAGGCTGTTCTCCAACGACGTGACCCCGATCCGGATCGCGCGCGATTTCGGGCTCGGGCTGGTGGACCGGATGCCCGGGCTGAAGAGCTTCTTCATCCGGCAGGCGTCGATCGCAACCGGAGCGGACCCGAAACTGCTGGGCGGGATGATCCCGTAGGCGGGATTCCTGCAACAGCCGCCTGCGAAAGCGGGAGACGTGCCTAAAGCCCCTTCCTTGCGCGAAGCTTTCGAAATTAACGAATAGACAGCAATAGTTAACCTCACTGTCTTGAAAGTTTTAAGGTTTAGTGACTATCTTTGTACATCCGGCAATCGCGCCGGATGCATGACTGTTCAGGATAGAAAGGACAAATCTCTGACAACAGTGCACGCGAAAGGAGTGGCATCCGCTGCCTACTCCCGGAGCATGGAGCGTAGCGAAGCGGCTGCGGCCAAAGCTCTCAAGCTGGTCCTCGAAAGCCTCGAAGACTCAAAAGCTGAAAACGTCACCTCAATCGACATTGCAGGCAAATCGGCGCTCGGCGACTACATGGTGGTCGTGTCGGGTCGTTCGAGCCGTCACGTGATGGCGATTGCCGACCATCTGATCGACGATCTCAAGGCCGAAGGCCTCGGCAGCCCTCGGATCGAGGGTCTGGAGACCGGCGACTGGGTCCTGATCGACGCCGGTGACATCATCGTTCATATCTTCCGCCCGGAAATCCGCGAATTCTACAGCCTTGAAAAGATGTGGGCCGCGCCGGACATGGATGAGGGAACGCTGCATTAGATCGTGTGAAGCCGCCTTCACCTCGCGGCGAACACGCGCTAGATAGCATCTCGAAAGGGCCTTCCCTTTCACGAGAGAAGAATAGGTCTGGAGTTCGGGCGCCCGTCATGCGGATTTCACTGTTCGCCGTGGGCAGGCTGAAGTCGGGCCCGGAAAAGGAACTTGCCGAGCGGTATCTCGACCGCTTTGCCAAGGCCGGGCCCGCCGTGGGGCTCGAGCTCGCGAAAATCACCGAAATCAACGAGAGCCGGTCGGGCAATGCCGAGACGCGCAAGCGCGAGGAAGCCGCGTCGCTTGAGAAGATGCTCGCAGACGGTGCTGTGCTGGTGCTGCTCGACGAGCGCGGCAAGGCACTCGACAGTCCGCAATTCGCCGAACTTCTCGGCGGCATACGCGACCAGGGCAAGCGCGACCTTGTGATCGCCATCGGCGGGCCCGACGGCCTCGACCCCGACTTGAGCACGAGGGCCGCCCACATCCTGTGCTTCGGCAAGATGACCTGGCCGCACCAGCTGGTGCGCGTGATGCTGGGCGAACAACTCTACCGGGCAGTGACGATCCTGTCCGGGCATCCGTATCACCGGGTCTAGCGCCCCTCCCCGGATCGCCGCTCTTCCCCCCTGCTGCAAATCAGCTTAGCTTGGCGCCGGAAGGTGACCATGCGCGGATGATGCGGAGCGAGAACAGACGGAGAGGACGGATGCGGCTCGTCGCCTATGCGGCGGCGGCCCTGGCCTGTGCCTTGCCCACCACTACACCGTCCCAGGAAATGGACCCGATCCCCACCGAATCCGGCCAGATCGGTGCGCTGGCGATGCGCCGCAACGTCACGGAAAGCGAACTCCGGGAGCTGGCCAAGTCGCTGGCCGACGCACGGGCGCGCACCGCCGAACTGCAGCAATCGATCGCCGGGATCGAGCGGACGACGGCGGGCCTGCGCGAGGCGCTGGTCGCGTCCGCCGAAAAGCGCAAGCAGCTGGAACGCCAGGTCATCGCCAATGAGGACCGGCTCAAGGAACTGGCGAGCAGGGACACGGAGGTCAGGACCTCGCTGCGATCAAGGCGCGGCTTGCTGGCCGAGGTGCTCGCGGCGCTGCAGCGCATGGGGCGCAATCCGCCGCCGGCGCTGCTTGTGACTCCGGATGATGCGCTTTCCTCGGTACGGTCGGCGATCCTGCTCGGCGCCGTCGTGCCTGGCATCCGGGGCGAGACCGACAAGCTGGCCGCGGACCTCGAGGCTCTGGCCAAGGTGCGGCAGGAGATCGCGGCCGAACGCGAGAGCTATGTCAAGACCATGGCGTCGGCGATGGAGGAGGAGCAGAAGATGACGCTGCTCGTCGCCGAGAACGATAAACTCAACGTGAAGAGCCGCACCGAACTCGCCACAGAGAAGAAGCGGGCGGAGGAGCTCGCGGCGCGTGCGACCAGCCTGGAAGGCCTGATCTCCTCGATCGAAAGCGAGATAGCCTCGGCAAAATCGGCCGCGGAGGCGGCGCGGGCGGCGGAGGCCCGGCGCGCGGAACTGAGTCCGGAGGCACGCTCACGGCTTGACTCGGACCCGGGCGTGCCCGACAAAAACCGCATTGCGCCCGCATATGCGTTTTCGGCATTGAAGGCCAAGCTGGACCTGCCGGTGGCCGGTGATGTGCTCAGACTGTTCGGTGACGATGACGGCACCGGACACTCGGCCCAGGGCATCACGATCGCGGCGGGAGCCGGCATGCTGGTGACGGCGCCTGCCGATGGATGGGTCATGTTCGCAGGACCGTTCCGGAGCTACGGGCAGATGGTCATCATGAACGCGGGGGATGGATATCACATCGTCATGGCGGGCATGGATGCGGTGACCGCGGCGCAGGGCCAGTTCGTCGTCGCCGGCGAGCCGCTCGGGCAGATGGGCGAGAAGAGAATTGCAAGCGCAGCCGGGCTGCATCTGGAAACGGATCGCCCCACGCTGTACATAGAATTACGCAAGGACGGAAAACCGGTCGATTCGAAGCCCTGGTGGTCCGTCAAAGACCTCGGAAAGGCACGCAATGCTACGTAAGACTTCTCTTGTGCTTCTCGGTGCGCTTCTGGGCTCGACCGCGATGATCGGGGTTTATGCCGCCGGCATCCCCGCCAATGCCGCGGGTTCGTCGACCTACAAGGAACTGTCAATCTTCGGCGAGGTGTTTGAGCGCGTCCGCGCGCAATACGTGACGCCGCCGGACGAACAGAAGCTGGTGGAAGCCGCCATTTCCGGCATGCTCACCTCGCTGGACCCGCATTCGAGCTACATGAATGCCAAGGATGCCGACGACATGCGCACCCAGACCCGGGGCGAGTTCGGCGGCCTCGGCATCGAGGTCACGATGGAGAGCGACCTCGTCAAGGTCATCACGCCCATCGATGATACGCCCGCCTCCAAGGCCGGCGTGCTCGCCGGCGACCTGATTTCCAAGATCGACGGTTCGGACGTTCGCGGCCTCAAGCTCGAGGAAGCGGTCGAGAAGATGCGTGGCGAGGTCGGCGCGCCGATCACGCTCACCATCATCCGCAAGGGCGCCGACAAGCCGATCGAAATCACGCTGAAGCGCGACATCATCGCCGTGCAGGCCGTCAAGGTCCGCGTCGAGGGTGACGTCGGTTACCTGCGCGTCATCTCCTTCACCGAAAAGACCTATGACGACCTGAAGAAGGGCATCGAGAAGATCCAGGCCCAGGTACCGAACGACAAGCTCAAGGGCTTCGTGCTCGACCTGCGCCTCAATCCGGGCGGCCTGCTCGACCAGGCGATCAACGTGTCCGACGCCTTCCTCGACAAGGGCGAGATCGTCTCGACCCGTGGCCGGCTTGAAGCCGAAACGCGCCGGTTCTCCGCCACCGACGGCGATCTCTCCAGTGGCAAGCCGGTGGTGGTGCTCACGAATGGCGGCTCGGCTTCGGCTTCGGAAATCGTCGCCGGGGCTCTGCAGGATCTCAAGCGTGCGACCATCGTCGGCACGCGCTCCTTCGGCAAGGGCTCGGTCCAGACCATCATCCCGCTCGGCGACAACGGCGCGCTGCGCCTGACCACGGCGCTGTATTACACGCCTTCGGGCAAGTCGATCCAGGGCATCGGCATCACCCCCGACATCACCGTGGAGCAGCCGATTCCGGCCGAACTGCAGGGCAAGCTCGAAAAGGCCGCCGAATCGTCGCTCAAGGGCCACATCAAGGGCGCCGAAGAGAATGACGAAGGCTCCGGTTCGCAGGCCTATGTGCCGCCGGATCCGAAGGACGACATCCAGCTCGCCTATGCGATGGACCTGCTGCGCGGCAACAAGATCGACCCGCATTTCCCGCCGGACCAGAAGAAGGCGGTCGAGGTCGAGCAGAAGAAGCCTTGAGGCGCGTTCGCGGCGGGGACCGCCCGCCGCGCTTTCTCGATCCGGGCGGGCGGCGGACTTGAGCGGCATCAACACGCCATTGGGACAGGACAGGAAGCCGGCGAGACGACCCTCGCCCGGCTTTCTTTCGTTGGGACGCATCGGCCTCGTGATCGCAGGGCTCGCCCTGGCCGGCGGTTCCTATTATGCCGCGATGGGCCCCGAGAATATCGAAAAGGCCGAGATCCCTGTCGCCGCAGACGCGCCCGCCGATACGCCGGCGACCGACGTTGCGGCCGACACCAATCCCGCCCAGCCCGACAAGCTTGTCCGCGCCCGGCCCAATGACGGCGCCAATGTCGAAAGACAGGTGATGGAGGACGGCTCCGTCGTCACCAAGTTCACGCCGAAGGGCCGGGACACGGATGGCCCGGTGGTCATCGATGCCACGGCGCAGAACCCACAGGACCCCCGCATGGCGGACCTGCCCGACGCGGCACTGATCGAGGAGACGCCGGAGGGCAAGCTGCCCGTTGTCGCCGCCGACGGAACCCGCCCGGTGGACCGCTATGCCCGGCCCTGGTCAGGCGCACGGGGCACGCGGATCGCCATCGTCGTCGGCGGACTGGGGCTGAGCCAGACCGGCACGCAAAGGGCGCTCGACAGGCTGCCGGAGGACATTACCCTTGCTTTTGCCGCCAGCGGAAATTCGCTGTTCCGCTGGATGCCGCTGGCGCGCCGCGGGGGCCACGAAATCCTGCTGCAGGTGCCGCTCGAACCGTTCGACTATCCCGAGAACGACCCCGGCCGGCTGACGCTGGTGAGCAAGGACGCCGCCGCCGACAATATCAAGCGGCTGCACGAGGCGATGGGGCGGATGACCAACTATACCGGCGTGATGAACTATCTCGGTGGCCGCTTCCTGGCCGACGCCGAGGCGCTCGAGCCGGTGATGCAGGACATTTCCCGGCGTGGCCTGCTGTTCCTCGACGACGGGTCCTCGACGCAGTCGCTGTCGGCCACCTATGCCAAGGCCTTCGGCGGCCCGCATGCCTTTGCCGACGTGGTGCTGGACCAGGAAGTCAGCAAGGCCTCGGTGCTCAAGAAGCTCGACGAACTGGAGCGGATCGCGCTGCGCAAGGGCTCGGCGATCGGCGTTGCCTCGGCCTTCGACGAGAGCGTGGACGCGGTGGCCGAATGGGCGCGGCAGGTGCAGGGGCGCGGCATCGAGATCGTCGGGGTGTCGGTGCTGGCGGATGTGCCGAACTGAACTTCGGAGCGTCCACTTCCCGCAAGGGGGAGAGGCTAGTCGCAGTGCCTTCGGCACTCAAAGCGCCGCATACCTCTGGTGACAAGAAGTTGAGTTTGGCAGAGCGGACGCGACAAGTGGAGCCACTCCCCCTTGTGGGGAGGGGTATTGACCTTCAGAAACCTCGAGGATTCCCCATGAGCAAGACTATCCGCGCCGAAGACCTGCCCTATCGTCCCTGTGTCGGCATCATGGTGCTGAATCGCGAGGGTCTCGTCTGGGCCGGCAAGCGCACGCCGATCGGCAACTCGGAATATGACGGTTCGCCGCAATTGTGGCAGATGCCGCAGGGCGGGATCGACAAGGGCGAGGATCCGGAAAAGGCTGCTTATCGCGAGCTCTACGAGGAGACCGGCATGCAGACGGTGACGCTGCTCGGCCGCTCGAAGGGCTGGATCAACTACGACCTGCCGGCGGATCTGATCGGCATCGGCCTCAAGGGCAAGTATCGCGGCCAGACCCAGGCGTGGTTCGCCTTCCGCTTCACCGGCGACGACAGCGAGATCCAGATCGCACCGCCGCCGGGTGGCCACGAGCAGGAATTCGACGACTGGGCGTGGAAGCCGATGGAGGATCTGCCCCGCCTGATCGTGCCGTTCAAGCGCGTGGTCTATGACCAGGTCGTTGCCGAGTTCCGCCACCTGAGCGGCACGGCCGGCTGATTGCGAATTTGTGAACGCTGCGTCACCCCGGCGTTCACGAAAATCTCATCTGGTGTGATCGGCCGCTCGGTGACAGTGTTACAGCTTCCCCATAAGAGGGGAGCAGGACCAAAAACGGTGCCTTCAAAGGAGCTTACATGGCGATCGCCGACTCTCTCAATCCACATGCCTCGCGCGTGCTGTCCATCGTCCGCATCGTCGCGGGCCTGATCTTCCTGGCGCATGGCACGCAGAAGATCCTCGGCTTTCCCGCCAGCGACATGAACCCGCCGACTTTCTCGATCTTCTGGTTCGCCGGCATGATCGAACTGATCGCAGGCATCCTGATCACGATCGGCCTCTTCACCCGCCCTGCGGCCTTCATCGCCTCCGGCACGATGGCCTTCGCCTACTTCATCGCCCATGCGCCGCAGAATTTCTTCCCGGCGTTGAATGGCGGCGATGCGGCGATCCTCTATTGCTTCTTCTTCCTCTACCTGGTCTTCGCCGGCCCCGGCGTCTGGAGCGTCGACGCACAGCGCGGCGCGCGGTGAGATCCGGGCATCATGCGGGATGAGAAGGCGCCGGTCTAGCGACCGGCGCCTTTTTTCATGCGGGATCAAGCCTTGAAGAACTCGAGCAGGCCGGCATTGACGATATCCGGATGGGTGGTGGCCATGCCGTGGGGCAGGCCTTCATAGACAACCAGCGTGCCCTTCTTGAGCAGCTTGATGGCGAGGTGGGCCGAATCGGCGATCGGGACGATCTGGTCGTCGTCGCCGTGCATGACGAGCACCGGCACGTCGATGGCCTTGAGATCCTCGGTGAAATCGGTTTCCGAGAAGGCCTTGATGCAATCGTAATGGGCCTTGGCGCCGCCCATCATGCCCTGACGCCACCAATTCTGGATGGCACCTTCCGAGACCTGGGCGCCGGGGCGGTTGAAGCCGTAGAACGGGCCTGCCGGGACGTCGCGGAAGAATTGCGCGCGATTGGCGACAAGCGCGGCGCGGAAGCCGTCGAAGACCTCGATCGGCAGGCCGCCGGGGTTCTTCTCCGTCTTGAGCATGATCGGCGGCACGGCGCCTAGCAGCACCGCCTTGGCGACACGTCCGCGTGATCCGTAGTGCGCGACATAGCGGGCGACTTCACCGCCGCCGGTCGAGTGGCCGACATGGATTGCGTTCCTGAGGTCAAGATGCTCGGCCAGTTCGGCGACATCGGCGGCATAGGTGTCCATCTCGTTGCCAGTCGCCGTCTGAGTCGAACGGCCATGGCCGCGGCGGTCATGGGCGATGACGCGATAGCCCTTGTCGAGGAAGTGGAGCATCTGGTTGTCCCAGTCGTCAGCCGAGAGCGGCCAGCCGTGATGGAAAACGATGGGCTGGGCGTCCTTCGAGCCCCAGTCCTTGTAGAAGATGCGGGTGCCGTCGGTGGTGGTGAGGAAGCTGTCGGTCATCGTCGTGGTCTCCGTGTTGGCGGTTGGGGTCGGGGTGGCGTGGGCAGACGGTGTCAGGCTCGTTGCAGAGGCGAGCACGATCAGCCCGAGCCCTGCCTTCATGACATCCCTGCGTGTCACTGTCGTTTCGGTCATCTTTTTTCCTATCGCGATATTTCTTGTTGCGATATGCAATTGATAGGTCGAAAGATCGGCTCTGTCCAGCACTTTCTTTATCGCGATAACTTTTTCTTGCAGGGCCGACCTCGGGGTGCCCGCAACGAAAAACCCCCGAAGTCGATATCCGACTTCGGGGGTTCATATCAGAGGGCCAATGCCCGGTGTCAGAACCGGGCGTTACTCGGCTTCGTTCGCCGGTTCGGCATTGAGCTGGCCGTACTTCTCGACGCCGAGCTTCTCGAGCAAGTCGATCTGGGTTTCGAGGAAGTCGATGTGACCCTCCTCGTCCATCAGCAGTTCCTCGAACAGCTTCATCGAGACATAGTCCCCGGCGGCGTGACAGATATCGCGCGATTCCTTGTAGGCCGAGCGGGCTTCGTATTCGCCGGCAAGGTCTGCCTCGAGGACTTCCTTGATGGTCTGGCCGATCCTGAGCGGCGCCAAGGTCTGCAGGTTGGGGTGGCCTTCCAGGAAAATGATGCGCGCGACCAGACGGTCGGCATGATGCATTTCCTCGATCGATTCGGCCCGCTCTTTTTTGGCGAGCTTCTGATAGCCCCAATCCTCGAGCAGACGATAGTGGACCCAGTACTGGTTGACTGCGCCGAGCTCCAGGAACAGAGCCTGATTCAGCCGCTCGATAACCTTCGGATCGCCCTTCATTGTGATACTCCCTTCAGCAATTTGAAGGCTGCATCAAAGCAGGATTTCCCGCGCTTGTCGAGCGCTCTTTAGAATGATTCAAAAAGGAAAACATGGGCAGGACGACGCGCCAGCGGGACAGGTATCCGGGGATGAAAGGGTTCAGGCGATCTGCGCCATGCGCTGGCGCCGCTCTATGATCGCCGTCTTCTGCTCGGCGCCGAAGGTCTTGAGACGCTCGATGAAGACCACCACGTCATCGCCCTGGGATTCGCGGGCAGCGTGATACTCTTCCGTGGTGCGGACGATCAGGTCCACCACATTGGGGAAGCAGCCACAGCAGCGGCCACGCTTCTGCATGGCGTGATAGACCTTGCCGGGCACGATCAACTGCCAACAGTCCTCATCGAGAAGCGATGTAATCACTTCCTTGATGTCCTTGTCAGTGATCAGGTTGCAGGAGCAAACCATCATGGCAATGAGTCCGGGCCAGAATTCCTATTGGCCCCTTTAAACAAAAGGCGACCGCTGCTGTCAAGATATCTGATGTCGCAGGTGCAAAATGATAGACGCGACGCACAGCCACAGTCCTGTTGACAGTCCGGCGGTGCTTCGCCATCTGGTCGGCCTCAGATGAGGAGCCAGACCATGACCATTTCCGTCCGCGAAGCCATGCCTTCGGACGCCACCACCATTCTGCGGTTCATCCGTGAACTGGCCGATTACGAAAAGGCGATCCACGAGGTCGAAGCCACAGAGGAGACCGTCGGCGCCTCGATCTTCGGGGACGGCTCGGTAACGCAGGCGCTGATCTGCGAACGCGACGGCCGCGCCATCGGCATGGCGGTGTATTTCTTCAGCTACTCTACCTGGCAGGCGAAGAACGGCCTTTATCTCGAGGACCTCTATGTGACGCCGGAGGCCCGAGGCCTTGGCGCCGGCAAGGCCTTGCTGCGCCGACTGGCGCAGATCGCGCTCGAGAAGGGCTGCGGTCGGTTCGAGTGGAGCGTGCTCGACTGGAACGAGCCGTCGATCCGGGTTTATGAGGCGATTGGGGCGGAGCCGCAAAAAGAGTGGGTGCGGTATCGGCTGGCGGGCGAGAAGCTTGAGGCGTTTGCCCGCGCTGACTCCTAGACCCGCACCGCCTGCTTGACGAAATCCTCGGTGCCAAAGAACTTCTTGTAGCGCTCGACCTCCGAGGCGATCCCCGTCGCCTTGTTGGGGTTGTCGGAGAGCTTGACGGCCGGGCGACCATTGGCCTCGGTGACCTTGCAGACGACCGAGATCGGGTTGAGGCCCGTCACCTCGTTGGGCGCGCAGCCATCGAAATCGTTTGTCAGGTTGGTGCCCCAGCCGAAGCTCATCCGCACCCGGCCATGGAAGTGCTTGTAGGTTTCGATGATTGTGTCGACGCTCAGGCCATCGGAGAAGATCAAGAGCTTCTCGCGCGGATCGCGGCCGTGCTCCTTCCACCAGGCGATGATCTTCTCGCCGCCCTCGATCGGCGGGGCGCTGTCCGGGCGGAAGCCGGTCCAGTCCGCCACCCAGTCCGGCGCGTGGCGCAGGAAGGACGTGGTGCCGAAGGCATCGGGCAGCACGATCAGCAGGTTGCCGCCATAGAGGCGCTCCCAGTCCTTGAGGATCTTGTACGGCGCTTCGGCGAGCTCAGCGTCGGTCTCGGCCAGCGCTGCGCTGACCATCGGCAGTTCATGGGCGTTGGTGCCCACGGCCTCGAGGTCCGAGTCCATGGCGAGCAGGACGTTGGACGATCCGGTGAAGGCCGGGCCGATGCCCTCCTTCAGCGCCTGGACGCACCAGCGGTGCCACAGGAACGAATGGCGGCGGCGGGTGCCGAAATCGGAGATCCTGAGGCCGGGATACTGCTTGAGCCGCTCGACCTTGTCCCACATCTTCGATTTTGCGCGGGCATAGAGCACATCGAGGGCGAACTGGCCCATGCCCTTCATCGCCGCGCGCGAACGCAGCTCGTTGATGATGGCCAGCGCCGGGATCTCCCACATCGTCGTCTCGCACCAGGGTCCGGCGAAGGTCAGTTCGTACTGGCCGTCCTTCTTTTCCAGCTCATATTCGGGCAGCCGGAAGTCGGCCAGCCATGCCAGGAACTCGGGCTCGAATATCTGCTTGCGGCCATAGAAGGTGTTACCCGCGAGCCAGATCATCTCCTTCTTGGAAAACCTGAGATCGCGGGCATGGTCGAGCTGGTCGCGGAGTTCGTGCTCGTCAATGTCGTCGGCGAGGCGCACGGACCTGGTCCGGTTGATGACCGAGAAAGTGGCGTGCACGTCCGGGTGCAGCTTCCAGATCATCTGCAGCATCAGGAGCTTGTAGAAGTCGGTATCCAGCAGCGAGCGCACGATCGGATCGAGCTTCCAGGCGTGGCTCCAGACGCGGCGTGCAATGTCGGTTTTTGCGGCCATGGCGGCCTCCTTGCATGGGAATGGGATAGGCGTCAGGCCGATGTCAGGCCCGCGTCAGACGAGCGTGACACCCGCCGCCTTCATCTTCTCCGTCATCGCGGCCATGGAGCCGCCCAGGTCGATGCCCCGGCAGGCCTCGAGCACGACGGTGGTGGAAAGGCCGTGCCGCACCGCGTCGATGGCGGAGAAGGCGACGCAGAAGTCCGTTGCAAGACCGCAGAGGGTCACCTCGGTGATTCCGCGCTCGCGGAGATAGCCACCCAGCCCGGTCGGGGTCGTGTGATCGTTCTCGAAGAAGGCGGAATAGGAATCGATGTCTCTCCGGAAGCCCTTGCGGATCACCAGTTCGGCGCGGGTCCAATTCAGCCCATCGTGGAACGCCGCCCCGCGGGTGCCCTGTATGCAGTGGTCCGGCCACAGAGTCTGCGGCCCGTAGGGCATGTCGATGGTCTCGAAAGGCGACTTGCCCTGATGGCTGGAGGCGAAGCTCGAATGCCCCTCGGGATGCCAGTCCTGCGTCAGGACCACATGCTCGTGGGTCGATATCAGTCGGTTGACCGCAGGCACGATCACGTCGCCACCCGCCACCGCAAGCGCGCCGCCCGGGCAGAAGTCATACTGCATGTCGATGACAACAAGTGCTTGCCCGGCCATCACGAACCCCCCGAAACCTTGAGCGTCAAAGGTCAACCACGTTTGGCGCCGCCGCACAAGGCCGGAGCCGGGGCAACCTGCCCCCATGGACGTGGCGAATGGTCCCTGCCGACGTTCAATGCCCCTTGATGCCGTCGGCGTAGCGCATGAGATGTGACAGGCCCAGGACCACGAGCAGCAGCATCGGCGTGCCGATGAAGATGGCGGAAAAGCCGGTGTGTTCGGCGACGAAACCGAACAGGGTGGGGAAGAACAGCGTGCCGGAATAGCCCATGACGGTCACGACCGACAGACCGACGCCCTTGGCCATGCCCGGCAGGTTGCCGGCGGCGGAAAAGGCGATCGGCACCATGTTGGACACGCCGATGCCGCAGAGCGCGAAGCCGGCAATGGCGACATAGGCATGCGGCGCAAACCCTGCGATCACCATGCCGACGAACGCGATCACGCCGGAGACCTGCATCGTCCGCACCGCGCCGTAGCGATCGCGAATACCGTCGCCGAAAAACCGCATCACGGTCATCGTGCCATGCATGGCGCCGGCGCCGAAGGCGGCGATGGTCAGCGTCGCACCGAGCTCCTGGTTGAGATAGAGCGCGGACCAATCGATGACGACGCCCTCCTGCACCATGCAGAACAGCGCGATGATGCCGATGATCCAGGGCAGCGGGCTCTTGAAGATGCTGGTCCTGGCCGGCGCATCGGCATGGTGCTCCTCGACATGCGGGCCGTCGGGCATCAGCATGGAGAAGGCGAAGAACAGGACCCCGGCATTGAACACGGTGATGATGGCGGAGTGGGCGACGGGGCCGACGGTCTCGATCATGTAGCCGCTGACCGCCGATCCGATCAGCGCCCCGAGGCTCCAGAAGGCGTGGCAGGACGACATGATCGCCTTGCGCATCGACTTCTCGACCTCGACCGCATTGGCGTTCATCGCGACATCCATGGCGCCGGCAAAGCCGCCGAGCATGAAGACGGCCAGGCCCGCCGTCCAGACATTGGGCGCGAGCGAGATGAGCAGCATGGTGAAGAGGAAGATGCTGGCCGCGACCTTGGCGACCACGGTCGAGCCGCGCCGCGCGATCTGGGCGCCGGCGATCGGCATGATGGTGATCGAGCCGACACCATAGCAGACCACGAGCAGGCTGATGTAGAAGGGCGACAGAATCAGCCGCTCGGCAAGCTCCGGCACCTTGAGCGACCATGCGCCGGCATAGAGGCCATTGGCCAGGAAGAGCAGCTTGACGGCGATCCTCTCGCGCGGGTAGCGGCCAGTCAGGGCGGGCGGGTTCAGGGTGTCTTCAGCCATCGGTCTGTCCAGCTAGGGGCTCTGCCCGTGTTCGAGGAATTGAAGGTGGGCCGCTCAGGAGGGCAACGGGTCCGCCAGTATGACGTTGACGCCGCTGCGCTCGAGATCGCGGGCGTAGCCAGCCTCGGCATCGTGCTCGAGGACGATATGGTCGCTGCTGCCGACCGGCACGACATCGAACGGTGCCGCTGCGCCCAGCTTCTCATTGGTGACGGCTGCGACGATGGCACGGGAACGCTGGGCGATCGATCGCTTGAACTCGGCTTCGTCGAAATCCGACGCGCTGATGCCGGTCTCCGCCTCGAAGCCGCAACTGCCGAGGACGCAGAGATCCGGCCGGAAGATCGCGGCATCGGCAATCGCACGCGCGCCGATCACGGCCCCGGTGCGGTGATCAAGCTTGCCGCCGAGCAGAATGACATCGATGTCGAGGCGGTCGATGAGGGCGCAGGCAACGGTGGGCGCGTTGGTGATGACGGTGAGCCGCAAGGCGGCGGGAAGCGCGCGCGCTATGGCGAGGTTGGTCGAGCCGGCATCGATGAAGACGGTCATGCCGGGCTCGAAAAGCGGCAAAGCGGCCCGTGCCAGCGCATTCTTGCGCTCGGGCTTCAGCGTGAGGCGCTCGGTCAGCGTCGTGGCCTCGGCTTCGGCCGGCAAGGCGCCACCATAAACGCGCTTGCAGAGCCCGTTTGCCGCCATCTCCCTGAGATCGCGGCGGATGGTATCTTCCGAAATCGAAAGTTCCTGCGCAAGCGATGCCGCGATCACACGCCCGTCGGACTTGAGGCGGTCGACAATGAGACGTTGCCGCTCGTGCAGCAGGAGATCAGAAGCGGCCATTGGATTAATCCGGCATGAATGCGCATCAACATGCACAAACATGCACGATTCGTCAAGCCGGTTGGGTGGCTGTGCCTGCAGTCATCAGGCTGCCCGGGTTTCAGCGCCCAGTGCCACGGCCTCGGAGGGCCTGCCGAAGAGGAAGCCCTGGCCTTCCGTGCAGCCCCAGCCGGCCAGCGCGTCGAGTTCCGACTGGTCCTCGATGCCCTCGGCGGTGCAGCGGATGCCGAAGCTGCGCGACAGCGACAGGATGGCGTCGACGATCAGCCGGCTTTCCGCGCTGTTGTGCATGGAGGCGACGAAGCTGCGGTCGATCTTGAGCTTGTCGAACTTGCAACTGCGCAGGTGCTGGAGGGTGGAGCTGCCGGTGCCGAAGTCATCCAGCGCGATGGCAATGCCGGCGGCACGGAGCTGCTCTATGGTCTCGCGCGCGGTCTCGAGATCGGCCACCAGCGCGTTCTCGGTGATCTCGACCTCGAGCCGATGCGGCGACAGGCCGGTCTCGGCCAGGATCGAGATGATTTTCATGCCGAGCGTCTTGTCGCGTAGTTGCACCGGCGAAAGATTGACCGAGAGCTTGATGCCGGAGGGCCAGTTCACGGCAGCGGCGCTTGCCTTGCGCAGGATGTCTTCGCCCATCCGGCCCATGAGGCCGCTGGACTCGGCGACGGGGATGAAGTCGGCCGGGCTGATGACACCGCGTTCGGCATGACGCCAGCGGGCCAGCGCCTCGTAGCCGATGACCGCGCGGGTCGCGAGGTCGACGATCGGCTGGAAGAACGGGATGATATCGCCGTCGCGGACCGCCGTGGCGAGCTCCGACTCCATCCAGTTGCGCTGGCGGATGTCATCTTCGAGTTCGGTCTCGAAGAAGGCGACCTGGTGGCGGCCGGCATTCTTGGCCTTGTAGAGCGCGATATCGGCGCGGCGCATGACGTCGCCGATCGTATCGCCATCCTTGCCGAACATCGCAACGCCCACGGAGGCGCCGAGATGAAGCACGGCATCGTTGAACCGGAAGGGCTCGGCAATACCCGCGATGCACAGGCGGGCATAGGTATTGACGTCGGCGTCATTGGCCAGCGGCGGCGAGATCACGGCAAACTCGTCACCGCCGAACCTCGCGACCATGCCGCCGGGGAACTGCTTTTCGATGCGGCCGGCGTAGTCAACCAGCACCTTGTCGCCGGCGGCATGGCCATAGATGTCGTTGACGGGCTTGAAGTGGTCGAGATCGATGAACATCAGGGCCCTGCGCTCGAACATCGCCTTCTCGGCCAGATATGTCGCGCCGAAGGCTTCGAGGCTGCGGCGGTTGGCGAGCCCGGTCAGTTGATCATGCATGGCGAGCCTGAGGCTCTCACGCTCCGCGACCTGCTGGCGCTCAAGCGCCTTCCTGAGGCGCGAGGATTGCTGAAAGGCGAAGGCCGACAGGCCGAGACTGGCGAAGAGCCCGAAGGTCAGGATGTTGTCGATATGCCACAGCGAACCGGTCTCGGCGCGGATGATCAGCTCCATGCCGAGGTCGCGCATCTTCTGACCCGTAGTCATCAAGGGTTCATCATGGATCCATGCCCGCAACGCGCGATAGAAGCCATTGGTCGCAGCAAGAACGAACAGCGCCAGCGTAACGCATGCGATCGCAAGAGTCTGATGGCGAAACGGCGCTGTGGAGGCGCGGGCACGTGTCGCAATGGCAATGTCATGGCGCATGGTCGAATCCCGGAAAGCCGTTTGTCTGTGGCGCACTCTCGGGCCGGCTGCTGAAACTTTGATTAAAATTCTCCGGATTGGGCCATGCGACCCAGGAATTCCGGCGGACATCGTGAATGGAGGGTGAAGACGACCGGCGCGGTCAGGTTTTTGCACGCCGCCGGCCGATCAGGTGATCGAGCGAAAGGATTCCGGGACCACGGGCCACAATCAGTAGCAGGCAGGCGGCCCAGGTTCCGTGCGTCGGCCATGCGTCGGGATAGACGAAGATCTGGATCACCAGCGTCATGCCCAGAAGGGCGAGCGCGCAGAAGCGGCTGGCAAGGCCGATGACAAGCAGGACCGGGAAGACATGCTCCGCAAAGGCCGCGAGATGGGCGGCGAACGCGGGATCGACGAAGGGGAGCTTGTATTCGTTCTCGAAGAGATAGACAGCGGTGTCGTTGAGACTGAAGCCATCCACCTTGGTCCGGCCCGACTGCCAGAAGACCGCGGCGATCGAAAGCCGCGCGACCAGCGCGACCAGGCTGTGCGGAATGGCCTGCATCAGGCCGTGAGCGCGCTGCACGAGTATCGTGACCGAACCGGACTTGCTCGCGGTTTCGACGGCTTGGCTATGCTGCATGGGTATCTCCCGTATCGATGTCGGCAAAGGCGCCGGATTGGAGGACCTGGCCGAGGCTGGCGGTCAGGTCGAAGGCCGTGTCGGACGCGATTGCGGCTTCGACCGCCTCGCCGAAGCACAGGCCGGCGGCGAGGCCATCCACGAGCACGGCGGCACCGGGGCCGAGCCGATGCACATGCACGGTCATGTCCGGCCTGACGACGAGGCCGTCCTCGCTCCGCCAGTCGTCGATCGGGCCGAGGGGCACCTCGCCCGCATTCATCGCCCAGATGGTGACGGCGGGATGCGGGGAGCGGACCACCGCCATGGACGGATGCGGCCGCAGGCGCAGGAAGGGCAGCCGGTCAGGCGCGATCGATGCCAGAGAGGCAGCGTCGAGCGACCGGCAGTCGGCGGCGTGATAGGCATGCGACCGGGCGGCCTCGAGACGGATGACATCCGGAAGGTAGGGCAGTCCGGCGGCCGGTTGGAAATCCCGGACGAAATCCGCGAACGTATCGCCATAGGCGAGCAGGAGCGGCGAACGCGGCGGCTCGCGCTGGGTATAATCCGCGGCCATGGCCGAGAAGAATTCGTCGCCGACAATGGCCGAGGCGGCCGGAAATCGCGACCTGAGCGCCTCGATCAGGCCCCAGGCGACATTGTTGCGATAGACGTCGAAGCGCCGCTCCGGGCGCGGGCCGTTCCAGGCCAGAAGGCCGTGCGGCACCGGCAGGGCCCTGTCGGCCAACGCCCTTGCGAATCCGCTCTGGTTGACGCTCATCATCGGCTCCTCAGGCGGCGGCCGCGCGGGCTGCGCGGTCGAGAATCTCTCCCGCCAGTTCGGCTTCGCGGCGCAGGACGGGCCAGGCGGGGACGTCATTGTCCCATTCTATCAGGGTGGCGACGGCCCCGGTTCGGGCGATGACCTCGCCATAGAGCGCCCAGACGGGATCCTTCACCGGCGTATCGTGCGAATCGATCAGCAGCGGCGCGCCGGCGTCGTCCGTGGTTTCGGAATGGCCGCTGAGATGGATCTCCCGCACGGCGGCAAGCGGGAAGCGCGCGAGATAGGCGCGGGGATCGAGATTGTGGTTGGTGGCGGCGACGAAGACGTTGTTGACGTCGAGCAGCAGGCCGCAGCCGGTTCGCGCGGCGATGGCGCGCAGGAAATCCGTTTCCTCGATCGTGCTTTCCGCGAAGAGGAGATAGGTGGCGGGATTTTCGAGCAGCATCTGCCGGCCGAGGGTGGACTGCACCTCGTCGATATGGTCGCAGACCAGAGCCAGCGTCTCGTCGGTATAGGGCAGCGGCAGCAGGTCGTTGAGAAAGACCTCGCCATGCGAGGACCATGCGAGATGCTCGGAGACGCTTTCGGGCTCGTAGCGGTCGCAGACGGCCTTGAGGCGCGCAAGATGGTCTTTGTCGAGCGGCTGCATCGCGCCGATCGAGAGGCCGACGCCATGCACCGAGAGCGCGTAGTCCTGCCTGAGATGGCGGAGCTTGGCATGCGGCGGCCCGCCCGCCCCCATGTAGTTTTCGGCATGGATTTCGACGAAGCCGATCGGCTGCGGACCGGCATCGATCTCGGCGAAGTGCTCGGGCTTGAAACCGATGCCCGGGCGGCTGGGAAGGTTCGAGGCTTTCATCGATGGACTCCAATCTGTCGGCTGGGCGCGAACGGCCATCCGGGACCCCTCGCCGCGAAGGGAGGGATCCCGGGGGCTGTCGTCAGGCCGGGGCCGGGCCGGCTTCGAGCATGCCCATTCCATCAGGCGTCTTCATGCTGACGCAGGTGCCCTTGGGCACGAGCTTCCAGGCATTCTGCTGGTAGTCGACCTTGGACGTGCCTGCGCAGGTCGTCCCGGCGCCGGCGGCGCAATCGTTCTGACCCTTGAGCGCGACGCCGAAGCATTTTTCCTTGGAATCGTCGGCAAAGGCCGGTGCTGTCGCACCGAGGGCGAGGGCGGCAGCGAGCGAGGCGCCGAGAAGATGGATCGAGGTGTTGGACATTTTTGTCTCCGTTTGGCTGATGTGGTGGGTCAGACGATCAGGCCGGCTTGAGCATGCCCATGCCGTTCGGCGTCTCCATGCTGACGCAGGTGCCCTTGGGCACGAGCTTGAAGGAGGCGGCATCGTAGTCGACTTCCGAATGGCCGGCGCAGTTGTGCTTGCCCGCGGCGCAATCGTTCTGGCCCTTGAGCGCGACACCGAAGCACTTTTCCTGCTCGGCCGAGAAGGCGGGCGTGGCGGCAACGGCGAGCGCCGAGGCGAGCGAGCTGGCAAGCGCCAGCGTGACGATGCGGTTGTTCATGATGGACTCCCATTGCGACGAGCCGTTATTGGCTCACAAGGGGAACTACGAGGGCAGGTTGCGCCCTGTTACAACAGGTGTGAAAATTCTCTTGCACCATGGCCCGCGAGTTGCGAGGTAAAGCGCCGGGCGCCGAATATCCGGGAAAACATCCGGGGGCGGTAACAGAAGCTTGTTCTCCAACGTAGGAGCTTATGACCGGTGTCGAATGCGAGCCGCGAGGAAGAGTTGGCCGCGCTGCTGCGTGCCGCGCTCGGCGGCGACGAGCCGTCCTACAGACGCTTCCTCGTGGTCGTGACGCCCCATTTGCGGGCGATGGCCGCGCGGCGATGCGCCCATTACGGCGTGCCGGCCGCCGAGACGGAGGACGTTTTGCAGGAAGTGCTGATCGCGATCCATCTCAAGCGCGGCACCTGGGATGCGGAAAGGCCGATCGGCCCATGGCTGTCGATCATCCTGCGCAACAAGCTGATCGACATTCTCAGGCGGCGCGGCCGGCGCGTCGAAGTGCCGGTCGCGGACGTGCTGGAGACGCTCGCCGCCGAGCCGGAGCCCTCGGGGCTCGACGCGATGGATACCGAGCGGCTGATCGCCCGGCTGAGACCGCCGCAGGATGACATTGTCCGGTCGATCTCCGTCAATGGAGCATCGATCCGGGATACGGCCGCAAGGTTGAAAATGACCGAAGTTGCCGTCAGGGTGGCGCTGCACCGCGCGCTCAAGACCCTGGCGAGCCTCTACAGGAGCGAAACGTGAAGACCGACGACCTGATCATGGCACTGGCTGCGGACAGCAGGCCGCCTGGCGACCTGCGGCGATCGCTGGCGCTGGCGCTTGCCGCCGGCGCGATCGTGGCCGGCGCGGTGTTCTTCGCCACCATCGGCTTCCGCTCCGACATCGACAGCGCCGCACGCACGCTGCGCTTCCTCTTCAAGTTCGTGCTGACGCTGTCGCTCGCGGCCGCCGCGATTGGCGTCGCCTGGCGCATCGGCCGGCCGGGTATGGACCTGCCGGTGTGGACGCTGGCCGTCCCGCCCGTGCTGCTCGCCGGCGCCGTCGGACTGGAACTGCTGGCGATGCCGGACACGCTCTGGATGCCGCGGCTGATCGGCACCAATGCCCTGCACTGCGTGACGACGATCCCCCTGCTCTCGATCCCGACGCTGGCGGCACTGCTCTATGCGCTTCGCGGCGGCGCACCGTCGAGCCCGGCGCTGGCAGGCGCGGTCGCGGGCCTGGCCGCGTCGGGCATCGCGGCCACCTATTATGCCTCCAACTGCACCGACGACAGCCCGCTCTTCGTCGCCATCTGGTACACGATCGCCGTTCTGCTGGTGACCGCCGCTGGCGCGCTGCTGGGCCGAAGCCTGCTGCGCTGGTAAGCCGGCCACATGAAAATGGCAGGCAACCCGACGGATTTGCCTGCCCTTCGATAGGTTAAAATCGCGACAGGTCAGCCTGTCGGTGTGACGCCGGTCATCCGAAGACGACCAGCAGGTCCTTGGCGTCGATCTGGTCGCCGGCCTTGACCAGCACCTCCGCGACCGTTCCGTCCTTTTCCGCGTGCAGCGCGGTTTCCATCTTCATCGCCTCGATCGACAGCAACACGTCGCCGGCCTTGAGCTGCTGGCCGACCGCGACCGCGACCGTGGAGATGACGCCCGGCATCGGCGCGCCGACCTGCAGCGCGTTGCCGAGCTCGACCTTGCGGCGGACGGCGCCGTTGGACGCACCATGCGCCCGGTCCGGCACCTTGATGCGGCGCGGCTGGCCGTTCAGCTCGAAGAACATGGTGACCATGCCCTTCTGGTCGGTTTCGCCCTGGGCCTGATTGATGACGACGAGCGTCTTGCCGCGCTCGATATCGACGAAGAGCTCCTCGCCGGCTTCGAGCCCGTAGAAATAGGCGGGCGTCGGCAGGGTGGAGACCGGGCCATAGGTGTCGACAGCGACCGCGAAGTCGGTGAAGACCTTCGGATACATGAGGTAAGAGGCGAATTCGAAATCGCTGACCTTGCGCTCGAGCTTGGTCTCGATGTCCTTGCGTTCCTTTTCGAGGTCGGCGTCGTCGAGCAGCGAGCCGGGACGGACGGTGTAGGGCGCCTCGCCCTTGAGCGCCTTCTTCTGCAGCGCCTGGGGCCACCCGCCGGGGGGCTGGCCGAGATCGCCCTTGAGCATGGACACGACCGATTCGGGGAAGGACACGTCCTTGGCGGGATTGACGACATCCTCGACGGTGAGGTCCTGGCTGACCATCATCAGCGCCATGTCACCGACGACCTTGGAGGACGGCGTGACCTTGACGATGTCGCCGAACATCTGGTTGGCGTCTGCATAGGCCTGGGCCACCTTGTGCCAGCGGGTCTCAAGGCCGAGCGAACGGGCCTGTTCCTTGAGATTGGTGAACTGGCCGCCCGGCATTTCGTGGAGGTAGACTTCCGAGGCCGGACCCTTGAGGTCGCTTTCAAAAGCGGCATACTGAGTGCGCACGGCTTCCCAGTAGAAGGAGATGCGGCGGATCCATTCGGGGTCGAGCCCGGGATCGCGTTCCGACCCCTTCAGCGCCTCGACGATCGAGCCGAGGCAGGGCTGGGACGTGTTACCCGACAGCGCGTCCATCGCCGAGTCCACGACATCGACGCCGGCTTCCACGGCCGCCAGTACCGTCGCGGCCGCGATGCCCGACGTGTCATGGGTGTGGAAATGGATCGGCAGTGACGTCGCCTGCTTGAGTTCGCGGAACAGCATGCGCGCGGCCTGGGGCTTGAGGAGGCCGGCCATGTCCTTGAGCGCGATAATGTGTGCGCCGGCCGCCTCAAGCTCCTTGGCCAGGTTGACGTAGTATTTGAGGTCGTATTTCGGGCGCGCGGAATTGAGGATGTCGCCAGTATAGCAGATTGCCGCCTCGCAGAGCTTGTTCTCCTCGGCGACCGCGTCCATCGACACGCGCATGTTCTCGACCCAGTTGAGGCAGTCGAAGACGCGGAACAGGTCGATACCGCCCTTGGCCGCCTGGCGGACGAAATATTTCACGACATTGTCGGGGTAATTCTTGTAGCCCACGCCATTGGCGCCGCGCAGCAGCATCTGCAGCAGGAAGTTCGGGGCATTTTCGCGGACCAGCGCGAGCCGCTCCCACGGATCTTCGGTCAGGAAGCGCATCGACACGTCGAAGGTCGCGCCGCCCCAGCATTCGAGCGAGAACAGGTTCGGCAATGCCTTGGAATAGGTGGAGGCGATGGCCGCGATGTCGAAGGTGCGGACGCGAGTGGCGAGCAGTGACTGGTGGCCGTCGCGCATCGTCGTGTCGGTCATCAGCACACGCTTCTGGTCGACCATCCAGTCGGCGAATTTCTTCGGCCCGAGTTCGTCGAGCAGCTGCTTGGTGCCGGGCTGGACGGGCTGATCGATGAAGGGCACGGCAGGCAGGGCGGCATCCTTGGGCGGCCGGGCGCGGCCCTTGGCTTCGGGATGGCCGTTGACGGTGACGTCGGCGAGGTAGGTGAGCAGCTTGGTTGCTCGGTCCTGGCGCTTGACCTGGGCGAAGAGCTCCGGCGTCGTGTCGATGAAGCGGGTCGTGTAGGTGTTGTTCTGGAACGACGGATGGGTGATGATTGCTTCCAGGAAGGTCAGGTTGGTCGCCACGCCGCGGATACGGAACTCGCGCAGCGCGCGCTCCATGCGCTTGATCGCCTCCAGCGGCGTCGGCGCCCAGGCGGTCACCTTCTCCAGCAGCGGATCGTAGAAGCGGGTGATGACCGCGCCGGAATAGGCCGTACCGCCATCGAGCCGGATGCCGAAACCGGTGGCGCCGCGATAGGCGGTTATCCGGCCATAGTCGGGAATGAAATTCTGCTCGGGATCCTCGGTGGTGATGCGGCACTGCAGCGCGTGGCCGTTGAGCCGGATGTCCTCCTGCTTCGGGACACCCGATTCCGGCGTGCCGATCGCGAAGCCGTCGAGGATGTGGATCTGTGCCTTGACGATATCGATCCCGGTGACCTGCTCGGTAACGGTATGCTCGACCTGGATGCGCGGATTGACCTCGATGAAGTAGAATTTGCCCGAGTCCATATCCATCAGATATTCGACCGTGCCGGCGCCGACATAATCGGTCGACTGGGCGATCTTCAGCGAATAGGCCGCGAGTTCGGCACGCTGGGCTTCGGTGAGGTAGGGCGCGGGGGCGCGCTCGACGACCTTCTGGTTGCGCCGCTGGACCGAGCAGTCGCGCTCGAAGAGATGGACGACATTGCCATGCGTGTCGCCGAGGATCTGGCTTTCGACATGACGGGCGCGTTCGACGAGCTTTTCGAGATAGACCTCGTCCTTGCCGAAGGCGGCCTTGGCCTCGCGCTTGGCCTCCGTCACCTCGCGGATGAGATCCTTCGGGTCGCGGATCGCCCGCATGCCGCGGCCGCCGCCGCCCCAGGATGCCTTGAGCATGATCGGGTAACCGATCTCGTCGGCAAGGCGGCGGATTTCGGCTTCGTCGTCCGGCAGCGGCTCCGTTGCCGGCACCACGGGCACGCCGATGGAAATCGCGAGATTGCGTGCCGCGACCTTGTTGCCGAGCTTGCGCATCGTGTCGGGGCGCGGACCGATGAAGATGATGCCCGCCTCGTTGCAGGCATCGACGAATTCCGGGCTTTCCGACAGAAGACCATAGCCGGGATGGATCGCGTCCGCGCCCGAAAGCCTGGCCACGCGGATCACCTCTTCGATCGACAGGTAGCTCTCGATCGGGCCGAGATCGCGTTCGAGATGAGGGCCGCGGCCGACCTGGTAGCTCTCATCCGCCTTGAACCGGTGCAGTGCGAGTTTGTCTTCTTCAGCCCAGATCGCGACCGTCTGGAGCCCCAGCTCATTGGCGGCGCGGAAGATCCGGATGGCGATTTCCGAACGGTTGGCTACGAGAATCTTCTTGATCGGCAAGGCCGCGCTCCCTCAGGCTAAGATGTACTCCTCGGGCGCAATGAACCGTATCCCCGCAAGTGATCGCGGCCGCAACGCGACTGCGGAAGTCCACTTTCCGTCAGCTGATTGTGCGGGGCGGCATTTTTATTGCACTCGCGAAAAGTCTTAACGCGGACTGCGCCAATGTCAATTTTGATTCGACGCAATTCCGTCACATTTGGCTGACGCTGGACGTCGCCGTTCCGGCCTTCGCTGTTCTGGCCGGACTCAGGGTATCAGACCCCTCCGGATCGCCAGCGCCACCGCGTGGATACGGTTGCGCGCGCCCATTTTTTCCTGGACGCTGGCGCCGTACCAGTCGACGGTCGTCGGCGCGACCTTGAGGATATCGCCGATCTCGGGCGACGTCTTGCCGTCGGCCATGTGGCTCAGTGCCTGGATCTCGCGGTGCGTCAGCATCACGTCCGCGCCGTCGCCCACCTTCT
This sequence comes from Rhizobium sp., assembly GCA_019739215.1. Lineage (GTDB taxonomy): Bacteria > Pseudomonadota > Alphaproteobacteria > Rhizobiales > Rhizobiaceae > Rhizobium_E. Next base: position 40,721 of record JAHHDR010000040.1, read on the forward strand.
CGGCGATAAGCGAGCCTTCGAGTTCCAGCAGCTTGATATAGGTCGTGCGGGTCACGGTTTCGAGCAGCATGATCTCGACCGGCGAAAGGTCGATCTCCTCCGGGCCGCCGAGTGTGGTTGCGCCGAGCAGGCCGGTCCGGCCAAAAACCGGGAATATATGCCCCGACACGAGACCATGCGCCTTTCCGTCCTGAATCATCTTCTGCATCCGGCGGTAGTGCGGATGCTCCTGGTAGGCGGCGAAGGCATGGGCCCAGGAGAAGCTCCTGTTGGCCTTGAGCAGGTACCTGATGGTCGGGTCGTTCACAATGTACTTGTTGGCGACATAGCGTTCGATCCAGCGCTTGTCCCAATTGGCCGCTATGATGAGTTGCGCGGGGTTCTCTATCGGCTTGGGTTCGTGAAAAACGCAATAATATCTGTAGCCAAGCAGGCTGATCAGTTGTTCAAATTCCATGAGCGCCATATCGCGGGTCGGCACTTCGCCGATGGTCACGAGATAGCGCAAGATTTCATTCAGGCGCACGGTTTCACCCCTTAAATTTATAGGGAACGACAATATGCGAGAACTATGCCGCAGCGGCGCCGAGGTCAATGCCGGATCTGGTTGCGTACAATTCGTTTTTGCTACTTTTCCGACGCGTCCAGCGGCGCAGGATTGCATACAATCCGCGTCAAGTGGCCAACGACAAGGCGCCTGCATGCAAATCGTATAGCATCCGGAGGCGCGATGCACTCCGAATGCCGTGTAAATTTTCGATGGAAACGGCCAACGGCCCGGGTCGCCGTGCGACGGACGCCCGAGCGTCCGTCGTCGCAAAGACAATCAGCCCATGCGTTCGGACGCGTAGGAGCCAGGGCTCGCCGGGAAGACGATGGTCTTGTTGCCGTTCATGAACACCCGGTGGTGAATATGGGCGTGCACGGCCCGGGCCAGGACCTGGCTTTCGACGTCGCGGCCGATCGAGACATAATCCGACGCAGACTGGGCATGGGTGATACGGGCAACGTCCTGCTCGATGATCGGGCCCTCGTCGAGATCCTCGGTGACGTAATGCGCCGTTGCACCGATCAGCTTCACGCCACGCTCATAGGCCTGCTTGTAAGGGTTGGCGCCCTTGAAAGACGGCAGGAACGAGTGGTGGATGTTGATGATCCGGCCGCTCATCTTCTTGCAGACCGCGTCGGACAGGACCTGCATGTAGCGCGCGAGCACGATGAGTTCGGCGCCCGAGCCCTCGACGATGTCCATGAGCCGCGCCTCGGCCTGGGGCTTGTTGGCCTTGGTAACGTTGACGTGGTGGAAGGGAATGTCGTGGTTGACGACCACCTTCTGGTAATCGAAGTGGTTGGACACCACGCCGACGATCTCGATCGGCAGCGCGCCGATCTTCCAACGATAGAGCAGGTCGTTGAGGCAATGGCCGAAGCGCGACACCATCAGCAGGACCTTCATCTTGTGGTCGCTGTCGTGGAACTCGTGTGTCATGCCGAATTTCGCGCGAACCGGCTCGAAGCTCTCTGCGATGTCGCCGACCGAGGCGCCTTCCTGGCTGGTGAAGGTGATGCGCATGAAGAACAGGCCGGTTTCCAGGTCATCGAACTGGCTGGAATCGATGATGTAGCAACCCTTGTCCGCCAGGAAACCCGAGATCGCCGCCACGATACCTCGCGTGGATTCACAGCTGACAGTGAGGACATAGCTCTTCTCGGTCTTCGGGCTGTTCATGGCGGTGCCTATGGGTTGTTGCGTTGCAGAATTCAGATCCGGCCCGCCCTTATCCCCGACCGAAAACCGTGACAAGGGGGCGTCGCCGCTTGAACGGAAAAAGTCGCAAATAATTTCACGGCGGCCCGGAAGGCCCTGACATCCCTGATGCTATTTGATGGGATGCAGGTCTGAATAGTCCGGGAACGACACGGACTTGTGCGGCGCATCAAATATGTTCCGATCAGGCGGCGATGCCGGACCGGCCCGGGCGGATCAGGATCTCCGCAGGGATCCCGAGTTGTGCGTTCAGGTTGCGGATCATCTCGATGGAAAGGCTGCGCCTGCGATTCAGGACTTCGGCCACGCGGCCGCGATTGCCGATCATAGGCTCCAGATCCCTTCGAGTGAGCCCCTGCTGCTGCATGCGGAAGACAATCGCGTCGATCGGGTCCGGCGGATCCATGGGGTGGACCTGCGCTTCATACGCATCGATCAGCGTTACCAGGACGTCCAGACGGTCTCCATCCGATGTTCCGGACTTCGCCCCCCAGAGTCTTTCGACCTCCCCCATCGCCGCGTCATGGTCGGCTTCCGTCCGTATCGGCCTCAGGTCAGTTGCCATGTTCGATCTCCGTCACGTCAATCCTGTCGTAATCCCGGTGGGTCCCTATCCATTTGATCCAGACAGCGGCCTTGTCGTAGTCCACGGCAACGACCAGTCGATAGTCGTTGCCCTTTATGTTGAAGACAATGCGCTCCGCACTGACGATGCTGGCTGTGGCATAGAGCGTCCGGACATCGGACGAACTGGACCACCGCGCCCGGCTGACTTCGGCGAACCAGGCATCAAGCGACGCCTTCACGGCCAGCCGGTCCTTGTGACCTGCAAGGCGGTCGACGAACTCCCGCAAGGTCCGGCGCGCGATTATCCTCATAGATACATTCTAGCATGAACCCAAATTGGGATCAAAGGCTAGATATCCAACGTGTTTGCCCGTTCCCACTCCGTGAAGTGCGATGCATAGGCGTTCCATTCGGCGTGTTTGAGCTTGAGGAAGGCCGACGAGAACTCCAGGCCCATGGCTTCCTTCAGCAGCGCGTCCTTGTCATATTCGCGCAGCGCGTCCAGCAGGTTGAGCGGCAGGCGGATGGCGTCCTTGACCAGATGGCCCTCGGCATACATGTCGAGATCGGAATGCGGACCGGGGTCGGCCTGCCCGGCCAAGCCGTCGAGGCCGGAAGCGATGATGACGGACTGGAGCAGGTAGGGATTGACCGCGCCGTCTGGCAGACGGAGTTCGAAGCGGCCGGGGCCGGGCACGCGGACCATGTGGGTGCGGTTGTTGCCGGTCCAGGTGACCGTGTTGGGCGACCACGTGGCGCCCGAGGTGGTGCGCGGGGCGTTGATTCGCTTGTAGGAATTGACCGTCGGGTTGGTGATCGCGGCCAGCGCGGCGGCATGTTTCATGATGCCGCCGAGGAAGTGGCGGCCATCGGCCGAAAGGCCGAATTGCGCCGCACTGTCGGCAAAGGCGTTCTTCGTGCCGTCGGCGTTCTACACCGAGACATGGCAATGGCAGCCGTTGCCGGGAGCCCCTTGAACGGCTTGGGCATGAAGGTGGCGCGCAGCCCGTGCTTCTCGGCCACCGACCGCACCATGAACTTGAAGAAGGAGTGCTTGTCGGCGGTTTCGAGCGCGTCGTCATATTCCCAGTTCATCTCGAACTGGCCGTTCGCGTCCTCGTGGTCGTTCTGGTAGGGCTTCCAGTCGAGCGCCAGCATGTGATCGCAGATCTCAGCGATCACGTCATAGCGGCGCAACAGGGGCTGCTGATCGTAGCAGGGCTTCTCTGCATTGTCGGCAGGGTCGGAGATCGCCGAACCATCGGGCAGCGTCAGGAAGAACTCGGCCTCGACGCCGGTCTTGACCCGCAACCCTTTTGCGGCCGCTTCGCCGGCGAGGCGCTTGAGCGTATTGCGCGGCGCCTGCCCACCAGTTTGTCGTCCATCCAGCAATCGGCGGCGACCCAGTCGGTTTCCTTCTTCCACGGCAATTGGATCACCGAGGATGGATCGGGCCTTGCGAAGAGATCGGGATGGGCCGGGCTCATGTCGAGCCAGGTGGCAAAGCCGGCAAAGCCCGCGCCTTCCTCCTGCATGCCCCTGATCGCCGCCGTCGGCACCAGCTTGGCACGCTGTACGCCGAAGAGATCGGTGAAGCTGATCATGAAATATTTGACGGCCCGTTCCTTGGCCCAGGCCTCGAGATCGATGGTCATTCGTACGTTCTCCTTGTTCTTCTGTGACGCAGATGAATTGGCAAACTGCCGCGCCGCACCTTACTCCTCCTCCCCAGGAAGGTATCTGGCGGCGCGACATCGGTTTCGGATCAGAACCCTCCCCTGCCCGGGATCCAACTCGTGCCGGCCAGCGGAACCTGCGCCATGGCGGAGGCCTCGATGGTCAGCGCGCAGAGATCCTCGGGCTCGAGATTGTGGACGTGGTTCTTGCCGCAGGCCCGCGCGATGGTCTGGGCCTCAAGCGTCATGACCTTGAGATAGTTGGCGAGACGGCGGCCGGCGGCGACCGGATCGAGCCGCTTCATCAGGTCGGGATCCTGCGTCGTGATCCCGGCGGGGTCCTTGCCCTCGTGCCAGTCGTCATAGGCGCCCGAGGTGGTGCCGAGCGCGTTGTACTCGGCCTCCCAGCGCGGGTCGTTGTCGCCGATCGCCACCAGCGCAGACGTGCCGATCGACACCGCATCGGCGCCGGAGCGGATGCCGCCCGAGACGATCAGCTACACCTTGCGGTGCATGCCGAGGTCCTGCAGCGCCTGCACGGCCGGGCGGATGCAGGCGAGCGTGGGAAGGCCGACATTCTCGATGAACACTTCCTGCGTGGCCGCCGTGCCGCCCTGCATGCCGTCGAGCACCACGACATCGGCGCCGGATTTGACCGCCAGCGCGGTATCGTAGTAGGGCCGCGCGCCGCCGACCTTCACATAGATCGGCTTTTCCCAGTCGGTGATTTCTCTCAGCTCGCCGATCTTGATCTCCAGATCGTCCGGCCCCGTCCAGTCCGGATGGCGGCAGACCGAGCGCTGGTCGATACCCTTGGGCAGGGTGCGCATGTCGGCGACACGGTCGGAGATCTTCTGGCCGAGCAGCATGCCGCCGCCGCCGGGCTTGGCGCCCTGGCCGACGACGACCTCGATCGCATCGGCGCGGCGCAGGTCGCGCGGGTTCATGCCGTAGCGCGACGGCAGATACTGGTAGACGAGGATGGAGGAATGGCCGCGCTCCTCCTCGGTCATGCCGCCGTCGCCCGTCGTGGTCGAGGTGCCCGAGAGCGAGGCGCCGCGACCGAGCGCTTCCTTGGCCGGACCGGACAGCAAGCCGAAGCTCATGCCGGCAATGGTGATGGGTATCTTGAGCTCGATCGGCTTTTTCGCAAAGCGCGAGCCGAGCACGACATTGGTGCCGCAGCTTTCGCGATAGCCTTCGAGCGGATAGCGCGAGATCGAGGCGTCGAGGAACAGCAAATCGTCGAAATGCGGTACCTTGCGCTTGGCGCCGCCGCCCCTGATATCATAGACGCCGGTCGCCGCGGCACGGCGGATTTCGGACATCGTATAGTCGTCGAAGGTGGCGGACTTGCGCGGTGTGGTCGGCGGATTGTGATAGGTCATGGAATCGCGCCCTCAATACTGATCGGCATGGTCGATGTTGAAATTGTAGAGCTTCCGGGCCGAACCGTAGCGGGTGATCTCTTCCGGCTTTACGCCTTCGACGCCCGCCTGGTCGAGCAGGCCCTGAAGGAGTTCCAGGTGCTCCGGCCGCATCTCTTTCTTCACGCAATCGGCGCCCAGGCTCTTCACCGGTCCGCGGACGAAGAGCCTGGCCTCGTAGAGCGAATCCCCCAGTGCGTCACCGGCCTCGCCCAGCACAACGAGATTGCCCGACTGCGCCATGAAGGCCGACATGTGGCCGATGCTGCCGTGGACGACGATGTCGATGCCCTTCATCGAAATGCCGCAGCGCGAGGCCGCGTTGCCCTCGATGACCAGCAGGCCGCCACGGCCGGTGGCGCCGGCATACTGGCTGGCATCGCCCTTGATGCGGACCGTGCCGCTCATCATGTTCTCGCCGACGCCAGGGCCGGCGGAACCATGGACGGTGATCGTGGCGCCGTCATTCATGCCGGCGCAGTAATAGCCGACAGAGCCACGCACATCGACCGTGACCGGCTGGTCGACGCCGACGGCGACCGAATGGCTGCCGTCGGGGTTGGTAACCTCGAAATGCAGGTCGTTGGCGCCAGGCCCGACCGTGTGAAGCTGGCTGTTGAAATCGCGAAGCGATGTTTCCAGGAGATCGATGACCGGCATTCTCAGTGCTCCCAGAAATAGACGGTGGCGGGCTCGGGCTCCCAGACGCGGGCCGAGGCGATGCCGGGAAGATTCACCAATGCCCTGTATTCCGAACCAAAGGCGACGTAGCGGTCGGTCTCGGCCATGACGGCCGGCTTGCAGGCGATCGGATCGCGGAGCACGCCGAAGCCATTCTTGGTGCCGACGACGAAGGTGAAGAAGCCATCGAGGTCGCGGATGGCGCCTTCGAGCGCCTGGCCGAGGCTCTTTCCCCTGGCCATTTCGGCCGTGAGATAGGCGGCGGCCACTTCGGAATCGTTCTCGGTTTCGAAGGTCATGCCAAGGCGCTTGAGTTCTCGCCGCAGATTGTTGTGGTTGGAGAGCGAGCCGTTATGGACCAGGCACTGGTCGGCACCGGTCGAAAACGGATGGGCGCCGAGCGTCGTCATCGCCGATTCCGTTGCCATGCGGCTGTGCGCGATACCGTGGGTCCCGCTCATGTCGCGGATCGAAAAACGCGAGACGACATCTTTCGGCAGGCCGGTTTCCTTGTAGATCTCGATGGCGTCGCCCGATCCCATGATGCGGATGTCGGGGCTGATCGCCGAAAGCGCCTCACGGGCTGCGTCCATCTGGTCGCGCGCCACGGTGACGACCGCATGCGTGTCCTTGACCAGAACCTCACCCTTCAGGCCGAGGCGGCCGAGCGCGTTGTCGATCTCGACGAAGTCCCGCGCCGGCCGTGAGGACTGCACGGTGATCTTGGCGCTGGCTGCCGATGGCGCGCCGTAGATGGCGATGCCGGCACTATCAGGCCCGCGATCGGTCAGCGTCACCAGCATGTCCGACAGCATGGCGCCGAGTTCGGGCTCCAGCGATTTGTCCTTCAGGAAGAGGCCTGCAATGCAGCACCTGTTTCACCTGTCAGAAAGTGTGTGTTCAATTGGGGCGCTTGCGCGCCGTGACTTCGATTTCGATCTTCATTTCCGGCTTGTTGAGACCGCAGACGATCATGGTCGCCGCCGGTCGGATCTCGCCGAAATATTCGCCGAGGATGGGGAAGACCCGGTCCACATCGGCGGAATCGGTGATGTAGTAGTTGGCGCGCACCACATCAGCGAGCGAGAAGCCCGCCTCCGCCAGTGCCGCCGCAATCGTGTTCATCGTGTTGCGCGCCTGGTCTTCGACGCGGTCGGGCATCGTCATCGTCGCATAGTCATAGCCCGTCGTGCCGGCGACCCAGCAGAAGTCGCCGTCCGAGACCGCGCGCGAATAGCCTGCGGTCTTTTCAAAGGGAGAACCGGTGGAGATCAGCCGCCTGGCCATGGAATGCCCTCGTTGCGCATTCCCGTTCGTATCACTGCGAAGAAACTATTTCAACTTTCATGAAATAAAAACTTTCCGGCCGCGCTATCGTCTCTTGCCCTTTTCGGGATAGGAGATGATGGAGAGATAGCGCGCCGGCAGCTTCTCCAGAACCTCCGGCCCGTGCGAAGCATCGGCGTCGAAGAACAGGCTGTCGCCGGGCTCCATCAGGTAGAGCGTGTCGCCGTGGCGGTAGCGGACCGATCCCTCAAGCATGTGCAGGAATTCCAGACCCTCGTGCTGGAAGGTTGGGAAGATGTCGGAATCTGCGGTCAGGGTAATGAGATAGGGTTCGACCACAACGCCCGATCCGTTCTGCCCGAGATGGCCGAGCAGATTGTACTGATGGCCGGCGCGGGTGCCGCGTCGCTCCATCTCCACGCCCTCGCCCGCCTTGACGAAGGTGGCGCTGCGCTTTTCCTCGAAGCGGCGAAAAAAACGCCGTCACCGGCACGCCGAGCGCCTGGGCCAGCGCCTGCAGCGTGGTCAGGGAGGGCGAGGTGTTGCCGTTCTCTATTTTCGACAGCATGCCGAGCGAGATGCCGGTGGCACTGGCGAGGTCCGAGCCGGTGATGCCGAGCTTCTTGCGCAAGGCGCGAACCTCGTGGCCGATCGCGATCTCGAGATTGTTGACCCTGACATCGCGAACCGCGTGCGGATCCTGATACGGGATCGGTCCGCCGGTGGGTTTCGCCATGTTCTCGCTTCCGGATTTCGCCATCAGGCTCCCCGCGTCTTGAATGGCAGGAAAGATTGTCAAATTCCGGTGGAATTGCAAGCGCGTCCGGCAGACCGGATCAGTGATCCTGGCGCGTGGTGGCGGCAGCGAGCGCGCCGGTCAGGCGCGTGAAATTCTCCCGGAGCCGTCGCTCGGTCGCCACCGCGACCTCGGGATATTCCTGCAACATGCGATGGAACAGCACCCGGCTGATGCGCATGACCTCGCTCTCTGTCTCGGCCGTGGCAGTGAAGTGACGCGACGCCTCCGAGATCATCGCGATCTCGGTGAGGATCGAGCCGGGACCCGCCTCGCCGATATCCCGATCCTTGCCGGCGGGCAGGTCGCGGGTCAGCTTGAGCCGTCCGCTCAGGACCACGAAGGCGCAATCGGCCGAAGCGCCCTCGCGGAAAAGGACATGGCCGGCTTCGAGACGACGCCGCTCGGCGCCGAAGGCGAGCAGCCGCAGGTAATCGTCGGAGAGCCCGTCGAAGATCGACAGTCCCTTGAGCAGCGCAATATCTTCGCGGAGGCCCATCCGGTGTCCTAGGGAATGATCTTGTAGCCGCCATTCTCGGTCACGAGAATTTCGGCATTCGACGGATCTTTCTCGATTTTCTGGCGGAGCCGGTAGACGTGGGTCTCCAGCGTGTGCGTGGTAACACCCGAATTGTAGCCCCAGACCTCTTCCAGCAACTCGTCGCGGGTGACAGCCTTCTGCGCTGCGCGGAACAGATAGCGGATGATCGCCGCTTCCTTTTCCGTCAGCCGGATCTTCTTGCCGTCGGCATCGGTCAGCAGCTTCTGCGCCGGCTTGAAGACATATGGGCCGACATTGAAGGTGGCGTCCTCGCTCTGCTCATACTGCCTGAGTTGCGCCCGGATGCGGGCGAGCAGCACGGCAAAGCGGAATGGCTTGGTGACATAGTCATTGGCGCCGGCTTCCAGGCCCAGGATCGTGTCGGCATCGGTATCATGCCCGGTCAGCATGATAATCGGCGACTTGAAGCCGCCCTTGCGCAGCAGCTTCACCGCCTCGCGCCCATCCATGTCCGGCAGGCCGACATCCATGATCAGGAGATCGACATGCTCGCCGCGGACAGTCGCTATGCCCTTGGTGGCATTCTCGCCCTCCATGACATTGAATTCATCGTAGAGGCGAAGCTGCTCGACCAGTGTCTCGCGCAGGTCCGCATCGTCGTCGACCAGCAGAATGGTGCGGGCTGTCATGGTGGCAAATCTTCCGATATTGAATTAATTCAAGCTTGGTATGCCAGATTTGCGATACAACACAAGGGTTACACCCGGATTCCGCGTCTGGCGGCATCCCGAGGCAACGGTTCTTCAGCCATGATACGCCAGACGATCGACGAAATCATCGTGCGCCCGGCACCCGGCGATCCGCGACGGGCGATCGTCCAGGCGGGCAGCCTGAACTTCCGCGCCGCGCTCGGGCGATCGGGTCGTTCGAGCCGGAAGCGGGAAGGCGATGGCGCCACGCCGATCGCCGCAATGCGCATTCTCTACGGCTTCTACCGGCGCGACCGGCTCGCCGGACCGCTGGCGACCCGGCTACCGATGGCGACAATCGACGCTGCCATGCTGTGGTGCGATGCGCCGGCCGATGCCAACTACAACAGGCCGGTTCGCGCGCCCTTCGTTCCGAGCCACGAGGACTTGAAGCGCGGGGATGGCCTCTACGACATATGCCTGGTGATGGACTGGAACATGTCGAGCCGGCGCCGCAATCTCGGCTCGGCGATCTTCTTCCATTGCGCCCGGCCCGGCTATCCGCCGACGCAGGGCTGCGTGGCGATCGACCTCCGCGACATGCGCCGGCTCCTGCCGCTGATCGGACCCCGGACGGTGGTCAGGGTCGTGTGAGGGATTTCGGCGTTACGAAGTGAACAAGCGTAGCGCCGGCCGGCGCGACCTCGGTCCAGTCCTCGACCGGGAGCGAAAGGACGGCAAGCGCGGCGGTCGGGAACTTCTCCCGCAGGCGGGCCCCGGCCCTACCGCCGTCATCCGCCATCAGCAAGCTGGCTAGGTCCTCCATGCCAGGATTGTGGCCGATGATGAGAAGGGTTTCGACCGAAGGCTCGACGCCGTGGATCGCCGCGAGGATACGTTCCGCCGGCGCCTCGTAGATTTCGCCGACATCGCGCCTTGTGACCTTGCCGAGATCCGGCGCGACCAGCGCCCAGGTTTCCTGCGCGCGCCTGGCCGTCGAGACGAGTGCGACCGAAGGCTTCAACCCGTTTTTCGACCAGCCATCGCGCCATGAGCGGAGCCGCCTTGCGGCCGCGTTCGGCCAGCGGCCTGTCGGGATCCTCGACAGCGTCGGGCCAGGCCGACTTGGCATGGCGGAGCAGGATGAGCGTCTTCGTCATTCAGGGATCCCGTTGATCTGGCCGGACTGTACAAGTTTTTCCGGCCGGGGCGGTAACAATCGCGTATGATCGACCTATATGATCAGTCAGCGCGGCCCCCGCCCCCACCGTCGCGCCCTTTTCCCATTTCCGCGCGACCTCAGCGCCTTTCGAAAGTGGAGACTTTCATGTCCGAACAAACGCATGTTTCATTCCATGACGGCCATTCGATTCCCCAGGTCGGTCTCGGCGTCTGGCAGACCCCCAACGACACGGCCGTCACGGCCGTCAAGGCGGCACTGGAGGCCGGCTATCGCCATATCGACACCGCCGCCGCCTATCACAACGAGCAGGGTGTCGGCGAAGGCATCCGGCAGTCCGGTCTCGCGAGGCAAGATATCTTCCTCACAACCAAGCTGTGGAACGACGATCAGGGCTTCGACGCCACGCTGCGCGCCTTCGACAAGAGCCTTCGGGAACTCGGCACCGACTACCTCGATCTCTACCTGATCCATTGGCCGTCGCCGCATCGCGGCAAGTATCGCGACACGTGGAAGGCATTCGTGCGGCTGAAGGAAGAAGGCCGGATCCGCTCGATCGGGGTCTCAAACTTCACCGCCGAGCATCTCGAGGCGGTCATCGGCGATACCGGCGTGACACCTGTTATCAACCAGATCGAACTCCATCCCGATTTCCAGCAGAAGGCCATGCGCGCCACCCATGACCGGCTCGGCATCCGGACCCAGAGCTGGAGCCCGCTCGGCCAAGGCCAGTTGCTGCAAAACCCTGTCATTGCCGGGATGGCGGGCAAGCTGGGCCGCACGCCGGCACAGGTCATCATCCGCTGGCATATCCAGAACGGCCTGGTGGTGATCCCGAAATCCGTGACGCCGTCGCGGATCATCGAGAACTTTGGGGTATTCGACTTCGAGCTGGACGCCGACGCCATGGCGGCACTCGACGGGCTCGACAATGCCGACGCGCGCATGGGACCGGATCCCATGACGGCGACGTTCTGACGTCCCGCAATGGCACGGAAATCCTCGCACTGCAGGAAACTGTCAGCCACGTTGCCAGACACTTGCTGACTTCGCTCCACAACGGGACGACAATCATTTCCCGTGAAAGGAGGCGGGTGTCATGAAGAAAATGGCATGGAATCTCCCGATCATCGTCGAGGATCCCGATACAGGAGCACCGCGGACGGTCAGCACCGTCCGCCAGGCACAATCGGTTCTTCACGATCACTGGCCCGACACGTCAGGCAGCCGCTACCGCGCGGCGGAAGCGGCTTGCGACGGCGCCATGCATGGCGAGACCGAGGGCGAGACGGCACGCAAGGCCTTCATCGACGCGGCGATCGAGGCACATCTGCACCTCGGCTGAACCTGATATCGACCATCAAGACTGAAGAGAAAGCCGCCAGACGGCGGCCTTCCTGCCTGTGTTTATTTCCAGGTGCGGATATCGACGAAGTGGCCGGCGATCGCGGCTGCGGCGGCCATGGCCGGCGAGACGAGATGGGTGCGGCCCTTGAAGCCTTGGCGTCCCTCGAAATTGCGGTTCGAGGTCGAGGCGCAGCGCTCGCCCGGCTTGAGCCGGTCGTCGTTCATCGCCAGGCACATCGAGCAGCCCGGCTCGCGCCATTCGAAACCGGCGGCGAGGAAGATCTTGTCGAGACCCTCGGCCTCGGCCTGTTCCTTGACCAGGCCGGAGCCCGGAACGATCATGGCATTGACGGTCGAGGCGACGGTCTTGCCCTCGACGACCTTGGCGACCTCGCGCAGGTCCTCGATACGGCCATTGGTGCAGGAACCGATGAAGACGCGATCGAGCGTGATGTCGGTGATCGGCGTGCCGGGCTTGAGGCCCATATAGTCGAGCGCGCGCCACTTCGACGTGCGCTTGTTCTCATCAGCGATCTCATCCGGGTTCGGCACGACGCCCTGCACCGAGATGACGTCCTCGGGCGACGAGCCCCAGGAAACGATCGGCGGGAGTTCGGCGGCGTTGAGCACGACGACGCGGTCGTAATGGGCGCCTTCGTCGGACTTCAGCGTCTTCCAGTATTCGATGGCCTGCTCGAGCTGGGCGCCCTTGGGCGCGCGCGGGCGGCCCTTGATATATTCGAAGGTCTTTTCGTCGGGCGCGATCAGGCCGGCGCGGGCGCCGCCTTCGATCGTCATGTTGCAGACCGTCATGCGGCCTTCCATAGACAGCGCGCGAATGGCTTCGCCGGCGAATTCGATGACGCTGCCGGTGCCGCCGGCGGTGCCGATCTCGCCGATGATGGCGAGGATGATGTCCTTGGCTGTGACATGGTCGGGCAGCACGCCATCGACCCGGACCAGCATGTTCTTGGCCTTCTTCTGGATCAGCGTCTGGGTGGCGAGCACATGCTCGACCTCCGACGTGCCGATGCCATGCGCGAGTGCACCGAAAGCGCCATGCGTGGAAGTGTGGCTGTCGCCGCAGACGATGGTCATGCCGGGCAGGGTAAAGCCCTGTTCGGGGCCGACGATGTGGACGATGCCCTGGCGCTTGTCATGCTCGGAATAATATTCGACGCCGAATTCGGCCGCGTTGGTCGCCAGCGCCTCGACCTGGATGCGGCTTTCCTCGTTCTTGATGCCTTCATAACGGTCCATCGTGGTCGGCACGTTGTGGTCGACGACGGCGAGCGTCTTCTCCGGCGCGCGGACCTTGCGATGGGCCATGCGGAGGCCTTCGAACGCCTGCGGGCTGGTCACTTCGTGGACCAGGTGGCGATCGATATAGAGGAGACAGGTACCATCGTCCTGCTGGTCGACGACGTGGTCGTCCCAGATCTTGTCATAGAGGGTGCGGGGTGCGCTCATGGGGTTCACCGTGAATTACAGGGATGAAGGAAGGCAGGAATGCAATCCGGCCCAACGGCCGGTATCGGGCGTCAGCCGAGATGGGCGGTGGCGCGACCAGACAGGGCAGCAAAGAAACGCTGCGGCAGGCGCTTGCGGTCCTGCAGCACGTAGAAGAACTTCTTTGATGCGCGCTTGCTCATGATCCGTGCTTTACCACCAGTTTGAAGCGACGGCAACGGCAATCAAAGTGTGAATGCTCGAATGCCGATCGCCGTCGCCGCGTCGTGAAGATGTCGATCAAGGGTGGCCAGTTCAAGCTCCAGCCGTTCGGCAATAGCGCGGTGGAGAGCATCGCCAGCGCGGAGCTTCAGACTCTCTTGATGAGCGAGCCGTGCTGCTCGTTAAAAATCAATACGTCGCACCGGGACAACCGTGAAATACTCCGAGACATATGTTTGGAAAACCCGTTCGGCAGCATCGCGTGCGGCCACGGCGATCTGTCGTGTTCGCAGTTTTAGAGACAAGGCAGATCTGAATTCCACAGTGACCCAATCGCTGACCACGATGCCCGTTGGGTCGCACCCGGAAAACCAGTTCTGGATCGCCTCGGACTTTTTCTCCGCAACAGTCAGCGGCACGAAGATCGAGGTATCAAAATAGAGCTTCAATACCTGTTCTCATCCCGCATCCGTCGAATGAAATCAGCTGCGGACTCGGTCTGCATCGGCTGAGACTGTGTCAACTCGCGTAGCGCGGTGATATCAATTCTGTCGCGCGGTTGGTCAGGCGCCGTGCTTGCGGACGTTATTCCCTCTAGCCGGGCAACGGTCTTGCCGTCCTTCTCGATCAGGATCGTCTCACCTGCCTCTGCGCGGCTGACGAGTTCCTCGACCTGATCCCTGATATCGTCGATCTTTATGACACCCATATTCGGCAATCCTGTTCCCGAAGATCGTATCACGCGTGCAAGCGGTCCTCAATCCGGCGTGCATTGCGCATGTGAAATCGCCAGACGGTCTCGGTCGACGGACGTCCCTTGACCGAAGTCGGCATGGGAAGGTGCGCCTCCACCGCGCTATTGCCGAACGGCTGGAGCTTGAACTGGCCACCCTTGATCGACATCTTCACGACGCGGCGACGGCGATCGGCATTCGAGCATTCACACTTTGATTGCCGTTGCCGTCGCTTCAAACTGGTGGTAAAGCACGGATCATGAGCAAGCGCGCATCAAAGAAGTTCTTCTACGTGCTGCAGGACCGCAAGCGCCTGCCGCAGCGTTTCTTTGCTGCCCTGTCTGGTCGCGCCACCGCCCATCTCGGCTGACGCCCGATACCGGCCGTTGGGCCGGATTGCATTCCTGCCTTCCTTCATCCCTGTAATTCACGGTGAACCCCATGAGCGCACCCCGCACCCTCTATGACAAGATCTGGGACGACCACGTCGTCGACCAGCAGGACGATGGTACCTGTCTCCTCTATATCGATCGCCACCTGGTCCACGAAGTGACCAGCCCGCAGGCGTTCGAAGGCCTCCGCATGGCCCATCGCAAGGTCCGCGCGCCGGAGAAGACGCTCGCCGTCGTCGACCACAACGTGCCGACCACGATGGACCGTTATGAAGGCATCAAGAACGAGGAAAGCCGCATCCAGGTCGAGGCGCTGGCGACCAACGCGGCCGAATTCGGCGTCGAATATTATTCCGAGCATGACAAGCGCCAGGGCATCGTCCACATCGTCGGCCCCGAACAGGGCTTTACCCTGCCCGGCATGACCATCGTCTGCGGCGACAGCCACACTTCCACGCATGGCGCTTTCGGTGCACTCGCGCATGGCATCGGCACGTCGGAGGTCGAGCATGTGCTCGCCACCCAGACGCTGATCCAGAAGAAGGCCAAGAACATGCTGGTCCGGGTCGATGGCGTGCTGCCCGACCATGTCACAGCCAAGGACATCATCCTCGCCATCATCGGCGAGATCGGCACCGCCGGCGGCACCGGCAGCGTCATCGAATTCGCCGGCGAAGCCATTCGCGCGCTGTCTATGGAAGGCCGCATGACGGTCTGCAACATGACGATCGAAGGCGGCGCCCGCGCCGGCCTGATCGCGCCCGACGAAAAGACCTTCGAATATATCAAGGGCCGCCCGCGCGCGCCCAAGGGCGCCCAGCTCGAGCAGGCCATCGAATACTGGAAGACGCTGAAGTCCGACGAAGGCGCCCATTACGACCGCGTCGTCGTGCTCAACGCCGCCGAACTCCCGCCGATCGTTTCCTGGGGCTCGTCGCCCGAGGACGTCATCTCGGTGCAGGGCGTCGTGCCGAACCCGGATGAGATCGCTGATGAGAACAAGCGCACGTCGAAGTGGCGCGCGCTCGACTATATGGGCCTCAAGCCCGGCACGCCGATCACCGACATCACGCTCGATCGCGTCTTCATCGGTTCCTGCACCAATGGCCGTATCGAGGACCTGCGCGAGGTCGCCAAGGTCGTCGAGGGCAAGACCGTCGCCTCGACCGTCAATGCCATGATCGTTCCGGGCTCCGGCCTGGTCAAGGAACAGGCCGAGGCCGAGGGTCTCGACAAGATCTTCCTCGCCGCCGGTTTCGAATGGCGCGAGCCGGGCTGCTCGATGTGCCTGGCGATGAACGACGACCGGCTCAAGCCGGGCGAGCGCTGCGCCTCGACCTCGAACCGCAATTTCGAGGGACGCCAAGGCTTCAAGGGCCGCACCCATCTCGTCTCGCCGGCCATGGCCGCCGCAGCCGCGATCGCCGGCCACTTCGTCGATATCCGCACCTGGAAATAAACACAGGCAGGAAGGCCGCCGTCTGGCGGCTTTCTCTTCAGTCTTGATGGTCGATATCAGGTTCAGCCGAGGTGCAGATGTGCCTCGATCGCCGCGTCGATGAAGGCCTTGCGTGCCGTCTCGCCCTCGGTCTCGCCATGCATGGCGCCGTCGCAAGCCGCTTCCGCCGCGCGGTAGCGGCTGCCTGACGTGTCGGGCCAGTGATCGTGAAGAACCGATTGTGCCTGGCGGACGGTGCTGACCGTCCGCGGTGCTCCTGTATCGGGATCCTCGACGATGATCGGGAGATTCCATGCCATTTTCTTCATGACACCCGCCTCCTTTCACGGGAAATGATTGTCGTCCCGTTGTGGAGCGAAGTCAGCAAGTGTCTGGCAACGTGGCTGACAGTTTCCTGCAGTGCGAGGATTTCCGTGCCATTGCGGGACGTCAGAACGTCGCCGTCATGGGATCCGGTCCCATGCGCGCGTCGGCATTGTCGAGCCCGTCGAGTGCCGCCATGGCGTCGGCGTCCAGCTCGAAGTCGAATACCCCAAAGTTCTCGATGATCCGCGACGGCGTCACGGATTTCGGGATCACCACCAGGCCGTTCTGGATATGCCAGCGGATGATGACCTGTGCCGGCGTGCGGCCCAGCTTGCCCGCCATCCCGGCAATGACAGGGTTTTGCAGCAACTGGCCTTGGCCGAGCGGGCTCCAGCTCTGGGTCCGGATGCCGAGCCGGTCATGGGTGGCGCGCATGGCCTTCTGCTGGAAATCGGGATGGAGTTCGATCTGGTTGATAACAGGTGTCACGCCGGTATCGCCGATGACCGCCTCGAGATGCTCGGCGGTGAAGTTTGAGACCCCGATCGAGCGGATCCGGCCTTCTTCCTTCAGCCGCACGAATGCCTTCCACGTGTCGCGATACTTGCCGCGATGCGGCGACGGCCAATGGATCAGGTAGAGATCGAGGTAGTCGGTGCCGAGTTCCCGAAGGCTCTTGTCGAAGGCGCGCAGCGTGGCGTCGAAGCCCTGATCGTCGTTCCACAGCTTGGTTGTGAGGAAGATATCTTGCCTCGCGAGACCGGACTGCCGGATGCCTTCGCCGACACCCTGCTCGTTGTGATAGGCGGCGGCGGTGTCGATATGGCGATAGCCGGCCTCCAGTGCCGCCTTGACGGCCGTGACGGCCGTGTCGTTGGGGGTCTGCCAGACGCCGAGACCGACCTGGGGAATCGAATGGCCGTCATGGAATGAAACATGCGTTTGTTCGGACATGAAAGTCTCCACTTTCGAAAGGCGCTGAGGTCGCGCGGAAATGGGAAAAGGGCGCGACGGTGGGGGCGGGGGCCGCGCTGACTGATCATATAGGTCGATCATACGCGATTGTTACCGCCCCGGCCGGAAAAACTTGTACAGTCCGGCCAGATCAACGGGATCCCTGAATGACGAAGACGCTCATCCTGCTCCGCCATGCCAAGTCGGCCTGGCCCGACGCTGTCGAGGATCCCGACAGGCCGCTGGCCGAACGCGGCCGCAAGGCGGCTCCGCTCATGGCGCGATGGCTGGTCGAAAAACGGGTTGAAGCCTTCGGTCGCACTCGTCTCGACGGCCAGGCGCGCGCAGGAAACCTGGGCGCTGGTCGCGCCGGATCTCGGCAAGGTCACAAGGCGCGATGTCGGCGAAATCTACGAGGCGCCGGCGGAACGTATCCTCGCGGCGATCCACGGCGTCGAGCCTTCGGTCGAAACCCTTCTCATCATCGGCCACAATCCTGGCATGGAGGACCTAGCCAGCTTGCTGATGGCGGATGACGGCGGTAGGGCCGGGGCCCGCCTGCGGGAGAAGTTCCCGACCGCCGCGCTTGCCGTCCTTTCGCTCCCGGTCGAGGACTGGACCGAGGTCGCGCCGGCCGGCGCTACGCTTGTTCACTTCGTAACGCCGAAATCCCTCACACGACCCTGACCACCGTCCGGGGTCCGATCAGCGGCAGGAGCCGGCGCATGTCGCGGAGGTCGATCGCCACGCAGCCCTGCGTCGGCGGATAGCCGGGCCGGGCGCAATGGAAGAAGATCGCCGAGCCGAGATTGCGGCGCCGGCTCGACATGTTCCAGTCCATCACCAGGCATATGTCGTAGAGGCCATCCCCGCGCTTCAAGTCCTCGTGGCTCGGAACGAAGGGCGCGCGAACCGGCCTGTTGTAGTTGGCATCGGCCGGCGCATCGCACCACAGCATGGCAGCGTCGATTGTCGCCATCGGTAGCCGGGTCGCCAGCGGTCCGGCGAGCCGGTCGCGCCGGTAGAAGCCGTAGAGAATGCGCATTGCGGCGATCGGCGTGGCGCCATCGCCTTCCCGCTTCCGGCTCGAACGACCCGATCGCCCGAGCGCGGCGCGGAAGTTCAGGCTGCCCGCCTGGACGATCGCCCGTCGCGGATCGCCGGGTGCCGGGCGCACGATGATTTCGTCGATCGTCTGGCGTATCATGGCTGAAGAACCGTTGCCTCGGGATGCCGCCAGACGCGGAATCCGGGTGTAACCCTTGTGTTGTATCGCAAATCTGGCATACCAAGCTTGAATTAATTCAATATCGGAAGATTTGCCACCATGACAGCCCGCACCATTCTGCTGGTCGACGACGATGCGGACCTGCGCGAGACACTGGTCGAGCAGCTTCGCCTCTACGATGAATTCAATGTCATGGAGGGCGAGAATGCCACCAAGGGCATAGCGACTGTCCGCGGCGAGCATGTCGATCTCCTGATCATGGATGTCGGCCTGCCGGACATGGATGGGCGCGAGGCGGTGAAGCTGCTGCGCAAGGGCGGCTTCAAGTCGCCGATTATCATGCTGACCGGGCATGATACCGATGCCGACACGATCCTGGGCCTGGAAGCCGGCGCCAATGACTATGTCACCAAGCCATTCCGCTTTGCCGTGCTGCTCGCCCGCATCCGGGCGCAACTCAGGCAGTATGAGCAGAGCGAGGGACGCCACCTTCAATGTCGGCCCATATGTCTTCAAGCCGGCGCAGAAGCTGCTGACCGATGCCGACGGCAAGAAGATCCGGCTGACGGAAAAGGAAGCGGCGATCATCCGCTATCTGTTCCGCGCAGCGCAGAAGGCTGTCACCCGCGACGAGTTGCTGGAAGAGGTCTGGGGCTACAATTCGGGTGTTACCACGCACACGCTGGAGACCCACGTCTACCGGCTCCGCCAGAAAATCGAGAAAGATCCGTCGAATGCCGAAATTCTCGTGACCGAGAATGGCGGCTACAAGATCATTCCCTAGGA
>JAHHDR010000041.1 GCA_019739215.1 Rhizobium sp.
GTCGAAGGGGCGCATGCCGAGCGCGCGTCGTGCAGCTTCCCGGGCCACGGCGAATGCCGGCACGAGGATGTCGTCGAGCGTTTTGCCGGCTGCAAGCTCTGCCTTGAACGCGTCGGTCTTGGCGCGGAGCTCGGCGTCCGAAAGCGCCTTCATCTGCGGCTCGAGCGCGCTGATCTCGTCGACGCGGGGCTTGTAGGATTTGACGCGGCGATCATTCGAAGAGCCGAACAGTTTGCGGGCGAGGCCGCCGAGACTGACCATCAGTATGGTCCTTTCCAATATTCAGTTCGAGTTGCTTGCCCGGATCAACTGGCAAAACCCGACAAAAGACGTACCGGCACGCGCCTATATTCGCGCCGCCAAGGCTGCGAGACAGATAAGAGGGGGCCTCTTGCATGTCAACGGGACCGGGTCGAAGTCTCGCTTTTCCGATTGCCTTTTGACCCGAAAAATGCAAATCCCGGACCCGAATTTATAACAACAGGAAAGTGGTCTATCGATGTACCGCAACAAGCTGATTGCTGCCGCCGCGCTCGTCGTGCTGACGGGAATGACCCTTCCCGCCCTGGCGCAGGACGCCAAGGATCCGGTGATCGCCAGGATCGACGGTGTCGAAGTGACGCAGTCGGACCTCAACCTGGCGATGGACAACCTCGATCCCCAGCTCGCCCAGTTGCCCGACGAGCAGAAGAAGCTGGCAGCGCTGTCCACCGTGATCGACGCCAAGCTGATCGCCGAGAAGGCACGCGCGGAAAAGCTCCAGGATACGGCAGAGTTCAAGAACCGGCTGGAATTCATCATCGACCGCGAACTGCACAACGCCTATTTCAAGAAGCATGTCGTCGACACCATTACCGATGCCGACGTCAAGGCGCGCTACGACGCGGAAATCGCCAAGCTGCCGCCGGTCGAGGAGGTTCGCGCCCGCCACATCCTGGTCAAGACCGAGGACGAGGCCAAGACTGTCCTCAAGGAACTCGGCGAGGGCAAGGACTTCGCTGAGCTCGCCAAGATCAAGTCCACCGATCCGAACAAGTCCGATGGCGGCGACCTCGGTTACTTCAAGAAGGGCATGATGGTGCCCGAATTCGAGAAGGCCGCCTTTGAAATGAACAAGGGCGACGTTTCCAAGGCGCCGATCAAGACCCAGTTCGGCTTCCATGTCATCAAGGTCGAGGACAAGCGCAACGCTCCGCCGCCGGAATTCGACCAGGTCAAGGAACAGGTCAAGCAGATCGTCCTTCGCGACAAGTATATGGAGGTCCTCAAGACCAGCAAGTCGGCTGCCAAGATCGAGATCGACGATCCGGCGCTGAAGAAGCTCTACGACGAAACCAACGCCCAGCCGGCCAAGTAACCGTTTCGGGCGGCATCCGCGCACGCGGCTGCCGCCCTCGTCAATTCGCCATCTGATCGGACGAGGCCCATGTCGCACGCCGTATCCCCGCTCGCTCCGAAATCCTATCCCGACATGCCGGCCATCGATGGCCTGCGCATGGCGACCGCCGAAGCCGGCATCAAGTACAAGAACCGCACCGACGTGCTGATGATGGTGTTCGACCAGCCAGCCACTGTGGCCGGCGTCTTCACCCGCTCGAAGTGCCCATCCGCACCGGTGGATCTCTGCCGGGCCAACCTGGCCGGCGGTAGGGCGCGGGCCGTCGTGGTCAATTCCGGCAATGCCAATGCCTTCACGGGCAGGAAGGGCCGCGAAGCAACGACGCTGACGGCGCAATCTGCCGCCGAGGCTGTCGGCTGCGCAACGTCGGAAGTCTTCCTCGCATCGACCGGCGTCATCGGCGAGCCGCTGGATGCGACCAAATTCGCAGGCGTCCTCGGCGACATGAACAGCCGCGGCACCGGCGATTTTTTGGCTCGAAGCCGCCAAAGCGATCATGACCACGGACACCTATCCGAAGGTCGCGACCCGCACCGCCGAGCTTGGCGGCGTCACCGTCACCATCAACGGCATTGCCAAGGGGGCCGGCATGATCGCGCCGGACATGGCGACGATGCTTTCCTTCGTCGTGACCGATGCCGATATCCCCTCCGACATCTTGCAGCACCTGCTGTCGCAGGGTGTCGGCGCGACCTTCAACGCGGTCACTGTCGATAGCGACACCTCCACCTCGGACACGCTGCTGCTCTTCGCGACCGGCGCGGCCGCCGGGCGCGGCCAGAAGCCCGTTGCCTCGACCGGCGATGCGGCCGGGTTTGCCGAAGCCTTGAATGCCCTTCTCAAGGATCTCGCGTTGCAGGTCGTCCGTGATGGCGAGGGTGCGCGCAAGATGCTTGAAATCACCGTGACCGGTGCCGAGAGTGACGCCAGCGCCAAGCGCATCGCGCTGTCCATTGCCAATTCGCCGCTGGTCAAGACGGCTGCCGCCGGCGAGGACGCAAACTGGGGCCGTATCGTCATGGCCGTGGGCAAGGCCGGTGAGCCCGCAGACCGCGACCGGCTGAAGATCTGGTTCGGTGATGTCCGCGTTGCTGTCGACGGCGAGCGCGACGCAGGCTATTCGGAACAGGCTGCCTCCGCCGTGATGAAGCAGCAGGATATTCCGGTCAGGGTCGATCTCGGGCTCGGTAGCGGCACCGCAACGGTCTGGACCTGCGACCTGACCAAGGAATATGTCGAGATCAATGGCGACTACAGAAGCTGAGCGGCCCTATCTGCCGCTCGTCCGCCGGCTCGAGGCTGCGGGCTTCCGGGCATGGCCGGCGGCGCAGGTCAGCTTCGACGGAAGCTGGCAACTCAGGATCACGCCGGGACATCCGTCCAAGCGCCTGAGCAGCCTGGTGCCGCTCGATCCCTTCGACGGACGCGACATGCAAGCGCGCGTCGCTGCCGCCGAGCGCGCCTTTGTCGCCAACGGCCTGCCCGCAGCGATCCGCCAGTCGCCGCTTTGCCCACCCGGTCTGCCGCCGTTGCTGCAGAAACTCGGCTGGCATCGCGGCTATGAGACACAGGTCATGACCGGTGATCTCGATACGCTCGACCTCGGCACCGGCATCGATCATCTGCCGACCCATGACATCCAGCGCTTTGCCGAGGCCTGCGTGAGGATCGACAGCGCGCGCGACACGACTCCGGCAACGGTGGCATCGATAATAGCCGCCATCGAGCCGGCGGCCGGTCTGTTCCTGATGGAAGGTCCGGACGGACCGACGGCCGTGGGAATCTGCGTGCAGGACTTCGATCTCGCTGGCATCCAGCAGGTGGTGGTGGAAGCCTCGGCGCGCCGGCGGGGGATCGGCCGCGAACTGGTCTGCTCGTCCTTGCGCTGGGGTCGCTTGCGCGGCGCGCGGCAGGCCTGGCTGCAGGTCCTCGCCAGCAACGCCAGGGCCATTGCGCTTTACGAGTCCATGGGTTTCAGCACCGCATACAGCTATGCCTACTGGCAGAAGGAAGCATGGACATGAGCGACGCGAGGAAGATCGTGCTGGTCGCCGCCTGCGCCCTCATCGATGCCGATCGCCGGGTGCTGATCGCGCAACGGCCCGAGGGAAAGCCGATGGCCGGGCTATGGGAATTTCCCGGCGGCAAGGTGGAGCAGGGCGAGACGCCCGAGGAAACCCTCATCCGGGAACTCGAGGAGGAACTGGGCATCGTCACGCAGGTGCCCTGCCTTGCGCCGCTGACCTTCGCATCGCATGCCTATGATGATTTTCACCTGCTGATGCCGCTCTATATCTGCCGACGCTACGAGGGCATCGCCCGCGGACTCGAGGGTCAGGCCGTCAAATGGGTCAGGACACGCGATCTGCGCGACTATCCGATGCCTGCCGCCGACGAGCCGCTTGTGCCGTTTCTGGTCGATCTTCTGGGATAACCGGCACCAACAGAGTTAAGAATAGGTTTCCGTTAAGACTCTGTTTAGGAGCCTGTGGCAAAAATCGACTTCATCTAGGAAGCTGATTTCTCTGCAGGACCGAGGACATGAACGAAGAGCACTGGCATGAATCGCCGGAGCGGGACCCTGTCGCGAGCCGATCCAACAGGATGGGCACGCTCAACATGGCTCTCCTTTTCGGAACCGCAGCGATTGCGTTGACGCTGATCGTGACCCCCATGCTGGCACCGGGCAAATCGGGCGACCGCATGCAGGCCAGCACCATGGACTATGATAACATCACCACCGGGTCGGTTCCGTCGGCTGACGGCAAGACCAAGCGCTACACGATCCGCCGCAGCGTGCTGTCGGAAAACCCCGGCGATGTCTGCATCATCGGGCAGGACGGCACCAAGACCGGCTGCTGAAAACGATTTGCTGCGGCATGCATGGGAGCCCGGTTTGTCCGGGCTCTTTTCATTCCGGCCGCTTCGCCGGCTTCAGCGCATCCGCCAGCCGCACCGTCGCCGAGCCCGGCTTGAGTGGCCTGGGCTGGCTTTCATGCGGCGCCCATCCCGAAAGATAGACGATGGCGAAGGTGGCGCGGATCCGGCCATCAGGATCGGCGTGCCGTTCGGCATAGAGCCTGGCGGCTTCGAGAAAGAATCCGCGCGGGACCGGCCTGCGCGAACGGTTCGCGAGCGCGTTGGTCATGCCGAAGGCGCGGAGATCCTTCATCAGGCCGAAAAGCGAAGGATAGCGCACGGTGTAGGACTCGACATCCGCCACGGGCAGCGCGAAGCCGGCGCGCTGCAGCAGCGCACCGATGGAACGAACGTCGCCGAAAGGCGCCACGCGCGGGCTGGCGCCGCCATGCATGCGTGCCTCCGTCTCGAGCAGCACGTCGTTGAGTTCGGCAAGCGTGCCGGCCGCAGGGATTGCGGCGAGAAACAGCCCGTCCGGCTTCAGCGCGCGCCGGATACGGACCAGGCTGCCGGGCAGGTCATTGACCATGTGCAGGCCGAGCGGGGCCAGGACAAGGTTGAGGCTGTCTGCTTCGAGCGGCATGTCTTCGAGATCGTCAGCGAAAACATCGACCGCGCCGGCACTATCGACACGCGTGATCTCGCCGATCTTGCCGGTCGCCATCGCCGCGCGCGCGACCGCGCCGGTACCGCCGAAGAGTTCTGCCGCGCGCTCGAACCGGCGTTCCACGGCCATCAGCCGGAAGGCCATTTCCTCGGCCGCGATGTCCAGCAGGAAACCCGCTTTCGGATCGAAGTTCCGGGCTGCGCGCCGGCGCCGCTCGGCCACCAGGGAAGGGTCGAAGAGGTGGTCCATGATTCTCCGCCAGTTTTCTCGCAAAGTCACCAAGCCCGATGTATTGTCAAGGAATGGAGAATTTTCGACCCCATCCGCGTCGACCCTATTTCACGCCGCTCCTGTTCGCGAAGGCCAGGGCCGGCTGGCGGCGCGCGTCGGACTTCCTTTTCCCGCCCGGCTGCCCCGCCTGCGGCCGACGCATGGCGGATCACGGCGCGCTTTGCCAGTCCTGCTGGCGCGGCATCCAGTTTATCGAGCGGCCCTATTGCGAGGTGTACGGAACCCCCTTCGCCCACGACCTCGGTGCCGGCTTCCTGTCGGCCGAGGCAATCGCCAACCCGCCGGTTTTCGACCGCTTGCGGGCTGTGTGCACCCTGGACGGCGTCGCCAGCAAGCTTGTCCACGGCCTCAAGTACCGCGACCGGACCGAACTGGCCCCGATGATGGGCGGGTGGATGGCGCGCGCCGGCAAGGAGATCATCCAGGATTGCGACGTCATCGTGCCGGTGCCGCTGCATCGCTGGCGGCTGCTGTCGCGGCGCTTCAACCAGGCCGCGGATCTTGCGCGCGCCCTTGCGGCGGCGACAGGCAAGCCGATGGCTGCCAATGCCCTCGGCCGCAGGCGCCGCACCCGCCAGCAGGTCGGGCTCGGCAAGGCGGCACGCGAGGCCAACATGAAGGGGGCCTTCGAAGTGACCTTGCAGGGAAAGTCGGACCTTCGCGGCAAGCGCGTGCTGCTCGTCGATGATGTCTATACCACCGGGGCGACGATTTCAGCCGCGACGCGGGCCCTGAAACGCGCCGGTGTCTCAAAGGTCGACGTGCTGACATTCGCGATGGCCTTTGCAAGACAGGGTGCCGGCATTATATGAGAAATCAGCGGGTTCGGCCCAAAGTTCGGAGAAGCACATGGCATCCGTCGTGATCTATACGCGGCAATATTGCGGCTACTGCTCGGCCGCCAAGGCTCTGCTCGAAAACAAGGGTGTCGATTACGTCGAGCATGACGCCACCGGCAAGCCGGAGCTTCGTGCCGAAATGATCCAGAAGGCGCAGGGCCACAGCACGTTTCCGCAGATCTTCATCGACGGACGCCATGTCGGCGGCTGCGACGACATCCATGCGCTGGATCGGGCCGGCAAGCTCGATTCCCTGCTGGCGGCCTAGGATCATGGTCAAGGTCGCAGCCATCCAGATGTGCTCCGGAATGGAGCCCGAACGCAACATTGCCAGCATGGACGCGCTGGTGCGCAAGGCGCAGGCCGCCGGAGCCGTCTACGTGCAGACGCCGGAGATGACCGGCGCGCTGCTGCGGGACAAGGCCGGGCTTCGCGCGATCCTGAAGCCGGAAAGCGCTGATCCCGTGGCAGTCAGGGCATCGGCGCTGGCGCGCGAACTCGGCATCCACGTCCATGTCGGTTCGACGGCTATCCTGCTCGACGACGGCAAGGTCGCCAATCGCGGCCTCTTGTACGGGCCGGACGGACTGCTGGTGGCGCGCTACGACAAGATCCACATGTTCGACGTCGATCTCGACAATGGTGAAAGCTGGCGCGAGAGCGCCACCTACCGGGCCGGCGACGAGGCGCGAATGGTCCAGCTGCCCTTCGGCCGCATGGGCTTTGCGATCTGCTACGATGTCCGCTTTCCCCAGCTCTTCCGAGCCGAGGCGCTGGCCGGGGCGGAAATCATGACCGTGCCCGCCGCCTTCACCCGCCAGACCGGCGAGGCGCACTGGGACGTGCTTCTGCGCGCCCGCGCGATCGAGAATGGCGCCTTCGTCATTGCCGCGGCGCAGGCCGGGTTGCACGAGGATGGTCGCGAGACATTTCGGCCATTCGATGATCGTCCGATCCCTGGGGCAGGGTTTTGTCCGCGGCTGGCGGAACCGGCGAGGCCGTCGTCATCGCCGATATCGACCTGGCCGAGGTCGCCGCGGGCCCGCCGCAAGATCCCCAACCTCCGCAATGCCAGGGGAATTTCACGTGGCTGAAAGCGCGGCTCGCACGGCCGCGGTGGCGTGACGTATTGATTCATTATTCGCTCCAGTGTGAACAGGAAACATGGCTTCGAGGGCTGGTTTGCCTCGAGCGAGGATTTCGAGCGCCAGCAGGCAAAGGGGCTGCTGGCCTGCCCCCATTGCAACTCCCTCAAGGTCTCCAAGGTGCTGATGGCGCCGAATGTGGCCACAGGCCGCCAGAAGGAACGGACGCAGGTCGTGGCCATGGACACCATGCGCCGCGAGACCATTGCCAAGATCAAGGAGGCGGTCCAGGAAATCCGTGCCAATGCCGAGGATGTCGGCGAGAAGTTTCCCGAAGAGGCCGCGGAAAATCCATTACGGCGAAAGCGAAGCCCGCGGCATCATCGGCCAGGCCTCGCCCGAAGAGGCCCGCGCGCTTGTCGAAGAGGGCATCGAGATCGCGCCGCTACCGATCTTGCCCGATGATCAGCACTGATCGACGCCCCAGGGGCCACGGTTGTCATCATTTAACGGTTTTCGCGGAAAATGCGACGGGGGCCAACCGTTTTCTTAACCTTGATATGTGAGAACCGAAGTCGTTTCGTATTGCGTCACACATTATCGAGTATTGCGTCCCATGGCCCTTCTCCAGGCATCCGGAAAGGACTTGCCGGATCCCGGTCCGGGCGGGCTGAAAAGCCTGCCCGGAAGGGCCTACGGGCTGCTGACCTCGAATGAAGGCGACGGCAGGGCAAGCCGCAACGCGCTGATCGCCTTTGCCATTCGCGTGCTCTCGGCCGCCATCGCCTTCGTCTCGCAGGTCATCATGGCCCGGATGATGGGCCAGCACGAGTACGGCATCTTTGTCTTCGTCTGGGTGCTGGTCGTGCTGATCGGCAATTTCTCCTGCCTCGGCTTCCACTCCGCGCAGATCCGCTTCCTGCCTCAATTGCGGCAGGAAGCGGATCTGCGCGGAGTGGAAGCCGAGGCAGGAGAAATTGCCGATCAGCACGACCAGCACCCAGACGAAGACAAAGATGCCGTACTCGTGCTGGCCCATCATCCGGGCCATGATGACCTGCGAGACGAAGGCGATGGCGGCCGAGAGCACGCGAATGGCAAAGGCGATCAGCGCGTTGCGGCTTGCCCTGCCGTCGCCTTCATTCGAGGTCAGCAGCCCGTAGGCCCTTCCGGGCAGGCTTTTCAGCCCGCCCGGACCGGGATCCGGCAAGTCCTTTCCGGATGCCTGGAGAAGGGCCATGGGACGCAATACTCGATATGTGTGACGCAATACGAACGACTTCGGTTCTCACATATCAAGGTTAAGAAAACGGTTGGCCCCCGTCGCATTTTCCGCGAAAAACCGTTAAATGATGACAACCGTGGCCCTGGGGCGTCGATCAGTGCTGATCATCGGGCAAGATCGGTAGCGGCGCGATCTCGATGGCCCTCTTCGACAAGCGCGCGGGCCTCTTCGGGCGAGGCCTGGGCCGATGATGCCGCGGGCTTCGCTTTCGCCGTAATGGATTTTCCGCGCCTCTTCGGGAAACTTCTCGCCGACATCCTCGGCATTGGCACGGATTTCCTGGACCGCCTCCTTGATCTTGGCAATGGTCTCGCGGCGCATGGTGTCCATGGCCACGACCTGCGTCCGTTCCTTCTGGCGGCCTGTGGCCACATTCGGCGCCATCAGCACCTTGGAGACCTTGAGGGAGTTGCAATGGGGGCAGGCCAGCAGCCCCTTTGCCTGCTGGCGCTCGAAATCCTCGCTCGAGGCAAACCAGCCCTCGAAGCCATGTTTCCTGTTTCACACTGGAGCGAATAATGAATCAATACGTCACGCCACCGCGGCCGTGCGAGCCGCGCTTTCAGCCACGTGAAATTCCCTGGCATTGCGGAGGTTGGGGATCTTGCGGCGGGCCCGCGGCGACCTCGGCCAGGTCGATATCGGCGATGACGACGGCCTCGCCGGTTCCGCCAGCCGCGGACAAAACCCTGCCCCAGGGATCGGACGATCATCGAATGGCCCGAAATGTCTCGCGACCATCCTCGTGCAAACCCGGCCTGCGCCGCGGCAATGACGAAGGCGCCATTCTCGATCGCGCGGGCGCGCAGAAGCACGTCCCAGTGCGCCTCGCCGGTCTGGCGGGTGAAGGCGGCGGGCACGGTCATGATTTCCGCCCCGGCCAGCGCCTCGGCTCGGAAGAGCTGGGGAAAGCGGACATCGTAGCAGATCGCAAAGCCCATGCGGCCGAAGGGCAGCTGGACCATTCGCGCCTCGTCGCCGGCCCGGTAGGTGGCGCTCTCGCGCCAGCTTTCACCATTGTCGAGATCGACGTCGAACATGTGGATCTTGTCGTAGCGCGCCACCAGCAGTCCGTCCGGCCCGTACAAGAGGCCGCGATTGGCGACCTTGCCGTCGTCGAGCAGGATAGCCGTCGAACCGACATGGACGTGGATGCCGAGTTCGCGCGCCAGCGCCGATGCCCTGACTGCCACGGGATCAGCGCTTTCCGGCTTCAGGATCGCGCGAAGCCCGGCCTTGTCCCGCAGCAGCGCGCCGGTCATCTCCGGCGTCTGCACGTAGACGGCTCCGGCGGCCTGCGCCTTGCGCACCAGCGCGTCCATGCTGGCAATGTTGCGTTCGGGCTCCATTCCGGAGCACATCTGGATGGCTGCGACCTTGACCATGATCCTAGGCCGCCAGCAGGGAATCGAGCTTGCCGGCCCGATCCAGCGCATGGATGTCGTCGCAGCCGCCGACATGGCGTCCGTCGATGAAGATCTGCGGAAACGTGCTGTGGCCCTGCGCCTTCTGGATCATTTCGGCACGAAGCTCCGGCTTGCCGGTGGCGTCATGCTCGACGTAATCGACACCCTTGTTTTCGAGCAGAGCCTTGGCGGCCGAGCAGTAGCCGCAATATTGCCGCGTATAGATCACGACGGATGCCATGTGCTTCTCCGAACTTTGGGCCGAACCCGCTGATTTCTCATATAATGCCGGCACCCTGTCTTGCAAAGGCCATCGCGAATGTCAGCACGTCGACCTTTGAGACACCGGCGCGTTTCAGGGCCCGCGTCGCGGCTGAAATCGTCGCCCCGGTGGTATAGACATCATCGACGAGCAGCACGCGCTTGCCGCGAAGGTCCGACTTTCCCTGC
This sequence comes from Rhizobium sp., assembly GCA_019739215.1. Classification (GTDB taxonomy): domain Bacteria; phylum Pseudomonadota; class Alphaproteobacteria; order Rhizobiales; family Rhizobiaceae; genus Rhizobium_E. The sequence continues at coordinate 10,282 of JAHHDR010000041.1, forward strand.
AAGGTCACTTCGAAGGCCCCCTTCATGTTGGCCTCGCGTGCCGCCTTGCCGAGCCCGACCTGCTGGCGGGTGCGGCGCCTGCGGCCGAGGGCATTGGCAGCCATCGGCTTGCCTGTCGCCGCCGCAAGGGCGCGCGCAAGATCCGCGGCCTGGTTGAAGCGCCGCGACAGCAGCCGCCAGCGATGCAGCGGCACCGGCACGATGACGTCGCAATCCTGGATGATCTCCTTGCCGGCGCGCGCCATCCACCCGCCCATCATCGGGGCCAGTTCGGTCCGGTCGCGGTACTTGAGGCCGTGGACAAGCTTGCTGGCGACGCCGTCCAGGGTGCACACAGCCCGCAAGCGGTCGAAAACCGGCGGGTTGGCGATTGCCTCGGCCGACAGGAAGCCGGCACCGAGGTCGTGGGCGAAGGGGGTTCCGTACACCTCGCAATAGGGCCGCTCGATAAACTGGATGCCGCGCCAGCAGGACTGGCAAAGCGCGCCGTGATCCGCCATGCGTCGGCCGCAGGCGGGGCAGCCGGGCGGGAAAAGGAAGTCCGACGCGCGCCGCCAGCCGGCCCTGGCCTTCGCGAACAGGAGCGGCGTGAAATAGGGTCGACGCGGATGGGGTCGAAAATTCTCCATTCCTTGACAATACATCGGGCTTGGTGACTTTGCGAGAAAACTGGCGGAGAATCATGGACCACCTCTTCGACCCTTCCCTGGTGGCCGAGCGGCGCCGGCGCGCAGCCCGGAACTTCGATCCGAAAGCGGGTTTCCTGCTGGACATCGCGGCCGAGGAAATGGCCTTCCGGCTGATGGCCGTGGAACGCCGGTTCGAGCGCGCGGCAGAACTCTTCGGCGGTACCGGCGCGGTCGCGCGCGCGGCGATGGCGACCGGCAAGATCGGCGAGATCACGCGTGTCGATAGTGCCGGCGCGGTCGATGTTTTCGCTGACGATCTCGAAGACATGCCGCTCGAAGCAGACAGCCTCAACCTTGTCCTGGCCCCGCTCGGCCTGCACATGGTCAATGACCTGCCCGGCAGCCTGGTCCGTATCCGGCGCGCGCTGAAGCCGGACGGGCTGTTTCTCGCCGCAATCCCTGCGGCCGGCACGCTTGCCGAACTCAACGACGTGCTGCTCGAGACGGAGGCACGCATGCATGGCGGCGCCAGCCCGCGCGTGGCGCCTTTCGGCGACGTTCGTTCCATCGGTGCGCTGCTGCAGCGCGCCGGCTTCGCGCTGCCCGTGGCGGATGTCGAGTCCTACACCGTGCGCTATCCTTCGCTTTTCGGCCTGATGAAGGATCTCCGCGCCTTCGGCATGACCAACGCGCTCGCGAACCGTTCGCGCAGGCCGGTCCCGCGCGGATTCTTTCTCGAAGCCGCCAGGCTCTATGCCGAACGGCACGCCGATCCTGATGGCCGGATCCGCGCCACCTTCGCCATCGTCTATCTTTCGGGATGGGCGCCGCATGAAAGCCAGCCCAGGCCACTCAAGCCGGGCTCGGCGACGGTGCGGCTGGCGGATGCGCTGAAGCCGGCGAAGCGGCCGGAATGAAAAGAGCCCGGACAAACCGGGCTCCCATGCATGCCGCAGCAAATCGTTTTCAGCAGCCGGTCTTGGTGCCGTCCTGCCCGATGATGCAGACATCGCCGGGGTTTTCCGACAGCACGCTGCGGCGGATCGTGTAGCGCTTGGTCTTGCCGTCAGCCGACGGAACCGACCCGGTGGTGATGTTATCATAGTCCATGGTGCTGGCCTGCATGCGGTCGCCCGATTTGCCCGGTGCCAGCATGGGGGTCACGATCAGCGTCAACGCAATCGCTGCGGTTCCGAAAAGGAGAGCCATGTTGAGCGTGCCCATCCTGTTGGATCGGCTCGCGACAGGGTCCCGCTCCGGCGATTCATGCCAGTGCTCTTCGTTCATGTCCTCGGTCCTGCAGAGAAATCAGCTTCCTAGATGAAGTCGATTTTTGCCACAGGCTCCTAAACAGAGTCTTAACGGAAACCTATTCTTAACTCTGTTGGTGCCGGTTATCCCAGAAGATCGACCAGAAACGGCACAAGCGGCTCGTCGGCGGCAGGCATCGGATAGTCGCGCAGATCGCGTGTCCTGACCCATTTGACGGCCTGACCCTCGAGTCCGCGGGCGATGCCCTCGTAGCGTCGGCAGATATAGAGCGGCATCAGCAGGTGAAAATCATCATAGGCATGCGATGCGAAGGTCAGCGGCGCAAGGCAGGGCACCTGCGTGACGATGCCCAGTTCCTCCTCGAGTTCCCGGATGAGGGTTTCCTCGGGCGTCTCGCCCTGCTCCACCTTGCCGCCGGGAAATTCCCATAGCCCGGCCATCGGCTTTCCCTCGGGCCGTTGCGCGATCAGCACCCGGCGATCGGCATCGATGAGGGCGCAGGCGGCGACCAGCACGATCTTCCTCGCGTCGCTCATGTCCATGCTTCCTTCTGCCAGTAGGCATAGCTGTATGCGGTGCTGAAACCCATGGACTCGTAAAGCGCAATGGCCCTGGCGTTGCTGGCGAGGACCTGCAGCCAGGCCTGCCGCGCGCCGCGCAAGCGACCCCAGCGCAAGGACGAGCAGACCAGTTCGCGGCCGATCCCCCGCCGGCGCGCCGAGGCTTCCACCACCACCTGCTGGATGCCAGCGAGATCGAAGTCCTGCACGCAGATTCCCACGGCCGTCGGTCCGTCCGGACCTTCCATCAGGAACAGACCGGCCGCCGGCTCGATGGCGGCTATTATCGATGCCACCGTTGCCGGAGTCGTGTCGCGCGCGCTGTCGATCCTCACGCAGGCCTCGGCAAAGCGCTGGATGTCATGGGTCGGCAGATGATCGATGCCGGTGCCGAGGTCGAGCGTATCGAGATCACCGGTCATGACCTGTGTCTCATAGCCGCGATGCCAGCCGAGTTTCTGCAGCAACGGCGGCAGACCGGGTGGGCAAAGCGGCGACTGGCGGATCGCTGCGGGCAGGCCGTTGGCGACAAAGGCGCGCTCGGCGGCAGCGACGCGCGCTTGCATGTCGCGTCCGTCGAAGGGATCGAGCGGCACCAGGCTGCTCAGGCGCTTGGACGGATGTCCCGGCGTGATCCTGAGTTGCCAGCTTCCGTCGAAGCTGACCTGCGCCGCCGGCCATGCCCGGAAGCCCGCAGCCTCGAGCCGGCGGACGAGCGGCAGATAGGGCCGCTCAGCTTCTGTAGTCGCCATTGATCTCGACATATTCCTTGGTCAGGTCGCAGGTCCAGACCGTTGCGGTGCCGCTACCGAGCCCGAGATCGACCCTGACCGGAATATCCTGCTGCTTCATCACGGCGGAGGCAGCCTGTTCCGAATAGCCTGCGTCGCGCTCGCCGTCGACAGCAACGCGGACATCACCGAACCAGATCTTCAGCCGGTCGCGGTCTGCGGGCTCACCGGCCTTGCCCACGGCCATGACGATACGGCCCCAGTTTGCGTCCTCGCCGGCGGCAGCCGTCTTGACCAGCGGCGAATTGGCAATGGACAGCGCGATGCGCTTGGCGCTGGCGTCACTCTCGGCACCGGTCACGGTGATTTCAAGCATCTTGCGCGCACCCTCGCCATCACGGACGACCTGCAACGCGAGATCCTTGAGAAGGGCATTCAAGGCTTCGGCAAACCCGGCCGCATCGCCGGTCGAGGCAACGGGCTTCTGGCCGCGCCCGGCGGCCGCGCCGGTCGCGAAGAGCAGCAGCGTGTCCGAGGTGGAGGTGTCGCTATCGACAGTGACCGCGTTGAAGGTCGCGCCGACACCCTGCGACAGCAGGTGCTGCAAGATGTCGGAGGGGATATCGGCATCGGTCACGACGAAGGAAAGCATCGTCGCCATGTCCGGCGCGATCATGCCGGCCCCCTTGGCAATGCCGTTGATGGTGACGGTGACGCCGCCAAGCTCGGCGGTGCGGGTCGCGACCTTCGGATAGGTGTCCGTGGTCATGATCGCTTTGGCGGCTTCGAGCCAAAAATCGCCGGTGCCGCGGCTGTTCATGTCGCCGAGGACGCCTGCGAATTTGGTCGCATCCAGCGGCTCGCCGATGACGCCGGTCGATGCGAGGAAGACTTCCGACGTTGCGCAGCCGACAGCCTCGGCGGCAGATTGCGCCGTCAGCGTCGTTGCTTCGCGGCCCTTCCTGCCCGTGAAGGCATTGGCATTGCCGGAATTGACCACGACGGCCCGCGCCCTACCGCCGGCCAGGTTGGCCCGGCAGAGATCCACCGGTGCGGATGGGCACTTCGAGCGGGTGAAGACGCCGGCCACAGTGGCTGGCTGGTCGAACACCATCATCAGCACGTCGGTGCGGTTCTTGTACTTGATGCCGGCTTCGGCGGTCGCCATGCGCAGGCCATCGATGGCCGGCATGTCGGGATAGGATTTCGGAGCGAGCGGGGATACGGCGTGCGACATGGGCCTCGTCCGATCAGATGGCGAATTGACGAGGGCGGCAGCCGCGTGCGCGGATGCCGCCCGAAACGGTTACTTGGCCGGCTGGGCGTTGGTTTCGTCGTAGAGCTTCTTCAGCGCCGGATCGTCGATCTCGATCTTGGCAGCCGACTTGCTGGTCTTGAGGACCTCCATATACTTGTCGCGAAGGACGATCTGCTTGACCTGTTCCTTGACCTGGTCGAATTCCGGCGGCGGAGCGTTGCGCTTGTCCTCGACCTTGATGACATGGAAGCCGAACTGGGTCTTGATCGGCGCCTTGGAAACGTCGCCCTTGTTCATTTCAAAGGCGGCCTTCTCGAATTCGGGCACCATCATGCCCTTCTTGAAGTAACCGAGGTCGCCGCCATCGGACTTGTTCGGATCGGTGGACTTGATCTTGGCGAGCTCAGCGAAGTCCTTGCCCTCGCCGAGTTCCTTGAGGACAGTCTTGGCCTCGTCCTCGGTCTTGACCAGGATGTGGCGGGCGCGAACCTCCTCGACCGGCGGCAGCTTGGCGATTTCCGCGTCGTAGCGCGCCTTGACGTCGGCATCGGTAATGGTGTCGACGACATGCTTCTTGAAATAGGCGTTGTGCAGTTCGCGGTCGATGATGAATTCCAGCCGGTTCTTGAACTCTGCCGTATCCTGGAGCTTTTCCGCGCGTGCCTTCTCGGCGATCAGCTTGGCGTCGATCACGGTGGACAGCGCTGCCAGCTTCTTCTGCTCGTCGGGCAACTGGGCGAGCTGGGGATCGAGGTTGTCCATCGCCAGGTTGAGGTCCGACTGCGTCACTTCGACACCGTCGATCCTGGCGATCACCGGATCCTTGGCGTCCTGCGCCAGGGCGGGAAGGGTCATTCCCGTCAGCACGACGAGCGCGGCGGCAGCAATCAGCTTGTTGCGGTACATCGATAGACCACTTTCCTGTTGTTATAAATTCGGGTCCGGGATTTGCATTTTTCGGGTCAAAAGGCAATCGGAAAAGCGAGACTTCGACCCGGTCCCGTTGACATGCAAGAGGCCCCCTCTTATCTGTCTCGCAGCCTTGGCGGCGCGAATATAGGCGCGTGCCGGTACGTCTTTTGTCGGGTTTTGCCAGTTGATCCGGGCAAGCAACTCGAACTGAATATTGGAAAGGACCATACTGATGGTCAGTCTCGGCGGCCTCGCCCGCAAACTGTTCGGCTCTTCGAATGATCGCCGCGTCAAATCCTACAAGCCCCGCGTCGACGAGATCAGCGCGCTCGAGCCGCAGATGAAGGCGCTTTCGGACGCCGAGCTCCGCGCCAAGACCGACGCGTTCAAGGCAGAGCTTGCAGCCGGCAAAACGCTCGACGACATCCTCGTGCCGGCATTCGCCGTGGCCCGGGAAGCTGCACGACGCGCGCTCGGCATGCGCCCCTTCGACGTCCAGCTCATCGGCGGCATGATCCTCAACGACAATTCCATTGCCGAGATGAAGACCGGCGAAGGCAAGACGCTGGTGGCGACGCTTCCCGTCTATCTCAACGCGCTCTCGGGCAAGGGCGTTCACGTCGTGACCGTCAACGACTACCTGGCCCAGCGCGACTCCGCACAGATGGGCCAGGTCTACGCCTTCCTCGGCCTTTCGACCGGCGTAATCGTCCACGGCATTTCCGACGACCAGCGCCGCGAGGCTTATGCTTGCGACGTGACCTACGCCACCAACAACGAACTCGGCTTCGATTACCTGCGCGACAACATGAAGTTCGAGAAGAACCAGATGGTCCAGCGCGGCCACAACTTTGCGATCGTCGACGAAGTCGACTCGATCCTGGTCGACGAGGCGCGCACGCCACTGATCATTTCCGGCCCGCTCGAGGACAAGTCCGATCTCTACACGCTGATCGACGCCTTCATTCCGAAGCTGGATGCCGAAGACTACGAAATCGACGAGAAGCAGCGCTCGGCGAACTTTTCCGAAAAGGGAACGGAGAAGCTCGAAGGCCTGCTGCGCGACGCCGGATATCTCAAGGGCGAATCCCTTTACGATGTCGAGAATGTCGCAATCGTTCACCACGTCAACAACGCGCTGAAGGCCCACAAGCTCTTTACCGCCGACAAGGACTATATCGTCCGCAACGACGAGATCGTCATCATCGACGAATTCACCGGCCGCATGATGCCGGGCCGCCGCTTCTCGGAAGGCCTGCACCAGGCGCTGGAAGCCAAGGAAAAGGTCTCGATCCAGCCGGAAAACCAGACGCTGGCATCGGTCACGTTCCAGAACTATTTCCGCATGTATTCCAAGCTCGCCGGCATGACCGGCACGGCGGCGACCGAGGCCGAGGAATTCGGCAATATCTACGGTCTTGACGTCCTGGAAGTGCCGACCAACCTGCCGATCAAGCGTATCGACGAGGATGACGAGGTCTACCGGACCTTCGAGGAGAAATACAAGGCGATCATCAGCGATATCGTCGACTCCGCCAAGCGCGGCCAGCCTGTGCTCGTGGGAACCACGTCGATCGAGAAGTCCGAGTTCCTCGCCGACCGCCTGCGCAAGGAAGGCTTCAATGACTTCAAGGTCCTGAACGCCCGCTACCATGAGCAGGAAGCCTTCATCGTCGCCCAAGCCGGCGTGCCGGGCGCGGTGACGATCGCCACCAACATGGCCGGTCGCGGCACAGACATCCAGCTCGGCGGCAATCCCGAGATGCGCATCCAGCAGGAACTCGGCGAACTCGAGCCGGGCCCGGAGCGGGATGCGCGCGAGGCGGCGATCCGCGAGGAAGTGCAGAAGCTGAAGGCCCAGGCGATCGCCGCCGGCGGACTCTACGTTCTCGCCACCGAGCGCCACGAGAGCCGACGCATCGACAACCAGTTGCGTGGCCGTTCCGGCCGCCAGGGCGACCCCGGCCGCTCGAAATTCTTCCTGTCCCTGCAGGACGACCTGATGCGCATCTTCGGCTCCGAGCGGATGGACACGATGCTGGTCAAGCTCGGCCTCAAGGAGGGCGAGGCGATCGTCCATCCCTGGATCAACAAGGCGCTCGAACGCGCGCAGAAGAAGGTCGAAGCCCGCAACTTCGACATCCGCAAGAACCTGCTCAAGTTCGACGACGTGCTCAACGACCAGCGCAAGGTCATCTACGAGCAGCGCCTCGAACTGATGGACGCCACCAGCGTCACCGACATGGTGGAGGACATGCGCGAGGAAGTGATCCAGTCGATCACCCTGCGCTTCATGCCCGAGCGCGCCTATGCCGAACAGTGGGACACCAAGGGCCTGCGCGAGGAAGTGCTCAAGACGCTCAATCTCGACCTGCCGGTCGACGAATGGGCGGCGGAGGAAGGGATCGCGGAAGAGGAAATGTCATCCCGCATCCGCGCCGCTGTCGATCAGGACATGAAGGACAAGCGCGAGCGTTTCGGCGAAGAGCTGATGAATTACGTCGAACGCTCCGTGATGCTGCAGACGCTGGACAGCCTCTGGCGCGACCACATCGTCAATCTCGACCACCTGCGTTCGGTCGTCGGCTTCCGCGGCTACGGCCAGCGAGATCCGCTGCAGGAATACAAGCAGGAAGCCTTCGAGCTTTTCCAGGCTCTGCTGGCGAACCTGCGCAACACGGTGGTCAGCCAGTTGATGCGAGTCGAACTGGTGCAGAATGCGCCGGCGCCGGAACTGCCCGACATGGAGGGCCATCATTTCGATGCCACCACCGGCGAGGACGATTTTCTCGAGGGCACGCCGATATCCGGCAGCATGTTTGCGGCCAGCGATGCGACCCGCAATCCCGACGATCCGTCGAGCTGGGGCGAAGTCGGCCGCAACGAGCCCTGCCCCTGCGGCTCGGGCAAGAAGTTCAAGCACTGCCACGGCGCCTACCAGAACGCCTGAGCGAGCGCCGATGACGGGCGAACCGGCCTCGGCGCTTCGCCGGGGCCTTTTCGTTGATGCATTGCCAGCCGCGTGACGGTCATGGCATAGACCGCTATCGCTCTGGCCCCATCTCAGGAGAAGACTTCGGAATGTTCGTCGGCAAGAAGCTCGTCTATCTCCAGATGCAGAAGACCGGCAGCACCCATGTCACCAAGGTGCTGAAGCAGAACCTCAACGGCAAGACGCGCGAGCGGCACGAGCAGCTGGAAGACTACGCGGCCTTCCGGGATCGCCCGATCATCTCCTCGGTGCGCAACCCCTGGGACTGGTACGTCTCGCTCTGGGCCTTCGGCTGCGCCGGCAGCGGCGGCTTCCACAAATATCTCGTGCACAATCCCTGGAGCGAGGTGCGGCACGCGCTGAAATACCGGAAGATCGGGCCGATCGTGAATTCGCTGGTCCGGCTCGTCACCCATTTCGGCCGCCGGCCGGACTGGAAGGCGCTCTATTCCGACGTCAAGAACGAGGAAAATTTCCGCAAGTGGCTCAAGCTGGTCCTCGGGCCGGAGGGGCGCAACATTGCCAAGGAGGGCTATGCCGCAAGCCCGGTGAAGGAGGTCATCGGCTTCATGACCTTCCGATTCCTGGCGCTGGTGACGGCGTATGACAAGTGGAACGCGGAAGGCACCAAGGTCCGGAGCTACGATGCGCTGACGGCTTTCGTCGACGCCAATACGGTCACCAACCGGATCTTGCGGATGGAATCGCTCAACGAGGAACTGCTCGACCTCATGCAATCGATCGGCAAGAAGCTGTCGATGGAAGACCTGGAGGCGATCGGCAAGACCAATGCCTCAAGCCACCGCAAATACGACACCTATTATGACGACGAGACCTACAGGCTGGTGGCAGAACGCGACCGCTTCATCATCGAGCGCTACGGCTATACGATGTTCTGATCGTTCCATTTCCAAGCCTCGCCGCCGTCGGTTTGACAAACACCAAGGTTTGCCGGATCGTACCCGTCAGGCCGTGGCGCGTGGTCGCCCGGCCGGGGAGGTCAGGATGAGCAATCACGTCTACAAGAAAGTGGAACTCGTCGGCAGTTCCAAAACCTCGGTCACGGAAGCCATCGAAACCGCGGTAAGGCGCGCTTCCAAGACCATGAGAAACCTCGACTGGTTCGAGGTGGACCAGATCCGGGGACATATCAAGGATGGCGAGATCGATCACTACCAGGTGGTGATGAAGGTCGGCTTCCGGATCGACGACTGAACCAGAGACCATGGAATGGGTCCGGCCGGACGGCCCGCATCGACGAGGACAGTCAGAGATGTATTTTGCAATCCTCGCCTATCATGCAGAAGGCGTCGTAGAATCCTGGACGCCGGATGAAGATGCGGCGCTGATGACGGATCTGCTCGCGGTCAATGACCGGCTTGTCCGGAACAAGCATCTCGGACCGGCGGCCCGCCTCGGTCCAACCGCCGGCGCGAAGACGCTGCGCGGTGCCGGGGTTGGCGTGGTCACCGACGGTCCCTTTGCCGAGACCCGGGAGCACCTGCTCGGCTTCTATGTGGTGGACTTCCCCGACATCGACGGGGCCGTGGCCGCAGCGCGCGACCTGCGCGGCGCCAACCCGACAGCGGTCTACGAGATCAGGCCGATCCCGCTCTACATACCCGGCGCGCCGCTCGCACGAAGCGAGGAATAAACGGCGCTAGCGCCGCTCCGCCACGAGCATGTAGTTGACGTCCATGTCCCGCGACAGGTTCCAGCGGTTGGCCAGCGGATTGAAGAACACGCCGGTGCGGTCCGTCACCACCATGCCCGATGCGGTCAGCGGTGCCTCGATCTCCTCCGGCCGGACGAGCTTTTCATACTGATGGGTGCCGCGCGGCAGCCAGCGCAGGATGTTTTCCGCGGCGACGATGGCGAGCGCCGCGGCCTTGAAGGTGCGGTTGATCGTGGCGACGAACATCAGCCCGCCTGGCTTGACCATCGACGCACAGGTCTCGATGAAGAAGGGCACATCGGAGACGTGCTCGACCACTTCCATGTTGAGCACGATATCGAATTTCTCGCCATCGGCAGCGAGCGCCTCGGCCGTCACCGCGCGGTAATCGACGATCGCACCGGACTGCTCGGCGTGGGTCTGGGCGATGCGGATATTCTTCTCGGACGCATCGGCGCCGAGCACCTGGGCACCCATCCGCGACATCGGCTCGGACAGCAACCCGCCGCCGCAGCCGATATCGAGTACGCGCAGACCTTCGAGCGGCCGGTGTGCCTTGGGGTCGCGATCGAACTGGCGGCAGGCCCGGTCGCGGACATATTCGAGCCGGACGGGATTGAACTTGTGCAGCGGCTTGAACTTGCCCGTCGGGTCCCACCACTCCGCCGCCATCGCGGAGAAACGGTTCACTTCCGCCTGGTCAATCGTCGTCTTTGCCGCCTCGGTCATCATCCACGCTCCGAATTTCGCATGCTCATCCGCGATATATAGGTCCTGTCGGCCTATCGCGACAGTTCTTTTGCCGCAGCCTCGAGACCGCCCAGCGTCAGCGGATACATCCGCCCGCCGAGAAGCTGGCGGATCAGGCCGATCGATTGCGTGTAGTTCCAATGGCCCTCGGGAACCGGATTGAGCCAGACCGACTTGCGGAAATGGCTGGTCATCCGCTCAAGCCAGACCATGCCCGGCTCCTTGTTCCAGTGTTCGACCGAGCCGCCGGCCATCGTGATCTCGTAGGGGCTCATCGCCGCGTCGCCGGCAAAGATCACCTTGTAGTCCGGGCCATAGGTGCGGATGACGTCCAGCGTATCGACCATCGAAGTCCGGCGGCGATGGTTGTCCTTCCAGACGCCCTCGTAGAGGCAATTGTGGAAGTAGAAATATTCGAGCTGGCGGAATTCCGACTTGGCCGCAGAGAACAGTTCCTCGGCCACCTTGAGATGGTCGTCCATCGATCCGCCGATGTCGAAGAACATCAACAGCTTGACGCGGTTCTTGCGCTCGGGCCGGGTCTTGACGTCGAGCCAGCCATGCTCGGCCGTGGAGCGGATCGTGTCGTCGAGATCCAACTCCTCATCGGCCCCGTCCCGCACCCATTTCCGCAGGCGCTTCAGCGCCACCTTGATGTTGCGGGTGCCGAGTTCGACGGAATCGTCGAGATTCCGGAAGGCGCGCTCGTCCCAGACCTTGACCGCCCGGCGATGGCGCGAGGCCTCCTGCCCGATGCGCACGCCCTCGGGGTTGTAGCCGCCGGCACCGAAGGGCGAGGTGCCGCCGGTGCCGATCCACTTGTTGCCGCCCTGGTGCCGGCCCTTCTGCTCGTCAAGCCGCTGCTTCAGTGTCTCCATCAGCTTGTCGAAACCGCCGAGAGACTCGACCAGACGCTTCTCCTCCTCGCTGAGATGCCGGTCGGCCAGCCGCCGCAGCCATTCCTCGGGAAGGTCGCGGACATCGATCGACGTGGCCCCGGACAAGGCATCCAGACCCTTGAAATAGTGGGCGAATACCTGGTCGAAGCGATCGATGAAACGCTCGTCCTTGACCAGTGCCGCCCGCGCGAGGAAATAGAAAGCCTCGACATCATAGCTGGCTATGTGCTGGTCCATCCCCTCCATGAGGGTCAAGAACTCCCGCAATGTCACGGGAACCTTGGCCGCCTTGAGTTCGAGGAAGAAGGGGATGAACATGGCGCGCTACGCCTCCTCCAGCACCTCGGCCGGAATGCCGACCTTCGACAGGTCATAGTCCGTGGTCTGGTAGACCTGGTTGATCCAGTTGCCGAAGAGCAGGTGCGCGTGGCTGCGCCAGCGGTTGAGCGGCAGCTTCGTCGCATCGTCCTCGGGGAAGTAGTTCTCCGGCAAGCCGATCTCGATGCCGGTGGAGCGATCGCGGAAATATTCGTCGGCCAACGAGGTCGAGTCATATTCGACATGGTTGAACATGTAGAGCCGGTTGCCGCGCTTCTCCGCCACCAGGCAAAGGCCGGTCTTGTCCGAGGTCATCAGCACCTCGAGGCCGGAAGCCGGGTCTATGTCCTTGCGCAGCACTTCCGTCCAGCGCGAGACCGGCACGGCGAAATCGTCCGAGAACCCGAGCAGATAGGGCGATGCCGGATTGAGGATGCGGTGGCGGTAGACACCGAAGGCCTTTTCCGAAAGCGTGTATTTGGGCACCTTGTGGAAGTGATAGACCGCGGCCATCGCGCCCCAGCAGATGTTGAGCGTCGAATGGACGTTGGTCTCGGTCCAGTCGAGGATCGCCTTCATCTCGTCCCAGTAGGTCACGTCCTCGTAGTCGAGCATCTCGACCGGCGCGCCGGTGATGATGAAGCCGTCGAACTTGCGATGCCGCACCTCGTCCCAGGTCTTGTAGAACGAGAGAAGGTGGTCCTCCGCCGTGTTCTTCGACTTGTGCCCGCCGACGCGGACCAGCGACAGTTCGACCTGCAGCGGCGAGGCGCCGACGAGACGGGCGATCTGGATCTCGGTCTTGATCTTGTTCGGCATCAGGTTGAGCAGGCCGATCTGCAAGGGTCGGATATCCTGCCGGATGGCAGCGGAATCGGTCAGGACCGGGACGCCCTCGGCAATCAGGGTCTGGAAAGCAGGCAGTTGATCGGGAATCTTGATCGGCATTTTCGGGCACTCCTAACGCCGGCGCTTAAACGATCGCTGACGGTCCCCGAGTGCGGTGGCCCTATTTAGCGATTTGTTTAACGTGGCTGCAAGCCGGCCGGCAAATCACCACGGATTTGTCATATACCGGGTGACGCTGATTTTCAATCGGGTGGAAATACGCGGATTTTTGACGGGCGCAGGGCAGCCGGCGGGCGGGCCTTGCGCCCTATCGCATCTCGCGCCGGGCCATGAAGGCCAGCCGTTCGAAGAGGTGCACGTCCTGCTCGTTCTTGAGCAGCGCGCCGTGGAGCTTCGGAAGGGCGTTCTTGTCGCTGGCGGCCAGCGTCTCGGGCTCGACATCGTCGGTCACGAGCAGGCGGATCCAATCGAGCGCTTCGGATGTCGACGGCTTCTTCTTCAGCCCCGGCGTCTCGCGGATCTCGAAGAAGCGCGTCAGCGCCTCGGACAACAGCCGCTTCTTGATGCCGGGATAATGGACCTCGATGATATCAGACAGCGTGTCGGCATCGGGAAAGCGGATGTAATGGAAGAAGCAGCGGCGCAGGAAGGCGTCCGGCAGTTCCTTCTCGTTGTTGGAAGTGATGATCACGATCGGCCGGATCGCGGCGCGGACCGTCTCGTCGGTCTCGTAGACATGGAACTCCATGCGGTCGAGTTCCTGCAGCAGGTCGTTGGGGAACTCGATGTCGGCCTTGTCGATCTCATCGATCAACAGCACGACTTTCCGGTCGGCCTCGAACGCATTCCAAAGCTTGCCCTTGCGGATGTAGTTCTTGATGTCATGGACCCGCGCGTCGCCCAACTGGCTGTCGCGGAGGCGCGATACGGCGTCATATTCGTAGAGCCCTTGCTGGGCCCTGGTCGTGGACTTCACGTTCCACTCGATCAGGTCGAGGCCGAGGCTGCGGGCCACCTGCCGGGCAAGCTCGGTCTTGCCGGTGCCCGGCTCGCCCTTGACCAGGAGTGGGCGCTCCAGGCGGATGGCGGCGTTGACCGCCACGATCAGGTCCTTGTCGGCGATATAGTGATCCGTTCCGGTGAACTGCATGCCCGTCTATCTCTGTCCAATTCCAGACAACAAAAAAGGCGGAACGAAACCGTCCGCCTTCCATCGGCCGTGGCGCAACCGCCCGGCCGTGCCGTCCACATGTCGATGATGGTGCCCTTGCCGTCGTTCCAGACCCGGATCTGCCGCGGGTCGTCCTGTTCAGGGCGACGTGTGCGGGCATAGGCCCGTGCAGGCTGCGGCTGGCGGCTTTGGCCCGACAGGAAGGACGACAGCCACTGGCCAAAAAGCAACACCGAGGCGACGCCGGCGAGCGCGATGCCGATGGACGCGGTAAACACCGTCACCACCGCCACGAATGTGAGCCCAGCCAATGTAAACAGGAATGCTCGGATGCTTCGCATGTCTCTCACCAGTCCTTTACAAGCAATGTGGGGCAGGAACCCGAGAATTGCAAGAGCCGCACATTCCCTCAAGACTCACATATTCTTGAATCCAGGCTGAATTCGGGCCATAGAGACGCCATGAGCGTCATCTTCGATCATCATCCGTCCCGGCTCCGCCGATCCATTCTCTGCCTGCCGGCATCCAACCAGCGCGCGATCGACAAGCTCGCCAGCCTTGACGCCGATGCCGTCATCCTGGACCTGGAAGATGCCGTGGCCGAAGAGATGAAGGCGGAGGCGCGCGACAACATCCGCAGGTTCATGACCAACCGGCGCCCGCAGGACCGGGAGGTGATCGTGCGTGTCAACGCTGCAGGTTCGGCGCATTTCGCCGATGACATGGCGCTGGTGCTGGATTGTGAACCGGACGCGGTCCTTCTGCCGAAGGTGCAAGCACAGGACGACATCCTCGAGTTCGCCAGCCATCTGTCGGAAAACGAGGCGCCGGACAGCCTGCGCATCTGGGCGATGATGGAAACACCGCTTGCCATTCTGAATGCCGGCTCGATCGCCGAGGCGGGCCGCACCCACGGGGGCAGGCTTGACTGCCTCGTCGTGGGCCTGAACGACCTGCGCAAGGACACCGGCGTCCCGTTCGATGCCTCGCGCACCTATCTTGTCCCCTGGCTGATGCAAGTCGTGCTCGCCGCCCGCGCCTTTGGCCTTTCTCCGATCGATTCGGTCTCGAACGACTTCCGCGACCTTGCAGGTTTCTCGACCGAGTGCCAGCAGGGCCGGGCCATGGGATTTGACGGCAAGATGCTGATCCATCCGGCGCAGATCGATGGCGCCAATCGCGCCTTCTCGCCTTCCGAGGAGGAAATCGCCGAAGCGCGGGAGATCATCGCCGCCTTTGCTGCGCCCGAGGCCGCAAATCGAAACGCGATCAGCATCGGTGGCCGCATGGTCGAGCGGCTGCATTACGAACAGGCCGCTCGCCTCGCCGAGCGCGTCCGCATGATCACCGAAAGAAGAGCCCCATGAAAGTCTACCGATTCATCACCGGTCCCGACGATGCGTCGTTCTGCCATCGCATCACCGCGGCGCTCAACAACGGCTGGGAGCTTTCCGGCTCGCCGTCGCTGACCTTCAACACCGAGACACGGCAGGTCGTCGCCGGCCAGGCCGTTGTGAAGGACGTTCCCGGCAAGGACTATGATCCCGGGATGAAGCTCAGCGAGCAGTAGCCGCTTCTGCCTCCCGGCAAGCCGGGCCAGCCGCCTACGGATATGTCTTCAGGCCCGGCTCCGCGGCGGGGATGGTGTCGGCGCCCTCGCCGAGCTCGATCTGCATGAGCACGGTGTCGAGCCATTTGCCGAACTTGAAGCCACTGGCGGGCATGCGCCCGACATGCCTGAAGCCCGCCTTTTCATGCACGGCTATAGAGGCCGGGCTGGCGCCACCGATGACCGCGATCATCTGGCGGATGCCGAGATCGGCGGTGGCGCTCATCAGCGCGTCAAGCAGGGTGCCGCCGACGCCGATTCCGCGGGTGTCCGGCGCGACATAGACCGAATTCTCCGCCATGTAGCGATAGGCAGGCCGCGGCCTGAAGGGCGAGGCATAGGCATAGCCCAGCACCTTGCCGGACTCGTCCTCGGCGACAAGATAAGGATAGTTCTGGCCGGCAATGCCATGGAAACGCGATGTCATGTCGTCGATCGAGGGGGCAACGAGTTCGTAGGTCGACAATCCGTTTTCGACGGAGTCCCTGTAGATGTCGGTGATGATGGCCATGTCAGCAACGCTGGCGTCGCGAATACGGATCTTCATGCTGGCTATCGTTCTCCAGGAATGGACAAAGAAAAAGGGCGGTCCGGAGACCGCCCTCGATATCTAGCACAAGCCCCGAGGCTTTGCCTTATTCCTTGTTGCCCATGAAGCGCAGCATGAACAGGAACAGGTTGATGAAGTCCATGTAGAGGTTCAGCGCGCCCATGATCGCCATCTTGTTGATGGCTTCGAAGCCTGCGCTTTCCAGGTACATTTCCTTGATCTTCTGCGTATCCCAGGCGGTCAGGCCGGCGAAGACCAGAACACCGATCACCGATACGGCGAAGTCGAGCGCCGAGGACTGCAGGAAGATGTTCACAACCATCGCGATGATCAGGCCGAAGAGACCCATCATCATGAAGGTGCCCATCGCGGAGAGATCGCGCTTGGTGGTGTAGCCGTAGAGCGACAGCGCACCGAAGGTGGCGGCGGTCACGGCGAAGGTCTTCACGATCGAAGCGTCGGTATAGACCATGAAGATGCTCGACAGCGACGCGCCCATGAGCGCCGCGAAGATCCAGTAGGTCGCCTGCGCGGCAAAGACGCTCATCTTCTCGATGCGGAAGCTCAGGAAGAAGACGAGACCGATCGGGGCAAGCATGATCACCCACTTGAGCGGGCTGGCGTAGATGGCCTGGCCGAACGGCGTCAGCGCAGCGCGGCTGCCGGCCATCTCGGCGAAAGCATAGGCGACGAGACCCGTAAGCGCCACGCCCAATGCCATGAGGTTGTAGACCTTGAGCATGTAAGCGCGCAGGCCCTGGTCGATATCGGCATCGGTGCGCACACCGCCGACATTGATCGTCCGCGTTTGATAATCTCTGATTTCAGACATAGTTTCCTCTATCAAAGCTCCGTATTTCCTCGAAATCACGGTGTCGGACCATAGGCCGGTTAAGCGGTCATGCCCGTGCGCCGCTGCGGAGCTTCAGCAAGCTACCGCAGAATATGGGGAAGCTTTCAATTTCAGGCAAGGGCCAAACGATGACAATTCTGTCATTGCAGCCTCCCAAACAGAACAAAATGCGATTGACTGTCACTTTGCCAGAAAAATCGCCTAGAGTTCCCTCAAAACTGGCGCCGCCTTCTGTCCGAGAACGGACCACGTTCCCACCAGACCGGTGCCGGCGGTCACGAGAAGGGCGACGGCCACGGTCGAGAGCGCCGTGCCCGGAAGAAAGCGGAACGGCAGGTCCATGATCTCGATCATGACATACCAGGCCGCCGCCGTCGCCGCGGCGAGCGCGAAGACGGATGCCGAAAGCCCGAGCAGGAAATACTCGTAGAGATAGGCGCGCGCGAGCATGGCCCGCCGGGCGCCAAGAGTCTTCAGCACCACCGCGTCATGGATGCGCGCCCGGTTGCCTGCGGCGATCGCGCCGGCCAGAACCAGGACCGAGACCACGATCGCGATCGAGGCCGCCGCGCGTATGGCGACAGCGATCTGGGCGACGATGTTGGAGGCGACGTCGAGCGCATCCTTGACCCGCACCGAGGTGATGCCGGGGAAGGCATTGGTGATGTCGCGCATCACCCGCGCATCGTCGTCCGGCGAGGCGCCCGGTGCGGTCAGCGTCGCCAGCCAAGCATGCGGCGCGCCCTGGAAGGTATTGGGCGAGAAGACCATGACGAAATTGATCGACATCGACCGCCATTCGACATTGCGGAAATTGGCGATCCGCGCGGTGATGTTGCGGCCCAGGACGTTGACGGTCACGGTGTCGCCCACCTTGAGCCGAAGCTCGCCCGCCTCTTCGGCGGAGAAGGAGACCAGCGGCTCGCCCCTATAGTCCTTCGGCCACCAGTTGCCGTCGGCCAGCGTCGAATTGGCGGGAAGGTTCTCGGCATAGGTGATGCCGCGATCGCCCTGCAGGACCCAGCGCGCGTTGGGGTCGATCTGCCGCTTCTGCACGTCCTCGCCGTTGAAGGCGAGGATGCGACCGCGCAGCATCGGCACTTCGACGACTTCCCCCTTCGGCGCGGTTTCCTTGACCACGTCGCGGAAACCTTCGAGATCCCGACTCTGGATGTCGACGAAGAAGAAATTGGGCGCCTTCTCGGCCATGGCACCCGAAAGATTGCTGCGCAGATTGCCCTCGATGAGGGCCAGTGCGGCGAGCAGCGTGAGCCCGAGACCCAACGACAGCACGACGGACGATGTCAGCGCGCCCGGCCGGTGGATGTTGCCGATCGCCAGCCGCAGCGCCGGCGAATGGACCTTCGGCACCCGCCGCGCCAGCGCCGATACGCCGGCGGCGACCAGTCGCAGCACGAGGAAGGCCGCCGATGTCGCCACGATGAACACGAAGGCGATGAAGCGGTTGTCGGAGGAGAAGATGGCCAGCAGCGCCACCGCGGCGAAGGCCAGCGCGGCCGCCAGGTAATAGCGCCAGGGCACCAGCCGCCAGCCGTCATGGGACTGCGACCTGAAGAGCTCAGTCGCGCGGATCAGACGGGACCGCCCAAGCGGCAGGATCGAAAACGCAATGGTCGTCAGGAAACCGAACAGCGCCGCGATGCCGAGCGCGACCGGGTAGACGGTGAAGCCGGCCGGAACGGGGACGTAACCTTGCAGGAAGTGCGCCGCAATCGGCGTCACAGCTCCGCCGACGATCAGCCCGCCCAGAATGGCGATGGCGGCGATCGACAGGATCTGGATCATGTAGATCATCACGATCAGGTGCCCGGGCGCGCCGAGGCTCTTGAAGCTGGCGATGACCTGGCGCTTCTGGTCGAGGAAAGCGCTGACCGCGTTGGCAACGCCGACGCCGCCCGCGGCCAGTGCCGCAAGGCCGACCAGTGTCAGGAATTCCGAGAAGCGGTCGATGTTTTCGGTCAGCGCCGGAGCGGCGTTCGCGGCGCCGCGCACAGACCATCCGGCCTGCGGAAATTTCTCCTCCGCCTCCTTGCGCAACTCGCGGCGGCCGAGCGTGGGATCGTCGAGCTTGACCCGGTAGAAATTGTCGACAAGGCTGCCGATCTTCACCAGCCCGCTCTCAAGCAGCGCATCCCGGGAAACGACCAGGCGCGGCGCGAAGGAAAACCCGTCCGACAGCGCATCGGGTTCGCTGACGATCGTGCCGCGAATGACGAGCGGCATCTCGGCCAGCAGGACCTTGTCGCCGACCTTCAGCCCGAGGCGGTCGAGCAGCAGCGGCGCGGCGACGACGCCGAACCCGTCGGGCCCCTTGGCAAGCAGGTCTTGGATTGGCCGGTCGGGCTCGGAGACGAAGGTGCCGTAGAGCGGATAGCCGCCATCGACGGCCTTTAGCTCCGCCAGTGCCTGGTTGGACTTGTCCTCGCTGCGGATCATCGAACGGAGATTGGAGGAGAGCTGCACCGTGCCGAGGCTGTCGATATAGGCCCGCTCCTCGGTGCTCGCCTCGCGGTTTTTTCAGGCCGAAGCGGATATCGGCGGCGAGGATGTCGCGTCCCTGCTCGTCGATCGCCGATGTCATCGAGCGCGCGATCGAATTGACGCCGGCGATCGCGGCGGTTCCCAGCAAAATGCAGAGGATGAAGATGTAGAAGCCGTGCAAGCCGCCGCGCATTTCACGCAAGGCGAGGCGGAAGGCCAGTGGCAGATGGCCGACGAAAACCCGGGCGCTCTGCATGATCAGAGCCCCGCGTCGGTGATTTCGCCGGACCTGATCTTGATCTGCCGCCCGCAGCGCGCAGCCAGCGACGGGTCATGCGTGACGAGCAGCAGCGTCATGCCGCGCTCGGCCTGTTCGGCGAAGAGAAGATCGGCGATATGCCGTCCTGTCTCGCCGTCGAGATTGCCGGTGGGCTCGTCTGCGATGAGCAATTTCGGCTGGGGCGCCAAAGCGCGGGCGATCGCCACGCGCTGCTGTTCGCCACCCGAGAGTTGCCCCGGATAATGGCTGAGCCTCTCGCCCAGTCCGACCGCTGTCAGTTCCTTCTCAGCGATCCTGAATGCGTCGCGATTGCCGGCCAGTTCGAGCGGCACGGCAACATTCTCGAGCGCGGTCATGTTGGGGATGAGGTGGAAGGACTGGAAGACGATACCGATATTGCGCCCCCGGAAGGCGGCGAGACTGTCCTCGTCGGCATCGTGCAGCGGCGTGTCGGATATGCGGATCTCGCCACGATCGAGCCGCTCAAGACCGGCAAGCACCATCAGCAGGGTCGACTTGCCGGAACCGGAAGGGCCGGTAATGCCGTTAGACGACCCTTTTTCGATCACGAGATCTATGGATTTGAGGACATGGACAGCGCTTGCACCCTGGCCGAGCGTGAGATCGGCCTTTTTCAGTTCGATTATGGTTTCATCCACGAAGTCAGGATCCTATATCTCGCCCATCGGTTCTACGCGCTGACAGCAACTTAGGAGGCTCCGGATGACATTTAAAGCTCTCGCAACCGCTTTATGTGCAGCCCTCACGCTAATTTTATCCTCCGGCGCATCCGCGGCCCGCACGCTCAACATCGTTGCCTTCGGGGATTCGCTCACTGCCGGCTACCAGTTGCCGCCGAACGAGGCCTTCCCCGCGCAGCTCGAAACGCTGGCAAAAGCGAAGGGTCTCGAGGTTGCCATTGCCAATGCAGGGGTTTCCGGCGACACCACGGCGGACGGCCTGGCCCGCCTCGACTGGTCGATACCCGACGGAACCGACGGGGTGATCCTGGCGCTGGGTGCCAACGACGCGCTGCGCGGCCTGTCGCCCGAGGACAGCGCGAAAAATCTCGACGCGATGCTGTCCCGGCTCAAGGAGCGAAACATTCCGGCCGTCGTTGCCGGTATTCTGGCGCCACCCAACATGGGCGGGGATTACGAGGCACGCTTTAATGCAATCTATGGCGAACTGGCCAAGAAGCACGACGTGCCCCTCTATCCGTTTCTGCTCGACGGGGTCATTCTCGACAGCAGTCTCAAGCTCGAGGACGGCATGCATCCGAACGGCGCCGGCACCAAGGTGATGGCGGAGAAGTTCCTGCCGACGTTCGAGGGCTTCCTCAAAAGCCTGCCGCAATGATTTGTTATGCAATGCGGGATAACAATATTTGGGGATTGCAGCACGGACTGATCGATGATTCGTTGAGGCTGTAAGTTCGATTCGGGGAGCTCGCCATGCCGAGACTGTTCACTGCCCTCGAAATCCCGCAGAGCGCGGCCCTGAGCCTCTCTCTTCTGCGCGGTGGCGTCCCCGGTGCGAGATGGATCGACCGCGACAACTTCCACATCACGCTGCGCTTCATCGGCGACATCGATCACCGGACAGCCGACGAAGTGGCCGAGGCGCTCGACCGGGTGCGCCGGCAACAGTTTATGCTGACGCTTTCCGGCACCGGCTTCTTCGGCAATCGCAAGCCGCATTCGATCTGGGCCGGCGTCCAGCCCGCGCCGGAGCTCAATGCCCTGCATGCCGATCTGGAGCGGGTGTGCCAGCGCATGGGCCTGCCGCCCGAACCGCGGAAGTTCACGCCTCATGTCACGCTGGCCCGGCTCAAGAATGCACGCGTCGACGACGTGGTGCACTACCTCACCGGCCGGGGCGACTTCCAGGCGCTGCCCTTCCCGGTCACCGGCTTCGTGCTGATGTCGTCGCGCGATTCCGTGGGCGGGGGGCCTTATGTGGTGGAAGAAGAATATCCGCTGATGCCGCCCGCGCCTCCACGCGCAACCGCCATCGAACTGCGGCCCTGACCGCGAGTCCAGGTCCGCAATTGCGTGGAAATTGTTACGCCGGAGGCAAAACTTGCCCAGCGCGCCAAACGTATATGCCTCAGCGCTTGCCTAGGGTGGTCCTTTGGCGGCATAAGTCGGCCGCGAGAGGCGGCCCGCGAGAGGTCGCGATCCATGCTGGTAGGTAACATGAAAAAGATCGTCATTTGCGCGGCAATTCTGCTTGTCGCCGGCTGCGCCAAGCGGCCGGAAGAAATCATGGCAACGCCTGTTGCCGTCGAGCCCTATATGCAGATGGAGTGCCCTGCACTCGCGCAGCTGAAGATGCAGAAGGACGCCGAGCTCGTCCGGCTCGAGAAGGAACAGAACCAGGCGGCCGAACATGACACGGCGGCCATGGCTGTGGTTCACGTACCCGTCGCCTCCATGTCCGGCAAGGACAAGGAGCCTGAGGTGGCCCGTGCCAAGGGCGAGGTCCAGGCGATCAATTCGGCCTATCAATCCAAGAATTGCGCCGCCGGCTGATCAGCCTGCCGGTGACTTCGCGCGGAAAAGGATGTCGAGCAGGTTCCGGCATCCATTTTCGAGCATCGCGAAGACAGCCTCGAAATCACCCGCCTCGCCATAATAGGGATCCGGCACATCGCGCGCCGTGCCGCTAACGAAATCCATGAACAGGTGGAGGTCGGCGGACGAGTCATGGGGCGCGAGGCGCACGATATCCCTCAGGTTGTTGCGGTCCATCGCAAAGATCATGTCGAACCGGTTGAAGTCGGCCGCCGTCAGTTGCCGGGCGCGCTGCGCGGAGATATCGACGCCATGGCTGCGCGCGACGGCGATGGACCGGCGGTCGGGCGGGTCGCCGAGATGCCAGCCGCCCGTTCCCGCCGAGGCTGTCTCAAGGAGATGCGAGAGGCCGCGCTCGGCCGCGAAATGCCGCAGCAGACCTTCACCCAGGGGCGATCGGCAGATATTTCCGAGACAAACGAAAAGAATTCGCCGTTTTTTCCATGCTACATTGAAACAATAGAGGAGCAGACCGAATGGCCAGCGAGAAGTTGTCCCCTACAGAAATCGCAGAGCGGCTTCAAGAAGTCGATGGCTGGGTTCTGTCCGACGACGACGTCGCGATCCGAAAGACCTTCAAGTTCGGGAACTTTGCCGAGGCTTTCGCCTTCATGACCGAGTGCGCCATCCATGCCGAGAAACTCGACCATCACCCCGAATGGTCCAACGTCTATCGGACGGTCGAGGTCACGTTGACCACGCATTCGGCGAAGGGCGTGACGGAACTCGACTTCGCCCTGGCGACCCGGATGGACAAAGCTGCCCGGCATTGAAATCCGGGGTAGCCTCACCATATCGTGATCTGGCGATGAAGCAGGAAAGATCGATGGACGACGTCAAGATTGGCGAAATTCTGTTGCCGGGCGAGGAATCCGACCAGGAAAAGCGCGCTCGAAAGGTAAAGGTCGGCTTCTGGCCGACGTTCCGCCGCGCATTCCGTCAGTTGCCGTTTTCACGTGACGTGGTGGCGGGCTTTTATTGCGCGATCGACCCCGCATCGCCGCGCCGCGTGCGCGGCATACTGCTTGCCGCGCTTGCCTATTTCGTCCTGCCTTTCGATGCGGTCCCGGATTTCCTTGCCGTGGTCGGATTTTCGGACGACATCGCGGTTCTGGCCGCCGCGATCGGCGCTGTGCGGGGCCATCTCCAGCCTCGGCATTACGAGCGCGCAGACAAGGCACTGGCTGACCCCGAGACGGTAGAGTGATCGGGGCAGATCGGCAGGAATATCGTGCTGGGGGTGGCCGCGCGCGGAAGTGCCGCGGCGTGACTGCCTAAATGCTGCCTGATTTCTCTTCCCATAGAATGTCGCCCATTGCTTCGCGTGGTCGCGGATGATCATCCGTTCGCAGGCAATCGATGGCCCTTCGTCTCAGAGCGGGGCAATATCGTCACAGGCATCACGCCCTGTTGACAGTTTGGTAACCTGAATTAAGTCACAATGAATGCAAAATGTTGCTGCGCCCCATTGCGTGCGGCCCTTGAGTAAAAACCGGAAGGAAAACATGTTCGCGAAGAAACTGGCTGCCGCCCTTCTGGCCGTCTCGGCCCTTGCCACGTCGGCATATGCGCAATCCCCCACCCGTATCGAACAGTTCAAGGCATGGGGTGCCTATTTCTATCAGGGCGGTTCGGGCAAGGTGTGCTACGTGCTCACCGTTCCGGATCCCAAGCAACTTACCCCGGCCAAGGTCGACCACGGCGATATCTTCTTCCTCGTGACACAGCGCCCCGGCCAGAACATTTCCTACGAACCGCAGGCGATGCTGGGCTATGAGCTTCAGGCCGGATCCAAGGTCACCGTCAACATCGACGGCCGGCAGTTCGTGATGTTCACCAAGGGCAAGTCCGCCTGGCTGGAAAATGCCGCCGAGGAACCGGCGCTTGTCGCCGCCATGCGCTCGGGCAAGGCCATGAGCATGGGCGCCGTGTCCAAGCGCGGCACGAAGACCGGCTACGTCTTCTCGCTGCAGGGCATTTCCGCTGCATTGAAAAAGATCGAGACCTGCCAGTAGTCGCATCGGTGCCGGAGTTGGATAGCAGGGGCCGGTTCATCCGGCCTCTTCCTGTATTGGCGCACCGGGGATGACTCCGCGTCTAAATGATGGTAATCGGGCGCCGATTTCCCATTTAGGGTAGGCATGGCCGGCAGACCTGTGGTTTGCATGAGAGCCGCGCGACAGGATACCGGACAGACATGACCACGATGGAAGCCGTGAGCGTAACCGCTCAGCCAATTGCCCCGTTGCCGCGCACGGGACCTGACAAGATGACGATGCTGGAGAACAAGCCGTCGCTCATCGGACTGTCGCGCGAGGAACTTGCGCAGGCGCTTGTCGCCAAGGGCGTGACAGAACGCCAGGTCAAGATGCGCGTCCAGCAGATCTGGCACTGGCTCTACATCCGTGGCGTCTCGGATTTCGATGACATGAAGAATGTCTCGAAGGACCTGCGGGAACTTCTCAGGGCGCATTTCACCATCCAGCGACCTGAAATCGTCGAGGAACAGATTTCCAACGACGGCACCCGCAAATGGCTGCTGCGCTTTCCGCCGCGCGGTGCGGGCCGGCCCGTCGACATCGAGACCGTCTATATTCCCGAAGAAGGCCGCGGCACGCTCTGCGTCTCCTCCCAGGTCGGCTGCACGCTGACCTGCGACTTCTGTCACACCGGCACCCAGCGGTTGGTGCGCAATCTGACAGCCGAGGAAATCGTTTCGCAGCTGCTGCTCGCCCGCGACCGGCTGGGCGACTTCCCGGACCGCGACACGCCGCAGGGCGCCATCGTGCCGGCCGAAGGCCGTAAGATCACCAACATGGTGATGATGGGCATGGGCGAGCCGCTCTACAACTTCGATCACGTCAAGACCGCGATGCTGATCGCGTCTGACGGCGATGGCCTGTCGCTCTCCAAGCGCCGCATTACGCTTTCCACATCGGGCGTCGTTCCGGAAATCGTGCGCATCGGCGAGGAGACCGGCGTGATGCTGGCAATCTCGCTGCATGCCGTGCGCGACGACCTGCGCGACCTCTTGGTTCCGATCAACAAGAAATATCCGCTGAAGGACCTGATCGCCGCCTGCAAGGCCTATCCGGGCCTTTCCAATGCGCGCCGCATCACCTTCGAATATGTTATGCTGAAGGGCGTCAACGACTCTCTCACCGACGCGCGCGATCTGGTGAAGATGCTGAAGGGCGTGCCTGCCAAGATCAACCTCATTCCCTTCAATCCCTGGCCGGGAACGAAATACGAGTGTTCCGACTGGGAGACGATCGAAAAGTTTGCAGACTTCATCAATGACGCCGGTTATGCCTCGCCGATCCGCACGCCGCGCGGCCGCGACATCCTTGCCGCCTGCGGCCAGCTGAAGTCCGAGTCGGAGCGAATGAAGAAGACCGATCGCCTCGCTTTCGAAGCCATGATGATCGCCAATCACGGCGAAGACTGACCCGGCCTTCGCCGGCGAGCGGGACAAACCCGCTTGCAACTTCACCCGCCCCGCACCATGTTCGATGGACATGATGGGGAGCCGTGCATGACCAACACCACTCGCAAGACCGCAACCGATTGCGTCGACTTCTGGGCCTCGGCAGGCTTCGAGAAGTGGTTCACCAAGGATGCGGACTTCGATGAGGAATTCCGCCGGCACTTCCTCGACCTGCATTTCGCCGCCGCGCGGCGCGAGCATGACGACTGGATCGAAAGTCCCCAGGGTGCGCTCGCCCTGATGATCCTGCTGGATCAGTTTCCGCGCAATGTCTTTCGCGGCACCGGGCACATGTTCGCCACCGATCCGCTGGCGCGGATGTATGCCCGCATGGCCATCGAAAAAGGGCACGACCAAGCGGTGGACGAGATGTTGCGGGCATTCTTCTACCTGCCGTTCGAGCATTCCGAGGATATCGGCGACCAGGAGCTTTCCGTAAGGCTGTTCAATGCGCTGGGCGGCGAATGGACGAAGTACTCGGACGAGCACCAAGAGATCATCGTCCGCTTCGGCCGGTTCCCGCATCGAAACCCGGCGCTCGGGCGCCAATCGACGCCGGAGGAACTGACGTTCCTCGAAGAGGGCGGCTTCTCCGGCTAAGGATCCAGCGATGACGAAACCGGGCGCGCCCACCCTTCGTTTCTTCGGAGCCGCCGGCTCGGTCACTGGCTCCTGTTTCATGATCGAGTCCGGCGACTGCAGGATCCTCGTCGACTGCGGCATGTTCCAGGGCTCCAAGACCGAGCGCGAGCTGAACTACCGGCCCTTCCCGTTCAGGCCCGAGGAGATCGAAGCCGTCATCCTGACGCATGGCCATATCGACCATTCCGGCCTGCTGCCAAAGCTTTACAAGGCGGGCTATTCCGGGCCGGTCTATGCCACGCCTCCCACCATCGACCTCTGTTCGGTGATGCTGCCGGATTCCGGCCACATCCAGGAGAGCGAGGTCGAGCAACTCAATCGACGGAACCGGCATCGCGGCCGCGACGCGGTCGAGCCGATCTACACGGCCAAGGAAGCGGTGGAGACGCTGACTCTGTTTCGCTCGGTGGAAATCTCGACCTGGCAGGTTGTGGCGCCGGGCATGCGCTTCCGGTTCTGGAATGCCGGCCACATGCTTGGTTCGGCGTCGGTCGAACTGGAGGTCGCGGCGAACGGCAAGACGAAGCGGATCCTGTTCTCCGGCGACATCGGGCCCGCACACAAGTTGCTGCAGTTCGATCCGACCGGTCCCGCAGACATCGACTGGCTGGTTTGCGAAAGCACCTATGGCGACACGGACCGCGAGGATTCGACGGTCGACGGGCGGCGCAAGGCCCTGCGCGCGATCGTGCTCGCGGCGCGGCATCCGAACGGCGCGCTTCTCATCCCGTCCTTCGCGGTGGAGCGGACGCAGGAACTGATCGCTGACTTCCAGTGGCTGTTCGAGAATGGCGAAGTGCCACCCTGCCCCGTGATCATTGACTCTCCGCTGGCCATGAAGGCGAGCAGGATCTTTCTCGACTATGCGCCCGAACTGGAGGAAGGCGAACTTCTCGCGCGCGGCATGCGCGCCCGCAACATCCGCTTCACCGAGACCGCCGAGCAGTCCAAGGCGCTCGACCTGATGAAGGGCTTCCATATCGTCATTGCCGCCAGCGGCATGTGCGATGCGGGGCGTATCCGCCACCGGCTCAAGAACTGGCTGTGGCGGGACGAAGGAACCGTGCTGCTCGTCGGCTACCAGGCGGAAGGTACGCTCGGTCGTATCCTGCAGTCGGGCGCGCCGATGGTCCGGATCCAGGGCGAGGAGATCAAGGTCCGGGCGGCGATCCGGTCGCTCGATCTCTATAGTGGTCACGCCGACGGTCCGGAACTCGCGGCCTGGGTAAAGGCGCGCATGCCTGTCCGCAATGCGGTTTTCCTTGTCCACGGCGAAACCGAGTCTCTGGCCGGCATGAAAGCCAGGCTCGGCGACTTCATCGCGGGCGACCGCATCTATATCCCGCATCTCGATTCCGTCTTCGCGCTCGAGGATGTCGAGGCCCGCGACATGTCCGACGTGGCGCCGCCGCCCCGCATCGAACTTAGCCGGCCCGGCCATCGCGACTGGCACAACGACTACCAGTCGCTGATGCTCGACCTGCAGGAGCAATTGAAGCAGGCCTCGGACGACAGGGCCCGCAGCGCCGTGATCCGAAGGATCCGGCGGGCGCTGGTGGAATAGTCGATGAAAAAATCGGGCCGCATGTCGATCGTCCTGCCAGCCGTTCGTCTTCAGTCACCAGCCGCATTGGGCGCCTGGAACGGAGAAACACGATGAAGTACATGGCCCTGATCTACTCGGACCCCGCTTTGATGACATCCCCCGGCTCGCCCGATTTCGGCAAGATGATGGAAGGCTACCGAATGGCCAACGAGACCTATCATCGCGATGGGGTCTATGTGGCGGGCGACGCCCTGCTGCCGGCTTCGACCGCAACGACGGTCCGGGTCCGCAATGGCAGGACCGAAACCATGGACGGCCCCTTTGCCGAAACCAAGGAGCAACTCGCAGGCTTCTACATCCTCGATTGCGCCAATCTCGATGACGCGGTCCGCTACGCCTCGATGATCCCCGGCGCGGCCAATGGCGCGGTTGAGGTTCGACCGATCATGGTGTTCGACCGCTGATGCACCAGGGTTCGAAGGATGCGGCCAGTGTTGCAGGAACCATCGACGCGCTGATGCGCCGTGATGGCGGTCGCCTCCTTTCGAACCTTGTCGGCACGATCAGGGATTTCCAGCTCGCCGAGGACAGCCTGCAGGACGCGTTGGAATCCGCGCTTGTCCACTGGCAGCGCAACGGCCTGCCGCACTCGCCCCCCGCCTGGATCATGCAGGCGGCGCGGCGAAAGGCGATCGACCGGCTGCGGCGCGCCGCCAACTTCCGCGAAAAATCGGCGCAAATCGCCCATATGATCGAGACCGAAAACCAGGCCGCAGAAACCGAGGTGGCAGCGCCGATCGCGGACGAGCGGCTGAAGCTGATCTTCACCTGCTGCCATCCGGCGCTCGACCAAAAGACACGCGTCGCGCTCACCCTGCGTTCTGTCTGTGGCCTCAGGACCGAGGAGATCGCCGACGCCTTTCTCGACGGCCACGACGCCATGGCCCAGCGCCTCGTTCGGGCACGCCACAAGATTACCGCCGCCGGCATTCCCTTCGAGGTGCCCGGCCCAGAAGGCTGGAACGAGCGGCTTGAGAGTGTGCTGGCGGTCATCTACCTGATTTTCAACGAAGGCTATGCATCCTCGGGTGGGCAACATATCCGCGTCGATCTCTGCAGCGAGGCGATCCGTCTCGGGCGAATCCTGAACGAACTCAGGCCGAAGGAACCGGAGGTCGAGGGACTTCTTGCGCTCATGCTGCTGCATCATGCCCGCCGTGCCGCGCGCCTTGATTCCGAAGGCGCCGTCGTATCGCTGGAAGACCAGGACCGCTCGCTCTGGAACCGCGGCGAGATCGCCGAGGGCGGATCGATGGTGGAACTGGCTTTGAAGCGCGGCAGGCCCGGACCCTACCAGCTCCAGGCGGCGGTGGTCGCGATCCATGCCGATGCACCCAGTTTCGAAGAGACCGACTGGGAGGAGATTGCCCTGCTCTATGGCGTCCTGTGCCGGATGTCGCCCAATCCGGTATTCGAGCTCAACCGCATCGTGGCGATTTCCTATCATGAAGGCCCGGCGCCGGCGCTTGCGCGCCTGGCCCACATCGCGCCGATCCTGATCCAGTACCAGCCCTTTCACGCGGTTCAGGCCGACTTGCTGGAGCGGCTCGGGCGAAGGGCGGAGGCGGAGCACGCCTATCGCCTGGCGCATGACCTTTCCCGCACCGAGGCAGAGCGGCTGTTCTTCCGCAAGAAACTATCGCTATGAACCTCGCAAACAGCGATTGCTCGAAGTTGAAAAACGGCCGTTCAAACCGGACTGAACTTCCAGCACACGAAGAATAGTATTGCGAAATTTACTCAAACTTTAAACTTATTTGGTGCTCTGCCGATATTTCGGGGATGCCTGCTCGCTCGAGTGACGCAGGGTAAGGGGATTTTGATGAGTTCTATTGATGTGAAGCGACCGATCTGGATGCGGATCACTGCCTACGGTTTCGCGGCCGTCCTGTTCACCAGCGTCACGATCGGCGGCATCGGTCTCTATCGCCAGTCTGAGGAAAGCGCCCGTGCGATCCAGAAGGAACTGACCACCGACCTCGCGGCGATCGAGTTCGACATGAACAACCAGAAGCGCGCCGCGTCCGGCCTCGCCCTGGCGATTTCCGGCGAACCCGACATGGCGGAACTCATCACCTCTGGTGCCCGCGACCAGATCATCGCGCGCTATGCCAAGAACCTCGAGACGATTGCCGCCCAGAGCGGCCTCAGCCTCATCACCTTCTCAAGTTCCGACGCCAAGGTGGTCGCCCGCGTCCATGCACCGGACAAGTTCGGCGACGACCTGACCAAGCGTCGCAAGACGGTGGTTTCGGCCCTCACCACGGGCAAGCTGGTCGCCGGCACCGAGCCGGGCCGCACCTCCGTCAGCATGTTCGCGTCCGCCCCGGTCATACGGGACGGCAAGACGGTTGGCGTCGTCGACGTGGGAACGGCGCTCGAGAACAGCTACTTCGCACCGATCGCCGAAAAGGTCGGCGCGCATGTGGCGGTCCATGTCCTCAAGGAAGGGGCGTTCGAGAAGCAGGCATCGACGTTCCCGGGTGACTCCGTGCTTTCGCCGGACCAGCTCAAGGCTGCGTATGAGGGCCGGCCGGTGCGGGTGCAGACGTCCTCCAATGGCCGCGACTATGCAATCGAAGCCCAGCCGCTGACCAATTTCTCCGGCGAGAAGATCGGCGTCGTCGAGATCGGCTCCGACGTGACCGAGATCGTGGCAGCCAGCACGACGGCACTGTGGACCATGATCACAGCGACCATCGTCGTGTCCCTGCTGACGCTGGTCGGCTTCCTGCTGTTTGCACGCTCTATCGCCGGCATCATCCGCGGCATCGCAGTGACGATGGGCCGGCTCGCGGCCGGCGACATTTCAGCCGACGTCATCGGCCAGGACCGCAAGGACGAGATCGGCGCCATGGCGCGCGCCGTCGACGTCTTCAAGGCCGCTGCCAACGAGAACAAGCGGCTGGCACAGGAGGCGGAAGAGAACCGCCGCCAGCAGGAGGCCGAACGCGGCCGCCTCTCCAGCCTCGAGAACGCCAAGGCAGAGGATCTCCGCACCTTCGTCCATGCCGTGGAACGCGGCTTCGAGAGCCTCGCTGCCGGCGATCTGACAGTCCGCCTCGAACAGGCGGTCGCACCGGAATTCGAGCCGATCCGCTCCAAGTTCAACCAGAGCATCGGGGCCCTGGAAGAGGTGGTGGGGGCCGTCGTCGGCTCGGTCGGCACGATCCGCGCCGGCCTTGCCGAAATCTCGACCGCGTCCAACGACCTCGCCAAGCGCACCGAACAGCAGGCGGCGTCCCTGGAAGAGACCGTTGCCGCCCTCAGCCAGGTCACCGGCGCCGTCAACGACAGCGCCTCCGGCGCCAAGCAGGCGCAGAGCGTCGCGACAACGGCCCAGGAAAAGGCGTCCCGCGGCGGCGAGATCGTCGCCAGCGCCGTCGAGGCGATGGCTGCCATCCAGCAGTCCTCGACCCAGATCAACACGATCATCGGCGTGATCGAGGATATCGCCTTTCAGACCAACCTGCTCGCGCTCAATGCCGGCGTCGAGGCGGCGCGTGCCGGCGAAGCCGGCCGTGGCTTTGCGGTCGTCGCATCCGAAGTGCGCGGCCTTGCCCAGCGCTCGGCCGATGCCGCCAAGGAAATCAAGGTTCTGATCTCGGCCTCGGCGAGCCAGGTCAAGCAGGGCGTCGAACTTGTCAGCGCCTCGGGTGACTCCCTGAGCGAAATCGTGGCCGAGGTCGGCCAGATGGGTCTGTTCGTCAACACCGTGACCGCCAGCACCAGCGAACAGGCGGTCAGCCTCCGGGAAATCTCTTCCTCGGCGGACCAGATGGACAAGGCAACCCAGCAGAATGCCGCGATGGTGGAGGAAACCACCGCTGCGACCCAGAGCCTGTCGCGCGAAACCGAGACGCTCGCCGACATGGTCGCGCGCTTCAAGGTCCGCGGCGGCCAGCCGGCCAATGCACGATCGCAGGCAACCGCGCTCCGTGCCACCGCGACCGCAATGGCCGCGCCGGCAGTGGCGCCCCGCCCCGCCCCCCGGGCCATCCCGCGCAGCGCCGGCAATGCCGCTGTCGCGGCTAGCACGGACAGTTGGGAAGAGTTCTGATCGCACCGGTGCGCTTGCGCGCCGTCTGAACCCATGAAAAGCTGGCCCGGCCGTTATCCACGCCGGGCCTTTTCGTATGCATGAACCAAAAACGTCACCCGAAGTCGCTGCCTATCTCGACGCGGTCGATGGTCCGCGCCGGGCGCTGCTGGAGCGGATCCGCACGATTGTGCGGGCGGAGGCTCCAGATGCAGAGGAAGTGATCGCCTACGGCATCCCGACCTTCAAGCTGTCGGGAAACCTCGTTCACTATGCGGCCTTCAAGAACCATATGTCGTTCTTCCCCGGCGGCACGGCACATAACGACGCGTTCAAGGACGAACTCGCCGGCTACAAGGTCGCCAAAGGCACGATCCAGTTCACGACGGAACAGCCGCTGCCGGATGACCTCATCCGTCGGATCGTGCGCATGCGCATCGCGGAAAACCGCGACCTTGCCGCATCGCGCCGGACCACCAAGGCGCGGCCGTGACTATTTTGCCTGTGTCATGAAGATCTTGAAGGCGAAGAGCGAGAACACGCCGGCAAAGGTGTAGTCGATGCCGCGCAGGACGCGCCGGTTGTTCTGCAGCCAGGTCGACAGGCTCTCGGCAACCAGCACGATGGCGGCATTGAAGGGCATGCCCATCAGGATCGCCCAGAAACCGAGGAAGATCAGCTTGCCGGCCACATGCGGATCGGTCGCAGTGACGAATTGCGGCAGAAACGTCATGAAGAACAGGATGACCTTGGGATTGAGCAGATTGACCCAGAAACCGGTCAGATAGTTGCCAAGCGCCGAGTTCGCCGGCCCCTCTGCCCGCTTGACCGAAAGGCTCGAGCCGCTCCGGATCGCCTGGATCGCGAGCCAGACGAGATAGGCCGCACCGCCGGTCTTGAGAATGGTGAAGGCCGTCGGCGAGGCGATGATCAGCGCCGAAATGCCGAGTGCCACCAGCAGGGTATGGATGATGAGCCCCGTCGAGGTGCCCAGCACCACCATCATGCCGCCGGCCTTGCCGTCGCTGAGCGCGCGGGCGATCGATAGCGTCATGTCCGGTCCCGGCGTGATCGCCAGAACCCAGACGGCAATGGTGAAGGTGGCGAGCGTGGTCAGGTCGGGCAGGAACTCCATCGTCAGCGATCCTTGTCGACGAAGGCCTTGAAGGCCTCGGCGTGGTCCGGGTGCCAGCGGGACAGTGGCGGGCGGTTCTCGACAATATCGTGCGCTGCCCAGTGGATGCGCTTTTCATCAAGCGCGCGCGGCACGTCATTGTCAGGGCACAAAATGTAGAAATCGCCCTTTGCCAGCGACGCCATCATGAATTCGACCGTCTGTTCAGCAGTCCAGGCGCCGGCCGGCTTGTCCGAGCGGCCGCCGGCAGCAAGTGGCGTGAACACGAAGCCGGGGATCAGCAGATGGGCCGACACCTTTCCGCCCGCCGTGTTGCGCAACTCATGCTCCAGCGCTTCGGTGAAGACCTTCACCCCTGCCTTGGCCGTGTTGTAGGCTGGATCGCCAGGCGGCGTCGTAATGCCCTGCTTGGAGCCGGTATTGATGATCACAGCCTGCTCACCGTGGGCGAGCATTTTCGGCCCGAACACCCGGCTGCCATGGATGACGCCCCAAAGGTTGACCGCGAAGACTCTCTCCCAGTTCTCAAGCGGGCCGAACAGGGCGCTGCCGGGCTGGATGCCGGCATTGTTCATGACGACATGGACATTGCCGAAGCGGGCAGTGACGTCCTCTGCGAGGATTTCAAGATCCTCCAGCCGGCTGACATCGGTCGGGATCGCCACCACTACCTCTGCGCCGCGCAGGGCAAGGGCCGCAACGGCCTTCTCGGCCGCCTGCAACTTCTCGCCGCCGAGGTCGGCGAGGACCACGTTCAGTCCGAGCGCCGCGAAGCTCTTTGCGGCGGCCAGGCCGATGCCGGAGGCGCCACCGGTGATGACAGCGGTGTTGCCGGATTTGAAGACGGGGTGGAGTGCGCGTTCGGTCATGGAATACTCGCTGGTCCCGGCATTTGTTGCCGCAGTGTGGATAATCGAATATTCTCGACGTCAAACAAGTTCAAGGCAGGATTTCGGCCATGCGCAAGGCAATGTCCATCCAGATCGATGAAGACTTCGGTTCCTTCATCGATCAGAAGGTCACCGGCGGCCAATATGGCAGTCGCGAGGAGGTTGTCGAGGCCGGTCTCCGGCTGCTCAGGGAGAAGGACGAGGAGCTTGAGGCGATCCGGCAGGCCCTGATTGAGGGCGAGGAGTCCGGGATCGCCGAAGATTTTGACTTCGACAGCTTCCTTAATCGTATGCACGAAAAATATGTCGCCAAGTCGTAGACGCTGGACGCTGACCAAGAAAGCGGTTCGCGATCTGGAGGAGATCTGGCGCTACACTTTTAAGCGGTGGTCGGTCGAGCAAGCGGATTCCTATCACAACGACATGATCGGCATGTTCAACAAACTCGCAGCCGGCCATCGGCTTGGACGAAAGGTCATTTTGCCGGATCGCACATATTTCTGCTGCACGACGGCGTCCCACAACATCTTCTTCCGCGACGAAAAGACACGAGTCGTCATCGTCCGCATCCTGCACAATCGCATGGATCCGCGCCGCCACCTCTAGAGGCTTGCAACTGTCGCCAATCGCGCTAAAAGACCGGCAATTCCAACGCTTGCAACGGATTGCTCATCATGGCGCTTCCCAAGGACGTGAAAAAGGTCGTGCTCGCCTATTCGGGCGGACTGGATACGTCGATCATTCTGAAATGGCTGCAGACCGAACTCGGTGCCGAGGTCGTCACCTTCACCGCGGATCTCGGCCAGGGCGAGGAGCTTGAACCGGCGCGCAAGAAAGCCGAGATGCTGGGCATCAAGGAAATCTTCATCGAGGACGTGCGCGAGGAATTCGTTCGCGATTTCGTCTTCCCGATGTTCCGCGCCAATGCCGTCTATGAGGGCGTATACCTGCTCGGCACCTCGATCGCCCGTCCGCTGATCTCCAAGCACCTGATCGAGATCGCCAGGAAGACCGGCGCAGACGCCATCGCCCATGGCTCGACCGGCAAGGGCAACGACCAGGTCCGCTTCGAGCTGTCGGCCTATGCGTTGAACCCCGACATCAAGATCATCGCGCCCTGGCGCGAGTGGGCCTTCAAGAGCCGCAGCGACCTTATCGAGTTTGCCGAGAAGAACCAGATCCCGGTCGCCAAGGACAAGAAGGGCGAGGCGCCGTTCTCCGTCGACGCCAACCTGTTGCACTCGTCCTCCGAGGGCAAGGTTCTCGAAGATCCGAGCGTCGAAGCGCCGGAATACGTCCACATGCGCACCATCTCGCCTGAAGCAGCACCTGACAAAGCCACCATCATCAAGGTCGGCTTCGAGAAGGGTGACGCGGTCTCGATCAATGGCGTGCGCATGAGCCCGGCGACGCTGCTCGCCAAGCTCAACGACTATGGCCGCGACAACGGCATCGGCCGTCTCGACCTGGTCGAAAACCGCTTCGTCGGCATGAAGTCGCGCGGCGTCTACGAGACCCCCGGCGGCACGATCCTTCTGACCGCCCACCGTGCGATCGAATCGATCACGCTGGACCGTGGCGCCGCCCACCTCAAGGACGATCTGATGCCGCGCTACGCGGAGCTGATCTATTACGGCTTCTGGTTCTCGCCCGAGCGCGAGATGCTGCAGGCGGCGATCGACCTCTCGCAGCGCCATGTCGAAGGTGAAGTGACGCTGAAGCTCTACAAGGGCAATGTCATGGTCACAGGCCGCGAGAGCGAGAAGTCGCTCTATTCCGACCAGCTCGTCACCTTCGAGGACGACCAGGGCGCCTATGACCAGAAGGACGCCGCCGGCTTCATCAAGCTCAACGCGCTGCGCCTGCGTACGCTCGGCAAGCGCAACCTCAAGGGCTGAACCGACGGATTGACGAATTCAGGAGGCCTCGGCAGCCGCTGCCGGGGCCTTTTGCTATTGGGCGGGCTCGGCCTCGACGCGCACCGGCGTCACCAGTTCGGCGAACGGATTGGCGCGAAGGGCGGCGAGATAGATCACATAGCTGAGCACGGCGACGAACCCGAAAGCCGGAATCACGATCTGCAGCGCAAAGACTGGCTCGCCAATGGCCGCGCAGATCATGCCGCCGATCAGGCCGGAAGACATCTGGATGAAGCCCATCATCGCCGCGGCGGTGCCGGCAATGTGCGGGAAAGGTGTCACCGCCGCGGTCATCATGTACGGGGTGACGAAGGCGATGCCGAAGGCGCAGAGCGCGACCGGCACCATGACCGAAATGAAGCTCAGCGGCAGGACCTGGATCGCAGTCGCGAGCACGCCGCCGCCGAGCAGGATAATCAGCAGGCCGGGAACGGTCAGGCGCTTCGCGGACAGTCGCTTGAGCAGGTGGCGGACAACGATCGAGCCGACAAAATAGCTGCCCGACGGGATAAGCATGCCCATACCGTATTGCAGCGGCGTCAGGCCGACGCGGTCGATGAGGACAAAGGGCAGGACGGATGCGAGCGTGTAGAGTATGCCGACGGCCGCGCTGATCACCAGGCTTCCGAAGACGAAGCGGGGATCCGCCAGGACTTCGGCATAGCCCGCCAGGATCGGCCCCGGCCTTGCTCGCGCGCGGTCGGGCAGCGTGGTTTCCACCATCGCGAAGGCAACAATCAGGCACGCAACAATCGACAGGGCGACCATGATGAAGAAGATCGACTGCCAGCCGAGCGTGTCGAGCGCGACGCTGCCAATGGTCGGTGCCAGCGCCGGTCCGATCGCCAGCATCATCCCCATCAGGTTCATGATGCCTGCGGACTGGTTGCCGGTGAACTGGTCGCGCACGATGGCGCGGGCCACCGTCATGCCTGCCGAGGCGCCGATGCCCTGGATGATGCGGCCTGATATCAGCATCTCGACCGTGGGCGCGAAGGCGGACAGGAGGCTGCCGATCAGGTAGATGATCATGAAGGCGATGGTGACCGGCCGACGTCCGAAAGCGTCGGACAGCGTGCCGGACACGAGTTGGGCGCAGGCAAAGCCGCCGAAATAAAGCGAAAGCGTCAGCTTGATCATCGACTCCGTCGTGCCGAAGGCCCTGACGAGTTCCGGCATCGCCGGCGTGTAGAGCGCCATCGAGATCGGCCCGAGCGCCACAAGGAAGGCACCGATGAGGCTGGTGCGTGTCTCGCTCATCCTGCCCGCGGTCATGCCGGCACACCATCGCCAGCAACGGCCAGGCGGGCCGGATTGCGCTCGTCGAGCATCTCTATCAGGTTGCCCCGCACCGTGCGCAGTGCGGCCGCGAGGATCGCGCGGCTTTCGGCATCGAGCCCGGCCTGCGCCTGCTCGACCATGGCCTTGCCCTCCGCTCGGATCGCCGCGATCGTCGCGTCGGCGGCGTCGGTCGTCCGCACGTTCTTGGCGCGGCGGTCGCCGGGATCGGGATGGCGGCTGACGAGGCCGCATTTCTCGAGGCGGTCGAGATAGCCGCAGACCGTCATCGGTTCGACGCCCATGCGTTCGGCGATCACGCTCTGGCGCGCACCGTCATTGGCCGCGACGTAGATCAGGGCCCGCGCCTCACCGGTCGTCACTTGCAGGCCGATGCCGGCAATGCGCCGCTCGAAATCGTGGCGCATCAGGCGCGCGGTCTCGTTCAGCAGAAAGCCAAGCGAGTCAGGGTCGGTCTTCAGCGGCATGATATTGGCTTCCTTATAATAAGGTTTCCTTACTATAGGGTTGCGCAAGCTGCAAGTGTGCCGTCGGCCATGCCGTTCAGGCCAGTTCGGTGAACCGGCGCCGATCCAGTCCCGACAGGCTGAGCTGGACCCCGCGCTTGAAGGCAGGAGAGAGATTGAGCAGACCGAAAATGGCAGTACGCAGGAGCTTGCCCCAGAAGCCGCGCACCAGTGCCACCCGGGTCAGGCGGTCAGCCAGCGCCAGCACCTGCTCGGCAGCCGGGCGGCGCAGGGCTTCGTATTTGTCGAGGTCACTGCCCGGCCTGCCATGCTTCAGAACGGCGGTGAGCAGTCCTGCGAGCACGACGGCGTCGACGAGGCCGGTGTTCATGCCCTGGCCGCCCGCCGGGCTATGCACATGGGCAGCGTCGCCCATCAGGAAAATGTTGCCCGCGCGATAAGCAGACGCGACGCGGTGATGCAGCCGGAACCGCGAACTCCAGGACACGTCGCCGATACGGACGTTCCGGGTCTTCGGACCGCGGCTGTTCATGATCTCCTCGATCAGGGCGGCATCGGGCCGCTCCGGCGCGTTTTCGCGGGTTGCGACCACCCGGAACCGGCCGTCGGGCAGCGGCGCCACCACGACCGGACCTTCCGGGGATAGGTAGAAGGCAACCTCGTCCCGGTCGGTCTTCCAGTTCATGCTGACATCAGCAAGGACGAAGGAATCCGCATAGCTGTCTCCGTCGAAACCAATTCCGGCGTCCTGCCGCACCGTGCTGTGCATGCCGTCGCCGGCGACGACATAGTCAGCGGACACCGTGCAATCGCCGGCGGTCGTTGCGAGCCTGACCTCGTAGCCGTCGCCGCGCTTGGCCACGGACATTGCCGAAACGCCGCGGTGGACCCGACCGCCGAGCGCGGCGAGTCGGTCGGCGAGGACGGCCTCGGTGTCCTGCTGCGGTATCATCAGGATGTGGTTGAACCGAGTTGGGAGTCCGTCGAAATTCAGGCGCAGCAATGCCCGATCGCCATCCCGCACCGAGAAATCCTGCAGGCGGCGCCCCCGGCGCTCGAGTTCGTCGACGACACCAAGCGGCTCGAGCATTTCCAGCGTGTGGGCATGGATCACGGCCGCGCGTGAGGTATTCAGTCCGGCTTCAAGTCTGTCGACGATGAGGTGATCGATGTCGGCCTGTCTCAAGGCAATCGAAAGGGCGAGTCCGGTGGGACCCGCACCGACGATGAGGACTTTCACATTTTCGGGAAGCATGGCATTCGCTCCATTTGTCAACATTTGTTGACTTTTATGCCGGACCCTTGATTTTGTCAACAGGCGTTGGCATTTCTTTGCGATGACCGTAACCACGCAGACGAAATCCGACCGGACGCGCGCCACGATCCTCAAAGCAGCGCGTGCGATATTCGCGCGGCAAGGCTATGAGCGGACCACGATCCGCGACATTGCAGCAGCCGCGGCCATCGACCCGGCCATGGTGATCCGGTATTTCCATAGCAAGGAAGAGCTCTTCGCTCTCATCGCGGAATTCGATCTGCGGCTTCCCAATCCAGCGGATATCGACCCGAACCGGATCGGCGAGGCGCTGGTGACGCATTTCCTGGACATCTGGGAGGGCGAGCAGGCCGTGACCGGGCTGGCGGTCATGATCCGCTCGGCGGCATCCAACGAATTTGCCGCACGGAAGGTGCATGAGGTCTTTTCCGGCCAGGTCCTGCCGATGCTGACCAGCATCGGCGACCCCGGCGACGCGCGCGACCGCGCCGGCCTGGTGGCGAGCCAGCTTATCGGCCTGGCCTTCGGCCGCTATGTCGTGAAGCTTGCACCGGTGGTCGGGCTCAGCCGCGACCGCATCATTCGCGACATCGGCGCCACGATCCAGGCCTATCTCACGCCGGCGCGCGATGGCGCCGGATGAGATGATGGTGGTGCAATGCCGCGGCCACTTCCTATATTGGCAACAGACTGCTGATTCCCGCGAGACGCCGAAGGACATTCCATGACAGACCAGAGCATCAATCCGGCCATCTTCACCTGGGATGGGCCGCATGGCCTTCCACGCTTCGGGGCGATCCGGGATGAAGACTTCAAGTCCGCCTTCGACCGCGCCCTCGAGGCGCACAATGCCGAGATCGACGGGATTGCCAACAATCCCGAGGCGCCGACCTTCGCCAACACGATCACGGCGCTGGAGATTGCCGGCGACGAATTGTCCCGCGTCTCCGCACTGTTCTGGAACAAGGCCGGCGCAGACACCAACGATACGATCCAGCATCTCGAGCGCGAAATTTCCCCGGCCATGTCGCGGCATTATTCGGCGATCGGCCAGAACGAGCCGCTGTTCAAGCGCATCGACGCGCTCTGGGAGAATCGCGAGGCCCTCGGCCTGACCAATGAAGAGTTGCGGGTCCTGGAGCGGCACTGGAAGGGCTTCGTCAAGTCCGGCGCCAAGCTGCCGAAGGACCGGCAGCAGCGTCTCGCCGCGATCAACGAGGCGCTGTCGAGCCTCGGCACCAATTTCGGGCAGAATGTGCTGGCCGACGAGAAGAACTGGTTCCTGCTGCTCTCGACCGAGGACGAACTCGCCGGACTGCCGGACTTCGTGCGCGATGCAATGGCCGCCGCCGCGGCAGCCCGCGGCGAGACCGGCAAATATGCCGTGACGCTGTCGCGCTCGATCATCGAGCCGTTCCTGACCTTCTCGAACCGCCGCGACCTGCGGGAGCAAGCATTCAGCGCCTGGAGCGCGCGTGGTGAGAACCCTGGCCCGACCGACAACCGCGAAATCATCGCGGAGACGGTGGCGTTGCGCGCCGAAAAGGCCGGCCTGCTCGGCTACCCCCATTACGCCGCCCTCAAACTCGACAACACCATGGCCAAGACGGCGGAGAACGTGAACGCGCTGCTGATGCAGGTCTGGGAAAAGGCCCGCCGGCGGGCGCTGGAGGAGGAGGCGGACCTCGCGCGCATCATCGCCGAGGAGGGCAGGAACCACGCCGTCGCGCCCTGGGACTGGCGGCATTATGCCGAGAAGCTGCGGTCGCGCACCTACAATTTCTCGGAAAGCGAGCTCAAGCCCTATCTCCAGCTTGAGAAGATCATCGAGGCCTGCTTCGCCGTCGCCGAGCGGCTGTTCGGTGTCAGGGCGGTGCGCCGGAGCGATGTCGCGGGCTATCATCCCGACGTCCGGGTCTATGAGATCCGCGATGCCGGCGACACGCTGGTGGCGCTGTTCATGGGCGACTATTTCGCGCGGGCGTCAAAACGCTCGGGGGCGTGGATGAGTGCGTTCCAGAGCCAGCACCGCCTGCCGCTCAAGAACGGCGCGAAGGGCGAGATCCCGATCATCTACAACGTCTGCAACTTCGCCAAGCCGGCGGCGGGCAGCCCGGCGCTGCTGTCGATCGACGACGCGCGCACCCTGTTCCACGAATTCGGCCATGGCCTGCATGGCATGCTGTCCAATGTCACCTATCCATCGGTTTCGGGCACAAGCGTGTCGCGCGATTTCGTCGAACTGCCATCGCAGCTTTACGAGCACTGGCTGACGGTGCCGGAGATCCTCAAGACCTACGCACTGCATTACGAGACCGGCGCGCCGATGCCCGAAGAGCTTCTCCAGAAGGTTCTCGCCGCCCGCACCTTCAATGCCGGCTTCAACACGGTCGAATTCACCTCATCGGCACTGGTCGACATGGCCTTCCACACGCGGCCGGCAGGCGGCGATCCGATGGTGCTGACCGCCGATGTGCTGGCCGAGATCGGCATGCCCTCCTCCATCACCATGCGCCACCGCACGCCGCACTTCGCCCATGTCTTTTCCGGCGACGGATATTCGGCGGGCTACTATTCCTACATGTGGTCGGAAGTGCTCGACGCCGACGCCTTCGACGCCTTCATGGAAACGGGCAATCCCTTCAACGCCGAGACGGCGTCGCGGCTCAAAGAGAACATCTATTCCGTCGGCGGCTCCATCGATCCGGAAGACGCCTACAAGGCATTCCGCGGCAAGCTGCCGAGCCCTGAGGCCATGCTGAAGAAGAAGGGGCTGGCGGCGTGAGGCGGCGGGCGGCCCTTCAATGACGCCTGTGCTCCAGACAGAGCGGCTGGTGATCCGTGCCCATGCGTTGCCGGATTTCGATGCCTATTGCGCGCTGTGGTCCGATCTTGATGTCGTGCGCTTCATCACCGGGACGCCCTTCAGCCGCGAGGCGTCCTGGTCACGGTTCCTGCGCCATGCGGGGCATTGGCAACATCTGGGATTCGGGTTTCTCGCGATCGAGGACCGGGAGACCGGGCAGTTCGTGGGCGAGGCCGGCTTCCATGACATGCGACGGGACTTGACGCCTTCCCTCGAAGGCTCGCTGGAAGCCGGATGGGCGCTGATGCCGTCAGCCCAGGGCAAGGGTTACGGTTTCGAAGCCATGCAGGCGCTTGTCGGTTGGGCCGATACGACCTTCCCGGGGCGGCGGATGACTGCGATCATCGATCCCGCGAACCAGCCCTCGATCCGGATCGCCAGCCGGCTGGGATTCACCCCATTCGGCGAGACGAGCTATCACGGAAATGCGATTGTGCTCTTCGAGCGCCGGAGGTGACGGTGAAATACAGATGGCGCCCGCGTGCCGGCATTCGCGGCATCCCTGTCGAATAACGTCCTACCCTGCCACGTTCCCGCGATTATTCTGATGCGAGCACCGGATCGACGGATTATGATCGCGGGCGGGGGCAAGGCATGGACCACGGTCACGACAATGTGGGGCAGGTTGCAAGGATCATTCTCCTTGTCATTCTGACCTTGCTTGGGCTCGGAACAGCCCTGCCCGGCGCTGCCGTCTACCTGACGGTCATCGACGAATGGGCGCACAGCCCAAGGGGGTTCCAGGGAATCGACGGTGCCGTCGGCTGGGTCTTCGGTATTCTCTCGGCCGGCGCGATCGCCCTCGGGCTGATCCTGGGCGGGATCATGCTGCGTGTGCTGACGTGGAAGCACGCCCCGCTCGCCAGCCTCGGCCTCTCCATCCTGAGCGTGGCCTTCGTCATCACGACCTATCTGGTCTTCTCGGATACCAATTCGACGGACAGCAGCGTCGAGATCGTCTTCCTGCAGGCGGCGTGCCTGGCCATGCTCGTCCTCGTTTCACTGCCCCCCTTCCTGCACTGGGCGATGGCCAAGCCCACTGCGATCCAGTTGCCGACGGAGACAAGACCATGACCCATTCGACGTCGAGCGAACGGCCGAGCAACGCCCCCGTGGTGCTGCGCATCATTCTTGCGGTGATATGCCTGCTGCCCGCAGCCATCGGGCTGCTGATCATCGGGGCGATTTTTGCTGCTTTCGTCTACGAAGGCTTCCGCTTCAAGGCATCCGACGAGGTCTGGATGCAGCTCTTCCTCGGCGGCGCCGCCATTCTCGTGCTGGTTCCGGCCATTGCCATCGGGGTGATCCTGCGCTTTGCCCGCTGGGGCCGGGCACCCTGGGCCAGCCTAGTGCTCGCGATCATCGTCGGCGGCGCAGGCGCGCTCGCATCGGGAATGCTGCAGACGACGGTGGTGCCCGGCGATACGGAAAGCTATATGCTGCTGATGCTGTTCTCGATTGCCGGCATCGCCATCGGTGCCCTGCCGCCGTTCCTGCACTGGTGGAATTCGCGCAAGGACGCCTGAAACGCGGTCAGGCCGCGGCACTCTTTGAGACGAGACCGGATGCATGCCGCCGGGCCTCAGCATCGGCGGCGAAGACATCTTCCATGATGGATGCCGCCGGCAGGTGTGCCATGCGGTCCATGACGGCCTCGGCGATGACGGCCATGTCGAGAAAGCCGATCCGCCCGTCGATGAATGCCTCGAGCGCCACTTCCTTGGCGGCGTTGAGGACGGCGCCCTGCAGTCCACCCGCCTCCATCGCACGCCTCGCCAGCCGGAGTGCCGGGAAACGGCCCTCGTCCGGCGCTTCGAAATCGAGCCGTGACAACCGGGTGAAATCGAGCCGCTCGACATCGAGCGTCGGGCGC
Organism: Rhizobium sp.; assembly: GCA_019739215.1. GTDB lineage: Bacteria > Pseudomonadota > Alphaproteobacteria > Rhizobiales > Rhizobiaceae > Rhizobium_E. The sequence continues at coordinate 54,167 of JAHHDR010000041.1, forward strand.
GAGGGGTAGCTGAGCGCATAGCCGATCGCGGTGCGCATATCGGGGCAACCCATCTGCGCGAGGACCGAGCCATCCTTGTAGCCGACCATGGAATGGATGACCGATTGCGGATGAACGACCACCTCGATCTGCTCAGGCCGGACATGGAACAGGTGCTGCGCCTCGATCATCTCAAGCGCCTTGTTGAACATGGAGGCCGAATCGATCGAGATCTTCAGGCCCATCGACCAGTTCGGATGCTCGCGCGCCGTCGCCGCGCTGACACTGGCCATGGCCTCGCGGGTCCAGGTCCGGAACGGTCCGCCGGACGCAGTGAGGATGATCCGTTCCAGAGCGTGGCGCTGGCCCTCTTCCAGCACCTGGAAGATCGCATTGTGCTCGCTGTCGACCGGCAGTAGCCGTCCGCCGCCATTGGCGACGGCGTGGACGAACAGATCGCCGGCCGAGACCAGGCACTCCTTGTTGGCCAGCGCGATATTGGCGCCCCGCCGCGCGGCCGCCAGCGTCGGCATCAATCCTGCGGTGCCGACAATGGCTGCCATCACCCAGTTGGAATAGCCCTCGGCGGCCTCCGCCAGCCCGGACCTGCCGGCTGCGGCCTCGATGCCGCTTCCGGCCAGCGCATCCTTGAGATCGTCGTAGCGCGTCTCATCCGCCGTGACAGCGAGCCGCGCGCGGGCATCGCGCGCCTGCCGCGCCAGAAGCGCAATATTGCCGTTGCCGGTCAGTGCATCGACGGCATAGTCCTCGCCCAGTTGGGCGATGACATCGAGCGTATTGACGCCGATCGAGCCGGTCGATCCGAGAATTGTGATGCGATTGGTCATGCCGACTGCCCGGATCCTGCCTTGGGGCTCTCTCTACAGCCTATCGCCGATGCGGGCAAGGAAGGCCTCAGGCTTGTCCGTCCATCGTCATCAGCGGCGCATAGAGCTCCGGCCGGCGGTCGCGGAACACGCCCCAGGCCTGGCGCTGGGCCTCGAGCGCGTCGAGATCGAAGCTGGCCACCAGCACGCCTTCGCTCCGACGGTCGGCCGCGCGGACGATGTCGCCCGTCGGGTCGGTGATGAAGGAAGAGCCGTAGAACGTGAGATGGGTACCTTTCAGTCCCGGCTCGGTCCCAACCCGGTTGGATGCCACCAGCGGCATGACGTTCGCAGCGGCGCTGCCCTGCATGGCGCGCTGCCAATGTCCGGTCGATTCGATGCCCGCGTCCTGCGGCTCAGTGCCGATCGCGGTGGGATAGAAGAGCAGTTCCGCGCCCTTGAGGGCCATGGCGCGGGCGGATTCGGGAAACCACTGGTCCCAGCATATGCCGACGCCGATCGTGGCGAACCTCGTCTTCCAGGCGCGGAATCCGGTATCTCCCGGGGAGAAATAGAACTTCTCCGTGTAGCCGGGGCCATCCGGAATGTGGCTCTTGCGATAGTTGCCGAGCACCGCGCCATCGGCATCGACAATGGCGACGGAGTTGAAGAAAGCCTTGCCGGCCCTTTCGAAATAGCTCACCGGCAGGACGACGCCGAGTTCGGCGGCCAGCCTCGCGAAGCGGGCGATCAGCGGATTGTCGGCAAAGGAATGAGCGTGGACGAAGAAGTCCGGTGACTGGTCCTGGCAGAAATAGGGCGTGGCGAACAGTTCCTGCAGCAGCACGATCTGCGCGCCCTGTCCGGCAGCATCCCGAACCAGGGCCTCGGCGCGGGCGATATTGTCCTCGATATCCCAGTTGCAGGCCATCTGGGTGGCGGCGAGTGTCACATTACGCATGTTTTTTTGGATCCAGGACGGCTTCTAAGGTGTTGAAGAACAGGTAGCCCGATAATGACGTTGGAAGCAACGGCCCGGGATTGCTGCCGAATGACTGCGATGACACCATGAGGAGCGACAGGATTGGGCCTACCCGATTTTCTCTGTATCGGCGCGCAGAAGGCTGGCACAAGCTGGCTGAACAGCGTGTTGCTTGAACATCCCAAGGTGTTCATGCCGCCGATCAACGAGCTGCATTACTTCGATCGCCTCGGGGATGCGGATGCACGGCCGCGAAAGCGGCAGGTCAACCTTGCGCTCAAGGCGATCACGCGGGAGGAACGCAAGGCGGACGATGCCGACCAGGACTATATCCAATACCTGCGCCGCATCATCTCGTTTCCCGAGATTGGCCGGGAATGGTACGAGGCCGCCTATTCCTGGCCCGTGGCTGACGATATCAGGAAGGGCGACATCACTCCGAGCTACCTGGAAATGGACGAAGCCAGGATCGTCCATGCCCGGGAGCTTCTTGGGCAGGCCAGGCTGATCGTCATCGTGCGGCGACCCCAGGACCGGCTGCTTTCGCAACTCAGGATGTGGGCAACGCGCCCGACACGCACCGATGTGCCGCAAGATGAAAAGGAATGGATGCAACTCCTTCGGCAGATGACCGGCAAGACGCTGCGGGGTGCATACAGCCGGGGAATTCCCCTCTGGCGCAAGCACTTCGGCACGGAGAGCATGCTGGTCCTGCCCTACGCCACCATGCGCACCGATCCGCGCGCGATGATCACCCAGGTCGAGAATCACCTCGGCCTGCCGCGATATGAGGGTTACACGCTTCTCACCGAGCAAATTCATGTCACCAAGAAGGTCGCGATTCCGGATGCGGTCGTCGCGGTCGCGTCCAAGATCACCGCCGCCGAAGATGACTACATCCGGCACGAGTTCGGCGAGGACTTCTTCCAGAAGACAAGATAGACGGCTCGGTATAGATTGTCGCCACGACCCCGGTGAAGACGATCGATCCATGCTGGTTTCCCTCGGACATTCCTGCCAGACACGGTTCATCCTTGAGGGGCTGGACGGTGCGAGCCGACGCATGCCCTTCGACTTCAACATCACGACGCGGGCCGCACTGCTCGACGCGCTCCGCACCGACGGTGCGGTGCTCCGCCATGACGTGGACACGGCCACGATCTTCCGCATGCCTTCCGACGGTCGCGAGGGCATCGCGGTGGGTGGGCTCTACCTGTGGCATGACTACCCCCTCGCCGACGACAAGCTCAGCCTGGCCGACGGCTGGGAGCGGGAGATCGGCCGCGTCAACGAGAAATACGCCGCACTCTGGTCGCGGTTCGCGGCATTGCTGACGTCGGATGAACCCAAGACGCTGGCGCTCTCCAACTCACAGCACAATCTTGCGCAATTCTCCGACGGCAGCGATGGGTTCTTGCGCGATTTCGGGCTGGGAAGGCGGGCTTTCGACGAGATCACGGCCGCGCTGGATGCCTTTGGCGCGCGGAACTATCGCCTTCTGTTCCTCACCCGCTCGGTCGCGGACCTCGCCGAGACTGCCGCGCTGGATGATCCGCGTCTCGATCACCGGTTCGTCGGCATCCTGTCGCTCCGGCCGGATCGGCGGGTCGCCGGCAGCATAGCAACCAGCCGGGACGCAAACGCCATCCTTTCGGTCTGCGGCACTTATGAGGATGGCCATTGGCAGGTCGGTGCGGCGTCGGCCACGACGGCCATCATCCACCGCAGGACCGATCGAGGCCTCGAGCCCTTCGGCAGCATCACCGTCGCCGCCGGCACGTTCATGGCTTGGTTCGAAGGCCGCGACCAGTTCCAGGAGATCCGCCGCGTGGGGGCGGGACTTCGCCTGGCCGATGGAGCCGTGTGGCGTCGAGACTGACGGGACTGACGCAAACAAGCGCAGCCGCGTGACGCGAAAAGCCTGCATTCATTCATCCATCGTTAATCAAGAATCGATGAAGTGGGACCACACCACCTCATCGGGCGACCAGCCCATACGGAGAAGACGATGAAGAAACTGATCGTTGGCGGCCTTGCCGCCTTTGTGGCCACGGCAACCTTTGCGACCAGCGCCGACGCAGGCGTGGTGCTGAAATACAAGTCCGGCTGGCGCCGCCCGGCGGCCGTCGTGGTCGTCAAGCCACGGATGAGGGTCTATTCGCCGCGGGTGAAGGTCTACGCCGCGCCCTGCGTCGTCAAGAAGCGCGTCAACGCCTGGGGCCAGGTGGTCAAGAAGCGCGTCTGCTGATGAAGGCGGGCAGGCCCGCGCCGCCCGCCCCTCACGCCCGCCTTTCGCGCTGGCCGCCGATGGAACCCTCGGCGGCCAGCCTGCGTTTGACTCCCGAAACAAGGAGTGACGCCATGTCCATCAACCCCTTCTCTCCCTCACCCACAGACCCGCAGTCCGAGTTCGTCAGGGACGACATACCGGCCGAAACCGACGACCTGGTGCTCGGCGACGAGACGAAGCGTCATCCCGACATCGAGAATGCCGGTTCCGACCCTGACTCAGATCCCCGCCGGACCGGCGGATCCGCCAACGATCCGCATGGCGGCCGCCAGTAAGAAGTGAGCACATTGCGCGTTAACGGAGGGAAGACCATGCCCGCTATCGATATAACCGATTTTTCCGAGGATGAACTGAGCGACCTGATCGCCGATGCAACGCGCCGGCGGGACGAATTGCGCGAAAGCCGGGAAAACGAATCCCGGACCGGCCCGTCCGGATCGGCGGGCCAGGACGTGTTGGCGCCGCAACACGGCGTCATAACCGCGCCCACACCGAATTCGGTGGAGGAAGACGCTCCCAAGCATGGCGTCGACAGATCCGCTACTGTCCGCGCGGTCTGACGCAGCGCGACAGTCCAGACTGACCTGAACAGAACCGGCTCCCCGTTCGGGCGAGCCGGTTTCTGCAATATTGGCACACAGAATTCAAATGGCGCTCAAGCCGTCGCTTGTCGTCGGCCAAATTTTTGGAATGGCGATCCCGACTGGATTCGAACCAGTGACCCCCAGATTAGGAATCTGGTGCTCTATCCTGCTGAGCTACGGGACCGCTTTGACCTTCCATACAAAAGACAGGGCACTTCGCCAAGGGCCCGGTCGAATTTCGTTTGTGCCCGGCCATTGCGCCGGGTTTTTTTCATGCCTGCGTTACGCCTGTTCCCCCGGAAACAGCGGCAGGCGATGGGTCGTGCGAAAACATCATTACCGGATGAGAGACAAGCATCCACCGAAACGAAGCAGACAGCAGCACATCAACCCATCGCTCAAGGAGCACCGCCATGAAGAAGTTCATCCTCGCAGCCTCCGCCGCCCTCGTCGCAACCGTCTCCATGGCCTCCGTCGCCGAAGCCGGCTGGAAGTGGAAGCACAAGCATCACGGCTGGAAGCACCGCTACCACCACGGCTACGTCGTCGTCGCCCCCCGCCACTACGGCAACTACTGCTTCGTCAAGAAGGTCAAGCGCTACGACGACTGGGGCAATGTCTATGTCAAGCGCGTCCGCATCTGCGACTAAGACGACCTGACGACCCGGAGGCCGCCCGACCCTCCCCCTGCAAGCGGCGGCTCAACCGGACGACAGAATATAACCTACCAGGCAGACCCGGCGTCCTCCAGCGCCGGGTTCTGTCTTTTTGGTGTTGTAGACTCAGAAAGTCCCCGCCCCGAAACCCCTCCCCACAAGGGGGAGGGGCCAATCCGGCCGGACCAGCCCAACGACACGCATCGTTGCTGGGTGACGAAATATTGCTTGGGGCAATAACGGTGAGGCGCGTTAAGCCCCTCCCCCTTGTGGGGCGGGATTTGGGGCGGGGTCTTCCAGAAACTACAGACACTAGCGTTTCTGCACGTCACGCATGCGCCGCTCCACCTGCCGCAGCGCAAGCGACAGGCCGATCGTCAGCACCAGATAGACATAGGCGACGATCGAATAGGTCTCGAAGAAGCGGAACGAGCCGGCGGCATAGACCTTGGCCATCTGGGTAATGTCGGCGACGCCGAGGACGGAGACCAGGGACGAATCCTTGACCATTGCCACGAAGTCGTTGGAGAGCGGCGGGAAAATCACCCTCAGGGCCTGCGGGAAGACAATGAAGCGGAAGCGATGGAACCGCGACAGGCCAAGCGCCTTGGCCGCTTCGATCTGGCCCTTGTCGACCGACTGGAAGCCGGCGCGGAAGATTTCGGCGATGAAGGCCGAATAGGCGATCGTCAGGGCGATGATCGCCCGCCACATGAGTGACAGGTCGCGGACCAGGAGCGGTTCGATGAAGCCGGCCTCCGCCAGCGGCGCGGTCAGCCAGTTCCAGGCGTAGACGACGCCGGGAGCGCCGACGAAGGCGATGTAGAACAGCAGAACCAGCACCGGTATGCCGCGGATCAGTTCGACATAGAACCGAGCCACCTGGCGGAGGATCCTGAGGTCCGAGAGGCCGAGCAACGCCACGGCCAGGCCGAGCGCCGTGGCGAGCGAAAAGGCGATCAACGTCACCAGCACGGTGATGCCCAGCCCCTTCGCGACGGTCGCGAAGACCTGGCTGTAGAGATCGCTGACGACGATGACCGCGCCGACGGTGGCACCCAGCAACACGAGGGCGACGAGCCACCATGGGAACTCGCCGTCCTCGTTCGGGGTTCGGGCCGGCACCGTCATGCCGGTGTCGCGCGACTATTGGCCCATCTTGTAGTCCAGGAACCACTTCTTGTTGAGCGCGTCGATGGTGCCATCGGCCTTCAGCGACGCGATGGCGGCGTTGACCGGGGCGACGAGATCGGAGCCCTTGGGGAAGATGAAACCGAAATCCTCCGTGCCGAGCGGCCCGCCGATCAGCTTGAGGCCGCCATCGGAGGCGTCGACATAGCCCTTGCCGGCCGTGCCATCGGTCAGCACGACATCGACGTCGCCGGTCTTGAGCGCCTGGACCGTGGCGCCGAAGGTCTCGAAAAGCTTGATGCGCGGGTTCTGCTCATTGCCGTCGAGCACGCTGTAGACGGCGGTGTAGAACGGCGTCGTGCCCGGCTGCGCGCCGACCAGGCCCTGCTCGAAGGTCTTGAAAGTTGCGGCATCGGTGAAACGGGCCTCGTCGCCGCGCACCAGCATGAACTGCTCGGAACGCATGTAGGGGTCGGAGAAGTCGACCTTCGCCTTGCGCTCCTCGTTGATGGTGATGCCGGTCATGCCCATGTGGTACTGATTGTCGGACACCGACTGGATCATCGCGTCCCAGGAGGTGTTCTGGTACTCGACCGCCATGTTCAGCCGCTTGGCGATTTCGGCCACGGCGTCATACTCCCAGCCGATCGCCTGGCCGGTCTTGGGATCGACGAACTGCAGCGGTGGATAGGCGTTCTCGGTGACGACCACGACCTTGCGCCCGCCGAGATCCGGCAGGTCGGCCGCCTGGGCGGCGAGAGGCATCATGGCGGCGATGGCAAGACCGATAAGAAACTGGCGGCGCGAGGTCATGGTGGTTAGCTCCCCTGATTATTGTGGCGGCAGAAACTGTCATTATTTTCCGGCTTTTGGCAAGCAGGGGCTCGTCAGCCCTGCAGCAGACGCTGGTCAGGCGCGTCCGGTGAGCCGGGTGACGTGGCCCATCTTGCGGCCCGGGCGCGGTTCCGCCTTGCCGTAGAGATGGACCAGCACATCGGGCTTGCCGGCCCAGTCCCTGACATCGTGGATGTCGTCGCCGATCAGGTTCTGCATCACGCAGTCGCTGTGGCGAACGGGATCGCCGAGCGGCAGGCCGGTCACGGCGCGGACATGCTGCTCGAACTGGGAGATGACGCAGGCCGCCTCGGTCCAGTGCCCGGAATTGTGCACGCGTGGCGCGATCTCGTTGGCGATCAGGGCGCCATCGGTGGCGACAAAGAACTCGATGCCGATCACGCCGACATAATCGAGCTTGTCGAGCAGGCGAATGGCGGCCGAGCGGGCATCGCTGGACGTGCCCTCGAAGATTTCCGCCGGCAGCGTCGAGGTGTGCAGGATGCCGCCCCGATGGACGTTTTCCGCCGGATCATAGCAAGCGATCGAACCGTCGACGGCGCGCGCCGCAATCACCGAGATCTCCCGGTCGAAGGCGATGAAACTCTCCAGGATCAGCGGCACAGCGCCGAGCGCGTCATAGGCCCCTGCCGCATCGTCGCCGGCGCGGAAGACCTTCTGTCCCTTGCCGTCATAGCCGAGCCGCCGGGTCTTCAGCACGCCCGCGCCACCGAATTCCGCGAGCGCCGTCTCGAGATCCACCTGACTGTCCACGGCGCGAAAACCGGCTGTGCGGATGCCGCAATCATTGAGGAAGGTCTTCTCGGCAAGACGGTCCTGCGCCACTTCGAGCGCCCGCGGCGGCGGATAGACCGGCCTTCGGTCCGCCAGGAAGCGGGCGGCGGCGACGGGGACATTCTCGAACTCGTAGGTGATGACGTCGCAGGCATCGGCGAGTTCGGCAAGTGCCGCCTCGTCGTCATAGGCCGCGACGATCTGACGGTTGGCGAGTTGCAGCGCGGGGCAGTCGGCCTGCGGCTCCAGGATGATGGTGCGGAAATTGAGGCGGCTCGCGGCCATCGCCAGCATGCGGCCGAGCTGGCCGCCGCCGATGATTCCGATCGTCTTGTCAGTCATTTATGTATCCACGGGGTAGTCGGCGACCGAGGCAGTCTGCTCCTCGCGCCAGGTGTCGAGCCGGTCGGCCAGGTCGTCATCGCCGAGCGCCAGGACGGCCGCGGCGAGAAGTGCGGCATTGATGGCGCCGGCCCGGCCGATGGCGAGCGTTCCCACCGGAATGCCGGCCGGCATCTGCACGATAGACAGCAGGCTATCCTTTCCAGACAGCGCCTTGGACTGCACCGGCACGCCGAAGACCGGCAGCGGCGTCATCGCGGCCGCCATGCCGGGAAGGTGCGCGGCGCCGCCGGCACCTGCAATGATGACCTTGAAGCCTTCATCACGCGCCGATCGTGCAAAATTGAACAGTCGCTCGGGCGTGCGATGTGCCGAAATGATCCGCGCTTCATAGGCGATTTCCAGCGCATCGAGCGTGTCGGCGGCGTTCTTCATCGTCTCCCAGTCGGACTGGCTGCCCATGATGATGGCAACGGGAGGTTTCGAAAACCGCATGGTCAGGGCCTTTCGTCAGGCGATGATATCAGGGATGATCTGATCTTCGATCTGGGACAGCTTGTCCTTGATTGCCAGCTTCTTCTTCTTCATGCGCTGGATCCGCAACGCATCGCAGCCGGTGGCGATCATGGCGTTGATGGCAACATCGTAGTCTTCGTGCTCCTGCCTGAGGCGCGCTGCCGATAAACGCAATTCTGCCTGGTCCTGGTCTGGCATTCCGTTCCTGTCCCCGTATCCCGAAGGCGCCGCGATTTCCCCGCGCGCCGCGCCGTCATCGATTTGCTCCTATCACATTCAAGCGCTTCACGGGAAGTTTTCCTTTCGCGGGAATTCTTCTTCGACAAACACTAATTTACGTGGCACACTTTGCCTGTTGCAGCCTGAGACATCCGACGGGTGGATGGTCGGATGTGGGCACTATCGGAAGGAATGACATATGACCATTGAGGCTCATATCGAAACGCTCGAGAAGAAGCACGGAGCACTTGAACAACAACTCCATTCTGCAATGTTGCATCCCTCAACCGGCGACACCGAGATCGCGGAACTCAAGAGACAGAAGCTCAAGGTGAAAGACCAGATCGAGCGCCTTCGCAGCCAGACACACCACTAATTCCACATCAATTTGCAGTGACCACCGGCCGTTGGCCACGATCCCGCCGAGAACGACCACTCATGCGGCGGAGACGGGGCCAGCGGCCGATTTGATCGCTGCGGGCGGATAGCCCCGACGCTGCGGCGCCTCAGGTCCAGAACTGATCCAGCCAGAACCCCAATTTCCTGAAACCCTGCGGGTTGATCGAATAGATCCGTCTCGTCCCTTCCGAGGTGACGGAGACGAGATGATTGTCGAGCAGGGCCTTGAGGTGCTGCGACACCGCCGGGCGCGAAACCGGCAGCATGGCCGCCAGTTCGTTAACGGTCCTGGGCGAGCGCCGAAGCTCCTCCAGCAGGAAGCGGCGATTCGGATCGGAGATGGCGGCGAAGGGATCCACACTCATGTTCGGACGCTAAGCCAGAGCTTGACATTCGACAAGTGGGTTTTGTGCGGCGCAAGCAAGATTTCGCAATGCACCATCAACTCAGAGTGTCATTGCGACCAGAGGCCGCAGCCCGTCCCAGGCGAGCTTCAATCCGGCCAGCAGCAGCATTCCGTACATCCAGGGATAAAACACCTCGATACGCATGCGCTTGACCACGGCGGCGCCCGCGAGCGTGGCGAGCAGCGCGACCGGAGCCAGCATGGCCGACGTCTGGAGATTGCCGACGCTCAACAGCCCCAACATGTAATAGGGCGGCAGCTTCAATGCGTTGATGATCGCGAAGAAGCGCACCGCGGTGCCGGTATATTCCTTGGGCGACAGTTTCAGCGGCAGGGCATAGACCTGATAGGGTGCGCCGCCGGCATGGGCGATGAAGCTGCCATATCCCGAAAGCGTGCTCCAGATTGTGGCTCGGACGGGCTCGTTCCGGCGCGGAGGCCTGTCGACATTGCCGGCAAGATACCGGTTGTAGAAATACCGCCCCGTGAAACTCAGCGCGACGATCCCGATCAGGAGCCGCATCACATAGTCAGGAACGACATAGAAGGTCGTCCAGCCGATGGCGATGCCGATCAGCGCCCCCGGAAGTACGAACATCAAGGTCTGCCTGTTCCAGTGCGCGCGCCATGTCCAGAGTGCAATGATGTCCATCACCACGAGGATGGGCAGCAGAATGGCCGCCGCCTGCACCGACGGCATCACGAAGGACAGGATCGGGACGCCGAGCAGGCCGAGCACGTCGCCCATGCCTCCCTTTCCGAATCCGACCAGAATCACCGCGAGCACGGCGACGATGTAGAAAGTGGCGTCCATTGGAGTTATGACCTTGAGATGGTTGATCCGCGAGACGTCAAGGTCTATCGGACAGGGCATGAGGTGGGAGGCCGACCTTATCGCCCTCCAGCGCATGGGAAAAGCCGCTTTCAATGGGAACTGACGATGTCTAAGAATGAAGAGCGCCTGAGACTGGTGCTGGTGGCGCCCGAAAGCGACGACGCAGATGCCGTGGCGCGCATGATCGGCGAGGCGCTGAAAGGCGGAGACGTCGCCTCGGTCATCCTTCCGCAATATGACATGGACGACACGCGGTTCCAGAAACTGGCCGAGCAGGTCGTGCCGGTGATCCAGCAGGCGGGTGCGGCAGCGCTGATATCGGGCGACAGCCGGGTGGCAGGTCGCGCGAGGGCCGATGGCCTGCACATCGCCGGCGGCGTCGAGCAGCTCGGAGAGGCGATCGAGAAGCACGCGCCCAAGTTCATCGTCGGCGGGGGCAACGCACAGGAACGGCACCGGGCGCTGGAGATCGGCGATCTGCAGCCGGATTACATCTTCTTCGGCAAGCTCGATGGCGACATCAAGCCGGAGGCGCATCCGAAAAACCTTGCGCTCGCCGAATGGTGGGCATCGATGGTGGAAATCCCCTGCATTGTCATGGGTGGCACCGACCCCGCGTCCGCGCTGGCCATCGCCGAGACCGGCGCGGAATTCGCCGCACTCCGTCTTGCGGTCTTCGCCGAACCGGGCCGCGCGGCCGCAATCGTGCAGGAGGTCAATGCACTTCTTGACCAAAAAGCGCCACGCTTGGGGTCATAAGAAGGATCATGCGAAGAATCGGGGACTGGATTTCGATCATCTTGTGCGCCGGCCTGGCCATGGCTGTTGCGGCCCCCGCGCGTGCCGATGACACGGCGGATGACACGGCCAGCAACAGCGCCAAGGCCGCGGAGATCCTGCGCAAGCGGCTCGAGGGCGATACCGACAGCGGCAGGTTGCAGAAGAAGGACCGCCGACTGGCCCCCGGCATTTCCGAGGGACAGACCGTCCTGACTTCGCCGGTCGAGGATCCCGCGGCGCAATCACCATCCGAGGGGCTCACTCTGCTGCAGCGCATGGGGCAATCGTTGCCCGACCTACCGCCCGCCAAGCCGTTCGACGGCAAGGTCGACGAGGCCTATGGCGCCTTCCAGCGCGGGCTCTTCCTGTCGGCGCTCAACATTGCCCTGCCGAAGGCGCAGCTGGGCGACGCCGCGGCGCAAACGCTGGTGGCCGAACTCATGAACAACGGGCTGGGCGTGCGGCGCAATCCGACCGATGCCGCCTTCTGGTACGAACAGGCCGCACGGGCGGGCGACGCCAACGCGCAGTACAAATACGCCCTCATGCTGCTGACCGGCGACGGCGTGAAGCAGGACAAGAAGGCCGCCGACGAGATGATGCGCAAGGCCGCCGAAGGCGGCAGCCGCGAGGCGCAGTTCAACGTGGCGCAGATCATGGTGGCGGCCGAGCCCGGCGACAAGGGGCTCAAGCAGGCCCTGCCCTATTACGAAAGAGCCGCCAGCCGGGGGGTACCCGATGCCCAGTACGCCCTCTCGCAACTCTACTACCACATGGACCTGCCACGGGAGAAACGGCAGGAGGCGCGCGACTGGCTGCTGAAGGCGGCGCTCGCCGGCTACGACACCGCCCAATACGACATGGCGATGTGGCTGATCAACGGCGTGGGCGGCGAGCGGAACTACGAGCAGGGTTTCCGCTGGATGAACATCGCCGCCAATCGCGGTCACGTCGTGGCGCAGAACAGGCTCGCCAAGCTCTATGTCAACGCGATCGGCACCCCACCAGACCCGGTCGAGGCGACGAAATGGTACGTGGTCTCCCGCAAGGCGGGCCTTGCGGATCTCGAACTCGAGGATTTCTTCCTCGGCATCGACGAAGCGACCCAGAAGGAAGGCATTGCCCGCGCCGATGCATTCATGGCGCGGCGTGGTTGAGTACCAGGGTTGAGCGCCTTGCTTGAGGACTGGGGTTGAGCGCTGGGGTTGAACCCTGGCAAGGCCGAGCCGATATCGCTTGAAAAACTCCGGTTTTTGTGGTCTTGAGGCGCCAATTCGGCCCATGGCATGCCATCGGGCGCATCTCCCCGCTTCACGGCCCCGTCTGGGGCCGCTTCGATTTTTGAAGGAACAGACCCATGGCCCGCTCGGCCCTTTTGAATGTCATGGTCCAGGCCGCACTCAAGGCCGGCAAGTCGCTCAGCCGTGATTTCGGCGAAGTGCAGAACCTGCAGGTTTCGCTCAAGGGGCCCGGCAACTACGTGAGCCAGGCCGACCGCAAGGCGGAGAAGATCGTGCGGGAGGAGCTTCTCAAGGCGCGCCCCACCTATGGCTTCCTCGGCGAGGAAAGCGAGGAGATCGTGGGCACCGACGGCGCGCATCGCTGGATCGTCGACCCACTCGACGGCACGACCAACTTCCTGCACGGCATCCCGCTTTTCGGGACGTCGATCGCGCTGGAGCGCTCGGGCGAGATCGTCGCCGGCGTCATCTACAATCCCGCGACGGACGACCTCTTCACGGCAGAACGTGGCGGCGGTGCCTTCGTCAATGATCGCCGCCTGCGTGTCTCCGGCCGCAAGAACCTTTCCGACAGCGTGATCGGATGCGGCGTGCCGCATCTTGGCGGTCGCCAGCACGGCCGCTTCCTCGTCCAGCTCCGGCATGTGATGGGCGAAGTCGCCGGCATCCGCCGCCTGGGTTCGCCCTCCCTCGACCTGGCCTATGTTGCGGCGGGTCGTTTCGACGGTTTCTGGGAAGAATACCTGTCGCCATGGGACGTCGCCGCCGGCACGCTCCTCATCCGGGAAGCGGGCGGCTTCGTGTCCGACCTTTCGGGCGGCAATGATTTCATCGAGGGCGGCTCGATCGTTGCGGGCAACGAGCACATCCACAAGGCGCTGGTCGAGGTTGCCAACAGGCCGATACCCAAGGCCTGATGGCGATGCCCGCTACATCATGAGCGCGGTTTTCCGGCTCATGCAGCCGGAATAGCCCTGCTTGACGGCGGTCTTGTCCATCTCGCTCCGGGTTGTCGTCGAACTGGTCGTTGCCGGATCGATATAGGTCATGCCCGCGGCATCATCGGTCTTTGGGGCATCTTCGGCGAGTGCGGGCATGGCGAACGCGGCCACAAGCGCCGCTATAAGCACTGTCGTCTTCATCGCTGTTCTCCTCTCGATCGCCACGGCAATGCGACGATCGCGGTAAAATTCTGCGCCAATCTCGAGAAAAGGCCAGTCACCTTTGCGTGAGCCCCGGGACGGCGGACGCCCACAAACCTGCCCGCAAAGCTGAACCCCAGCTGAACGGAAGGTTCAGGGCGCGTTCGGGTCGGCCATGGTTTCATGATCCCATGATCGGAGAGATGTTGCAGGCCGATCTGATGGGGCCGAGATGCAAACCTACTTCTATGATATTCACTGGGACCGGGAAACGCTTGTTGACGACGAGGGCACCAGCCATTTCGACGATGGCTCGGCGATCTACTATGCCCGGGTGGTGGCGAGCAGGATTGCCCGCTGCGGCAAGGGCGAGAGGGTGAGGGTCCATGTTCGCGACGCGCGGGGCCGCCTGCTCTCGATCCAGTGCCCCGGCCCGCTCAGTGCACTCAGCGAGCGGCAGGCGCAGATTCGCAGCATTGTCGAGCGCGATGCCGCACGGCAGGAAACCGCAGCCGGCTGAGCTATTTCGCAAGCCTCAGATGCCGGCCGGTATCGATCCCGAACTGCAGGCTCGCAAGTCGGGCATAGATTCCGCCTTTTTCGATCAGGGTCTGATGCGTGCCTTCCTCGACGATCACGCCATCGTCCAGCACGAGGATCCTGTCCGCCTTGAGCACCGTCGCCAGCCGGTGGGCGATGACGATCGTTGTCCGTCCTTCCATCAATCCGTCGAGCGCCGTCTGGACCAGCGTCTCGCTTTCGGCATCGAGCGCGGAGGTCGCCTCGTCGAGCAGAAGGATCGGCGCATTGCGCAGGATCGCGCGGGCAATGGCGATCCGCTGGCGCTGACCGCCCGAGAGCATGACGCCACGCTCGCCGACTTCGGTGTCATAGCCCTGTTCCAGGCGCCGGATGAATTCGTCGGCATGCGCCGACCGCGCCGCGGCCTCGACATCCGCACGCGATGCGCCCGGCGCGCCGAAGGCGATGTTGTCATGCACCGAGGTGGCAAAGACGGTCACATCCTGCGGCACGATGGCGATGCGGGCGCGCAAGGCTTCCGGGTCGGCCTGCCTGATGTCGTCGCCATCGACCAGGACGCGGCCGGAGTCCGGATCATAGTAGCGCAACAGCAGCGAGAAGATCGTTGTCTTGCCGGCACCGGAGGCCCCGACGATGGCGACGCGCTCGCCGGGGCTCACGGTCAGTTGCAGGCCCTTGAGCGCCGACATGCCCGGCCGGGTCGGATAGGAGAACTGGACCTTGTCGAACTCTACCTTGCCCTTAGCTGGAAGCGGCAGCGAAATCGGATGGGCGGGAGCGGCGATCGCGGGCTTTTCGTGAAGCAACTCGATCAGCCGCGAGGCGGCGCCCGAGGCCTGGCTGAGTTCGCTCCACACTTCCGAGAGCGCGCCGAGAGAGCCAGCAGCCAGCACGGAATAGATCAGGAACTGGCTCAGCGTGCCCGGGGTGATGGTGCCTTCCAGCACGCCCCGCGCGCCGAACCAGAGCACGGCGACGACGCTGCCGAAGATCATCGTTATGGCGAAACCGGTGAGCCAGGCACGTTGCCGCGTCGAGGCACGGGCGGCCTGGTAGGCGCTTTCGGCGGCATCGGAGAAGCGCCTGTTGGCCTCGCCGACGCTGTTGAAGGCCTGCACGGTGCGGATGGCGCCGATCGCCTCGGAAGCATAGGCCGAGGCCTTTGCCAGCTTGTCCTGTGCCTCGCGCGACCGGCGGCGCACCGAGCGGCCGAAACCGACCAGCGGAAAGACGATGAGCGGAATGGCGATCAGCACCAACGACGACAATCCCGGGCTCGTGTAGATCATCATGCCGATGGCGCCAAGACAGAGGATCATGTTGCGCAGTGCGACCGATGCCGTCGCGCCCACCGCCGACTTGATCTGGACGGTGTCCGCCGTCAGTCGCGAGACGATCTCGCCGGTCTGGTTGACATCGAAGAAGGATGGCGAGAGGCGCGTGATCTGCGAAAAGACGTCACGGCGCAGGTCCGCCACGATGCGCTCGCCCAGCGTGATGACGAAGTAATAGCGCAGCGCCGACGCCATCGCGAGGATCACGGCGAGGATCATCAGCATGATGAAATAGGTATTGATGAAGGCGGAATCTGCCGCCACGAACCCGTGGTCGATCATCCGCCGCACCGCGGTGGGCAGAATGAGCGTCGTGATCGCCGCCAGAAGCAGGAAGACGCAGGCGCCGCCCGCCAGGAAGCGGTAGCGGAGAATATAGGGGACGAGGTGAGCCAGCGGCCTCAAGGTGCTGTCCTGGCCAGTGCCTGTATCTGCCGCCACGATCAACGCTCCGTTCGCTGGTTCAGGGCGTGCGAATCTCGCGTTCCGGCCCTTGTTATCTCGAAATGCTTCATGTATAGGCCTCGCCATCAAACGAAGCCGTGGTCCAGTGCGGACTGCGGCTTCATTTATTCGTTTGGCTCCGGCGCCGCAAGCCATTGCGGCAAAAGACCACTGTGACGGCAGGACATAGTCATGAGAGACAAGATTCATCCCGACTATCACATGATCAAGGTGGTCATGACCGATGGTACCGAATACGAGACACGTTCGACCTGGGGCACCGAAGGCGCGGTCATGAACCTCGACATTGACCCGCAGTCGCATCCGGCCTGGACCGGCGGCAACCAGCAGATGCTGGACCGCGGCGGCCGCGTCTCGAAGTTCAACAAGCGCTTCTCCGGCCTCGGCATCTGATTGCGCCATCCGGCTTTGCAGCCGGAGCAGGCCCATGCCGCCAGATACTGGAAAGACCCGCCGACGGCGTCGGCGGGTTTTTCCATGCTGGGCCGTCAGCGATCTTCAGTCTCCTTGTAGAATATCGACGGCACTCTCAGCAGACGCTTCAGCAGACTGGCGCCGTCCTGCGTCGGCCGTCATAGGCACGCACGAGACCCTGGGCCAGAAGTCGTGCACCGACATCGTCAGCGCCGCTGGTCGAGACATCTGCCACGACGCGGCCGAAATACTTGTCACCGGAAATGTTGGTCAGGCGAAGGCGGCCGTGCGCCAGGCCCAGGAGTCCCTCCCTCGCCCGGTTCGCCGCCCTCCGGGCAGCCTCGCACTTCGCCTTGAGTTCCGGCGCATCGATACCGCGGATGCGCACCAGCACGGTCACACTGTGCTGCGGCCAGGGACGGGCCTCCACGAGAAGCGTGTCGCCATCGATCACGGCAATCAGATCCGCCTCGACCGGGCCTTCGACCGGTGTCCGCAGACTGGTCTTGCCCGATGCCAGGGATGACAGCGGGAGAATCAACATGACCAATACGGTCCAGGAAATTCTCGTCATGAAAGGAATATATTCCGATGTCGGCGACTGCGCAACGGAAAATATTCTTTCTTCTAGAAGTCTATGGCTCTGCCATTGATCTCCCAGTCGCCGTAGCGGGCGGGATCCTCGCCACCGCGGCCACCGATCTCGGCAGGCCCGGGCTGCGGCGCCGCGGCGCGGCGTCGGGCCTCTGCTTCCGCAAGCGCGCGGCGCGCAGCCGGCGTCAACGTCCGGGGCTCCGTCATTGGAGCCTTGCTCTCATCGTTGTTATCCGTGGCAGCCATAGGAATATTGAACTCAGGACGACATATCACCATTCTATGATGCAAGTATGATGTCGGCAAAGCCTTGCCAAGGGAGAAACGGATGAATTTCGCACGCACGGCAATGCTGCTCGCGTTCATGACCGCGCTGTTCATGGGCGTGGGCTACATGATCGGCGGACAGGGTGGCATGCTCATCGCGCTTGTCATCGCCGCGGGCATGAACGTGTTTTCATGGTGGAAGTCCGACAGCATGGTGCTGTCGGCCTATGACGCGCAGGAAATCGACGAGCGCAATGCGCCCGAATTCTTCGCAATGATCCGGGACCTCAGCCAGAAAGCCGGCCTGCCCATGCCGCGCGTCTACCTGATCAACGAAGACCAGCCCAACGCCTTTGCCACCGGCCGCAACCCGGAGAATGCCGCCGTCGCGGCCTCGACCGGCCTCCTGAAGCGCCTGTCGCCGGAAGAGGTGGCCGGCGTCATGGCACACGAACTCGCCCATATCGAAAATCGCGATACGCTGATCATGACGATCACGGCGACGATTGCCGGCGCGATCTCGATGCTCGGCAACTTCGCGTTCTTCTTCGGCGGGTCCCGCGACAATGATCGTCCGTTCGGCTTCGTCGGCACGCTGGTCGCGATGATCGTGGCGCCCTTCGCCGCCATGCTGGTGCAGATGGCGATCAGCCGCACGCGCGAATATGCCGCCGACCGGCGCGGCGCGGAGATCTGCGGCAATCCGCTTTGGCTCGCTTCGGCATTGAAAAAGATCGAGGCGTCGGCCCACCAGATCCCCAACAATCACGCAGAGGCCAATCCCGCCACCGCGCATATGTTCATCATCAACCCGCTATCCGGCGAGCGGATGGACAATCTGTTCTCGACGCATCCGAATACGGACAACCGCGTCGCGGAACTCGAGAAGTTCGCCCATGTCATGCGCCAGTCGCCGCGGCCGGCTCCCGGTTCGGCGGGTTCGCGGCCGGCGCAGCCGCGCGCGGAGCCGCAGGCCGGCACGCGACCGGGGCCATGGGGACACTCGACCGAACCGGTCGAGCCTGCTAAGGCGGAGCCGAAACCGCGCTCCGTGCCCAACGTCACCTGGGGCCGCGGCGATCGCAAACCGCCCGAAGGACCCTATTCTTGACGAAGAACCCACGGAGCCGGACGCCTGGTGGCACCGGCCCTGATCGCATGACCCATCCCGAAAAGCCCGGTCTCCAGGCGCGCATGGCCGCGGTGAAGCTGCTGGCAGCCGCGATCGAGCAGAAGACGTCTCTCGACGGCATGCTGGACGAGGAGCACGGCAACCCGGCCTACAGCGCGCTCAATGCAGCAGACCGCGCCCTTGTCCGTGCCATCCTCAATTCCTGCCTGCGCCAGTTGACGCGCATCAACGCGATCTTCGATCGTTTTCTGGACAAGCCGCTGCCCGATGGTGCGCGCAACCTCCGCCATATCCTGGCCGTCGCGGCCGCGCAGATCCTGTTCCTCGACGTGCCCGATCACTCGGCCGTCGATCTCGCCGTCGAACAGGCCCGGCGCGACCCGCGTTCGGCGCGCTTCGCCAACCTGGTCAATGCGCTGCTCCGCCGGCTGGGTCGGGAGAAGGACACCGTGCTGGCCGAGGTCAGCGCGGCGGTGCCGGTGTTTCCCGGGTGGTTCCAGAGCCGGCTGGAGTCGGTGTATGGCCCTGCCGCCGCAAAGGCCATCGGCGAGGCATGCCTCACGCCCGCACCGGTGGATCTCACCGTCAAATCCGATCCTGCTGCCTGGGCCGAAAAACTCGGCGGGGCCGTGTTGCCCACCGGATCGGTCAGGCTCGCCGAATTCCAGGGTTCGGTGACGGAACTTGCAGGCTTCCCCGAGGGCGAATGGTGGGTGCAGGATGCGGCGGCCGCCATTCCCGCGCGGCTTTTCGGCAATCTCAAGGGCAGGCAGGTGGCTGATCTCTGCGCCGCGCCCGGCGGAAAGACCGCCCAGCTCGTGCTGCTCGGCGGCAACGTGACGGCCGTGGAACAATCCGCAAACCGCATGAAGCGGCTGAAATCCAACCTCATCAGGCTCGGCATGGATGCGCACTACCTGCAATCCAAGCTTGAGGACCTGCCATCCGACGGCCAGTACGACGCGATCCTGCTGGATGCGCCATGCTCGTCCACCGGCACGATACGCCGCCATCCCGATGTGTTCTGGACAAAGGACGAGACGGATATCCGCAAGCTTGCGGCGCTCCAGGCGCGGCTGCTGCGCCATGCGTTCAGCATGTTGATGCCCGGCGGCACGCTGGTCTTCTCCAACTGTTCGCTCGATCCGATCGAGGGCGAAGACCTTGTCGAGGCCTTTCTCGCGGAAACGCCCGAGGCCGATCGGAAGCCCGTGCGTGCAGAGGACTGGCCGGGGCTGGAAGACGCCATCGACGCCAGGGGCGATGTCCGGACCACACCTGCAATGCTGGGTGGAATGGACGGCTTCTATGCCACCGTTCTCACGCGCCGGACGACTTGAAACTGTGTATGGCGCGCGCAAGTGTCCCGAAACAGGACGCCGCCATGTTGACCGTAAGCGAGTTTTAATTTTACCTCTTGCTGAAACATGAATGTAGCTGCGTCATGAGCGTTGCGGGTCGCCGAAAATACTTGTCGCACTATCTGGGGGAAATGCGACGGCGCTTTTCGCTCAGCCTTGCCGCATTCCGCGTTACCATGCTGCCCGGCCTGCATGGCGGCCCGAAGCGCCTCGTCGTCGCGCCGACCGATCTTCACGCCGCCGATCCGTTCATCGCCGAGGAGATCGCTGCCGGCCGGTTTCCGCTTGCCGGGCGGCTGCTCGACACCGAGGGACACTCGCCGTTCGCCGTCACGCTTCCCTCGCATGAATTCGCCGCCCGCCTGCACAGCTTTTCCTGGCTCAGGCACATCCGCGTCACCCGTTCGGACGAGCGCTATGCGATCGCCCGCCGGCTGACGGACGAGTGGATCGCGACCCATGGGCGGCGGGTGACCGGCATCGCCTGGGATCCCGACATCACCGCGCAGCGCATCGTCGCCTGGCTGTCGCATTCCACGGTCATCCTCAAGAATGCCGATGTCCGCTTCTACAAGCGCGTGCTCAAGAGCCTCAGGATGCAGATCCGCTATCTCGAGCTTTCGGCACGGCACGTGCCGGATGGCGAGGTGCGGCTCCGGATCCGGATCGCGCTGGCGGTGGCGACCGTGTCGCTGTCGTCGTCGAACGGCCGGCTGAGGCGCGCGGCCCGCTACCTGGACCGGGAACTCGACCGGCAGATCCTCGGCGACGGCGGGCATATGTCCCGCAACCCCCGCGTCGGCCTCGAACTGCTGTTCGACCTGCTGCCGCTGCGCCAGACCTATGTCAATCTCGGCTTCGATCCGCCTGCCCGACTGATGCCGGCCATCGACCGGATGTATCCGGCGCTCAGGTTCTTCCGCCACCAGGGCGGGGAACTGGCGCTGTTCAATGGCGCCACGACCACGCTTGCGAACGAACTGATGTCGGTGCTGCGCTACGACGAAACCGCCGGCAAGCCATTCAGGGCGCTGCCGCATCTCGGCTATCATCGGCTGGCGGTGCGTGACACCGTGCTGATCGTGGATACCGGCAAGCCACCGAGCACCGCGATGTCGCGTACGGCCCATGCGGGCTGTCTTTCCTTCGAAATGTCGGCGGGCAAGCATCGCTTCATCATCAATTCCGGCGCGCCTCGTTTCGCCGGCGAAAACTACCGGCAACTCGCCCGCGCCACGGCCGCGCACTCGACGGTGACGGTCAACGACACCAGTTCGTGCCGGATCTCCCGGTCGTCCGTGACCGGCGCCGTCTTCTCCGATGGCGTCGGCGAGGTGCAGGTCGAGCGCGGTGAGTTCGAGGACGGAAGCGAGGGCCTGATTGCCCGGCATGACGGCTATCTGGAGCCCTTCGGCCTGATCCATGAGCGGACCCTGCATGTCAACCCGCAGGGCAGCCAGATCCGCGGCAACGACCGGCTGGTGCTGGAGGATGGCTCGGACCCTCCCGTGAACCTGCAGACACTTGCCGTGGCGCGGTTCCACATTCACCCGCAGATCACCATCAAGCAGATCGACGAGCACGAGGTCCGCCTGATCGCGCCCGATGGCGACACCTGGGTGCTGTCCACCACGGACACGGCGATCCAGATCGAGGACGACGTGTTCTTCGCCGATCCCAGCGGCATTCGCGCCTCGCAGCAGGTCGAGTTGCATTTTCCCCACGGCGAATCGCTCGAAATCCAGTGGATCCTCAGCCATCTCTCGGCCGCCGCCTGAAAATTCGGGATGGCGGGCGGATTGCGGTTTTATCCCGCCGGCCGCTGTGATAGGCGACCGGCAGAAGTCCGAGAGGAAGCTGCCATGGCCGTGCAATCCAAAAACATCCCCGCCCCCGATCGCGTCAAGGTCCGCACCGCGCTGGTCTCTGTCAGCGACAAGAACGGCATTGCCGAACTCGCGCGCGCGCTATCGGCGCTCGGCATCCGACTGCTCTCGACGGGAGGCACATTCAAGGCGCTTGCGGCCGAGGGCATTGCCGTGACCGATGTCTCTGATATCACCGGCTTCCCCGAGATCATGGACGGGCGCGTCAAGACGCTGCATCCCGGCGTCCATGGCGGACTGCTGGCGATCCGAGACGATGCCGAGCATGTTGCCGCCATGGAGAGCCACGGCATATCGGCCATCGACCTTGCCATCATCAATCTCTACCCGTTCGAGGAGGTCCGGGCGAGGCGCGAAAATTACGCCCAGAGCGTGGAAAACATCGATATCGGCGGTCCGGCGATGATCCGTGCCTCTGCCAAGAACCATGCCTATGTGACTGTCATGACCGATCCGGCCGACTATGCCGGACTGCTGGACGAGCTCAAGGCCGATGGCAGCGTGGGTTATCCGTTCCGCCAGCGCATGGCGCAGAAGGCCTTCGCGCGCACCGCGGCCTATGACGCGGCGATCTCCAACTGGCTCGCGGAGGATCTGAAGATCGACGCACCACGCCATCGCGCCATCGGCGGGGTGCTGCGCGAAGAGATGCGCTATGGCGAGAACCCGCACCAGAAGGCAGCCTTCTATGTGACCGGCGAGAAGCGGCCCGGCGTCGCCAATGCCACGCTGCTGCAGGGCAAGCAGCTTTCCTACAACAATATCAACGACACCGACGCGGCCTTCGAACTCGTGGCGGAATTCGCGGCCGAAGCCGGCCCGGCCTGCGCCATTATCAAGCACGCCAACCCCTGCGGCGTCGCCGCCGGCGCGAGCCTGCATCAAGCCTATCTCAAGGCGCTGGCCTGCGATTCGACGTCGGCCTTCGGCGGCATCATCGCGCTTAATTCAATCCTGGACGGCGTGACCGCGGCGGAAATCGTCAAGCTGTTCACCGAGGTCATCATTGCTCCGGAGGCGAGCGAAGAGGCCAGGGCGATCCTATCGGCCAAGCCGAACCTGCGCCTGCTGGTCACCGGCGGCCTGCCCGATCCGCGCTCCGCCGGCCTGACGGCGCGCACGGTCTCCGGCGGCTTTCTCGTGCAGACGCGCGACAACATCATGGTCGAGGATCTCGACCTCAAGGTCGTCACTGAGCGCGCGCCCACCGCGCAGGAACTTGCCGACATGAAATTCGCCTTCAAGGTCGCAAAGCACGTCAAGTCGAACGCCGTCGTCTATGCCAAGGACGGCCAGACAGCAGGCATCGGCGCAGGGCAGATGAGCCGTGTCGATTCCGCCCGTATCGCCGCGATCAAGGCAGAGGATGCCGCCCGCGCCAATGGCTGGGTAGAGCCGATGACCAAGGGTTCGGCCGCTGCGTCCGAGGCCTTCCTGCCTTTCGCCGACAGCCTGCTGTCGATGATATCGGCCGGCGCCACGGCACTGATCCAGCCGGGCGGCTCGATGCGCGACCAGGAGGTGATCGACGCGGCGAACCAGCACGGCGTTGCCATGGTCTTCACCGGCTCCCGGCATTTCCGGCACTGATCGGAAGGCCGCCTAGGTTGCCGGGGCGCGTGCGGCCCGATCGGCGGGATAGGGCGTGACTGCCAGTATGGCCAGGCCAACGGCAAAAAACAGCAGCATCGAGGCCATGCCGAGACGCGGCGAGCCGGATGCCAGGATCAGCAGCGTGTTGAGACCAGTGGCCAGGAATGTCGTCGCCCGGCCTGACAGCGCATAGATGCCGAAAAAGCGGCCGGCTTCCTCCGGCGTCACGCTTCGCGCCAGCCATGAGCGGGAGGAAGCCTGGACCGGGCCGAAGGCAAAGCCCACGAGCAATCCATAGAGGACATAGACTTTCTCCGCCGCAGTGCCGAAAAGGCCACCGCTGTCTTCGATCGACAGCGGGACCAGCCCGAACAGGGTGAAGCCCGGCCCGGTCGACACGAAGCCGAGGGTTGCGACGAACAGCATGACAAGTGCAACGGCGACGACGGTCTTGGAACCCAGACTGCGATCGAGCACGCTCGCCACGCCGCAGCCGAAGATGGCGACGACATTGAGGATGATGCCATAAAGGCCTATTTCGGTGGTCTGCCAGCCGAACATGCCCACGGCGAACGCACCGCCCAGGATCAGCAGGCCGTTGACCCCGTCCTGGTAGATCATGCGGGCAATGAGGAATCGCAGGATGCCGCTCCGGCGGCGGAGTTCTCCGAGGGTTGACCGGAGTTCGGTCAGGCCCGAGCGGACCGCCTTTGCGATCGGCATGCCGGTCTTGGTATCGGGGGTGAACAGGAACATCGGCAGGATGAATACGAGGTACCAGAGAGCCGAGAACGGTCCGGTGATCCGCGCGTCCTCACCCGCCGTGGCGTCGAGACCGAACAGCGGGTCGAGACCGATCAGCGTCTTGCCGGTCGTCGGACTTCCGGCGAGCAGCAGCAGCACGATGAACAGCGCGATCATGCCGCCGAGATAGCCCAGACCCCAGGCGATGTTGGAGACGGTGCCGACATTGTCCTTGCTGACCAGGCGCGGCATCTGGGAATCGTTGAAGACGATGGAGAATTCAGCGGCGATCGAGGCGAGGATCACCAGAAGGCCGATCGAGACGACCGAGCTCCCGGGTTCGGCCCACCAGAGCGAAAACAGCGCCACGACCTTGATGATGGCGAAGAAGCCGATCCAGCGCTTGCGGTTGCCCGTCGCATCCGCGATCGAGCCCAGAACCGGCGCGAGGACGGCGATGACGATGCCGGCGATGGTGGCTGTCAGGCTCCAGGCAAATTGTCCCGACACGGGATCTGCCGTCATGCGGGCCGCGAAATAGGGTCCGAAGACGAAGGTGATGACCACCGTGAAGAAGGGCTGCGCGGCCCAGTCGAACATCATCCAGCCGAAGAGGCCGCGCCGCGTGACGCGGGCCCCCGGTTGCGCATAGGCTTCAGCCACGTCGATTTCCCCGCACCTGTTGTCGGGCGACCGTCGCACTTTGGCACGTCACATTCAAGACAGCGGCTGAAGGCGGCCCCGACGTCCCGACTGTGCGCGGACCTTTCCGGTTGACAAACTATTGCGCTGCGGCAATTGAAACCGTCGAAGCGAGCAATATGTGCTCCGAGGGGTGGTTGGGGAATGGACAGCGAAAGCCCGGCGGAAATCGTCGCCATATCCAGTCATGTGGTGCGCGGGGCCGTCGGCAACCGCGCCATCGTCTTCGCGCTCGAGACCATGGGCTTCCGCGTCTGGTCACTGCCCACGGTGATCCTGCCCTGGCACCCCGGCCACGGGCCTTCGACACGCATCACCACGCCAGACGGGCAGTTTGCCTCGGCCGTCGAGGACATGGGTGCGTCGCGCTGGTCCGGCGCGATCAAGGCGGTGGTCTCGGGCTATTTCGGCAGCGTCGACCAGGTGGCGCCGGTCGCCCGGATGGTTCGCCTGCTCAAGGAGAAGACGCCCGACCTGCTGTTCGTCTGCGACCCCGTGATCGGCGACGCCGGCGGCCTCTATGTGAAGCCGGAGATCGCCGAAGCGATCCGCGACCAGCTAATCCCGCTTTCCGACATCGCCACGCCGAACCGCTTCGAACTGGGATGGCTCTCCGGAGCGCCGCTCGAGACCAATGCGGAGGTCATCGATGCCGCGCTGGCGCTGGGCCCGCGCCGCGTGCTGGTGACGTCGGCGGTGCCGATGATGGCGGGCGGCATCGGCAACCTGCTGCTCACCGACCGGCTGGCGCTGCTGGCCGAACATCGCATGATCGGCAATCCGCCCAATGGCCTGGGCGACCTCACCTCGGCGCTGTTCCTCGCCCGGCTGATGCGCGGCGAGACCGACGAGCGCGCCTTGCAGATGACGACGGCGTCGGTGTTCGAGATCCTCGCCCGCTCGGTCAAG
Source organism: Rhizobium sp. (assembly GCA_019739215.1). Classification (GTDB taxonomy): domain Bacteria; phylum Pseudomonadota; class Alphaproteobacteria; order Rhizobiales; family Rhizobiaceae; genus Rhizobium_E. The sequence goes on from JAHHDR010000041.1 coordinate 80,069, forward strand.
CGCGGCGCCGACGAACTGATGCTGTTCGAGGATTACGCAAGTTTCCTCACCCCGATGGCGATGGTGCAAATCCGCCAGTTGCTCCATCCCTCCCGTTCAAGACGGAAATAGACGAAGAAGGAGAAACAATGGACACGTTTCCACCGCATCTGCTCGACGGCTATCGCAACTTCATGAACGGCCGCTATGCGAGCGAATCCGGGCGCTACCGACAACTCGCCGAAAAAGGCCAGACGCCGAAGACGATGGTCGTTGCCTGTTGCGACTCCCGTGCCGCGCCGGAGACGATCTTCGACTGCGGCCCGGGCGAACTCTTCGTGGTGCGCAACGTCGCCAACCTGGTTCCGCCCTATGCGCCGGACGGCCAGAACCACGGCACCTCGGCGGCGCTGGAGTTTGCCGTCCAGTCCCTCAAGATTCGCGAGATCGTGGTCATGGGCCATGGCCGCTGCGGCGGCGTCCATGCCGCGCTGAATTCGGATGCCAACCCGCTGTCGCCCGGCGACTTCATCGGCAAGTGGATGAGCATGCTGCGGCCGGCAGCCGAGGAGGTCACGCAATACAAGTCGATGACCGCAGCCGAACGCCAGCGCGCGCTGGAGCGGATCTCGGTCCGCAACTCGATCGAGAACCTGCTGACATTCCCCTGCGTGCGCATCCTGCACGAGCGGCAGAAAATCACCGTGTCGGGTGCCTGGTTCGACATTTCGACCGGTGAACTCTGGGTGATGGACAGCAAGACCGGGGATTTCATCCGGCCGGACGTTCAGGGCCAATAGAAAACGGTCCGGGCTTTCGGCCCGGACCGCTCAAGATCTTAGCCAATCACGGCGCTTACTGGCTTTCGCCGTCAATTTCGGCGCCCATGATGGCGATGGCCTGCTGGTAGACCTTGGCGGCATTCCAGCCCTGGATCGCCACGTAGTTCGCCTGCCCGGGCTGGTAGCCTGCGCCGGGACGCCAGCCGTGGCCCTTCAGGAAGGCCGCCGTGGATGCCAACGCGTCGGCGCGCGAGCCGACCATGTCGACATGACCGTTGCCGTCGCCGTCGACGCCGTAGAGCACGACGTTCTTCGGCAGGAACTGAGTCTGCCCGATCTCGCCATGGGCCGCGCCCTTTGCATTGAGGGCGAGGTCGCCGCGATCGACGAGCTTGAGCGCAGACATGAACTGGTCGGTGAAAAAGGCGCTGCGGCGGCAATCGAAGGACAGGGTCGCCACAGCCGAGAGCGTGTGTTCCTTACCCATGAACGAGCCGAAGCCGCTTTCCATGCCCCATATGGCGATGAGCGGGCCGGCCGGAACGCCATAACGCTTCTCGATGGCAGCGAAGAGCGCCGCATTCTGGCGCTTCAGCTTTTTGCCGCGCGACACGATCGTGGCGGAGCCGCGCTTGCGCATGAACTCGTCCAGCGTGAGCTTGAAGCTCTTCTGGCCCCGATCGGCGCGAATGGTGGCGCGGCTGTAGGAGACGCTGGAGAGCACCCTGTCGACGGTGCGTTCGCCGATGCCCGCAGCGATCGCATCGCTGCGGATCTCGGTCTTCCACTGGTCGAAACCGGACGCAGTGTTGGAGCAGGAGGCCGCCCAGGCCGATGTGGCGCTTGCGGCGAACGCCGCTGCCAATGTGATTGAAAGGCACAGTCCCTTTGCGCTCATTCCCGGCTCCTTGTGGCCTGATGTCTATTTGGCTGGTCCGCGTTCTGTCCGGCTGCCAGATTTGCTGGCCGTCTCTTAGCAGCAGCTTGGAAATGTTCAATACAAATCCCCGCGAGTGAACGTTTCTCGCGGGGTATTTATTCCAATGGCGTTGCAAGAAACTTGCGATGCGACCTAGCGGGACTTCAGCAGACCGCGGTTGACCATCAGTTCGGCGATCTGGATCGCATTGAGCGCGGCGCCCTTGCGCAGGTTGTCGGAGACGACCCACATGTTGAGGCCGTTCTCGACCGTCGCGTCCTCGCGGATGCGCGAAATGAAGGTCGCGTCTTCCCCGGCGCATTCGTAGGGCGTTATGTAGCCGCCGTTCTCGTGCTTGTCGATGACCTGGCAGCCCGGCGCATCGCGCAGGATGTTGCGGGCCTCCTCGGCGGTGATCTCGCGCTCGAACTCGATGTTCACGGATTCGGCGTGACCGATGAAGACCGGGACGCGGACCGCGGTGCAGGTTACCCTGATCGCGGGGTCGAGGATCTTCTTGGTTTCGGCCAGAACCTTCCATTCTTCCTTTGTGTAACCGTCTTCCATGAAGCTATCGATATGCGGAATGACGTTGAAGGCGATGCGCTTGGTGAACTTCTTGCTCTCAATCGGATCGGCGACGAAGACGGCGCGGGTCTGGTTGAAGAGCTCGTCCATGCCGTCCTTGCCGGCACCGGAGACCGACTGGTAGGTCGACACGACAACGCGCTTGATCTTGGCGAAGTCGTGCAGCGGCTTGAGCGCCACGACGAGTTGGGCGGTCGAGCAGTTCGGGTTGGCGATGATGTTCTTCTTCTTGTAACCGGCGATGGCTTCCGGGTTCACTTCCGGCACGATCAGCGGCACTTCGGAATCGTAGCGCCAGGCCGACGAATTGTCGATGACGACGCATCCCTGCTTGCCGATGGCCGGCGAATACTTGAGCGACACCGCACCTCCGGCCGACATCAGGCAAATGTCGGTGCCGGCGAAGTCGTAGTTTTCAAGGTTCTTCACCTTGAGCGTCTTGTCGCCGAAGGACACTTCGGTGTTGAGCGACCGGCTCGAAGCCAGTGCAATCACCTCATCGGCGGGAAAGTCGCGTTCGGCGAGGATGTTCAGCATCTCGCGGCCCACATTCCCGGTCGCGCCTGCTACTGCTATCTTGAAACCCATTTCGTGTCGTCTCTTTCTCTTCTCTCCGCCGGTTGCTTGGAGTTTGAACCCTCGGCCGGCGCATGGGCCGTGTCGGGTTCCGCTCCCGGCCTAAAGCCGGGGGAGAGAGCGGCGGGCCAGGAACGTCAGACGGTTTTCGTCGTGGTTTTGGCCCGGGTTTTGATTACCGGAGAAAAAAGCGAACCCTCGCCGGATTGGGCATCCAGCGCTGAGATGACGGGGCCTGCGTATTCGCGACCGATCATGACGGGTTCCTTTTTCGGAAGCGGTGATGATGGTTTTCCCCTCCAAAGTCAAGTTCCCGGGGGAACGGCTGCTGCAAATCTTTTGCCTTGCGCTCAGACGCGAAGCACACGGCGCAAGCGGTGGCGAACCCATACCTTAGTCATAATCCCAAAGCCGCTCTGCCTTGTTCCATCGATTTCTGCCAGTTTCCGGCCATCCCGACCGGGGGCCTTGAGGAGAGGCCCCGGCGGTTCCCAACCCGGAGGATTTCCCAAAATGGCAGACGTGGCCCTCAGTGGCAGTGCAACGCGGGGCATGACCGCGGAAGAGAAGAAGGTCATCTTCGCTTCCTCGCTCGGCACCGTGTTCGAATGGTATGATTTCTATCTCTATGGTTCGCTCGCCGTCTTCATCGGCCATGCGTTCTTCAACTCCTATCCGGAGGCGACACGCAACATCTTCGTGCTGCTCGCCTTCGCCGCCGGCTTCCTGGTGCGCCCGTTCGGTGCGCTGGTCTTCGGTCGTCTCGGCGACCTCGTGGGCCGCAAGTACACCTTCCTGATAACGATCCTGATCATGGGCCTGTCGACCTTCCTCGTCGGCCTGCTGCCCGGGTCGGCCACGCTCGGCATAGCCGCCCCGATCATCCTGATCGTGCTGCGTCTGCTGCAGGGCCTGGCGCTCGGTGGCGAATATGGCGGCGCGGCAACCTATGTCGCCGAACATGCGCCAGAGGGGCGCCGCGGCTACTACACGTCGTGGATCCAGACGACGGCGACTGGCGGCCTCTTCCTGTCGCTGATCATCATCCTCGGTCTACAGTCCGTGATGAGCAAAGACGCCTTTGCCGAATGGGGCTGGCGCATTCCGTTCCTGATCTCGTCGCTGCTGCTCGGCGTCTCGGTCTGGATCCGGCTGAAGATGAATGAATCCCCTGCCTTCAAGAAGATGAAGGAAGAGGGCAAGACGTCGAAGGCGCCGATCTCGGAAGCCTTCGGCCAGTGGAAGAACGCCAAGATCGCGCTGCTCGCACTGTTCGGCGCCGTCGCCGGCCAGGCCGTCGTCTGGTACTCGGGCCAGTTCTACGCCCTGTTCTTCCTGCAGAACGTGCTCAAGATCGACCTCCAGTCGGCCAACATCATGGTTGCGGTCTCGCTGGCGATCGGCACGGGCTTCTTCGTGGTGTTCGGATGGCTGTCTGACAAGATCGGCCGCAAGCCGATCATCATGGTCGGCCTGCTCCTGGCGGTGGTCACCTATTTCCCGCTGTTCAAGGCGCTGACCTTTGCCGGCAACCCGGCACTGTACAACGCGCAGCAGACCATCCGGGCCACGGTGACCACCGATCCTGCGGACTGCAGTTTCCAGTTCAACATGACCGGCACGGCAAAATTCACCTCGTCCTGCGATATCGCGACCGCGTTCCTGACCCGGAACTCGATCCCCTACGACGTCGTGTCGGCGCCGGCAGGAACTGTTGCCACCGTCAAGATCGGCGAGCGGGAAATTTCGTCCTATGATGCCGTCAAGCAGGCCGACCAGGCCAAGGCGCTCGACGGTGCATTCCAGAAGGGCACATTCTTCGCCCTGAAGGATGCGGGCTATCCGCTGACGCGCGGCACCGCGCTCGTGCCGGAAGCGAAAATCGCCGGCTTTGTCGCGGCCAATCCCGAACTGAACCTCACCGAGGCGCAGATCCGGGCCACGACGCCGGACAGCATGTCGGCGGCGGCAATGATCCGTGACAAGCTCGCCACGGCGGCCGAAGTCGAAGGCAAGATCGAAATGCCGGTCTATAAGGTGCCGGCGGGTGGCGACTTCAAGATCTTCGCCGATCCGGCACAGGTCAACTGGTTCCAGGTCATCGCCATCCTGACGGTGCTGGTGATCTACGTGACCATGGTCTACGGACCGATCGCCGCCATGCTGGTGGAGATGTTCCCGACCCGCATCCGCTATACCGGCATGTCGCTGCCCTACCACATCGGCAATGGCTGGTTCGGCGGACTGCTGCCGGCGATCGTCTTCGCGCTCAGCGCTTCGGCTGGCGATATCTACTACGGCCTGTGGTACCCGATCATCATCGCACTGATGAGCCTGGTGATCGGCACGCTGTTCCTGCGCGAGACCAAGAATAACGACGTCCACGCGGACTGATCCGGCAGGTCACTCGAACAGGAAGGCCCGGCGCGAGTGATCGCGCCGGGCCTTGCCATTTCCCACCGCAGTGTCAGCCCAGCTTGGTGAGCCTGCCCTCGTCATGGCGGAAGACCAGGCCGTGGCGGGCGAAGACAACCGCCATGAAGAAAGCGAACCACATGCCCCATCCGAACCCGACCATGACGTCGGACGGATAGTGGGCGCCGACGAAAATCCGGGTCAGGGCCAGGTAGAAGCCGATGATCAGGAGCGGCCAGCGGAGCGGCGGGAAGAGCAGCGCAAGTGCCGTCCAGAGCGCGCCGCTGGTCGTCGCGTGCCCCGAAGGGAAGCTCTCGAAGTCCGAATCATGCATGAACGGATTGAAGGTGAAGAGGCCGTGGTCGCCGAACAGTTCCGGCCGCGGCCGACCGATCGCGCGCTTGACGATGTTCGAGATCAACCCGGCGACGGCAACCGTGAACAGCACGTAGCTGGCCACATGGATGGCCCCCGCTCCGAAGCGCCGGCGCGCCTCGCTCGCCGAAAGCCGGTGCAGGAGCGTGCCACTGATAATGATCAGCACCGTGGACAGGATGATCCACCAGGACTTTCCGATATCCGTGAGGAAGCGGGCCGGACCGCGGATCCAGTCGGGCCAGGCGCCCTGCATCTCCGCGGCGCGCCCGTCGAGCAGGAAGAAGGCCGCCACGGCCAGCACCGTGATGACCACAAGCGGCAAGGCCTTGGGAACCGGCCTGTGGTCAGGCCGGGTCTCGCGGTAGTGACGCCGCAGTGCGGCAATGGGGCCGGATTTCGGTTCGGTCGTCTCGACGGTCAATGCGGCCCTCCTTTGGGCTCAGCCAGACAGTTTCTCGAATTCGGCGAGGATCGCGTCGCCCATCTCCACGGTGCCGACCTTGCGGGCGCCGTCTGCCATGATGTCGCCGGTGCGGATGCCCTTGTCGAGCACGTTGGCAATCGCCTTTTCCAGCGTGTCGGCTTCCTTGATCATGTTGAACGAGTAGCGCAGGCACATGGCGAAGGAGGCGATCATCGCGATCGGGTTGGCGATGCCCTGGCCGGCAATGTCGGGCGCCGAGCCATGGACGGGCTCGTACATGGCCTTGCGCTTGCCGGTCTTCGGGTCAGGCGCGCCAAGCGATGCCGACGGCAGCATGCCGAGCGATCCCGTCAGCATGGCGGCGATGTCGGACAGCATGTCGCCGAACAGGTTGTCGGTGACGATGACGTCGAACTGCTTGGGCCAGCGGACGAGCTGCATGCCGCCGGCATCGGCCAGCATGTGGTCGAGCTGGACGTCGGAATACTTGGCCTTGTGGGTGGCCGTCACGACCTCGTTCCAGAGCACGCCCGACTTCATGACGTTGCGCTTCTCCATCGAGCAGACCTTGTTGCCGCGCGTCCGCGCGAGCTCGAAGGCGACCGAGGAAATGCGCTCGATTTCGAACGTGTCATAGACCTGGGTGTCGATGCCGCGCTTCTGGCCGTTGCCGAGGTCGATGATTTCCTTCGGCGAACCGAAATAGACGCCGCCGGTCAATTCGCGCACGATCAGGATGTCGAGACCTTCGACGATCTCCGGCTTGAGCGAGGACGCTGTAGCGAGCGCCGGGTAGCAGATAGCCGGACGCAGGTTGGCGAACAGCTCGAGATCCTTGCGCAGGCGCAGCAGGCCGGCTTCGGGCCTGACGTCATAGGGAACGCTATCCCATTTCGGGCCGCCCACCGCGCCGAACAGCACCGCATCGGCGGCAAGCGCCTTCTTCATATCCTCGTCCGAAATCGCCTTGCCATGGGCGTCATAGGCCGAACCGCCGACCAGGCCTTCCTCGACTTCGAAACCGGCATCGAATTTCTCGTTCATGCGGGTGATGAACTTGCGGACTTCGGCCATGGTTTCCTGGCCGATGCCGTCGCCGGGGAGGAGGAGAAGCTTACGTGTCGTCATGATCCTGGCCTTCGTGATGTCGCGGATGTTGAAGCTGGCTTCGTTTATCCGTGCATCCACTGGATTTCAAGCGCATCGGGCAAGAACGCGGTACGGTCCGATGTAGTCGCGACCGGCCGGCTTTCAAGCCCGCTTGCATCACGCTCGCGTCATCAATATGGTTGCTTCATGCAACTATACTGGACCAGACCATGCGCGAAGCCCTGACCCACGCCGACATCCTGGCCGTCCGTGACGCGTCCCGCCGAATGGTGCGCGAACTCGGCTTCATGCAGCCGACGCTGGCCGAAACCGACCTGACGCCCTCCGCGGTGCATGCGATCATCGAGATTGGCAATCACGGATCGATGACGGCAAACCGGCTTGCCCAGGTCCTGCTGCTGGAAAAATCGACTGTCAGCCGCGTGCTGGCGCGCCTGGTCGAACGCGGGCTGATCGATGAAAAGCCGAGCGAGACGGATGGGCGGGCCAAGGCGCTGTCGCTTACACCCCGGGGACATGCGCTGCTCGGTAACATCAATCGTTTTGCCAATCTCAGGGTCGGCAAGGCCCTGCACTTCCTCAACGGACCGGCGCGGCATCGCGTCGTCGGCGGCCTTGCAGACTATGCACAGGCGCTGGCCACAGTGCAGGCGCGCAGCAGCTTCCCGAACCCGGCGATCCATATCCACGAAGGCCTGCTGCCCGGCGCCATCGGCCGCGTCGCAGAGATGCATGGCCGCTACTATGCGCACGAATGGGCGATGGGCTCGTTCTTCGAGGCACGCGTGGCCTCCGGCCTCGCCGAGTTCAGCCAGCGCCTCGACCGGCCGGCAAACCGGATCTGGCTGGCGCTGCAGGCGGGCGAGATCGCTGGATCGGTCGCCGTCGATGGCGAGGACCTCGGCGGCGGCAAGGCGCATGTGCGATGGATGATCGTCGACGACGGGCTTCGCGGCTCGGGCACCGGACGGCGCCTGCTCGATTCGGCCGTCGGATTCTGCGATGCGCAGGCCTTTGCAGAGGTCCATCTCTGGACGTTCCGGGGACTGGATGCTGCGCGAAGGCTCTACGAATCCGCGGGCTTCGTGCTTGCGGAGGAATGGGCCGGCGACCAATGGGGCCGGACGCTGACGGAGCAACGCTTCATCAGGACACGACCGAAACGCGGCGATACGCATACGACTTGAGTCCAATGAAAAAGGCGGGAGACGCCTTTTCGCGACTCCCGCCTTGTGATGTCAGCGGCCTGATGTCAGCCAGGCTTGCCTTTGCGGCGGGCGTTACGGGCAAACATGTTGAGTACCTCCACCAGCGCCGAGAAGGCCATGGCGGCGTAAACGTAGCCCTTGGGCACATGGAAGCCCATACCTTCAGCGATCAGCGTCGTGCCGATCATCAGAAGGAAGGCCAGCGCCAGCATGACGATGGTCGGGTTGCGCTCGATGAAGTTCGCCAGCGGGGTCGCGGCAAACAGCATGACGGCGACCGCGGTGACGACGGCAACGATCATGATCGGCAGGTGCGGGGTCATGCCGACGGCGGTAATGATGCTGTCGATCGAGAAGACGAGGTCCAGGATCAGGATCTGGCCGATGGCGGCGGCGAAGGTGGTCGTGGCGGCCCCGACGATGTTGTCCTTGTGATCCTCGGGGTCGACGCTGTGGTGGATCTCCTTCGTCGCCTTCCACACTAGGAAGAGACCGCCGGCAATCAGGATCATGTCTTTCCAGGAATAGCCATGGCCGAACAGCTCGAAGACAGGTGTCGTCAACTGCACGATCCAGGCGATGGTGCCAAGGAGCCCCAGCCGCATCACCAGCGCCAGTCCGATGCCGATCTTGCGCGCCCGGTCGCGATGTTCGGCCGGCAGTTTGTTGGTGAGGATGGAGATGAAGATCAGGTTGTCGATGCCGAGCACGACCTCCATGACGACAAGGGTCACCAGCGCCACCCACGCCGCCGGATCCTGTAACAGCGCGCCTATGCTCTCCATGTAGTCCCTCTCCTTGCACCAAAATTGGGTGCGGGGAATGTAGGGCCTCCGCTTCGATGCGCAAGCACGGTTTTGTGAAAATTCAGGGCGTCCGCGTGCTTTTAATCAATTTTCCTTGAGCCGATAGGGCAGGACCGCCCGCCGGTCATGGTCGATGACCAGCCGGCCCTTCAGGGGCGGCATGGCGCGCGCCGGACAGGTGGTGCGCTCGCAGATGCGGCAGGAGATGCCGATCGGATCGAAGGCGGCGCGGTTGCCGAGATCCATGTCGTCGGCATAGACGAAGCTCGCCGCATAGGAGACCTCGCAGCCGAGCGCCAGAGCATAGTGCTGGCGCGGAAAGCGAAAGCCGCGGCCGCCTTTGGTGATCTGGGTGGAGAGACAGAGATAGCGCACGCCGTCCGGTGTCTCTGCAAGCTGGCGGATGATCCGGCCCGGCGCCTCGAAGGCCTGGTGAACGTTCCAGAGCGGACAGGCCGCGCCGAAACGCGCGAATTGCAGCTTCGCGGCCGAATGTCGCTTGGTGATGTTGCCCGCCCGGTCGATGCGCGCGAAGAAGATCGGTATCCCCTTCTCTCCCGGCCGCTGCAGGGTCGAAAGCCGATGACAGACCTGCTCCAGGCTGGCGCCGAAGCGGATGGCGAGCAGCTCGAGATCGTGACGCACCTCCCGCGCCGTCTCCATGAACTTGCGGTAGGGCAGCAGCAGCGCGCCGGCAAAGTAATTGTGCAGGCCGATGCGACAGATCTCGTAGGCCTCCGCCGTGCGGAATCCCGCCTGGCCGGCAATGGTGTCGACCTCGCCAGACGCCCCGAGCTGGGCGATGACCATGGCGAGCTGGAAGTCGCGTGTCGCCGGCGGCAGGTAGGGATTGAGCGTGAGCACCCGTGCCTTCGGATCGAAGCTGCGGATCAGGTCGTCGTCGCGGCCCGCGCGGGTGACCCGGACGCCATGCTCGACTTCGAGATGCCCGCAGAGCGCGGCATAGCTGTCGCTGTCGCCGATCGCGAGCCTGGCGGCCAGTGCCTCCGCCGCGACGTCGATGGCATGGACGTAGTTGTCCATGAAGTGAAAGAAGTCGCGGACTTCCTCATAGGGCGTGTTCTCGGAAAGGCCTGCGCCGCGGCCGAGCGTATCGTCAATGCTGGCGAGCTGTTCGGAATTGTGGCGGTAGGCCTGGTGTGCCGAGATCAGCGCGTGGGCGACGGCCGGTGCGTTCTGCGCCACGAGCTTCACTTCCTGGAGCGTGGCCGCATGGCCGGCGAAAATCGGATCACTGAGCGCCTCCGACAGGGCCGACATCAGCCGGTCGCCCTCACCCGCCGACAGGGCCGAGAGGTCGATCTTGAATTTTTCCGCCAGCGACAGCAGCACCGAGGCCGAGACCGGCCGCTGGTTGTTCTCGATCTGGTTCAGGTAGCTGATCGAGATGCCGATGCGCTCGGCGAACTGCGCCTGCGTTGCCTTGTTGTCCTGGCGCAATTCGCGGATCTTGCGGCCGATGTAGAGTTTGCCGACTGCCATGCCAGACCTCTTCGCAATTTCGCAAAATGCAGATGCGCAATATGTAAACTGCACAAGTTCACCTGATCAACGGTTTTCTTGGATTTCCGGACCGCGTAGTGCAATGTCACCGTCCAGCATTCCTGACGGATTGGGAGAGACATGCGCGAAATCCTCGATCAACTCGAAACCCGCCGCGAGGCAGCCCGCGTCGGCGGTGGCGAAGCCCGCGTCGCCACCCAGCATTCCAAGGGCAAACTGACGGCCCGCGAACGCCTCGACGTGCTTCTCGACGAGGGCTCGTTCGAGGAATACGACATGTATGTCACCCATCGCACCACCGATTTCGGCATGGCCGCCAACAAGGTTCCCGGCGATGGGGTAGTCACCGGCTGGGGCACGATCAACGGCCGGCTGGTCTATGTCTTCAGCCAGGATTTTACGGTGCTGGGCGGCTCGCTGTCCGAGACACATGCCCAGAAGATCTGCAAGATCATGGACATGGCCGCCCGTAACGGCGCCCCGGTCATCGGGCTCAACGATTCCGGCGGCGCCCGCATCCAGGAAGGTGTGGCCTCGCTCGCCGGCTATGCCGAAGTCTTCCGCCGCAATGCCGAAGTGTCGGGTGTCATCCCGCAGATCTCCGTGATCATGGGCCCCTGTGCCGGTGGCGCGGTCTATTCGCCTGCGATGACCGATTTCACCTTCATGGTGCGCGACTCTTCCTACATGTTCGTCACCGGCCCCGACGTGGTGAAGACGGTCACCAACGAGATCGTCACCGCCGAGGATCTCGGCGGCGCCAAGACGCATACGACCCGCTCCTCAGTTGCTGATGGTGCTTTCGACAACGATATCGAGGCGCTGCTTGAGATCCGCGACCTGTTCGACTTCCTGCCACTCAACAACCGGGAGAAGCCCCCGGTCCGGCCGTTCCATGACGACCCCCACCGTATCGAGGAGCGCCTGGACACGCTGATCCCCGATAGCGCGGCGAAACCCTATGACATGCGCGAACTGATCCTCGCGATCGCCGATGAGGGCGAGTTCTACGAGATCTCGGAGGCTTTTGCCCGCAACATCCTCACCGGCTTCATCCGCATCGAGGGCCAGACGGTCGGCGTCGTCGCCAACCAGCCGATGGTGCTGGCTGGCTGCCTCGACATCGATTCCTCGCGCAAGGGCGCGAAATTCGTGCGCTTCTGCGATGCCTTCAACATCCCGATCCTGACGCTGGTCGACGTGCCCGGCTTCCTGCCCGGCACCGCGCAAGAGTATAACGGCATCATCAAGCACGGCGCCAAGCTGCTGTTTGCCTATTCGCAGGCCACGGTGCCGATGGTCACGTTGATCACCCGCAAGGCCTATGGCGGCGCCTATGACGTGATGGCCTCCAAGCATATCGGCGCCGACGTCAACTATGCCTGGCCCACCGCCGAAATCGCCGTCATGGGCGCCAAGGGCGCGACCGAAATCCTCTACCGCTCCGAACTGAAAGACCCCGAAAAGATCGCTGCCCGGACGAAAGAGTACGAAGACCGCTTCGCCAATCCCTTCGTTGCCGCCGAACGCGGCTTCATCGACGAGGTGATCATGCCGCATTCGTCCCGCCGCCGCATCGCCCGGGCCTTTGCGATGCTGCGCACGAAGAAGCAGGAGACCCTGTGGCGCAAGCATGACACGATGCCGTTGTGAGCCGGGTGCCGCCGATGAACTTGCCTCTGCACGCACCACTTTCCGGCGTCGACCTGACGATCGTCAATCAACCCCTCGATTTTGCTGGAGAATCCGTCTTTACATCTGCGACAAACCGCCTCACTCTCTCCCGCAACAGGCCGGTGCCGACGCGGGAGATCGGGGCGCCTCGGTCATGGGCGTGCGAGGAGGACGCAATCGATGGCGAAGCCGCTGATGTCGCGGGAGGAAGCCCGGCGGGACCACGAGGCGATGTTGCGTTACATGGCCAAATGGTTCGCGATCGGCCTCGGAATCGGCCTCTGTTGCGCATTGCTGGTCTTCCTGCTCGACATCGGCAGTCTCGGCACGCGACTCGCGCGGGCGGACGATCCGGTCATTCCGGTCTTCCTCATCGCGGTTCCGATGGGCCTGACATCAGGCGCGGTGATGCTCTGCATCGCGATATGGGTGCTGCCCTATGAAGCGAAATACGAGCGCCGGGACGGACGGGATCCGTTCTGAACCGGGACGGACTGGTGTAACCTGCAGCGACGGCATCCGCAGGCAGGACCATGACAGGCTTCAAACCGAAAATGACGCCCGAGCAGGCGCGGCGGGACCACACCCGCATGATGCGTTTCCTGGCGCTCAACGCCCTGTCGGGCATGGCGCTCGGTATCCTCGTGACGTGCGGCATCCTTTATTTCGACGTGGCCGGCATGGGGTCGCGCATCGCCCGATCGTCCGAACCGCTGCTGCCGCTCCTGCTGATCGGATTTCCAATGGCGCTGATCTTCGGCGGGGCCGTCACCGCCACGGCGATCTGGACCATGCCCTACGAGAGGCTTTTTGCCCCCGAGCCCAGCGGGAGGGACGAGGACGAGGGCCCCGACGCGCCCCGGTAATTTTCGTCCTGGCTTGCGGCGCGCGGCGCGCGTTCATCCTATATGACTCATGCGTTTCCGAAACCGCGCAAGAACAGCAAGGATGACAGCTCTATGACTGAGAAATCTCCCGAAAACAATCTTCCCGCCGGCTACGAAGTCCCCAAGGTCTGGACCTGGGACAAGGGCAATGGCGGCCAGTTTGCCAGCATCAACCGCCCTATCGCCGGCCCGACCGCCGAGAAAGAACTTCCGGTCGGCAAGCATCCGCTGCAGCTCTATTCGCTGGCGACGCCAAACGGCCAGAAAGTGACGATCCTGCTCGAGGAACTGCTCGAAGCCGGTCACAAGGATGCCGACTATGACGCCTGGCTGATCAAGATCGGTGATGGCGACCAGTTCGGCTCCGGTTTCGTCGGCGTCAATCCAAATTCCAAGATCCCGGCCCTGATGGACCACTCGACGCCGGAGCCCACCCGCGTCTTCGAATCCGGCTCGATCCTGGTCTATCTCGCAGAAAAGTTCGGCGCCTTCCTGCCGAAGGATCACAAGGGCCGCACGGAGGCGATGAACTGGCTGTTCTGGCAGATGGGCTCGGCGCCCTTCCTCGGCGGCGGTTTCGGCCATTTCTTTGCCTATGCGCCCATGCACATCAAATACGCCATCGACCGCTATGCGATGGAGGTCAAGCGCCAGATGGACGTTCTCGACCGACACCTGGCAGACAACCGGTTCATGGCCGGTTCGGAATACTCCATCGCCGACATGGCGATCTGGCCCTGGTACGGCAAGATCACCATTGACCAATCCTATCCCCGCGCGACCGAGTTCCTAGAGGGCCGCAGCTACAAGCATGTGCTCCGCTGGACGGAGGAGATCGGCGTCCGCCCCGCGGTCAAGCGCGGCCAGATGGTGAACCGCACGTCCGGCGAACTGTCCGGACAATTGCATGAGCGCCACGACGCATCGGATTTCGAAACGAAAACCGAAGACAAGCTTCAGAAGAGCTGACATTCGGGCGGCCCGGGCACCGCGCCCGGGCCGCCTCCACCAAGATCGCATCGCCGACGGAAGTGACCGCAGATGATCAAGAAAATCCTCATTGCCAATCGCGGTGAAATCGCAGTCCGCGTCATCCGCACAGCCCGCGCCATGGGGATCAAGACGGTCGCTGTCTATTCGGATGCCGACCGCGAGGCGATGCATGTGCGTATGGCGGATGAGGCGGTGCATATCGGCGCGGCGCCCTCTGCCCAGTCCTATCTGGTGATCGACCGGATCGTGGATGCGATCCGGCAGACCGGCGCCGATGCCGTGCATCCAGGCTACGGTTTCCTGTCGGAAAATCGCACCTTTGCCGAGCGGCTGAAGCAGGAGGGCATCATCTTCATCGGCCCGCCGGTGGGCGCGATCGAGGCGATGGGCGACAAAATTACTTCGAAGAAGATCGCCGCCGAGGCCGGTGTTTCCACCGTTCCGGGTCATATGGGCCTGATCGCGGATGCCGACGAAGCGGTGGAGATCTCCGCCGGTATCGGCTACCCTGTCATGATCAAGGCTTCCGCCGGCGGCGGCGGCAAGGGCATGCGCATCGCCTGGAACGATCAGGAAGCGCGCGAGGGCTTTCAGGCTTCGAAGAACGAGGCAAAATCTTCCTTCGGCGACGACCGCATCTTCATCGAGAAATTCGTCGACCAGCCGCGCCATATCGAAATCCAGGTGCTGGGCGACCAGCACGGCAACACGCTCTATCTCGGCGAGCGCGAATGCTCGATCCAGCGCCGCAACCAGAAGGTCGTCGAGGAAGCGCCGTCCTCGTTCCTTGATGAAGCGACCCGTAAGGCGATGGGCGAACAGGCGGTACAGCTTGCGCAAGCAGTGGGCTACTTCTCCGCCGGCACCGTCGAGTTCATCGTCGACGGCAACAGGAACTTCTATTTCCTCGAGATGAACACCCGGCTGCAGGTCGAGCACCCCGTGACCGAACTGGTCACCGGCATCGATCTCGTCGAGCAGATGATCCGCGTCGCCAATGGCGAGACGCTGTCCATGAAGCAGGACGAGATCGCGCTGAACGGCTGGGCGATGGAAAGCCGCCTCTACGCCGAGGATCCCTATCGCGGCTTCCTGCCCTCGATTGGCCGGCTCTCTCGCTACCGCCCGCCGGTTGAAGGCCACCAGCCCGACGGGACCGTCATTCGCAACGACACCGGCGTCTTCGAAGGCGGCGAGATCTCGATGTATTACGACCCGATGATCGCGAAACTCTGCACCTGGGCGCCGGATCGGGCGCAGGCGATCGAGGCGATGGCGACGGCGCTCGACAGTTTCGAGGTCGAGGGCATCGGCCACAACCTGCCCTTCCTCTCGGCGGTGATGGCCCATCCGCGCTTCTATTCCGGAAATATCACCACCGCCTTCATCGCCGAGGAATGGCCGGAGGGATTTGCCGGTGTTTCGCCGGATAATGAGCAGGCACGCCTGCTCGCCTCAGTCGCGACCTATGTCCACCTGATCGAGGAAAGCCGCCGCACGCAGATATCAGGCACCCTGGCCAACCATACTCGCAGGCTCGGAAATGCATTTGTCGCAGTCGGCGGCGCGGGTTTCTGGCCCCAGACCGTCACTTATGAAGCCGGCGTCACCGACATTTCCTACGGCGATGACGTCAACCATGTTGTGTCGAGTGACTGGCGGCCGGGCAGGACGCTCGCCACCTTCGTCGTCAACGGACAGCCCTTCGCCGTCAAGATCTCCCGGTCCGGCACCGGCTGGCGCCTGCGCTTCAGTGGCATCGACATGGTCCATCGCGTCATGACGCCGCGCGTCTTCGAACTCTCTCGGCACATGCCGGTCAAGCAGGCACCGGATACGTCCAAGCAACTCCTGTGCCCCATGCCCGGCGTCATCACCCAGGTGCTGGTGAAGGAGGGCGACACTGTCGAGGCTGGTCAGGCGCTGGCGACGGTGGAGGCGATGAAGATGGAGAACATGCTGAAAGCCGAGAGGAAGTCGGTGGTCAAGTCGATCAAGGTCGAGGCCGGGCAGAGCCTGGCGGTGGACGAAGTGATCATGGAGTTCGAGTGAGATGTTGGGTCGGTCAGCGCAACTTGCCAAGACGCCTCGACATATGTCGGTGATGGTCCTGACCACTGAAGAAAATCGCCAGGATGCTGACGATCTGCGCGGCTTCGTCAACGTCGAAGTAAAAGATGGCCTTGTTATTTGTGACGCTACGCAATCCAACGGCCATGTGGTCGAGAAGCGTTCCCTGATAGGGGGCGCGTGCGATCGCATTCATGTCTGCTCTGATCATTCCGACCCGATTTGCAGCAATGTTCGCCGCGTCAGCTGGTGTTTCACCCAGTCGAACGTAGGACTCGACAAGATGATCGAAGATCAAATCGAGATCCTTGATACTTTTGCGAGATCGGACGATCTCAAAGGCCATAGGACGCCTTCTTTGATGCGATCAGTTCATCGATTTGCCGATCGCTTTCATCGCGGCTCAGATATTCGCCCGCCCTCCGCTCAGCAATCAGAGCTCTCAATGCCTCCAGCTCGGCGTCTTTCGTCTCGGTTTGCTCGCGAAGAAGCTCTAACCCGTGTTGGATCACCGCACTTACGCTCGAAAAGCGGCCGTCCTCTACGAGCTTCCTGGCAAAGACATCCTGTTGCGTGGAAATTGAAACGGATGTTTTCACGACCATCTGAGATGCCTCCAAGTTTGGCTACACTCTACCACTCAGTAGCACCTCGGTCAATCTCCGGCACCGCCCCATGAAAAAGCCCGCCACCGTCGCAGCGCTCGAAAAACTCGGCCGCACCCGCCTGTCCAAATCCTTCTTCATGCGCGAATTCCTCTATTCGGAAATCGCCAATCTCCACGGGATGCCCAACATACCCGACCATCCGGACCTCGCCATCGCGGCCGGCACCCGCCTCTGCGAGGACCTGCTCGAGCCGCTGCAGGATCGCTTCGGCCGCATCGCCATCCGCTCGGCCTACCGCACACCCGAGGTCAACGGCTTCGGCAACCGCCACAACCACAATTGCGCCCGCAATGAAAGCACATGGGCTGACCACATCTGGGACCGGCGCGATGCCGCGGGCCGCATGGGCGCCACCGCCACCATCGTCATCCCCTGGTTTGCCGATCGCTACGAGACAGGCGCCGACTGGCGCGCGCTCGCCTGGTGGATCCACGACCACCTGCCTTACTCGCATCTGCATTTCTTCCCCATCCGCGCCGCCTTCAACATCCGCTGGCGCGAGGATCCGGAGCGCCGGATCGACTCCTATATCGCCCCCAGGGGCACGCTGACCAAGCGCGGCATGGCCAACTGGGATGGCAAGCACACCGACGCCTATGCCTGGTTCGACGGCAGCGGCCATGAGACGGGATCATTGCAATGACCGACAACAAGACCACTGCCGACTGGGAGAAACTCGCCGAGCGCGAACTCAAGGCCTCGCCGGATACGCTGACCTGGCAGACGCCCGAGGGCATCGCCGTCAAGCCGCTCTATACCGAGGCGGATACGGCCAATCTCGCCCATCTCGGCTCGCTCCCCGGCATTTCCCCTTTCACCCGCGGCCCGCGCGCAACCATGTATGCCGGCCGGCCCTGGACCATTCGCCAATATGCCGGCTTCTCCACGGCGGAGGAATCCAACGCCTTCTACCGCAAGGCGCTTCTTGCTGGGCAGAAGGGCCTGTCGGTCGCCTTCGACCTCGCCACCCATCGCGGTTATGACAGCGACCACCCCCGCGTCACCGGCGATGTCGGCAAGGCCGGCGTGGCGATCGATTCCGTCGAGGACATGAAGATCCTGTTCGACCGCATCCCGCTGGCGGAAATGTCCGTCTCGATGACGATGAACGGCGCGGTCATCCCGATCCTGGCGAACTTCATCGTCGCGGGCGAGGAGCAGGGCGTGTCGCGCGCCGATCTCTCCGGCACCATCCAGAACGACATCCTCAAGGAGTTCATGGTCCGCAACACCTATATCTACCCGCCAGCGCCCTCGATGCGCATCATCGCCGACATCATCGAATATACCGCCAAAGAGATGCCGAAGTTCAATTCGATCTCGATCTCCGGCTATCACATGCAGGAGGCGGGCGCGACGCTGGTGCAGGAGCTTGCTTTCACGCTCGCCGACGGCCGCGAATATGTCCGCGCCGCCATCGCCAAGGGCCTCGATGTCGACGATTTCGCCGGCCGGCTGTCCTTCTTCTTCGCCATCGGCATGAATTTCTTCATGGAAGCGGCCAAGCTCCGCGCGGCGCGCCTGCTCTGGTCGCGCATCATGGAGGAGTTCGAGCCGAAGAAGGCCGCGTCCTCGATGCTGCGCACCCATTGCCAGACCTCGGGCGTGTCGCTCTCGGAGCAGGACCCCTATAACAACATCGTGCGCACCGCCTATGAGGCGCTGTCGGCGGCGCTGGGCGGCACGCAATCGCTGCACACCAACAGCTTCGACGAAGCCATCGCGCTGCCAACGGAATTTTCCGCCCGCATCGCCCGCAATACCCAACTCATCCTCCAGCACGAGACCGGCGTCACCAAAGTCGTCGATCCGCTCGCCGGCTCCTATTATGTCGAGAGCCTGACCTCGGAACTGGCCGAAAAGGCCTGGGCGCTGATCGAGGACGTCGAGACGCTCGGCGGCATGACCAAAGCCATCGAGAGCGGCCTGCCCAAGCGCCTCATCGAGGAGGCCGCCACCCGCCGCCAGGCCGCCGTCGACCGTGGCGAGGAGGTCATCGTCGGCGTCAACAAGTATCGGCTCAACGAGGAGGCCGCCATCGAGACGCTGGAGATCGACAACCGCGCCGTCCGCGACGGCCAGATCAGGCGGCTCGAAAAGACCCGCGCGCTGCGCGATCCCGTGGTCTGGCAGGACCGCCTCGACCGGTTGAAATATACGGCGCGCACCGGCAAGGGCAACCTGCTCGAAGCCGCCGTCGAAGCCGCCCGCGCCCGCGCCACCGTCGGCGAAATCTCCGACGCCATGCGCGAGAGTTTTGGCGACCATACCGCCATGCCCGAGGTTGTCACCGAAATCTATGGCCCGGCCAGCAGCGGCGATCCCGAATACCAGATGATTGTGAGCCGGCTAAGGGCCGAGATCGACCGGTCCGGCAAGCGCCCGAAAATCCTGGTCGCCAAGCTCGGCCAGGATGGCCACGATCGCGGCGCCAAGGTCATCGCCTCGGCCTTTTCCGATATCGGCTTCGAGGTCATCGCCGGCCCATTGTTCCAGACGCCCGACGAGGCCGCAGACCTCGCCATCGAGAAGGGTGTCGACATCGTCGGCGTCTCCTCGCTGGCCGCCGGCCACAAGACGCTGTTGCCCGAACTGGTCGATGAGTTGAAGGCCAGCGGCGGCGGCCATATCATCGTCGTCTGCGGCGGCGTCATTCCGCGCAAGGATTACCAGTTCCTGATGGATCACGGCGTCTCCGCCATCTTCGGCCCCGGCACCAATGTCGTCGATGCGGCCCGCGCCGTGCTCGACCTCGCCGAAGGCCGGCTTCGCAACGAATAGGGAGGCAATCATGCTCGGACGCGTCAATCACATCGCGCTAGCGGTGCCCAATCTCGACGTCGCCGTCGCCCGCTATCGCGACAGCCTCGGTGCGACGGTCTCGGTGCCGCAGCCGCTGCCCGAACACGGCGTCACCGTCGTCTTCGTCGTCTTCGACAATACCAAGGTGGAACTGCTCGAACCCTTGGGCGAAAATTCCTCGATCGCCGGCTTCCTGGCGAAGAACCCCGACGGCGGCATGCATCATATCTGCTACGAGGTGACGGACATCCTCGCCGCCCGCGACCATCTCAAGGCCGCCGGCGCCCGCATTCTGGGCAGTGGCGAACCGAAGATCGGCGCCCATGGCAATCCGGTTCTCTTTCTGCATCCCAAGGACTTCTTCGGCACGCTGGTCGAACTGGAGGAGGTGAAGGGCTGAGGGTAAGTAAAGACCCCGCCCCAAACCCCGCCTCACAAGGGGGAGGGGCTTAACCTGCGGCGACCTGCACCACTCTCTTGCGACGGTTCAGCAAGCGGGGCGATTGTTTGTGGCGGGTCGAATGCCCCTAGTTGGCCCCTCCCCCTTGTGGGGAGGGGTTTCGGGGCGGGGTCTTCAACCAACGCGATTCACGCCGGCCAGCACCCACGCAATCCCAAACACGAAGCCACCCCATCCCCCCTTGCCGCTTCCAGCAAAATCTCTACCTTCTTCCGTGCTGGCGTGACGTCTCCGAAGAATGTCGCATCCAGGCTGCAACGACATCGCCACACGCCCTAATATCCGGCAAAATCTAACTGGGATCGCAGGACCATGGCAGAGTTTCCGTCCAAGGCTAAAGTCGTCATCATCGGGCTGGGCGGTATCGTCGGCGCCTCCATTGCCCACCACCTCATCGAGCGCGGTTGGGACGACATCGTCGGCATCGACAAGTCAGGCATCCCGACCGATATCGGCTCGACGGCGCATGCCTCGGATTTCTGCTACACGACCAGCCACGACTACCTCTCGGTCTGGACGACGCAATATTCGATCGATTTCTACGAGAAGATGGGCCACTACGCCCGCATCGGCGGCCTCGAAGTGGCGCGCACGGGCGATGACAGCTGGATGGAGGAGATCAAGCGCAAGCTCACCTCCGCCAAGGCCTTCGGCACCCGCGCCCATTATGTCGGCCCCGCCGAGATCAAGGCGATGTTTCCGCTGATCGAGGAAGACCAGGTCATGGGCGGCCTGTTCGATCCCGATGCCGGCCTCGTCATCCCGCGCTCGCAGACCGTCGCCGGCAAGCTGGTCGATGCCGCCGAGAAGTCGGGCAAGCTTCAGTCCTATTCCAACACCCCGGCCCAGTCGCTGATCGTGGAGAACGGCCATATCAAGGGCGTCGTCACCCATCGCGGCACCATCATGGCCGATCACGTCATCGTCTGCGCCGGCATCTGGGGCCGCCTGATCGCCGAAATGGTCGGCGAGGACCTGCCGATCATGCCGGTCGACCATCCGCTCACCTTCTTCGGCCCCTATAACGAGTTCGAAGGCACCGGCAAGGAAATCGGCTATCCGCTGCTGCGCGACCAGGGCAACTCCGCCTATATGCGCGACACCGGCGATCCGAAGACCACGGAAGGCGGCCAGATCGAGTGGGGTTACTACGAAACCAACAATCCACGCCTCTGCCATCCGCGCGACATCCTGGAAAAGAACCAGGCGCGCCTGTCGCCGTCGCAGCGCGACCTCGACATGGAGCAGATCCTCGAGCCGCTCGAAAAGGCGATGGAACTGACGCCGATCCTCGCCGAGCTCGGCTATAACGAAGGCCATAGCTTCAACGGCCTGCTCCAGGTCTCCGCCGCCGGCGGCCCGTCCTGCGGCGAAAGCCAGAAGGTTCGCGGCCTCTGGTATTGCTGTGCCATCTGGGTCAAGGACGGCCCCGGCTACGGCAAGCTGATCGCCGACTGGATGACCGACGGCCGCACCGAGATCGACCACAACTCGATCGACTATTCGCGCTTCTATCCGCACCAGCTCACCGAGGAGTTCATCGAGGGCCGCTCCTACGAAGCCGCCCAGAAGATCTATTTCCCCGCCGTCCACACCCGCGAGCCCTATGCCTCGGGCCGTGGCGCCAAGCGCTCACCCTTCCATGAGCGCGAAAAGGCCATGGGCGGTTACTTCATGGAGCTCGGCGGCTGGGAGCGCGCCCATGGCTATGCCGAAAACGAGCACCTGCTGGAAAAATACGGCGACCGCGTGCCGGTCCGCGAGAACGAGTGGGACGCCAGACATTTCTGGCGCGTCTCCAATGCCGAGCATCTGGCGATGACAGACGATTGCGGCATCGTCAATCTCAGCCACTTCCACATGGTCGACATCGAAGGCCCCGACCATGTCGAGCTGCTCGAATGGCTCTGCGCGGCAAAAATCGGCGGCGACGGCAATATCGGCAAGGGCATCTACACCCACTTCCTCGATGACGAGGGCATGGTCCGCGCCGACTTCACGGTCATCCGCATGGCCGATCGCTGCCGCCTGATCAACGGCGCCGATGCCGGCCCGCGCGACTACCACTACATGAAGCGCGTCGCCGAGGATCGCGGCCTTGATGTCACCATCACCGACACCTCGGAAAAATACATCACCATCGGCATCTGGGGCCCCAATGCCCGCGACACGCTGAAGAAGGTGGTCAAGGACCCCGCCGGCCTCGACCCCGAAAACTTCGCGTTTGCCGCCATCAAGCAGATCGAGATC
The DNA here is from genome assembly GCA_019739215.1 of Rhizobium sp. Lineage (GTDB taxonomy): Bacteria > Pseudomonadota > Alphaproteobacteria > Rhizobiales > Rhizobiaceae > Rhizobium_E. The sequence goes on from JAHHDR010000041.1 coordinate 102,582, forward strand.
GGCGGAAAGAACGTCACCGCCTTCCGCATCTCCTATGTCGGCGAGCAGGGCTGGGAACTGCACATGAAATACGAGGACGGCCTCGCCGTCTGGGATGCGCTCCGCGCCACCGGCGTCATGGCTTTCGGCGTCGAGACCTATGCCAATTCGCGTCGCATGGAAAAGAGCCTGCGCCTGCAGAACGGCGACCTGCTCACCCAGTATAATCTCATCGAAGCCGACCTCGCCCGCCCGAAGGTCAAGGAATCGGATTTCCGCGGCAAGGCCAAGCATCTGGAATACAAGGCCCGCGACCACCAGCCGGCCATGCTCTGCACGCTGGTCATGACCGAGAACACCGATGCGAAGGGTGTGAAGCGCTACCCGGTCGGCTCCATGCCGGTCATGGACCCCGACACCAAGGAGGTCCTGATCGACGAGCTCGGCCGCCGCTCCTACACGACATCAGTCGCCTTCGGCCCGACCATCGGCAAGAACATCGCGCTCGCCTATCTCCCCTGGGCCTATTGCCAGGAAGGCCGCAAGCTCGAGGTCACCTATTTCGACGAGATCTACCCGGTCGAGGTCGCCGGCGTCGGCTACAAGCCGCTCTACGACCCGCAGAACCTCAAGCCGCGCACGTAAGCGCGGATGGCTGAAATGCGAAACGCCGGGCCCTCGGGTCCGGCGTTTTTGCAGCCTGCGCCATTCATTTCAGAAACCGCTGCACCGCCGCGACTTCCTCTTTGCGGATCTCATGCCCGCCGTCGTGCCAGTCGATCGTCACCGCCGCGCCCTGCCGGCCGAGATAGTCGGCAAGCGCCTGGGTCAGGGGCGTCGGGCAGATCGGATCGGTCCGGCCGGCCGTGATCAGGACCTGCGTTGCGTCGAGCGCCGTGTTGTCCTTGGGCGCGAACGGGATCAGCGGATGCATCAGCACCGCCCGATCAAACAGCCGGCCCTTCTCGATCAGCAAGTTGGCGAGAATGTTTGCGCCGTTGGAGAAGCCGAGACCGACCACCGCGCCCGCCTTGTGCTCCTGCTTCAACGCCATGACGAAGTCGGCCATCTTGTCCGTGGCGCGGGCGAGGTCGGCCATGTCGTAGACGCCCTCGGCGGTGCGCTTGAAGAAGCGCGCCGCGCCATATTCGGCGACATCGCCGCGCGGCGAGACGATCGTCGCGTCCGGCTTCAAGTCGGCGGCGAACTCGAAGAACTGGTTTTCGTCGCCGCCCGTGCCATGGAAGACGAAGAAGATCGGCTTGCCCTCCGCACCGGGCTTCACCCGGTGCAGGTAGCCATGCTCACGCGAGAGTTCGATTGCGGCCATGATCAGCCCTCCAGCTTCTGCAATGTCTGGGCCAGGATCGGCCGCAGGTGCTTGTGCTGCTGCGGCAGCATCAGGCCCTCGCCGAGATGGGCCGTGTCCTCGTCGCGGTCGAAGCCAGGCTCGTTGGTGGCGACCTCGAACAGTACGCCGCCCGGCGTCCGGAAGTAGATCGCCCAGAAATAGTCACGGTCGATGACGGGCGTTACCTGATAGCCGGTATCCATCAGCGCCTTGCGCACTTCGAGCTGGGTGGCGCGGTTGTCGACCGCGAAGGCGACATGGTGAACCGAGCCCGCGCCCTGCAGGCCGCGGTTGGTGTTCGGCATGGTCTCGAGGTCGATGAACTTGGCATCGTTGCCGTCGGGCATGATCAGCCTCGTAACGCCGTCCTTCCTGTCGAGCTCCTGGTAGCCCATGAACTTCATTAGTTCCACCGTCGCGCCCTCGTCCCTCAGCCGCATAGCGACCGAATGGAAACCGCGGATCGCCTGATCGGCGCCGACACCATTGCCGGTCCAGGGCGCGCGGGAATCGTCCCTGACCTCGACCAGCGCAAAACCGTCGCCATCGGGGCCGGCGAATTCCAGGCGCTTCTCGCCGAAGGTCTCGTCAGCCTTCAGGCCGGTAACACCCTTTTTTGTCAGGCGCTCCTGCCAGAAGCCAAGCGAACCTACGGGAACCGATAGCACGGTGGTGCCGACCTCACCAGTACCCGGGCGGCCGCGGCCGATATCGGGGAAGGGAAAATAGGTCATGACAGTGCCGGGCGTGCCGGTCTCGTCGCCGTAATAGAGGTGGTAGACATCGGGCGAATCGAAATTCACGGTTTTCTTGACGCGGCGAAGGCCGAGCGTGTCGGTGAAGAACGTGTTGTTCTGCCGTGCATCCGCAGCCATCGAGGTGACGTGGTGCAGTCCCTTGATCTGGTTCAACATGGTGGTCTCTTTCTCCGGCCGGGCCGGGTTTCGATTGGATGAGGCCTATATGCGCGTTCCCCACGCTGCCTTCCATCCCCGCCAGCGAGCACGGATTGTCTATGATTATTGAACGACAGAACTCCCTGGTGTGAAAATCTGTTTACGAAGGCCGCCGGAAGATCATGGGCAGCCCATACATCGGCTCGATACGTCGAATGGCAGCGTCGACGCCCTCATGCGATACATCCATGGTGAAACCGCTGGCATGGATCATCGTGGCGCCATCGGCCATGATCGCCACATGTCCCTTCCAGAACACGAGATCCCCACGGCCGAGTTCTTCGCGCATGATCTCCTTGCCGATCGAGGTCCGCTGCATGTCGGTGTCGCGCAGCACCCGGCGGCCCGTCATCATCATCGAGAGCTGTACCAGCCCCGAGCAATCGAGACCGAAGCCGCTACGTCCGCCCCAGAGATAGGGGGTGCCGAGAAAGCGGGTGGCTACCGCCACGAAGTCGTCGGTGAACGGCTTGTCAACCGGCGCGACATGCCGGGCGATGACCGCGCCGCCTTCGACCAGCAGGTAGGGCGTGCCACGGGTCTCGGCCTCGCCCGTCACTGCCAGCCGGCTGCCCATCGACAGTGCGGCCAGCGCGGGCACCTTCATGTCGGGCTCGGGATAGAGAAAGGTGCGCGGCGCGGTGACCCAATGGCTGGGCGCAGATCGCGGCAGGGCCAATGCTGCCTCCTCGACATAGCCGACATAGCCATCGATTCCTGACCTAACCCAGGCCCAGCCTTCTCGGCGGTCGAATTCGGTGACCGGCTCGCCGAGAAGAAGTTCGGTGTCGATGCCGGACATGCAGTCGGGCCTTGGCCGCATGGCCGTCGTCGCCTTGCCGATGCGGCCCGGCACACCCTCGACGAACCGTGCGGCCTCGACCTTGCCTTTGAGCGATGCCTCAGCGAGATCCGGGCGGAAGGCGTAGAGGCGGCGGTCCATCATGCAATCCTCAGGGCAGGCGTCTTGCCGCGACTATAACCTGATCCCCGAATTTTTCGAGATAGAGCGCGCCGGCGACGGTCCTTTTTATGATGACGTTGCGGCGGTCAAGTTCATCCCGAACCCGGTCGACGATGCCCATCTCGCCCATCGTGTCCAGCGCCCGCGTGATGACGGGCTTGGTCACGCCCAGCGTGGCCGCCAATCCCCGCACGGTATGCGGCGGCGGCACGAGGTAGATCTGCAACAGGATCGCCATCTGGCGCATCGTGAGGTCGATTGCGCCCGACTTGACCTGGTTGAGCGTCACCTGGTGCCAGAGGCCCAGCGCCTGCGAGGCAGAAAGTTCGACTGACAAGGCTGGCTCCGGCGCGATCGTTTCGAGACCGTTCCATTTTCAGGCAGCGCGGCAGGGAGTGCAAACGGAGATGAGGGGTGTGGTTAATCATGAAGGCTGCGGTCGAGGCCCGCCCTCCCCGCTTCACCCCCGCACGCTCTTTGCCTCCAGCATCTGGAAGATCGCCCTTATGCCCTGGGCCTCGCCGCCGGCGGGTGCGTGCGGGCGTTCGGAAGGGGTCCAGCCGTAGATGTCGAAATGCGCCCAGCTCTCGGTCTTCTTCACGAAGCGCTTGAGAAACAGTGCTGCGGTGATGGCGCCGGCCATGCCGCCGGAGGGGGCGTTGGTGAGATCGGCGATCTTGGAATTGATGTCTTTCTCGTAGCCCTTGTAGAGCGGCAGGCGCCAGAGCGGATCGTCGACCTCAAGGCTGGCATCGGTGAGGTTGGCGGCGAGGTCCTCGTCGTCGGTGAAGAAGGGCGGCAGGTCGGGCCCGAGCGCAACACGGGCGGCACCCGTCAGCGTCGCCATGTCGACCAGCAGGTCGGGCTCGTCCTCGTCTGCCAGCGCCAGCGCATCGGCCAGGATCAGCCGGCCCTCGGCATCGGTATTGTCGATTTGCACGGTCAGGCCGGCGCGGCTCCTGTAGATGTCGCCCGGCCGGAAGGCGTTGCCGGAGATCGAATTCTCGACCACCGGCACCAGCACTGTGAGGTCGACTTTCAGCTTGGCATCCATGATCATCAGCGCGAGACCCATGACGTTGGCGCCGCCGCCCATGTCCTTCTTCATCAACAGCATCGAGGACGACGGCTTGATGTCGAGCCCGCCGGTGTCGAAGGTCACGCCTTTGCCGACCAGCGTGATCTTGCGGTGGCCCTTCTTGCCCCAGCGCAGCTTGAGAAGCCGTGGCGCTTGTTCGGCGGCGCGACCAACCGCGTGGATCAGCGGGAAGTTCTGCTGCAGCAGGTCGTCGCCGCGCACCACGGAGACCTCAGCCTTGTAATGGGAGGCGAGGTCGCGAAAGACGGCCTCCAGTGCATCCGGACCCATGTCGTTGGCCGGCGTATTGATCAGGTCGCGGGCGAGGAAGACGCCTGATAGCAGCCGCTTGATGCGGGCCGCATCGGCATCCGCCGGCATCATCAGAGTCGGACGATCTGTTGTGCCGGACTTGTATTTCTCGAAGCGGTAGCTTCCCAGGCCGTAGCCGAGCAGCAGGCGGTTGGCGGTCAGCGGCGCGGTTTCGATGTGCCAGTCGCCCGCGGGAAGCAGCCGCGCCAGCTTGCCGGACAGGTAGGGTTGGTCGGACGGCGTGCGGCCGAGGCCGAACAGGGCGCCGCCAAGGTGGCCGGTTTCAGACGGCACCAGCAGCAGCGAACCGCTTTCGGCCTTCCATCCGGCTTTCTTCGACCATTCCAGCGCCACGGGGTCGACCATGCCTGTTTCCAGATGCGCCGGCGTCACCGCAAAGACAGGCAGGGTCTTGCCGCCCTTGGTGTTGAAGGGGGTGGCGCGTTCGATAAACTGGTAGGGAGCCATGGTCGTCCTTGCTGTAGGCGGAGGGCCGCAAATAGCGCGCGTTAACGCTCTGTTAGGGTTAACAGATTATTGCTTGAGCGAGGATTGCGGCGGACTCTTCCTGCTGCGCAAGGCTTTTCCGGGGGTTCGGCAATGATCGGTGCGATGAGGCGAGAAAGCGTTTCCAGGCCGTTTGTCACGACGGTCGCGATCGTCGGCATCGCGCTTCTTGCCGCCTGCTCGTCGAACAAGCGCGGCGATGTCACCGGCTCGATCCCGGACACCAACCGACCGCTCGAGCAGATGACGCAAACCGAGCTCGCTGCTGTGTCCCGCAGCGTCGGCGACCGCTATGCCAAGAACCCGAAAGACCGCAACGCCGGCCTGCAATATGCGACCCTCCTGCGGATGACCGGCAAGAACGGCCAGGCGCTCGCCGTCATGCGCCAGATCGCCATTCTCAATCCTTCCGATCGCGAAGTGCTCGCGGCCTATGGCAAGGCGCAGGCCAGTGCCGGCGAACTCGAGCAGGCTCTCGGCACGATCTCCCGCGCCCAAACGCCGGACCGCCCGGACTGGAAACTGAAATCGGCGGAGGGCGCGATCCTCGACCAGCTCGGCCGCGCCGAACAGGCCCGCGCCGCCTATCGCGACGCGCTCGACATCAAGCCGAACGAACCGTCGGTGCTCTCCAATCTCGGCATGTCGTATCTGCTGACCCGCGACCTCAAAACATCCGAGACCTATCTTCGCTCAGCCATCGCCCAGCCCGGCGCCGACAGCCGCGTGCGCCAGAACCTGGCCTTGGTGGTCGGCCTGCAGGGCCGCTTCCAGGAGGCTGAGAACATCGCGCGCCAGGAGCTGACATCGGAACAGGCCGAGGCGAACATGGCCTATCTCAAGGTAATGCTGGCTCAGGACAGCAACTGGCAGAAGTTAGCCGCCAAGGATGATGGCAACACGAACTGAGAGATCTCCTCCTATGCGTCCGACGGGTTGGCGCGTGCTCTGGCTGCGTCAAGGTAGGACAGGCACATCGCGATGAGTTCCCTGTGCAAATCGGAGCCGACCGATGTCGGCATGTTGCGCTCGAAAACCGTGCGGACCGTTCCGAAGATGGCTGTCAGGAACATGGCGTTGACAACGCGCAGGTCCGCAAAGTCGGCGTCGGGCGTCGTCGCCAGCATGGCGGCACTTGCCGCATCGACACGTCTGCCGAAAGCCTCGATCAGGGATTCGTTGTCGAGTTCGACCGAGGCCCTGTAGAGCGCGCGCGTGACATCGCTCCGTTCAGTCTTCGCAGTCCAATAGGCGGTCACGAGGGCTTCGACCATGCGGGCGAGCGGCGCGCCGTGGTGCGATTCGCAGACTGTCTCCACCCTTTCTGCCACGATATCCAGATAGCGCGCGTTCAGCGCATAGAGAAGCGCCTGCTTGTGCGGAAAATACTGGTAGAGCGTGCCGACCGAAACGCCGGCCCGCTGCGCCACCCGGGTCGTGGTCAGCCGCTGCAATCCCTCCGCCATCAAAACCTGAAGGGTCGCCTCGAAAATGATGTCGACGGTCGTCGTTGCACGGGCCTGACGCGGCTGTTTCCGCGGGGCGAGGTGCGTGGGATGATCCAAATCCATATGCGAATTCCCGAAGCTGAATGATCCTTCATATAATGGGCCTTCAACGCCGCCAAGCCAGAAGGATCCTGCCATGAACGACACGACCAAGATCGCCCTCGTCACCGGTGCCAACAAGGGCATCGGGCTTGAGATCGCCCGTCAGTTGGGTGAAGCCGGGGTCACAGTCTTTATTGCCGCGCGCGATGCCATCAGGGGAAGTGATGCCGTCAGGGACCTGTCGTCCCAGGGGCTTCGGGCATTGTTTGTCAGGGTCGACCTCAATGACGCCGCGAGCATCACTGAGGCGGCCCGGAGGATCGAAGCCGATTGCGGGCGGCTGGATATCCTCGTCAACAATGCCGGCATCGTGGATGCGCTTGACGGCCCTCCCAGCGCGGCCTTGCCGGAGGCGGTGCGGCGGATCTTCGACGTGAATTTCGTCGGCACGCTCGCCGTCACGCAGGCGATGCTGCCCTTGCTGCGCAGGTCTTCCGCCGGCCGGATCGTCAATCTCTCCAGTTCGCTCGGCTCGCTGACGGTCAATGGCGATCCTTCGTCGCCCTACTATGCGGCGCGACTGATCGGCTACAACGCTTCGAAGGCCGCGCTCAATATGCTGACGGTCCAACTGAGCGCGGAGTTGCGAGACAGCGGAACCGTCGTCAACTCGGTAAGCCCCGGCTATGTGAAGACCGACCTGACCGGCGGCAACGGCTTCATGACCCCGGCGGAAGGTGCCCGGCTGCCGGTTCAGTACGCGCTGCTAGGGGATGACGCGAGTTCCGGCCGGTTCGTGGAACCCGGCGGCGAAACGCCCTGGTAGAACGCCGATCGGGATACGCACCGCTGGTCAGACCCGGTAGAGCCGCACCGGCTTCGGCGTCCGGGCAAGGACGCCTTTGGCCTCAAGGTCGAGATGCACGGCCTTGAGCCACCAGCCCGCCTTGTCGCCACCAGGGAAAAGCGCTTGCGAGAGATGCGGCAGCAGCGCTTCCTTCGCCGCCGCCACCGTCACGCCGGGCGGCTCTGCGGGCAGGATCGCCGTCAACGCCTCCCGCATCGCTTCGTATTTTGCGCGGTCGACGCGATAGGTATGACCGGGCGTGGTGACGGTCTCGATGGTGATTTTGTCGTTCTTCTCGGTCATCCATGGCTCCTCCCGTACCGATGACAACATTGAGGCCCGCGAGGTGGACGATCAAGTGCCATGCGGCACGAAATTTGCGGAAGACGGTCAACTCGCCTGAAAGGGCTGGAGCATTTTCGGCAGGGCGTATGAATGGCGACGCGGAAGGCAGCAGCCGCAGAATGTCGCACGGGCTCCACGCTGTCCCGTATCGCTCAACTCACCTTGAACGTCACTTCGTCCACGCCGTCGACATGGGCCACCATGACGTCGCCCCTAACGATCGCGCCGACGCCGGCCGGCGTGCCCGAAAAGATCAGGTCGCCGGGCTTCAGCGTAAACAGCCGCGACAGGTAGGCAATCATTTCCGGCACTTTCCAGATCATCTGGTCGAGGTCGCCGTTCTGGCGGAGCTCGCCATTGACCGTGAGCCAGATCGCGCCGTAGGCGGGGTGGCCGACGTTCGCGACAGGATGGATCGGGCCGCAGGGAGCCGAGTTCTCGAAGGCCTTGCCGACTTCCCAGGGGCGGCCGAGCTTCTTGGCTTCGGCCTGAAGGTCGCGGCGGGTCATGTCGAGGCCGACGGCATAGCCGAAGACGCAATCCAGCGCCTTGTCCAGCGCAATGTTGTCGCCGCCGCTCCCCAGCGCCACCACCATCTCGATCTCGTGATGAACGTCGCTGGTTTCGGGCGGATAGGGGAAATCGGCGCCGGCAGGAACCAGCGTGTCGGGGTTCTTCTGGAAGAAGAAGGGTGGCTCCCTGCCGGGGTCGTGGCCCATCTCGATCGCATGCTCGGCAAAATTCCGGCCGACGCAATAGATGCGATGCACCGGGAACAGCGCCTGGCTGCCTGAAACCGGCAGGGTGGGAACAGGTGCCGGCTCGAAGACGTAGGCGGCATCAGGGCTGGACATGTCCTGCGGCAGGGGCGTTCACTCCTCTTCGGAGAGATGATTGCGGGCCGAGCGCTGCAACTGGTCGATGCTGCCAACGAGCGTGGCGCAGGTCTTCGGGTCGACATCCGCCATCAGTTCACGGAGCCAGGACTCATGCACCCGCGCCATCTCGGCAAAGGCTGTCCGGCCCGCCTCTGTCAGGCGCGCCACGGTGACGCGCCGGTCGTCGCCGGGGGTTTCGGTGCTGATCAGGCCGTCGGCCTCCAGACGACCGACGAGGCCCGTGATATTGCCGTTGGTCACCATCGTCCGCTTGGAAATTTCGCCCAGGCGCAATCCGTCCGGTTCCCGGTCGAGTTGCGCCAGCAGGTCGAACTGCGGCAGCGTGGCGCCGAATTCCGTACGAAGACGACGGCGGATCTCCTGCGAGATCAGCTTGGTCGTCGCCAGCATCCGGAGCCAGACCCTGAGTTCCAGCTTCCTGCCATCCGCCTGATCCCGACCCGCGGGTTCCCCTTCTGCCACGCCCACGCTACCCCGACCCTGTCCCTGCCTGTTTGCTTTGAGCTTAAACTAATGCCGCGAAACGAGCCGGGTTTCAATTCATTTCCCGGCCAGCATGCCGGCCAGCATGAAACCGGAGCCGGAGCCGGTGCCGGCGCCGGGCCAGGTCGAGGCGCCACACAGGTAGAGCGACTTGACCGGCGTCCTGTAGCGCGAATAGCCGGGGACGGGGCGGAACAGGAAATTCTGGTCGAGATGGTGCGAGCCCGACAGGTTGTCGCCGCCGATCAGGTTGGGGTTTTCCCGTTCGAGATCGAGGGGTGAGAAAACCGAGCGGCCCAGGATCCGGGCGCGGAGCCCCGGCGCGTAGTGCTCCAGGATATCGAGCACGCGATCCGCATAGGCATCCTTAACGGTGTCCCAGTCGCGGCCCTCAATGGCACCGAGGGCATCGCCACGGATGGTCGCCGGCAGCACCCGCACCTGCACCCACAGCACATGCCTGCCGTCCGGGGCGCGGCTGGGGTCGACGGCAGTGGGCTGGCCGACGACGAGCGCCGGCTCTCCGGGCAGCAGTCCGTCCACCGCCTCGGCATAGACCCGGCTCATCATTTCGAGGTCGGGCGCGACATGGACATAGGCAAATTTCTTCAACGCCTCGCCTGCTGCCCAGTCCGGCAGCCCATCGAGCGCGAGATGGATCATCATCGTTCCGGGACCGGCCCTGAACTTCGCAATCTTGGCATCGAACCCGGCGCGTGTCGGCTCGGCGGCCAGCAGCTTGCCGAAGACGATCTGCGGATGGGCGTTGGCGATGACCGCCTTGCGCGCCGTCAGCACCCGGCCGTCGGCAAGCCTGACGCCGGTGGCGGCGCCGCCCGACGTCTCGATCCTGTCGACGGCGCTTCCCAGGATCAGTTCGCCGCCCTTCGATGCCAGCAGCGACGTCATCGCCTTGATGATCGTATCGGCGCCACCCTGGCCGATGACCATGCCGAAGGCCTGGTTGGCCATCGATTCCAGATAGGGAAACAGGGCGCCGCCGGCGACGTCGGGAGCGAAGTCGAGATGCAGGCCCCAGGCCGCCATCATGGTCTTGACCTTGGGATGCTCGAAGCGGGCATCGAGGAAATCCCGCGGAGAGGATACGAGCAGCTTCAATGTATCGTAGAGCCAGCCGGTTCCCCTGGCGCGCCATGCCTTCCAGACCACCTTGGCGGCCGCGACGGAGGGCATGGGCGAACCCAGCAAGCCGAAGATATGCGGCGCATCGGCACCGAACTCGGCCAGCATCGCCTTCCAGGCGGCCGCGTCCTTCGGCGAGATACCGGCGATGCGGCTCGACGTCTGCTCCAGATCCGTGCTGACGCCCAGCCAGGTCTGGTCACGGAACACGCTGGCGAAGCAATCCGCCGCCGGCACGATGCCCAGCCCGTTTGCGAAGAGCGCGTCCTTGTTCTTGTTGAAGAAGGCGGAGCCGGCGAACATCGAGAGGTTCATGGCGCAGAGGTCGTGGCGAAAGCCTGGCAGCGTCACCTCGCGGGTCTTGACCGCCCCGCCCGGTTCGCCGGCCGCCTCGACGACCGCAACCGACCAGCCACGAGCGGCGAGTTCGACGGCGGCCGCAAGGCCATTGTGGCCGGCACCGATGACAATGGCGTCATAGTTCATCGCCTGTTCCCCTTCGTTTCTGGTGTCATATGCATACATCTTGCGGATAGGCTCGCAAGCGAAAAATATTTGAAGCATAAAGTTTTATGATGTATGAGATCGAAGGCTTTTTACCCAGCCTTTTCAGTGGCATGATGAGCCACACCGGCCTGCCGGGAAGGCGCGGCGATCGCTGCGCGGAAACTTGCAATTTCATATATACTGTCCTAGCCTTGGCTTCGGGGAGCAGCGACGGCGGCGGAAGACTGGCCGTGCGGAAGCCCACAAACAAGGGATCAAGATCATGTCAGCCAACATTCTCGCCGATGTCGCGAAAGCGCTTCTTTCGGGTTCCATCAAGGTCGTGGACCTGACCGCACCGCTCGGACCCAACACGCCCGTGCTCTACCTGCCGCCGCAGTTTGGCAAGAACACGCCCTCGGTCAAGGTCCATGAAATCTCGGCCTACGATGCAAACGGTCCCTTCTGGGCCTGGAACTGGCTGGAACTCGGCGAGCACACCGGCACGCATTTCGATGCACCGAGCCACTGGATCACCGGCAAGGACCTGCCGGGCAACACCACCGACACCATTCCGCCGCAGGCCTTCGTCGGCCCGGTCAACGTCATCGATCGCTCCAAGGAAGCCGCAGCCGATCCCGACTACCTACTCACCGTCGAGAGCATCAAGGAATGGGAAGCCGAGCACGGCGAAATCGAGGAAGACAGCTGGGTGGTGATGCGCACCGACTGGTACAAGCGCAACGGCTCGACCGAAACCTTCCTCAATGCCGACGAGAACGGCCCGCATTCGCCCGGCCCGACGGCGGAAGCCATCGAATATCTCGTGTCGAAGAAGATCATGGGATGGGGCCAGGAAACGATCGGCACGGATGCCGGTTCGGCCGGTGGCATGAACCCGCCCTTCCCGGCCCATAACCTGATGCACAAGGCCGGCCGCTATGGCCTCGCCAGCCTCTGCCATCTCGATCAGTTGCCTGCCAAGGGCGCGATCCTGATCGCGGCACCCCTGAAGTTCGTCAAGGGCACCGGTTCGCCGATCCGCGCGCTGGCGCTCGTTACCAAGTGAGTCCACTATGGCCGGCGGGCATTCTCGCCGGCCTTTCTGCATCCCCGAGGATGAGACGCCATGACCACCCATGACTATATCGTCGTCGGCAGCGGCATCAACGCGCTGGTCGCGGCTGCCCTGCTCGGCAAGAAGGGCAAGAAGGTGCTCGTCCTCGAACGCAATGACCGCATCGGCGGCTGCCTGCGCACCGAGGAGATCACCGAGCCCGGCTTTCGGCACGATGTCATGGCCACGACCATGGTGCTGTTCCTGACATCGCCGGCCTATGGCGCGCTCGGCAAGGATCTCGAGGCGCGCGGACTCGAATTTGCCCATGCGGATCTGCCGACCGGCGTGCTGATGCCCGACGGCCGTCACGCGATCCTGTCGAAGGACCGCCAGCGCAACGTCGCCGCCTTCGAGGCGCTCGCATCCGGCGATGGCCAGGCCTTCGCGCGCGATATGGACAGGCTCGGCGCCGACGCGCCCTTCCTGTTCTCGCTGCTTGGCGGCTCGCTGTGGTCGGGAAGCATCTTCAAGACTGTTCTCATGGAGGCCTGGAAGCGGGGGCCTCGCGGCCTCGCCGCCTGGTTCGGCGATGCGCTGGTCAGCGGCCGGGCGCATCTCGAGACGACCTACAGGTCCGAAGAAATGCAGGCGCTGTTCGCGCCCTGGGTGCTGCATTGCGGTCTTGGCCCCGAAAGCGCCTATTCCGGCGCGATGCTCAAGGTCATCGGCTTTGCCATCGAACTGGCCGGCTGCCCGGTGGTCAAGGGCGGCGCAGACAACCTGCTCAAGGCGTTCGAGCGGCTGATCACGGACAATGGCGGCACGATCCGCACCGGCGCCGATGTCGACCAGATCCTCGGGGGCGTCGGCGACCGCGCCACCGGCGTGCGGCTTGCCGGCGGCGAGGTGCTGACGGCCAGCCAGGGCGTGATCGCCTCGGTGACGCCGACCCAGCTCTACGACCGGCTGCTCAAGGGCTATGTCAAGTCACCGACGGCGGATGTCAGCGAGGGCCTGCGCACTTATCGCTACGGCAAGGGCAACATGCAGATCCACTATGCGCTGAAATCGCCGCCGCGCTGGAAGGCGGGCGCGGATCTCGGCAAGGTGGCGCTGCTGCATCTGACACCCGGACTCGACGGCGTTTCGCGTGCGTCCAACGAATGCGAGCGCGGGCTGCTGCCCGCCGTGCCCACCATCTGCGTCGGCCAGCCGACCGCCTTCGACCCCAGCCGTGCGCCCGAGGGCAAGTCGATCCTCTGGCTGCAGCTTCCCGAAGCGCCGCGCTTGATCAAAGGCGATGCGGCGGCGGAACTGCCGATACCGGCCGATGGACGGTGGACCGAGGAACTCCGGGAGCGCTATGCCGACCGCGTCGAGCGCATCCTCGAAAGCCATATTGACGGCTGGTCCGAGAATGTCATCGCCCGCAAGACCTATTCGCCCGCCGATCTGGAGACCATGAACATGAACCTGGTGGGTGGCGACCCTTATGGCGGCTTCTGCGGCGTCGACCAGTTTTTCGTCTGGCGCCCGTTCAAGTCCTCGGTCAACCACAGGACCCATGTGCCGGGCCTCTATCATATCGGCGCATCGACGCATCCCGGCCCGGGTCTCGGCGGCGGCTCCGGCTTCCTGCTCGCCTCGGCACTGAAATGAGCAACGCATGACCGAACGCTTTTCAGGCTCCGTGCTGCGGCCGCTCGACGGCCCCGAGGCCAAGCGCCCGACCATGGGCGAGATCGGGCTCAACAATTTCGCGCCCTATCTGATGAACCGGGTGATCGCCCGCTGGAACGCCAATCTCTCCGACGATCTCCGGGCGCTCGGCATGACCACGGCGAAGATGCGGGCACTCGCCATCCTGTCGATCACACCTTCGGTGACGATCAATGAGCTGTCGGTCTTTGCCGTGACCGAGCAGTCGACCATGAGCCGGACGCTGGAATCGCTCGAGGACCAGGGCTTCATCCGCCGGCAGCCACGCCCGGACGACATGCGCATCCGCGACGTGACCATCACCGAAGAGGGCCGCGCCGCCTTCGAGAGCATCTGGCCGACCATGTATGACGACTTCCTCAAGATGTTCCAGGGCATCGATGAGGAGGAGTACAAGACCTTCGTGACGGTGCTGCACCGGATTTTGCAGAACATCCGGCTGCATGAGATTTGACTTTCGACGCTTTTTCAACCAAGAATTGCATCTGTCGGCCGCCAGTTGGATCATGCAGGCATGGAACAAATTCTCGACGAAGACTCGCTGTCTCTCCACTCGCGTCACTCGGTCTTGCGGGAACGGATCGTTGAACATGTCTTTGTCGCCGACGTGCTGCGTAGGCTTTGGCAGCTCGGGATTACGGACGCAGAAGTATTGAGGTCGGAGTTCGACGCTGGTGGTTACGATATAGTTGTCAGCCGAGGGCGCATTACACGGCACATTCAGCTCAAAACGCTCACCGCAGGCGGTCGAGCAAACGAGGTAAAGATCGGCCTCGCTTTGGCCGAGAAGCCGAGTGGGTGTGTCATCTGGATCGTCGTCACACCTGACCTGGAAATTGAATCCTACTTATGGTTTGGCGCTGAGCCGGGGAACGCACTCCCAGATATCAGCCTTCTCAAGGTGGCCAAGCACACGAAAGGCAATGCCTTTGGGGAGAAGGCTCACAGGCCAAACCATCGCTTGCTTCCGAAAAGCAAATTCGTCGGTCTGAACTCGATCGATGACGTTCTTGAGAAACTGCTCGGAATAGGTCGGGCAACTGAGATAGCTGGATAGATTCGCGTATCGTCGCGACTCCTTTTCAAAGCGTCGCGACCGTCTTCAACGCCCCGTCCAGCGCGATCCCGCCTTCGTCCAGCAAGGCCGCCTGCTTCAACCGCCGCAGCCAATCCGCGCCGTCGTCCCGCTGGCGCAGCAGCGGCAGGGCCGACAGCACCCGGTCGAATTTCGACAAGCCGCGCGAGTGCGTGTCCGAGTAGCCCTTGACCAGTCGGCGGGCCGCGAGAACTTCGGTCGCGAGGTCGTAGTTTTCCGGCAGCAGTTCGGTCGCGGTCTTCAACCAGGCATCCATATGCGCCATCTCGCGGGCATGGCGCAGTGTGCCGCGACGGCGGCCACGAAGGGCCGAGACGGTGTAGAGGCCGAGGAACCAGAACAGCGTGGCGGTCCGCACCCTGCGGCCCTTGTTGATCCGCCGGTCGAGAAAGGCGAAGAGTCTCGGGCTGCTCTCGATCCACAGGCCGAGGCGCCTGGGCAGCGTGCCGCAGACTTCGTCCATGCGCGGATGCATGTACTCGGTCATATAGACGATCTGGTCTTCCTTGGCGCCGACTTCCTTGCGCACGCGCTCGAAGCGCGACTGGCGCACCTTGAGGTCGGCGACGCGGATGACGTCGTCATAGGCCATGGCGACGGCGACATATTTGGCCGCCTGGAGCGTAAACGCATGGCCGCTGGCCTCGCCACCATTGGCGCGATCGAGCGCCAGCATCTTGCCGACACGGTCGAGATAGTCGCCGGCATAGGCCGGGTCCTGGAAGTCCGTGAGCTTCCTGGTGCCGGCATAGAGCATGGCATGGGCTTCCGCCGGAAATTCCGTGCGGATACGGCCGATAAGCCTGTCCAGATCGGGATGGCCCGATGATGCCGGAAGCGCATCAAGCCGCTTCAAGGGTGTGGCAGAGACCACATCGCGCGGATTGTTCTTCGCCCGGTCGAAGGCGGCGCCGAAGGCCTTGAGCGAGGGTTCGATGCCCTTGCCGCCGGCACGAATCGTCGCCTCGAAGGCTGCGCGCGGGAAAGGCAGCGCGCCTGAACCGGCCAGCGCGCCGAACATCGAGGCGGAGATGACGCTGCCGTTCTTCACGGCCAGCGTTTCCATGTCGAAGGCAATCGTGCGCCTGGACGCAAAATCGGTGGCGTCGACTACGACCTCGGGGTTGCCGATGCCGTCGCCGGGTGTCTGCTTCTCGGACACGGCGAAGGCGCGGTGGGTCGAGGCGATCAGCGTGGTCTTGTCGGGCGTGACGAGGCCGCGCAGCACGGAACGGCCGGCCTCCATCAGTTCGGCGGCCAAGACGACGTCGACATCGCCGGGCGTCGGCATCAGCGAGAAGATCGGCGCGTGGCCGTCCTTCGCCGGCAGCATCTCGATGTAATAGATCGTGGCGCCTGTGCGCTGGGCGACGCCCGGCACCGACGTGGTCTGGGCCATCCAGCCCTCGACCTCGGCCATGCTGACGATCCAGTCGGCCAGCACGCCGCCGCCCTGTCCGCCCATGGCGACCACAGCGAGAGCGAGCGGCTTGTCGGTCGACTGGCGGACGGGTGCCGTCGGATCGATGGAGACATGTTCGTTCATGGCGCGATCCTCACTCGGCAAACAGCACGCGGCGCGACTGGCGGCGGGCCTGCAGCCAGCCGATCACGGCGCCACGGATACGGGCGAGGAAGCGATCCCAGCCGGTCGGATTGTGGATGATGTCGGCGCGATAGAAGGACGGACAGAGCACGGCGGCCTCCGAGACCTCGCCGCAATTGCCGCAGCCGACGCAATTGTTGTCGATCGCGGCGACCGGATCGTCCTTCAACGGATCGTCGGTATGCTTGACCGAGAGCGATGGGCAGCCGGAAAGCCGGATGCAGGCGTGATCGCCGGTGCAGACGTCCTCGTCGACGCCGAAGCGTTCCTTGACCATGCGTTTGCCCTCCTTCACCGCCTTGTTGAAGAGCGGCTTCACCCGGCGCTGCTTGTTGAGCATGCATTCGGAGGAGGCGACGATGATCTTCGGGCCTTCTTCTTTCGTCGTCAGCGCTTCGCGTAGCGTGTCGCGCATCTTGGTGACATCATAGGTGCGGTCGATCTGGCGCACCCAGGTGGCGCCGACGCCCTTGACGGCATTGACGATGGAATTGTTGGTCTTGCGGCGCGGATTGTCGGCACGCGAAGAGAGCACGTCCTGGCCGCCGGTCGCCGCCGAATAGAAATTGTCGACGACGAGGATGACGCCGTCCTGCTTGTTGAAGACGGCATTGCCGATCGAGGTCGCGAGACCATTGTGCCAGAAGCCGCCGTCGCCCATGACCGAGATTACGCGCTTGTCGGCCTTGACGTTGAAGGCCGAGGCGGCGGCCGGCGACAGGCCGTAACCCATCGTCGTCGAGCCGATGTTGAACGGCGGCAGGATCGAGAACAGGTGGCAGCCGATATCGCCCGACACATGGTGCTGGCCGAGTTCGTTCTGCACCAGCTTCATCGCCGCGAAGATCGGCCGCTCCGGGCAGCCGATGCAGAAGCCCGGCGGACGCGGCGGAACGACTTCCGCCAGTGCCTTGATCTTGGGGTCGCTGAGAACAGGCGTCGGGTCCGGGATCGGCGGCTGGTTGCCGAGCAGAAGCACCTGGTAGGTCTCGATGAAGCTCCGGATGCCCTTGACCAGCACCGGCGCGGTATATTCGCCGCCCATCGGCAGCACGTCCTTGCCGGACACCCGGGTCTGGATGTCCCGGCGGCGCAGCAGCGTGTTGAGCGACTGCTCGATATATTCGGGGGCGCCTTCCTCGACCATCAGCACGGCCTTTTTGCCGATGCAGAAGTCCGCGATCTCCTCGTCGATGAGCGGATAGGAGACGTTCATCACATAGAGCGGCACCGAGGACTCGCCATAGACATCGGCAAGGCCGAGTTGCTGCAGCGCGCGCATGACGCCATTGTAGAGCCCGCCCTGCAGGATGAGGCCGATCTCTCCCTCGGGGGGGCCGAAATATTCGTTGAGCTTGCGCTCGCGGATGAAATTGACGGCGGCGGGCCAGCGTTTTTCAAGTTTCTCCTTCTCATGGATGAAGGAGGCCGGCGGCAGCACGATACGGCTGACATCGCGCACGGGATTCTCAAGCGCCTGCCGGAGCGTGAAATCCGGGCGCTTGTTGTCCTTGGCGACGAACTGGCCGTGGACATGACAGCTGCGGATGCCGACCTGCAGCATCACAGGCGTGTTCGACGCCTCGGAGAGTTGGAAGCCCTGTTCGACGATCTCGACGATGGAGGGCAGGTTGGGGCGCGGCGTCAGCAGCCAGAGTTGCGACTTCATCGCGAAGGCATGGCTGCGCTCCTGCATGATCGAGGAGCCTTCGCCGTAATCCTCGCCGATGATGATCATCGCGCCGCCAGTAACGCCGCCGGAGGAGAGGTTGGAGAGCGCGTCGGAGGCGACATTGGTGCCGGCGGTCGATTTCCAGGTGACCGCGCCGCGGACCGGATACATGACCGAGGCCGACAGCATCGCCGCCGCGGCCGCTTCCGAGGCCGACGTCTCGAAATGGACGCCGAGGTCTTCCATCACGTCCTTAGCGTCGGCGAGCACGTCCATGAGGTGGGAAATTGGCGAGCCCTGGTAGCCGCCGACATAGGAGACGCCGGATTGCAGCAGCGCCTTGGTGATGGCCAAAATTCCCTCGCCGCGAAAGATGTCGCCTTCGCCGAGCTTGAGGTCCTCGACCTCCCTTGCAAATGATCTCTCAGCCATGTCGTGGTCTCCAACCTCTCCCGAGGCGTCACAGTAGAAACATGCAAAATCATATTTCTGCTTCCCCGGCATTGTCAAACGACAAAATGAGGTCGTGCGTCGAAAGCCGGTTTGCCGGCGACGGGCCGCCGTTGACAAATATGCGCCGGCATATAAATTTTCGCCGGGTCCCGGACGATCGCCGGCAATTGCGGGCGAAACCAAAGAATCCGCTTGCCTGCGAAAGGCAGGTATTTTAACGTTAAACTATTCCGATCAAAAGACGGCGATCATGCGGGGTGCCGAGGTCGTCGAAACAGGGGAACGACGGAGTCTGCCATGAATCAACTTACACGCCGCCAGACACTGGGTCTGGGTGCTGCCGCCTTTCTGACGAGCGTTCTGGCCGGCCGCGTGCCGGTACAGGCCGCCGAAACCGATACGCTCACCATCGCCTTCAACGTCAACCTGCCGTCCTTCGACCCGACAGTCGGGCCATCGGCGGTCAATCCGACGATCCAGGCGATCTATCGCTCGATCTTCGACCAATATATGGGCCAGGCGCCCGACCTCAAGTTCGAGCCCGGCCTGCTCACCGCCTGGGGCTGGAACGACGACAAGACCAAGGTCTGGATGGACGTCCGTGAGGGCGTGACCTGGCATGACGGCTCGCCTTTCACGCCTGAGGACGTGGTCTGGTCGCTCGAGCGCGCCGCCAACGAGAAGACCGGCAACCCGATCCAGTTCATCTGGTCCACCGCCGGCAACTACAAGATCGAAGGCAACAAGATCACCGGCGACGTGCTGCGTTTCGAGCCCACCTACTTCATGTGGATGGCCTTCCTGACCGGCTACATCCTGCCCAAGGCCTACTATGAGAAGGTCGGCGCGGAAGGATTCGAGAAGGCCCCCGTCGGCACCGGCCCCTATATGTTCGACGCCTATGAAGGCAACGCCTTCCGCAGGAAGGCGTTGCCTTCATAGGCGTCGAACATATAGGGGCCGGTGCCGACGGGGGCCTTCTCGAATCCTTCCGCGCCGACCTTCTCATAGTAGGCCTTGGGCAGGATGTAGCCGGTCAGGAAGGCCATCCACATGAAGTAGGTGGGCTCGAAACGCAGCACGTCGCCGGTGATCTTGTTGCCTTCGATCTTGTAGTTGCCGGCGGTGGACCAGATGAACTGGATCGGGTTGCCGGTCTTCTCGTTGGCGGCGCGCTCGAGCGACCAGACCACGTCCTCAGGCGTGAAAGGCGAGCCGTCATGCCAGGTCACGCCCTCACGGACGTCCATCCAGACCTTGGTCTTGTCGTCGTTCCAGCCCCAGGCGGTGAGCAGGCCGGGCTCGAACTTGAGGTCGGGCGCCTGGCCCATATATTGGTCGAAGATCGAGCGATAGATCGCCTGGATCGTCGGATTGACCGCCGATGGCCCGACTGTCGGGTCGAAGGACGGCAGGTTGACGTTGAAGGCGATGGTGAGCGTATCGGTTTCGGCGGCCTGTACCGGCACGCGGCCGGCCAGAACGCTCGTCAGAAAGGCGGCAGCACCCAGACCCAGTGTCTGGCGGCGTGTAAGTTGATTCATGGCAGACTCCGTCGTTCCCCTGTTTCGACGACCTCGGCACCCCGCATGATCGCCGTCTTTTGATCGGAATAGTTTAACGTTAAAATACCTGCCTTTCGCAGGCAAGCGGATTCTTTGGTTTCGCCCGCAATTGCCGGCGATCGTCCGGGACCCGGCGAAAATTTATATGCCGGCGCATATTTGTCAACGGCGGCCCGTCGCCGGCAAACCGGCTTTCGACGCACGACCTCATTTTGTCGTTTGACAATGCCGGGGAAGCAGAAATATGATTTTGCATGTTTCTACTGTGACGCCTCGGGAGAGGTTGGAGACCACGACATGGCTGAGAGATCATTTGCAAGGGAGGTCGAGGACCTCAAGCTCGGCGAAGGCGACATCTTTCGCGGCGAGGGAATTTTGGCCATCACCAAGGCGCTGCTGCAATCCGGCGTCTCCTATGTCGGCGGCTACCAGGGCTCGCCAATTTCCCACCTCATGGACGTGCTCGCCGACGCTAAGGACGTGATGGAAGACCTCGGCGTCCATTTCGAGACGTCGGCCTCGGAAGCGGCCGCGGCGGCGATGCTGTCGGCCTCGGTCATGTATCCGGTCCGCGGCGCGGTCACCTGGAAATCGACCGCCGGCACCAATGTCGCCTCCGACGCGCTCTCCAACCTCTCCTCCGGCGGCGTTACTGGCGGCGCGATGATCATCATCGGCGAGGATTACGGCGAAGGCTCCTCGATCATGCAGGAGCGCAGCCATGCCTTCGCGATGAAGTCGCAACTCTGGCTGCTGACGCCGCGCCCCAACCTGCCCTCCATCGTCGAGATCGTCGAACAGGGCTTCCAACTCTCCGAGGCGTCGAACACGCCTGTGATGCTGCAGGTCGGCATCCGCAGCTGTCATGTCCACGGCCAGTTCGTCGCCAAGGACAACAAGCGCCCGGATTTCACGCTCCGGCAGGCGCTTGAGAATCCCGTGCGCGATGTCAGCCGTATCGTGCTGCCGCCGGCCTCCTTCATCCATGAGAAGGAGAAACTTGAAAAACGCTGGCCCGCCGCCGTCAATTTCATCCGCGAGCGCAAGCTCAACGAATATTTCGGCCCCCCCGAGGGAGAGATCGGCCTCATCCTGCAGGGCGGGCTCTACAATGGCGTCATGCGCGCGCTGCAGCAACTCGGCCTTGCCGATGTCTATGGCGAGTCCTCGGTGCCGCTCTATGTGATGAACGTCTCCTATCCGCTCATCGACGAGGAGATCGCGGACTTCTGCATCGGCAAAAAGGCCGTGCTGATGGTCGAGGAAGGCGCCCCCGAATATATCGAGCAGTCGCTCAACACGCTGCTGCGCCGCCGGGACATCCAGACCCGGGTGTCCGGCAAGGACGTGCTGCCGATGGGCGGCGAATATACCGCGCCGGTGCTGGTCAAGGGCATCCGGAGCTTCATCGAGACCTACCAGGTGCTTCTGCTCGGCAACCAGCCGCCGATCCCGGACCCGACGCCTGTTCTCAGCGACCCCAAGATCAAGGCACTGGCGGAAGTCGTTCCGCCGCGTCCGCCGGGCTTCTGCATCGGCTGCCCGGAGCGGCCGATCTTCGCGGCGATGAAGCTGGTGCAGAACGAACTCGGCCAGCACCATGTGTCGGGCGATATCGGCTGCCACCTGTTCTCGATCCTGCCGCCGTTCAACATCGGCTCGACGACGATGGGTTACGGCCTGTCGCCGGCCGCCGCCTCGGCCTTCAACGTCAAGGCCGACAAGCGCGTAATCTCGGTCATGGGCGACGGCGGCTTCTGGCACAATGGTCTCGCGACCTCGATCGGCAATGCCGTCTTCAACAAGCAGGACGGCGTCATCCTCGTCGTCGACAATTTCTATTCGGCGGCGACCGGCGGCCAGGACGTGCTCTCTTCGCGTGCCGACAATCCGCGCCGCAAGACCAACAATTCCATCGTCAATGCCGTCAAGGGCGTCGGCGCCACCTGGGTGCGCCAGATCGACCGCACCTATGATGTCACCAAGATGCGCGACACGCTACGCGAAGCGCTGACGACGAAAGAAGAAGGCCCGAAGATCATCGTCGCCTCCTCCGAATGCATGCTCAACAAGCAGCGCCGGGTGAAGCCGCTCTTCAACAAGGCGGTGAAGGAGGGCAAACGCATGGTCAAGGAACGCTTCGGCGTCGACGAGGACGTCTGCACCGGCGATCACGCCTGCATCCGGCTTTCCGGCTGCCCATCGCTCTCGGTCAAGCATACCGACGATCCGTTGAAGGACGATCCGGTCGCCGCGATCGACAACAATTGCGTCGGCTGCGGCAATTGCGGCGAGGTCTCGGAGGCCGCCGTGCTCTGTCCGTCCTTCTATCGCGCCGACATCATCCACAATCCGACCGGCTGGGATCGCTTCCTCGCCCGTATCCGTGGCGCCGTGATCGGCTGGCTGCAGGCCCGCCGCCAGTCGCGCCGCGTGCTGTTTGCCGAGTGAGGATCGCGCCATGAACGAACATGTCTCCATCGATCCGACGGCACCCGTCCGCCAGTCGACCGACAAGCCGCTCGCTCTCGCTGTGGTCGCCATGGGCGGACAGGGCGGCGGCGTGCTGGCCGACTGGATCGTCAGCATGGCCGAGGTCGAGGGCTGGATGGCCCAGACCACGTCGGTGCCGGGCGTCGCCCAGCGCACAGGCGCCACGATCTATTACATCGAGATGCTGCCGGCGAAGGACGGCCACGCGCCGATCTTCTCGCTGATGCCGACGCCCGGCGATGTCGACGTCGTCTTGGCCGCCGAACTGATGGAGGCCGGCCGTTCCGTGCTGCGCGGCCTCGTCACGCCCGACAAGACCACGCTGATCGCCTCGACCCACCGCGCCTTCGCCGTGTCCGAGAAGCAGACACCCGGCGACGGCATCGGCAACCCCGAGGTCGTAGTCGACGCCACCGATTTTGCGTCCAGGCGCACGATTGCCTTCGACATGGAAACGCTGGCCGTGAAGAACGGCAGCGTCATCTCCGCCTCGATGTTCGGCGCGCTGGCCGGTTCAGGCGCGCTGCCTTTCCCGCGCGCAGCCTTCGAGGCGACGATTCGTGCCGGCGGCAAGGGCATCGAACCCTCGCTCAAGGCCTTCGGCGCCGCCTTCGACCGGGCGAAGAACAATCCGCGCGATGTGGTCTCTGCCACACCCTTGAAGCGGCTTGATGCGCTTCCGGCATCATCGGGCCATCCCGATCTGGACAGGCTTATCGGCCGTATCCGCACGGAATTTCCGGCGGAAGCCCATGCCATGCTCTATGCCGGCACCAGGAAGCTCACGGACTTCCAGGACCCGGCCTATGCCGGCGACTATCTCGACCGTGTCGGCAAGATGCTGGCGCTCGATCGCGCCAATGGTGGCGAGGCCAGCGGCCATGCGTTTACGCTCCAGGCGGCCAAATATGTCGCCGTCGCCATGGCCTATGACGACGTCATCCGCGTCGCCGACCTCAAGGTGCGCCAGTCGCGCTTCGAGCGCGTGCGCAAGGAAGTCGGCGCCAAGGAAGACCAGATCGTCTATATGACCGAGTACATGCATCCGCGCATGGACGAAGTCTGCGGCACGCTGCCCAGGCGCCTCGGCCTGTGGATCGAGAGCAGCCCGAGACTCTTCGCCTTTCTCGACCGGCGGATCAACAAGGGCCGCAGGGTGCGGACCGCCACGCTGTTCTGGTTCCTCGGCCTCTACACCGTCTCGGCCCTTCGTGGCCGCCGTCGCGGCACACTGCGCCATGCCCGCGAGATGGCGCATATGGATGCCTGGTTGAAGACCGCGACCGAACTGCTGCCGGAAAACTACGACCTCGCGACCGAAGTTCTCGCGGCCCGCCGACTGGTCAAGGGCTACTCGGACACGCACTCGCGCGGCTTGTCGAAATTCGACCGGGTGCTGTCGGCCCTGCCGCTGCTGCGCCAGCGGGACGACGGCGCGGATTGGCTGCGGCGGTTGAAGCAGGCGGCCTTGCTGGACGAAGGCGGGATCGCGCTGGACGGGGCGTTGAAGACGGTCGCGACGCTTTGAAAAGGAGTCGCGACGATACGCGAATCTATCCAGCTATCTCAGTTGCCCGACCTATTCCGAGCAGTTTCTCAAGAACGTCATCGATCGAGTTCAGACCGACGAATTTGCTTTTCGGAAGCAAGCGATGGTTTGGCCTGTGAGCCTTCTCCCCAAAGGCATTGCCTTTCGTGTGCTTGGCCACCTTGAGAAGGCTGATATCTGGGAGTGCGTTCCCCGGCTCAGCGCCAAACCATAAGTAGGATTCAATTTCCAGGTCAGGTGTGACGACGATCCAGATGACACACCCACTCGGCTTCTCGGCCAAAGCGAGGCCGATCTTTACCTCGTTTGCTCGACCGCCTGCGGTGAGCGTTTTGAGCTGAATGTGCCGTGTAATGCGCCCTCGGCTGACAACTATATCGTAACCACCAGCGTCGAACTCCGACCTCAATACTTCTGCGTCCGTAATCCCGAGCTGCCAAAGCCTACGCAGCACGTCGGCGACAAAGACATGTTCAACGATCCGTTCCCGCAAGACCGAGTGACGCGAGTGGAGAGACAGCGAGTCTTCGTCGAGAATTTGTTCCATGCCTGCATGATCCAACTGGCGGCCGACAGATGCAATTCTTGGTTGAAAAAGCGTCGAAAGTCAAATCTCATGCAGCCGGATGTTCTGCAAAATCCGGTGCAGCACCGTCACGAAGGTCTTGTACTCCTCCTCATCGATGCCCTGGAACATCTTGAGGAAGTCGTCATACATGGTCGGCCAGATGCTCTCGAAGGCGGCGCGGCCCTCTTCGGTGATGGTCACGTCGCGGATGCGCATGTCGTCCGGGCGTGGCTGCCGGCGGATGAAGCCCTGGTCCTCGAGCGATTCCAGCGTCCGGCTCATGGTCGACTGCTCGGTCACGGCAAAGACCGACAGCTCATTGATCGTCACCGAAGGTGTGATCGACAGGATGGCGAGTGCCCGCATCTTCGCCGTGGTCATGCCGAGCGCCCGGAGATCGTCGGAGAGATTGGCGTTCCAGCGGGCGATCACCCGGTTCATCAGATAGGGCGCGAAATTGTTGAGCCCGATCTCGCCCATGGTCGGGCGCTTGGCCTCGGGGCCGTCGAGCGGCCGCAGCACGGAGCCTGAAAAGCGTTCGGTCATGCGTTGCTCATTTCAGTGCCGAGGCGAGCAGGAAGCCGGAGCCGCCGCCGAGACCCGGGCCGGGATGCGTCGATGCGCCGATATGATAGAGGCCCGGCACATGGGTCCTGTGGTTGACCGAGGACTTGAACGGGCGCCAGACGAAAAACTGGTCGACGCCGCAGAAGCCGCCATAAGGGTCGCCACCCACCAGGTTCATGTTCATGGTCTCCAGATCGGCGGGCGAATAGGTCTTGCGGGCGATGACATTCTCGGACCAGCCGTCAATATGGCTTTCGAGGATGCGCTCGACGCGGTCGGCATAGCGCTCCCGGAGTTCCTCGGTCCACCGTCCATCGGCCGGTATCGGCAGTTCCGCCGCCGCATCGCCTTTGATCAAGCGCGGCGCTTCGGGAAGCTGCAGCCAGAGGATCGACTTGCCCTCGGGCGCACGGCTGGGGTCGAAGGCGGTCGGCTGGCCGACGCAGATGGTGGGCACGGCGGGCAGCAGCCCGCGCTCGCATTCGTTGGACGCACGCGAAACGCCGTCGAGTCCGGGTGTCAGATGCAGCAGCGCCACCTTGCCGAGATCCGCGCCCGCCTTCCAGCGCGGCGGCGATTTCAGCGCATAGTGGATCTGCATGTTGCCCTTGCCGTAGCGATAAGTGCGCAGGCCCTCGCTGACATCCGCCGTCGGTGACTTGACATAGCCCTTGAGCAGCCGGTCGTAGAGCTGGGTCGGCGTCACCGAGGCGATCACGCCCTGGCTGGCCGTCAGCACCTCGCCGCCGGCAAGCCGCACGCCGGTGGCGCGGTCGCCGACGCCCCCGAGGATCTGGTCGACATCGGCGCCGGTGCGGATCGTGCCGCCATTGTCCGTGATCAGCCGCTCGAACGCCTTGAGCAGGTTGTCTGCGCCGCCCTTGACCACCGGGCAGCCGGCCAGTTCGATGGCAAAGCCGATGACCTTGAGCATCGCGCCGGAATAGGCGCTTTCGGGGCCAAGACCGCAATGCAGCACCCAGGGCGCGAACAGCGCCTGCATTTCTTCGGACCTGTAGGTCGTCTCGAGATGCGCCCGGCCGCTGACCAGCGCATCGCCGAACCAGGCGGCGAGGCCGCGAGGCCCCCGCTTCCAGGCCTCCATGAGAACAGTCTTGAAGATGCTTCCCGACCACAGCGAGCCGCCAAGCAGCGAGAACAGGAAGGGCGCGTCGGCGCCGAGCCTGTCCATATCGCGCGCGAAGGCCTGGCCATCGCCGGATGCGAGCGCCTCGAAGGCGGCGACGTTGCGCTGGCGGTCCTTCGACAGGATCGCGTGACGGCCGTCGGGCATCAGCACGCCGGTCGGCAGATCCGCATGGGCAAATTCGAGTCCGCGCGCCTCGAGATCCTTGCCGAGCGCGCCATAGGCCGGCGATGTCAGGAACAGCACCATGGTCGTGGCCATGACATCGTGCCGAAAGCCGGGCTCGGTGATCTCCTCGGTGCGCAGGCAGCCGCCGATGCGGTCATTGCGTTCGAGGACGAGCACCTTCTTGCCCTTCTTGCCGAGCAGGGCAGCCGCGACCAGCGCGTTGATGCCGCTGCCGACGACGATATAGTCATGGGTGGTCATGGCGTCTCATCCTCGGGGATGCAGAAAGGCCGGCGAGAATGCCCGCCGGCCATAGTGGACTCACTTGGTAACGAGCGCCAGCGCGCGGATCGGCGAACCGGTGCCCTTGACGAACTTCAGGGGTGCCGCGATCAGGATCGCGCCCTTGGCAGGCAACTGATCGAGATGGCAGAGGCTGGCGAGGCCATAGCGGCCGGCCTTGTGCATCAGGTTATGGGCCGGGAAGGGCGGGTTCATGCCACCGGCCGAACCGGCATCCGTGCCGATCGTTTCCTGGCCCCATCCCATGATCTTCTTCGACACGAGATATTCGATGGCTTCCGCCGTCGGGCCGGGCGAATGCGGGCCGTTCTCGTCGGCATTGAGGAAGGTTTCGGTCGAGCCGTTGCGCTTGTACCAGTCGGTGCGCATCACCACCCAGCTGTCTTCCTCGATTTCGCCGTGCTCGGCTTCCCATTCCTTGATGCTCTCGACGGTGAGTAGGTAGTCGGGATCGGCTGCGGCTTCCTTGGAGCGATCGATGACGTTGACCGGGCCGACGAAGGCCTGCGGCGGAATGGTGTCGGTGGTGTTGCCCGGCAGGTCCTTGCCGGTGATCCAGTGGCTCGGTGCATCGAAATGCGTGCCGGTGTGCTCGCCGAGTTCCAGCCAGTTCCAGGCCCAGAAGGGACCGTTTGCATCGTAGGCCGAGATTTCATGGACCTTGACCGAGGGCGTGTTCTTGCCAAACTGCGGCGGCAGGTAGAGCACGGGCGTGTTGGGTCCGAGCGGTGCGGTCAGGTCCACGACCTTGATGGAACCCGAAAGAAGCGCTTTCGCGACATCGGCGAGAATGTTGGCTGACATGATCTTGATCCCTTGTTTGTGGGCTTCCGCACGGCCAGTCTTCCGCCGCCGTCGCTGCTCCCCGAAGCCAAGGCTAGGACAGTATATATGAAATTGCAAGTTTCCGCGCAGCGATCGCCGCGCCTTCCCGGCAGGCCGGTGTGGCTCATCATGCCACTGAAAAGGCTGGGTAAAAAGCCTTCGATCTCATACATCATAAAACTTTATGCTTCAAATATTTTTCGCTTGCGAGCCTATCCGCAAGATGTATGCATATGACACCAGAAACGAAGGGGAACAGGCGATGAACTATGACGCCATTGTCATCGGTGCCGGCCACAATGGCCTTGCGGCCGCCGTCGAACTCGCCGCTCGTGGCTGGTCGGTTGCGGTCGTCGAGGCGGCCGGCGAACCGGGCGGGGCGGTCAAGACCCGCGAGGTGACGCTGCCAGGCTTTCGCCACGACCTCTGCGCCATGAACCTCTCGATGTTCGCCGGCTCCGCCTTCTTCAACAAGAACAAGGACGCGCTCTTCGCAAACGGGCTGGGCATCGTGCCGGCGGCGGATTGCTTCGCCAGCGTGTTCCGTGACCAGACCTGGCTGGGCGTCAGCACGGATCTGGAGCAGACGTCGAGCCGCATCGCCGGTATCTCGCCGAAGGACGCGGCCGCCTGGAAGGCGATGCTGGCCGAGTTCGGTGCCGATGCGCCGCATATCTTCGGCTTGCTGGGTTCGCCCATGCCCTCCGTCGCGGCCGCCAAGGTGGTCTGGAAGGCATGGCGCGCCAGGGGAACCGGCTGGCTCTACGATACATTGAAGCTGCTCGTATCCTCTCCGCGGGATTTCCTCGATGCCCGCTTCGAGCATCCCAAGGTCAAGACCATGATGGCGGCCTGGGGCCTGCATCTCGACTTCGCTCCCGACGTCGCCGGCGGCGCCCTGTTTCCCTATCTGGAATCGATGGCCAACCAGGCCTTCGGCATGGTCATCGGCCAGGGTGGCGCCGATACGATCATCAAGGCGATGACGTCGCTGCTGGCATCGAAGGGCGGCGAACTGATCCTGGGAAGCGCCGTCGACAGGATCGAGACGTCGGGCGGCGCCGCCACCGGCGTCAGGCTTGCCGACGGCCGGGTGCTGACGGCGCGCAAGGCGGTCATCGCCAACGCCCATCCGCAGATCGTCTTCGGCAAGCTGCTGGCCGCCGAGCCGACACGCGCCGGGTTCGATGCCAAGATTGCGAAGTTCAGGGCCGGTCCCGGAACGATGATGATCCATCTCGCGCTCGATGGGCTGCCGGACTGGGCAGCAGGCGAGGCGTTGAAGAAATTTGCCTATGTCCATGTCGCGCCCGACCTCGAAATGATGAGCCGGGTCTATGCCGAGGCGGTGGACGGACTGCTGCCCGGAGAGCCGGCGCTCGTCGTCGGCCAGCCCACTGCCGTCGACCCCAGCCGCGCCCCGGACGGCAGGCATGTGCTGTGGGTGCAGGTGCGGGTGCTGCCGGCGACCATCCGTGGCGATGCCCTCGGTGCCATTGAGGGCCGCGACTGGGACACCGTTAAGGATGCCTATGCGGATCGCGTGCTCGATATCCTGGAGCACTACGCGCCGGGGCTCCGCGCCCGGATCCTGGGCCGCTCGGTTTTCTCACCCCTCGATCTCGAACGGGAAAACCCCAACCTGATCGGCGGCGACAACCTGTCGGGCTCGCACCATCTCGACCAGAATTTCCTGTTCCGCCCCGTCCCCGGCTATTCGCGCTACAGGACGCCGGTCAAGTCGCTCTACCTGTGTGGCGCCTCGACCTGGCCCGGCGCCGGCACCGGCTCCGGCTCCGGTTTCATGCTGGCCGGCATGCTGGCCGGGAAATGAATTGAAACCCGGCTCGTTTCGCGGCATTAGTTTAAGCTCAAAGCAAACAGGCAGGGACAGGGTCGGGGTAGCGTGGGCGTGGCAGAAGGGGAACCCGCGGGTCGGGATCAGGCGGATGGCAGGAAGCTGGAACTCAGGGTCTGGCTCCGGATGCTGGCGACGACCAAGCTGATCTCGCAGGAGATCCGCCGTCGTCTTCGTACGGAATTCGGCGCCACGCTGCCGCAGTTCGACCTGCTGGCGCAACTCGACCGGGAACCGGACGGATTGCGCCTGGGCGAAATTTCCAAGCGGACGATGGTGACCAACGGCAATATCACGGGCCTCGTCGGTCGTCTGGAGGCCGACGGCCTGATCAGCACCGAAACCCCCGGCGACGACCGGCGCGTCACCGTGGCGCGCCTGACAGAGGCGGGCCGGACAGCCTTTGCCGAGATGGCGCGGGTGCATGAGTCCTGGCTCCGTGAACTGATGGCGGATGTCGACCCGAAGACCTGCGCCACGCTCGTTGGCAGCATCGACCAGTTGCAGCGCTCGGCCCGCAATCATCTCTCCGAAGAGGAGTGAACGCCCCTGCCGCAGGACATGTCCAGCCCTGATGCCGCCTACGTCTTCGAGCCGGCACCTGTTCCCACCCTGCCGGTTTCAGGCAGCCAGGCGCTGTTCCCGGTGCATCGCATCTATTGCGTCGGCCGGAATTTTGCCGAGCATGCGATCGAGATGGGCCACGACCCCGGCAGGGAGCCACCCTTCTTCTTCCAGAAGAACCCCGACACGCTGGTTCCTGCCGGCGCCGATTTCCCCTATCCGCCCGAAACCAGCGACGTTCATCACGAGATCGAGATGGTGGTGGCGCTGGGGAGCGGCGGCGACAACATTGCGCTGGACAAGGCGCTGGATTGCGTCTTCGGCTATGCCGTCGGCCTCGACATGACCCGCCGCGACCTTCAGGCCGAAGCCAAGAAGCTCGGCCGCCCCTGGGAAGTCGGCAAGGCCTTCGAGAACTCGGCTCCCTGCGGCCCGATCCATCCTGTCGCGAACGTCGGCCACCCCGCCTACGGCGCGATCTGGCTCACGGTCAATGGCGAGCTCCGCCAGAACGGCGACCTCGACCAGATGATCTGGAAAGTGCCGGAAATGATTGCCTACCTGTCGCGGCTGTTTACGCTGAAGCCCGGCGACCTGATCTTTTCGGGCACGCCGGCCGGCGTCGGCGCGATCGTTAGGGGCGACGTCATGGTGGCCCATGTCGACGGCGTGGACGAAGTGACGTTCAAGGTGAGTTGAGCGATACGGGACAGCGTGGAGCCCGTGCGACATTCTGCGGCTGCTGCCTTCCGCGTCGCCATTCATACGCCCTGCCGAAAATGCTCCAGCCCTTTCAGGCGAGTTGACCGTCTTCCGCAAATTTCGTGCCGCATGGCACTTGATCGTCCACCTCGCGGGCCTCAATGTTGTCATCGGTACGGGAGGAGCCATGGATGACCGAGAAGAACGACAAAATCACCATCGAGACCGTCACCACGCCCGGTCATACCTATCGCGTCGACCGCGCAAAATACGAAGCGATGCGGGAGGCGTTGACGGCGATCCTGCCCGCAGAGCCGCCCGGCGTGACGGTGGCGGCGGCGAAGGAAGCGCTGCTGCCGCATCTCTCGCAAGCGCTTTTCCCTGGTGGCGACAAGGCGGGCTGGTGGCTCAAGGCCGTGCATCTCGACCTTGAGGCCAAAGGCGTCCTTGCCCGGACGCCGAAGCCGGTGCGGCTCTACCGGGTCTGACCAGCGGTGCGTATCCCGATCGGCGTTCTACCAGGGCGTTTCGCCGCCGGGTTCCACGAACCGGCCGGAACTCGCGTCATCCCCTAGCAGCGCGTACTGAACCGGCAGCCGGGCACCTTCCGCCGGGGTCATGAAGCCGTTGCCGCCGGTCAGGTCGGTCTTCACATAGCCGGGGCTTACCGAGTTGACGACGGTTCCGCTGTCTCGCAACTCCGCGCTCAGTTGGACCGTCAGCATATTGAGCGCGGCCTTCGAAGCGTTGTAGCCGATCAGTCGCGCCGCATAGTAGGGCGACGAAGGATCGCCATTGACCGTCAGCGAGCCGAGCGAACTGGAGAGATTGACGATCCGGCCGGCGGAAGACCTGCGCAGCAAGGGCAGCATCGCCTGCGTGACGGCGAGCGTGCCGACGAAATTCACGTCGAAGATCCGCCGCACCGCCTCCGGCAAGGCCGCGCTGGGAGGGCCGTCAAGCGCATCCACGATGCCGGCATTGTTGACGAGGATATCCAGCCGCCCGCAATCGGCTTCGATCCTCCGGGCCGCCTCAGTGATGCTCGCGGCGTCATTGAGGTCGACCCTGACAAACAATGCCCGAAGCCCCTGGGACGACAGGTCCCTGACGGCATCACTTCCCCTGATGGCATCGCGCGCGGCAATAAAGACTGTGACCCCGGCTTCACCCAACTGACGGGCGATCTCAAGCCCGATGCCCTTGTTGGCACCGGTGACGAGGGCGATCTTGGTCGTGTCGTTCATGGCAGGATCCTTCTGGCTTGGCGGCGTTGAAGGCCCATTATATGAAGGATCATTCAGCTTCGGGAATTCGCATATGGATTTGGATCATCCCACGCACCTCGCCCCGCGGAAACAGCCGCGTCAGGCCCGTGCAACGACGACCGTCGACATCATTTTCGAGGCGACCCTTCAGGTTTTGATGGCGGAGGGATTGCAGCGGCTGACCACGACCCGGGTGGCGCAGCGGGCCGGCGTTTCGGTCGGCACGCTCTACCAGTATTTTCCGCACAAGCAGGCGCTTCTCTATGCGCTGAACGCGCGCTATCTGGATATCGTGGCAGAAAGGGTGGAGACAGTCTGCGAATCGCACCACGGCGCGCCGCTCGCCCGCATGGTCGAAGCCCTCGTGACCGCCTATTGGACTGCGAAGACTGAACGGAGCGATGTCACGCGCGCGCTCTACAGGGCCTCGGTCGAACTCGACAACGAATCCCTGATCGAGGCTTTCGGCAGACGTGTCGATGCGGCAAGTGCCGCCATGCTGGCGACGACGCCCGACGCCGACTTTGCGGACCTGCGCGTTGTCAACGCCATGTTCCTGACAGCCATCTTCGGAACGGTCCGCACGGTTTTCGAGCGCAACATGCCGACATCGGTCGGCTCCGATTTGCACAGGGAACTCATCGCGATGTGCCTGTCCTACCTTGACGCAGCCAGAGCACGCGCCAACCCGTCGGACGCATAGGAGGAGATCTCTCAGTTCGTGTTGCCATCATCCTTGGCGGCTAACTTCTGCCAGTTGCTGTCCTGAGCCAGCATTACCTTGAGATAGGCCATGTTCGCCTCGGCCTGTTCCGATGTCAGCTCCTGGCGCGCGATGTTCTCAGCCTCCTGGAAGCGGCCCTGCAGGCCGACCACCAAGGCCAGGTTCTGGCGCACGCGGCTGTCGGCGCCGGGCTGGGCGATGGCTGAGCGAAGATAGGTCTCGGATGTTTTGAGGTCGCGGGTCAGCAGATACGACATGCCGAGATTGGAGAGCACCGACGGTTCGTTCGGCTTGATGTCGAGCGCGTCGCGATAGGCGGCGCGGGCCTGTTCGGCGCGGCCGAGCTGGTCGAGGATCGCGCCCTCCGCCGATTTCAGTTTCCAGTCCGGGCGGTCCGGCGTTTGGGCGCGGGAGATCGTGCCGAGAGCCTGCTCGAGTTCGCCGGCACTGGCCTGCGCCTTGCCATAGGCCGCGAGCACTTCGCGATCGGAAGGATTGAGAATGGCGATCTGGCGCATGACGGCGAGCGCCTGGCCGTTCTTGCCGGTCATCCGCAGGAGGGTCGCATATTGCAGGCCGGCGTTGCGGTCTTTCGGGTTCTTGGCATAGCGGTCGCCGACGCTGCGGGACACAGCAGCGAGCTCGGTTTGCGTCATCTGCTCGAGCGGTCGGTTGGTGTCCGGGATCGAGCCGGTGACATCGCCGCGCTTGTTCGACGAGCAGGCGGCAAGAAGCGCGATGCCGACGATCGCGACCGTCGTGACAAACGGCCTGGAAACGCTTTCTCGCCTCATCGCACCGATCATTGCCGAACCCCCGGAAAAGCCTTGCGCAGCAGGAAGAGTCCGCCGCAATCCTCGCTCAAGCAATAATCTGTTAACCCTAACAGAGCGTTAACGCGCGCTATTTGCGGCCCTCCGCCTACAGCAAGGACGACCATGGCTCCCTACCAGTTTATCGAACGCGCCACCCCCTTCAACACCAAGGGCGGCAAGACCCTGCCTGTCTTTGCGGTGACGCCGGCGCATCTGGAAACAGGCATGGTCGACCCCGTGGCGCTGGAATGGTCGAAGAAAGCCGGATGGAAGGCCGAAAGCGGTTCGCTGCTGCTGGTGCCGTCTGAAACCGGCCACCTTGGCGGCGCCCTGTTCGGCCTCGGCCGCACGCCGTCCGACCAACCCTACCTGTCCGGCAAGCTGGCGCGGCTGCTTCCCGCGGGCGACTGGCACATCGAAACCGCGCCGCTGACCGCCAACCGCCTGCTGCTCGGCTACGGCCTGGGAAGCTACCGCTTCGAGAAATACAAGTCCGGCACAACAGATCGTCCGACTCTGATGATGCCGGCGGATGCCGATGCGGCCCGCATCAAGCGGCTGCTATCAGGCGTCTTCCTCGCCCGCGACCTGATCAATACGCCGGCCAACGACATGGGTCCGGATGCACTGGAGGCCGTCTTTCGCGACCTCGCCTCCCATTACAAGGCTGAGGTCTCCGTGGTGCGCGGCGACGACCTGCTGCAGCAGAACTTCCCGCTGATCCACGCGGTTGGTCGCGCCGCCGAACAAGCGCCACGGCTTCTCAAGCTGCGCTGGGGCAAGAAGGGCCACCGCAAGATCACGCTGGTCGGCAAAGGCGTGACCTTCGACACCGGCGGGCTCGACATCAAGCCGTCGTCCTCGATGCTGTTGATGAAGAAGGACATGGGCGGCGGCGCCAACGTCATGGGTCTCGCGCTGATGATCATGGATGCCAAGCTGAAAGTCGACCTCACAGTGCTGGTGCCGGTGGTCGAGAATTCGATCTCCGGCAACGCCTTCCGGCCGGGCGACATCTACAGGAGCCGCGCCGGCCTGACCGTGCAAATCGACAATACCGATGCCGAGGGCCGGCTGATCCTGGCCGATGCGCTGGCGCTGGCAGACGAGGACGAGCCCGACCTGCTGGTCGACATGGCGACGCTGACGGGTGCCGCCCGTGTTGCGCTCGGGCCCGACCTGCCGCCCTTCTTCACCGACGACGAGGACCTCGCCGCCAACCTCACCGATGCCAGCCTTGAGGTCGACGATCCGCTCTGGCGCCTGCCGCTCTACAAGGGCTACGAGAAAGACATCAATTCCAAGATCGCCGATCTCACCAACGCCCCCTCCGGCGGCATGGCCGGCGCCATCACCGCAGCACTGTTTCTCAAGCGCTTCGTGAAGAAGACCGAGAGCTGGGCGCATTTCGACATCTACGGCTGGACCCCTTCCGAACGCCCGCACGCACCCGCCGGCGGCGAGGCCCAGGGCATAAGGGCGATCTTCCAGATGCTGGAGGCAAAGAGCGTGCGGGGGTGAAGCGGGGAGGGCGGGCCTCGACCGCAGCCTTCATGATTAACCACACCCCTCATCTCCGTTTGCACTCCCTGCCGCGCTGCCTGAAAATGGAACGGTCTCGAAACGATCGCGCCGGAGCCAGCCTTGTCAGTCGAACTTTCTGCCTCGCAGGCGCTGGGCCTCTGGCACCAGGTGACGCTCAACCAGGTCAAGTCGGGCGCAATCGACCTCACGATGCGCCAGATGGCGATCCTGTTGCAGATCTACCTCGTGCCGCCGCCGCATACCGTGCGGGGATTGGCGGCCACGCTGGGCGTGACCAAGCCCGTCATCACGCGGGCGCTGGACACGATGGGCGAGATGGGCATCGTCGACCGGGTTCGGGATGAACTTGACCGCCGCAACGTCATCATAAAAAGGACCGTCGCCGGCGCGCTCTATCTCGAAAAATTCGGGGATCAGGTTATAGTCGCGGCAAGACGCCTGCCCTGAGGATTGCATGATGGACCGCCGCCTCTACGCCTTCCGCCCGGATCTCGCTGAGGCATCGCTCAAAGGCAAGGTCGAGGCCGCACGGTTCGTCGAGGGTGTGCCGGGCCGCATCGGCAAGGCGACGACGGCCATGCGGCCAAGGCCCGACTGCATGTCCGGCATCGACACCGAACTTCTTCTCGGCGAGCCGGTCACCGAATTCGACCGCCGAGAAGGCTGGGCCTGGGTTAGGTCAGGAATCGATGGCTATGTCGGCTATGTCGAGGAGGCAGCATTGGCCCTGCCGCGATCTGCGCCCAGCCATTGGGTCACCGCGCCGCGCACCTTTCTCTATCCCGAGCCCGACATGAAGGTGCCCGCGCTGGCCGCACTGTCGATGGGCAGCCGGCTGGCAGTGACGGGCGAGGCCGAGACCCGTGGCACGCCCTACCTGCTGGTCGAAGGCGGCGCGGTCATCGCCCGGCATGTCGCGCCGGTTGACAAGCCGTTCACCGACGACTTCGTGGCGGTAGCCACCCGCTTTCTCGGCACCCCCTATCTCTGGGGCGGACGTAGCGGCTTCGGTCTCGATTGCTCGGGGCTGGTACAGCTCTCGATGATGATGACGGGCCGCCGGGTGCTGCGCGACACCGACATGCAGCGGACCTCGATCGGCAAGGAGATCATGCGCGAAGAACTCGGCCGTGGGGATCTCGTGTTCTGGAAGGGACATGTGGCGATCATGGCCGATGGCGCCACGATGATCCATGCCAGCGGTTTCACCATGGATGTATCGCATGAGGGCGTCGACGCTGCCATTCGACGTATCGAGCCGATGTATGGGCTGCCCATGATCTTCCGGCGGCCTTCGTAAACAGATTTTCACACCAGGGAGTTCTGTCGTTCAATAATCATAGACAATCCGTGCTCGCTGGCGGGGATGGAAGGCAGCGTGGGGAACGCGCATATAGGCCTCATCCAATCGAAACCCGGCCCGGCCGGAGAAAGAGACCACCATGTTGAACCAGATCAAGGGACTGCACCACGTCACCTCGATGGCTGCGGATGCACGGCAGAACAACACGTTCTTCACCGACACGCTCGGCCTTCGCCGCGTCAAGAAAACCGTGAATTTCGATTCGCCCGATGTCTACCACCTCTATTACGGCGACGAGACCGGCACGCCCGGCACTGTCATGACCTATTTTCCCTTCCCCGATATCGGCCGCGGCCGCCCGGGTACTGGTGAGGTCGGCACCACCGTGCTATCGGTTCCCGTAGGTTCGCTTGGCTTCTGGCAGGAGCGCCTGACAAAAAAGGGTGTTACCGGCCTGAAGGCTGACGAGACCTTCGGCGAGAAGCGCCTGGAATTCGCCGGCCCCGATGGCGACGGTTTTGCGCTGGTCGAGGTCAGGGACGATTCCCGCGCGCCCTGGACCGGCAATGGTGTCGGCGCCGATCAGGCGATCCGCGGTTTCCATTCGGTCGCTATGCGGCTGAGGGACGAGGGCGCGACGGTGGAACTAATGAAGTTCATGGGCTACCAGGAGCTCGACAGGAAGGACGGCGTTACGAGGCTGATCATGCCCGACGGCAACGATGCCAAGTTCATCGACCTCGAGACCATGCCGAACACCAACCGCGGCCTGCAGGGCGCGGGCTCGGTTCACCATGTCGCCTTCGCGGTCGACAACCGCGCCACCCAGCTCGAAGTGCGCAAGGCGCTGATGGATACCGGCTATCAGGTAACGCCCGTCATCGACCGTGACTATTTCTGGGCGATCTACTTCCGGACGCCGGGCGGCGTACTGTTCGAGGTCGCCACCAACGAGCCTGGCTTCGACCGCGACGAGGACACGGCCCATCTCGGCGAGGGCCTGATGCTGCCGCAGCAGCACAAGCACCTGCGGCCGATCCTGGCCCAGACATTGCAGAAGCTGGAGGGCTGATCATGGCCGCAATCGAACTCTCGCGTGAGCATGGCTACCTGCACCGGGTGAAGCCCGGTGCGGAGGGCAAGCCGATCTTCTTCGTCTTCCATGGCACGGGCGGCGACGAAAACCAGTTCTTCGAGTTCGCCGCCGACTTGAAGCCGGACGCGACGATCGTCTCGCCGCGCGGCGATGTCGCCGAATATGGCGCGGCGCGCTTCTTCAAGCGCACCGCCGAGGGCGTCTACGACATGGCCGACCTCGCCCGCGCCACGGACAAGATGGCCGACTTCGTCATGGCGTTGAAGCAGGAGCACAAGGCGGGCGCGGTGGTCGGTCTCGGCTTCTCCAACGGCGCAAACATTCTCGCCAACTTGCTGATCGAGAAGGGCCGGCTGTTTGATCGGGCGGTGCTGATGCATCCGCTGATCCCGTTCGCGCCCAAGGACAACACGGCGCTCGACGCAACGCAGGTCCTGATCACGGCCGGCCGGACCGATCCGATCTGCCCGACGCCCCTGACCCAGGCGCTTGCCGACTATCTCGGCCGGCAGGGCGCGGCGGTGACGATCGACTGGCACGACGGCGGGCATGAGATCCGCAAAGAGGAAGTCGCGGCGGTGCAGCGGTTTCTGAAATGAATGGCGCAGGCTGCAAAAACGCCGGACCCGAGGGCCCGGCGTTTCGCATTTCAGCCATCCGCGCTTACGTGCGCGGCTTGAGGTTCTGCGGGTCGTAGAGCGGCTTGTAGCCGACGCCGGCGACCTCGACCGGGTAGATCTCGTCGAAATAGGTGACCTCGAGCTTGCGGCCTTCCTGGCAATAGGCCCAGGGGAGATAGGCGAGCGCGATGTTCTTGCCGATGGTCGGGCCGAAGGCGACTGATGTCGTGTAGGAGCGGCGGCCGAGCTCGTCGATCAGGACCTCCTTGGTGTCGGGGTCCATGACCGGCATGGAGCCGACCGGGTAGCGCTTCACACCCTTCGCATCGGTGTTCTCGGTCATGACCAGCGTGCAGAGCATGGCCGGCTGGTGGTCGCGGGCCTTGTATTCCAGATGCTTGGCCTTGCCGCGGAAATCCGATTCCTTGACCTTCGGGCGGGCGAGGTCGGCTTCGATGAGATTATACTGGGTGAGCAGGTCGCCGTTCTGCAGGCGCAGGCTCTTTTCCATGCGACGCGAATTGGCATAGGTCTCGACGCCGAAAGCCATGACGCCGGTGGCGCGGAGCGCATCCCAGACGGCGAGGCCGTCCTCGTATTTCATGTGCAGTTCCCAGCCCTGCTCGCCGACATAGGAGATGCGGAAGGCGGTGACGTTCTTTCCGCCGATCTCGATCTGCTTGATGGCGGCAAACGCGAAGTTTTCGGGGTCGAGGCCGGCGGGGTCCTTGACCACCTTCTTCAGCGTGTCGCGGGCATTGGGGCCCCAGATGCCGATGGTGATGTATTTTTCCGAGGTGTCGGTGATGGTGACATCAAGGCCGCGATCCTCGGCGACGCGCTTCATGTAGTGGTAGTCGCGCGGGCCGGCATCGGCGCCGTTGATCAGGCGGCAGCGATCGGCCATGCGGATGACCGTGAAGTCGGCGCGGACCATGCCCTCGTCATCGAGGAAGTGGGTGTAGATGCCCTTGCCGATATTGCCGTCGCCGCCGATTTTTGCCGCGCAGAGCCATTCGAGCAGCTCGACATGGTCGGGGCCTTCGATGTCGACCATGTGGAAGTGGCTGAGATTGACGATGCCGCAATCGTCTGTCATCGCCAGATGCTCGGCATTGGAGACGCGCCAGAAATGTCTGGCGTCCCACTCGTTCTCGCGGACCGGCACGCGGTCGCCGTATTTTTCCAGCAGGTGCTCGTTTTCGGCATAGCCATGGGCGCGCTCCCAGCCGCCGAGCTCCATGAAGTAACCGCCCATGGCCTTTTCGCGCTCATGGAAGGGTGAGCGCTTGGCGCCACGGCCCGAGGCATAGGGCTCGCGGGTGTGGACGGCGGGGAAATAGATCTTCTGGGCGGCTTCGTAGGAGCGGCCCTCGATGAACTCCTCGGTGAGCTGGTGCGGATAGAAGCGCGAATAGTCGATCGAGTTGTGGTCGATCTCGGTGCGGCCGTCGGTCATCCAGTCGGCGATCAGCTTGCCGTAGCCGGGGCCGTCCTTGACCCAGATGGCACAGCAATACCAGAGGCCGCGAACCTTCTGGCTTTCGCCGCAGGACGGGCCGCCGGCGGCGGAGACCTGGAGCAGGCCGTTGAAGCTATGGCCTTCGTTATAGCCGAGCTCGGCGAGGATCGGCGTCAGTTCCATCGCCTTTTCGAGCGGCTCGAGGATCTGCTCCATGTCGAGGTCGCGCTGCGACGGCGACAGGCGCGCCTGGTTCTTTTCCAGGATGTCGCGCGGATGGCAGAGGCGTGGATTGTTGGTTTCGTAGTAACCCCACTCGATCTGGCCGCCTTCCGTGGTCTTCGGATCGCCGGTGTCGCGCATATAGGCGGAGTTGCCCTGGTCGCGCAGCAGCGGATAGCCGATTTCCTTGCCGGTGCCTTCGAACTCGTTATAGGGGCCGAAGAAGGTGAGCGGATGGTCGACCGGCATGATCGGCAGGTCCTCGCCGACCATTTCGGCGATCAGGCGGCCCCAGATGCCGGCGCAGACGATGACGTGATCGGCCATGATGGTGCCGCGATGGGTGACGACGCCCTTGATATGGCCGTTCTCCACGATCAGCGACTGGGCCGGGGTGTTGGAATAGGACTGAAGCTTGCCCGACTTCTCGGCGGCATCGACCAGCTTGCCGGCGACGGTCTGCGAGCGCGGGATGACGAGGCCGGCATCGGGATCGAACAGGCCGCCCATGACCTGGTCTTCCTCGATCAGCGGAAACATCGCCTTGATCTCGGCGGGGCCGACATAATGGGCGCGGGTGCCGAAGGCCTTGGCGGAGGTGAGCTTGCGCTTGATCTCCTCCATCCAGCTGTCATCGCCCGTGCGCGCCACTTCGAGGCCGCCGATGCGGGCGTAGTGGCCCATCTTCTCGTAGAAATCGATCGAATATTGCGTCGTCCAGACCGAGAGGTAGTCGTGGCTGGTCGTGTAGCAGAAATCCGAGGCATGCGCCGTCGAGCCGATATCGGTCGGGATGCCTGACTTGTCGATGCCGACGATGTCGTCCCAACCGCGCTCGATGAGGTGGTGGGCAATGGAGGCGCCGACGATACCGCCCAGCCCGATGATGACGACTTTAGCCTTGGACGGAAACTCTGCCATGGTCCTGCGATCCCAGTTAGATTTTGCCGGATATTAGGGCGTGTGGCGATGTCGTTGCAGCCTGGATGCGACATTCTTCGGAGACGTCACGCCAGCACGGAAGAAGGTAGAGATTTTGCTGGAAGCGGCAAGGGGGGATGGGGTGGCTTCGTGTTTGGGATTGCGTGGGTGCTGGCCGGCGTGAATCGCGTTGGTTGAAGACCCCGCCCCGAAACCCCTCCCCACAAGGGGGAGGGGCCAACTAGGGGCATTCGACCCGCCACAAACAATCGCCCCGCTTGCTGAACCGTCGCAAGAGAGTGGTGCAGGTCGCCGCAGGTTAAGCCCCTCCCCCTTGTGAGGCGGGGTTTGGGGCGGGGTCTTTACTTACCCTCAGCCCTTCACCTCCTCCAGTTCGACCAGCGTGCCGAAGAAGTCCTTGGGATGCAGAAAGAGAACCGGATTGCCATGGGCGCCGATCTTCGGTTCGCCACTGCCCAGAATGCGGGCGCCGGCGGCCTTGAGATGGTCGCGGGCGGCGAGGATGTCCGTCACCTCGTAGCAGATATGATGCATGCCGCCGTCGGGGTTCTTCGCCAGGAAGCCGGCGATCGAGGAATTTTCGCCCAAGGGTTCGAGCAGTTCCACCTTGGTATTGTCGAAGACGACGAAGACGACGGTGACGCCGTGTTCGGGCAGCGGCTGCGGCACCGAGACCGTCGCACCGAGGCTGTCGCGATAGCGGGCGACGGCGACGTCGAGATTGGGCACCGCTAGCGCGATGTGATTGACGCGTCCGAGCATGATTGCCTCCCTATTCGTTGCGAAGCCGGCCTTCGGCGAGGTCGAGCACGGCGCGGGCCGCATCGACGACATTGGTGCCGGGGCCGAAGATGGCGGAGACGCCGTGATCCATCAGGAACTGGTAATCCTTGCGCGGAATGACGCCGCCGCAGACGACGATGATATGGCCGCCGCCGCTGGCCTTCAACTCATCGACCAGTTCGGGCAACAGCGTCTTGTGGCCGGCGGCCAGCGAGGAGACGCCGACGATGTCGACACCCTTCTCGATGGCGAGGTCTGCGGCCTCGTCGGGCGTCTGGAACAATGGGCCGGCGATGACCTCGAAGCCGATATCGGAAAAGGCCGAGGCGATGACCTTGGCGCCGCGATCGTGGCCATCCTGGCCGAGCTTGGCGACCAGGATTTTCGGGCGCTTGCCGGACCGGTCGATCTCGGCCCTTAGCCGGCTCACAATCATCTGGTATTCGGGATCGCCGCTGCTGGCCGGGCCATAGATTTCGGTGACAACCTCGGGCATGGCGGTATGGTCGCCAAAACTCTCGCGCATGGCGTCGGAGATTTCGCCGACGGTGGCGCGGGCGCGGGCGGCTTCGACGGCGGCTTCGAGCAGGTTGCCCTTGCCGGTGCGCGCCGTATATTTCAACCGGTCGAGGCGGTCCTGCCAGACCACGGGATCGCGCAGCGCGCGGGTCTTTTCGAGCCGCCTGATCTGGCCGTCGCGGACGGCGCGGTTGTCGATCTCCAGCGTCTCGATGGCGGCCTCCTCGTTGAGCCGATACTTGTTGACGCCGACGATGACCTCCTCGCCACGGTCGACGGCGGCCTGGCGGCGGGTGGCGGCCTCCTCGATGAGGCGCTTGGGCAGGCCGCTCTCGATGGCTTTGGTCATGCCGCCGAGCGTCTCGACGTCCTCGATCAGCGCCCAGGCCTTTTCGGCCAGTTCCGAGGTCAGGCTCTCGACATAATAGGAGCCGGCGAGCGGATCGACGACTTTGGTGACGCCGGTCTCGTGCTGGAGGATGAGTTGGGTATTGCGGGCGATGCGGGCGGAAAATTCCGTTGGCAGCGCGATGGCTTCGTCGAAGCTGTTGGTGTGCAGCGATTGCGTGCCGCCCAGCGCCGCCGACAGCGCCTCATAGGCGGTGCGCACGATGTTGTTATAGGGGTCCTGCTCCGAGAGCGACACGCCCGAGGTCTGGCAATGGGTGCGCAG
>JAHHDR010000042.1 GCA_019739215.1 Rhizobium sp.
TCGAGGCTGCTGCCCAGCCGATGGCCGTCATACCCGTGGAAAAGCCCGCTTCGCCGGCCCTGGTCATGAAGATCCAGAAGGCGCTTGCCGGCATGGCCTATGCCGACGTCAAGATCGACGGCATTCCCGGCGCCGCGACCCGCGCCGCGATCCGCGCCTTTGAGAAGAGCTATCGCCTGCCGGTCACCGGCGAGCCGTCGGAGGCGGTGCTCAAAAAAACTCAAGTCGATCGGGGCGATCTGACACCTTTCCGGCTGCGGGTTGTCCGGATATCCTGCGGGGCAGGTCCTCCGCTTGGGACGCGGTCCGCGAAAATTCCGGATCAACCCGCTCCTCCGTCGGAAAAGTAGAAAAAATCCACAAATTGGATGACTATTTTGGTTTATGCCGAATAATTTTTGGCGCACTGGCGTTTTCTTCGCAAGGATGAAGCGAGGAGCGCGCAAATGGCCGTCAAGAAGATTATGACCCAGACGCAGACCGTCGAACTCGCCGGCAATGGCAGCAACTGGCTGCTCGGCAAGGGCTCCTTTGTCAAGGTGTCCGATGGCGACGCGATCTACAACCCGTTTGCCGACAATATCAGCCTCGTCATCGCCGGCAGCGTCATCACCACGGCCACTGGTACGGTCAGCGGTTTCGAAAGCCTCGGTCATGGCACGGACTTGCGGATTGCCGAAACGGGGGTCGTCCGCGGCTATTTCGGCCTCACGCTGCACGGAGATCAGGCCGATGTCGTCAATACCGGCCGCATCGTCGGCACGGCGCCGACCGGGATCGGCATTGTCGGCGGCTGCGACGGCTTTTCGATCCAGAACAGCGGCCTGATCAGGGGCGCCCAGGGCATCGACCTCAACGGCTATGGCAGGGTGGTCAACGAGAAGGGCGGTGTGATCGACGGTCAGATGGCGCTCAGGATCAACGGTGCGGCCGACTGCGAGGTCATAAACCGCGGCACGCTGGCCGGCGACGACTGGAGCTTCATCGGCGGTGCCGACGACGACCTCCTCGTCAATCGCGGCCGGATGACCGGCGGCGTCGACATGGGCGCCGGCAACGACCGCATCGACCTGCGTGGCGGAAAGGCTCTCGATGGGGTCTCGGGCGGAGAAGGCAACGACGTGTTCTTCGTCGACCAGACGCGCGTTGGCGTCGCGGAATTCGCTGGAGAGGGCTACGACATGATCTGGACGACGGCGACGTTCGTCCTTCCGGACAGTGAATATGCCGAGTTCGAATTTCTCGGCGCCCGGGGAAAGGCCGATATCGCGCTGACCGGAAACGACTACGACAACACGCTCGGCGGTAATTCCGGCAACAACAGGCTCCGCGGCCAGGGCGGGGAAGACACGTTCTACTCCGGTGCCGGCAATGACCGGCTGACGGGCGGTGGCGGCGTCGACACCTTCGTCTTTCGAAAGGGCGATGATCACGACACGATCACGGATTTCG
Source organism: Rhizobium sp. (assembly GCA_019739215.1). Lineage (GTDB taxonomy): Bacteria > Pseudomonadota > Alphaproteobacteria > Rhizobiales > Rhizobiaceae > Rhizobium_E. Next base: position 1,453 of record JAHHDR010000042.1, read on the forward strand.
TCGGCGACGGCGCCGAGCAGGATATCGTCGATCTTCATTTCCTCAAGGATTTCAAAACTTTCGGCGAAGTCATCGACGTCGCCAGCAACACGGCGGCCGGCGTGGTGCTCGACCTGGGCAAGGGTGACAGCCTGACCATCGCGGGCATGACTAGGGACGATCTCGAGGCCAAGCATTTCGAATTCGCCGTCTGAGCACCGCCGGTGCCTCCGGAGAGACAAGGAGAAGCAATGCCGAAGTTCCACATCGACCAGGACCCGCTACGGCGTCAGTTTCAGCGGTGACGATGGTGAACTCCTCAAAGCCCGGGGTGCGACGATCAAGGGTGGGGTCGGCGTCGATACGTCAGCCGCCAATAGCGGTAGGGGCGATGACCTGCTGATCGGCGGCGAGGGCGCCGATCAGCAGGTGTTCAAGAAGGGCGGCGGCAACGAAGTGATCAAGGACTTCGTGGCCGGTGTAGACATTCTCTACGTCGAGAACTTCTAACTTGACGACGGCTACACCGAACTTGCCGATCACATGAAGCGGGTCGATGGCGACCTTGTCATCCGCTTCGGCAAGGACAGCATGACGCTCAGGGTGCCCGGCGAGGGCGACCTCGCCGAGACCGACGTCACGTTCGCCAATCTCTGATCCGGATGGGCAAGCCGGCGATCCGGCGCGCCCGCCTTTGACAGCGCAGCTACGCGCGCGTAGGACAGCGCCATGCGCCTCACCACCGAATTCTTCGTCTCGGCCCTCATGCGCCGCGTTTTCGCCGCCGGAGGCTTCGCCGCCGTGGAGCGGCACGGCGCGGGAGAGGCTGGCGCTCTGTTCATCCGCCAGCGGTTTCGCGATGGGCTGGAAACCCTCTATGGCCCTGCTCCCCAGAGCGTCTTCGACGCGTCCGATGACGGCCGTCGCTTCGAGATCCGCGCCGAGCGCTGCGAGGCAGCCGAATGCGAGGCGATCCTCGATCGGGAGCGGCGTTTCGATCCCGATCTCTGGCTGCTGGAACTGGAGGTCGACGCCGTCGCGGGCCTCATCGAGCTTGCCGGGGCGGAACGTCCCGACAAAGGCTGGTGACAGCCCCTCCGCCCACTATCCGAGTCTACTATTCGCATCCGGCCTCTCGCTATTCCGCCGCGATCACCATCCCGCCCCTGCGCGCCGCCGCGATCATGACGCCGCTGATCGCGCCGTAGGCTGCCAGCCAGGCGGTCCGCAGTTCCGGGGTGAACCGTTCGCCGAAGGCGAGCGAAAGCGTCTGGATCAGGGCCTGGCCGACGGTGTCGTAGTGGCTTTCCCTGACGCCGTAGCCGACATGCTTGACCGCAAGCGTCTCCAGCACCGGAATCACCTCGTCGAGTTGCCTCAGCTTGCCCACCACCAGTGCCAGCGCCGCCATGAGCTTCATTTCCTGCGCGCGCATGTCGCTGTCGCTGAACAGCGGCTTCAGCGTCGGGTCAAGCACAAACAGCCTTTCGTAGAAAAGCGCCGCGGCCTCCGAACGGATCGCCATGACCTGGACGAAGCTGTCCTGCAGCAGTTTGATCGTCTGTTCTTCCATTGCCCTTTTCCTTCACGACTGGGTTGATGGAGAACATGATCGCAGATGGTTGTTTCGGCCGGACTACATCGGGAAAGTCTTTTCGTTTCAGTTGTTTCCAGTGGGTTGCGGCCGAACTGCCCGCGCTCTCACGGCGCCGTCAGCGTACGCAACACCGCGGCTATGTCGTCCGGCGTGAACGGCTTTTCGATGACGGGACAGCCGCTGCGGGCGAGGAAGCGCCCGGCGGAGGGGCCGAGCGTGTCGCCGGTCACGAAGGCGATGCGTCGGCTGAGCGTCGGGCGGTGGGTGGCAAGCCAGTCATAGAGGCCGGGTCCATCGCCGTCGGGCATCCGGATATCGCACAGGATCGCGGCGACATCGCTGTCCTTTCCGGCGAGCAGTCGCTGGGCGGCATGGCCCGACTGCGCGATCGACGTGCGATAGCCCATGCCCGAGATGATGTCCGCGATCAGTTCCGCAAGCTCGGGCTCGTCGTCGACAACAAGAATTTCGGCAAGGCGCTCTTCCGGCAGCCGTGCTGTGGGTCCCGGCGCGGCAGATGCCGTCTCGCCATCTTCCGACAGCGTCACCGGGAGGCGAACGACGAAGGCCGCGCCGCGGGCCGGCTGGGGAACAAGCAACTCCAGCGTACCGCCATGCGCCTCCACCAGCCCGCGCGACACGGCGAGCCCGATGCCGGTGCCATGGTCCTGCGGCTTGGTGGTGAAGAAAGGATCGAAGATCCGGTTCCGGATCGAGGCGGGAATGCCGGGGCCATTGTCGGCCACATCGATGACGATGCTGTTCGTCGCTGCCTCGAACCACGCACGGACGAGCAGGCGCCGGGCGTCGTCGCCGGTGCTTTCGAGCGCCTGCTGGGCATTGACGATCAGGTTCACCAGCACCTGGTGCAACAGGTCCGCGTCGGCATGCGTTTCCGGCAGGTCCGGCGCGATTTCAGTCGTCACGCTGACGCCGCCGGTCCTGAGGCTATAGGTCAGCAGTTCCAGCGCATCGCCGATCACCTTGGCGACCGACACATAGGACCGTTCGGCCTTGCGCTGCCGGGCCATGGCGAGGAAGGTGCGGACGATCCGGGCGCAGCGGTTGGCCGCCATCTCGATCTTCTGCGCGCGGTCGTAGAGGTCGTCGCCGCCCGTGATGAGCTTGGCCTTCTCCCGCAGCATCATCGCCTGGCCCAGCACGATCGACAGCGGATTGTTCAACTCATGCGCAACGCCTGACAGCAGCGAGCCCAGCGCAGCCAGCTTTTCCTTCTGGTACAGCGCGTCGCGCTGCCGTTCGATCTCGAATTGCGATGCCTTGGCCGGTTGGAGATCGCGGATATGGGCGGTGAAGAAGCGCTTGCCCTCGGTGCTGACATCGGCAATCGACAGTTCCACAGGCACGACGCGGCCGTCGCGCGTCACCGCCTCGAGTTCGACCCGCTTGCCGATGACCCGCGAGTTGCCGGTCGAGAGGTAGCGCTTCATGCCCTCGTAATGGGCGTCGCGGTGCTGCGCCGGAATGATCAGGCTGCCGACATCCCGGCCGATCGCCTGCTCACGGGTGAAGCCGAACAGATGTTCCGCCGCCGGGTTGAAATCGACCACCAGTCCGTCGCCATCGATGATGATGATCGAGTCAAGCGATGTGCGCACGATCGCCGCGCTCAGCGCCTCGTTCTCGCGACGCAGTCGGTGCTGGGTCTCGAGTTCCTCCTCGCGACGCTTCTGCGCCGTCAAGTCGATCGCCAGCAGGAAGTAGCCGATCACCCCGTCGCGACCATTGTCGAAGGGCGTGAAGCTTTGGCGCACGTAGTGGTCGCCGTAGCGCGAATGGCTCCATCCCTCGACATGCACGGATTCGCCCGCCAGCACCCGGGCAATGACGTCCTGCATCGACGCAACCGCGTCCTCGCCGAACAACTCCACCGTCGGCCGGCCCAGGATCTCGTCATGCGGCAGCCCGAGCGCATTGAGGAAGGCATCGTTGCCGAACAGCAGCCGCATGTCCTTGCCGATATAGCAGGCAGTGCCGGGCATGCCGCGCGTGATCGACATCACCACCCCGTAGTCGGACGGATGCATGCCGTCCCGGACGCCGGATGCGCCGCCTGCGGGCAGTTCTTTGAAGCTGTGGATCGGTCGCTCGTTCATGGCCGTCTCGCCGGTGAGTAGATGTAGCCCGCCCCGCGCACCGTCTTGATGGTCTGGGGCTTGGAGGGATCGTCCTCGATCTTCTTGCGCAGACGTGTCACGCGGATGTCGATCGAGCGGTCGAAAGGGTCGTCGTTCTTGCGATGTGCCAGGTCGAGCAGCCGGTCGCGCGACAGGACGCGGTAGGGATTGTCGAGAAACGCCTCGATCAGGTCGAATTCCATCGCCGTCACGGCCTCCTCGCTGCCATCGGGCCGCAGCAGCCGGCGGCTGGCGCGGTCAACCGTCATGCGCCCGAAGGCGACGGTGGCGGGCTCCATCGGCATCTCGGCCTGCGCGGCGCTCGCCGGTGCTGACTTGGCGGCGCCACGCCGCAGGACGGCGCGGATGCGGGCCTTGAGTTCCCTCAGGTCGAAGGGCTTGGTGACATAGTCGTCTGCGCCGACCTCGAGCCCGACGATCCGGTCAACGACATCGTCGGCGGCGGTCACCATGATGACAGGGATGTTGCCCGCCGCACGCAGCCGCCGCGCCACCGACAGCCCGTCTTCATCGGGCATGTTGATGTCGAGCAGGATGAGATCAGGTGCGAAATCCGGCATAATTCCGTCGAGCGCCGCCCCGCCCGAGGCCGTGCGCGCCGAGAACCCATGGCCATTGAGATAGTCCGCGACCATCTCGCGAATGTGCTCTTCGTCGTCTACGACGATGATCCTGCCTGTCATTTCCGCCACCACCGATCTCCTGACCCTGCGGCGTTTCCCGATTTTTGCCTGACTTACAGCAATTTTACGAGTTCGGCCCGCAGAATATGCGAGATCGACGCATTTATCGTGCCATCTATTCCGCCTCGACGCCGTATTGAAACAAAAGAAACAATTGAAACGGGGCTGCAACCCGCGCCTCGGAACGAGCGGGCATGGCCAGGAATTTTCAGACCTGTCCCCGGGACGGGGGTTTGAAACGAAAGAAACAATCGGATCAGCTCGCCGGAATTCTGCTGAAACAATGCTGACTAGAATGAGCCGCACAAACAACAGAGGCTCACCATGAAAACCGTCCGTATCACGCAAGACCTGACCACCTACTATGAAGCCAAGAAGGGCAACACCACCTACATTCTGGAGAAGCAGGCATCCATCACCAGCTCCGAGATGGTCGGTCTCTTCGGTGCAACGGCGGTCGAGGACCGGAACTTCATCATCAAGGGCGACATCTCGGCGTCTCAGGGTTACGGCCTGCATGTCGGTGCCAATGACGGCACGGGTGGTGGTGTGGTCGACATTGCCAAGTCCGCCAATGTCTGGGGCCAGACCGGGGTCAACCTCGCGGCCGACGGCCAGATCCTGCGCAATGCAGGCAAGATCGGTGGCGAGTACGGCATCAACGCCTCGGGCGACAACATCAGGATCGAGAACACCGGCTTCATCTCGGGCTCGGTGGTGGGCCTCGATTTCTCCTTCGGCAGCGCCACGATCCGCAACGACGGCATGATCACCGGAGACAAGAACGCGATCTCCACTTTCCTGACCGCCGGCGACCGGCTGAAGATTGTCAACACCGGCACGATCGACAGTTCGGAATATGGCGTCATGCTCGGCAATCAGGATGGTTCCCGCACCGTTCTCGTCAATCACGGGACCATCGACGCGGAATTCTGGTCGATCCAGGCCAATTTCACCAATTCGGTCGAGATCATCCGCAACCGCGGCGATATCCCGTCGCAAGTCTGGCTCGGTGACGGCAACGACATTTTCGACGGTCGCGGCGGTCGTGCCTTCTATGTCGATGGTGGCGACGGCGACGATCTCTACATCGTCGACGAACCGCTGATCAAACTCGGCGAACAGATGAATGCCGGCACGGACACCGTGAAGTCCTCGATCACCTGGACGCTCGGGGCCAACATCGAAAACCTCGTCCTGACCGGAACGAACAGCATATCGGGCACCGGGTCCGACATCGCCAACCGGATTTCAGGCAATTCGGGGCAGAACACGCTTTTCGGGCTGGGCGGCACCGACATCATCAATGGCGGCAGGGGCAACGACATCCTTCATGGCGGTGCGGCGGCCGATACGTTCGTCTTCGCAACCGGCACGGGTCACGACACGATCGCCGATTTCCAGGATGGCATCGATCTCATCGACATCACCGGCATCAGGAAGATCAATGATTTCGCCCAGATCGCGGACGCCATGACTCAGAACGGCACGGATGTCGTCATCGATCTCGGCGGCAAGGACAGCCTGACCATTCAGAATGTGACGATCGACAAACTGACGGCGATCGACTTCGCGTATTGAGCCGGGTTGGTGGCCCGCTCGATCTTTGACGTAAAAAATACGGCCTAATGGTGCAATTGCCGAATAAAGATTTGCGATAATCCGTATATAGTGCAGAAATATTGCCTGCATCGAGCGGAGGCCGTCCATGGCGAAGACAGTTGTGAAGACGTTGCAAACGGAGACACTGGTCATCGAGGAAACCGGTCACTACGTCATCGCGAAGAAGGGCGTGATTGATGTCGATCTGGCGGGCGTGGCGGGCTACGGTCACGGAATCTACATGGGGGGCAGCACGGATGGGACGCGGATCGACGTTCTGGGCCGTGTCCAGGCGTCGCTGTCAAACCACACGGCGATCTTCCTTCAGGATGCCAACGCAAGATTGAATGTGGGCGCCTCCGGTTTCGCCCAGGCGGAAGCGGCCGTCATCGTCAATGCGCTGGGCACACGCATCCGCAACGAAGGCGAATTGAGGGGCATAACCGAAGGTATCGACTACTATATGGGCGAGACGGATCTCGTGAACGGCGAAGGCGGCATGATCCGCGGTCAGATCGGCGTTCGGATCGGTGGAGATGGCGGCATGATGGTCAATGCGGGCAAGATCATCGGCGAAAGCTACGCTGTCTTCAACCAGAGCGGCGACAGGCTCGAACTGACCAACACAGGCCTGCTGCGCGGCGATGTGTTCCTCGGAAATGCCAACGACTTTTTTCTCAATCGCGGTGGTACCGTCGACGGCGTGGTGAAGGGCGGACTCGGCAACGACGTCTTTCGGATTCTCAAGCACAACATTGTCGTCCACGAACTTGGTGGGGAGGGCCAGGATCTCATCCAGACCAGGCTTTCCCACGCGCTCGAAGTCGGCGCGTCGATCGAGATTCTCGTGGCGCTCGGCAAGGCCGATATCAAGCTCACCGGCAACGACCTGAACAATCAGGTCATCGGCAACAAGGGCGACAACATCTTGTCCGGCCTCGGCGGCGCGGACCTGATATCCGGAGGCCGTGGCAACGACCTGCTCTCGGGCGGGGAGGGCATCGACACCTTCAGCTTCGTCAACGGCTCGGGCCGCGACATCATCACCGACTTCGTCACCGGGATCGATCGCCTCAATTTCGAGCACTACCAGGGAGTGGCCTCGGCAGACGATCTTGCCATGTTTCAGAAGGGATCCGACGTCATCATCGAGCTTCACGATGGAGACAGGATCGTCCTTAAGGGGCAGGACGGCGTCAACACGGACGATTTCCTCTTTGCGATCACCTAGCGCACACAGAGCAGGGTGATGCGGCGCGCCTAGAGGCCGGGTCCGCTCCGCGTCCCGCACAGCATTTCGCGCTTGCCGGCGAAGCCCAGCCGGCGCTCCACGGCAAACCCGGCGGCGATCAGGTTGCGCCGCACGAACCCGGCAGCCGCATAGGTGGCGAAGGTTCCGCCGGGCGCCGAATGGTCGAACACCGCCTTGAGGATCTCCGCCGACCACATCGCCAGATTGCGCGACGGGGCAAACCCGTCCAGGTACCAGGCGTCGAAGGCGAGGGGACTGCCGGCAAGATTGCCGAGCGCGTCACCGCAGACGACGGTGAGCCGGACATCGCCGAAATCGAGGTCGACCATCCCGTTGACCGGATCACCCCAGCGCGCGACCAGCGCCTGCCGCTCGGCATCGATCTCCGGCCAGCGGCGCAACGCCCTGTCGACGCTGTCCCGATCCATCGGGTGAAGCTCGAACGAGACGAATCGCAAGGTGCCGCCGCCGCCCGCGTCCTTCCACGCCCGCCAGGTCTCGCAGAAGTTCAGCCCCGTCCCGAATCCCAGTTCGCCGATCACGAACGGCCCGTCGGCGGCCCAGCGCTGCGGCAGCCCGTTTCCGGCGAGAAACACATGCCCACATTCGGCGCGGCCATCCTCGCGGCAATAAAAATGGTCGCCAAAGTCCGGCGAATAGGGCATATCGCCGTCGATCCATTCCAGCGCCAGCGCGCGTGTTTCCGGTGTCTCGCTCATGGCCCCAGCCGATAGTTCTCTTTGCGGACCCGGTCAATCCGGGGCGATGTCGGATGCCTGAAACCACGGATATCCTCGTCATCGGCGGCGGCGTCATGGGGCTTTGGGCGGCGCTCGGGGCGGCGGAGGCAGGATTGTCCGTCGTGCTCGTCGAGGCCGGCAAGATCGGCGGCGGCGCCTCGGGCGGCCTGCTCGGCGCGCTGTTTCCCTGGATGCCGGACCGTTGGGACGCCAAGAAGCAATACCAGCTCGATGCCCTGGCCGCGCTCCCGGACGAGATAGCGCGGCTCGAGGATGCTACGGGCCTGTCGGCCGGCTTTCGCCGTGTTGGCCGCGTCGTGCCGCTGCCCGGCCCGCATCTGCGCGACATCGCGCTGCGCCACCAGCGCGACGCGGAGGCCAACTGGCAGGCCGGCACCACGCGCTTTCACTGGCATGTCCGCGACGGTGCTCCGGACGGGGTCGATCTCGATCCATCCACCTGCGCTGCCGGCCATGTCTTCGATACACTCGCCGCGCGCATCGAGCCGCGGGCGCTCGGGCGCCTGCTGCGCGCCGCCCTGGAGCGCCAGCCGACCGCGCGGATCATCGAGCATGCCGCGGTGACGTCGCTCGACCCCGTCCGGGGCAGGGCGGAGCTCTCGTCCGGGCATGCCCCGCTCGCCTTTTCCCACACCATCATCGCCGCCGGCGCCGCGAGCTTCCCCCTTCTTCAATCCCTGCTCCCGCCGCTGCCGAAGCCACTCGGCCAGGGCGTCAAGGGACAGGCGGCACTGCTTCGCGCCACGCTCGATCCGGCGGCCCCGGTGGTGTTCCTCGATGGCATCTACATCGTTGCCCACGAGAACGGACTGGCCGCGGTCGGCTCGACCAGCGAGAACAGCTATGCGGACGCGGACACGACCGATGACCGGCTCGACGCGGTGATCGAACGGGCGCGCGCGTTGATGCCGGCGTTGCGCGATGCAGATGTCGTCGAGCGCTGGGCCGGCATTCGCCCCAAGGCCATCGGCCGCGATCCCCTTGTCGGCTCGCTGCCCGGCCATCCCAGTGTTATTGCTCTGACCGGCGGCTTCAAGATCACCTTCGGGGTCGCGCACCGGCTGGCGATCTCGGCCCTCGATGGTGTCCTCGGCCGAAGCCTCGCCCCGCTGCCGGAAAATTTCACGCTCGAAGGGCAGTTGCGGCGGGAATTCGGCCCGCGTGCCTGACGATGCGGCATGCGCCGTGCCCTCGACAAATCCCGCACCCCATTCTAGCCTTGCCGCAACGCACCAAGACTGAGGGACCCAGCATGCTCGACATCCGCACCTCCCGCGATCTCGTGGGTTACGGCCGCAACATCCCGGATCCGAAATGGCCCGGCGGCGCCAGGGTGGCGGTGCAGTTCGTGCTGAACTACGAGGAGGGCGGCGAAAGCTGCATTCTCGATGGCGACCCGGCCTCCGAAAACCTGCTCTCCGAGATCGTCGGTGCGGCACCGTGGCCCGGCCAGCGCAATCTCAACATGGAGAGCATCTACGAATATGGCTCCCGCGCCGGCTTCTGGCGGCTGCACCGCCTGTTCACCGGCCTCGACGTCCCCGTCACCGTTTATGGCGTGACGATGGCCATGGCGCGCAACCCGGACGCGGTGGCGGCAATGAACGAGGCCGGCTGGGAGATCGCCAGCCACGGCTACCGCTGGCACGAATACAAGGACTATCCCGAGGATCTCGAGCGCGCCCACATTCTCGAGGCGGTACGGCTGCACACCGAGGTCGCCGGCACCCGGCCGCTTGGCATGTACCAGGGCAAGCCGTCGACCAACACGCTGAAACTGGTGATGGAGGAGGGCGGCTTCCTCTATTCCTCCGACAACTATTCCGACGACCTGCCCTTCTGGGTGCCTGGTGTCGATGGCAAGCCCTTCCTGATCATCCCCTATACGCTCGACACCAACGACATGCGCTTCGCCACCCCGCAGGGCTTCAATTCCGGCGACCAGTTCTACACCTATCTCAGGGATGCCTTCGACACGCTCTACCAGGAGGGCCGGGAGGGTTCGCCCAAGATGATGTCGGTCGGCCTGCACTGCCGTCTCGTCGGCCGGCCGGGGCGGGTGGCGGGCCTCAGGCGCTTCGTCGAACATGTGCTGAGGCATGACGATGTCTGGGTTCCGACGCGGCTCGATATCGCCCGCCACTGGCACGCGCACCACAGGCCGGCTTGAAAGCCGCGCTCGGTCGCACTGTTCCGCCCGTACAAGGATGTTCCGGGCGGGCGGTCCCGGTCCGCGGTGTCCAGGTTTATTTCTGGACGAATATTCCGTCGCAAAAGTCTTGTCGGACGATTGACCGAACAAGCAAATAATCTATTGTTCGATATCGCGACATCTTCTGAACACGAAATAAAGATGTTCGTCTTGCGAAACAATGTCACAATAGAGCGGCGCACATGTGCCGGTCGGACCGGAGGCGGCGCGGATGGCAAAAGTCATATTCGATGTTATAGACTTTGCATTCGAGCCGAGTATTGAGGAAAACTATGGCGAGGCTGCGATGGCGCTCATCGACGGTCGCAAGAAGACTGCGCTCTATGTCGATCCCGACACCGGTGGCCAGATCGCGCTGCTCGGCAAGAACTTCAGATATGAAGGCGGCGAGCTTGTGGGCGGCAAGGTCGACCAGGTGCAGTTCATCAGCATCGATGACGCGATCTGCGTCACGGCGGTCGATTTCAAGCTGAAGGCGGCCGCCATGAACGACGAACTTCTGGACGTGTTCGGGGGGGTCGACTTCCTCTCCTTGCTGCTGGGCGGCAACGACACCATCGTCGGCCAGGGCAACGGCTTTGCCGATTTTCTCGTCGGTGAGGGGGGCGACGACATACTGAAGGGCAAAAGCGGCAATGACACCCTGGTCGGCAATGTCGGCAACGACATCATGTCCGGTGGGATTGGCAACGACAACTTCCAGTTCTTCGGTGACCTCGGCAAGGATGTGATCACCGACTTCAATGTCGGCGACGGCGTCAATTTCGACACGATCCTGGTCCGCAACACCGGGTTCAGCTTCGGCCAGACCACGGATGGCGACCTGAAGATCAAGTTTGACACCGGCGCCCAGGTGATCCTGCTGGGCGTCGACTTCGACGAGCGTAACGACGTGACCTTGGACGTCATCCTCTGATCGCGAAAACCGCTCGGCGCGGATGTTCCCGGCGGAACACCCGCGCCGGCGCCATCGAATAGTGCCGGCTCCCCATGCGTTGTGCCCCCAACTGAAACAGTGAAACAAACGGGAACGACACATGGCGAAGATCAGGATCACGGAGGCGCTGGGCGACCTCAATTCACTGCGTTGGGACTATACGCCCGACGAGATGCACACCGTGATGGAAGAGAGCGGCGACCGGAAGGCGCTGTACCTTGACGAGGCCGGCGGCGGCACCGTCATGCTCAAGGGCACCGGCTTCGCCTATCTCGACGGTGATCTCCTCGAGGGCAGCGTGAGCAAGATCATCTTCCGCGACGCGGAAAGCAATGTCACCACGAAAGTATCCGGCGCCGACTTCAAGGCGGCCAAGCTCGACGACATGCTGACCGAAGGCGCGAACCTCTATGATTTCCTCAACACCATGTATCGCGGCAAGGATACTGTCATCGGCTCGGACAATCGCGGACTATGCCTGGGGCGGCAAGGGCGACGACAGGATCGACGGCCGTGGCGGCAATGACAGCATCAATGGCGAGGGCGGCGACGACCGGATGACCGGCGGCGGCGGGGTCCGACTATTTCTTCTTCATGCAGGCCGGCAAGGGGCGGCACGGACGTCATCACCGATTTCGACGCCAAAGGCGGCGGCGACAAGCAGGACTATATTGCCGGCAGTATCGACGAGGTCCTGTCGATCAAGCAGGTCGGGCGACGACCTTGTGTTGGATTACGGCGGCGGCAACACGCTGACCTTGCTCGACGTCGACAAGGCCGATTTTCAACGGCGACGATTTCGCCTTCGTGGTCTGATGCATCACCGCCCGCCGCGGCCCCGGCGCCTTTCGGCCGGGGCAGGGCCGGTGGTCATGCCACCCTCCGAGCGCCCTTCATCAGTGGCAGCTGCTTTCTCCGCGAAGACCCTGGCTTGTTCGGCAAGCTCGGCGAGATTGTCCTCGGCGCTCTCCAGCGTCGTGCCGTCCTTGACGAGGCGCTGGCCCTGGCTTGCCAGGATCTGCCAGGCGAAGTCGGCCCAGTCGGCCGGCTGCTTGCGGCCCTGGTCGGCCGCAAGCAGCCGGCCGACTGGGCCGACTTCGCCTGGCAGATCCTGGCAAGCCAGGGCCAGCGCCTCGTCAAGGACGGCACGACGCTGGAGAGCGCCGAGGACAATCTCGCCGAGCTTGCCGAACAAGCCAGGGTCTTCGCGGAGAAAGCAGCTGCCACTGATGAAGGCGCTCGGAGGGTGGCATGACCACCGGCCCTGCCCCGGCCGAAAGGCGCCGGGGCCGCGGCGGGCGGTGATGCATCAGACCACGAAGGCGAAATCGTCGCCGTTGAAAATCGGCCTTGTCGACGTCGAGCAAGGTCAGCGTGTTGCCGCCGCCGTAATCCAACACAAGGTCGTCGCCGACCTGCTTGATCGACAGGACCTCGTCGATACTGCCGGCAATATAGTCCTGCTTGTCGCCGCCGCCTTTGGCGTCGAAATCGGTGATGACGTCCGTGCCGCCCCTTGCCGGCCTGCATGAAGAAGAAATAGTCGGACCCCGCGCCGCCGGTCATCCGGTCGTCGCCGCCCTCGCCATTGATGCTGTCATTGCCGCCACGGCCGTCGATCCTGTCGTCGCCCTTGCCGCCCCAGGCATAGTCCGCGATTGTCCGAGCCGATGACAGTTATCCTTGCCGCGATACATGGTGTTGAGGAAATCATAGAGGTTCGCGCCTTCGGTCAGCATGTCGTCGAGCTTGGCCGCCTTGAAGTCCGGCGCCGGATACTTTCGTGGTGACATTGCTTTCCGCGTCGCGGAAGATGATCTTGCTCACGCTGCCCTCGAGGAGATCACCGTCGAGATAGGCGAAGCCGGTGCCCTTGAGCATGACGGTGCCGCCGCCGGCCTCGTCAAGGTACAGCGCCTTCCGGTCGCCGCTCTCTTCCATCACGGTGTGCATCTCGTCGGGCGTATAGTCCCAACGCAGTGAATTGAGGTCGCCCAGCGCCTCCGTGATCCTGATCTTCGCCATGTGTCGTTCCCGTTTGTTTCACTGTTTCAGTTGGGGGCACAACGCATGGGGAGCCGGCACTATTCGATGGCGCCGGCGCGGGTGTTCCGCCGGGAACATCCGCGCCGAGCGGTTTTCGCGATCAGAGGATGACGTCCAAGGTCACGTCGTTACGCTCGTCGAAGTCGACGCCCAGCAGGATCACCTGGGCGCCGGTGTCAAACTTGATCTTCAGGTCGCCATCCGTGGTCTGGCCGAAGCTGAACCCGGTGTTGCGGACCAGGATCGTGTCGAAATTGACGCCGTCGCCGACATTGAAGTCGGTGATCACATCCTTGCCGAGGTCACCGAAGAACTGGAAGTTGTCGTTGCCAATCCCACCGGACATGATGTCGTTGCCGACATTGCCGACCAGGGTGTCATTGCCGCTTTTGCCCTTCAGTATGTCGTCGCCCCCCTCACCGACGAGAAAATCGGCAAAGCCGTTGCCCTGGCCGACGATGGTGTCGTTGCCGCCCAGCAGCAAGGAGAGGAAGTCGACCCCCCCGAACACGTCCAGAAGTTCGTCGTTCATGGCGGCCGCCTTCAGCTTGAAATCGACCGCCGTGACGCAGATCGCGTCATCGATGCTGATGAACTGCACCTGGTCGACCTTGCCGCCCACAAGCTCGCCGCCTTCATATCTGAAGTTCTTGCCGAGCAGCGCGATCTGGCCACCGGTGTCGGGATCGACATAGAGCGCAGTCTTCTTGCGGACCGTCGATGAGCGCCATCGCAGCCTCGCCATAGTTTTCCTCAATACTCGGCTCGAATGCAAAGTCTATAACATCGAATATGACTTTTGCCATCCGCGCCGCCTCCGGTCCGACCGGCACATGTGCGCCGCTCTATTGTGACATTGTTTCGCAAGACGAACATCTTTATTTCGTGTTCAGAAGATGTCGCGATATCGAACAATAGATTATTTGCTTGTTCGGTCAATCGTCCGACAAGACTTTTGCGACGGAATATTCGTCCAGAAATAAACCTGGACACCGCGGACCGGGACCGCCCGCCCGGAACATCCTTGTACGGGCGGAACAGTGCGACCGAGCGCGGCTTTCAAGCCGGCCTGTGGTGCGCGTGCCAGTGGCGGGCGATATCGAGCCGCGTCGGAACCCAGACATCGTCATGCCTCAGCACATGTTCGACGAAGCGCCTGAGGCCCGCCACCCGCCCCGGCCGGCCGACGAGACGGCAGTGCAGGCCGACCGACATCATCTTGGGCGAACCCTCCCGGCCCTCCTGGTAGAGCGTGTCGAAGGCATCCCTGAGATAGGTGTAGAACTGGTCGCCGGAATTGAAGCCCTGCGGGGTGGCGAAGCGCATGTCGTTGGTGTCGAGCGTATAGGGGATGATCAGGAAGGGCTTGCCATCGACACCAGGCACCCAGAAGGGCAGGTCGTCGGAATAGTTGTCGGAGGAATAGAGGAAGCCGCCCTCCTCCATCACCAGTTTCAGCGTGTTGGTCGACGGCTTGCCCTGGTACATGCCAAGCGGCCGGGTGCCGGCGACCTCGGTGTGCAGCCGTACCGCCTCGAGAATGTGGGCGCGCTCGAGATCCTCGGGATAGTCCTTGTATTCGTGCCAGCGGTAGCCGTGGCTGGCGATCTCCCAGCCGGCCTCGTTCATTGCCGCCACCGCGTCCGGGTTGCGCGCCATGGCCATCGTCACGCCATAAACGGTGACGGGGACGTCGAGGCCGGTGAACAGGCGGTGCAGCCGCCAGAAGCCGGCGCGGGAGCCATATTCGTAGATGCTCTCCATGTTGAGATTGCGCTGGCCGGGCCACGGTGCCGCACCGACGATCTCGGAGAGCAGGTTTTCGGAGGCCGGGTCGCCATCGAGAATGCAGCTTTCGCCGCCCTCCTCGTAGTTCAGCACGAACTGCACCGCCACCCTGGCGCCGCCGGGCCATTTCGGATCCGGGATGTTGCGGCCGTAACCCACGAGATCGCGGGAGGTGCGGATGTCGAGCATGCTGGGTCCCTCAGTCTTGGTGCGTTGCGGCAAGGCTAGAATGGGGTG
Organism: Rhizobium sp.; assembly: GCA_019739215.1. GTDB lineage: Bacteria > Pseudomonadota > Alphaproteobacteria > Rhizobiales > Rhizobiaceae > Rhizobium_E. Next base: position 16,706 of record JAHHDR010000042.1, read on the forward strand.
CGGGATTTGTCGAGGGCACGGCGCATGCCGCATCGTCAGGCACGCGGGCCGAATTCCCGCCGCAACTGCCCTTCGAGCGTGAAATTTTCCGGCAGCGGGGCGAGGCTTCGGCCGAGGACACCATCGAGGGCCGAGATCGCCAGCCGGTGCGCGACCCCGAAGGTGATCTTGAAGCCGCCGGTCAGAGCAATAACACTGGGATGGCCGGGCAGCGAGCCGACAAGGGGATCGCGGCCGATGGCCTTGGGGCGAATGCCGGCCCAGCGCTCGACGACATCTGCATCGCGCAACGCCGGCATCAACGCGCGCGCCCGTTCGATCACCGCGTCGAGCCGGTCATCGGTCGTGTCCGCGTCCGCATAGCTGTTCTCGCTGGTCGAGCCGACCGCGGCCAGTCCGTTCTCGTGGGCAACGATGTAGATGCCATCGAGGAACACCACCGGGGCCGCCGGATCGAGCGTGGCGCGAAGCAGTGCCGCCTGTCCCTTGACGCCCTGGCCGAGTGGCTTCGGCAGCGGCGGGAGCAGGGATTGAAGAAGGGGGAAGCTCGCGGCGCCGGCGGCGATGATGGTGTGGGAAAAGGCGAGCGGGGCATGCCCGGACGAGAGCTCCGCCCTGCCCCGGACGGGGTCGAGCGACGTCACCGCGGCATGCTCGATGATCCGCGCGGTCGGCTGGCGCTCCAGGGCGGCGCGCAGCAGGCGCCCGAGCGCCCGCGGCTCGATGCGCGCGGCGAGTGTATCGAAGACATGGCCGGCAGCGCAGGTGGATGGATCGAGATCGACCCCGTCCGGAGCACCGTCGCGGACATGCCAGTGAAAGCGCGTGGTGCCGGCCTGCCAGTTGGCCTCCGCGTCGCGCTGGTGGCGCAGCGCGATGTCGCGCAGATGCGGGCCGGGCAGCGGCACGACGCGGCCAACACGGCGAAAGCCGGCCGACAGGCCCGTAGCATCCTCGAGCCGCGCTATCTCGTCCGGGAGCGCGGCCAGGGCATCGAGCTGGTATTGCTTCTTGGCGTCCCAACGGTCCGGCATCCAGGGAAACAGCGCGCCGAGCAGGCCGCCCGAGGCGCCGCCGCCGATCTTGCCGGCCTCGACGAGCACGACGGACAATCCTGCCTCCGCCGCCCCGAGCGCCGCCCAAAGCCCCATGACGCCGCCGCCGATGACGAGGATATCCGTGGTTTCAGGCATCCGACATCGCCCCGGATTGACCGGGTCCGCAAAGAGAACTATCGGCTGGGGCCATGAGCGAGACACCGGAAACACGCGCGCTGGCGCTGGAATGGATCGACGGCGATATGCCCTATTCGCCGGACTTTGGCGACCATTTTTATTGCCGCGAGGATGGCCGCGCCGAATGTGGGCATGTGTTTCTCGCCGGAAACGGGCTGCCGCAGCGCTGGGCCGCCGACGGGCCGTTCGTGATCGGCGAACTGGGATTCGGGACGGGGCTGAACTTCTGCGAGACCTGGCGGGCGTGGAAGGACGCGGGCGGCGGCGGCACCTTGCGATTCGTCTCGTTCGAGCTTCACCCGATGGATCGGGACAGCGTCGACAGGGCGTTGCGCCGCTGGCCGGAGATCGATGCCGAGCGGCAGGCGCTGGTCGCGCGCTGGGGTGATCCGGTCAACGGGATGGTCGACCTCGATTTCGGCGATGTCCGGCTCACCGTCGTCTGCGGTGACGCGCTCGGCAATCTTGCCGGCAGTCCCCTCGCCTTCGACGCCTGGTACCTGGACGGGTTTGCCCCGTCGCGCAATCTGGCGATGTGGTCGGCGGAGATCCTCAAGGCGGTGTTCGACCATTCGGCGCCCGGCGGAACCTTCGCCACCTATGCGGCTGCCGGGTTCGTGCGGCGCAACCTGATCGCCGCCGGGTTTGCCGTGGAGCGCCGGCTGGGCTTCGCCGGCAAGCGCGAAATGCTGTGCGGGACGCGGAGCGGACCCGGCCTCTAGGCGCGCCGCATCACCCTGCTCTGTGTGCGCTAGGTGATCGCAAAGAGGAAATCGTCCGTGTTGACGCCGTCCTGCCCCTTAAGGACGATCCTGTCTCCATCGTGAAGCTCGATGATGACGTCGGATCCCTTCTGAAACATGGCAAGATCGTCTGCCGAGGCCACTCCCTGGTAGTGCTCGAAATTGAGGCGATCGATCCCGGTGACGAAGTCGGTGATGATGTCGCGGCCCGAGCCGTTGACGAAGCTGAAGGTGTCGATGCCCTCCCCGCCCGAGAGCAGGTCGTTGCCACGGCCTCCGGATATCAGGTCCGCGCCGCCGAGGCCGGACAAGATGTTGTCGCCCTTGTTGCCGATGACCTGATTGTTCAGGTCGTTGCCGGTGAGCTTGATATCGGCCTTGCCGAGCGCCACGAGAATCTCGATCGACGCGCCGACTTCGAGCGCGTGGGAAAGCCTGGTCTGGATGAGATCCTGGCCCTCCCCACCAAGTTCGTGGACGACAATGTTGTGCTTGAGAATCCGAAAGACGTCGTTGCCGAGTCCGCCCTTCACCACGCCGTCGACGGTACCACCGCGATTGAGAAAAAAGTCGTTGGCATTTCCGAGGAACACATCGCCGCGCAGCAGGCCTGTGTTGGTCAGTTCGAGCCTGTCGCCGCTCTGGTTGAAGACAGCGTAGCTTTCGCCGATGATCTTGCCCGCATTGACCATCATGCCGCCATCTCCACCGATCCGAACGCCGATCTGACCGCGGATCATGCCGCCTTCGCCGTTCACGAGATCCGTCTCGCCCATATAGTAGTCGATACCTTCGGTTATGCCCCTCAATTCGCCTTCGTTGCGGATGCGTGTGCCCAGCGCATTGACGATGACGGCCGCTTCCGCCTGGGCGAAACCGGAGGCGCCCACATTCAATCTTGCGTTGGCATCCTGAAGGAAGATCGCCGTGTGGTTTGACAGCGACGCCTGGACACGGCCCAGAACGTCGATCCGCGTCCCATCCGTGCTGCCCCCCATGTAGATTCCGTGACCGTAGCCCGCCACGCCCGCCAGATCGACATCAATCACGCCCTTCTTCGCGATGACGTAGTGACCGGTTTCCTCGATGACCAGTGTCTCCGTTTGCAACGTCTTCACAACTGTCTTCGCCATGGACGGCCTCCGCTCGATGCAGGCAATATTTCTGCACTATATACGGATTATCGCAAATCTTTATTCGGCAATTGCACCATTAGGCCGTATTTTTTACGTCAAAGATCGAGCGGGCCACCAACCCGGCTCAATACGCGAAGTCGATCGCCGTCAGTTTGTCGATCGTCACATTCTGAATGGTCAGGCTGTCCTTGCCGCCGAGATCGATGACGACATCCGTGCCGTTCTGAGTCATGGCGTCCGCGATCTGGGCGAAATCATTGATCTTCCTGATGCCGGTGATGTCGATGAGATCGATGCCATCCTGGAAATCGGCGATCGTGTCGTGACCCGTGCCGGTTGCGAAGACGAACGTATCGGCCGCCGCACCGCCATGAAGGATGTCGTTGCCCCTGCCGCCATTGATGATGTCGGTGCCGCCCAGCCCGAAAAGCGTGTTCTGCCCCGAATTGCCTGAAATCCGGTTGGCGATGTCGGACCCGGTGCCCGATATGCTGTTCGTTCCGGTCAGGACGAGGTTTTCGATGTTGGCCCCGAGCGTCCAGGTGATCGAGGACTTCACGGTGTCCGTGCCGGCATTCATCTGTTCGCCGAGTTTGATCAGCGGTTCGTCGACGATGTAGAGATCGTCGCCGTCGCCACCATCGACATAGAAGGCACGACCGCCGCGACCGTCGAAAATGTCGTTGCCGTCACCGAGCCAGACTTGCGACGGGATATCGCCGCGGTTGCGGATGATCTCGACCGAATTGGTGAAATTGGCCTGGATCGACCAGAATTCCGCGTCGATGGTCCCGTGATTGACGAGAACGGTGCGGGAACCATCCTGATTGCCGAGCATGACGCCATATTCCGAACTGTCGATCGTGCCGGTGTTGACAATCTTCAGCCGGTCGCCGGCGGTCAGGAAAGTGGAGATCGCGTTCTTGTCTCCGGTGATCATGCCGTCGTTGCGGATCGTGGCGCTGCCGAAGGAGAAATCGAGGCCCACCACCGAGCCCGAGATGAAGCCGGTGTTCTCGATCCTGATGTTGTCGCCCGAGGCGTTGATGCCGTACTCGCCACCGATCTTGCCTGCATTGCGCAGGATCTGGCCGTCGGCCGCGAGGTTGACCCCGGTCTGGCCCCAGACATTGGCGGACTTGGCAATGTCGACCACACCACCACCCGTGCCGTCATTGGCACCGACATGCAGGCCGTAACCCTGAGACGCCGAGATGTCGCCCTTGATGATGAAGTTCCGGTCCTCGACCGCCGTTGCACCGAAGAGACCGACCATCTCGGAGCTGGTGATGGATGCCTGCTTCTCCAGAATGTAGGTGGTGTTGCCCTTCTTGGCTTCATAGTAGGTGGTCAGGTCTTGCGTGATACGGACGGTTTTCATGGTGAGCCTCTGTTGTTTGTGCGGCTCATTCTAGTCAGCATTGTTTCAGCAGAATTCCGGCGAGCTGATCCGATTGTTTCTTTCGTTTCAAACCCCCGTCCCGGGGACAGGTCTGAAAATTCCTGGCCATGCCCGCTCGTTCCGAGGCGCGGGTTGCAGCCCCGTTTCAATTGTTTCTTTTGTTTCAATACGGCGTCGAGGCGGAATAGATGGCACGATAAATGCGTCGATCTCGCATATTCTGCGGGCCGAACTCGTAAAATTGCTGTAAGTCAGGCAAAAATCGGGAAACGCCGCAGGGTCAGGAGATCGGTGGTGGCGGAAATGACAGGCAGGATCATCGTCGTAGACGACGAAGAGCACATTCGCGAGATGGTCGCGGACTATCTCAATGGCCATGGGTTCTCGGCGCGCACGGCCTCGGGCGGGGCGGCGCTCGACGGAATTATGCCGGATTTCGCACCTGATCTCATCCTGCTCGACATCAACATGCCCGATGAAGACGGGCTGTCGGTGGCGCGGCGGCTGCGTGCGGCGGGCAACATCCCTGTCATCATGGTGACCGCCGCCGACGATGTCGTTGACCGGATCGTCGGGCTCGAGGTCGGCGCAGACGACTATGTCACCAAGCCCTTCGACCTGAGGGAACTCAAGGCCCGCATCCGCGCCGTCCTGCGGCGTGGCGCCGCCAAGTCAGCACCGGCGAGCGCCGCGCAGGCCGAGATGCCGATGGAGCCCGCCACCGTCGCCTTCGGGCGCATGACGGTTGACCGCGCCAGCCGCCGGCTGCTGCGGCCCGATGGCAGCGAGGAGGCCGTGACGGCGATGGAATTCGACCTGATCGAGGCGTTTCTCGACAATCCCTACCGCGTCCTGTCGCGCGACCGGCTGCTCGACCTGGCACATCGCAAGAACGACGACCCTTTCGACCGCTCGATCGACATCCGCGTGACACGTCTGCGCAAGAAGATCGAGGACGATCCCTCCAAGCCCCAGACCATCAAGACGGTGCGCGGGGCGGGCTACATCTACTCACCGGCGAGACGGCCATGAACGAGCGACCGATCCACAGCTTCAAAGAACTGCCCGCAGGCGGCGCATCCGGCGTCCGGGACGGCATGCATCCGTCCGACTACGGGGTGGTGATGTCGATCACGCGCGGCATGCCCGGCACTGCCTGCTATATCGGCAAGGACATGCGGCTGCTGTTCGGCAACGATGCCTTCCTCAATGCGCTCGGGCTGCCGCATGACGAGATCCTGGGCCGGCCGACGGTGGAGTTGTTCGGCGAGGACGCGGTTGCGTCGATGCAGGACGTCATTGCCCGGGTGCTGGCGGGCGAATCCGTGCATGTCGAGGGATGGAGCCATTCGCGCTACGGCGACCACTACGTGCGCCAAAGCTTCACGCCCTTCGACAATGGTCGCGACGGGGTGATCGGCTACTTCCTGCTGGCGATCGACTTGACGGCGCAGAAGCGTCGCGAGGAGGAACTCGAGACCCAGCACCGACTGCGTCGCGAGAACGAGGCGCTGAGCGCGGCGATCGTGCGCACATCGCTTGACTCGATCATCATCATCGATGGCGACGGACTGGTGGTCGATTTCAACCCGGCGGCGGAACATCTGTTCGGCTTCACCCGTGAGCAGGCGATCGGCCGGGATGTCGGCAGCCTGATCATTCCGGCGCAGCACCGCGACGCCCATTACGAGGGCATGAAGCGCTACCTCTCGACCGGCAACTCGCGGGTCATCGGCAAGCGGGTCGAACTCGAGGCGGTGACGCGCGACGGCCGCGTCGTGCCTGTGGAACTGTCGATTGCCGATGTCAGCACCGAGGGCAAGCGCTTCTTCACCGCCCATATCCGCGATCTCCAACCGGCCAAGGCATCGCAATTCGAGATCGAACGGCAGCGCGACGCGCTGTACCAGAAGGAAAAGCTGGCTGCGCTGGGCTCGCTGCTGTCAGGCGTTGCGCATGAGTTGAACAATCCGCTGTCGATCGTGCTGGGCCAGGCGATGATGCTGCGGGAGAAGGCCAAGCTCATCACGGGCGGCGACGACCTCTACGACCGCGCGCAGAAGATCGAGATGGCGGCCAACCGCTGCGCCCGGATCGTCCGCACCTTCCTCGCCATGGCCCGGCAGCGCAAGGCCGAACGGTCCTATGTGTCGGTCGCCAAGGTGATCGGCGATGCGCTGGAACTGCTGACCTATAGCCTCAGGACCGGCGGCGTCAGCGTGACGACTGAAATCGCGCCGGACCTGCCGGAAACGCATGCCGACGCGGACCTGTTGCACCAGGTGCTGGTGAACCTGATCGTCAATGCCCAGCAGGCGCTCGAAAGCACCGGCGACGACGCCCGGCGCCTGCTCGTCCGTGCGTGGTTCGAGGCAGCGACGAACAGCATCGTCATCGATGTGGCCGACAATGGCCCCGGCATTCCCGCCTCGATCCGGAACCGGATCTTCGATCCTTTCTTCACCACCAAGCCGCAGGACCATGGCACCGGCATCGGGCTCGCCGTGTCGCGCGGGCTGGTGGAGGCGCATGGCGGTACGCTGGAGTTGCTTGTTCCCCAGCCGGCCCGCGGCGCGGCCTTCGTCGTTCGCCTCCCGGTGACGCTGTCGGAAGATGGCGAGACGGCATCTGCCGCGCCGGGACCCACAGCACGGCTGCCGGAAGAGCGCCTTGCCGAAATTCTTGTTGTCGACGACGAGCCCGAGCTTGCGGAACTGATCGCGGACATCATCTCGGGCATGGGCTATCGCACGTCGATCGCGCAGTCGGGCCATGCCGCCCAGCGACTGCTCGCCGGAAAGGACAGCGATGTCGCCGCGATCCTGTGCGATATCCGGATGCCCGACGGCGATGGACCCGGCCTCTATGACTGGCTTGCCACCCACCGCCCGACGCTCAGCCGACGCATCGCCTTCGTGACCGGCGACACGCTCGGCCCCTCCGCCGGGCGCTTCCTCGCCCGCAGCGGCTGTCCCGTCATCGAAAAGCCGTTCACGCCGGACGACATAGCCGCGGTGTTGCGTACGCTGACGGCGCCGTGAGAGCGCGGGCAGTTCGGCCGCAACCCACTGGAAACAACTGAAACGAAAAGACTTTCCCGATGTAGTCCGGCCGAAACAACCATCTGCGATCATGTTCTCCATCAACCCAGTCGTGAAGGAAAAGGGCAATGGAAGAACAGACGATCAAACTGCTGCAGGACAGCTTCGTCCAGGTCATGGCGATCCGTTCGGAGGCCGCGGCGCTTTTCTACGAAAGGCTGTTTGTGCTTGACCCGACGCTGAAGCCGCTGTTCAGCGACAGCGACATGCGCGCGCAGGAAATGAAGCTCATGGCGGCGCTGGCACTGGTGGTGGGCAAGCTGAGGCAACTCGACGAGGTGATTCCGGTGCTGGAGACGCTTGCGGTCAAGCATGTCGGCTACGGCGTCAGGGAAAGCCACTACGACACCGTCGGCCAGGCCCTGATCCAGACGCTTTCGCTCGCCTTCGGCGAACGGTTCACCCCGGAACTGCGGACCGCCTGGCTGGCAGCCTACGGCGCGATCAGCGGCGTCATGATCGCGGCGGCGCGCAGGGGCGGGATGGTGATCGCGGCGGAATAGCGAGAGGCCGGATGCGAATAGTAGACTCGGATAGTGGGCGGAGGGGCTGTCACCAGCCTTTGTCGGGACGTTCCGCCCCGGCAAGCTCGATGAGGCCCGCGACGGCGTCGACCTCCAGTTCCAGCAGCCAGAGATCGGGATCGAAACGCCGCTCCCGATCGAGGATCGCCTCGCATTCGGCTGCCTCGCAGCGCTCGGCGCGGATCTCGAAGCGACGGCCGTCATCGGACGCGTCGAAGACGCTCTGGGGAGCAGGGCCATAGAGGGTTTCCAGCCCATCGCGAAACCGCTGGCGGATGAACAGAGCGCCAGCCTCTCCCGCGCCGTGCCGCTCCACGGCGGCGAAGCCTCCGGCGGCGAAAACGCGGCGCATGAGGGCCGAGACGAAGAATTCGGTGGTGAGGCGCATGGCGCTGTCCTACGCGCGCGTAGCTGCGCTGTCAAAGGCGGGCGCGCCGGATCGCCGGCTTGCCCATCCGGATCAGAGATTGGCGAACGTGACGTCGGTCTCGGCGAGGTCGCCCTCGCCGGGCACCCTGAGCGTCATGCTGTCCTTGCCGAAGCGGATGACAAGGTCGCCATCGACCCGCTTCATGTGATCGGCAAGTTCGGTGTAGCCGTCGTCAAGTTAGAAGTTCTCGACGTAGAGAATGTCTACACCGGCCACGAAGTCCTTGATCACTTCGTTGCCGCCGCCCTTCTTGAACACCTGCTGATCGGCGCCCTCGCCGCCGATCAGCAGGTCATCGCCCCTACCGCTATTGGCGGCTGACGTATCGACGCCGACCCCACCCTTGATCGTCGCACCCCGGGCTTTGAGGAGTTCACCATCGTCACCGCTGAAACTGACGCCGTAGCGGGTCCTGGTCGATGTGGAACTTCGGCATTGCTTCTCCTTGTCTCTCCGGAGGCACCGGCGGTGCTCAGACGGCGAATTCGAAATGCTTGGCCTCGAGATCGTCCCTAGTCATGCCCGCGATGGTCAGGCTGTCACCCTTGCCCAGGTCGAGCACCACGCCGGCCGCCGTGTTGCTGGCGACGTCGATGACTTCGCCGAAAGTTTTGAAATCCTTGAGGAAATGAAGATCGACGATATCCTGCTCGGCGCCGTCGCCGACGAAATCCGTGATCGTGTCGTGATCATCGCCCTTTCGAAAGACGAAGGTGTCGACGCCGCCACCGCCCGTCAGCCGGTCATTGCCGGCACCGGAGTAGAACGTGTCTTCCCCGCCCTGGCCGCGGAGCCTGTTGTTGCCGGAATTACCGCCGAGCGTGTTGTCGTAGTCGTTTCCGGTCAGCGCGATATCGGCCTTTCCCCGGGCGCCGAGAAATTCGAACTCGGCATATTCACTGTCCGGAAGGACGAACGTCGCCGTCGTCCAGATCATGTCGTAGCCCTCTCCAGCGAATTCCGCGACGCCAACGCGCGTCTGGTCGACGAAGAACACGTCGTTGCCTTCTCCGCCCGAGACCCCATCGAGAGCCTTTCCGCCACGCAGGTCGATGCGGTCGTTGCCGGCGCCCATGTCGACGCCGCCGGTCATCCGGCCGCGATTGACGAGGAGGTCGTCGTCGGCACCGCCGATGAAGCTCCAGTCGTCGCCGGCCAGCGTGCCGCGGTTTATGACCTCGCAGTCGGCCGCACCGTTGATCCTGAGCGCCATCTGACCGTCGATCACACCGCCCTTCTCGTTGACCACCCTGCCATAGCCGTTGAGGTCGATGCCCTGGGCGCCCCTGATCAGGCCGCTGTTCTGGATCGAAAAGCCGTCGCAGCCGCCGACAATGCCGATCCCGGTCGGCGCCGTGCCGACGATGCGGCCGGTATTGACGACATCGGCCTGATCTCCGTGCAGCGTGAGGCCGAAATAGCCGCGGACGACCCCCGTTTCGGCAATCCGCAAGTCCGTGCCATGACCGAGGCTTTCGAAACCGCTGACCGTACCAGTGGCCGTGGTGATGACGCTGCCGGCGATGACGAGGCTGATATTGTCGGCAAACGGGTTGTAGATCGCGTCGCCATCGGACACCTTGACAAAGGAGCCCTTGCCGAGCAGCCAGTTGCTGCCATTGCCGGCGAGTTCGACGGTCTGCGTCTGGGTCATAATCTTCTTGACGGCCATTTGCGCGCTCCTCGCTTCATCCTTGCGAAGAAAACGCCAGTGCGCCAAAAATTATTCGGCATAAACCAAAATAGTCATCCAATTTGTGGATTTTTTCTACTTTTCCGACGGAGGAGCGGGTTGATCCGGAATTTTCGCGGACCGCGTCCCAAGCGGAGGACCTGCCCCGCAGGATATCCGGACAACCCGCAGCCGGAAAGGTGTCAGATCGCCCCGATCGACTTGAGTTTTTTGAGCACCGCCTCCGACGGCTCGCCGGTGACCGGCAGGCGATAGCTCTTCTCAAAGGCGCGGATCGCGGCGCGGGTCGCGGCGCCGGGAATGCCGTCGATCTTGACGTCGGCATAGGCCATGCCGGCAAGCGCCTTCTGGATCTTCATGACCAGGGCCGGCGAAGCGGGCTTTTCCACGGGTATGACGGCCATCGGCTGGGCAGCAGCCTCGATCAATGCGGCAACTTCGTCAACCGGTGCAGTCCGGGTGCTCGCCGTCTGGATATCGGCATCGCTTTCGGCTGGTGAAGCCACTGCGCCGAGGCGGTCGAGCACCGACTGGCTGGGGGTGCCGGTCTCCTCCATCCCCTCGGTCTGCTCGAAGAACAGGATTGCGGCCTCGGTCCTGGGACCGGTTAGACCGTCGGCGGGACCGTCATAGAGTCCGCGCATGGCGAGGCCCTGCTGGATCCGGCGCACCAGTTCGGAGGGTTTGGGCTTCTCGGTCCGGGCCTGTTGCGTCTCGGACTGGCGCTCGATGCGAAAAACAGTGACGCCAGGTTCGACCGCGCGAGCGATCTCGTCGGTGCGGCTGGTTTCGGCATCGCCACGCGTGGCGAGGAACGGCGCGGGGTGCCGGCGCGGCTGGTACCACAGGGCATTGGCCGCCACGAAGGAAAAGATCACGCCGAAGGCGACGAAGCCGCCCAGCGCGCGGGGATGCCGCGCGATCAGCGCCACCGAGGCCATAAGGACGCCCATCGCGCGCGACCGGCGCGGCTGGGGCTTGCGGCCACGCGCGGGGCCGGCGTCAGGCGATTTTCGCTTGGGCTGCGTAGCCATCCCGCATCTCCCCTGTTCTGGTCGTTTCGAGGCGCGGCGGGAACTCGAGCACGTCGGCGTCCGCGCCGCCATCGCCATTCACGGGCAGGCTGACGGTGATGACCGTGCCAGCGCCCTCGGTGCTCTCGATCACGAAATCGCCGCCATGCAGCGCCACCAGGCCCTTGACCAGGGCAAGTCCGAGGCCTGTGCCTTCGTAGCGGCGGGTATAGTCGTTCTGCACCTGCATGAAGGGCATGCCGATCAGCGCCAGCTTGTCGACGGGAATGCCGATGCCGGTGTCGCTGACGCGCAGTTCGAGTCGGCCGGCGCGGATTGCCGCGTCGATGGTAACGACGCCGCCCTCCTTGGTAAACTTGATCGCGTTGTTGGCGAGGTTGATCAGGATCTGCTTGACCGCGCGCCGGTCCGCAACCACCTCTTCAAGTCCGCGCGAGACGCGTGTCGAGAAGACCACGCCCTTGCGGCTCGCCTCGAGCGCCAGCATCTCATCGACGGCGTGCAGCACCGTGTCGATGGCGAAGGGTTCCTTGACCAGTTCGTAGCGGCCGGCCTCGATCTTGGACATGTCGAGCATGGTGTTGACCACGGCAAGCAGGTGATGGCCCGACTGGTTGACGAGCTGGACATATTCCTTTTGGCGATCATTCTCGAAGCGGCCGAAGTACTCGCCGAGAAGGATATCGGAGAAGCCGAGAATCGCGTTGAGCGGCGTGCGCAGTTCATGGCTGACGGCGGCCAGGAACCGCGTCTTGGCCTCGTTGGCGGAGCGCGCTTCGGTGCGGGCGGCGGCAAGGTCCCCGCGCAGCGCGACCTCGGCCGACATGTCGAGCATCTGGACGACAAACCCGGCCAGCGAACCATCGCGGTCACGCTGGGCGGAGAAATGGCCGCGCACGGGACGGAAGGATGCCTCGTCGCCCAGCAGGAATTCGGCCGTGGCGGCGTTGGCGCCCTGGCGCAGGCTGTCGAGGGCCTGGAGGTAATCGATGCGGGTGGACAGGTGGACGACGTCGATCAGCGCCTCGGGCCTGCCGACGAGCATGGCGCGGTCCGCCCCGGTCGCCGAGAGAACACGACCGGCACCATCGTTGCGGACAACGAGACCGGGCAAGTGGTCGATCGGCAAGAAGGGTGCGGGCTCGGCCTGTATGACCGGCGCAACACGCCTGAAGCGCGGACGTGCGTCCCGCCAGGCGATCACGCCCAGAAGGCATGCAGAAACACCGGCAAAGGCAGACGGGAGAATGGCCGACCAGTCCGCGCCGAGCGCGGCGGCAAGGCCGGCAGCGAGGATGCCGGCTGTGGCGCCCAGGCCCGAGTCACGCAGTTCCAGCCGGCCGGCACGACGCGGGTCGGCCAGGCCGTCATTCCCCCAGGGGAAGAGGCGTTCGCCGCCGATCTTACGCAATGCTCTCAACACGCCAGCCTTCATCTATCCGACAGCCGAAAAAATCGCATCCGCGACTTAAGGAAAGGATAAGGCAGGGGCCCGCGAGGGGGCGTGAATGGGTCGTAAATTCCAAAAAAGGGACAGTTGGGCAGAACTTCGGAAATCGTGGTTAACAGGATGTAATTGCAGGAAAATCAACAGTTTCGCGACTGCGTTAACACTTGTGGCGCGCCCGGCGGCGCCCAGCCGGTGGATCGCTCGGGAGAGGCTGCCCACATGATTAACAGCGGTGGCCACAATTTGAATCGAATGCCCTGCGAATGCGCTTCAAATGCACTTGGCTAAAGTTTTCGACAAATTTGCAGAAAGCTCTCCTGATTCCCGGAAGGGCTTGTTTCGGGGGTGGCGCTAGATTGCGAGATCAGAACGGCACCGGTCGTTCTCCAGCGCAACGAGCCGGCATACCGGCCAGCCGAGACAATCATGGCGTGACAGGCCAGGATGAGACGGGCCAAGATGAGACGGGCAAGGCAATGTGGTTATTGATCCGAGGTGCATTCTGGTTTTCCCTGGTGCTGGTGATGCTGCCAATATTCGACCAGGATGCGACAGAGCGGCTGGCCCAGGAGCCGGGCGTGGAACTGACCGACGCGCTCGGCGCCGCGGCCGGCGTGATCTCCTACGCCACCGATCTCTGCGCCCAGAAGCCGGATGTCTGCGTCAAGAGCGCCGAAACCTTCTCGACGCTCGGCGTCAGGGCCCGCGAGGGCGCCCGCGTTGCCTATACCTATCTCGACACCCAGTTTGCCGATGAAACCGAGACGAAGGCCACCGATGCCGTCAAGACCGGGACGGTTGCCGCCCGGACCGACGGGCTGCCGCAGATCGAGACCATTCCCGTCCCCATGCCGCGCCCGGAGGCCTGACAGCACCAACAGATCGACCGAACTGCCCGACCACCCTGCCTCAAACTCCGTCAGCTTTTGACGCGCCGTGAAGCTTGCTTCACGGCGTTCTTTCTTGTGCGGCTTTTCATCGGGCACGCGAACGACTATATCCAGCCCCATGGCCAAGATTGACGACATACTGGACGACTTCGAATATCTCGAGGACTGGGACGACCGCTACCGCTACGTGATCGAACTCGGCAAGGCGTTGCCCGATCTCCCCGAAAGCGACAGGACCGCCGACAACAAGGTGCGCGGCTGCGCGAGCCAGGTCTGGCTGGCCACTGAGACCGGCGACGGCAAGGATCCCGCACTGACCTTCCGTGGCGACAGCGATGCGCATATCGTCCGCGGCTTGGTGGCGATCGTGCTGGCGATCTATTCCGGCAAGCGCGCCTCCGAGGTCGCCGCCACCGACGCGCTGGAGATATTCCGCAGGATCGGCATGATCGAACATCTTTCGGCCCAGCGGGCCAACGGGCTGCGATCCATGGTGGCCCGGATTCAGGCCGAGGCCGCGGCGAGAATGGTGGCGGCCTGACGGCCACCAGCCTTCCGATGAATCTTTTGCTTTCTCGCAGATCCCTGTCCGAAAACCGTGGGGCACCTTCCGGAACCTGCTTAGACCGATAGTTCCGGCCGGTAGCCCTCCGCACCCCAGGCATGCCGGCGCCGTGCCTTTGGCGGGGCGGGCGGATCGTAATGGCGGTGGAGCTGCAGCAGCGCGGTCCTGAGCATCAGCTTTGCGGAGCGCGGCGGCCACCGGCGCTCGCGCTCGACCGTTTCAAGCCCTTTTTCGAAGCAGCAGACGTCGAGCGCCACCCCTGACAGGTCGGGCCCCATCGCCTCGACGGCGGCGCCGACCCTTCGGCGTGCCGCAATAACGGCGTCGCCGAGTTCGACCGCAGTGCCCGCGCCGGGACGGGCCTGTTCGCCGAGACGCGGCTCGTAGCTCTGCGTCACGCGCGGCTGGAGCGCGCCGTAGTGAAAATCGCGCGCCAGCCGCTCGCCCGCTGCAAGAGCCTCCGACGGTAGCCAGCGGGCGCCGCTGCGATCCTTCAATCGCGACAGGGCTGCGAGCGGCGTGGCGGTGACGTTGATATCCACCGCCTCCCGCCTGCCATCCCGATCGATCTCCACCTGCTCGACGGTCCGGTGCTGCGCCAGAAACGCCTCCTCGCGGGCAGACAGGAAGCGGCGCAGCCACGCTCGGGCCTCGCGGGTGGCATAGAGCCTGTCGCCGCGACGGATCGCCAGACCGCGGCGGAGTGCTGTGGCGATCGCATCCGCTGCAATGGAGAGTTCGGCGCCGTCGGGTCGCGAGACACTGGCCGCGGCGCCCTCCCCGGCGAGCAGGCAGCCGGCGTTTCCGAGGAAGCGGAGCAGTCGCGCCACCCTGCCCTCGGCCTTGTTCGTCTCGACCTTGCCCCCCTCAGCCATTGGCGCGACGTCCCGCCAGCACGGCCTTGACCACGCGCTCGACAGCGCCGACGAGGTCGTCGAAAGACCGGTCGTCGCGCCGATCCTCGACGCGCGCGCAGGCATGACCGACCGTGGTCCGATCACGCCCGAAGCCGAGGGCGACATCGCTCATGCTCAATTGCAGGGCGACATGGCAGACATACATGGCGATCTGCTGGACATGCGCCACGGCAAAGCGGCGATCGCGCTCGGCGGTCGCCCGCGGGCCGGTCAGCGCCAGCATCTCGCCGGCAACCATGCGCACCGCATTGCAGGCGGACCGAAGGCCGAGCGACCGACGCCGGCCGGGAAGCGCGACCTTACGCACCAGCGTGGGCTCGCCGAACCGCGCCGTGAAGGAGACCTCGCCGGCCACCGGCAGCCCGGATGGCTGCTGGCAGCGCCGCCGCAGGCGCTCGCGAACAGCATCGGGGACGTCAATGGCCAATCCTTCAAAGGGATCGTCATCCAGGGGACTGGAGGCAAAGGGATGGGTCAACGGCTCGCTCCTTATGACTAGAGAATATATTCCTATATGCCACAGAGCCGGAGCGAGTAAAAGACCCTATCTTACGTATTTTGGTTGAATGTCGCGAGCACGATCTAGGAATTATTTCTTTTGCGCCAGCAGGACGGCACACCTCTGACGTGCGGGTCGCGCAATCGCGGCGGGATCGGCGCGGACTCGGGGGAAATGCGGTCAGGCCCGACCCAGGTCGATTTCCAGAATTTCGGGCCATGCGCCGAACCTGACCGGCAGGCCGGTGCATCCGAGACCCTTCGACACGATCAGGTGCCGGCCATTCTCCACCATATGGCCGCCGGCATATCGCGAACCGTACCTGGACGGGACGATCGGCTTCCATCCGAAGAGATTGACCTGGCCGCCATGGGTATGGCCCGAGAGCGTCAGGGCGACGCGGGCGGGAACCTCCGGAAAGATGTCGGGCTCGTGCGCCATCAGGATCACCGGCGCATCGTCCGTCACCTGGGTGAGCGTGCCCGCGAGGTCGTCGATGCCCCAGACGGCATCCCGTTCGGCCGCGCGCAGCGACGAATAGGCCAGTTGATCTCCGAGGCCGGCGAGCCAGAACCCGATCCCGTCCTTCTCGAACCGAACCGCCTGGTTGACATAGACGGGGATGCCGACATCCTCGAGCGCCAGTTGCGCGAACGGCTTGCCCTTGAGCTGGAACTGTACGGAATCGTCCGACCAATAGTCATGATTGCCGAGAACGGCATGCACGCCGAGCGGCGCCGACAGGCGGGCCATCGCTCGCGACCACAGCAGCGGATCAACCTCGTCCGTCACCAGTTTCATGCCGCTGACGAAATCGCCGAGAAGCAGGATGAGATCGGGCCGGAGCGCGTTGGCCTGGTCGCAGATCGCGGCTATGCGGTCATGCGTCATCCAGGGCTCGCACGCGTGGAAGTCGGCGAGGACGACGATCTTGAGGCCGAGCGCAGTGGGCCAATCGGGAAGATCGGGCCGGTAGCGCGTCGTCCTCGGCTTCGCCATCGCCTCGATGCCTGTGGAGTATCCGGCCAGCGCGACGCATGCACCAATCCCCGTCCACACCAGTCTGATAAATCCGCGCCGCGTGATCATGGCATTCAAACAGTCAATTGAAGACGGTGGACCGTACGGGAAAACGTCGCTGGCGTGAAGTCTCGGGCAGCTTCGAGACAGAACCGACACTCGGTCAGGACGCCGTGTCGGGAGGCGCGACCGACGGTAGATCGGCAACACAACATGACGATGCTGGGTGCGTTGCTTCGCATGCCTTCAACAACGGGCTTCGGAGCGAAGTATAATTCTCGCGACAACTGCGTCCGGCGCGACGCTGCGGGCCTCGATCGTGTGCCGGACTGTTGAACACGCCTTCCGCTCGGTCGGCCCAAGCATCCGTCGGAGCCCCCTGAACGACGAAAGCGGCCACGCCGGGCCGCTTCCCGTTCGATCGAAGGTTGGCGGTTCAGGCGCGCTTCTTGCGGCCCTGGCCAAGGCCCATCTGCTTGGCGAGGCGCGAGCGCGCCTCGGCATAGGCCGGCGCCACCATGGGATAATCGGCCGGGAGTTCCCACTTTTCGCGGTATTCCTCGGGCGTCATGCCGTAGTGGGTCATCAAGTGGCGCTTGAGCGACTTGAACTTCATGCCGTCTTCGAGGCAGATGAGATAGTCGTTGTGCACGGACTTCTTGATCGGCACAGGCGGCTTCGGCTTTTCGACGACAGGCGCGGCGATCTCATGACCGGCAGTGCCTGAAAGGGCCGTATGCACGTCTGCGATCAGCGACGGAAGATCCGCTGCGGGAACCACATGATTTCCAACATAGGCGGCGACGATTTCAGCCGTCAGTTCGACCAGTAGCTCCTTGTTGCCTACGGTCACCAGTTCATTCATTTCTTTCTCCTGAGTGATCACTGCCCTGCTGCGAGCCAAAGCCCACAGCGACCAACCGCAGAGTTACCCAAGAAAAGGCAAAACTCATCGACGGACTACCCCTAGACCCTCGACAGCCTTCCCCGTGGCGTGTGAAATGTTGACTCAGTGAAACGACATCCAAGTCCTTCGACAAACTTTCGCGTCGGCCTAAATTTCAGCCAACTCCGCCAAAGGAACCGCCGGATATACGGTTCAAATCTGAATCACTGTCACTCTCTACTTATTCGGGAGTAGCACTTTTTGACCAAATGTAAACAACATTTTTCCACTATCCAAAGAAAGCAAGCATGGACAGTGCAGGATGAGATCAGTGAACAAAATCACGAATACGAGATGATGGCATAGATGTGGCGACAAGAACCTTGGTCGCAACATATGCGAAATCTTGCATTGCGCGAGTTATACAATCGCTGAAATTGCAGATTTGACAGAAGCTCGCGGGCTTGCCGCAGCGAACAAGTATTGCTGGGCAATCGCCCGACATCACCTACGAAGATTCAGCGCTGGGTGTCCCCTGTCATGCCGCTGTCATCCGCGCGGGACTGGGGCTCGCCGTCGCCTTCCGGCCCCGGCAGCGGCTGGCCTGCGCGCAGCGCCGCCTTGGCGAGAAGATGCGCCGACACCGGTGCGGTGAGGAAGAAGAAGGCGATCGCCAGCAGACATTTCACCCACACGTCGACCTCGCCGG
The DNA here is from genome assembly GCA_019739215.1 of Rhizobium sp. Classification (GTDB taxonomy): domain Bacteria; phylum Pseudomonadota; class Alphaproteobacteria; order Rhizobiales; family Rhizobiaceae; genus Rhizobium_E. The sequence continues at coordinate 34,940 of JAHHDR010000042.1, forward strand.
ATTGCATCGCCACAGCCAGGAGCAGGATGCCCGACCCCGCCGTTCCCGCCTTGGAGGCAGCATGCATGCGCGTGTAGAGATCGGGCAGCCGGAACAACCCCAGGGCGGCCACCAGCGTGAGCAAGGCGCCAATGAGCAGCAGCGCGGCGATGGCAATTTCGACGACCGTGTGGATCAAGGCTGGTCCTCCCCGCGTCCGCGAATGTAGATGTAGCGCGCGAAGGCCGCCGTGGCGAGAAAGCCCACCAGCGCCAGAGCGAGCGCGATGTCGACATAGAGCTCGAATCCGGTCTTGACCGCGATGACCGCGATGAAGCCGATGGCGGTCGACACCAACTGGTCGAGGGCGAGAACCCGATCGGCGAGCGTCGGCCCGATGATGACGCGAATGGCGGTCATCACGAGCGCCAAGGTGAGGATCGCGAGCGCGAGATGGATCGCAGCCGTCATGATCATCCGGAGGCCTCCCTGATCAGACGTTCGAAACCGTCGCGAATGTCCCTGCACGCGGCCTCTACATCGGGGCAGTCGATCGCGTGGACGACCAGCGCCGAACGGTCCTCCGCCACGTCGACGGTCAGTGTGCCAGGAGTCAGCGTTATAAGGTTGGCGAGCAGCGTGATCTGGCGGTCGCTCCTCAGCCGAAGCGGAAAGCGGAAGGCCGCGGGGGTGAAGGTCATGCGCGGCGACATGACCAGCCAGGCGACACGCAGAACCGACACCACGAATTCGCGCAGGAAGACGACGAGGAGCTTAAGGATCCGGTAGAGGCGAATCATGGGCGCGGCTCCGGGAAGACCGATCTCAGATAGGCGTCCGGCTCAAGGACGGCCGAGGCCGCGGCCTTTGACAGGGCGGCGACCGGCTCGGGCCAGAGGCCGGCGGCAGCCGATGCCAGCGTCAGCAGGACGAGAACCGCGAGCGCCGCGGATGGCAGCCTGGCATCCTGCGTCCGGGCGTCGGGCGGGGCGGGCCGCCAAAAGGCAAGCAGGAAGATGCGGCCGGCGGCGAAAGTGATCAGGAAGCCCGAGAGCAGGATCGCGGCGGCGAGCCACCATCGTTCCCCGGACAGGGCTGCGGACACCAGCATCGCCTTGGGCCAGAAGCCGGAAAATGGCGGCAGGCCGGCAACGGAGAGAAAGAGCGCCAGCACCAGCGCGGACAGGAGCGGCGACGACGCCCACAGCCCGCCGCTGGCACCGATCTGATAGGTGCCGCTGCGCTCGGCGATGAAGCCCGCGGCGAAGTAGAGGGCCGACATCACCACCATGGAATGAAATGCGTAGAAGATTGCCGCGGAGATGGCCTGGTTCTCGCCGATGGCCAGACCCGCCAGCATGATGCCGATGCCCGAGATCACCCAGTAGCCGAGCGCCCGGCGGATATCGCTCTGGGCAATGGCCCCGATCGCGCCGGACAGCATGGTGACGACGGCGACCGCACCGACCAGCGGCGACAGGGTCGCCATTGTCGCGGGCATCAGCATGACCAGGACCCGCAGCATGGCATAGACGCCGACCTTGGTCAGTAGCCCGGCAAACAATGCCGAAACCGTGATGCGCGGCGTGTGATAGGAGGCGGGCAGCCAGAAATTGACCGGAAAGGCGGCGGCCTTCATGGCAAAGGCCGCGAAGAACAGGGTGCCCAGCGTCATCAGCGGAAGTACGGCGCCGCCCTGTTCGACCTTCATCGCGATGTCGGCCATGTTGAGCGTGCCGAAGATGCCATAGAGATAGCCGATGGCGATCAGGAAAAGCGTGGTTCCGACCAGGTTGAGGAGCCCGTATTTCATGGCACCGTCGATCTGCTCGGACTCCCCGCCCAGCACGATGAGGCCGAAGCTGGAAATCAGCAGTACCTCGAACCAGACATAGAGGTTGAAGATGTCGCCGGTCAGGAATGCGCCGGAGACACCGGCCATCAGGAAGAGGAGGAACGGGAAGAAGCCATAGCGACGCCTCATCGTGTCGATGTCAGGCAGGGCATAGATGGCGCCGCCCAGCGCGACCAGGCCGGCAACGAGGGCGAAGGACGCACCGAGGATGTCGACGGTAAAGGCGATGCCGAACGGCGGCAGCCAACGGCCCATGACCATGGTCATCGGACCATGGGTGGCGACCTGAAGAAGCAGCAGCAGATCGATCACGCAGAGCAGCGCCAGGCATGCAATTGCGATGGGACCATGCAGATGGATTCGCTGGCGCATTGCGGCAAGGGCCGCCCCACCGATGAGGCAGAGCACAACGGGCAGGACGACCAGCCAGGAGGCCGGAGACGGATCGGCAACGAAAACGCCTGCCGTGTCGATCAGGGGAGACGCGGCCATGGTCAGTACTCCACCGTCGGCGGCGCGGCTTCGTCGGGCTCGGCGAAGCGCATGCCGGTGGTGTCATCGGTCTTGAGCGCCTGCCATGCGCGGTAGCCGAGCGTCATCAGGAAGGCGAAGAAGGAGAAGGAGATCACGATGGCGGTGAGGATCAGTGCCTGCGGCAACGGATTTGCGGCATCCATCGAGAGCGTGTCGCCTGACAAGATGACGGGCGGAACCTCGCGCGTGACACGGCCGGCGACGAAGAGCAGAAGGTTGACGGCATTTCCCAGCAGTGCCACGCCGATCAGGATGCGGACGATATGGCGCGACAGCATGAGATAGATCGCAGCGGCGAAGAACAGGCCGTCGAGCACGATCAGGGGCGTCTCGATCATGTATCGTCCCTTTCCTCGAGCGCCAGCAGGATCGACGAGAACGCGCCGACCACGACGAGGTAGACCCCGATGTCGAAGCTCATGACGGTCGAGAGGTCGATGCCGAGCTTGAACCAGAGGCCCGTCATGTAGGGCACGCCGTAGAGCGCCGAGGCCAGGCCCGATGCGGCAGCCAGGATGAGACCGAACGCGGCAAGCGTGAGCGGGTGGATCCGCAGCATGCGCCGGGTCGGCTCGACGCCGAAGGCGAGCGCGTAGAGCGCCACGCCCGATGCCGCCAACAGGCCGCCGATGAACCCGCCGCCCGGCGCATTGTGGCCGCGCAGGGTGATGAACACGGAGAAGACCACCATCAGGCCAGTGATGAGGGGAGCGAGCGTGCGCAGGATCAGCGAATTCATGTGCGCTCCCTTTCGTCCGCATCGGGATCGTTGAAGGTCCGGCCGGCGGGCAAGGCCCGAAGCCGGATCAGCGCCAGGATGGCGAGGCCGGTGATCGTGACGACCCCGATCTCGCCCAGTGTATCGACGCCACGGAAATCGACGATGATGACATTCACGACATTGGCGCCGTGAGCGACGATCTTGGAATGCTCGGCGAAGAAGCGGCTGAGTTCGCCATTGAAGGGAATTTCGACGACCCTGAAGAGGAACAGCATGAAGCCCAGCCCGCAGGCGATGGCAATGGCGCCATCCAGCAACTGCTCTCGGATGCTGCGGCGATCGTAGAGGTCGAGCCGCAGCCGCGTCATGATCAGGGCGAGGATGATGACCGAAAGCGTCTCGACCATGAACTGGGTGAAGGACAGGTCGGGCGCGCCGAACTGCAGATAGACCACGGCCACGGCAAAGCCCTGGATGCCGAGTGCGACGATGGCGGTCAGCCGCTTCCTGGCACCGAGCACGGCCACCAGCCCGATCACCGCGATCAGGATGAACGCCGCCTCGTGGATCTGAAGCGCCGGCCATGTCGGCCAGGCCGGCAGTTCGCCCCAGGCAAGAAGCGGATAAAGCAGGCTGAGCGCGATGATCGCGAACACGACGGTGAGATAGACCTCGAGCCGTCCCGGTTGCGTCAGGCGCGTGACGTGCCAAGCGCTGCGGACTAGAGCGGCGACGACCTGGTCGAAGCCGCGGTCGGGTCCCCAGCCTATGGTATCGAGGAGCCGCGATGCGGCGGCCCGGATCGGGTCGAGCCAGTAGAGAATCGCGATGCCCAGCCCGACGGTCAGCAGCGACAGCAGGAAGGGCAGCGAGATGTGCGGCACGGCCGAGATGCTGACCGCCACCGGATGGCCGGACACGGCAGAGGCCATGGGCGAGGACACGACTGCGTGCAGCATAGCCGGCGCGAGCGCCAGCGCCAGACCCAGCACCGCAAGGATCACCGGCCCGGCCATGAGCAGAACGGGACCGTCATGGGCGTGTTTCGGCGTTTTCGACGCGCGCGCCGAGGAAACACCTTGAGGGCGATGGCAAAGCCGACTGCGAACATCATCGCGTTGCCGACGAAGGCGGCGAGAAAGGTCCATTGCGGCAGGGTGACCGCGGCATAGATCTCCTCTTTCGCCATGAAGCCGGCGAAGAAGGGGATGCCGCCCATCGAGCAGGCGGCGAGCAGCGCCGCGCCGAAAGTGAGCGGCATGGCGCGGCCGAGGCCGCCCAGACGGGTGATGTCGCGCGTGCCCGTCTCGTGATCGACGACGCCGGCGATCATGAAGAGCGCGCCCTTGAACAGGGCATGGGCGAAGAGATAGAGCACCGCCGCCTCGATGGCCTTGTCGTGGCCGATGCCGGTCAGCATCACCAGCAGGCCGAGCGAGGCGACGGTGGTATAGGCCAGCATCAGCTTGAGGTCCGTCTGTCGCAATGCCAGGAACGCCCCGACGAGCAGCGTGATACCGCCGAACAGCGGCAGCGCCGTCTGCCACAGCGCGAAGGCGCCGAAAAGCGGATAGAGCCGCATCAGCAGGTATACGCCGGCCTTGACCATTGTGGCGGAGTGCAGGAAGGCGGACACAGGGGTCGGCGCTTCCATGGCGTTGGGCAGCCAGAAGTGGAACGGAAACTGCGCCGACTTGGTGACGGCGCCGAGGATAACCAGCACCAGTGCCGCATTGGCCAGCGGATGATTCGCTACGGCCGGCGCGGCGGCAATGGCCGCGCTCAGGCTCTGGGTGCCGGTGATGTGGCCGATGATCAGCAGGCCGGCCAGCAGGCAGAGCCCCCCGCCGCCGGTGACGATCAGCGCCTGATATGCACCGCGCCGCGCCGCAGCACGTTCATGGTCGAAGCCGATCAGCAGAAAGGAGGTGATCGAGGTCAGTTCCCAGTAGACGAAGAGCATCAGGAGGCTGTCGGAGACGACGACGCCCAGCATCGCCGCCGAGAACATCAGGATGAAGGCGAGGAACCGGCCCAGGCCGGGATGACCCTTCAGGTAGCCTCCGGAATAGAGCACGATCAGAGTGCCGATCCCCGAAATCAGCAGCGCGAAGGTCAGCGACAGTCCGTCGAGCTTCCAGGCGAAATCGACGCCGAGCGTGGGGCTCCAGGAGAAGCCGCCGGTGGCAACAGCGCCCGCCGCGACCGTCTCGACATGACCGGCAAAGACGAGGAACGGCACCAGCAGGAACAGCGCAAGCGGCCAGGCTGCACGATGCCCGAACCGCCGCGTCAGAAGCGGCGCGATCGCCGCCCCCGCAAGCGGAAGAAACATGGCCACTGTCGTCAAGATCGCGCCGTCGACGATCAATAGTCCCACCTCGCTTCGAATAAAGAACGGCAGAGATAGGGGTCTTGGGCGCGCCTGACCACCCCAAAAATCGTGTTATCCCGCAGATTTGACAGGTTGGGAGCGATCCGGGCGGTGCGCCAGGGCCATCAGCGGCGCAACCGCGGCAAATTGCGGCAGCAGAACGGCTGGGAGCCTCATGCCTGCAAGCGGACCACGCAGTTCAGGACCGCGGCATAATGGACGCCGGCGGCGGTGACGACAAAGCCGTGCCAGATCGCATTCTGGAAGCGCAGGCGTTCCCAGAGGTGGAAAACGACGCCCGCCGTGTAGATCACCCCGCCGATCACGATCAGCATGAGCGTTACCAGCGACAGCACGTCGTGGAGGCGGGAATAGAGCATGATGCCGCTCCAGCCCATGGCGAGATAGAGCAGGATCGTCAGCCGGTCGAAGCGCCCCGGCCAGGCGCATTTGAGCAGGATGCCGAAGGCGGCGACGCACCAGAGCCCGACGAGATTGGCCAGCACAAGCGGATCGGGCAGTGCTGCGACGAGGAAGGGCGTGTAGGTCGCGGCGATGAGGATGAAGATCGCCGAATGATCGAAACGGCGCAGCACCCATTTGAACGGCGTGCGCGGCCAGATGTTGTAGGCGAAGGAGACACCCAGCGACGTTACCAGACCGATGCCATAGATCCAGGACGCCGCCAGCGCGCCCGGCGACCCCCAGACGCTGGCATAGAAGATCAGCACGGTGACCGCGACCAGTGCGGCGACGACGCCGACGCCATGCACGATACCGTCGGCGATCAGTTCGCCCGGGTCGTAGGTCCTGACCAGCTGGTGGATCGGCTGCATGCCGGCGCTCCTTTGTCTGCCTTGCCGCCCACTATCGAATCATTCCGATATGACGACAATAGGACGATGGAAGCGCGCATCGCCTCAGGCGTTGATTTCCGCGTGGCAGGCCTGGCAGAGCGCGGCATGCGGCACGGCTTCGAGGCGGGCCTCGGCAATGTCCTCGCCACAGCGGGCGCAAGTGCCGTAGCGGCCGTGGGCGATGCGGTCGAGCGCGGCCTCGATGCCGCGCAACTCGGCGAGGCCGGCCTCGCCCATGGCTTCGAGCACCTCGTCGTCCTGGCGCTCGACGGCGCGCTCATCGCTGTCGGCGCTGACCGGTTCGTCCAGTTCATCCTCGATCCGGACGAGGCGCCCGCGGAGTTCGGCCTTGCGCGCGACCAGGCGCGCCTTCTGCTTGTCGATGTCGATCATGGCAGATGTCCCTCCGGGGCTGTCAGCGGTCCACCAGGACCGAGCATTTGGCGTGGCGCACCACGCGATCGGCTGTGGCGCCGATCAGGTAGTTGGTGAAATCGGGCCGGTGCGACGCGATGATGATGAGGTCGGCCTTCTCGGTCGCGGCGATCTCCATGATCTCGCGTGCAGCGGAGCCGATGCGGACGATCCGGCGGGCATTGGTCGCCATCCTTGCATCCAGTGCGGCGATCTTTTCCTCAGCATCCTTCACCGAGAGATCGATGAAGTCCACCGGCAGGTCGACCGTTATGTAGGAGGGGGTGGTCTCGACGATGTTGACCAGCACGATCTCGCCGCCCGCGTCGAGCAGCGCCTTGGCTTTCGCGAGAATCTTCTCGCCCTTGTCGAGCTGGCCCATCTCCACGGGTACGACGATCTTCTTGTACATCCTGTCCTCCTGAACATCACTGTACGACAAGAATGCCGCGCGAAGCGCCGCCCCGCCTTGCGTTAGATCAAGTCGCGTGCAGTTCCACGCCGAGCGCCCGGATGGCTTCGAGATCCCGGCGGAACTTCGACTCATAAGCCGCGATCAGCGCCGGATCGGTGATTTCCAGCTTCGGATTGGGCTCGTCGAACTGGAAATTGCGCACGAGCCTGCTCATGCGCCTGATCTCGGGGCGGGTGAGATGCTCCTCAAGCAGGCTGATGACGTTGAGCCCCTTGATCGTCAGCGATGGCAGGATCTCGCGCTTGAGTTCCTCCTCGGCGACGACGAAATCCATATCCGGCGCCAGCAGGGCAAAGACCCGGTGCGGATCCTCCGCGAACCAGTCGTAGGTCCAGACCGTCAGCCGGTCCCGGCCGACAGCCTGGGCGAGATCGGCCACCAGTTCGGCCCAGCCACGACGCTCGGGCGAGAACTTCTCGACATATTTCTCGAAGGCAGGCGGCTTGCCCTTGGAGGCGAGTTGCAGCCAGGACGAGACGAGATAGTCCGGGTAGCTGCGGATGCAAATGAAATAGTGGGTGTCGTGCCCCGACAGGACACCCACCAGCATCCGCGCCCGCATGCCCGCCCAGGGATAGAGCCGGCCGAACAGATAGTTGGCGCCGATCGTCCCGGCGAGATTCTCGTCGGAGAGCAGGAATGTGTTGATCTGCCCGCTTTCGCGCATCAGTCGGTCCAGCTTGCGCCGCAACACGGGCCGCGTCAGGAAATCGCCAGATCGGATCGAACCAGGCGATGCGGTCGAAAGAGGTTGGTAAAACCGCCTGCGCACCGCCCATATGCCGGCCATGCCGAATCCCTTTCCCGGCCAAGGCCTGCCGGTTGTTGGCAAGCTGGCTCTGGATGAAGGTGGTGGCGGTCTTGTGAACGCCCAGATGGGAACGAGGACTTTCATGCGGGTGGGATTTTCGGCTGATTTGGCGGATGGGACTCTATAGCGAGTGGCAGGCGGGTGCGATAGTCCCCCGAAGCGGCTTCGCGACGGAGAGCCATTCGCCAGACGGCACGCTGTCGTCAATGTTGCCTGCACGACACTGTCGTGTCATGATGTCCAGGTGAGCAGAGAGGCCCTTGTCGTGCGCACCAACAAATCGATCACGCTGACCCTCGGACGCCAGCAGCAAGTGCTGGATGCCATGGTCGAGGTCAGGCGACTTCGAGTCCCATAGTGAGGCGGTGCGGGCCGCTGTCCGCGCCTTGGAGCGCGAGCGCGAGGCCATAAACGCGGTCTGGCGCGCGAAAATCCAAGAAGCCCTGGCCGATCCGCGCCCGCCTATTCCGGCCAATGAGTTCTTCGACCGGATGCGAGCCTATCACGGGCAAAGCGTGAAGGTCGCCAAGCGTGGCGAATAAGGTCGTATTTCGGGAAACGGCGCTGACGGATCTCGAAGGCATCTACGATCGCATAGCCCAAGCCGCCGGGCATGATCGGGCCTACGCCTATGTCGGCCGGATCGAAGCCGCCTGCATGTCACTCGCGACATTCCCGGAGCGGGGCACGGTGCGCACGCATAATTCATCCGGGCCTACGCATAATCGGGTTCGAGCATAGCGCGTCGATCGGTTTTCGTCGTCCGTGACGGCATCGTCGATATTCTCCGAATCCTGCCGAGGGGCATGGACTTTCCCGAAACGTGGCCGAGCGAGTAGAGAGGATGCAGGCAGTTGCGGGGACGTGAGCACGGCGGAACTCATCCCATCATCTTGCATTCCCGCGCCGTCATGGCTAAACGCTTGGCTCCAAGAGAAACCCGGGAAATCTGGGCGGGAGCGGATCAACCGGGCCGCTTGTCGAAGTCGATCGGTCCTGATGGCGAAAATCACGTTCATAATCCTGGCGCATGAAAATGCCGACCATGTCGCCGACCTTGCCAGCCTGCTCACCGAATGGGATCCGCATGCCAATGCGGTCATCCACTACGACCTCAACGCGCCCGCCAAGCAGTTCGAACGGCTCAAGATGCGGGTTGCGGATTCCAAGAAGATATTCCCTCGTCAAGGACCGGCTGAAATGCGGCTGGGGCAATTTCAGCCTGGTCGATGCCGTGGTCCGCTCGCTGCGCGTCATCCGCCGGGAGAAGCTCGATTGCGATCGGGTGATGCTGATATCAGGCGCGTGCATGCCGATCCGGCCGCTTAGGGAACTGTCGCAGTTTCTCGATGCTCATCCAAAGACTGAATTCATCGAAGCCTATGATTCCAACTGGATGATCGGCGGTCTTCGCAAGGAACGTTATCAGTACTGGCATTTCTTCAACCACCAGACGCACCAGAAGCTGTTCAACTGGCATTTCCAGCTGCAACGGATGTTCTGGCCGAAGCGGCGATTTCCGCGTTCGCTCGAGCCGCGTTTCGGGTCGCAATGGTGGTGCCTGTCGTGGAAGCTGTGCGAAAAAATCCTGGATCATATCCAGAAGCATCCGCTGACCTATTTCTTCTTCTCCACGACCTGGATTCCGGACGAGCTCTACTTCCAGGACCATGGCCTTCAAGTTCACGCATATCGACAACCTGGCGCGGCGCAACCTGACCTTCTTCCACTTCAACGACTGGGGCAAGCCGATCGTGCTTCTCGACGACCATATCGAGATGCTGCGCGACCTCCCCTTCTTCTTCGCCCGCAAGGTCTCGTCCTCGGCGAAGAAGCTGCGGGCGCACCTGGTCGAGACGGCCAGGGGGCCGGCGCCGGCGGAGCCGCTGAAGATCGATTTCAACACCCGCTACGCCTTCCCCTACAAGGAGAAGATCGCAGCGCTGCCAAAGGCATCGCCGCTCACGCCCGCCCTGTTCCAGCATCGCAATACCGGGCTGTGGTCCGACATCCTGGAGAATTGCCCGAAGAGCTTCGCGATTCTCTACGGGCCGCCGAAGCTTGTGCGCCGGGCGTCGGACGCGATCCGCGACGTGGCCGGCCTGACGGTGCTCGGCCGCGTGTTGCATCCGGCCAAGGTGGATTTCGGATCCGACGTGAGAGTGTTCCGCGGGCTGCATGCCGATGATGACCTGATCCGCGACTTCGACCGGCCGGCCTATTTCGCGCGCATCCTCGACCGGATCGACGACCTGCCCGTGATCGAACTCTGCCCTGGCGACGATCCCTCGGGCGAGATGGCGCTGATGCTGAGCCGCAATGCGATCGTGCTGCCTGTGATGCCCGAGCATGACACCGACATCATGCGCCAGCTCTACTGGACGCTGACGATCGGCGGCGGTGTTGCGCGCGGTGCGGCGGCGACCCCGGTCCAGAGCTTCCGTGCCATGCAGTCGGCCATCGAGACGATCGTGCCCGCCGACTACCGGCTTAGGACCGACGCCTATCTCAAGACCGCAAACATGACCGCAGAGACCTCCCCCGAGGACTGGCAGACGGCGCTCCGCTTTCGCCATGGTGACGCCGTGCGGCCGCTGACGGGAGCGCTGCCGGCGATGGAGCAGGCGATCAACACGATCAGCGCCGACGAGATGGTCGCCGACCTGCCGGACGACTGGCGCCGGTCGGTCAGCACGCTGTCGGATCTCCACGCGCGCTGGCGGCTGCTGAAGCTGAACTTCCCCGTGGCGCTGCCGGAGCTCTTCACGTCAGGCCTCGAGCTGCAGTCCAATGCGCGTCACATCGGCAATTCCGAACTGACCGAAGCCTCGCGGGGGGTGGGACAGTGAAAGTAAGCCAGATCTTCTCGATGGTCACCAACCAGATCAGCTACCAGATGCGGCTCAGGCGCTTCGGCAAGCAGCTGAAGCTGAAGGTCGACCGGACCAAGGATTTCAGGAAGAGCGACGTGCTGCTCTTCATGTGCCTGAGGAACGAACTCTTCCGCCTTCCCTATTTCGTCGACTATTACCGCAAGCTCGGCGTCAACCAGTTCCTCATCATCGACAACGATTCGACCGATGGCATCCAGGAGTGGGCGCGGAGCCAGCCCGACGTGACGCTGTGGCACACCAAGGCCAGCTACAAGGCGTCGAACTTCGGCATGGAATGGTGCAATTTCCTGCTCAGGAAATTCGGCACCGGCCATCTCTGCGTCACCGTCGATCCCGACGAGTTCCTCGTCTATCCCTGCATGGAGAGCCGCAACCTCCGGGAACTCGGCGAATATATGCGCATGGAAAAGCGCGAGGCGTTCCATGTCGTGATGCTGGACGCCTATTCCGACAGGCCGCTCAACGAGACCGTCTACAGGTCCGGCGACAATCCATGGGATATCGCGCCGTTCTTCGACCGCGACGGCTATGTGCAGGTCGGGACCCGGAACATGCCGACCTTCACCCGGGGCGGACCACGCATGCGGGTGCACAACCGGCGCGACCCGGCCAAGTCGCCGGCGCTCAACAAGATCCCCGTCGTCTGGTGGCGGTGGAACTTCCGCTATGTCAGCTCGATGCACGACATCAAGCCGATGCGGCTGATGCGGGTTCAGGACCGGTTCAACCCGACGCCGACAGGGGCGCTTTTCCATTTCAAGTTCTTCGCCAGCCTCAAGGACAAGGCGTCGGAGGAGATGAACCGCAAGGAGCATTTCTCCGGCGGCGCCGAATACGAGCGCTATGTGCGGGAGAACCGGGAAGTGCTGTTCGAGGATGGCGTAAGCGTGAAATACGAATCGCCCGAGCAGTTGATCCATCTGGGTCTGATGTGCCGTGGGAACTGGCTCTGAGATGTTCTGGAAGAAGCGCGCGACGACGGGCGGACGGCTGACGCTCCATATCGGTATCCACCGGACGGGAACGACCGGGCTGCAACGCGGGCTCGCCGCCAACCGCGACCGGCTGAAGGCACAGGGCAAGTGCTATGCGTTCCAGGGCACCAATCACCAGGACATCGCCTGGGCGCTCCATCGCGGCAAGATGAGCGGCAAGGATCTGGTCAGGAAGCTGGAGGCTCATGCCGGCGAGCGCCATATCATCCTGAGCGGCGAGGATTTCTGCATCCATCGCGACCTCGGCTGGCTGGCGCCGCTGAAGGCGGTCTACGACGTCGAAGCGATCGTCTATCTCCGGCGACAGGACCACTGGCTGATGAGTTGGTACAACCAGCATGTCAAATGGCCGTTCTCGAAGCGGCATTCGGTGATGACGCCGCGGGAATTCCTCGGCTGCCTCGACGAATTCTACTGGCTCGATTTCGACAGCATGCTTGGTCTCTGGGACGGCGCGCTCGGGCGCGACAAGGTGCAGGTCCGCATTATCGAGAAGGGTCAGGTGACCGATGCCATTGGCGATTTCTTCGCGCTGACCGGGATAGACGGCTCGACGCTCGAAATGACGGACGCGCTGCAGAACGACAGCCTGCCGACGGAGATGCTGGAATATGTCCGCGCGGCCGGCATGTACGATATCAGGAACCCGGAGCGGGTGGCGATCATCGAATTTCTGCAGGCTGCCGCAAAATCGGCGGGGTGCAACGCCAGGACGCTCTATACCGCTGCCGAACGGCAGTCGGTGCTGGACCGGTTCGCTCAATCGAACGCGGCAGTGGCAAGACACTGGTTCGGCCGCGATGCACTGTTCCTCGAGAGCCCGCCCGACGATGGCGGGCTTTACATCGAGGGCACGCTGGCCGCGCGGGGCGATTACGACGACCTGATGCGGCACGCGATCGGCGCGCTCGGCAGGGAACACAAGTAGCGCGCAGTCGCGCGGAACACAGGCGGCGCGAGATCGCGCGCGTTCGAGGTTTGGGGACGACGACATGGCAATGCCTGACTTCATCGGGATCGGGGCGCAGAAGGCCGGCACGACCTGGCTTTACGACATGCTGGCCCAAAATCCCTCGATCTGGCTGCCGCCGCTCAAGGAAGTGCATTTCTTCGACTATCTCGACGCACCGCCGGCGCGGCGCCTGAAGCGGGCCGCGCATATCGAGAAGGTGGCCGGACGGCTCGAGCGCGGCAAGCTCGACAAGGGGTCGGAAGGCGACGGCGCGGCCAAGGCCGCGCACTTGCGCAGCCTGGTTGGTGATCACCTGCTGACACAGGACTGGTACGGCTCGATCTTCGATTATCCCGATGCGAAGGGGCGCGTGACGGGAGAGATCACCCCGGCCTATCTCGAACTCGACGAGAAGGGCATGGCGACGTTGTCGGACATGCTGCCGAAGACGAGGTTCGTGCTGATCATCCGCGAGCCGGCCGCCCGGACGATGTCGCAGCTCAAGATGGCTGTGGCGCGGTCGAAGGCCGATCCATCCGGCGGCACCAAGGACTGGGCCTTCTTCCTCAAGAAGATCAAGACCAATACCCGCGGCAACTACCAGACCGCGATTCCGCTCTGGCAGCAGTCGGTCGGCGCCGAACGGCTGCTGATCCGCCCGTTCGGCATGGTCCGCCACCAGCCGGCGGCCCTGATCCGCGAAATCGAGGCCTTTATCGGCGCAGAGCATTTCGACAGCTACACGGACATGAGCGAGCCTAGCCACAAGACCAAGGAGGTCGCGGCGGTTCCGGACTGGGTGGCCCGGGAAGTCGAAGAGATGGCTGCGCCGCAGAAGGACTATCTGATTGAAGCCTTCGGCGAAGAATTCTACAAGAACACGCGCTGACGGCGCCCAAGATGACAGGTGAGACGATGGATAAATATGGATTGCTCCATATCGGCAAGACGGGCGGCACCGCCGCCAATGCCGTGATCAAGGCCAACAACAAGCGGGATGTGGGCGAAAAGGTCAATTGCTACAAGCACAAGATCGGCCTGCGCGACGTTCATAACGACGACATGTGCGAGCGGCTGATGTTCTTCATCCGCGAGCCTGTGTCGCGCTACATCTCCGCCTTCAACAGCCGCCTGCGCATGGGCGCTCCGCGCCATCACGGCGAATGGAGCCCGCGCGAGGAGGTCGCCTTCGCCCATTTCAAGACGCCGAACCAACTGGCCGAGGCGCTGAGCTCCGAGGATGTGGAAACGCGCGAGCTTGCCGTCGGCGCCATGATGGGCATCCGGCATCTGCGCCGCGCCTATGAGCACTATCTCGATTCCGTCGCCCTGCTCGAGAAAGACAAGGACCGGATCTATTTCATTGCCGCCACCGAGACCTTCACGCCCGACTTCGACCTGATGCGCAAGTTTCTCGGCGTGGCGCCCGACATCGAACTGCCCACGGACGACTATGGCGCGCATCGCACGCCCGATGGCTTCGAGAAGACGGTGTCCGAACTCGGCCGCAAGAACGTGCAGGATTACTACAAGACCGACTACGAGATCTATAACTGGTGCGTGAAGCGGCGCGAGGAACTGGTCAAGCTGCGCACCGCCGAGCTTGAAGACAAGGCTGCGGCCGCGCAATGATCTTCCTCTATCACGCCCGGCTGGTGATCCTTAGCCAGCCGAAGACCGGGACCACGGCGCTCGACAACGCGCTGGCGCCACGCGCCTCGATCACGGTCAACAACCCGCCGCAGCTCAAGCACATGCAGTACCGCAAGTTCATGCGGTTCGTGGCGCCGTGGATCAAGGCGCAGGCGGGGCTCGACCGGGCCGATTACGAGGTCGTGTCTGTGATGCGCGAGCCGGTCGACTGGCTCGGCAGCTGGTATCGCTACCGCACGCGCGACGCGCTGAAGGACGCCAGCAACAAGAAGCAGCGTGGCAACTATACCGGCAATGTCAGCTTCGAGGGCTTCGTCCAGGAAGTGCTGAAACCCAAGGCCGAACGCCAGAGCTTCGCCCATCTCGGCAGCCCCTGCGGCGTGGCGCTCAAGGGCAATGGCGGCATCGGCTGCGACCGGATCTATCCCTACGAGGATCTTTCTGGCCTCTACCATCTGATCGAGGAGCGCACCAAGAAGCCGGTGGAACTCGCCAAGATGAACGTTTCGCCCGAGGGCGACATGACGCTGTCGCCGGAGACGCGCGCCAGGCTGATGGAGCAATGGGCCTTCGTCTTTGACCTGCATTCGAGTCTCAGCCGAGATGGAAGTCTCGATGCGCGTTTCAAGATTGCGGGGGATGACGGCGAAGATGACGAGGAAGCGGTGGTGGCGTGAGGCGGCGGTTGACGCTTCTGGTCGTCAGCACCCCTCACCAAGCGCGTCCAGCATTCGCCTTCGGCTGATGCGGACTTGCTATCCTCTCCCACAGGGGGAGAGATAGGTTGCCTCAATTGCCGGCCTCGCTTGAGGCGAAACGGTGCTGCGGGGTTGCCTCTCCCCTTGTGGGAGAGGATACGAAGGCCGGGTGAACGATAGTGAGCCCATGGCCGAAGTTGGTGAGGGGTAACTTCCCCCACCTCATCCCACAAACGCAACCTGCGGAAATCGCTCGCGGATGGTTGCAAGGTCGCTCTTGAACTGTGCCTTCATGCCCTCCTTCGTCCCAGACAAATGCGGGTCGAAAGCGGGGTAGTCCGCGCCCTTGGGCAGGTTGCGGGCGATCGGGTTGATCAGCTTCTTCATCTCGGCATGGCTGAGCTTGCCGCTCAAGGCCTCGAAGGCGCGGACGGCGACTTCGGAGAAGGATTCGCGCACCGGGCCTTCTGGATTGTGGAAGATGTCCGGGTCGAAACCCAGCATCGCCTGGAACACGTCCTTCTCGATCTTGCGGAAGTTGCCGAAGTCCCAGACGGTGAGCCTGGCGCCCGGCACGACGGTGAAGATGTCCTCGATGACGCGGACCCAGCTGAAGCCCGAGGCATCGTAGATCCTGAGATAATCCTCGAATTTCAGGAACTCGCGGTGACGGATATACTCGCTGTACATCGAGACCGTGAAGCCGGAATATTCGCGGAGCGCGAGATAGATTTCGGGCTGATCGTTGCCAAGCAACTGGCAGGCCCGCGCCAGCCGCTGCTGCGCCCGGATGTAATAGTGGCCCTCGCGCACGATGTCGCCGGGCACGCCCATGATGTTCTCCTCGGATACGAGGATGTTCATGGCGCGCGCGGTGCCGCGCAGTTCGCGGATCCACTCGCTCTCGCGGGTCACGTTCTCGTTGAGCAGCGGCGTGAATTCCTTGCGGAAGACGTCGAGCGGATCGTAATGGATGTTGCGCCGGTTCAGAAGGTCGACATTGAGCGCCAGCTTCTTCTGCATGTAGGAGGTGGCGGTCTTGTGTGCACCGATGTGCATGATCATGCGCGGCATGGATGAACCCGTGTTGAGCCCGGCGGGCGAATGAGGGGTTTCGATTAATACGGCCCCGGGCCGATAGCAAGCCGCAGGCTCAATAACCCGAGAGCCATCGCCTGATCCGGATGAGGAGCGGCGACTTCTTCTTCCTGCCCGGCCGGGTCCGCTTGTCCTTGGTGATGACCTGCGCGCGACCGAAGCTCGCAAAGAGCGGGGCTGCGGCATCCTGCTGCGGCGGGATGGTGCCAGAGGCGAGGCGCGGCAGGGCCGGCAGCGTGATGTCCTGCCAATGGGCCATCAGGGTGCGGCCGGAGGCGTTGGCGATGACCTTTGAGATGCCGGAGGCCGCGACATGGCCGTCCTTGCCGCGGAAGACCACCCGGCCCGAGGCATCCGGCGCCTGCAGCCAGAAGATATGGGCCGACGGCGGCAGGTGCGGCATCAGGTCGCCGGGATTTCCGACCAGCGACGGCGCCACCATGACGTGGGTGACGCCTGCCGGGTCGAATTTCCACAGTCGCTTGCCCGCCTGCGCATAGTTGCGGGCGCGAATGGCGCGGTAGCCGGCGCTCATCGGCAGCATCTGCCGCAGGAGCAGAAGGTCCCGGTCGGTGCGGTAGACGACCAGCCACCGGCCGCCCCCGCCGGCGAGGTGGGCGAGCGGCATGGGCTGCTCGCCGGTGCGGTCGAAGCGCTTCATCACCCGCTTGAGCAGGCGGAAATTGCGGCCGGGGCGGAAATAGCCCTTCTCCTGGCGGCGCGGGTGCCAGAGGTGGACGAGATGGATGCCGGATGGCAGGAGATCGAGCCCGTAGAGCGCGAAGAAGGGGCGGAAGCCCCAGTAGTGCCTGACATTGTTGTCCTTGTAATCGGTAAAGTAGTCATGCGGCCGCGGCCCCCTGGGCGCGAGCGTGGCGAGGCGGTGCAACAGGTCGTAATCCTCGGCGCCATGGCCGGTGAAGCGCGGATCATGGCCGCCAAGCGAGAGATAGTGATGGCGGTTCACGACCATCGCCGAACTGCCATAGGCGACCGACTGGATGCGCAAGCGATCCGCCTCCAGTTCCTCGACCGTCAGGCTGCCGCCGAAGGGCCGGGCGTCATCGCCCGCTGCCAGCCATGCGCGCGTCCCCTCCTCGGTGAGAAACAGGACGGGCACGCAGAAGAAGTCGAACAGGTTCTCCGCGAGGCGGCGTCGCATGGCTTCGGCATGGATGGCGCGATACATTGCCTCGGTGCCGAAGAAATCGATGTCGTTGAAGATGATGACCGGCGACGTCGCCATCTGGACGCCGAAGTCGCGCGCCTTGCCGATCGAGAACAGCGGATGTGGCGACGGATGCCTGACGACGCGGATGCCGTCCTTTTCGGCTGCATCGAGCGGTGCCCGATGGGCGGGTGGAGTGCCGTAGTCGGAGATCAGGATCTCGAACAGGTCCCGCGGCACGGTGGCGCAGATTCGGGCGAGCCGTGCGGCGCCTTCATGGGTGGCACCGGTCAGCCGGATCGGTATGATGAGCGCAATCTTGTCGGTCATTTCCATGCGTTGGGCCATGTCCCGCCAGGGAATCCTGATCGAAGAACCGTCTACACGAATTCCACGCGACGGTAAGCCGGAATGCGCCGCCGTTCACGCTCCCGCCGTTTCTGTAATTAAATTCATATTGTTGGCACAATGAATTTATAATAGATTGCGGCACAGTAGAGGGGCGCATTTCAGCCAAAGCCGGTATCACAGGCGCCGTGCCCAAGATCAAGAATCGTGCTGGCGGGTCGCGGGCGATCAGCCCGAAACATGGCCCTATTTACGGAATTTCAAATTGGACGCACCACTTTCCTCCATTCTCCGCCCGGGTCCCGCGGCCCCGAGCAACGAACCGACCCGGCGCGAACCGCCGGTCGAAGGCGGTGACGACAATGCCCGTCCGATCGACAACCAAGGCGAGCGGACAGTGAACCGCACCCTGACCGATCCCGATGCAGCAGCGCGCCAGGCGCTCGAAGCCGCCCCCGCACAACGGACCGCGGACACCCGGACCACCCTGCAGCCGCCGGTCTTC
Source organism: Rhizobium sp. (assembly GCA_019739215.1). Lineage (GTDB taxonomy): Bacteria > Pseudomonadota > Alphaproteobacteria > Rhizobiales > Rhizobiaceae > Rhizobium_E. The sequence goes on from JAHHDR010000042.1 coordinate 53,271, forward strand.
CACCCGGTCGGATTTCAGCCGCGCGACGAGGCTCCGGTGGCAATTCTTCCCGCCGAAGGACGGATCACCGCAACCTACCAGCCGCAAGCGGCCCAGCCGCTGCTGCAGCAGGCGCAGGCGACTGCCAGCGCCCGGCCACAAACCGCCGCCGACGATATGCTCGCGGGCCTCGAGGAGGCCGCGTTGCGCGACATAGGCGAGGACGTGACCCGGCCCTCGCCGACATCCGACGATGGAGCGGCGGCGAAGGAAAGACGCCAGGCACGGCAGAACAGGAAGCAGAAGGACGAAGACGCCGAGCCGGGCGAGAGCCGCCAACTGACCAAGACCGAACGGCAGGAGCGGCGTGCCGACAGGCTGAAGCGGCAGGAAACCAAGGGCAAGGCCAATGGCCCCTCGTTGCCTGCTACGACAACGGGCCGGGCGCTCGACGAAAATCCCTCCAAGGCGGCGCGCAAGCGCGACAAGGGCGCCAAGACCAGCACGGCCGCGCCGCGTGAATGGGGCATTCCGTGGACCGCGATCTCTTTCCTCATCATGGTGCTGATCCCGGCGGCGATCACGACGTTCTATTATGTCTTCATCGCCAGCCCGCAGTACCAGGTCGAGACCCAGTTCGCCGTTCGCGGATCGAGCCAGTCGTCCATGGCGACAATGGGCCTGGGCATTCTCGGCGGCACCACGACGCAGACCGGTGACTCCTACATCGTGACCAGCTACGTTGAATCGCTGCAGTTGATCCGTGACGTCCAGCAGGAACTCGGCATCGACCTCCGGCAGTTCTACACCCGTGATCATATCGACTGGATGTATCGGATCGAGCCGGACATGCCGCTCGAGAAATTCACCGAATACTGGCGCGGCATGACCGACGTCAGTTTCAACGCCACGACCGGCAACACGACGCTCTACATCTACGCCTTCACCGCCGAGGACTCCAAGGCCATTGCCGACGCCGTGCTTACGGTCTCGGAAAAGCTGGTCAACCAGCTCTCCGAAGCGAACCGCCAGCAGGTGATGCAGGTTGCCTCCAAGCAGGTCGACCGCGCCGAAGAGCGGCTTCGCAAGGTGCAGGCCGAGATCCGCAGGCTGCGGGTCGAGGAGAAGATCACCGACCCCGCCACGCTGATCCAGTTGCAGAACAATGTCACCAGCGGGCTGCAAAGCCAGCTCGCGACGCTGAAAACGCGGCTAAGCGCGCTTCTCAAGTCGGTGAGCCCGGAGGCGCCCCAGGCCAAGGCGCTGCAGAAGCAGATCGACGCGATGCAGACGCAAATCACCGAGCACGAGGCGCAACTCGGCAATGCCACCACCGACGGAAAGCCCAGTCTGTCGGACGAGGAGCGGGCGAACCTCGCCGAAGTGCTCAACAAGTTCGAGGAACTGACGATCGAGCAGAATTTCGGGACGCAGGCCTATACGACGGCACTCGCCGCCTTTGAAACGGCTATCGTCGAGGCGCAGCGGCAGGAGCGCTACTTCGCCACCTTCGTCGCACCGACCCGGCCCGAAATCGCGCTCTATCCGATGCGCTATCTCGACAGCTTCATCGCCTTCCTGGTGCTGATGGCGGTTTGGATGGCGACGCAGTTCCTCTATCGATCCTTCCGCGACCACGCGATCTGATCGACAGGCAGACCATGGCCAACACACAGACGATGAGCGCGGGCGAAACGATATGGCGCGGCGCCGTGATGAACGGCCGCGTGCTCGTGGCGCTGATCTTCCGCGAGGCGGCGCTGCGCTTCGGTGCGAGCCCCTATGCCTATGTCTGGACGCTGGTGGAGCCGACGTTGCTGGTCGGCATCATGCTGATCCTGCGCGTCTATGTGAAACATTACAGCCCGGCCTTCGGCGACAGTTCGACGCTGTTCCTGCTGACCGGACTGATCGCATTCCGGCTCGCCCGCAACACGATCAACAAGTCGGGCAAGGCAATCCAGAGCAACAGTTCCCTGTTCGGCTTCGGGGCCGTCAAGCCGCCCGACGTGGTGATCGCGCGCGTGATCGTCGAGTTCACCATCTGGATGATCGTGCTGACGATCTTCTTCACCGCGGTGGCGCGCATCCTGCAGATCGACGTGATCACCAAGTTCCAGGACTTCGTGCTCGCGCTGTGCTCGATCTTCTATTTCTGCGTCTCGATGGCGATGTTCAATGCGACGGTCGGCGCGCTGGTCTCGATCTACCGGACGCTGTGGAAGATCGCGACACTGCCGCTGCTGTTCGCATCCGGCGTGCTCTACATGCCGTCCTCGATGCCGCCGGAAGTGCAGGCGGTGATCACATGGAACCCGTTCCTGCATTGCGTGGAAGCGCTGCGTTCGACATCCTATCTCGACTACATGTCGCTTTACGACCCCATATACCTGCACAGTTTCGCGACGGTGGTGCTGCTGTTCTCGCTGATCGTGGAACGCCTGTTCCGCAAGGAAATCATCCGCGCCAAGGCCGACGACGACGACGGTGAGGAAATATGATCCGCTTCGTCAATGCCGGCAAGGCATTCAGGGCGCGCCGGAACAAGAAGGAACTGGTCTGGCCTATCAGGCATTTCACGGCGACGATCCTGCCGGGAGAGAGCACCGCGATCCTGGCGACCGAGGGCGCCGGAAAGACCACGCTGATCGACCTGGTGGCCGGAACCGAGAACCCGACCGAAGGCGAGATCATTCGCACGGGCCACATTTCCTGGCCCGCCAGCTTTCGCGGCATGATCAACCCGCGAATGACGGCGCGGCAGAACCTGCGGTTTCTCTGCGACACCTACGGGCATGATTTCGGTGCCGCGCACGACTTCGTGCAGGACTTCGCCGAACTCGGCCGCTACATGGACCTGCTCGTCAAGCAATGCAGCAACGAGCAACGCCACCGGCTGGCGATCGCCGTGCTGTTCGCGATGAATTTCGAGTTCATCCTGGTCGATGACACGTTCGAGGCAGGCGATGCGGCGTTCCGTCGCAAGGTCGCCCAGTTCATCGAGGACAACAGCGCGCATCTCACCTTCTTCATGGCCACCAGCAGCGCGCGGCTCGCCGAACGCTACTGCAAACACGCCGGCATCCTCACGGAGGGGACGGTGACCTTCTATGACTCCATGGAAGAGGCGGTGGCCACGTTCCGGCGGATGAAGACCGAAGAGGACTATTGACGCGCTGGCCCAACCCCAAGATTTCCCGAGGGATTTTGTCATCGCGCAATCCCGAACCGTGGCCGAACTTTTTCTTTCAAGCCGCTTGTGGAATTCAAAAGCGTGGTCTATAGAACGCCCCGTTCGGCAATCGGAGTGTAGCGCAGCCTGGTAGCGCACCTCGTTCGGGACGAGGGGGTCGCAAGTTCGAATCTTGCCACTCCGACCAGCCGCATCCGGTCGACAGACTGGAATGACGCCCCCTCAATTTCTTATCCAGAAAAACCAGCTTCCGGCTTCAGCCAGCGGACAGGTTCAACGGTGGCATTGACGCCGCTTCTGGCTGTCGCACCTCTACCGCGTCGGGTCACATACACCGCTTCCGGCAACATCCTACGCTGCGACGTTGGCCTTCGCCGTGCGATTCGTACGCGCTTCAAAGATGAACGAAGCCTTATCCGGCCGACCCATGTCACCGGATAACGCCCGCGAGCGTAGTATTCACTTCGCGGCGCAATCGCAATTCGTGGATTTGCACAGGTTGATCCAATGAAATTTCGGATTTTGCTGTCGGACACCTATCGGAATCTGTCTTTGGTCAATAACGATATATGCGGACGAAGTAAGTCACGCAGGGAGGCGTCGGCTCATGGCAAAAAACTCGGATTCTCGACAATAATGGTGTGAATATCCTCGACGTAATCGCGGATGTTGTCGGCTGGTTTCCATTCGGATTTTCAGTGCCGGTTCGCCAGGACAAAAATACGCTGATATACCAGCTGGAAGGCGGATATACTGCCAAGGTCCAGGGTGATTTCAATGCGGCCGGCACAAAGGGCGACATCGACAAGATGACGATCCTGTCCTTCGGAGCGCCGGTTCTGGCGATGACCAATCTCGACAGCAATCTCAAGTCGCTCGACAAGATGAACGAGTCTGCCGCGGTGCTTTTCATTACCAACCTTCTGTCGAAGGGCGCCGTTTTCTACGGCGGCAAGGGCGACGATTTCGCGTTCTCGGCGGAAGGGGGCGGCAGGTTCTACGGCATGGCCGGAAACGATTATTTCCTGGCGACCGGGAAGGCCTACTACAAGGGCGGCGCCGATAACGATACTGTCGATTACGACTTCTACACAAAGGACATCAGGGCCTCCCTTCTCGATTCGTCGAAGAATTCCGGAGAGGCCAAAGGGGATGTCTACGTCTCGATCGAGAACCTGATCGGGGGCAAGGGCAACGACTATCTGTTCGGAAACAACGCCGCCAACACTCTTGCGGGTGGCGATGGCGTGGATATCCTGGTCGGCGGCAAAGGTGCAGACGTTCTGGTGGGTGGAGCCGGAGAGGATTGGGCCTCTTACGAAAATGCTGCCAAGAGCGGCGGCATCGGGGTCGTCGCGTCCCTTTCGGATCCGACGGGGAACAAAGGTGACGCCGCCGGGGATACCTATGACGGTATCGAGCGCCTGCTCGGTTCGGCGTTCGACGACACGCTGGTCGGCGACATGAACGACAATATTCTCTCCGGCGACGGCGGCGACGACATCCTGCAGGGATCCGGCGGCACCGACACCCTGTATGGCGACAGCATCTTCGGCGGCGCCAACGGTTCCGACACGTTCGTCTTCGTCGGGCTCGGCCTGGGCGCCGACATCATCGCGGACTACGACAGCAAGGACGTAATCCTGATCTCGCGCTACGGGTTCGGGCTTTCCGATGACTATGTGCTCACGCTCGGAGAAACCTTCATCGTCGGTGCCGGCGCAACCGCCCAGACCGAGCACTGGACATTCCTGTTCGACACTGACGACAAGTCGCTCTATTTTGACGAGGACGGCAACGGATCGGGAGCGGCACAGCTCATTGCGACAATCGAGTTCGACAATCAGACAACGTTGAATGTCGACGACTTCACATTTGCCTGACGAAGCCGATCATCCCCGACGCGCCTCGGCGCCCGGGGATGGCTTCACCCTGCCAGCGCGCGCATCGCGATATAGATCATCGCGGAATAGGTCAGGTGGTGGGCGAGTTGGTCGGCGCCATGCATGGCCCAGAAGCGGGCCGAGCTTGGCGACAGGGGCCGGGTGCGCGCCTGCACTGCCTTCAGGTGATCGACGGTGAAGTGGATGACGAACTCGGCTGCGATCAGGATGGCCACCAGGCCGCCCGACAGGCCGACATAGATCAGGCCCGGTGCCGTGCCGGCGACATGGATGCCGGCATGCACATAGCCGCCGGGCCGGTCGAAATGACCCTTGCCGGCGATGATCCACGGATTCTGCAGCAGATAGTCGGCCGCGAAATGCTTGATTTGCAGCCATACCAGCAAGCCGATGAGGAGACCGTCCATGATGGCCCTTTGTTCAATGCGATCGCGGCAATATGGAACGCGGTGCGCCGGGCCGCAAGCCCATGAAGGGCCGCATAGGGGATGAAGCAGGCCACCGCGCGCAGGTCGGGACGGGTGAACCGGGGCCCCACGGCAGCGGCGACGGTCGCAACGGGGCGGCGACACTTGAAATTCCCCGCTTTTCGTCGCAAATAGCGGCTCCGGCGACCAGCCGGCGCACCGAGCCGAAGAAAGCGCAATGATCGTATCCCATCAGCACAAGATCATCTTCATCAAGCCCCGCAAGGTGGCCGGCACCTCCTTCGAAATCGCATTGTCGAAATTCTGCTCGGAGGGCGACATCATCTCGCCGATTTCGCGCAATGACGAGGAGATCCGGCAGCGGGCTGGGCTTCATCGGACCGCGAAATTTCAATTTCGCGCTGGTCGACCTGTTCTCGCGCGACAAGGAAGCCGAGTTCTTCAAGTGGCCGGTGCCGCCCAAATTCTACAATCATATTCCCGCCAAGCGGGCCCGAACCCGCCTTCCGGGGAAGGTCTGGCGGGAGTATCGAAAGGTCTCGCTGGTCCGCAATCCGTGGGAGCGCGCGGTTTCGATCTTCTTCTGGAAGAACACGAAGAGAGACCGCAAGCCGAAGATCAAGAATTTCACCACCTACTTCAAGGACAAGCCCTACCTGCTTGAAATCAATTATCCCAACTACATGATCGACGGCCAGAACATCGTCGACACCTTCATCCGCTACGAGCACTTCGAGGAGGATATCCTGAAGTTCGAGGCGGAAGTGCCCGGCATGACCGGCCTTTGGGATACGTTCAAGGACATCAACGCCAAGAGCGAGACCCGCAACCGCGAGATCACGACCCAACAGATCTTCAAGCGTCATCCCGCGGTGAATGCGCAGATCGAGACGCTCAACAAATGGGAAATCGACAGGTTCGGCTACACGCTCGACTGAGCCGAACGACGCCGGCGAGCGTCAGGCCGGTTTGACAGCGTCAGGCCGGCTTGAGATCGCCGACCAGCGTCGGTATCAGCTCCGAGACGGTGGGATGAATCGGCACGGCCCATTTGAGCAGTTCGTAGTCATTCCTTCCGTTCATGACATCGAGAATGCCGTGAATTGCCTCATCACCCTCGATGCCGAGGATGGCGGCGCCAAGGATTTCGCGGCTATCGGCATCCGCCACCATGGTCATCAGCCCCTTGGTCTCGTCCCGCTCGACGGCGCGGCCGACGCGGTCCATCGGCCGCGCCGAAACCAGTATCCTGCGACCGCTGGCCCTGGCCTCGCGCTCGGTCATGCCGACGCGGCCGAGCGGCGGATCGATATAGAGCGCATAGCCGGGAATGCGGCTCGACACCCGGCGTTCTGCCCCGTCGAGCAGGTTGGCGGCCAGGATTTCGTAGTCATTGTAGGATGTGTGGGTGAAGGCGCCACGGCCGTTGCAGTCGCCGAGGGCCCAGATGCCCTTCACATTGGTCCTGAGCTGGTCGTCGACCTCGATATAGCCCTGCGCGTCCGTCCTGATGCCGGCGGCGTCGAGGCCGAGATCGTCGGTGTTGGGGGTCCGGCCCATCGCCAGCAGCAAGTGGCTGCCGACCACCTCGGGCGCGCCCGACTCGCAATCGACGTTGACCGCGATATCGTCGCCATGACGGGCAAACGAGATGCAGCTCGCGTTGGTGCGGATGGCAATGCCTTCATCCGCGAGGATCTTCCCGATTGCCGTTGAGATCGCCTCGTCCTCACGCGGCAAGAGATTCGGCTTGCGCTCGACGATGGTGACCTCCGCACCGAAGCGGCGGTACATCTGGGCGAATTCGAGCCCGATATAGGACCCGCCGACGATGACGAGGTGTCGGGGTATGAAATCGACGTCCGAGGATCGTGGTGCTGGTGAGATAGTGGATGTCGCCGATGCCGGGCAGGTCCGGTCGCGATGGCCGGCCGCCGACATTGATGAAGATCTCGGGCGCGGTGATGTCCTCGCCGCCCGCCGTCACCACACCGGGCGCGGTGGAAGCGAGCGGCGCTGCGATGGATGTGCAGGTTCGGGAAACTAGCCGAGCCAGTCCTCGATGCCCTGGCGGGACTCGTGGACGATCTTCCTGGCGCGAGACCTGACGCGCGGCATGTCCATGCGTGGCTGGGCGTCGATGACCCACGCCGAAATCATAGGCGCGGAAGGCCATGTGGCCGGCGCGGGCCGAGGCGACGAGGGTCTTGGTGGGCTTGCAGCCGGCATTGACGCAGGTGCCGCCTAGAAAACTTGCGCTCGACCAGCGCAACCTTCCTGCCCCTCCGCGGCCAGACGCCCCCGCCAGCGGCGGCGCCGGCCTGGGCCGGCGCCGATGATGATGGCATCATAGCTTTTCATGCAAGGCTCCATGCGGCGAGCAGGCCGTTCATTGCGGCCGCCGCCGGCACCGCCCACCGCGGGACGCAGCGCCCAGACGATCAAGAGGCCGCCGGAGCACGGCGACAGCGTCCTCGATAAGGGCCGCCGGGAGATCCCTGCCGAAGATGCCGGCGAGACGGCCACGCACCGCTGCGCCACCATAGGTTGCCGATGACAGCACCGACGACGCCGGCGACCAGGCCGACGGACCAACATTCCGCCGGCGGCACCGAGGCAAGCACCGGCAAGCCCGCCCATGATGGCCCGCGCGGCGAATTGCGGCGGCCACCTTGCGGCTCGGGGTGTTCGGAAGCTTGTCGTTGACCAGTTCGGCGATGGCGAGAAGGCTGAAGAATCCACGGCGTCCAGCTGTAGCCCATGAAAGCCAGCGCGCTTTGCGAGAGATCGATCCAGCCGAGCCAGGCCGCCCAACTCACGGCCGCCGGGGCGGTCATGGGCGCGAAGCCCGGCAACGATGCCGATCAGAAATGCCGTCAGTGCAGACATGGTGACCCCAATCAAAAGACACGGGCCCCAGCAGGCCCGGATGACAATGAACGTGCTTCATGTGCCGCACCCCGATGGAGCGGCAGGCAATGCGATCAGGAATTCGGTTGCAACGGCCAGGAAAAATACCGCCGAGTTGCGGCATCAACATCCAACTCGGCATGATCTTTGTCAATTCTTCTGACGCGCTTTCATGCCGGCCGATGAGGAACCTTCCGCAGAGGGTGACGTTTGGCCTGCGTCTGAACGATCAAGATGACAACGAACAAGGAGCTTCGATATGAACAAGACCCTCATCGCGGCCACCTGCGTGGCCCTGACCGCTCTTGCTGCCAACGCCCATGCCGATGAAGATGCTGCCATTACGACCGGTGCCGGTGGCGCCGTGACCGGCGCGCTGGTCGGCGGACCGGTCGGCGCGGTTGTCGGCGGCGTGCTCGGCTACACCGCCGGAGCCCATCTGAACCCGCCGCCGCGCAAGGTCGTCACCTATGTCGAGGAGCAGCAGGCCCCACAATCGACCGTCGTCATCCAGGATGAGGTGGTCGTCGGCTCCGACCTGCCCGAAGATGTCGTCGTGGAGACCGTGCCCGACAGCGATGGCTACGCCTACGCCTTCGTCAACGACCAGCGCGTGATCGTCGAACCGGACACCCGCCGGGTGGTGCAGATCATCCGTTGACCGGACATGGGTGGGCGCGTGACGTCGCGCCCACCCACCGGCCCTCGCGACCGCGACACGCCTCGGACTGCGTTCAATGACCGCAGCCGGCTCACCAAGAATTGCGACCACCTGCCCGCCTGCGCTATTGATTAATGACAGCAATCAGGGTTAATGCCCTCAACAATTGCATCGATCTGGTGTGAGTCCCGGACTCTCTCCGATTGTTCGTTGCAATGCTGTTCAATGGTTCGAGTTCGAGAGACTGATTTGGCGGCGGCCCCCAAAAAAAAGCGGCATTGACGAACTCCGTGCGGCTCTGAACGAGAGTCGGGCAGCGTTTGTCGCGATCGGCGTTTTCTCCTTTTTCGTCAATTTGCTGGTCCTGACGGGATCGATCTATTCGCTCCAGATCTACGACCGCGTCCTGACCAGCCGCTCGGAGCCGACGCTCGTCACGCTGACCATCCTGCTGATGGCGCTCTACCTCATCATGGGCATCCTCGACCACATGCGCGGACGCGTCGCCGCGCGGATCGGGGCAAGGTTCCAGGCGAAGATGGAGATGCGGGTGTTCCGCATCGCCATCGACAGGACGATGCTGGCATCGCAGGGTATCAACGCTTCGACAGCGCTGCGAGACCTCGATTCGGTGCAGCGCACGCTTGCCTCGCCGGCCGTGTTCTCGATTTTCGACATTCCCTGGACGCCGGTCTTCGTCGTCATCATCTTCATCTTCCACCCGCTGATGGGCGTGGTCGCGCTGATTGGTGGCCTGATCCTCGTGGCGCTGACCTGGTTCAACCAGAACGGGACCAAGGAGGACCAGGAAAAGGCGCTCAACGCATCGCGGCTGTCCGAGGAAATGACAGGCACGCTGCAGCGCGAGGCCGATACGGTGCGCGCGCTCGGCATGCGCAGCTCCACCGCCGAACGCTGGAGAAGCCTGCGCGACGGCGCGCTCCGGAGCAATATCCACTATAGCGACCAGAACGGCTTCTATTCCACCACCTCGAAGACGTTCCGCATCTTCCTGCAGTCGATCGTCCTTGGCGTCGGTGCCTGGCTTGCGATCCAGGGCCATATCAGTGCAGGCGCCATGCTGGCCAGTTCGATCATCATCGGACGGGCGCTGGCGCCGATCGAACAGCTGATCGCGCAATGGTCGCTGGTGCAGCGTGCGTTCCAGGGCTGGAAGGGTCTGGCGGCCCTGCTGGACCGCGTGCCGCCGGAGCCGGCCCGCACCACGCTGCCCAAGCCGCGCGCGATCATCGACGTGCAGAACATCTCGGTCGTACCGCCCGGCGAACGCATCCCGACCCTGCGAAACCTGTCCTTCGAGCTCAAGCCGGGCCAGGCGCTCGGCGTCATCGGCCAGTCCGGTTCCGGCAAGTCGACGCTGGCGCGGGTGCTGACCGGGGTCTGGCCGATCCAGGCCGGGCGCGTCAGGCTCGACGGTGCCTCGATCGAACAATATGGCGTCGACGACCTCGCCAACTATGTCGGCTACCTGCCGCAGGACGTGGCGCTGTTCGAGGGCACGATCGCGGAGAACATCGCCCGGCTGGCACTCGAGCCCGATTCCGATCGCGTCGTCGCCGCCGCGCAGAAGGCAGCGGCGCATGACCTCGTGCTCCGACTGCCCAACGGCTACGACACCAAGCTGCCCGCCGCCGGCCAGCGCCTGTCAGGTGGCCAGAAGCAGCGCATCGGCCTGGCACGTGCGCTTTACGGCGACCCCGTGCTGCTGGTTCTTGACGAGCCCAATGCCAATCTCGACGCGGAAGGATCGATGGCGCTGAACATCGCCATCCGCAACGCCAAGAAGGAAGGCCGGTCGGTTGTGATCATGGCCCACAGGCCCGCGGCGATCGAGGAATGCGACCTGATCCTCATCCTCGAGGGCGGGAACCGGGTTGCCTTCGGTCCGCGCGACGAGGTGCTGAAGCAGCACCTCAAGAACTACCAGCAGATTGGCAACAATGGCCCGCAGGGTCCGCAATCGCCTGCGGCCGGCGCCCACCTGACGCCCCCTCCGACACCACCCGGCCTGGGCGGCGGCGGAAAGCCGGCGATTGCCGCACCGCCGAAGGCACTGCCCGGCATTCTCGGCACCGGCCTGCTCACCGGGGGCATGAAGCCGTCCCCCGGCGGCGGAACGCCGAAGAAGCCCACCGACGGAACGGCGCCTGACGCTGGTTCGCAGACCGGACCGGAGGCAGACACCAAGACTGACACAAGGACCGACACTGACGCCAATGGTGCCGAGACGAACCGGGACGAGACCGCTCGGACCGACGATGGGAGCAAGACTTGACTTCCCAGACTCCCGCCCAGGACGGCTGGTCCCTCCGCCGCTTCTACATCATCGGGTTCCTGACCGTTTTCGTTCTCGTCTTCGGTCTGGGGGCCTGGTCGCTCTTTACCCAGATGGCCGGTGCCGTGGTCGGCATCGGCGTCGTCGAAGTCGAGACCAAGCGCCAGGTCATCCAGCACGCGGTGGGCGGAGTGGTCGGGCAGATCCTTGCCAAGGAAGGCCAGCAGGTGAAGGCCGGCGATACGCTGATCGTGTTCGACGACACGTTCGACCGGGCGGAACTCAGCGTGATCGAGAGCCAGTTGTTCCCGCTTCTCGGCTCGCGCGGGCGCCTGCTTGCGGAGCAGGACGAGTCACCCGAGCCGAAGTTCGATCCCGAACTCGTCGAGCGCGCCAAGACCCGGCCGACCGAGGCGGCAATCATTGCCAGCCAAAGGGAACTGCTCAAAGCCAGACGCCTGACGCGGGACCAGCAGATCGACCAGCTCAAGGAACGCAAGACGCAGGTCAACCGGCAGATCGAAGGCCTGAACTCGCGCATCGAGGGGCTGACCCAGCAGATCGAACTGATCGAGGGCGATCTGGAAGGACAGCGTGAACTGCTCAAGAAGGGCCTGACCCAACGCGCCCGGGTAACCGGACTCGAGCGCGAGATTGTCGAAGCCAAGGGCAACCGGGAAGAAGCCAACGCCTCCATCGCCGAGAGCAAAGCTCGTATCGCCGAAATCGAACTGGCGTTGATCAATGTCACCTCGCAGATGCGCGAAGAGGCGATCAAGGAACTCAACGAGACCGAGGCGCGCGTGTCCGAACTGCGCGAGCGCCGCAATTCCATTCTCGAGACGCTTTCACGCATCGAGGTGAAGGCGCCGATGAGCGGCCGGGTGTTCAACAGCACGGTCCATGCCATCCGGCAGGTCGTTCGCGCCGCTGAACCGATCATGGAAATCGTGCCCGGCGACGTCAAGCTGGTGATCTCGGTGCAGGTTCCGCCGGCCCAGATCGACCAGGTGCATGTCGGCCAGGCGGCAGTGCTCCGCTTCGAGACTTTCGACCGTCGCCACACGCCCGACCTGCAGGGCACGGTGCGACGCCTGTCGGCCGACATCATCACCAACGAACGCACCGGCCAGAGTTATTACACTGTCCAGGTGACGATGAATCCCGGCGAAGAGAAATTCCTCGGGCCTCAGGCCGAAATCATCCCAGGCATGCCGGTCGAGGCGTTCATTCAGACATCCTCGCGCACGCCGTTCGACTATCTCGTCCGGCCGCTGACCAGTTATTTCGGAAAGTCGATGCTGGAGCGGTAGGGGGAAGGTTCGCTGGTGCCGCGGCAGGTTGCGCACGCGGCAACGGTGACGAGGACCGGCGTCACAGGGGCGCACGGTCAAACGATTCTCATCGAGACAAGTGCCAGGCGTCGGCGTCCAAGGCCTTGAAACGCAGAAGGGGCCGCAAGAGCCCCTCCTTTGTTTCTCACCGTGATCCGCGAGATCAGTCGTCGAGCCGATCCACGAGCGTCTGCGCCCGGCCCGCCGTTGTCCGGCGGATCTCCACCTCGTCGCGACGTGCGGCGAAGAGCGGGCTGGCCATGATCTGGTCGGCGAGGTCGGCGGGGAGTGAGAGGAGCACGCGGGCGTCTTCGCCGTGGATCGAGGAGACGGCGCTGCGCCGGCCGGTGATCATGCCGCCGGCGACCGTGTTGTTGGTGTCGGGGTCAATCAGGATGAAGGCGCCGGTCGAGCGGTTCTGCTCGTAGGTGTCGAAGACGGCCTGTTCCTCGAAGGCCAGGCTGACCTTGCCGATAGCATTCATCGGCAGGCGCTCGGCGCCGTTCCAGCTTCCCGACTTGAGGTCGAGCTGCAGCTTCGGCTCGACGATCACGCGCTGGCGGCGCGAACCGGATTTGAGCCAGTAGCGTTTGCCGGGCTCGATGCCGTCGGGCTGCAAGGCCACGAGCTGGGCGTCGAAGGCAAGACCAAGCATCGGCTGGCTGTCGATCGAGACGATCATGTCACCGCGCGATACGTCGACCTGGCGGTCGAGCACCAGCGTCACGGCGTCGCCGGCGACGGCCGCGTTGCGGACGAGGTCGAAAGTGACGATCTTGGAAACATTGGCGACCATGCCCGAGGGCAGGATCAGGACCGAATCGCCCGGCTTGACGGCGCCGCCGGAGACGGTGCCCTGATAGCCGCGGAAACTTTCGCCCGGGCGCGAGACGCGCTGGACGCTCATGCGGAAGCCCACGGTCTGGGCCGAGCGGACGGTGGCCTTTTCCAGCGTTTCGACGATGGTCGGGCCGTCATACCAGGGCATGTTGGCGCGGCCGTCATAGACGATGTTCTCGCCCTTGAGCGCCGAGACCGGGATGGCGGTGATCTTGCTCACGCCAAGAGACAGCGCCAGCTCCTTGAAATCATGGGTGATTTCGTCGAAGCGCGCCCTGGAGTAATCCACGAGGTCGATCTTGTTGACGGCGAGCACGAACTGGCGGATGCCCATGAGCGAGGCGATCGTGGCGTGGCGGCGGGTCTGCTCGAGCAGGCCGGCGCGGGCATCAACCAGCAGAACGGCGAGATCAGCGGTCGAGGCGCCGGTCGCCATGTTGCGGGTATATTGCTCGTGTCCGGGCGTGTCGGCGACGATGAAGGCGCGGCGGTCGGTGGCGAAATAGCGATAGGCGACATCGATCGTGATGCCCTGCTCGCGCTCGGCCTGGAGGCCATCGAGCAGCAGCGCGAAATCGGGCAGGCCGAGATCGTTCTGCTTGCCCGAATCGCGATTGAGGGCCGCGGCCTGGTCTTCCTTGACCGCCTTGGTGTCCCAGAGCAGCCGGCCGATCAGTGTCGACTTGCCGTCGTCGACCGAGCCGCAGGTGATGAGGCGCAGCGGGCGGGAGTCGCGGGCCACGCGTGAGGCATCAAGGGTGATGCTTACGGCTTCGGCGAGATTGGATGGAGCGGTCATCAGAAATATCCTTCGCGCTTCTTCTTTTCCATCGATCCGGCCTGGTCGCGGTCGATGGCGCGGCCCTGGCGTTCGGAGACGGTGGCGGTTTCGAGTTCGTCGATGATCTCATCGAGCGTGGACGCCGTGGAGCGGATGGCGCCGGTGAGCGGGAAGCAGCCGAGCGTGCGGAAACGGATGGTTTCCTGGCGCTTGACTTCACCGGGCAGCAGTTCCAGACGCTGGTCCTCGGCGAGGATCATCATACCGTCGCGCTCGACGACCGGGCGCTCGGCGGAGAAATAGAGCGGCACGATCGGGATGTTCTCGGCCTGGATGTAGCGCCAGATATCGACCTCGGTCCAGTTCGACAGCGGGAAGGCGCGGACGCTCTCGCCCTGGCGGATCTGGCCGTTGTAGATGTTCCACAGTTCCGGGCGCTGGTTGCGGGGGTCCCATTTGTGGTCCGGCGTGCGGAAGGAATAGATGCGCTCCTTGGCGCGGGAGGCTTCCTCGTCGCGGCGGGCGCCGCCGAAGGCCGCGTCATACTTGCCCATGTCGAGCGCCTGCCGCAGCGCCTCGGTCTTCATGATGTCGGTATAGAGCGCCGAGCCATGGGTGAACGGCGTGACGTTCTCGGACTTGCCGCGCGGGTTGGTGTATTTTACCAGATCGAGATCGTAGTCGGCGACCACCTTGTCTCGGAAAGCGATCATTTCCTTGAACTTCCAGCCGGTGTCGATGTGCAGCAGCGGGAACGGCACGCGGCCGGGATAGAAGGCTTTTCGCGCAAGATGCAGCAGGACGGAGGAGTCCTTGCCGATCGAGTACAGCATGACAGGACGCTCGAACTCGCCGGCGACCTCGCGGAAAATGTGGATGGCCTCGTTCTCAAGCGCCTTCAGGTGCGGATCAAGCGGCGGGCGGGTAGCGGCGTCCCGGGTGTGGGCATCGAATTCTGATTGTGACATCGGACGTTCTTTCTCAATGCAAAGCCCTCGACCCGGCGCTGCCGCGTCGAGGGTGAATTTGAAGAGCAGCTTGTTAAAGTTCGCTCGATTCCAGCGACGGCAACGCCGCTTCCGGCACGTGCAGGCCGCATTCGCGCTTCTCGTCGTTTTCCCACCACCAGCGGCCGGCGCGCTCGGACTCACCGGGCTTGATAGCGCGAGTGCAGGGTTCGCAACCGATCGAGGGAAAGCCGCGGGCATGCAGCGGGTTGATCGGCACCGCCTGCTCGGTGACCAGCGCGTTGATGCGGTCGATGTCCCAGTCGGCGAGTGGGTTGAGCTTGATCAGGTTGCGTTCGGCATCATATTCGGCAAAGGGCGTGTCGGCCCGGTTGCCGGACTGGCCACGGCGAAGGCCGGTTACCCAGACAGTCGCGCCCGACAAGGCCCGCGCAAGCGGCTTGACCTTGCGGACGCCACAACAGGCGTGGCGCGCCTCGACGCTGTCGTAGAAGCCGTTCAGACCATACTGGGCGGCATAGGCGTCGATATCGGCCTTCTCCGGATAGTAGCGGCGGATGTCGATGCCGTAGCGTTCCTCGGTGTCGGCGATGAGCTTCACCGTCTCGGGGAACAGGCGGCCGGTTTCCAGCGTGACGACGTCGATGTCGAACCGGTTCTCGCCAATGACGTGTGTGATCACCTGATCCTCGATACCGAGGGATGTGGTGAAGACGACGCGGCCGCCGAGGCTGGCGGCCAGCGACAGCCGGCCGGCGAGATCAAGCGACGCCATCTGCTCGTTGAGCGATTGCGCTTCGGTCGGCAGATTGATCATGTTCATGGGCTTGTCCTGCGATTTCGATTGCGGCGATTATCGCAGGCGGACACGCATAGAGACAGGAATTGCGTTCTCCCCTTGCGGCGAAAGGGGAGCAAATATCTCTCGCTTCTGCGCAATCGGTGAAATGCCCTTACAGGCAGGAAATCGGCGGGATTTCTGGAGGATAGGTCGCCGCAGAACTGCCTTTATTCACTGCGCAAGACGAAGATGGGTTAGACTTCGACAAGAATCACGGTTTCAGGCGTTTGGAATGATCTCCCAGAAGGCGAAATATGCGCTGCGCGCGCTTGCGGCCCTGGCCCGGGCCGACAGCCGGCGGCCCATGCTGATCGCCGAGATCGCCGAACAGCAGAAGATCCCCAAGAAATTCCTCGAACAGATCCTGCTCGACCTCAAGCATCGCGGGCTCGTGATTTCCAAGCGTGGCAAGGAGGGCGGCTACCTGCTGCTCAAACCGGCCGACGAGATCACCTTCGGCGAGATCCTGCGCATGATCGACGGACCGATCGCGCCCCTGCCCTGCCTGTCGCACACGGCATACCGTAAGTGCGACGACTGTCTGTCCGAGGCGGAATGCGAGATCCGCCATGTGTTCGCCCGTGTGGCGGAGGCGACGCGCGACGTGCTGTTCTCCGCCACGATCGCGGATACGCTGAACGAGAAGAATCGCGCCGCTGTAATGTTGGCGGGTTAAGACCGGCGGCTTGGGCAAACGTTTTACAAGCTCGCTGTTTCCTCGTTATCGACAAAATTCAATTCCGATTTGCGCACACTTTCTAGGAAAATGTCCTATTTTCCTGACCCAGAGACGCGCCATTTCCCAATTTCCATCGAGCATTTGGAAGGCTCTTGCTATTTCGTTAACGCTTGTTGACTAACACGACCTAGTAGGTAGAGTTAAAGGGCAAACGAAAACTGGAGGGTATTTCGATGCTCACTTCGTCAAGAGTCAAACTGCGTCGCGCCATCTCAGCCGCCCTGTTCGGTACTGCCGTTGCAATATCGGCCGTTGCGCCGGCCTATGCCGACGTCACGCTGCTCAACGTGTCCTACGACCCGACCCGGGAGCTCTATCGGGAGTTCAACGAGGCTTTTGCCGCCAAATGGCTGAGGGACACCGGCGAGACGGTGACGATCGAGCAGTCGCATGGCGGGTCCGGCAAGCAAGCGCGTGCCGTCATCGACGGGCTTGACGCCGACGTCGTCACACTGGCTCTCGAGGGCGATATCGATGCGATCGCCTCGAAGACTCAGAAGATTCCGGAAAACTGGAAGACGCGGCTGCCAAACGACTCGGCGCCCTATACGTCGACGATCGTCTTTCTGGTGCGTCAGGGCAATCCGAAGGGCATCAAGGACTGGGGTGACCTAGTCAAGGATGACGTCCAGATCGTGACCCCGAACCCGAAGACCTCGGGCGGCGCGCGCTGGAACTACCTCGCGGCCTGGGCCTGGGCCAACACCGAATTCGGCGGCGACCAGGGCAAGATCAAGGAGTACATTTCCGAACTCTTCAAGCGCGCACCGGTGCTCGATTCGGGCGCCCGCGGCTCGCTTACGTCCTTTGCTCAGCGCGAGATCGGTGACGTGCTGCTCGCCTGGGAGAACGAGGCCTATCTTGCCAAGGCCGAGTTCAAGGATGCCGGCTTCGAGATCGTGACGCCGAGCCTGTCAATCCTCGCCCAGCCTTCGGTCGCCGTGGTCGACGGTAATGCCGATGCCAAGGGCACCCGCAAGGTGGCAGAAGCCTATCTCCAATATCTCTATTCGGATGTCGGCCAGACGCTTGCCGCCAGGCATCATTATCGCCCATCAAAGCCGGAACTGGCCAAGGATGCCAAGCCGCTTCCCGAGTTGAACCTCATCAAGATCGACGATCCGCTGTTCGGTGGCTGGAAGAAAGTGCAGCCCGAGCATTTCGGCGATGGTGGCGTGTTCGACCAGATCTACAAGCCAGCACAGTAGGCGAAAAATACCCCGCCCCAAACCCCTCCCCACAAGGGGGAGGGGCTTAACGCGCCGCGCCCGCCTGCCCAAAGCAGCGTTTCACGAAATGCCTCGGTTCAGAGGGGCGGCCGGCGGTGCCGCGAGTTGGCCCCTCCCCCTTGTGGGCGAGGGGTTCGGGGCGGGGACTTATCAACACATCCAAAAACATCGGAAGGCAATGTCCTTCCCATCTGAATGAACCACGGGGAATACAATGTCATCACAACCTCTGGCCGAGCGCATCGGCTTCAGGAGGCATAGTGTCATACCGGGCTTCGGGCTCAGTTTCGGCATTACGATCTTCTGGCTGACGCTCATCATCCTGATCCCGCTGGCCGCTCTAATCATCCGTTCGGCGGGCATCGGCTTATCCGGCTACGGCGAACTGCTCACCGATCCGCGCACGCTCAATGCGCTCAAGATTTCCTTCGGCTGCGCTGTTATCGCCGCGGCCATCAACGTCGTCTTCGGCGTGCCGGTCGCCTGGGTGCTGGTGCGTTACATTTTCCCCGGCAAGCGCGTGGTCGACGCCATTGTCGACCTGCCCTTCGCGCTGCCTACGGCCGTTGCCGGGATCGCGCTCGCCGCGCTCTACGCCAAGAACGGTTGGGTCGGCGGCAGTGTCAACGCTGCGCTCGGTCTTGTCGGGCTGCCCGGCATCAAGATTGCCTATTCACCACTTGGCATCATCGTCGCGCTGACCTTCATTGGCCTGCCCTTCGTGGTGCGCACGGTGCAGCCCGTCATCGAGGAGATCGACCGCGAGGTCGAGGAGGCCGCGGCAACGCTCGGCGCCAGCCGCCTGCAGGCGATCTACCGTGTTATCCTGCCATCGCTGTTTCCGGCCATCCTGACCGGCTTCGCGCTCGCCTTCGCGCGCGCCGCCGGTGAATATGGCTCGGTGATCTTCATCGCCGGCAATATCCCCTATGTGTCGGAAATCGCGCCGCTGCTGATCATCATCAAGCTCGAGGAGTTCAACTATGCCGGCGCCACCGCGATCGGCACGGTGATGCTGGCGGTCGCCTTCATTATGCTCTTCGTCATCAACCTGATCCAGGCCTGGACGCGGAGATATGCCAATGTCGGTTGACCCTCCCGGAGATTCCCGCGCCCGTCGCTGGCGGTCGCCGGTGACCGAGCCGCTCGGCGCCAAGGTGCTGCTGGTGGCGATGGCCGGCATCTATCTCACGCTGATCATCGTGCTGCCGCTGGTCTCGGTGCTGGTCGAGGCGTTCCGCAACGGCGTCGAGGCCTATGTCGAGGCGCTCAAGGAAAAGGACGCGCTCGCCGCGATCCGGCTGACGCTGCTGGTCGCGGCCATCGCCGTGCCGCTCAATCTCGTCTTCGGCGTCGCCGCCTCCTGGGCCATCGCCAAGTTCGAGTTCAAGGGCAAGGCCTTCCTGATCACGCTGATCGACCTGCCCTTCTCGGTCTCGCCGGTCATTTCCGGCCTGGTCTACGTGCTGCTGTTCGGGGCGCAATCGGCGCTCGGGCCGTGGCTGAAGAGCCATGGTGTCGAGATCCTGTTCGCGGTGCCCGGCATCGTGCTCGCAACGGTCTTCGTGACCTTCCCCTTCGTTGCCCGCGAGTTGATCCCGCTGATGCAGGAACAGGGCACGGCCGAGGAGGAGGCGGCGATCACGCTCGGCGCCAATGGCTGGCAGACTTTCTGGCGGGTGACGCTACCCAATATCAAATGGGGCCTGCTCTATGGCGTGCTGCTGTGCAACGCGCGCGCCATGGGGGAGTTCGGCGCGGTCTCCGTGGTCTCGGGTCATATCCGCGGCCTGACCACCACGATGCCGCTGCATGTCGAGATCCTCTATAATGAGTACAATCTCGCGGCCGCCTTCGCCGTGGCCTCGCTGCTCGCCCTTCTCGCCCTCGTCACTCTCGTCGTCCGCACCGTGCTGGAGATCTGGTTTGCCCATGGTCTCGCCGGCGGATCCAGCAAGCATTAAGGACCACTCTCCATGGAAATCCGTATCGAAAAGATCCGCAAGGAATTCGACCGCTACCCTGCCCTGCATGAAGTCTCACTCGGGATACGCCCGGGCGAACTCATCGCGCTGCTCGGCCCCTCGGGCTCCGGCAAGACGACACTGCTGCGCCTCGTCGCGGGCCTGGAACGCCCCACGACAGGCCGCATCTTCTTCGGCCAGGAGGATGCCTCCTGGAAGCCGGTGCAGGAGCGCAATGTCGGCTTCGTGTTCCAGCACTACGCGCTGTTCCGTCACATGACGATCCTTGACAATATCGCCTTCGGCCTGACGGTGCGGCCCCGCCATATCCGCCCACCGAAGGAGGAGATCCGCCGGCGTGCGCTGGAACTGCTGGACATGGTGCAGCTGACGGGCCTCGAGAAGCGCTATCCCAACCAGCTCTCGGGTGGCCAGCGCCAGCGCGTCGCGCTCGCCCGCGCCATGGCGATCGAGCCGCGCGTGCTTCTGCTGGACGAACCCTTCGGCGCGCTCGATGCAAAAGTCCGCAAGGAACTCAGAAAGTGGCTGCGCGAATTCCACGACCGCACTGGCCACACGACGATCTTCGTCACCCATGACCAGGAAGAGGCGCTCGAACTCGCCGACCGCGTCGTCGTCATGAGCCAGGGCAGGATCGAACAGGTCGGATCGTCGGACGATGTCTATGACCGCCCTAACTCGCCCTTCGTTTTCTCCTTCATCGGCGACAGCGTCAGCCTGCCGGTGACGGTATCAGGCGGTGCGGTCAGCCATCTCGGCGCGCCCATCGGCATCCGTGACCCACACGAAGGGCAAGGTCAGCTTTTCTTCCGGCCGGGCGAAGTGGAACTGGTTTCCGAAGGCGACGGACTTTCGGGCCGCGTCACCGCGCATCGGCGGCTGGCCGGCACGCGCATCATCGAGGTGGACGTCGGAACCGCGCAGCAGCCGAACCCGGTCGAGATCCAGGTGCCGCTCGATGCGGCGGCGGAGCGCGGCAGCGTCGTCACCTTTCGGCCCGTACGGTGGAAGATCTTCCGGGAGGGCTGACGGACGGCCTCAGGCCTGGGTCTGCTGGGCCGACTGAGCGCAGAGTTCGAACTGCACCGCCGCCTGGAATTCGAGAACCTGGCGGCGCATCTCGTCCTGCGGGATGCCCTGGGCGGTGAGTTGCTCGGCCATTGACCGCATCATCGATCGCCAGGCCTGGTTGGCGGCTTCGCCATGCGTGTCGTTCAACATTTCGACAGCTTGCAGAATCTGCGCACGGCGCTGTGCGGCGGGGAACGCGATGACCTGACCAGACATTGGATACTCCAGAGCTCCTGCATGCGATTCGCTGTGACTGACGGAGGCTACGAGCGAGAGGTTAACGAACGCCTGCCATCGGTGACGGCGCCTGCCAGGCTGGGGCACCGGCGGCGGCGCCCTCAGGTCGCCATCGCAACCGGTGTGCCGCCGGGTTGCTTGCGCACCCATAGCAGGTAGGAGAGCGAGGCGATGAACACCGCGAGAACCACCACCATCGGCAGCAGCCCCGGCTGTCCGAGCGCGAGGTAGAGTCTTGCCTGCTCCTGCACCGCGGCAACCTGGGCCACGACCTCGTCGGACCCCGTTACCAGCCGGACATAGGAGAGCAGCTTGGGCGAGTTGGCGATGGTGAAGGTGAAGGAATAGGAGGCGGTGAAGCCGGCGACGAAATACATCACCCTCAGGCCGCCCTCGGGAGACTTCTTGTAGAGTTCCACCGGAAAGCACATGAAGATGACAAGGGCTGCGAGGAAGGATGCCTCGATCGGCATGAGGCGGAGTATTTCCTCCATCGGCACGCGCGCGAACCAGAGATTGCCGAAATTGAAGAAGAAGTCCGCCGACGCGCCGAACCAGACAAACAGCGCCAGACCCCAGAGGGGACTCATGCGGAGAAAGCGGATACGCATGATCCCGGCGGCAACAACCGCGATACCGCAGGCGACCATGCCATAGGGGCGGATGATGGCGTTGAGCTGTGTTTCCAGGAGCCCGCAAGTACCGGCAACGGACGCGCATCCCGACACCCGGATCGCGAGCCATGAGACATAATAGAAATAGATCGCGAAGAAGACGTAAGCCATCGCGGCGATCATATTCCACCACAAGTAACGTCCGGCAAACATGAACAACCCCTTCCCGCCGAAGCAGTTCATTCACAAGGCTGCAGGAATATTAGCAGAGCGTTCCGTTTCGTGGGAAAGACCTCACGAACTGGTTTCCGGGGATTTGACTTAAGGTTCTGGTAACCGCAGCTTGTATCGCTGCGGGGCAGATTCAGGCCGCGACATATTCCGACACGCGAACCGCGCCCACCTCGATGCCGTTCCAGTTGCGCATAGTGTGGTCGGCAATGGCCTGCATTCCAGCCTTCACCTCACCTTCGAAGAACCGGGCGAGCACGGCAGCCACGATGCTGTCGGCGGCCCGGGCGGTGCCGTCGTCGCACTTGACGGCAATGCCGAGGCCGCGCTCCGGGATGGCCGCGCAGAAGACTCCTTCGGCACCGGTCTTGACGAAAACACGGCCGGGCGCGACCTGCATCAGCCGCGTGCAGGCGCGGCCGGTACCCGCGACGTAAAAGGGCTCGGCCATGCAGGAATCCATGATGCGCTTCGATGCCCGCGCGCGGCCCGCGCCGAGACCGGCGCCGGAGGCCATCCTGGCGAAACCATGGGCGAGCGCGCGTAAGGGCATGGAATAGGTGGGGATCGAACAGCCATCGACCCCGGCAGTGTCGCGCGAGGGGACTGTTCCGGTCAGGTCCGCCATCACGTCGCGGATCTCGGCCTGGATCGGGTGGTCGTAGCCGACATAGCCGCTGACATCGTGGCCGGAATGGCAGCAGGCACAGATGAAGCCGGCATGCTTGCCGGAGCAGTTGTTGTGCAACTGGCTGGGCCTGTCGAGGCTGCGCGCCTGATCGAGAAGCACGCCCTGCTGGAAGGACCAGTGCGCGCCGCATTCCAGCACCAGCTCGCCCTGCCCGGCCGCGTTCAGCATGCGCTCCGCGAGCGCCACATGCTCGGGTTCGCCCGAATGCGAGGCGCAGGCCAGCGCGATCTCGCGATCGCCGAAACCATAGGCGTCGGCCGCACCGCTTTCGACAAGCGGCAGCGCCTGCATCGCCTTGCAGGCCGAGCGGGGAAAAGTGCTGGCCTCGACATCGCCGAGCGCAAAAACCGTGGCGCCGTCGCCATCGACGACCACGACCGAACCGCGATGCCGGCTCTCGACCTGGTTTCCGCGGGTCACTTCGACAAGAACAGGATTCGTCATGATTCGACCTTCAATCCACCAAAATTCCTGCGGACATTGCCTCCATCAGGGTAGACGGAATCATCACGCATGCGGGCGCTCCGGACCATATTGGCCTTTGTTTTCTGTGTCTATCTCGTGCCGGGACTGGCGGCGGCCGGCATCTGGGCTGCGCGCGAGCGCCCGGCCAACTGGCGCGAAGCGAAATGGGCATCGAGCGAACTGCTGCCCGACCCGGCCAAAAGCCGCGAGGCCAGGGTGACCATTTTCGCGGCCAAGACCGGCGGCATGAAGGGCGCGTTTGCCGTCCATAGCTGGATCGTCCTCAAGCCGAAAGACGGCGCGCGCTTCGACCGGTACGACGTCGTCGGCTGGGGCCAGCCGGTCCGCCGGAACGGCTACGAGCCGGACGGCTACTGGTATTCCAACGCCCCGCAGACGGTGTGGGAAGCGAGCGGCACGGAGGCCGAGCGCCTGATTCCGAAGATCGAGGCGGCGATCGAGGCCTATCCGCACAACCAGCGCGGCGCCTACCGGATGTGGCCGGGGCCAAATTCCAACAGCTTCGTCGCCCATATCCTGAGGACGGTGCCGGAGATCGACGCGGTGCTGCCGCCCAATGCGGTGGGCCGCGACTATCTTTCCGATGGCGGCTTCTATCATTTCGATCCGGCAGGAGACCTGAACCTGACGCTCTACGGCCTGTTCGGCATATCGGCCGGCATGAAGAGCGGCTTCGAAATGCATCTGTTCGGTCTGGTGGCAGGCGTGGATTTCCGGCGGCCGGCGATCAAGATCCCGGCTTTCGGCAGGATCGGCAGCTAACCCTCAGCGGGGGCCTCGCCGACGGCGGCATCGAGGACCGAGCCGATCAGCCCCGGGAAGCGCGCCTCGAGATCGTCGCGCCGCAGGCTGAGGCGGCGGCCACGGCCGAGCGGTTCGTTGCGGATCACGCCGGCCTCGCGCAGCACCTTCATCAGATGCGACTTGGTCGACTTCGGCACATTGGGGTCCGAGAGATGGCAATGCGCCATTTCGAGCGGTCCACCCGAGAGCTGGCGCACGACATCGAGCCTGTCGGCATCGCTCAATGCAAACAGGACATCGGTCAGCCGGATGTCCTCGCGCGCCGGATGCGGCAGTTCGGTAATTTCGTTTTTCATGGTTCGAACATAGTTGAACCTCGATGCGAAGGGTAGTAGGGAAAGGTTCGAAATTGTTCGAACGATCGGATCGTCCCTTGACTCTTGCCACGACATCAACGCCCGCCCGCAGCCTTGCCGGCTTCCGCATCACGCTGGCGGGTCTGGCGGTCATGATGGCCGGCGCCAGCGCGCCATCGCCCTTCTATCCGGCACTGCAGCAGGAAATCGGCTTTTCCGCCGCCACGCTGACCGCGATCTTCGCGGTCTATGCAGTGGCGCTGCTGGCGGCCCTGCTGATCACCGGGTCGCTTTCAGACCATGTGGGACGCCGGCCGGTCATATCGGCGGGGTTCGCGCTGCTCGCAATCAGCCTGGTGCTGTTCTGGCAGGCAACGACGGTATCAGGGCTGATGCTGGCCCGCATTCTGCAGGGCATCACGGCGGGACTGCTGCTCTCATCGCTCTCGGCCGCCGTGGTCGATCTGGAGCCGAAGAGCCGGCCGGGCTCGGCGGCGGTGTGGAACGCGGTCATTCCGCTCGGCGGCCTGGCGATTGGCGCACTGATTGCGGGCGTCATGATGGACCTGACATCGACCGCCGAAGCCGACGTCTTCGGTGCATTGACCGGCGCCTATGGGCTGCTCGCCGTCCTCATATGGCTGATACCGGAGACGGCACCGCGCCATCACGGTCTTTGGGCGTCGCTGAAGCCACGAATCGGCATTCCGGCTGCGGCGCGACCAGCCTTCTGGCGCGGCGCCCCTGCGGTGATTGCCGGCTGGGCCACCGGCGGCCTCTACCTGTCGCTCGGCGCCCCGATCGTGCGGCATGTGTTCGGCGCGGAGGATCATGTGATCCAGGCGCTGGTCATCGCATTGCTGTCCGGCGCCGGTGCCACGGCCTGCTATCTCGCGCGCGGCTATTCTTCCCGGCAGGTCACGCTCTACGGCACGTCGGCGCTCGCCATTGGTACGACGCTGACGCTGCTGGCGACCGCCTGGGCTTCGCTGCCCGCCTACCTCGTGGCACTGACGATCGCGGGGACCGGATTCGGCACCTGCTTCTATGGAGTGCTGCGTTCGGTGGTGCCGGTCGTGCGGCCGGGCGAACGCGGAGAACTGTTTGCTGCACTATTCACGCTGAGCTACCTCGCGTTCGGCGTGCCGACGATCCTGGCCGGCGTGGCCGTCGGGGCGTTCGGGCTTACAGCGACAACGCTCGGCTTCGGGGCGATCGTCGTGCTGTTTTCCGCCGCTGCGGGCTTGCTGCGAAAGTTCGGCGCCGCGGACTGAGGCAATCGGGGGCCGACAAGCGATCCTGCATCAGTCGCCACAGCAGGCATGCGCTGCCCTCGGCGCTTCATACTCATCGTTGAGACGCCACCAGCGATAGGGGTCGGTCTGTTCGACGCCTTCCGGCGAATCCTCCCATTTTTCCTGGCGACCGAGCGGGGTGATGTCGAGCAGGCTCCAGACCGTTCCTAACCGTTCGAGGCCGCGATCGGTGGAATAGTAGGTGCGATAAACCTTGCCGTCCTGCCGGAAGAAGACGTTGAGGCCGAAATCGCCGTTGTTGTAAAAGTCGCGATTGAGGTCGCCCGAGGTCGAGTAGAAGGGCAAGGTCCAGCAGAGCCGCTTCTTCAGGGCCTCGATCTGGTCGACCGGCGCCCGGCCGATGATGGCATAGGTCGTGTCGCGCTGGTTGAGATGGACGACATTGCCGATATTGTCGGTGAACAGGCTGCAGCCTGCGCAGGGCGCCGGGTCATCCGGCTTGAGCATATGGTGGTAGAGGATAAGCTGGCGGCGGCCCTCGAAAAGGTCATCCAGCGTGAGCCGTCCGTGGGGGCCATCGAATTCGTAGACTTTCTCGACCAGCTCCCATGGCTGGCGGCGGCGCTCGGCGGCGAGCGCGTCCTCGGCGCGGGTCATGGCCTTTTCCTTGGCCATCAGCGCCCGGTGAGCGGCGAGCCATTCGGAGCGACTGACAATTTCGGGTGACAGCATGCGTTCCTCCCTCAAATGGACCTACTGGATGGTTCGGCCGAACAGCCCCGCGACATAGCGCTTCAGGTGATCGATGCTCTCAGTCGCGGGACCTGCGCCGTAATGCGCCTTGGCAATGATGAAGGAGCCCTGGATCACCGCCTGCATATGGAGCGCCAGGCTCTCGGCTGTCCAGATGGCGCCGGGGGCATGCGCCGCCCTCGCCGCCTCGATATCGCCGGTCAGTGTCGCGACATGGGAGGAAATGCTCGCCTCGCAGGCGATGCGGATCGGCGGATTGGTGTCGTAGACTTCCTGGATCAGCGTGCCGAGAAGGCAGGTATATTCGGCAAGGGAGCCGCGCAAGAGCTGTTTGCGGAACTCGATATAGCCCAGCACGCGATCGACGGGATCGGCAGGCTTGTGATAGTCGGCCTCACGGAACAGCGCGCCCGTCACCTCGGTCCAGCGGCCGGCCGCCGCGATGGCGAGGTCGTCCTTGCTTTTGAAATGATGGAAGAAGCTGCCCTTTGTCAGGCCCGCGGCCGCGCAGATATCCTCGACGCGGGTGGCGGTGTAGCCCTTGGCGCGGAACACGTTCAGCGCGGCGTCGAGAAGTCTGGTTCGGGATTCATGTTGTGCTGGAGTCATGAGGAATTGATACCAACCAGTCGGTATGGAGTCAAGCGCGGGCGGCAAGAACTTGAAGTTCCGCATCAAGCCCCGGACCATTCCCGCCGATTATGACAATCATCATATCATTTCATTTGATTGTGCTGCCGTCGCCGGGAAAGATCGGCGCCAAACCGCCCTTCCCCAGAGTCTCGTCATGCTTGCAGCTTTCTGGATCATATGGCGCACGCCAGCGATGCGCGTGGCGACCATCACGCTTCTGGCGTCCGGCCTGACCTTTGGGGCGACGCTGCCGTTCCTGCCTGTTGTCGGCATCCATGAGTTCGGCATGAGCGACAATTCGCTGTCGCTGCTGCTGGTCGCCATCGGGCTGGCCAACCTGATCTATGGCGTGGCGCTGGCGATCTTTTCCGACATGGTCAGCAACCGCAAGCCGATGCTGATAGCGGTCCTCTTCGTCGGAATGGTCGGTTTCGGAGCGATCTATCTCCTGCCGCATCTTGCCGTCTTCGTGTTTTGCGCGGTGCTGCTGGTGCCGATCTCCAATGCCAGTTTCTCGCTGATCTTCGCCTTCATCCGCAACCAGACCCAGGCTCTCGGCGGGCATGAGGCGACGCAGGTGAATCAGGTGGTGCGCGCCGCCTTTTCCGGATCCTGGGCTATCATTCCCGGCATCATGGCGCTCTGGCTGGTGAACTCGCCGAGCATGCTGCCGGCTTGGGGCTTTTCCGCCGTCGTGTGCCTGATCGCGCTCGGCCTCGTGGCCTTTTTCCTGCCGGCCACGAGGCGCGATCCGGCGGCGCCGAAGGTTCAGTTCTTCGAATCGCTCGGCATGGCGATGCAGCCCCGCATCCTGGCGCGCGTGTGCTCGCTTTCGCTGGTGATTTGCCTCGTCGCGGCTGATCGCGGTGGTGCAGCCGCTGATCCTCGTCGGTGCCGCGGGCGGCACGGTGCGCGATGTCGGCCTGATTGCCGGTGCCTGCGCGGCGCTGGAAATTCCGTCGATGCTGATCTGGGGCGCGCTTCTCCGTCACCTTACGGTCGTGCAGGCCATGGTGATCGGGGCTTTGATCTATGCCGCCTTCATGGTGCTGCTCGGGCTTTCGACCGAGGTCTGGCATGTCTATGCGCTGCTGATCCCCAATGCCTTCGGCGTCTCGGCGATCCTGTCGCTGCCGCTGACCTACTACCAGGACCTGCTCGGCGAGAGGCCCGGTCTCGGCACCAGCCTCAACCAGATCTCGGTCTTCCTTTCCAACGCCATGAGCGCGGCCGGCTTCGCCATCGGTGCGGCCTGGCTCGGTTATTCGCACAGCGCCTGGCTGGGCGTCGCCATGGTGCTGGTCGGCTGCGCCTGGCTGGTCCTGCTGGAGCGGCGCACCGCACCCGCTATGGCATCAACTGGCCGCCATTGACGTCGATCATCTGGCCGGTGATGTATCCCGACAGCATGTCGGAGGCGAGAAACAGGTAGGTGCCGACGCAATCCTCGGCCGTGCCGACCCGGCCGAGCGGCACGGCCTTGGCGACCGTATCGGCCTGACCCGGCAGCGCGTAGCGATCCTGGAACGGCGTGGCGATGTAACCCGGCGCGACCGAATTGACGCGGATGCCGTATTTGCCGAATTCCAGGGCCATGCCCTTGCCGACCGCCTCGACGAAGGCTTTGGAAGACCCATAGGGACCCGAGCCCGCCGTACCGCCGGTGCGGGCCGCGACCGAGCTGGTGTGGATGATGAAGCCGCCCTGTTTCTTGAGATAGGGCAGCGCCGCATGCGTAGTCGAGAAGACCGAGCGGGCATTGAGATCCATCACGGCGTCATAGTGTTCGTCGGTCATGTTTTCGTAGAGCACGCGGGCGACCATGCCGCCGGCATTGTTGATCAGGCCGTCGAGCCGGCCGTAGGTGCGGGCCGTCTCGTCGACGACGCGGCGCATCTCGTCGGATTTCGTCGCATCGCCCTTGACGGTGAAAACGCTGCCGCCATCGGCCTCGATCTCGCTCGCCACGGCATGGGCGGCTTCGGTGCTCGAATTGTAATGCAGGCCGACCATGGCGCCCTGCCTGGCGAAGGCCCGCGCCAGCGCAGCACCGATGCCGGTAGAGGCACCGGTGATGAGCACCGCCTTGCCCTTGAGGTCGGGGATGACGAGATCGGACAGCGACATGAGGGCCTCCCTTGTAATCCACCAATTGTATGATGATTTTCGCTAGAGGTATCGGACGCTGGCGGTGCTGTCCAGCATTCCGAACACTACACCCGGCCATTCGGCAGAATAAGCTCTATTTCTCGAGCAGTGGCTCAAAACGCCTGTCGGTCAGCGTCCTGAGGAAAGCCACCAGCGCGTCGATGCGCTGGTCGTCTAGGCCGGGGCCGGTTTCGAGTTTCTCCAGGTCGATGTTGTCGGCGACCTCGGGCGCGGCCCAGCGCTGGCCGGTCTCGGGATTGATCTGGCGGCTTTTCTTCTTCGAATTGTACTTGTTGTAGAACAGGATGACGGTCTTCAGATCGTTGAAGACGCCGTTGTGCATGTAAGGCGCCGACACCGCGACGTTGCGCAGGCTCGGGGTCTTGAACTTGCCGCGCTCCCTGGGATCCCCGCCCACATGCGGGTTGGCGGCGAGGCCGAGGTCGAGGTCGTCGGGCTTGGCGCCGTTGAGCTTGCGGGCGTCGGGGTTCCGGGGCACGCCGATGTTGAAATATTTGTAGGACGTGAACGTCGCGCCCTCGATGCGGCCGTCGCGGGCCTTCACGTCGTGGCAGAGACTGCAGTTGGTGAACTGCTTGGAGAAGAACAGCGTGCGGCCGAGTTCTTCCTGGTCGGTGAATTTCACCTCGCCGCGCAGGTATCGATCATACCTGGAATCGAAGGGCGAGAAGGCGGGCGTGCGCTCGAAGCTTGCGATGGCCGAGGTCGCGGCGGCGAATGTCTTGGCCGGATCGGCCATTACGTCCCTGCCATAGAAGGCCTTGAAGGCTTTGATATAGTCCGCGCGCTCGGCGATGCGGGCGGCAACGGCCTTCTCGTCGGCCATGCCCATTTCGACGGGGTTGAGCGGCGGGCCGCCGGCCTGGTCCTCGAGCGTGCTGGCCCGTCCGTCCCAGAACTGCCCGCCGACCCAGGCGCCGTCGCCATCGCGGTGGAACGGCGGCGTCAGCGCCGCATAGGTGGCGCTCGGGGCGTTGCGATCGCCAAAGCTCCTGCCGTCGTCGCCGAGCGAGACCGCATTGCCGCTGTGGGTGTCGTTGCGATCGGAGAAGGCCCGCGCCGGCATGTGGCAGGTCGCACAGGACTGCGTTCGGTTCTTCGACAGGTTGGGATCGTGGAAGAGAGCCTCGCCCAGCTTCGCCGGCGTCGCATAAGGATTGGTGTCGGCAAGGCCGACGGTCACACGCGCCGCCGCGAGCATGCCCGCGGCCACACCTGCCAGCAGCAAAGCTCGATAAATCCCTGTCATGCGAACGTTCCCGACGAAGACGCGGCGGCAGGCCGTTCTATATGAGTTTTCGGCTCATATTAAAAGCGACCAATTTGCCGCGCCCGCCTGTTGCGCCTTGTCAGGCAGCCTTGCGCCTGGAAGCGACGCGGGCCTTGATCGCCTCGACATCGACCTTCGGCGTCGCGGCAAACAGGGTCCGGGTGTAGTTGTGCTGCGGATCGTTGAAAACCGCATCGCGCGGCCCCTGCTCCACCGCCTCGCCGAAATACATGACCATGACGTCATCGGCGATATGGCGCACGACCGAGAGGTCATGGCTGATGAAGACATAGGTCAGCCGGAACTCGTCCTGCAGGTCCTGCAGCAGGTTGAGAACCTGGGCCTGCACGGAGAGATCGAGCGCGGACACCGGTTCGTCAAGCACCAGCAACCGCGGCCGGAGCATCAGTGCGCGGGCGATCGCGACGCGCTGACGCTGGCCGCCCGAGAACATGTGCGGATAGCGGTTGTAATGCTTCTCTTCCAGACCGACCTTCTTGAGCATGATCATGGCGAGGTCGCGCCGCGCGTCGGCGCCGAGCTTGCCGTTGATAATTAGCGGCTCGGTGAGAATGTCGCCGATCTTCTTGCGTGGATTGAGCGAGCCATAAGGGTTCTGGAAGACGATCTGCACCTTGGCCCGCATGTCCGAGGTCAGCCGCTCGGTGGCGATATCGACCTTGTGGCCATCGATCAGCAGGTCGCCGGATGTGGCAGGATCGATCATGGTGATGATGCGGGCAAGCGTGGACTTGCCGCAACCGCTCTCGCCGACGATCGCCAGCGTCTTGCCTTCCTCGACAGCGAAATTGACACCCTTGACGGCATGCACCGTGCGGCCCTTCTTGAACAGGCCGCCGGCAATGTAATAGTCGCGCTTGATGTCGCGTCCTTCGACAACGGGGGTCCCAGAGGCGGTCATCTTACGGCTCCCTCGAAAATCTCGCTGTCGCTGAGCAGTTCCGTGATGGTCGGCAGGCGGCCGCCGGCGGCATTCTCTGGAAGCGCCGAGAGCAGCGCGCGCGTGTAGGGGCTCTTCGGGTTTTCGAAGAGATCGACCACGTCTGCCTCCTCGATCTTGCGGCCCTTGTACTGCACCACGACGCGATCGGCGGTTTCGGCGACGACGCCCATGTTGTGGGTGATCATGATCAGGCCCATGCCGTGCTCGGCCTGCAGCGCCATCAAGAGGTCGAGGATCTGCTTCTGGATCGTGACGTCGAGCGCGGTGGTCGGTTCGTCGGCGATCAGGAGCTTCGGGTTGCAGGCGAGCGCCGTGGCGATCATCACGCGCTGACACTGGCCGCCGGACATCTGGTGCGGGAAGGACCCCATCCGCTCGGCGGCATTGGGGATGCCGACCGCGTTAAACAGTTCCACCGCGCGATCGCGCCGCGCCTGCTTGCCGAGATCGGTATGCTGCTTCAGCACCTCTTCGATCTGGTAGCCGACGGTGAAGCAGGGGTTGAGGCTCGCGACCGGCTCCTGGAAGATCATCGATATGTCCTTGCCGATGATCTTGCGGCGATCGGCGTCGGACATGGAAAGCATGTCGCGGCCGTCGAACTTCAGAACGTCGGCGCTGACGTTCGCCGTCCAGGGCAGCAGGCCCATCGCCGCCAGCATCGACACCGACTTGCCGGACCCGGACTCGCCGACGATGGCGAGGACCTCGCCCTTGTCGAGATGGAGCGAGACGCCATCCACCGCCCGGAACGGTCCGGCCGCGGTCTGGAATTCGACGGTGAGATTCTTGACTTCGAGAAGGGCCATGGTCACGACCTCTTGAGCTTGGGGTCGAGCGCGTCGCGCAGGCCGTCGCCCATCAGGTTGATGGCCAGCACCGTGATCAGGATCGCCAGGCCCGGAAAGGTCACGACCCACCAGGCGCGCTGGATGAATTCGCGGCTTTCGGCCAGCATCGTGCCCCATTCCGGCGTCGGCGGCTGGGCACCCATTCCGAGGAAGCCGAGCGCGGCAGCATCAAGGATCGCCGCCGAGAAGGCGAGCGTGGCCTGGACGATCAGCGGCGCCAGACAGTTGGGCAGGATGGTGAGGAACATCAGCCTGAGCGTGCCGGCGCCGGCGACGCGGGATCCCACGACATAGTCCTTGCCGCGCTCGTTCATGACGGCTGCACGGGTCAGGCGCACGAAATGCGGCTGGTTGACCAGTGCGATCGCGATCATGGCATTGACCAGGCCGGGCCCGAGGACCGCCACCAGCACCAGCGCCAGCAGGAGCGAGGGGAAAGCGAGGATGATGTCCATGATCCGCATGATGACGGTGTCGATCCATCCGCTGAAATAGCCTGCGACCAGGCCGATCAGGACGCCCGAAATCACCGAGACGCTGACCACGACCAGGCCGATGAACAGCGAAAACCGCGCGCCGTAGATCAGGCGCGAGAGGATGTCACGGCCGACGGCGTCGGTGCCGAGAAGATACTGTGTGGAGCCACCCTCCTGCCAGAACGGCGGCAGGAGCAGCACGGAGCGGTTCTGCTCGTTGGGCAGCCACGGTGCCACGAGAGGTGCGGCAATCGCCACGATCACCAGGGCGACGAAGAAGACGAGCCCGACGACCGCGCCCTTGTTGTGCGAGAAATAGTACCAGAACTCGGCGAGAGCGGATGTCGGCTTCGCCTTGACTTCGATGACAGCCATGGACGCCTCCTATCGCGCGATGCGGGGGTTGAGGAACCCGTAGAGCAGGTCCACGATCAGGTTCACGATCATGATCACGGCAGCGATCAGCAGCAGGCCGCCCTGCACCACGACGTAGTCACGCTTGGACACCGCATCGATCATCCACTTGCCGATGCCCGGCCAGGAGAAGATCGATTCCGTCAGGATGGCGCCGGCGAGCAGCACGCCGACCTGCAGGCCGATGGTGGTGACGACCGGGATCATGGCATTGCGCAGCGCATGGATGCCGACGACGCGGAAGGGGGGCAGGCCCTTGGCGCGGGCGGTGCGGACGTAATCCTCGCCCAGCACCTCGAGCATGGCCGAGCGCGTCTGGCGGGCGATGACCGCCAGCGGGATCGTTGCCAGCACGATCGAGGGCAGGACGAGGTGGCTGAGCGCGGACTTGAAGGCACCCGCCTGCCCCGACAGGAGGCTGTCGATCAGCATGAAGCCGGTCACGTCGGGGAAGTAATACATCAGCGAGATGCGGCCCGAGACCGGCGTCCAGCCGAGATAGCCGGAAAAGAACAGGATGAGCAGCAGGCCCCACCAGAAGATCGGCATTGAATAGCCGACGAGCGCGCTGCCCATCAATGTCTGGTCCAGCCAGCTTCCACGCTTCAGTGCCGCGACCACGCCCGCCGGCACGCCGAGGCCGACGGCCAGGATGATGGCGCAGAAGGACAGTTCGAGGGTCGCCGGAAACAGCGAGAAGAAGTCGTCGAGCACAGGGCGCTTGGAGACGATCGAGGTGCCGAAATCGCCTGTCACGATCCCGCCCAGATAGTCCGCGAACTGCTCGTAATACGGCCGGTCGAGCCCGAGGTCCTGCATGACCTGGGCGTGGCGCTCGGGATCCATGACCCGTTCGCCCGACATGAGCATGACGGGGTCGCCGGGAAGCATGCGGATGAAGGAGAAAGCAATCAGCGCCACACCGATGAAGGTGGGGATGAGAATAGCCAGTCTGCTAGCCAGAAAACGCAGCATGGGCTCTTGTCCAGTCGTGTTGGAGCCGGCGCCTCGCGAAGCCGCAAGACGCAGGATGGCGCCGGCCCGGGGCCGGCGCCATGATGTTATCGGAAAAGGTTACTCTGCGATATCGACGCCGTCAAAGCGATGGATGCCGAGCGGATCCATGTGATAGCCGGTGACCTTCTTGCTGATCGGGCCATAGGCGACCGAGTGATCGAGCGTCGCCCAGGGCGCCTCGCGCTTGAAGACGACCTGCGCCTCTTCGTAGAGCTTGGTGCGCTCGGCGACATCGGACGTGATCTTGGCCTTCTTCACCAGCGCGTCATATTCCTCGTTGCACCACTGCGCGCGGTTGTTGCCGCCCACCGCGTTGCAGCCGAGCAGCGTGTCGAGGAAGTTGTCCGGATCGCCATTGTCGCCGGTCCAGCCCAGGAGCACGGCACCGTCACGGTCCTTGGCCTTGGACTTGTCGAGATATTCGGCCCATTCATAGGACACGATCTCGACTTCGACACCGGCCTTGGCAAAGTCGGCCTGGATCAGTTCGGCGGCGCGACGTGCGTTCAGCATGTAGGGACGCGAGACGGGCATCGCCCAGACCTTCATCTTCAGGCCGGAAACGCCCGCAGCCTCGAGAGCGGCCTTGGCGGCTTCCGGATCGTACTTGTCGTCTTCGATGGCGTCGTTATAGGACCAGATCGTCGGCGGGATCGGGTTCTTGGCGATCTGGGCCGCGCCCTGGAACACGGCGTCGACGATGGCCTGCTTGTTGATGGCCATGTTGAGCGCCTTGCGCACTTCAGCCTTGTCGAAAGGCGGCTGAAGAGCGTTGTAGGCGAGATAGGCGATGTTCAGGCCCGGCTGTTCGAGAACGGTGAGGTTCTCGTCCTTCTGCAGGTCGGCAACGTCAGCCGCGTTCGGATAGGGCATGATGTGGCATTCGCCAGCCTTCAACTTCTGCGCGCGGACAGCGGCATCCGTGGTGATGGCGAAGACGAGGTCGTCGATCTTCTGCTTGCCGTTCCAGTATTCGGCATGCGCCTTGTAGCGGATGACCGCATCCTGCTGGTAGGCGACAAAGGCGAATGGACCGGTGCCGAGCGGCATCTGGTTCATCTGCGCCATCTTTCCGTCGGCCTGCAGCTTGTCGGCATATTCCTTCGACAGGATCGAGGCGAAGTCCATGCCCATGTTGGCGAGGAACGGCGCTTCCGGCTTGTTGAGCGTGAACTTGACCGTCAAGTCATCGACCTTCTCGATGGTCTTGATCAGTTCCGGGAAGCCCATCCCGGCAAAGTATTCCCAGGCGGCACCCTCGACATACTTGTTCCAGGCATTGTCTGCCTTGTACTGGCGCTCGAAGGAGAAGATCACGTCGTCGGCGTTGAAGTCGCGGGTCGGCGTGAAGAATTCGGTGGTCTGGAACTTGACGCCCGGACGCAGCTTGAACGTGTAGGTCAGTCCATCCTCGGAGATTTCCCAGCTTTCGGCGAGGCCCGGCTCGATCTCGGTGCCGCCATGCTTGAACTCGACGAGGCGGTTATAGACGGTGCGCGAGGACGCGTCGAACGTGGTGCCGGCAGTATAGAGTGCAGAGTCGAAGCCTTCGGGCGAACCTTCCGAGCAATAGACAAGTGTCTTTGCCGAGGCCGCGAAAGCGAATGTGGACATAATGGCGGTAGCAGCGAGGAGTGTCGCTATCTTTTTCATGATTTTCCCCCTGGGTTGAATCCGCGCCGAGGCGTTCTGGCACGGTTGGCGCGAATGGGACCGCATTTGCCGTTGAAAAGCAATATGACTTGCGGGAAATTTTTTCCAAAGGGTCAAAATTCAAATCCGGCCCGGCGTCCACCACGGGAAAGCGCGCAGCGGTTGCTGCGCAACGGGTCATGCGACCAGGGGCGCTTTGCCACCCGTTATACGGCCGTGGAATTTGAAAACCCCTCCTGGATTTTTTTTCTAACAATTGCCACCCTCGCGAAACAGGCAGTGCGTACCGGGCGGTACAGGGGGTATTTCAAACCGAAGGCGCGTCACCTGTTACAATTTCGCCAAAGTCATCGAAGATTCGCGTGAATGGGGCGAAAAAGTGATTCCGTTTTTGCCCCAGCCGGTTTAATGCCGGTGCATTCAGATATCTGCTTCGCCGGCGCCGCCGGCAACTTCGGGAAAGCCCCTCGCATGAAGTTCCGTAGCCTCATTCTCTCCGCCCTGGGCCTCGCCCTGGCCGGCTGCTCCACTGTATCGATTTCCAACGATCCGCTTTCGGCGCGATGGGTTGGAAAGGAGGCTGGCAAGTTCTTCGCGGCTTATGGCCCGCCGGTCTCCGATGAGGAAGGCAGTTCCGCGACGACCTATGTCTGGCGCGGCGGCTACAAGACCGCGCGGATACCGACGCAGTATTCCGGCGAGGGCAAGGACCGCAAGGTCGTCGCCAAGGCCCGCACCGCCTATCTGGTCTGCCAGGTCAAGCTGGTCGTGGGCACGGACTACCGCATCAACTCGATCACGACGATGGTCGACAGGCCCGATCCGGACGGCGGTTCCAGCTGGTGCGAACGCACGCTGGACGCAGCCAAGAGCTGACCGGCATCGCCGGCCTTTGAAGACGATATGCGACAGGCCCGCCCGAACGGCGGGCCTTTTTTTATTGGAGGGTCTCTTCGGACAAATCCCGCGTGCGCGCCCCGGCGTATCCGAGACATGACCAAACTTCGGCTCATTCTCGGCGACCAGATTTCCGGCTCGATCGCTGCGCTGCGTGACATCGATCCCGCGACCGACTTGGTGATGATCTGCGAGGTCATGGAGGAAGCCACTTATGTGCGTCACCACAAGAAGAAGATCGCCTTCCTCTTCGCCGCGATGCGGCATTTCGGCGAACGGCTGGCCGAACGCGGATGCAGCCTGCGCTATGTCCGGCTCGACGATCCCGGCAATCTCGGCAACCTGACCGCGGAAGTCGGCCGGGCGATTGGAGAACTGGGCGTGACGCGTCTGGTGGCGACCGAACCGGGCGAATATCGCGTGCTGGAGATGATGCGCACGTGGTCAGGCTTGTTCGGCATCGACGTGGAGATCCGCGAGGACGACCGGTTCCTGTGTTCGATCGGCGAATTCCGGGCCTGGGCGCAGGATCGGAAGGAACTGCGGATGGAGTATTTCTATCGCGAAATGCGCCGCCGCTACGATATCCTGATGGAACCAGGCGGCAAGCCCAGCGGTGGGCAGTGGAACTTCGACAAGGAGAACCGCAAGCCGCCGAAGAAGGGAGAACCGCTACCCGCGCGGCCGAGCCATCGCCGATCGGTGATCCTCGACGAGGTGCTCGACCTTGTCGACCGGCAATTCCCCGAACACTTCGGCACGCTTCGCCCCTTCCACTATGCCGTGACCCGCAAGCAGGCGCTGATCGAACTTCGGCACTTCGTCGACCACGTCCTGAGCCGCTTCGGCGACTGGCAGGATGCAATGCTGTCAGGCGAGCCCTATCTCTTTCATTCCCTTCTGTCGTCCTACCTCAATGCCGGCCTGCTGTTGCCGCTCGAAGTGTGCAAGCTTGCCGAGCAAGCCTGGCGCGACGGGCGCGCGCCGCTCAACGCCGTGGAAGGCTTCATCCGGCAGATCCTGGGCTGGCGGGAATATGTGCGCGGCATCTACTGGCTGGAAATGCCGGACTATGCCGACCGCAACGCGCTTGCGGCTTCGGAGCCCCTGCCCTGGTTCTACTGGAGCGGCGAAACCTCGATGGCCTGCATGGCGGAGGCGATCGCGCACACGCGCGACCATGCCTATTCGCATCACATCCAGCGGCTGATGGTGACCGGCAACTTCGCGCTCATCGCGGGGCTCGAACCGCGCGCTGTCTGCGAATGGTATCTCGCCGTCTATAGCGACGCCTATGAATGGGTGGAACTGCCAAACACGCTCGGCATGGCGCTCTATGGCGACGGCGGGCGAATGGCATCGAAGCCCTATGCGGCGAGCGGCAAATATATCGACCGGATGAGCGATTTCTGCGACGGCTGCCGCTACGACCCAGCGGAGACGGTCGTCGAGGCCGCCTGCCCCTTCAACGCACTCTACTGGGATTTCCTCGCGCGCAACGAAGGCCGGCTCCGGGGCAATCCGCGGCTGGCCTACAGCTACAAGAACTGGGAGCGGATGGCGGCTGAAAAGCGCGACCGGATCCGTGACAAGGCGGCCGAAAGCCTGAAGCACATGCGTGACGGCTTGCTGTAGAGGTGGATCAGGTGCGCCAAACGGGCGCAGCACCAGTATGTCGCGTTGACAGCCGTCAGGTTACGGGTTCACGCTTCCTGACGATTGTTCTATCTTCGTGAAACACAACAAGGAGACCGCCGATGTGGGAATCCCTCGATGCAGCGATGCTGGCGCGACTGCAATTCGCGTTCACGGTGTCGTTCCACATCGTCTTTCCGGCGTTCTCCATCGGCCTGGCCAGTTACCTGGCCGTGCTGGAGGGTCTCTATCTCTGGACCAAGGACAAGGTCTACGAGGAGCTTTTCGACTTCTGGAAGGCGATCTTTGCCATCGCGTTCGGCATGGGCGTCGTCTCCGGCATCGTGATGAGCTACCAGTTCGGCACCAACTGGAGCGTGTTCTCCGACAAGGCCGGCCCGGTGATCGGGCCGCTGATGGGCTACGAGGTGCTTACCGCCTTCTTCCTCGAGGCCGGCTTCCTCGGCGTGATGCTGTTCGGCAAGAAGCGGGTCGGCCCAGGGCTACACTATTTCGCCACCCTGATGGTGGCGCTCGGCACGCTGATCTCGGCGACCTGGATCCTCGCTGTCAATAGCTGGATGCAGACGCCGCAGGGCCATGGCATGAACGCCGAGGGCCAGTTCATTCCGCTCGACTGGTGGGCGATCATCTTCAACCCCTCCTTCCCCTATCGCCTCGTCCACATGGTGCTGGCGGCCTATCTGACAACGGCACTGGTGGTCGGCGCGGTCGGCGCCTGGCACCTGCTGGAGAAGACCGCCCCCGTGCGCTCCCGCCGCATGCTGTCGATGGCGATGTGGATGGTGGCCTGCACCGCCCCGATCCAGATCTTCGCCGGCGACCTGCACGGGCTGAACACGCTGGAGCACCAGCCGGTCAAGGTGATGGCGATGGAGGGGCACTACGAGAGCCATCCCAATGGCGCGCCGCTCTATCTGTTCGGCATACCGAACGACAAGGAACAGCGGCTCGACTATGCGATCGGCATTCCCAAGCTCTCCAGCCTCATCCTCAAGCACGACCTGAATGCGCCGCTCGACGGGCTGGACACGGTGCCTGATGACAAGCAGCCGCCGGTCATCGTGGTCTTCTGGTCATTCAGGGTGATGATCGCGCTGGGCTTCGCCATGCTCGGGCTTGGCCTGTTCAGCCTCTACTGTCGCTGGCGCGGGACATTCGACTCAAACCGACTTTTCCTGCGTTCGGCGCTGGTGATGGGCCCCGCGGGATTCGTGGCGGTGCTTGCCGGCTGGATCACGACGGAAGTCGGCCGGCAGCCCTATACGGTCTACGGGCTGCTGCTGACGGCAGATTCGCGATCGCCGATCGCCGCGCCCGCGGTTGCCGCCTCCCTGATCGCCTTCATCGTCGTCTATTTCTTCGTGTTCGGCGCCGGCATCTTCTACATTCTCCGGCTGATGAAGCGGTTGCCGCGCGATCCGCTGCCCGATCTCAACGAAGGTCCGACACGGTCCGCCGGCATCCATCCCGGTCCCGCACAGCAGGAGCCAAACCATGGTCATTGATTACGCCTTCATCTGGGCTGCGCTGATCGCCTTCGCCGTGCTCGCCTATGTCATCCTCGACGGCTTCGACCTGGGCGTGGCGATCCTGTTTCCGTTCTTTCCCAAGAAGCACGACCGCGACGTGATGATGAACTCGGTGGCACCGGTCTGGGACGGAAACGAGACCTGGCTGGTGCTGGGCGGCGGAGGGCTGATGGCCGTCTTCCCGCTGGCCTATGCGACGATCCTGCCGGCGCTCTATGCGCCGATCATCGCCATGCTGCTCGGGCTGATCTTCCGGGGCGTGGCGTTCGAATACCGCTGGCGGACCAAGCGCTGGGAGCGGCTGTGGGACCGCGCCTTCACCTGGGGATCGGTCGTGGCCGCCTTCTCGCAGGGCGTGGCGCTCGGCGCCCTGGTCCAGGGCATACCCGTCGTCAACCGCGCCTATGCCGGCGGCTGGTGGGACTGGCTGACCCCGTTCTCGGTGGCGACCGGCATCGGGCTGGTGATCGGCTATGCCCTGCTCGGCGCCACCTGGCTGGTGATGAAGACGACAGGCGAATTGCTCGAGAAGGCGCGCCGGCTGGCGCTGATCTCGGCCATCGGCACGCTGGCCTGCATGGCGATCTTCAGCATCTGGACGCCATTCCTCGAGCCGATCTACCTGCAGCGCTGGTTCGGTTGGCCGACGGCGATCTTCTCGCTGGTGGTACCGGCACTGGTTCTCGGCTGCTTCGCGATCCTGTTCTATGGCTTGCGGCAGGGGCGCGATGCCCGGCCCTTCCTGGCGGCGCTCGGCCTGTTCGTGCTCGGCTTCGCGGGTATCGGCATCAGCTTCTATCCCTACATGATCCCGGCGTCCGTGACGATCTGGGATGCGGCGGCGCCCGAATCGAGCCTCAAGTTCCTGTTGGCCGGCGCGGTGGTGCTGGTGCCGATGATCCTGGCCTATACCGCCTATTCCTACTGGGTGTTTCGCGGCAAGGTCGATCCCGAAGAGGGCTATCACTGATGGCGGGGGAGACCGGACGGCGACTCATCTGGTTCGTGGCTCTCTGGGCGGGCGGCGTGCTCGCCGTCACGGCCGTCGGACTGGCGATCAAGCTCGTGCTGGCCTGACGGGACGGGGCCTGCCTCAAACCTGCATCGAAACGACACGTTTTCGCGGCGACAACCTGGTAAATTTGCGGCGATTAACCAAGGCTCCCGCAAGGCATTGAATTGCGCCGCGTAGAGCGCATTGTCTGGTCATGCAGACATTCGGAAAACGCCAGTACGGCCATATGGAACTCGATCCCTGGGTCCAGAAGAAGAAGCCTCGGGGCGAGATGGCGCGCGAGCGATCGGTGCCGTCCTCGCGGATCGCCGGTTATGTGATAGCGATGGTGATGGTGGGCGTGCTGGCCGTCGCCGGATTCGAGATCCTTGTCATGGCGTAAACCGTTCGGTCACTTGATTCGGACACAGGTTGTCTTGCGTCCCTGCGTGGCCTCCCTGATATCGAAACAGCCAGCCTTTTGCGCAAGTTTTTTGAGCGATGCGGTGCGGTAGTCTTTGAGTTTGAAGCCTGGCAGTTCTTGTGGGAGCTCGTTGCCCACGGCCGACAAATTGGCCCATCCGTTCTTCGCTGCATGCTTGTCAATCGCCCGTCGGATTGCCTGGATCACCGGCTCCAGTCGCAACTGTGGAAACACAACCACATTGGCGGGCGGTGCTGGCGGCATGATCTCCTGCATCGCGATAAAGCCGTGGCAGGCATTGCGCAGTCTTTCCGGCGCCTTGGGCCCGCAGCCGTAAACCGTCTTGCCCGCTTCCCGCAGCCGGATCGCAAGCGGCGTGAAATCGGCGTCGGACGAGACGAGGCAGAATCCGTCGACGATATCCTGGGCGAGGATGTCCATGGCGCCGATGACCATTTCGATGTCGGTGGCATTGCTGCCGGTGGCCTGCGGGATCCGGCGTCCGAGGGATAGGGCATGGCGGTCCGCCGCTTCGGTCCATTTCCTCGACGACAGTTGCGAACCGTAGACCGTCCGCACGGTCGCGTCGCCCAGCGCGGCGAGCGCCTCGAACAGCCGGTCGACGGCGTCGGCCGAGACGTTGTCACCATCGATCAGCACGGCAAGTCTCGGATTTCGCGCGGCCACGGCATGTCTCCAAAAAACCTGCCGCAAATCTATATCCAGAATTGCAATTTA
Source organism: Rhizobium sp. (assembly GCA_019739215.1). Lineage (GTDB taxonomy): Bacteria > Pseudomonadota > Alphaproteobacteria > Rhizobiales > Rhizobiaceae > Rhizobium_E. The sequence goes on from JAHHDR010000042.1 coordinate 95,486, forward strand.
ACGATTGAAACTCTTCCGGTTGCTTAACCAGTCGTGAAGGCCAGGCTCATTCCGCCTGTTCGCCATCGATCGACTGGGCCGCGATGACGGACAGGTGCGACATGGGAAGGCCTGTCTCCTCCGCCCACTGGTTGAAGGCAGCCTGGATGGCCTTTCGCTCCGCCTTGCCGGAACCGTCCCGCGATATCGCGACACCGGCCTCCTTGAGGCAGGCGACGACATCGCGCGAGATGATGAAATTGTCCTTGCCGATCGAGCGCAACACATACTGGCCGGTCGATCCGCCGAGCCGATCGCCACGTTTTGCGAGGAGGTCGTAGAGGCCGACGAGATCCGTCGAAGGCCAGTCCAGCAGGAAACGGACCGCGCTGCCGTGCTCGCGCGCGAGGCCGCTGACGAAGGCCGCGTTCTCCCTGATCGCATTGACCTTGGCGCCGTGGCGGATGATCCGCGCATCGCCCAGCAACTCGTGCCAGAACTCTTCGGGCTGGATATTGAGAAGGCCTGGGTCGAAGCCGAGGAAGGCCTCCTCGATCCCGGGCCATTTCTTTTCGACGACGGTCCAGGAAATGCCGGACGAGAAGATGTATTTCGCCATACTGGCCAGCAGCCGGTCGTCGCCGATGACAGCCCCGTCCGGTTTGCCGAGATATTCCGCAAGCCGCGCCTCGATCGCCTCCCTGCCCTTGCGAGCCTCGGCGCGCGCCCGGATCTCGCTGAATGCCCTGATCGCCATGTCCCTGCCCTCAAGCCTTCGTGATTGTCGGTGCAATATCTACGTCGCGATACTATATTGGGCTCATCCGATAACAGAGAAGAGTTTGGAGGACCACTTGCCAGGCTATCAGAAGAGCGCCGAGGCGATTTCGCGCCTGACGCCAGAACAATACCGCGTCACCCAGCAGAGCGGCACGGAGCGACCCGGCACCGGCGAACTGCTCTATAACAAGGATCCGGGGATCTATGTCGATATCGTTTCGGGGGAGCCGCTGTTCGCCTCCTCCGACAAGTTCGAGTCCGGTTGCGGCTGGCCGAGCTTCGTCAAGCCGATCGAGCCAGCCAATGTCGCCGAACTCCGGGACGTGACGCATGGCATGGTCCGGACCGAGGTCCGTTCGAAGCATGGCGACAGCCATCTTGGACATGTGTTTCCGGACGGTCCCCGCGACCGCGGCGGGCTGCGCTACTGCATCAATTCGGCCTCGCTCCGCTTTGTCCATCGTGACGACATGGAGGCGGAAGGCTATGGACGTTATCTCGACCAGGTGGAGGATGTGACATGACGACTGAACGCGCAGTGCTGGCCGGCGGATGTTTCTGGGGCATGGAGCAGCTGATCCGGCGGATGGACGGCGTGGTCGACACCCGCGTCGGCTATTCCGGCGGCGACGTGCCCAACGCGACCTATCGCAATCACGGCACCCATGCCGAGGCGATCGAGATCATCTTCGATCCCGCCAAACTGAGCTATCGGCGCCTGCTGGAATTCTTCTTCCAGATTCACGATCCGACGACGAAAAACCGCCAGGGCAACGATGTCGGCCTGGCCTACCGGTCGGCGATCTATTTCGAGAACGAAGAGCAGAAGCGCGTTGCGCTCGACACGATCGCCGATGTCGATGCCTCCGGCCTCTGGCCGGGCAAGGTGGTGACGGAAGTGGAGCCGGTGGGTGACTTCTGGGAAGCCGAGCCCGAGCACCAGGATTACCTGGAGCGCATCCCGAACGGCTATACCTGCCACTTTATCCGCCCGAACTGGCGGTTGCCGGTGCGCGACAAAAGCGCGGCATAGGGCTGACCGATGTGCGCAGAATGACGGCCGGCGGGCTTTCGCCCGCCGGTCTTTTCATGTGTCAGCGCAGGAAGATGATAAGGTTGCCATTCAGCGCCTGCTGGATGGCGACGACGTTGTTGAGCTGGACGCTGCGGGCCCGCAGTTCGGCGGCGAACTCGCCATTTTCCTCGATCGTGTTCTGGAGCGCATCGATGGCATCAGGGTTGCCGTCGATCCAGCCCTCCAGCCGAAGCCGTTCGTCGCTTGTCGGCTCGAGCGAATCGATGCGGATGATGGTGAAGCGTTCACCGCTCCAGTCCAGGATCGCCTCTTCCGGATAGTAGCGTCCGCTTGCTGCGGCCAGCGACGGCAGGCCGAGACTCGTGATGGCGACGAGCCCGACCAGCATGGCAGCGAATATCTTCCTCATTTCAGTCTCCTTTCCCGATCAGCCCAATGGCATATCGAACGCAGGACAATGATCCCGCGTCCCTCGCGCGATGTCGAGTTCCAATTCTATACGGTTCAGCGTGCGAATTTGTTGCGCCTGACCGCCGGAAACTTCCCGCGCCTGCCAATCGGCATCGCCATGCCCCGAGAAGACCGGGACTTCCGGAAACAGAAAGGCCGGCCATCTGGTTGTCCAGATGGCCGGCCCGGTTCCGTGTCCCCGGCGGTTGCCGCCGGGGCTTGCCTACTGCCTATCAGATGTTCTGGTAGGCGGCGATGATGGCGTCGACCTGCGAGGAGTCGAGGGCCTGTATCTGCGCCGAGGTGAAGGCGACGAGCTGATCGCTGGTCAGGTTGGCGATGTCCTCGGTGGCGAGGCCCGGCAGCGCGGCGAGGCTGATCGCCGCGATGTCGTCGGTCGAGAAGGTCACCATATCCTCGGTCGACAGGGCCGCGATGTCCGCCGCGTCGAGCGCCTTGACCTGCGCGGATGTCAGCGCCTCGACCTGTTCGGTCGAGAGGGCTTCGATCTGCGCGGAGTTCAGGGAGCCGATCACCGCCGTGCTGATCGCGGCGACCTGGTCGGTCGAGAGGGCCGCCACGTTGTCGGTGGTGAGCGCCGCCAGCTGGGTCGAGCTGATGACCGCCACCTGGGTGGTGGTCAGGGCCTCGACCTGGTCGGACGTCAAGACTGCGATCTGAGCGGTCTTCAGCGCGCCGATCTGGCCGGTCTTGAGGGCCGCAACCTGCTCGCTGCTGAGCGAGATGAGGCTGTCGGTCGACAGGCCACCAAGGGCTGTCAGGCTGATCGCCGCGATGTCAGCAGTGGAGAAGGTCGCGAGGTCCCCGGTGTCGAGCGCCGAGAGCTGTGCTGCGCTGAGCACCGCGGCCTGCGCCGTGGTGAGTGCCTCGGCCTGGTCGGAGGTCAGAGCCGTCATCTGGGCGGTTGTCAGTGCCGTCAGGGACGCGGTCTTGAGCACTGCGACCTGATCGGTGCTGAGAGCCGCCAGCGTGTCGGTGGTCAGTGCCGCGACCTGGCTGGAGCTCAGGGTGGCGACCTGCGCCGTCGTGAGACCCTCGACCTGATCGGTGGTCAGCGCAGCGATCTGGGTGGTCTTGAGTGCCGCCACCTGGATCGTCTTCAGTGCACCGAGCTGTTCGGTCGAGAGGATCGCGACATTGTCGGTCGTGATGCCCATCAGCGTCAGCAGCGAGATGGCTGCCATGTCCGCCGTCGAGAAGGCGGCAAGGTTGTCCGAAGCCATGGCCGCGATCTGCGCCTGGGTCAGGGCTGCCACCTGCGCCGAGGTGAAGGCCTCGGCCTGCTCGGAGTTCATGGCCACGATCTGGTCGGTGGTCAGTGCCGATACTGTGGCGGTCTTCAGCGCCATGACCTGATCGGTGGTGAGCGCCGCGACATTGTCGGTGCTGAGCGCCTTGACCTGCAGGGTGCTCAGTGTGGCGACCTGTGCGGTGGTCAGGGCTTCCGTCTGGTCCGTCGTCAAAGCCGCGATCTGCGTCGTCTTCAATGCCGCAACCTGGGTGGTCTTCAGTGCCGCCACCTGGTCGGTGTCGAGCGCTGCCAGATTGTCGGTCGAGAGGCCGGCGAGGGCCGCGGTCGTGATTGCGGCGATGTCAGCCGTCGAGAAGGTGACGATGTCCTCGGAGGCCATTGCCGAAATCTGCGCTGAGCTCAGGGCACCGACGAGGATGGCAGTCAGCGCCTCGACCTGCTCGGAGCTCATCGCCTCGATCTGGGTCGTGTTCAGCGCGGCCACGGCCTTGGAGTTCAGCACCGAGACCTGCTCGGTCGTCAGGGCCGCCACGTTGTCGGTGGTGAAGGCAGCGAGCTGGCTGGAGGCCAGCGTCGCAACCTGGCTTGTGGTGAGCGCTTCGACCTGGTCGGTGGTCAGAGCCGCGATCTGGGCGGTCTTGAGGGCCGTGATCTGGGTGGTCTTCAGAGCCGCAACCTGTTCGGTGGAGAGCGAAGCCAGGTTGTCGGTCGTCAGGCCCGCCAGGGCGTTGACCGTGATCATCGAGATGTCGTTGGTCGAGAAGACACCAAGATCCTCGGAGGCGAAGGCCGAGAGCTGGGCCGATGTCAGCGCCGCGACCTGCGCGGTGGTGAGTGCCTCGGCCTGCTCGGAGCTCAGCGCATCGATCTGCGCCGTAGTGAGGGCCGCAACCGCTGCCGTCTTGAGGACTGCAACCTGTTCCGTGGTCAGCGCGACAATCGTGTCGGTGCTGATGGCCGCCGCCTGGGTGGAGCTCAGGGTGGCGACCTGCGCCGTGGTGAGCGCCTCGGCCTGGTCGGACGTCAGGGCGGCGACCTGCGCCGTCTTGAGGACGCCGATCTGCGTGGTCTTGAGCGCCGCGACCTGGTCGGTCCCGAGCGCTGCCACGTTATCCGTGGACAGACCCATCAGCGCGGTCAGGTTGATCGCGGCGATGTCGGCAGTGGAGAAGGTTTCGAGGTCTTCCGACGTCAGCGCACCAACCTGGGCCTGGGTCAGGGATGCGACCTGTCCGGTGGTAAAGGCTTCAGCCTGCTCGGAGCTCAGGGCGTCGATCTGGACGGTCGTCAGCGAGGCGACAGTCTTGGTCTGGAGGACCGAAACCTGGTCGGTGCTCAGCGCCGCCACACTGTCGGTGGTGAGTGCCGCGACCTGGGTCGAGCTGATCACCGCTGCCTGTGCGGTGGTCAAAGCGGCAACCTGATCGGTGGAGAGAGCCGCGATCTGGAAGGTCTTGAGGGCCGCGATCTGGTTGGTCTTCATCGCCGCGATCTGCTCTGTGGAGAGAGCCGCGAGATTGTCGGTCGAGAGGCCGCCCAGGGCTGCGGTGGTGATTGCCGCGATGTCAGCCGTGGAGAAGGTTTCGAGGTCTTCCGAGGCAAGAGCCGAAACCTGGCTCGAGCTCAGCACGCCGACGAGGACGGAGGTCAGCGCCTCGGTCTGGTCGGTGGTGAGTGCCTCGATCTGCGCCGTCGACAGGGCCGCCACGGAGAGCGTCTTGAGCGAGGCGATCTGCTCGGTGGTCAGGGCAGCGACGCTGTCGGTCGTGAGCGCCTTGACCTGGGCCGTCGTCAATGCGCCGACCTGTGCGGTCGTGAGCACTTCGATCTGGTCGGTGGTCAGTGCCGCGACCTGTGCGGTCTTGAGCGCTGCGATCTGCGTGGTCTTCAGGGCGATGACCTGGTCGGTCGACAGGGTGGCGAGGTTGTCGGTCGAGAGACCGGCAAGAGCTGCGACCGTGATCGCCGACACGTCGGTGCTCGAGAAGGTCTCGAGGTCCTCGGAGGCCAGCGCGCCGATCTGGGTGGAGTTCAGCGCTGCGACCTGTGCGGAGGTCAGCGCCTCTGCCTGGTCGGTGGTCAGCGCCTCGATCTGCGCCGTCGTCAGGGCGGCGACCGCGAGCGTCTTGAGAGCCGGGACCTGGTCGGTCGTCAGCGCAGCAACCGCATCGGTGCTGAGCGACTTGACCTGGGCGGTCGTCAGCGCGCCAATCTGGGCCGAGGTCAGAACCTCGACCTGGTCGGTGGTGAGTGCCGCGATCTGGGCCGTCTTGAGCGCCGCGACCTGCGTGGTCTTCAGGGCTGCCACATTGTCCGTGGACAGGGCGGCAAGGTTGTCGGTGGTTAGGCCGGCAAGGGCCGCAACGGTGATGGCAGCAATCTCAACCGTCGAGAAGAGGTCAAGATCTTCAGAGGCGAGCGCGCCGATCTGGGCCGATGTCAGGGCGGCGACCTGCGCCGACGAGAGGGCTTCGGCCTGGTCGGTGGTCAGTGCCGTGATCTGGTCGGTCGTCAGGGCCGCGATTGCGGTGGTCTTGAGGGCGGCGACCTGCTCGGTCGTCAGCGCGGCAACGCTGTCGGTGCTGAGCGCCTTGACCTGGGCGGTGGTGAGCACGCCGACCTGGGCTGTGGTGAGGACCTCGACCTGGTCAGTCGTGAGGGCTGCGACCTGCGCGGTCTTGAGCGCTGCGACCTGCGTGGTCTTCAGGGCCGCCACGTGGTCGGTCGAGAGGGCTGCAAGATTGTCCGTCGACAGGCCTGCCAGGGCGGCAACGGTGATCGCGGCAATCTCCACCGTCGAGAAGGTGTCGAGATCTTCCGATGCCAGCGCGCCGATCTGGGTCGAGTTCAGCACGGCGACCTGCGCGGAGGTCAGCGCTTCGGCCTGCTCCGAGCTGAGGGCCTCGATCTGGGCTGTGTTCAGTGCGGTGACGGCAACGGTCTTGAGCGCCGCGACCTGATCGGTGGTCAGGGCCGCCACACTGTCGGTGCTGAGCACCTTGACCTGGGCGGTGGTGAGCACGCCGACCTGGGCGGTGGTTAGAACCTCGATCTGGTCGGTCGTCAGGGCTGCGACCTGATGCGTCTTGAGCGCCGCGACCTGGGTGGTCTTCAGGGCCGCGACATGGTCGGTTGAGAGGGCCGCCACGTTGTCGGTGGAGAGGCCGGCAAGGGCGACCACGGTGATCGCGGCGATCTCGGCGGTCGAGAAGGTCTCGAGATCCTCAGAGGCGAGCACCGATACCTGGGCGGAGGTCAGGGCGCCGACCTGGGCAACGCTGAAAGCCTCGGCCTGATCCGAACTCAGGGCCTCGATCTGCGTCGTGGTCATGGCGGCGAGCGTGAGGGTCTTGAGCGCGCCGATCTGGTCCGTCGTCAAGGCGGCTACGCTGTCGGTGGTGAGCGACTTAACCTGGAGCGTCGAGAGCGTGTTGACCTGCGCGGTGGTGAGCACCTCGACCTGATCGGTCGTCAGGGCTGCGATCTGCTGGGTCTTGAGCGCTGCGACCTGCGTGGTCTTCAGGGCTGCGACCTGATCCGTGGAGAGGGCCGCGATATTGTCGGACGAGATGCCGGCCAGCGCGGCAACCGTGATTGCTGAGATTTCCGTCGTGGAGAAGGTCACGAGGTCTTCGGACGCGAACGCGCTGATCTGCGTCGAGCTGAGGGCGGCGATCTGCGCGGAGGTCAGGGCTTCGGCCTGTTCCGAGCTCAGAGCGTCGATCTGCGCGGTGTTCAGGGCCGCGACTGACAGGCTCTTAAGGGCTCCGACCTGGTCGGTCGTCAGGGCCGCGACGCTGTCGGTGGTGAGCGACTTGACCTGGAGCGTGGTGAGCGCCGACACCTGGGCGGTGGTCAGGACTTCGACCTGATCGGTCGTCAGGGCGGCAATCAGGGTGGTCTTGAGGGCCGCGACCTGCGTGGTCTTCAGGGCAGCGACGTGATCGGTGGAGAGAGAGGCGAGATTGTCGGTCGAGAGGCCGCCAAGGGCAGCCGTCGTCAGGGCGGCGATCTCCGTGGTGGAGAAGAGAGCGATTTCATCGGAGGCGAGGACGGAGACCTGTGCCGAGGTCAGGGCGGCAACCTGGGCTGCGCTGAGCGCTTCGGCCTGGTCGGTGGTGAAGGCTTCGACCTGCGCGGTGGTGAGGGCTGCCAGAACCTGCGACTTGAGCGCGACGATCTGATCGGTCGTGAGCGCGGCGACATTGTCGGTGGTCAGCGCCTTGGCCTGCAGCGTCGAGAGAATGTTGACCTGCGCTGTCGTGAGCGCCGCGGCCTGATCCGTGGTCAGAGCTGCAATCTGGTGGGTCTTGAGGGCCACGACCTGCGTGGTCTTGAGCGCCGCGACCTGGTCCGTCGTCAGGGCTGCAACATTGTCGCTGGTCAGGCCGGCAATCGCGGCGACCGTGATGGCGGCAACGTCGGCGGTGGAGAAGAGAGCGATGTCCTCGGACTGCATCGCGCTGAGCTGCAGCGAGCTCAGGGCCGCCACCTGGGCGGTGGTGAGGGCTTCGGACTGGTCGGAGCTGAGCCCGCCGATCTGGGTCGAGCTCATCGCCGCGATCTGGGTGACCTTCAGCGCCTCGATCTTCGATGTGTCGATGGCCGCGATCTGGTCGAGGCTGAGGCCCTTGACGCCGACTGCCGAAATGGCGCTGACCTGAGAAGAGGTAAATGTCTCAAGGTCCTCCGTTTCGAGAGCGGAGACCTGGGCTGAAGACAGCACCGCGACCTGCGCGGTGGACATGGCCGCAACGTCGGTCGTCGTCAGATTGGCAATCGTCTGGGTCGAGAGTGCCTTGATCTGGTTAATGCTCAGAGAAGAAATGATTGAGGTCATGGACGCGAGCCTTCGAGGTTAGCCGTTTGTGAATGCCGTTTTATGCCACTGACCGCATGCGGATGCCCCGGGGGCGCCACACGCGGCTTCGTCGCCCGATGCTCATGCAACCGGCGGCGCCCGCCTTGCCGGCCCAGAGCGACGCATAGCGCGTCACGCGGTCCGGATGAGCGGTAAAATTTTTTGGGTGACATGGCTCGCGGGAGCCCAAGCGTTCGGAGGCTTCATGCTGACAGAACGTAAACGTCCTGGTTCCTACGCCCTTTAAGCGACCTTTCCGCTTGCGCAGTCCGGTGCCAGTTCTTGCCTAATGAGATCGGGATCGACGCATATCGGCAATTCTTGCATCGATGTTTAGCCGCGATGGTTAAATTAATGGTTAACGAAGCTGGTGCGGAACTTGCTACAACTTGAAGTATTTTAGGGTGTCCGCGTGTTTTTCTAATTAAGTCGTATGTATGAGCTAGACGTGAAGTATCGACGGCTCTTAACACTAGGCCACGGTGAAAAGCCCAAACAAAGACACCGCCTCACCGCGACAAGCCCAAAGCAAGCTAGCCGATCTAAAGCTCGACAAAGCCAGATCGTCTTCAACGCCGGCCCTCGGGTCGCCTGCCATCGGGTCAGTCGATGTATATGAACAGTCCTTCCGCCTCGGTTCCCGTCTCGCCGCTTGCCGACCTGATCGAAAAGGCGCGCCACCAGCAGCTTGCGATCGGGGAACTGTTCCAGTTTGCCGAGACCTTCAATGCCACCGGCCACAAGGCGGAAGCGTCGGAACTCTACAAGGCCTGGATCGCCTACAATGACGGCAATCCCCTGCTGCACCTCGTGTTCTTCAACTATTCCGTCACGCTTCGGCAGATGGGCGACCTTACGGGCTCGATCCATGCGCTGCGCGGCGCGATCAAGGCCGAGCCCGCCTTCGCCCAGGCCTATATCAACCTGGGGCGCGCGCTGGAGGATGCCGGCCTGACCGGCCAGGCGATCCAGCAGTGGAAAGCCTATGTCGACCTGACGAGCGAACTGACGCCGGACAAGATTGGCCACCGGCTGATGAGCCTGCAGCACATGGGTCGCGTGCTCGAGAATTCCGGCATGCTGGAGCAGGCCGAAGAGACGCTGTGGAAGGCGATGGAACTGAAGCCGGAGCGCACCGAGGCCGGGCAGCACTGGACATCGCTGCGCCAGCGGCAGTGCAAGTGGCCGACACTCGTCACGTCCGAGCATGTGACGATGCGCAACCTGCTGGACGCGCTGTCTCCGCTGACGCTGGCCTGCTACATGGACGACCCGCTGTTCCAGCTCGCCAAGGCCCACCGATATTGCAAGTCGCTGGTCGGCAGACCGGACCTCACCGGCTTTCCGCGGGTTGCGCCGCGCAGCAAGACGGGAACTGGCCAGCGCCTGCGAGTCGGCTACGTGTCGTCCGACCTGCGCGACCATGCCGTGGGCTTCGCGCTGCGCGAGGTGCTCGAACTGCACGACAAGTCGAGCGTCGAAGTCTATGCCTATTACATGGGCGACAAGCGCACCGGCGACGAGACCCAGACCCGCATGCTGGCCGTCGTCGATGGCTGGCGCGATGTCGTGGCCATGGACGACCGGGCGATCGCCCAGCAGATCATCGCCGACGAGATCGACATCCTGGTCGACGTCAACGGCTATACCAAGCACGCGCGGACCCGGATCTTCGCCTACCGCCCTGCCCCTGTGATCGTCAACTTCTGCGGCTTCCCCGGCACCATGGCGAGCCCCTTCCACCAGTATGTGATCACCGACCCGCAGATCGTGCCCCCCGAGAATGAGATCTATTATACTGAGAAGGTGCTGCACATCGCTTGCGACCAGCCGGTTGATCGCAAGCGCCAGATCGCGCCGCCGCAGACCCGCGCCGAATGGGGCCTGCCGGAAGACGCCTTCATCTATGCCTGCTTCAACGGCATGCAGAAGATCACGCAGCAATGCTTCGGCCGCTGGATGGCGATCCTGACCGCCACGCCCGGCAGCTACCTGTGGCTGCTCGGGGGCGACGAGGAAGCCAATGAGCGGCTCAAGGTGATGGCCAAGCAAAGCGGCGTGGATGCCGCCCGGCTGATCTTTGCCGCCAAGACGCCGAATGCCCGGCATCTTGCCCGCATCGCGCTCGCGGATCTCTTCCTCGACACATTCCCCTATGGCGCCCATTCGACCGCAGGCGACGCGCTGACCGTCGGCCTGCCGGTGCTGACCTTCCCGGGCAAGGGCTTCGCCTCGCGCTTCTGCACCTCGATCGTTGCGGCCGCCGGCGCCGACGAGCTGATTTGCAGCGACCCCAACGAATACGTCCGCAAGGCCGTCGAATTCGCGCATGACCGCCCGCGCCTGGCCGCGATCCGCCAGTCCATCGCCGACAACCGCGAAACCAGCGTCCTGCGCGACATCCCCGGCCTGGCGCGCCGGCTGGAGGAACTCTACTGGCAGATGCAGGGCGAAGCCGAGCGCGGCGAGACCCCGGTCCCGAACCTCGCCAATCTCGAACTCTATTACGAGATCGGCTGCGAGATCATGCAGCAGAACATCGAGTTCGACGACAGCACCGCCTATCGCGAGCGCTACCTCGAGAAGTTCAGGCAGTGGCACGCCTTCTCGCCCATTCCCCATGACGGACGGCTGTGGACCGAAGCCACGGCAGCCGGTGCATGAACAACCCACACTCCAATCTGCGAGGACTCTAGATGGCCCCGGTTATTCTCATCACATTCGCCGGTCGGCAGAAGCGAATGGAAATCCTGACCCAATATGTCCATGCGGCGATGGATGCCGGGATCATCGACGAATGGCATGTGTGGGATTTCACCCGCTCGCAGGACGATCACGAATGGGTAACCCGCACGTTCGGCCCGGTGCGCTACATGGGCGCTAATGCCGGCTACCAGGCCCATGGCTCGGTCTCGCCCAAGCAGCCGCTGAGGATGAGCGCCTCGATCACCAACGACCTGCATGTCGCGCTGGTGCCGAACGGCGACGGTGACCACTTCTACGAGCTGGTCATCGGCGGCTGGAGCAATGCGCATTCGGTGATGCGCAAGGTGCCCCGGAGCGGGCTCTCGACCCAGGACCGCAACAATGTGCCGCAGATCTGGACGCGGCACACGCCTGGCATCCTGTCGCCCGGCGGCGCCAACCAGGTCGTCGTCAGCATCGATGGCGACGGCGTGCCGATGCTGCATGTCAACAACGTCATGATCGGCCGGTGGCCGGACCTGAACCTCGTCGGCGGCGCCCAGATCATGGTGCGCGGCGGCTGGGGCGGCAATCTCGAACTCGGCGACGTGCGCTCGCGCGTCCAGCGCTTCGTCGGCAATCCGGGCGAGCACATGCCCTATTGGCAGGCCTATGATTACTATGCGCGGCGGATGAAGAGCTTCCAGGATTCGATCTTCCTGAAATGCGACGACGATATTGTCTATCTCGACATCGACAAGCTCGGCGATTTCGTCGAGTTTCGCCGCACCAACCCGAAATACCTCGTGGTTTCGGCCAATGTCGTCAACAACGGGGTCTGCGCCTATTTCCAGCAGGCCGCCGGTTCGATTCCCGCCAGTGTCGGCGATTTCGAGCGCCCTCCGGGCGGCTTCGGCGGGAGCCTTTGGATGAGCGCCGAGCGCGCGGAGATGCTGCACGACTTCTTCCTGTCGACCAAGGACAAGCGCCTGCCGCTGCCGGAGAAGGTTGTCGACTGGACCGAGCGGCAGTCGATCAACTTCATCGCCTGGCTGGGCCGCGATCTCGTCCACATGGCGCTGCCCAAGGGAGACGACGAGAAGACGCTGACCGTCGACCTGCCCGAACTGCTGGACCGCCCGACAGCGATCTATTCGGATTTCATGGTCAGCCACCTGAGCTTCGGCCCCCAGGAAAAGGGCCTGGCCGTGGAGCGGCTGATCGCGGCTTATGATGCATTGATGCGCGACGCGCTCGGCACGGCCGAGCAGATAGCGGCCTGAGACAGAAAGACACTGCGGGGGGATCCGTCCGGAATGCGTGAGAATGGAAGAATTGCCGTGGTCGGCGCCGGCCTGTCCGGCGCCGTTATCGGACGGGAACTGGCGCTTAGGGGTTACAAGGTCGAGGCCTTCGACACACGCGGCCATATCGCCGGCAACTGCCACACCGAACGCGACCCCGACACGGGCGTGATGGTCCATGTCTATGGCCCGCACATCTTCCACACCGACGACACCGAGGTCTGGGACTACGTCAACGGCTTCCAGACCTTCATGCCCTACAAGAACCGGGTGAAGACGACATCCGGCGGCCAGGTGTTCTCGCTGCCGGTCAACCTGCACACGATCAACCAGTTCTTCGGCAAGACGTTCAGGCCCGACGAGGCCAAGGCTTTCATCGAGGAGATCGCCGATACGTCGATCACCGACCCGCAGACCTTCGAGGAGCAGGCGATGCGCTTCGTCGGCAAGGGGCTCTACGAGGCCTTCTTCAAGGGCTATACCCAGAAACAATGGGGCTGCTCGCCGACCGAACTGCCGGCCTCGATCCTCAAGCGCCTGCCTGTTCGATTCAATTACGACGACAACTATTTCGCCCACAAATACCAGGGCATGCCCGAGAACGGCTATACCGACATGATCGGCCGGATCCTCGATCATCCCGGTATCGCGGTTCACCTCAGCACGCCGTTCTCACGGGCGCAGAAGGACGATTTCGATCACGTCTTCTGGTCCGGGCCGCTCGATTCCTATCTCGACCACGAATTCGGCCCGCTCGGCTACCGGACGCTTGATTTCGAACGCTTCACCCATGATGGCGACTACCAGGGCACTGCGGTGATGAACTACGGCGATGTCGACGTGCCCTATACCCGCATTACCGAGCACAAGCACTTCTCGCCCTGGGAAGAGCACAAGGGATCGGTCTGCTACCGCGAATTCTCCCGCGAATGCGGCCCCGCCGACATTCCCTATTACCCGATCCGTCTGGTGAAGGACAAGGAACAGCTCGAGCAGTATGTCGCCCGGGCGCAGCAGGAGACCGGCATCACCTTCGTCGGCCGCCTCGGCACCTATCGCTATCTCGACATGGACGTGACGATCCGCGAGGCGCTGGATACGGCACGCGCGTTTCTCGGCAGGACAGCCGAGAATGCGCCGATGCCCGTGTTCGTGAAGTCGCCGATCTGAGACAGGCGCGCGCCTAGACCGACCGCGTCAGTCCACCATCCACCCGGAGATTCTGCCCGGTGATGTAGCCCGCACCTTCGGACGCCAGGAAGGCGACGGTTGCGGCGATCTCCTCGCTGGTGCCGTAGCGCTTCATCGGCACGCTGTCGCGACGCTCCTCGGTGCCGGGCAGGCTGTCGATCCAGCCAGGCAGCACGTTGTTCATCCGGATGTTGTCGGCGGCATAGGTATCAGCGAAGATCTTGGTATAGGCGGCAAGGCCGGCCCGGAAGACGGCCGAGGTGGGGAACATCGAGGATGGCTCGAAGGCCCAGGCCGTGGAGATGTTGATGATGGCGCCTGATTTCTGCGCCTGCATGACCGGCGTGACCAGGCGCACGGAGCGGACGACGTTCATCAGGTAGACGTCGAGGCCGGTATGCCACTGCTCGTCCGATATGTCGATGATCTGGGCGCGCGGACCGTGGCCGGCGCTGTTGACCAGCACGTCGATCCGCCCCCATTTCGCGACCGCGGCATCGACCAGCCGCTTGAGATCGTCGTTGGACTGGTTGGAACCGGTCATGCCGATGCCGCCCAGTTCAGCCGCCAGCGCCTCCCCCTTTCCGGAGGATGAGAGAACGGCGATATGGAAGCCGTCCGCCGCCAGGCGCCTGACCGCTGCCGCGCCCATGCCGCTGCCGCCTGCGGTGATGACCGCTACCTTCTGATCCGACATGATGTTCGCCTTTCGTGCTGCATGGCTCTGCGAGCCCGGATCCTCTGTGCCATGATTCGCCGGGAGGATGAAAAGTCCCGGGCCGATGCGCGTTGCCGACATGGCTGCGGGCCCCAGAAGGACCCGCATCGTCAAATCCGTTGACTGTGTTCGAAGCCGGTGTGGCTCAGAACTCTTCCCAACTCTGGCCGACGGCCACGGCCGGACGGCGTGCCGGCGCGGCCGGGCGGCTCGCGGCGTGGCCCGGCTGGGCCATGGTGCGCGCCACCTGGCGCAGGGCTTCCGCCGGCTGCGTCGCCGCGCGCTGGTCGAGCTTGAACTGATTGACGAGTTCCTTGAGCTTCTGGGCCTCGCTGGCGAGCGTGGCGGAAGCCGCGGTAGACTGTTCGACCATCGCCGCATTCTGCTGGGTGGTCTGGTCCATCGAATTGACCGCGTGGTTCACCTCGGTCAGGCCCGTGGACTGTTCCCGCGCCGACACGGCAATGGCATCCATGTGCACGTTCATCTCGGTGATATAGCCGCCGATGGTGCGCAGCGCGTCGCTTGCCTTGCGGACGAGGTCGACACCGCTGGCCACTTCCGTGGTGGAGTTATGGATCAGCTGCTTGATTTCCTTGGCGGCGTTGGCAGAGCGCTGCGCCAGTTCACGGACTTCCTGGGCAACGACCGCGAAGCCCTTGCCGGCTTCACCTGCACGCGCGGCCTCGACCCCGGCGTTGAGCGCCAGAAGGTTGGTCTGGAAGGCGATCTCGTCGATCACGCCGATGATGTTCGAGATCTGCTGCGAACTGCCCTCGATCTTGCGCATGGCCTCTTCGGCATGAGCAACGACTTCGGACGACTGGTTGGCAGCACTGTTGGCCGATGAGGCAACGCTGCGGGCTTCCTCGGTGCGCTTGGTCGAGTTCGAAACGTTGGAGGTGATCTCCTCGACCGCTGCCGCAGTTTCCTCGAGCGCCGCAGCCTGCTGTTCGGTGCGGCGCGACAGGTCGTTGGCACCGGACGCGATTTCCTGCGAGCCGTTCTCGATGTTGGTGATGCCGCCGATCACATTCGACAGCGTGGTGTTGAGCTGTGCGACGGAGCGATTGAAGTCGATCCGAAGCGGTTCGAAGTCCGGCGAGAACGGCTGGGTCAACTGGAACGAGAGATCGCCATCGGCAAGACGCTGGAGGCCGGCGGCCAGGCCGGAGGTCGCGGTCCGAAGGCGTTCGGCGGCGTCCTGTTCGGCACGCTCCTGTGCGGCGATACGATCTGCCTCTGAGCGACGGCGGTTTTCTTCGGCCTCACTTTCCAGGCGCTTGTTGGCGATGGCGGCATCGCGGAACACCTGTACGGTCTCTGCCAGCCGGCCGATCTCGTCCTTGCCCACGTCGAGCTTGGGCACATTGAGATCACCCGCGGCAAGTCGCGACAGGATGCCCGAAATGTGGCCGAGTGGGCGCGATACGAGCCGGAAATTGAGGAAGCTCATCAAGGCTGCGGCCAGTGCGGTGGCAAGCGCGGCGAGTAGGCTGATGCGCTCGACGCTGACCAGCGCGCCGGTCTGCTCGGCGGCAGCGACCGCTGCCTGGCCCTGCAGGGCGGTCGTCACCTGGGCGAGACTGGAGGCGAAGGTGTCGAGCTTCTGACCACCCTCACCCGTGAGTTCGATGGCGCGGGCCAGTTCGACGGTCATAGGATCGCGCATCAGCAGGAACTGCCGGGACACAATTTGGTCGCGCCACTCCTCGATTGCCTTGGTTGCCTCGCCGAATGCGGATGACTGCGCGGCGGCGCGCTCGGCAAGCAGCGCCGCAAGTTCGGACTTGTGACCCTCGAAGCGCGCGATACCGTCTTCGTAGCTCTTCACGAAGCCGCGGTCGCCGGTGAGGAGGAAGTTCTTGGCGGCAAGGTTGGCGGCCGTCACGTCATCGGTGATCGCGCTGGTCTTGGCGATCATGTCCATGACGTGCTGATTGTGCTTGACCGACTCGCCGGCATCGACCGACGTCTTGTAGATCAGTGCGCTCGAGCCGATGGCGAGCAGCGCGAGGATACCGAAGGCTGCAAAGCCTTTCACGCTAACGGAAACATTCTTCAACATGGCAGGCTCCAGATTTCGAAATCGCTATACGGCAAGGGTCGCGGGCGACCCCGGCGTCAGGACGATGTTCGCCTTTCAAGTTCCGTCAGGTTGATCTCGACCGTGGCAGCACCAATCGGCGTGTTGCCGCTTGCATCCGTCAGGGTAAAATTGACCTGCGCGCGCCAGACCTTGGAATCGTCGTCCCACTCGGCTTCGTCGATGAAGATCGCGTCCTTGGCGACCGGGAACGTCTTCTGGAACTTGCCTTCGTCACCCTGCCAGTAGTCGCTCGTGATCGAGCTCTGGCCTACATTGAGGCCGTTCTGGTCCATCACGAAGATCTCGGCGAACAGTCCGAGCGAGCGGCCCTGGATGCGATTGAGGTAGACCGAGAGCGGATTTGAGAGGGTCGCGGCGATCAATGGCTTGTCGGCGACCTCGCGCTCCTTGACCCATTGCTGGTCGAGCGCGTCGATCTCCGCCTGGGTCAGCTTGGTCAGCCGCTTGTTCTGCGCCTCGATCGACATGGTGACGATCTCGTTCTTCAGCCAGACATTGATGTCGGCAATCACGGCGTCTGTTACGAGGCGCTTTACATCCGGCGCAGGTGGTTCGGCCAGGGCTGCCGTCGAGGATGCCAGCAACAGTGCGAGTGCACCAACATGCGAGATGAGAGATTTCATGAGCAACTCCTTATGGGAGCACACTGTCCGACAAATGCAAATTCTTGGTTAATGAAAGCAGAGGCTTACATGTAAATTCCGCATTATTTATGGTGCATTAGCCCATTTTCATCACCATTTACGTGCAGTCGACCGGGGCGCCGATTGCAGGATGGCGGCAACCCCTCACCACTGGTTGAAGACGGTCGCCTCTTGGCTGTTCATGAGACGGCCGGCCAAAGGTCAATCCGATGTGGATGGTCAGCCTCGGCCACGAGCCCGTCGATCGACATTGAGAGCGGACGAAGCTTTGCGCAATTTTTGCGTTTAATCAAGAAACAACACTCAACCAGAGGAACCGAAGGCAGACGGCGAGCAGGAACAGGCCGAAGGCGCTCTCGAGCCACCGTCGGGACAGCCGGTGGGCCAGGGAAACGCCGAAGCGGGTGGTCAGCATCGATGTCGGGATGGTCAGCGCGAAAGTGGCCAGCGATACGAAGCCGATCGCATCGGGCGGCAGGTCCGGCCGGCCGTAGCCGGCGATCATGTAACCGACCGTCCCCGGAATGGCGATCAGCATGCCGACCCCGGCCGAGGTCGAGACGGCACGGTGGATGGGCACGTTGTGCAGGGTCAGGATCAGCGTCGAGACAGCGCCGCCGCCAATGCCCATCAGGGCCGACACCAGACCGACCCCGGCGCCATAGAGCCGCAGCATGGCGCGGGAGGGCAGGCTGTCGCGCAGCCGCCAGCCCGAGCCGCCGGCCAGTAGCTTGGTCGCATTCACGGCGGCGACGACGACGAAGACAAGCTGGAAGACCTGCGGCTGGGCAAAGCGGGCGATGGCCGCGCCGAGGATGACGCCGAACAGGACCGGAAGCGCCCAGACGCGCAGCAGGTCGACATCCACCGTGCCGCGCAGGTAGTGCCCGCGCGCCGACTGGATCGATGTCGGGATGATGACGGCAAGCGACGTGCCGACCGCCATGGGCATCGCGACCTCGGGGGCATGGCCGAGGGTCTGGAACACTTCGTAGAAGACCGGCACCGAAATCGCGCCGCCGCCGATGCCGAAGACGCCGGCGAGAAAGCCGATCAGGGCACCGGCGAGCGCAAGCGCCAGCACCAGCGGCACGAGCGTGGCCGGTTCGAGAAGATCCATCAGCCCTGCACCGTCAAGCGGGTCAGGCTGGCGCCATCGAAGCCGCCGAGCCCCGCCTTCAGTGCCTGAGCGTAGTGCGGCTCGGCTGCGGCGGCGAGGGAGAGGACCGCGCCTTCGGTTGCCGCGAGTTGCAGCGCCAGGCGAAGGTCCTTGTTCAGACCGGCGATATCGAAGGTGCCGGGCTGGTCGGCGCCACCGAGCGTGTCCACGACGACCTGCGCCCGGTTCTTGAGCACGGTCGGCCCAGCGGAACTGTCGGCGATCAGGCTGATCGCGAGGTCATTTGAAACACCGGCCCCACGCAGGAGTGAAAGGCTTTCGCCCAGGGTCTGCCAGTAGAGCGCGAGCGGCAGGTTGACCGCCAGCTTCATCCGCGCGGCTGAACCTGCGGTTCCCAGATGCTCGACGCGGCGGCAGAGTTGCCCGAGCACCGGCTTCGCCCGCTCGAAAGCGGCCGGCGTGCCGCCCGTCATGCCGAGGAGTTGCCCCTTCAGCGCCGGCGCGACGGTGCCGCCGACCGGACAATGGACGAAGTCCGCACCGGCATCGGCTGCGCGGGCGGCGAGCCGATCTGCGTCGGCCGGAAGCAGGGTGGACAGGTCAATAACGAGCCGCCCGGCGATACCGGCCGCGGCCAGGCTTTCCAGCACGGCGGAGGATGCTTCGGCATCGGTCAGCGACAGAAGGATGGTGTCGCAGCCGGAAAGGCCGGCGATATCCACCGCCTCGGCCCCGGCCTCGACGGCAGGGGACATGCGCTCGGGGCTTCGATTCCAGACTTTCACGCTGTTGCCGGTTTCGATCATCCGGCGGGCGAAAGCGGTGCCCATCCGGCCGGTGCCGGCAATGCCTATGGTCTGCGTCATGCTGGTCCTCCGTGGTCAAGTCCAAGAATAGAAAGCGTGGTCTCGCCCTGTCGCAGGCGCTCCATGATCTGCGCCTCACGCACCGTCCGAACGTCTGCGGCGGCAAGGGCGGCCGGCAGGTCCTCAGGCGCCAGGATGATGATCGCATCGGCATCGGCCAGCACGATATCGCCCGCCACGATGGTCACGCCCCCGATCGCGACCGGCTCGCCGATCCGTCCGCGATCCTGCTTGACGGTGCCGCGGATATCGAGCCCGCGGGCGAAGAGCGGAAATCCGAGCGCCGCGATCTGCGCACTGTCCCGCACGGCGCCGTCGATCACCATGCCGGCAATGCCGCGCATCTGGCAGGCGAGCGCCATGATTTCGCCGAACGGGCCGCTGTCGAGGCTGCTGCCATAGTCCACCACCAGCACGTCACCCGGCTGCGCCGCCGCAATGGCCAGGTGCAGCGCGAGATTGTCACCCGGCTTGCAGCGGACCGTCAATGCTGTTCCGGCCAGGACCATGCCGGGGGCAAGCGGGCGCAGCGGCGCTGCCAGCAGTCGCGACGACGGCCACGCCTCCCCCAGCGTGGCCGTGCCGTATGGCAGAAGGGCGGCGGCGGTCGTCACGAGGCCGTGGCGCCGATGCGGACCTGCATCGGGGCGAGACCGTCGACACTGCAATCGAGCACGTCGCCGGAGACCACCGCGCCGACGCCTGCGGGCGTTCCTGTCATGATGATGTCGCCCGGCATCAGCCGGTGCTGTTCGGAGAGCTTGGCGATGATCTCGTCTACCTTCCAGATCATCAGCGAAATGTCTGCATCCTGGCGGGTGTCGCCGTTCACCTTCAGCGTGACATGGCCGGTGGTGAGAATGCCGCAATCGGCGGCGCGGGTGAGCGGACCCACCGGGGCGGACTGGTCGAAGGACTTGGTCACCTCCCAGGGCAGGCCCTTGGCCAGCGCCTCAGCCTGGTGGTCGCGCCGGGTCATGTCCAGACCGACGGCGTAGCCGTAGATGTGGGTCGACGCCTCGGAGACCGGGATGTTGTAGCCGCCGGACTTCAGCGCCACGACGAGTTCGCACTCGTAATGAAAGTTTGAGGTGAAGACCGGATAGGGGATCTCGCCGCCATTCTTCACGATCGCGTCTGTCGGCTTCATGAAGATGACCGGCGGGTCGCGTTCGTCCGCGTTCATCTCTCGGATATGGGCGACGTAGTTCTTGCCGATGCAATAGATGCGGCGGACCGCGAATTTCTCGTCGCTGCCGGTGATGTCGAGCTCGGCTCGTGCCGGCGGGGTGAGAGCGTAGGCCGTCATGGCAATCTCCTGTTGGGCCGGGCGATCGGCCCGGATGCGGTAAAATTCCTGATGCTCCTAGGATTTCGTGCTTTCGACGCCAGATCAAGATACGAAAAGCGTTTTTCATCCATTTTATATATTTTTTTGCATTTCCGGCAAAAACATATAATCTGATGCGGTGGGACCTGCCACGAGCGGCAAACGTCTGGCGGGGCCAAGATCAACGGGAGGAGAGATCAACATGACATTCACAACCAGCATAAGCCGTCGGCACTTCGGGCTGATCGCGGCGGGCGGGGCGGCAAGCCTTGCGCTCGGCGCGCCATCCATTCTTCGGGCACAGACGGCGGTTACCTTCGCGGTGCCGAACCCCTCGGCCCTGACCTGGCTGCCCTACTGGGTGGCCGTCGGCGAGGGCTATTTCGCGGAGGAAGGCCTGGACCTGAGACTCGAGGCGATCGACGGCTCGTCGGCCGTGCTGCAGGCTATGTCGGCCGGCCAGGCACAGATCGGCGCCCCGGGACCGGGACCGACGCTGGGCGCCCGGGCACGCGGGGTGGACGTGAAGTTCATCTACAATCTCTATCCGAAGTCGGTCTTCGGCATTCTTGTCAAGGCTGACAGCCCCGCCAAGACGCCGACCGACCTGAAGGGAACAGTGATCGGCGTCGGCACGGCGGATGGCGCCGAAGTATCGTTCACCAAGGCGATCATGACCGATCTCGGGCTCAAGGAAGGCACCGACTACACCTTCCTGCCGGTGGGTGACGGCGGCACGGCCGCTGTGGGCTTCCTGCGCGACGAAGTCGGCTCCTATGCCGGCGCCGTGTCGGATGCCGCGATCCTCGCCGCGCGCGGTCTCACGCTGCGCGAAATCACCCCCGAAGCCTATCTCGGCTTCTTCGGCAACGGCATCGCCATGCTGGAAAGCCAGATGGCCGCCACGCCCGACCTCGCGCCGAAGTTCGGCCGGGCACTGGTGCGCGGCACCCGCTTCGCCGCCGACCCCGCCAACAAGGAAAAGGCGCTCGCCCATTGCGCCGCCGGCAATCCGCAGGAAGGCGAACAGGACTATGCCGCCTCGCTCTATGACGGTGTCGTCAACCGCATGACCCCGACCGAGGCCTTCATCGGCCAGGGCTACGGCTACCAGCCGCCGGAGCATTGGCAGAAGATCCACGACTCCGCGGTGGCCTCGGGCGCGCTCGAAGCGGCACTGCCGGATCTCTCCGCCGTCTACACGAACGAGTTCGTGGCAGGCTGGAACGCCAAATGAACATGGCAGAGCCTCGCCCGAAAAGCGCGGTGCCGGACGCTGAAAGGCGTCCGGTCTACCAGATCGACCGGATGTCGAAGACCTATGCCCGCAACCAGCTCGTTGCCCTGACCGATGTGGCCCTGACGCTCCGCAAGGGCGAATTCGTCTCGGTCGTCGGCTCGTCCGGCTGCGGGAAATCGACACTTCTGAAAATCATGGCGGGGCTCCTGCCACCCACCTCCGGCCGCGTCGTGCTCGAGGGCCAGCCGGTGACCGGCCCCCGCGCCGATATCGGCATGATGTTCCAGCAGGCCACGCTGCTGCCGTGGAAGACCACGGTCCAGAACATCGTCTTGCCGATCGAGATCCGCGAGGGCCGCGCCGCCGCCAAGGCAGCCCTGCCCCGTGCGATGGAACTGCTCAAGCTGGTCGGCCTGGGGGATTTCGGCCATGTTTATCCCGGAGAGCTTTCGGGCGGCATGGCGCAGCGTGCCTCGATCTGCCGGATGCTGATCTCCAACCCCGCGGTGCTGCTGCTCGACGAGCCTTTTAGCGCGCTCGATGAACTCACCCGCGACTTCATGAACATGGAGCTGCAGCGCATCTGCGCCGAGCAGCAGTCGACCGCCTTCCTCGTCACCCATTCGCTGGCCGAGGCGGTGATCCTTTCGGACCGCATCCTCGTCATGAAGCCGCGCCCCGGCCGGATCGTCGAGGAAATCGTGATCGACCTGCCCCGCCCCCGCACGCTCGATATGATCAACACGCCGCTCTTCGGCAAGATCGTCGGCCATATCCGTGACATCCTGGGCAAGGAGGCCTTCCAATGACCGACATTCCCGATTCGGCCGCCGACACCGTCTGGGTGGAGCGCGAGGCTTTCATTGACGTCATCCCGCGCTGGGTGGCGATGCTGGCACTTGCGGTCATCGTCATCGCGATCTGGGACCTTGCGACCGCCCGAATGGGCTGGGTCTCGCCTATCATTCTACCCAGTCCGATAGAAACGCTGGCGGACCTGATCTTCGTCGGCAAGAATTTGCTGACCGGCGGCTACATGCTCGACGCGCTCTGGACAACGACCCGGACTGTGTTCTGGGCCTTCCTGATCGCCATCGCCATCGGCTTTTCACTCGGCGTCCTCGTGGGAGAAACCAAGTTCGGCGAGCGCGCGGTGATGCCCTATCTCGTGGCCATCGACACCATGCCGAAGGTGGCCTTCGCGCCGCTGTTCATTGCCTGGCTCGGCTTCGACATCGCCTCAAAAGTGGCGTTGGCGGCGTTCATCGCCACATTCCCGATCGTCGTCTCCACGGCGGCGGGGCTCTACTCCGCCTCCGAAAACGAACGCATGCTCTTCAAGTCGATGGGAGCAAGCCGCCTGCAGACGCTGATCCGGCTGAAACTGCCCACCGGCCTGCCGCACATCTTCACCGGCCTCAAGATCGCCGCCGTCGGCGTGATGGCCGGCGCCATCACCGGCGAGTTCCTCGGTGGCGGGCAAGGATTCGGCGCGCTGATCCGGCAATCTGCCAGCCAGATGGACACGCCACGGGTCTTTGCACTCATTCTTTATCTCAGCCTGCTGGGCCTGGCCCTTTTCTTTACGGTTGCCTGGATGCAGAAACGTCTCGTGTTCTGGAACAAGGCCGACCGGCCAGGTGGAGTCGTCTAGGAATGAATGCTTCGGACAAAGCGCTGACCGACACGAGGAGCCTGTCCGAGCAGGCGCATGAGCGCATCCGACGCGACATTCTCGGCGGGGACCTGTTCCCCGGCGAGAAACTGCAGATCGAGGCGATCTCCGAGCGCTACGGCATCGGCATCGCTCCGGTCCGCGAGGCGCTGAACCGGCTGTCCTCGGAGGGGCTGGTGGAGCGCAAGAGCCAACGCGGCTTCTTCGTCGCCGAAATCTCGATGACGGCACTGGAGGAACTGGTCAAGACCCGGATCTGGCTGGAGACGCTGGCGCTGCGCGAATCCATCCAGCACGCCGACGAGGCGTGGGAGGAGCAACTCGTGCTGTCCTACCACCGCCTGGCCCGCACCCACCGGCGGATGCCGTCCGAAGCGGGGCGCGAGCTTTCGGAGGAATGGGAGCAGCGGCACAAGGAATTCCACCTGCTGCTGCTGGACCGTTGCGGGTCGAGCTGGCTGCTGGGATTCTGTTCCACCATGATGGACCAGGCTGTGCGCTATCGCAGCCTGTCGATGAACGTCCATCCCAGCCTGTTGCGCCGCCAGGGTGCGGCGGCCGAGCACGAGGCGCTGCTCGGCGCGGCAATCGACCGCGACGCCGATCGCGCCTGTCGCCTGCTGGCCGAGCATTACACCACGACGCTGGAAGGCTTGCGGGGCGTCGTCGGCGGCACCGCAGTCTGATCATCGGCGACCGGCAATATCCATCGAACCCGGGCGGCCTGTCCCCCGGCCAGACGTGCGCGACGCGTGATGGCATCCCGTCTGCCCTTATTCGATGCGCCTGAGTTTCATTTCCGGGATTGACATCGGCAGCACGCGTAATGTTATTACATTTACGTACAAAAACGTTATACCGTTGCGCGCGGCAAACCGAGGGACATTCATGAACATGACGACCATATTCAAACGCCTGTTCGCCACAGTCGCAACGGCGCTGACCCTTGCCGCCGGCGTGGTACTGGCAGCATTGTCCGCTTGACAGAGTCCGCGCGACCTCGCTATCTGGCACCAACGGTTCCCGAGGCCAAGCCAGAGGGATTAAAAGGGAACACGGTGAGGACGACCCGTAAAGGGGCCTATACCGTGGCTGCCCCCGCAACTGTGAGCGGTGAGGTTCTGTCAACAATGCCACTGGTCGGAAGACCGGGAAGGCTGGCAGGACCATCGACCCGCAAGCCAGGAGACCTGCCGTCGATCCAGCAAGCAACCGGACGGGGTGTGCCGGGAAGCGTTGTGACGCCGTCGCGGCCCATGCCGCGTGACGGTCTTGCATCCTTCCACATCCCGGTCCGAAAAAGGACGACGTGACCGTGGATTGCCCAGCCTATACCCTCCATGTCTGCGACCGTTGCGGGACGGACGATGTCCGCCCGTCCTGGGCCGCGGCCGAACTCAGGCGGCGACTTGAGCAGCGCGACGGTGGAGAGCGTTTCGACGTTGTGCCCGTGCGATGCATGGCGGGCTGCGGCCGGCCGCTGGTCGTCGGTTTTTCCGCGCCGGACAAGGCCTCCTATCTGTTCGGCGATATCGACCCGGTCCGCGACGCCGATGCCCTGCTCGCCTTCGGCGAACTTTATGCGCGGCTGGACGACGGCTGGTGCAACGAAGGCGCGCGGCCTCCGGGCCTGCGTGGCAAGACGCTGGCGCGGATCCCGGCCGGCCAGGCAGGCGCGCGATGACACATCCCATCCTGGCGGGCCGCGGGCTCTGTTTTGCAACCGCGTCCGGCAAGCGCATTCTCGATACGGTATCCGTGGATATCGCCGACGGCGAACGGCTTGCCATTGTCGGCCCCAACGGTGCTGGCAAATCGACGCTCCTGCGCCTGCTTGCCGGCATGACGGCGCCGGCTTCGGGCTCGGTCAGTCTTTTCGGACGCGACATGTGCGCCATGCGCCCGGTCGAGCGCGCCCGGCTGGTGGCTGTTGTCGGCCAGGTCGACCAGCCCGACCACCGGATATCGGTTCGCGACTATGTCGGCCTCGGGCGTATCCCGCATCACGGCCGGCGCGACAGGCCCGACGATCGCGCCATTGTCGAGGCCGCGATGGAGCGCACGACGATCCAGTCCTTCGCCCGTCGCGAGATGGGATCGCTTTCCGGCGGCGAGCGGCAGCGGGCGCAGATCGCGCGCGCGTTGGCACAGGAGCCGCGCATTCTGTTCCTTGACGAGCCGACCAACCATCTCGACCCGCGGGCGCGCGCCGAGCTGATGCGGCTGGTGGCCGAACTCGACCTTACCGTCGTGGCCGTGCTGCACGACCTGCATATCGTGCCGGAATTCGCAACCGCGGTCGCGATCCTCGACAAGGGACGGCTGGTCGCGAGCGGCCCGGCGGACGTTGCGCTCGCCCGGGATACCGTCCGGACCGTGTTCGGCATCGACCTCCTGCGAATCCCCCATCCCGTGGAGAACCGTCACCTGATGGTCTTCGATATTCCCTCGAACCTCTGATCAAGGAGTTTTCATGAAGAACCTCATACTCGCCTCGTTTCTCTCGCTTGCCGCGACCAGCGCGCTGGCTTTTCCCGTCACCGTTGACAGTTGCGGCACGCCCGTCACGTTCGATGCAGCGCCCAAGCGCGCAGTCGTGCAGGACATCAACATGTCGAAGATGGCCTTCGCTCTCGGCCTCCAGCCATCCATGGTCGGAGTCACCGGCATCACCGGCTGGTACAAGCTCGACGACACGTTCAAGGCACAGCAGGGATCAATCCCCGAACTGGCGCCGAAATACGCCACGATGGAAAACCTGCTCGCCGCCGATCCGGACTTCTTCTTTGCTGGCTGGTATTACGGCATGAAGCCCGGCGGCGAGGTCACGCCCGACACGCTGGCCCCGCACGGCATCAAGACGCTGGTGCTGACGGAAAGCTGCGTCCATCTCGACAAGAACCGCCCTGACGCCTCGATGGACCTGCTCTTCGCCGACATCGACAAGCTCGGCAAGATCTTCGGCAAGGAGCAGGAGGCCAACACGCTGATCGCCGGCTGGAAGGCCGAACTCGCCGATATCGAGGCCAAGGTGGCCGACAAGGGCGGCGCGCGCGTCTTCCTCTACGATTCCGGTGACGACAAGCCGTTCACCGCGGGCAAGTTCGCCATCACCACCGCCATGATCGCGGCTGCGGGCGGCCAGAACATCATGGCCGACATGGAGACGAGCTGGGGCACGACCGACTGGGAAACCGTGGCGGCCCGCAATCCGGAGTTCCTCGTCCTGCTCGATTACCAGGACGGCGGCGGCCACGCCAAGCTGCTCGATTTCCTCAAGGCCCATCCGGCGATGAAGGAAACCGATGCGGTCAAGAACGCGCGCTTCGTCGCGCTGCGCTATGAGGAACTGACCCCCGGTCCCGACAACATCGCCGCCATCGGAAAGATCGCCAAGGCGCTCCATCCCGCAGCCTTCTGATGGCAAGATCGAGTTTCGCAATCGGCATCACGGCGGCAGCACTTGCTGTCGTGGCGCTGGCCTGCCTGTCCGTGGCCTATGGCTCGACCGTGATACCGCTCGCGGATGTCTTCGCGGCACTGGGCCGTGCTGTCGGCCTGGTTGCGGATGGGACGGCCGGGCCGATCGACAAGATCGTCGTCGACCTCAGGCTTCCGCGCGCGATCCTCGCGATCGCGGTCGGCGCGGGCCTCGGGGTGGTCGGATTGCTGCTGCAGACCGTGACGCGCAACGACCTCGCCGATCCCTTCCTCTTCGGCCTTTCGGCCGGGGCAGCCGCGGGCGCCGTGGCGGTCATCACCCGGATCGGAGACGCCTTCGGGATACTCACCCTGCCGGTCGCGGCCTTTGTTGGCGGGATGTGCGCCACGTCGGTGGTTCTGCTCCTGATCCGGCGCACCCAGGGCCATGGGCCCGAGCGGCTCATTCTGGCGGGTCTCGCGGTGTCGTTCCTGTTCACGGCGCTGACCAATTATCTCGTCTTCTCCGGCGACCAGCGCGCGGCCCATTCGGTGCTGTTCTGGACGATGGGCGGACTGGGTCTGGCGAGCTGGCAGAATATCGGCATCGGCATCGCCGGCGCGGCGATGGCACTCGTCTACGCGCTGGTCCGCCACCGCCAGCTCGATGCGCTGCTCGGCGGCGAACAGACAGCCGAAAGCCTCGGCGTTCCGGTCGGCCGGCTGCGCACGCACACATTCATCGTGGCAAGCTTCGCCACCGCGCTGCTGGTCTCAGTCTCGGGCGTGATCGGCTTCATCGGGCTGATGGTGCCCCACATCGCCCGCCCCCTTGCGGGTCCGCTTCATGCCGGTCTTGCGGTGCTTTGCGCGCTGCTCGGTGCGGGACTGCTGCTGGGCAGCGACCTGCTCGCCCGCACGCTTCTGCCGCCGCAGGAACTGCCGGTCGGGGTGATCACCAGTTCCATCGGGGCGCTCTTCGTGGTCGCCACGCTGCTTCGGCGGAGATGACCTGATCCGGCTCGCGGCCGGTGTCGCCAGTTCAGGCGGCGAAGGACCGGGTTGCCTTGTCGTCGTCGAACATCCGGTCGAGGTTGAGGAAGCAGATCATTCCGGTCGACTGGGCAATGATGCCGTCGGAGAAGGACGTGATGCTGGCGACCGTGATGTCGGGCACCGGTTGCAGCGAACTGACCGGAATGGTGAGGATATCCGACACGCGGTCGACGACGAGGCCCATGGCGATGCCGTGTACCTCGGCCACCACGATCGCACTGCGCTCGTTGGGTTCGGTGCTCTTCATCCCGAGCTTCATCGCCAGGTCGACGATGGGAATGACCGTGCCGCGCAGGTTCATCACGCCGATGACCTCGCGTGGAGAGTGCGGAATGGGCGTTGCGGGTCCCCAGCCCCTGATTTCCCGGATCGTGGTGGTCCGGACACAGAATTCCTGTTCATGCAGCCGGAAGGCTATGATCTCAAGCGTGTCTTCGGAATGGGACGTCTGGGAGGCATTGAATGTCATCGGATTTGAACCACGGCTGATGCTTGCGGGAAGCATTCGGCATTCCTGCCATTAAGTCAGATACCGATTTTGGGGCATGAGGGTAAATAACAGGTTATCGGCTGCGCGATTTGCATCACCTGAAGAACGCCGGCGCATTTCCGCCTTTCGTCAAGACTTGCGCCGGCAAGGGCAGACGGGGCAGGCCGCGTCAAGCCGCCAGGCGTCCGGCATAGGTGTCGACCGCGCCGCGCAGGATATCCAGCTGGGCTGGACGGAATGGCTTCCCGCGCATGGCCTGCGCCATCGACGCTATCGGCTGAAGGCCCACATTGGCGGCGGCACCCTTCAGCGTGTGCAGGAGATGATCGATGGCCGGCGCGTCATCCGACCCGACAGTCTTCACGAGTTCCCCAAGCACCGAGCGCGCGTCCAGGAAGAACGCTTCCAGCAATTCGCTGAAGTCGTCCTCGCCGAGAACGTCGACTAGTTCCGCGCGCCGCGCCTCGAAGGCCGACAGATCTATGGGCACGATGTTCCGGGCATCGCTATCGGCGCGGACAGCCTCGCTCCCGGGCACATCGTCGCGTGGTTCGATCGACCCGCTGGGCACGGCGCCCAGGATGACGCGCCGGAGCTTATCCATGCTGACGGGCTTGGACTGGAAGCCGTCCATACCGGCATCGACACATCTGTGCGTGTCGTCGTCGGATGCGTTGGCCGTCATGGCTATGATCGGGCTGCGCCGCGACTTGCCTGTGCCGGCCCGGATGCGCCGCGTGGCTTCGATGCCGTCCAGGACCGGCATCTGCATGTCCATCAGGATCAGGTCGAACGCCGTTTCCGCCGCCATATCGACGGCGACCGCGCCGTTCTCGGCGGTCAGGACGTCCTGGCCAAGATGATCGAGGAACCGGACGGCGACCTGCTGGTTGACGGCATTGTCCTCGACCAGAAGGATCTTGAGCCTCGGAAGCGCGACCTTGCGATGCGCATTGGCCGCCACGCCCTGCGCGGGTTCCTGCCCCTCCACGACGGGAATTTCGAACCAGAAGGTGCTGCCGCTGCCGGAGACGCTCTCGACGCCGATCCTCCCGCCCAGGCGTTCGACGATCTCCTTGCAGATCGTCAGCCCGAGCCCGGTGCCGCCGTACTTTCGGGCAATGCTGGCATCGACCTGCGAGAAAGGCAGGAAAAGCCTGGATTTTCCCGCCTCGTCGATACCGATGCCGGTGTCGCGCACCTCGATGCGCAGCGTGGCCGCCCCCGCATCATTGATGATTTCGCGGATGCCCAGGGTCACGGTGCCAGCCATGGTGAATTTGACTGCGTTGCTCATGAGGTTCAGGATCACCTGGCGCAATCTGGTCGCATCCGTTCGTATGAACGGAACCGCAAGGTCTTGCGGCAAATCGAGCAGAACGAGATTTCCGCTGTCGGCGGCCCGGCCGCGGATCATCTCCACCACGCCCTCGGCACAGGACCGGACATCGACATCCCTTGTCTCGAGTTCGAGCTTGCCGAGCGCTTCCCGGGTCTCGTCGAACGAGATCGGCAGCGAATAGGGCCGCATCTCGGGAACCTTCAGAAGCTGATCGTTGTGCTCGATCTTCGAGAAGTCCAGGATTTCGTTGATGATTTCGAGAAGTGCGGCGCCGGATTTCTGGATGGTGACGAGGTTTCGGGACGTATCGGTATCGACCGGAGACAATTGCATCAGTTCGACCGTGCCGAGAATGGCATTGAGCGGAGTCCTGATCTCGTGGCTCATCGTCGCCATGAACTGGGACTTGGCGCGGTTGCCGGCCTCCGCCGCCTCATAGGCGCTCTCCAGGCTGCCCGCCATCCGCTCGAAGCTCCGGCCCGCCGCCCGCACGCTGCCCAGTTGCCGCCTGAGCATGAAGATGATCGCGCCGACGATCAGCGAGAGAAAGCCGATGAGGATCAGCGACTTGATCTCGAGTTCCTGGACCTGCTGGCGTTGCTCCGCACGCGCCGCGCTCAGGTCTCTGTTGGTGTATGTGACCAGTTGCTCGGTATCGCGCACCATGTCCCGGAAGCTCGCGCTGGCGACGACCAGGCTTGCCCTGGATGCCGGCACGCCTTTGGCGATGTCATCGAAGATCCCGACATTGCCGAACACCGCGCGCTGGATGGCCACAAGCTGCCGTGCGACCGCCTCGTCGACCGCGAAGAAGCGCTCGAATTTCGCCTTGGCGAGCATGTCCATCCGGGAATAGAGAATGTCGTAGCGGATCGAGAGACGCTTCTGGGTCTCCATGCCGAGATCGCCGGTTGCGATCATCACCGCAAGATCGGTCGTCAGGTTCCGGGCCTCACGGTCCAGCTGGTAGACCGACCACATGGCGTTTTCGCGGATGCCACTTTGCATGGCGGTGTAGCGGCTGGAAATGTCATAGTAGATCGTGCCCAGCACAACGACGAGGCCGACCGCGAAGAACTGCAGGACGGCGGTCGCCTTGCCCGCCGTCCTGATCACCGCGTGGTCGGCTTCGTTCGTCGACGGGATCATCGGACGTCAATCGCCTTGATCTGCCACACCGAGCGAGAAAAGTACTTCTCGTTGTAGAGTTCAGGGTTGGTGTCGAAGGGATAGACGAGGAACAGCGGTCCCTTGTCGCGCACCGACATTGTCTTGCCGTCCATCGATGTGGCGAGGATCGTATCAAGCTCGCCTGCATCGGCCATCGGCACTTCGGCGGAGTAGTCGTTGAGCGCCTTGACGACCAGTGTCGACCCCTCGGCGCCGGCCTCATCGAGGACCGCCCTCAGCAGCGGCCCGGAAAACCTGACCTTGCCGGTGGTCCATGGCGTCTCCATCTCACCGGTGCGGGACGCGAGCTTCTTCAGCATCGCGGCGTCGAACTGTGCTGTTCCAGCGACGTTGGTCTGCGTCACCCGCCCGGTGACCGTCAGGATGACCTCGCCGGTCGGCTGGTCGATGGCCATGGCGGGCGTGGAGACGCAGGCGGCGAGGAGGGCCGCAAGGAAAATGCGCTTGATGTTCATCTGGTTTCTCTGTCTCAGGCGGCTTCAGCCGCTGTTTCGGACGTGTCGGTCTCAATGGCCTGCACCGGGTCGTCCATCCCGGACAGCTTGATCTGGCGGATAGAAGGCAGGGCGCTGACGAAGGCAGCCACGACCTGGGGATCGAATTGCGTTCCCGCCCTTTCCAGGATGTGGTCCACGGCCTGATCGAGCGGCCACGCCTCCTTGTAGGGCCTGGCGGTGGTGAGCGCGTCCAAATTGTCGGCGATGGCGACGATGCGACCGGAGAGCGGAATGTCGTCGCCGGCCTTCCTGAAGGGATAGCCCTGTCCGTCCCACCGCTCGTGATGGCTGCCGGCGATTTCGGCGGCGAGTTGCAGGAGGCTGGATTTGGACTCCCTGAGAATGTCGCAACCAGCAATCGTGTGCCGCTTCATCTCGGCGAACTCGCCTTCCGTCAGCTTGCCCTTCTTCAGCAGGACCGCATCGGGAATGGCGACCTTGCCGATGTCATGCATGGGGGCTGCGAGCCTGATGTCGGAACAGCGCTCGTCATTCAGGCCATACGCTCGCGCAATCGCTTCGGAATAGGCTCCGACACGCATGGTGTGACGGGCGGTCTCCGCGTCCTTGTAGCTGGCAGCCACCGCCAGACGGTGGATGATCTCTTCCTCCCGATCCCGGATCTCGGTCAGCGCCCTGTCGACCTCGCGTTTCAGCCACGCCGCCTTGTCGCTCAGCTTTTCCTGCGCCTGGGCCAGCGCCGTCAGGTTCTTCAGTCGCGCCCTGAATTCCAGCGGATTGACCGGCTTGGTGAGGAAATCAATGGCGCCTGCGTCGAGCGCCGCCATCCGCGTCTGGACGTCGGTGTCCGCGGTGACGATGACAACCATCTTGTCCCTGTACTTCTCGAACCGCATCACTTCGGTCACGAACTCGACGCCGTTGTAGACCGGCATCTGGAAATCGACGATGGCGATGTCGAAATCCAGGTTCGGCATCTCGGCCAGAGCATCCTGCGGACTGGAAAAGGGAACGGTCTGGCAACCCTCGAGCCTGGATGCTAGTTTGGTCAACACCATCAGGCTGGTGTTGTTGTCGTCTACGATGAGGATGCGCATGGATGTCTGGCCCTGCCGTCAGCCGCGATTATCTGGCAACGACGTGACCGGATTGGGCGTCGTTTTGGTACAACCCCAAAACTAGGACGCGGGTCATAACAAATCGTAAAATGCGAATATAAGATCGGAACCAATGGCGCATTCGCGAGACGATCCGGCGGAACATGCTTTTCAGATGCTTAATGCAAGCCGCAGGGACAGTGCCCAGGATCGGCAACGCCCGCGGTGCGGTCGATGGGCACTGCAAAAGGTCAGGTGCTCGGTTAACCGATAATTATCCATTCGACCCCAATTTGAACTTTGTCAAATTCCACAAGGTGCCGGCATGCCGATCAGCGCGCTTTCTGCAATCACGGTGAAGGACTTTCCCGACCTGCGGTCGGTTCCCAAGCTGCGGCGGCTGGCGGACAGCTCCATCGTCGACAACCTGGCGCGCGCTGTTCCGTTCGACTTCATCGCGGTCAGCGGCCTGGATGTCGACGACTTCCGCTTCGGGGAGACGGTCTCTTCCGATACCACCTTCCCGCCTGCCTTCATCGAAGCCTATATCGCGGAAGGCCTCGGCAAGACGGATCCGTTCGTCCTGGAGGCGCGCAATGCCACCGCGACCGTGGTCGAGGCCGACGTCTACAGGCGGGCCCAGCCGCCGCAGCGACTGGTCTATCTCGCCCAGACCTTCGGCATCCATAACAGGACGCTGTTTCCGGTCCGGCGCGGCGACGTGACCTATGGCGCGATCACCGTCACCAGGGATACGCCCTTCAGGCCCGACGAGATCACGTTCATGGAGGTCGTCGCCGAGGCCATTCATACGCACGTGACCCAGCCTATCCGGGAACGCTTCGCAGCCGGGCAGATGAAGCTGACGGCGGGAGAACTGGCCTGCCTGGCACAGGCAAGCTATGGTCTCACAAGCGAAGCGATCGGCAAGGCGACCGGCTACCAGACGGAAACCGTCAACAGCTACATCAAGTCGGCGACGAAGAAACTCAGCGTCAGCAACAGGACCCATGCCATCGCGGAGGCAATCCGCCGGAAGCTGATTTCGTAAGCGTGGAGTGGGACGAGGACCAACGGGCCAGCCGCCAGTTCCCATGCCCGCCAGACGCCTTCGTGGTGCGCCTCGGTTTTGGACACACCAGGCGGTGGCTCCTCGACACCGGCGTGATCACCGACATGCACCGTCGAGACCAGATCCAGGATGCGCCCCGCGCCGCCGGATTGTTCGCGGCAACAGGAACGACCCATTGATCTCCACAGCGCTTTCCTATGGCAGCCTGTTCCTGACCGCGCTGGCGGCGGGATCGATCCTGCCGATGCAGTCGGAGGCGGTGCTTGCGGGCCTGCTGGTGGCCACGGATCTTTCACCGGTGATTCTGGTGCTTGTCGCCACCTGCGGCAATGTCGCCGGCTCGGCCGTCAACTGGCTGCTGGGCCGCGGCGTCGAGCGCTTCAAGGACAGGCGGTGGTTTCCGGTCGGCGAACCGATGCTCGCGCGGGCGAAAGCCTGGTATCATCGCTACGGCCGATGGTCGCTGCTGCTCAGCTGGGTGCCGGTGATCGGCGATCCCCTCACCGTCGTCGCCGGCGTGATGCGAGAGCCGTTCCCGACCTTCATCGCGCTGGTGGCGATCGCCAAGCTCACGCGCTACATCGTGGTGGCGGCGGTGACCCTGAACCTGGTCGGATGAGGCTTCACGGAGCCGAGAATTTCACCGTCACGCCGCGCTGGCGAAAATAGGCCTGCATCAGCTTCCTGCCGGAACGGTTGTTATGCGCGAGCCTCGTGGGGTCGAAGACGGCCTCTTTCAAACCTGCCCGCGTCAACGCGGCCTTGAGCGTCGCGATATGCAGGTCGATGTCGGCATTGTCGGCCTGGAGCGATTCATAGATGCGGTCTGTTGCTTCTTCCACGGTCGGTTCGCTCACGATTGCACTCCTGTAATTGTCCGGCTGGCGCCTAACACATTTTTCGGCTTGACCCTATCGTGGTGAAAAGCGCCGGCGTCAATGGGTGACGCTTCATCGGCGCTCTGGATCGTTTCTGGGAGTTGCCGTACCACACCGGACCGGCCCCTTGCCGGCGAGACCCACGGCCGCGCCGCGCCAGAGGCATCCAAGTTCAGATGTCGGCAACGCAGCGACGGCAGAGGCAAAGGTCTCCTCACCTTATCAGTCGATCCATGCTAAGATGTGCCAAACCGCATTTGGAGCCTTCGCGTGAACAACAACTGGAACAAGGGTGTGACTTTGGCGCTGGAGGCGCCAGGCAAGTTCACCACCATAAGCACCACCCAGGAGGCTTCCTGGGCGCTTATCGAAGACTGGCCGATTGACGATGGCGAAGCGCTGGACAAAGCGCTGCTTGTCCTCGAGGCCGCGATAAAGGGAAAGAAGACAGCGGAAGAGGCGAGACTCGCCTTTATCGCAGCGGCGCATGAAGCCGAGATTGAAGTCAGGGAGTAAACGCCGTCCACGCCGCATCTATCGCCTCATTGCGGCAAGCTGAGTTTCGCCATCCGGCCACCATCTATGGTCCAGACCTGTCCGGTCACGAAAGAGGATTCCGGCGAGGCGAGCCAGGCAACCAGGCTCGCAACTTCGTCCGGCCTGCCGGTCCGCCCGACCGGATGAATCCTGCCGATCTGCTGGCGGAAACCTGCGGGGTCAGGCATGCTTTCGATGAAGTCCACGTTCAGGTCGGTGTCGATCCAGCCGGGCGCGACGGCATTGCAGCGCACGCCCTCGGCACCGTGATCGACCGCGATGGCCCGGGTCAGGCCGTGGATGCCCGCCTTGGACGCACAATAGGCGGCGTGCCTCGGATTGGAGCCCAGGCCTTCGATCGATCCGATGTTGACGATCGTTCCACCCGTGGCACGCAGGTGCGGAAGGGCGGCCCTGATCAGCATGAAGGGCGTCGTGAGATTGACCGCGATCGTCCGCTCCCAGTCGGCGAGGCTCATGTTCTCGGCGAGCGCCTCCTGCATGACCCCGGCATTGTTGACCAGGACGTCGAGTTGTCCGGCCGAATTGACGACAGAGCTTATGACATTCCCGGCTTCTGCGGGAACTGTGAAATCCACTGCGATGGATTCGAAATCCTTGTGCTCACCGCGCTGGGCGGTGAACACGCGGGCACCCTCGTCGCGAAGTCGCCGTGCGACGGCCTGTCCGATCCCGCTCCGTCCGCCCGTCACCAGGGCAACTTTTCCGACAAACCTGCTCATCCGACCGGCTTTCCACCATTCACCTCGACCAGCGATCCGCACATGTAGCGCGCGGCGTCGGAGGCCAGGAAGACCACGACTTCGGCGATGTCCTCGGGTTCCGCGATCCGGCCCAGCGGCACGGTCTTTCCGAGTTCGGCAACTGCCGTGTCCGGATCGAAGCCGCGCTTCGCGAAGCCTGTCCGCAGCATCGGCGTATTGACCTCGTTCGGGCAGACCGCATTCACCCGGATGTTCTGATGCGCGTGGTCCATGCCCATGCACTGGGTCAGCGAGGCGATGGCGGCCTTGGTCATGCAATAGATCGCGTGGTTGGGGCCCGGCCGCACGCCCCAGCAGGAGGACACGTTGACGATCGCGCCGCCGCCTCGGCTTGCCATGATGGGGATCGCCGCGCGGCAGACCCTGAACGGTGCCTGCACATTGACCCCAACCGACAGGTCCCAGTCGGCATCGGTTGTGGCGGTTACGGTTCCACGGGTGATGACGCCCGCATTGTTGATGACGATGTCGAGGCCGCCCAGGGCTTCGAACGCCGCTTGCGGCAGGCCGTCCGCATAGGAGGCTTCGAGCAGGTTTCCTGGCAGATGGGCCTCGGCGTCGATGCTTGCCACGTCACGATCTGCGACAGCCACCTTGACGCCGGCCGCGCGCAACTGCCTGACGATCGCCGTGCCGATGCCACCGGCCGCACCGGTCACGAGCGCCGTTTTTCCCTCGAAATAAGTCATCTTTCCCTTCTTCTCATTCAATTGAGGACCGATCGCTGGCTACCCGGCGTATTGCCGAAGTGATCACGATAGACTTTCGAAAAATGCGACGTGGACACAAATCCACACGCCATGGCGATGTCCGTCAGCGCCTGGTCCGACTGAACGATCAGGTTTCGGGCCCGATGCAGCCGCAGTTCCATGATGTAGCGCTTGGGCGTCGTGCTGAGATAGCGTTCGAACATGCGCTCCAGCTGCCGTGCCGAGATGCCCAGCCGGCGTGCCAGTTCGGCGCTGCTCAATGGCGATTCGATATTTTCCTCCATGAGACGGATCGCCTCGCCGACCCGGCTGTTTCGCAGGCCATACCTGGATCGGATCGAGACCTTCTGGGTCGCGCTGCCGTCGCGCACGGCATTATAGACCATCTGGTCGGCAACGGCAGCGGCGAGATCGCGCCCATGGTCTCGCGCGATCATGTGCAGCATCAGGTCGGCGACGGCGGCACCGCCAGACGCGGTGACGAATTTCTCGTCGGCGACAAAGACAGACTTTGTGAGATTGACCGAGGGGAACCGCTCGGCGAAGACATCGTGATATTCCCAATGCACGGCCGCTCGACGGCCGTCCAGGAAACCAGCTTCGGCAAGCACATAGGCACCGGAGCAGATCGCGCCGATCCGGGTTCCGCGTGCCCGTTCGCCGCGGAGATAGCGAAGAAGCTCCGGCGTCGTATGCCTCTGGACGTTGATCCCGGACACGATCATGAGCCTGTCGTCCCGACCCAGCGGTGCCAGGCCATGGTCGACCAGCGTCACCGCGCCGTTGGAACATCTGGCGGAGCGACCGTCGACCGACGCAAGCCGCCAGCGATACAGATCGCGATCCGCCATCAGATTGGCGATGCGCAGCGATTCCACCGCATTCGAGAAGGCCAGATGGGTGAAATCTTCGGCGAGCAGAAAAAACAAAGCTGGTGGTTTGGCTCATGACCATCATCCTGTGCGGGGCGCCCCGACGGAGCGCCCCGGCGGTTGACGATTACTTGGCGGCAGCGCGGGCTTCGGCGAGCCAGCTGCTGTAGAGGTCCTGGTTGGCCTTGATCCAGTCGTCGACATGGCGGTCGATGTCGGCGGAGGTCTTCTCGCCATCGGTGATCAGCTTGTTCTCGGCCGAGATGTCGTTGATATCGAGCTTGGCGACTTCGAACAGCTTCCTGGCGGCCGGGTTGGCGGCGAGGAAGTCATTGCGGGCGACGACACCGATGTTGTCGACGGCAAAGCCGAGGTTCTTGCCATTGAATTCGGTATTCGCCTTGGCATTGTCAGGCAGCGAGGTGTAGGGCACGCTCAGCCATTCAACGTCCCGGCCGGGGACGAGGACGCCGGAAACCCAGTAGGGCGTCCAGGTGTAGTAGAGGATCGGCTTGCCGGTCTGGAAGCGGGCGATCTGGTCGGCGATCATCGCCTGATAGGCGCCCTGGTTGTGGGTCACCGTGTCACGGAGCTTGTATTCGTCGAGCTCGTGCTCGATCACGCGCTCGCAGCCCCAGCCCGGAATGCAGCCCGCCAGATCGGCCTTGCCGTCGCCATCGGAGTCAAACAGGGCCGCGACCTTCGGATCCTTGAGCTGGCTCAGGTCCTTAACCCCGGAGTCGTAGGTCTTCTTGTCGATCAGGTAGCCCTGCAGCGCGCCGGCGATATAGTTGCCCACGCGGCTCATCACCTTCTCGCCACCCGCCTCGTCAAAGAAGGGCTTGTGCAGCGTCTCCCAGCTGACGGCCGTGAAATCGGCGTCGCCCGAGCCGATCGCAATGTGGATCGTCTGGTACTCGGCTTCATTCGGGGTGGCGATCGTGTAGCCGAGGTCCTGCAGCGCGCGGAACAGAATCCGGTGCTGGAAGAATTCCTCGATCTGCGTCGGCATCATGGGACGTACGGTGACGCCTTCGCCCGGCTTGTCATTGGCCAGGACAGGCTGCGCCATGAGCGCCAGCGCGATTGCCCCTGAAGTGAAAAGTTTTCTCATTGTCTTACTCCCAGTTGAAGTTCTTTCCCGAGACCGACCTAGTTCTTTCGGTCGATCAGTTGCGCGACCAGACCGATCGGGCCTGTCCGCCACCAACTCCTGTGTCCCCGCTCACGGCCGGAGCGGCCGAGACCTTGGGTGATGCGATCAAGGACGATCGCCAGCATGACGATGCCGAGACCGCCGACGATTGCCTTGCCGGCATCGAGCCGACCCATCGCCCGCAGGACCTCGTTGCCAAGGCCGCGCACCGAGATCATCGAGGCGATGACCACCATCGAGAGGCTGAGCATGATGGTCTGGTTGAGGCCTGCGAAGATCGTTGGCGTCGCCATGGGCAGCTCGACCTTGAACATGATCTGCGCGGGCGTCGCGCCGAATGCGCGGGCTGCTTCGACGACGCTCTGGTTCACCGAGCGGATGCCGAGCGATGTCAGCCGGATCAGGGGTGCCAACGCGAAGATGACGGTCACGATGACGCCGGCGACATTGCCGATGCCGATCAGCATGACCACGGGAACGAGATAGACAAAGGCCGGGATGGTCTGCATCGTATCGAGGATCGGGCGCAGGACGGCCTGGAACCGGTCGCTCTTGCCGGCCAGAATGCCAAGCGGCAATCCGATGACCACGGCAAGGATCACCGAAGCCATCACGATTGCGAGGGTCGTCATGGCCAGCGGCCAGGCGTCGGGTGACAGCAGGCCGAGAACTGCCAGGGCCACGGCGACATAGATCGCCGTCCGGCGACCCGCAGCCTGCCAGGCGATGAGCACGATGATCGAGATCATGATCAATGGCGGCACGGCGATGAAGGCCCGCTCGATGCCCTGGATCAGTCCGTCAAAGAAGAACTTGAATGGCTGGATCGCTTCGCGATTCTCGATCGCCCACTGCTTGATGCCGTCCGAATGTTCGGCGATGCCGAGGTCGATGCTTGAGAATGGGTCAAGCCAGTTGAAACCCTGTTCGGCCATCAGCGAGCCCCCCGCTTGTCGGATCGTCTTTCACCGTTCCCCTGAATTCCCCTCAGAAGCGCGTCTTTGGTGACGACGCCGATGTCCTGGTCTCCGTCCCTGACCAGGATCGGGTGATGGGTGCCGATCGACAGGTCGACGAGGGTGTTGAGCTTGTCGCCCGGACGAGCAACCGGCCAAAGCGCGACATCCGGAACGGGATGGCCCTGGCGATATTGATCCAGGCTCTGCATGACCTTGGCAGCGGTGACGAGGTCGAGTTTGGAAATGCCGCCGACGAAATCCGCGACATAGTCGTCCACAGGGTTGGTGACGATTTCTTCCGGCGTTCCGATCTGAACCAGAACGCCATCCTTCATGATGGCGATGCGGTCGCCGATGCGGATCGCCTCGTCGAGATCGTGGGTGATGAAGAGCGTTGTCTTGTGGAGCTCCGCCGACAGCTGCATGAACGTTCCCTGCAACTGGTGGCGGATCAGCGGATCGAGCGCCGAGAAGGGCTCGTCCATCAGGAGGATCGAAGGATTGGCGGCGATGGCGCGTGCGAGGCCGACGCGCTGCTGCATGCCGCCTGAAAGTTCGTCGGGATATTTGAGGTCCCACCCCGTCAGTTCGACGGCCTCGATCGCCTCCCGCGCGACTTTGTGCCGTTTCTCGTCCGGCACGCCCCTGACCTCAAGAGCGAAGGCGACGTTGTCGCGGACATTGCGATGCGGCATGAGCGCCATGCTCTGGAAGACCATGCCGATCTTCTCGGCGCGAAGCTGTCGAAGCTCCCGCGATCCCATCGCATTGACGTTGCGGCCCTCGATATAGACCGCGCCGTCCGTGGGCTCGATGAGCCGATTGACGTGGCGAATGAGCGTGCTCTTGCCCGAGCCAGACAGGCCCATGATGCAGAAGATTTCGCCGCGGCCGACGCTGAAGCTCGCGTCACGGACGCCAACCACGCAGTCAAGCTTGTCGCGAACATCCGTCTTGGAGAGCTGGCCACTCCTGACCGCCTTGATGGCTTCCTTCGCCCGCGCACCGAAAACCTTCCAGATTCCCTCGCACCGGATGACGGCTTCCTGAGACGCAATGTCCATTCGTCCTGTTCCCATCATTATGTATTTTCTCGTCTTACATCATAAATTTTCATTGTAGACAAGATGTATTATGATCGGCTACACAGAATCTAGTAAAGGGCACAGGGACGATATCCCTGTAAGGAAACCCCGATGAATCGCGAACCCAAGCGCACCAAGTCGAACTGCCTTGAAGACCTGCGCCGCCGCATTCTGACCGAGGCGCTGGAGCCCGGCAGCTATCTGGACGAGACGGAGATTGCCGAGGCCTACGGCCTGTCCCGCCCCCCTATCCGGGAGCTTCTGCGCCAGCTGGCTGGCGAAGGCTACGTGATCCTGCATGAGAACCGGGGCGCGCAGGTCGCGCCGATGACGCACAAGACGCTGCGCAACTTTTTCATCGCCGCGCCCATGATCTATGCCGCGATCGGACGGCTGGCGGCGCAGAATGCCACCCCGGCTCAGATCATGCGCCTCAAGGATACGCAGCTGCTCTTCCGCGCCGCCATCCGGGAAAAAAACACCGAGCAGCGCGCGCTCACCAATGAGCGCTTTCATTCCATCATGGGTGAGATGGCCGACAACGAATTCCTGATGCCGAGCCTGCGCCGGCTCCTGATCGACCACACCCGCATCGGCATGACGTTCTACAGCCCACGCAATTCCGAACTGGCCGACCAGCGGATTGCCGCGGTCGAGCAGCATGACGAATTCATCGAGCTGATCGAAGCGGGCGACACGGAACGGTGTGCCGACCTCGCCATCGCGCATTGGGAGCTGTCCCGCGCCCAGATCGAAAGCTTCGTGACACCCGCAAGCGTCTTTGCACCGCTGGGGCGCGTGCCTGACAGCATAGCCTAAGGAGAGTAGAATGAAGTTCGAGGGCATATACACGCCCGTCATCACGCCCTACCGGGATGACGGCTCCATCGATCGCGATGCCTTCGCCAGGATGATCGAGCATCTGATCGCATCGGGCGTCCACGGCATCATCAATGGCGGATCGACAGGCGAGTACTATGCCCAGTCCATGGAGGAGCGGGTCGAGCTGGCGACGCTTTCCAATGAGATCATCGGCGACCGTGTTGCCCTCATCATCGGCACCGGGGCCATCCGGCTGCCGGACTCCATCACCATGGCCGAGACCGCCGCGAAGATCGGCGCGTCGGCCATCCTCGTGGGATCGCCGCCATACTCGGTGCCGACCGAGCGCGAGAATGCGCTCAACGCGCTCGCCATCGACCGCGCCGCCGACCTGCCGATCATGCTCTACAATTATCCCGGCCGCATGGGCATCAACATGGGCGAGGAATTCCTCGACCGCGTCGGCCGCAGCCGGAATTTCTGCGCCATCAAGGAAAGCTCGGGCGACATCAACCGCGTCCATCTCCTGGCGCGCGACTACCCCCACATCCAGATGTCCTGCGGCATGGACGACCAGGCGCTGGAATTCTTTGCCTGGGGCGCGCGCAGCTGGGTCTGCGGCGGTTCGAACTTCCTGCCCGGGGAGCATCTCGCGCTCTACAAGGCCTGCGCCATAGAGGGCAACTTCACCAAGGGCCGCCGCATCATGTCGGCGCTGATGCCCCTGATGCGCGTCCTCGAACAGGGCGGCAAGTTCATTCAATGCATCAAGTATGGCTGCGAGATGGGCGGCTTCTATGCCGGACCGCCACGACCGCCGCTCAAGGCACTCAACAAGGATGACATGCGCCAGCTCGAACAGGTGGTGCGGGTCGTCAAGCGCACGATCGCCGAAATTGAAGCGGAGGCATGACAATGGCCACTCTCCTGACCCACGACGAATACAAGGCCATCGCCGCCAAGCTTGAATTCCCGACCCAGGCGTTCATCGACGGACGTTTCCGTCCGGCGATGTCGGGCAAGACCTTCGAGACGATCAATCCCGCCACCGGAAAAGTGCTCGCCGAGGTCGCCTCCTGCGCCGCCGAGGACGTCGACTTCGCAGTCGAGAAAGCCCGCGATGCCTTCGAGGACGGTCGCTGGTCGCGCCTGCATCCCGGCGAGCGCAAGGAGGTCCTGCTCAAGCTTGCCAAGCTCATCAAGCGCAATTCCCGCGAACTGGCGGTGCTCGAAAGCCTCGACAGCGGCAAGACGATTTACGATTGCGAGAACGTCGACGTCCCGGAGACGGTCCACTGCATCAAGTGGCATGCTGAGCTGATCGACAAGATCTATGATCAGGTTTCGCCCGCTTCCGACAACCACATCGCGATGATCGTCCGCGAACCGGTCGGCGTCGTCGGCCTGGTGCTGCCGTGGAACTTTCCGCTCCTGATGCTGGCGTGGAAGATCGGTCCGGCACTGGCGGCCGGCAACTCGGTCATCGTCAAGCCCGCCAAGGAAACGACGCTGACGGCCCTGCGCCTCGCCGAACTCGCCATGGAAGCCGGCATCCCGGCCGGTGTATTCAACGTGCTGCCGGGTGGCGGCGCAGACGTCGGCGAACCGCTCGGCCTGCACATGGATGTCGACATGGTGTCGTTCACCGGCTCGACGGCGACCGGTCGCCGCTTCCCGAGATACTCGGCGGACTCCAACCTCAAGGAAATCACGCTCGAGATGGGCGGCAAGAATCCCGCCGTCGTGCTTGACGACGCCGAGAACCTCGACCGTGTCGCGGCCCATATCGTCAACGGTGCCTTCTGGAACATGGGCGAGAACTGCTCGGCCTCCTCGCGCCTCATCGTCCAGCGCGGC
Organism: Rhizobium sp.; assembly: GCA_019739215.1. Lineage (GTDB taxonomy): Bacteria > Pseudomonadota > Alphaproteobacteria > Rhizobiales > Rhizobiaceae > Rhizobium_E. The sequence continues at coordinate 138,535 of JAHHDR010000042.1, forward strand.
GTCAAGGACGAACTGATCAAGCGGATCGTGGCGCACGCCCGCGAATGGCCGATGGGCGACCCGCTCGATCCGGTCAACCGCGTCGGCGCCCTTGTCTCGAAGGCGCATTTCGACAAGGTGTCCTCCTATCTCGAAAAGGGCCAGAAGGTCCTGCTCGGCGGCAAGGCCAAGGACGGCTTTGTCGAACCGACGATCATCGATGTCGCCGACCGCGACGCCAGAATCGTGCGCGAGGAAGTCTTTGGCCCGGTTCTCGTCGTGCTGACGGTCGAGAGTTTCGAGGAAGCCATCGCGCTCGCCAACGACACCGAATACGGGCTCGCGGCTTCGATCTACAGCGCCAACGCCAAGCGGGCGATCCGCGGTGCCCGCGCCATTCGGGCGGGAACGGTGACGGTCAATTCGTTCGGCGAAGGCGACATCTCGACGCCTTTCGGCGGCTACAAATCCTCGGGCTTCGGCGGACGCGACAACGGCATCCACGCCCATGACCAATATACCCAGGTCAAGACGATCTGGCTGGACCTCACCGACGATGCGGACGAGGCTGTCGCGTGACGATGCACAAGGCCGCGAGACTGCCGATCCAGAAAGGACCAGCCGCCTGGAATGTGATCCTTCCGATACAGGCAGCCTCCGATCCCCTCGATGGCGACATCACCGTCGATGTCGCCATTGTCGGCGGAGGATTTGCAGGCCTCTCGGCCGCGCGGCGCTTGCGCCAGCTCGACCCTTCGATCCGCGTCGCCGTGCTTGAAGCCGGCGTCCTGGCGGAGGGTGCATCCGGACGCAATTCCGGCTTCATGATCGACCTGCCGCATGACCTGCAGTCCGATGACTATGCCGGCAAAGGCGTCGCCGCCGACAAGGCGATGACACACCTGAACCGCTCGGCGATCGCCTTCGCAAAGGACGCCGTGGACGACTATGCCATCGATCCGGCCTATTTCGATCCCGCTGGAAAGATCAATGGCGCGGCGACCGAGACGGGCCGCAAACTCAATGTCAGCTATGCCGAACACCTCACCGCGCTCGGCGAGGCCAATGAAATGCTCGACGCCAAAGCGATGCACGATGTGACGGGCAGTCGCCACTACACGGCGGGTCTCTATACGCCGGGAACGGTGATGCTGCAGCCTGCCGGCTATATCCGCGGTCTCGGCGCCGGGCTTCGCCGCGATGGTGTTCATGTCCTTGAGAACACGCCCGTTGCCGCGATCAAGCGAACGGGCTCGGCCTGGGAGCTTTCGACGGCGAAGGGCAAGGTCAGTGCCGCCAAGGTGATCATGGCCAACAATGGCCATCTCGAAAGCTTCGGCTTTGCGCGCCGGCGACTGATGCACGTGTTTCTCTACGCATCCATGACCATCGAGCTCGACGGGACGACGCTGTCGAAGCTTGGCGGGCACCCGCGCTGGGGCGTCACGCCGTCCGATCCGATGGGCACGACCATGCGCCGGATCGACACGGCACAGGGCGGGAATCGGATTGTCACCCGGACCTGCGCCAGCTTCATCCCCGACATGACGCCGTCGAATGCGGGCGTCGCCCGGGCGGCCAAGGTCCATCGGCGCAAGTTCGCCGACCGCTTTCCCACCATCGCCGACGTGCCCATGGAATATAGCTGGGCGGGCCATCTCTGCATGAGCTGGAACGGGGTCGCCATGATGCGCGAGCTGGAGCCCGGCCTGTTTTCAGCCTGCGTGGACAATGGTCTGGGCACGGTGCGGAGCACGCTGACGGGCATCGGGGCCGCCGATCTTGTCATGAACCGGCCGTCGGAAATTTCAGCGCATTTCCTTGCCGAGGCCGAGCCTTCCAGGATCGTTCCGTCGCCCTTCGCCGGGATCGGCGCGAACCTCTATTTCCGCTGGAAAGAGTGGCTGGCGCGCGACGAATGACTGCGGGTTCACGACCTGTTTGCACGTCGCTTTTCGACGTGGACAGTTCGGAAAACCGACTGCCGGACGTCGAGGATCGCCGCACAACACGACTGCATTCTTTTTGGAGACAAGCCGATGAGCGAACAAGCAGTCCGAACCCGCGCCGGGGGCCGCGATGCCCGCCGCACGCTCCGCAACGCGCCCGACTTCGCCATGCTCCCGGCCCTGCACCGCAGGCTCCCCGTCACCGAACTCATGGATGAGGAACACGTCGCGAAGATCGACGACGCATCGATGTCCATCCTCGAAGAGGTCGGCGTTGTCTTCCGTGACGCCATTGCCCTGCAGCAGTGGAAGGACGCCGGTGCCGACGTTCGGGGCGAGCGCGTCCACCTCGACCGTGCGCTGGTGCGGCAGCTGATCTCGACCATTCCGTCCGGCTGGACCTATGCCGCCCGCAACCCGGCGAGAAGCCTGCCCTTCGGCGGCAAGCACTCAATCTTCGTTCCGATGACCGGCGCGCCGTTTATCCGCGATCTCGAAGACAAGCGCCGGTGGCCGACGATCGCCGACCTCAACACGTTTCACAAGCTCGCCCACATGTCTCCGGCGCTGCATTCGACCGCACATCACATCGTCGAGCCGATGGACATGGTGGTCAGCCATCGCCACCTGGCGATCACCTATTCGTCGATGAAATATTCCGACAAGACCTTCATGGGCATGACCACGTCAGGCAAGAATGCCGAAGACGTCATGGACATGTGCGAAATCCTGTTCGGCAAGGAGATAATGGAAACGACGCCCGTGGTCACGGGCAACTGCAACGGCAACTCGCCGCTCGTCTGGGACGAGACCATGCTGTCGGCCATGCGGGCCTTCTGTGTTCGCAACCAGCCCGTTCTCTGCTCGCCCTTCGTCCTCGGCGGCGCCAACACCCCGGCGTCCGTGGCTCCGGCCGTGGCACAGCTGAACGCCGAGGCGCTGTCGGCGCTCGCCTATACCCAGGTCATCCGCAAGGGCTGCCCGGCGATCTATGGCCACTACCTCTCGACCGTCTCCATGAGGTCGGGCGCGCCGATGGCGGGCACGCCGGAAATCTCGCTGATGAACTTCATGATCGGCCAGATGGCGCGGCATTACAACGTTCCCTGGCGGACGTCCAACCTGCTCGGCGGCGCCAAGACCTTCGACGCCCAGGCTGGCTATGAGAGCGCCACGACCATGGCCGCCGTCCTGCACGCCGGCGCGAACTACATCTGGCACAGCGCCGGATGGAACGAGGCGGGCATGCATTGCTCGATTGCCAAGTTCGTCGTCGACGCCGAGATGTGCGCCATGGGCTACCGCATGGCGGAGGGCGTCCGCTGGGACGATTTCGACGAGGCGATGGCCGCCGTCCGCGATGTCGGCCCCGGCGGGCACTATCTCGGCCACCCCCATACCCAGGCCAATTTCCAGCGCGCCTTCTTCATGCCGAAGATGTTCAACAACGACTCGATCGAGCAATGGCAGGCAGACGGCAGCGTCGAGATCACCGAACGCGCGCTCCAGCATGCCAAACGCCTGCTCGACGATTACGTCGAACCGAAACTGGACGAAGGCATCGACGAGGCGCTGCGCGACTACATGGAGCGCCGCAAGCGGGAAATCCCCGCCGTCGACGAGCTCAACACCGAACACTGACCACCGATGTTCCCCTGACTGGCCGCTTTCTCCTGGCGGCCTCTTTTTTTTTTGAGAAGCGCCATGAAGATCAAAGAAATCCATATTTTCAGCCACAACATGCCCGTCAAGAACGGACCGTACCGGATCGCGAGCAGTACGGTTCATGCGCTTGACACCACATTGGTCAAGATCGTGGCCGACAACGGATTGTTCGGATGGGGCGAAACCTGCCCCGTCGGCCCGACCTATCAGCCGCAGCACGCGAAGGGCGCCGTTGCGGCGATACAAGAAATGGCGCAGGGCCTTATCGGCACCGATCCGCTCCAGCCTGTTCAGCTTCGCCGAAAGATGGACAGTCTCCTGAATGGTCACCGCTACGCCAAGGCCGCCATCGACATCGCCGCATACGACCTCCTGGGAAAACACGTCGGCATGCGCGTCGCCGACCTGCTCGGAGGTGCCGTCACCGAGCGTGTTCCATCCTATTACGCCTCCGGCATCGGCGAACCTGAAGAGATCGCCCGCATCGCCGAGGAGCGGGCGAGAGAAGGCTACCCCCGCATGCAGATCAAGGTCGGCGGCGGCCGTCCGGTCGAGGTCGATATCGCCGTTGTACGCAAGGTGTGGGAGCGGGTCGGAACCCGCATGCGCCTCGCCGTTGACGGCAACCGATCGCTGAACACGCGTGACGCGCTCCGGCTCAGCCGGGAATGCCTCGATATCCCGTTCGTCCTCGAACAACCCTGCAACACGATCGAGGAGATCAAGGCGATCCGAAGCCAGCTGCACCACGCCATTTACCTCGACGAGAACGGCGAGGACCTCAACACGGTGCTGCGCGCCGTCGGCGAAGGCATTTGCGATGGCTTCGGCATGAAGGTCACCCGCATCGGCGGCCTCCACGCCATGGCGACATTCCGTGACATCTGCGAGGTACGCTCGATGCCGCATACCTGCGACGATGCCTGGGGTGGCGATATCATCCATGCCGCCTGCACCCATATCGGCGCGACCGTTCAACCTCGACTGCAGGAGGGCGTCTGGCTCGCCCAGCCCTATGTCGAGGGCAACTACGATCCGGAGAATGGCGTGAACATCGAAGGCGGCCACATCAAGCTGCCCCACAGGCCCCGGTCTCGGCGTCATTCCCGACGAGAGTCTTTTCGGCTCGCCCGTTTCTTCATACGGCTGACGCATCGATTTAGGAGCTGTGGTTATCGCGATTCACGGCTGACGGATTTTCCGGTGGCCGGACTGTCAACGAGCAGAACGGTCTGCTTGCATATCTCCTCGGATTCAAGACGTTTGCAGGGCATGAAAACAGCCCCCATGCGGGACATTTTGGGGGCACGTTCGCCCTGATCAGGGCGCTGCCGGCAAATTGCTGCCTACACCAAGAAATAACTTGACTCCGAAACTCATGATATCATAGCTTGCAGGTGACAGCGACGAGGTTGCGCGAACAGCGCGCTCGGGCGAGCGACTTTTTCGCAATTGCCGACTCCTCTTTAGCAATCTTCACAACCGGATCAAACCAGGCGAACGCATCCAGGGCGTTCGCCTGCATATCGTCGCGACCACATCAGGAGGATGTCGTGAAAGCAATCCGCGCGTCGACTGCGCGTGCCTCCGCCGTGCATCTCCCGGCTGAGTTCATCTGTCGGACAGGCTGACCACCCCTCGGGGACCTCAGCATGCCGCTCCGGTCAAGGGCCCTGACCGGTCGTTGTGAACCATCACACTCGCTGGATGCGTGATGCATTCTGCATTTGCAAGGAACAGGACCAATGGCGACCATTTCTATTTCCGTCAGCTCCGCAACCGACGTCAACGCCCTGATCGACGATGCGGGCGGCGGCTTCGGCTCCACCAATCGCGGCTGGTTTGAAGGGACCATGCTCGTTCCGCATGACAGTTACGGCTTCCAGTCCGGCTCCAATTCGAGCGCCTTCGTGGCCGGGGGCAATCTCACCTATAATCCCATCCCGGGCTTCCCGAACTCGCATGTGCTGCAGGGCGATCTCGATTCGATCGAGATCGGCACCGGGCTCAACAACGGCACCGGCACCGGGTATGCGGGCTCCAATAGTCTGGCCACCGCACCGCTTTCGATCTCCGGTCTCGGCATTTCCGGCTCCACCGGCAGCGGCGGGCTCGCCAACACGATCGTCTTCGGCCTGGCGAATGGCAGCGAGACGGCGCTGGACGACTATCTGTTCGAGAATGCCGCCAACGACATCGTCTTCACCGGCAGCGCCGGCAACGATTCGATCACCGGCGGCCTCGGCTCGGATCGGTTCACCGGCAATGGCGGCACCGACGCCTTCGTCTTCACCTCGGGCGCCCATGCCAATGGTGACGAGGTCACGGATTTCAACAGCGACGTCATCGATCTTTCGGCGCTCAATCTGGCTGGAGGTTTTACAGGCACCACGGCCGACTTTGATGCGGTCTGGTATGACGATACGTCGGGCGACACCGTGATTTATGGCGACCTTGACGGCGACTCGATCGCTGACTTCAGCCTGACATTGAACGGCTACACCGGCGGCCTGACAGGCTCGAACGTCCTCGTCTGATTTACCTGACCAACAACGTCCGGCCGCCATGTGGCGGCCGGACCCTTCCATTTGTGTAAAGCGCTTCAATCTGATCTCGGGCCGCGTGCCTGTCTTGAAGCCGGGTGGGGAATGATTCCCGGAAAGAAACTGTCATGGCCGATCCCGTTGCCACAGAAACCGTCACCGTGGGGACCAATTTTTTCGTCGACAACAGCGCCGCCGCAACGGCCGCGCCTGTTGTAACAACGCTCGCCAATGGAAACTACGCCGTTTCCTGGATGGAAACGGCGGGCTTGAGCGCACAGATATACAGGCCGGACGGGACCATCGCCGTGTCCCAATTCGCTGTCGAGAGCACGACGGAAGGGACCCAGCAACAGGTTACGCTCACGGCCCTGCCGAGCGGCGGTTTCCTTGCCGTCTGGAGTTCCAATGACCTGCTCGGCGCCGACACGAATAATTACGGCATACGAGCGCGCGTCTTTTCGGAATCGGGTGTGCCCGTCGGAACGGACTATGTCATCAACACCGCGTTCGGGGGAGCTCAGAATTTCCCTAACGCAACCGTCTTGTCGGATGGGCGCATCCTCGTGACATGGACGTCAGCAGACGCCACCGGCGTTGACACCAGTTCGACGAATGTCACGGGGAGAATACTCAATGCGGATGGAAATCCATCCGGACAGTCTGACTTCGTCATCAACAGCTCCTATACGGGGGGCCAGTCCCGTCCTTCCGCAACACCATTGGATGACGGCGGATTTGTCGTCGTCTATCAAACGACTGCCTTGGAAGATGGCAGCTCGAGCGCAATTCTGGTTCGCGCCTTTGATGGCGACGGTATCGCGAAGGGCCCGGCTTCAATCGTAAACACCACCACGCAGGGACCTCAATCCCTTCCCGTTGTTACGGCGCTCGAGGGCGGCGGGTTCGTGGTCGCCCATGCCTCAAATCCCACCAGCGCGAACAGCGATATCGAGGCGCGCATCTACAAGCCCGACGGCACGCCGCTCGCCGATTCCTTCATCATCAACACGACCACCGAGTTCAATCAGACCGCGCCCTCCGTTACAGCGCTGGCAGATGGCCGCTTCATGGTTGCATGGAGCTCGGCCGAGACCTCGGTGGGTAGCCCTCAGCCGCCCCAGACAATCATCAGGGGGCAACTTTTCGAGGCCGACGGTACGGTCGTGGGCGGCGAATTCCAGATCAACACCCAGGCCACCACCACCGTGTCGAACGTCAAGTTGACGACGCTGGCGGACGGCAGCGTCGTGGCGACATGGCAGGGGTCCGTCAATGGTGAAGTGCTTGCGACGAAGATCATTGTTCCCTCGACAGAAGATTCGAACTCTGCTCCGACGGATCTTGCCCTGATCGGCAGCAGCGTCGCGGAAAACGCCGACATCGGAACCGTCGTCGGCACCTTCTCGGCAACCGATGCCGACGGCGACACGCTGACCTACAGCCTGACCGAGGATGCCGGCGGCAGGTTCGCCCTCGTCACCGAAGGCGACGTGACCCGGCTCGTCGTCAGCGGCCCGCTCGATTTCGAGACCGCGGCCAGCCACGGCGTGTCCGTCAAGGTGACCGACGGCAATGGCGGCGAGGCGGTGGAGACTTTCACGATCGGCGTGACCGACGTGGAAGAGACACCCGACAATGGCGCACCGAGCGACATCGAGATATCCAGCACCACCATCAAGGAATCCGCCCGCATCGGCTTTACCGTCGGCACGCTGTCGGCCACCGACCCGGAAGGCGATGCGATCACCTGGTCGCTGGTGGCCGGACAGGGCGACAACAATGACAAATTCGATCTCAAGGTCGTGGACGGCGAGACCCGGGTCGTGCTCAAGAACCCGCTCGACCATGAAGCCTCGGGCGGCGTCTACGATCTCGTCGTCCGGGCCACCGACAGCGACGGCAATTTTGCCGACAAGGTGATCCAGATCACGGCGGCGGACGAGCCCTTCTCAATCTCGGGCGTGCCGACAGGCAAGGACTATATGAGCGTGGTCGAGAGCGCCCCGGCGGGCACCAGGCTCGGCTTCATCTCGGATTATGACTATGACGACGCCTTCAGCCCCGTGTCGGCGCGGCTGACGGATGATGCCGGCGGCATGTTCTCGATCGCGCCGGGCTTCACCTTCGACCGCTTTACCGGAACGAATGTCGCGCGCGAATTCCTGACCGTGAATGGCGACCTCGATTTCGAAAGCAAGGACAAGTACACCGTCACGGTCGAGGTCACCGGCGCGGATGGCACGACCCGCGAGCGGACGATCGACATTCATGTCGCCGACGCGGCCGAAGCGACCGACCCCGGCATCGCGCCCGCCGGCACGATCACAATCGACGCCGATACCGCGCTTGCCGCCGAGAACGGCGGCGTCGACTGGAACAGCTATCTCGATGCCTATTTCGACAAGATCCTCGGCGGCCTGCCGACCTTCTATCCGGGCGGATCGGGCTGGTCGGCGGCCAATCCGGCGACGGAAATGCGGATTGAGAACAACACGTCCGACGGCTCGCTGATCTCCATCCAGGGGTCCGGCTTCTTCTACAATTGGGGCGATCCGGTCAGCGGCGAGGACGTCCATATCATCACCGGCACGATCACCGACGTCATCTTCGGCGGCGGCGGTCCGGCGGGTTCGGCTACCCAGTATGAACTGGTCAATCCGGAACTGACGATCTCGGGCCTCGACCTGTCGAACAATGCCGATCCCATCAACCGCCTGTTCGGCGAGGCGCAGATCTTCACCCAGACCTGGATGTACGGCCACCAGTCGCAACCCTCGGACATCGAGTTCACCAAGGCGATTCTCTCGTCCTACGCCCAGAACTTCAAGGGGTCGAGCGCGGGCGACACCTATACCGGCACGATCTTCGCCGACACAATCGCGGGCAACGGTGGCGCCGATACGCTCGCCGGCGGTGGCGGAGACGACACGATCGACGGTGGCGCCGGAACCGACCGGGCGCTCTTCAGCGGCAACAAGGCAGATTATAGCTGGGTCGAGAACAGCGACGGCACCTGGACGGTCACCCACTTGAATGGCGGTGCCGATGGCGTCGACACGCTCAGGAATATCGAGATCCTCGAATTCTCGGATGGTGACGTCGAACTGACCGTCGTGGACCAGCCGCCCAGCGATCCGGTGCTGTCGCATGCCGGGATCGACGAGAACGCGGCCATAGGCACCGTCGTCGGCACCTTCGCGTCGACCGACCCCGAAGGCAAGCCACTCACCTACGAACTGACCGACACATCGGGCGGGGCCTTCGGGCTCGAGGTGATCGGCGGGGTTCAGACCCTCGTCGTCAAGGGCCCGATCGACTACGAGGCGGCCCAGTCGCACGAGATCAAGCTCAAGGTCTCCGATGGCGAGAACGATGTCACCAGCACCTTCACCATCGCGGTCAACGACCTGCCCGACAACACGCCGCCGACGTCACTCACGCTCTCGGCCAACAGGGTGGCCGAGGATGCGGATTTCGGCACCATCGTCGGCCGGTTCTCCGCCACGGATGCGGATGGCGATGCGCTGAGCTATGCGCTGACGGAAGACGCAGGCGGCAAATTTGCCCTCATCACCACGGGGACCGGCCAGAATGCCGTCACCAGTCTCCTGGTCGTCGGCGAACTGGATTACGAGACCGCCAGGAGCCACCAGGTGACGGTCAAGGTCATCGACGGCAAGGGCGGCGAGGCAAGCCAGGCCTTTACCGTGGACGTGACCGATGTGTTCGACGACAGCGCCGCCGGCACGATCACCATCGACGCCTCCGGCGTAGGCGCGGCGGGCATGAACTTCGAGAGCTTCATTCGCGGCGGTTTCCTCGCCGGCACCGGCGTCTCGACCGGCGGCAATGGCGGCATGCCGGTCTTCGACAATTCCGGCCAGTTCTCGGGCGAAGAGATGATGATGAGCTTCGGGGCCGCCGAGAGCTCGAAATATATCCTCATGCATGGCGCGCTGACCTACAACTTCGCCAGTCACACCGTGGGCGGTACGGGCAACACGATCGAATACGGCACGCGCGGCACGGGCAGCTACGATGCCAACGGCTATTTCACTGGCGGCGGTGTGCAGCTCAGGATTACCGGTCTCAGCCTCTCCAATCCCGCCGTGCCGACGAGTCCAACCGACGAGATCGACATCGAGGCCAACGGCCAGATCCACAACTTCGCCACCGCGCATATGTATGGCGCGCCGGGCGATGCGGCGCGGCTCGGCAACTATGCCGATGCGCTCGACACCTATGCCCAGAACTTCGTCGGTTCCTCCGGCAACGACGTTTATGCCGGAACACGGTTCGCCGACACGATTACGGGCAATGGCGGCAACGACCTGTTCGATGGTGGCGCCGGCAAGGACACGATTGTCTTCAACGGCGCCAAGGCTGGCTATGTCATCGCCACGAATGCATCCGGCGCCGTGACCATCACCGACAGTGCCAACGGGGCGGTTGCGACGCTGGCCAACATCGAGAGCGCGCAGTTCAGCGACCAGACGATCGAACTGACCGGCGGCCAGACCAAGCTGACGCTGTCGTCCTCGATCATCGCCGAGAATGCCGGAATCGACACGGTCATCGGCGTCTTTGCCGCGACCAATCCTGACGGCGTGACCTACGCCCTGACGCTGAAGGACGATGCCGATGGCAGGTTCAAGCTGGTCACCGTCGGCGGCGCGACCCAACTGGTGCTTGCCGGTGCGGTGGACTACGAGACGGCGACCAGCCATCCGGTGACGGTCGAGATCCGCGACAGCCTGGGCGCGGTGACGACGCAGAGCTTCACGATCGACGTGCTCGATATCGACGAGGGCAACACGCCTGGCATCGATCTGTCCAGGTCCTCGATCGCCGAGGATGCCGGCATCGGCGCGGTGGTCGGAAGGCTCTCGCTCGCAGATACAGATGCGGACGACGTCACCTGGTCGCTGTCGGGCGGCGCGGGCAAGTTCGCGCTCGAAACCAATGCCAGGGGGATCACCCGGCTGGTGGTGGACGGCAAGCTGGACTACGAGACCCGGACCTCCTTCGACATCATCCTGACGGCAACGGATGGCGAGGAGACGACCGAACGGAGCTTCACCATCGACATCACCGACGTGGCGGAGGTCACCAGAGGCTCGTCGGGCAACGACAGGCTGAAGGGTGATGCAACGCCGGATGTGCTCAAGGGTGGCGCGGGCGACGATCGTCTCATCGGCGGCGGTGGCGCGGACCGGCTGAGCGGGGGCGCGGGGGCGGACACGTTCGTGTTCACCGCCGTCCGGCACTCCACGCCTGATGCCTTCGATGTCATCACTGACTTCAACGGGCGGCGCGGCGATATCATCGACCTGTCGCGCATCGATGCCGACACCGGCCGAAGCGGCAACCAGAGCTTCGACTTCATCGGCCGCGACGACTTCAGCGGAACGGCGGGCGAATTGCGGTTCGAGAAGTCCAATGGCCGTACCGTCGTTGAAGCCGATGTCGATGGCGACGGCGACGCCGACTTCGTTCTTCACCTGCTCGGCGGCATGAATCTCAAGGAGGATTTCTTCATCGTCTAGCACAGGCCCGCGCCGAAGGTCGGCAGGGGGCTCACCGAAACGGTGCTCCGCCCGGGGCGGGCGTGGCTCGCTTCTGTTTTGAGACGCCCCGGGAACGCCATTGGCCGCTCCGGGGCCAGCATGAGACGAAAGGAAACAAGCGATGGTCGTCACCATCAAAGTCCAGTCCACCAACGGCGTGAACCTCAACCAGGGCATGTCGAGCTACCTCTCCACCTTGCCGGCCATGTTCAACTCCTCGAAAAATCTCGGCTATTTCAAGGACTCGCTCGAGAACTCGCCGCAATATGGAGTCGCGCAATCGCTGGAAGACAGCAGCGGCGCCTATACCGGCGGCGCCTCGCTGATCGCCGGCGGCAAACTGTCCTATTCGCTGCAGACCCATGTCGTCGAGGGTCGGCTCGCGTCGCTCGCTCTCGGCGAGGGCCTCGACGGCGTCGACAAGGGCGCCTACCTGACGAAGCAGACGATGACCGCACGCGACCCCGTCGTCAGCTTCGACAAACTCGGTCTCGACAGCGACAAGGGCGACGATGTTGCCGGAATACTTTATGGAATGATGACCGGCGACGAGGCTGCATTCCTGAAGTTCCTCGCTCGGTCGGCCGTCAAGTTCACCGGCGGCGCCGGTGATGACGTCTATATCGGCGGCAAGAAGTCCGACATATTGGGCGGTGGTGCCGGCGGCGACACGCTTGTGGGCGGCAAGGGCAACGACAGGCTCACTGGCGGCCTCGACGCCGACACACTCACAGGCGGCGGCGGCAAGGACCAGTTCGTCTTCCGCACAGTGAATGACTCCATGCCCGGAGCCTTCGACACGATCACCGATTTCAACCCGCGGCAGGGCGACCGGATCGACCTCAAGGCGATCGACGCCGACGGTTCCAGGTCGGGCAATCAGGGCTTCATCTTCATCGGCGATGACGACTTTTCCGGTACGGCCGGCGAACTCCGCTTCGAAACCTCCGGCACCGGCATCGATCTCTCCGGTGATACCGACGGCGACGGAGCCGCCGACTTCCTTGTCCATATCGCCAAGGCCGGGACGCTCGCAGAGAGTGCGATCATGCTCTAGCAGACATGTGCGCCGACTTCTCTTTTGGTCGGTCCGGGTCAACGGGGACGATGCGGCCGATGGCGCGTTCGAGAACCTTGCCGGCCTCAAGGAGCGTCCGATCGCCGAAGCGTGTCGCGAGCAACTGGACTCCCATCGGCTTGCCGGGCACGGTTCCCACGGGGACGCTCAGGCCGGGCAGGCCGATGGTCGGCGTCCCCATGTAGGGCGCCGTCACCTTGTAGAAATGCTCGATATCCAGATCATCGGACACGTCGAGGTCGTCGATCATCGGCTTGACCCAGCTCACGGCGGTCAGCACCAGCGGCCAGTCCTCGAAGAACAGTTGCCATTTGCGCGCCAGGCGTGAGCGATGCGCGATCGCATCGAGCATGCCGTCGCGGGTGTCGATGATGTCGACGCCGTCGAGCTGTATTTCCAGCATCCTCTTCATCTTCCAGTCGCCATGGGCCTCCATGAGCAGGCCGAGCCCGCCGCGCATCTCGTTGCCGAGGATCAGGCGCCAGTGATCGACGAGTTCCCTGAAGGACGGAGCCGGCACTTCGGCGACCTCGTAGCCGGCGTCCGCGAGCATGGCGGCCGCCTGGCGGATCGCCGCGCCGACCTCGGGATCGACGGGGCTCTCGTCGCTCTCGGCGACGACGGCGACCTTGCAGGGCCTGTGCCGCAGCGGTCCGAACATGTCTCCTGCCGGCACCTGCCAGATATCGTTCGCATCCGGCCGGCTCATGACCTGCATGGCGAGCCTCAGATCCTCGACGGACCGCGCGAGCGCGCCCTGCACCGCCATCAACTGGGACACGATCTTGCGCTCCGGCATCGACAGGCTGGTCTGCGGAAGCAGCCCCGATGTCGGGCGCAGGCCATAGACGCCGCAGCAATAGGCAGGATGACGGACCGAGCCGCCGATGTCATTGCCATGCGCGATCGGCCCGATGCCGGCTGCCACCGCCGAACCCGCGCCGCCGGACGAGCCGCCGCAGGTGATCGTCGCGTCGTGGGGATTGAGCGTCGCGCCATGGAGATCGTTGCTGGTGAAGGCGCGCATCGAGTAGGCGGGCGTGTTGGTGCGACCGAAAATCGGCAGCTTGCCCGCCCGCAACGCCGCGACCGTGGAGGAGTCATGTTCCGCGACATGGTCCTTGTTGGCGAACACGCCGTTGGTCGTGGCGCGTCCCTTGTAGTCGACATTGACCTTGACGGTCATCGGCACGCCATGGAGCGGCCCCGCGGGGCCATGCCGACGCAGCGTCTCGTCGGCCGCCCTCGCCTCCGCGAGCGCTGCCTCCGGCATGGTGTCCACGACCGCATTGATCGCCGGGTTGACGGCATCCAGCCGGGCGAGCGCGCTCTCGGTGGCCTCTACCGAGCTGACCCGGCCGGAGGAAATTGCCGCCGCCAGTTCCGAAGCCGTCCATTGCCAGGGTTCGATGCTCACGTTCCGTCTCCTTCAACTGAAATGGGGAAGTTCGTCCGGTCTGTGCCGACGTCAGACCGGTGCTTCGGTCAGGGCGCGGCCGGCAAAGAAGGCGCGGCCCGGCACGGCGTCCAGCAGTCGCCGCGTGTAGTCGGTCCGGGGCGCCTCGAAGAGCAGAGCCGTCGGCTGTTCTTCCTCGATCCGGCCCTGGCGCATGACCAGCACGCGATCGGCGATTTCGCGGGCGACACGCAGGTCGTGGGTGATGAAGATCATCGCCAGCCCCATCTCCGACTTCAGCTCGCTCAGCAGGTCCAGCACCTGCGCCTGAATGGAAACGTCGAGCGCCGAGACCGCCTCGTCTGCGATAAGGACTTCGGGCTGCAGCACGAGCGCGCGTGCGATGCAGATGCGCTGGCGCTGCCCGCCCGAGAATTCGTGCGGGAAGCGGTCGAAGGCCTGTGGGGCCAGGCCGACGCGCTCCAGCCATTGCTCGGCCGATTTCCTTGCCTCGGCGCGGCTCGCGCCGAAGGCCATCGGCCCCCGGCAGATGCTTTCGCCGATCTTCAGCCGCGGATCGAGGGAAGAATAGGGATCCTGGAAGACGATCTGTGCCTTTCGGCGGAAATTCCGGAGTTCCTTTGCCGACATGGTGCGGACGGAGGCGCCGTGCCAGAGGATCTCTCCCGCGTCGGGCTCCACCAGCCTGAGTAGGATGCGCGCCAGCGTCGACTTGCCCGAGCCGCTTTCGCCGACAACCGCCAGCGTATCTCCGGGTGCAATGTGGCAGTCGAGGTCGCGCGCCGCGACGACCTCGCGCGGCTTGGCGAACAGCCCCTGCCTGGTGACGAAGCGCTTCTGGAGCCCTCTCACCTCGAGAATCGGCGGTGCCGTTTTGCCAGCGATCCTGAAGGCCCCTCGCCCCGGCACGGCGTCGAGCAGCATGCGGGTATAGGCGTGCGTCGGCCGGGGCAGGACGTCATCCGCCGGCCCGCTCTCGACGATGTCTCCGGTCTTGAGAACCACGACCTTGTCGGCGATGTCGGCGACCACGCCGATGTCATGGGTGATGAAAAGTACGCCCATGCCGTGGGACTTCTGCAGGCTCTTGATGAGATCGAGGATCTGCCGCTGCGTGGTCACGTCGAGCGCGGTCGTCGGCTCGTCGGCGATCAGCAGACGGGGATTGTTGCAGAGCGCCATGGCGATCATCACGCGTTGCCGCTGCCCGCCCGAAAGCTGGAACGGGTAGGCCATCCGCAATCGTCCTGGATCGGGCAACCCGACCTGCTCAAACAATTCCTCGACCCTCGCCACCACCGACCGTGCCGGCATCGCGCGATTGTGGACCCGGATGGCCTCCGCCACCTGCTCCCCGACCCGCTTCAACGGGTTGAGCGCAGTCAGCGGCTCCTGGAATATCATCGAGATCCGGTCGCCGCGCACGGAGCGCCGGGCGGCCGGCGACAGTTGCGCCAGATCGGTGCCCTCGAACATGAGCGAGCCGGAGTCTATGGCAATGCTGGCGGGCAGAAGACCGAGGATCGCGTGGGCGATCATCGATTTTCCCGAGCCCGATTCCCCGACAAGGCAGACGATCTGGTTCTCGTCGATATCCAGGCTGACATTCGTCACGGCGTGCGAGCGGTCGCTGCCATCAGGCAGGGCGATGGAGAGATTCCGGATGGCGAGCAGCGTCATGAGCGCGAGATCCTGGGATTTCAGGGCGTCGTTGAGTGCTTCCCCGATCAGGTTGATTGCGACGGCGGTGAGCAGGATTTGCAAGGCCCGGAAACACGCTCGCCCACCAGGCCTGCCGGATGACCGTCCTGCCAGCGCCGATCATGTAGCCCCAGGACATGTGATTGGGATCGCCGAGGCCCATGAAGCTCAGCGCGGCCTCGATCAGGATCGCCGAGGCGACAGCCATGGACCCCCGTGACGATGATCGGCGACATCGCGTTCGGGACGACGTGGCGCAGAAGGATCGAGACGGAACCCTGGCCCTGGCAGCGGGCGGCGTGAACGAATTCGCGCGCAGCGATGCTCTTGACCTGGATGCGGGTCAGGCGCGCGAGCGGTGGCCAACTGACCAGTCCGATGGCGAGCACGATCGTCCCGATCGACGGGGTCAGGATGGCCACCAGCAGAATGGCCAATACGAAGTTCGGGATCGTCTGGAAGATCTCTATGAACCGGACGATCAACTGGTCGACGGTCCTCTCCGGCAAAGCCAGCGACCGCGCCAAGCGTCACACCCACCAGCAGCGCCGCGAGCGTGGAGGCAATCCCGATCAGCAGCGACACGCGGGCGCCGTGCATGACGCCAGAGGCAATGTCGCGGCCCATCGTGTCCGTGCCGAGCAAGGCCCCCGGCGTTCCGGGACCCTGCAGCGGCGCTCCGACCATGTCCCATGGCGAGCCGGGATAGAGGACCGGGGCAAGGGCGGCAGAGAGACAGACCAGGACGAGGATTGCCAGTCCGATCGCCCCGCCCGGGTGGCGGATGAATGTTCGCAAGCTGTCGTTCATGATGTCATCTCGCCGCAAGCCGGGGATCGACCCAGCCGGTGGATCAGATCCGTAAGAAGGTTCACGGAGATCACCAGGATCGACATGACCAGAAAACAGGCCGAGCAGCACCGGATAGTCCCTGCTGGTGACGGCATCGAATGTGAGCCTGCCGAGGCCCGGCCAGGAGAACACCGTCTCCACGACCACCGCGCCGCCGATCATCGCGCCGACCTGAAGCCCGGCAAAGGAGATGACGGGAAGCGATGCGTTGCGCAGCATGTGTCCGCGTACGATCGCCCCTTCCCGCAGACCCTTGGCGCGGGCCGTCTTGACATAGTCCTCGGCGGCGACCTCGATGATGGAGGCGCGCATGAGCCGGGCGTAGACGGCCATGTAGATCCCTCCGAGAGTGAGGGCCGGCAGGCAGAGGTGCTTCAGCACGTCGGTCGCATAATCCAGCGTCCCGAGAGACGCGGCCCGCATGTCCGAGTAGCCGAAAGCCGGAAGCCATTCGAGCTGGATGGAGAACAGCAGGACCAGCATCAGCCCGAGCCAGAAGACCGGGGTCGCATAGAGGACGAGTGCGACGAGGGATATGGCGAGGTCCGACCATTTTCCATGGCGGATTCCGGCGAGCGCACCAAGGAGCACGCCGCCGAGAAGCGAGATCAGGAAGGCGGAGAGCGTCAGCAGCAGCGTCGGCCCCAACCGCTCCCCGATCAGGTCGTTCACCGACCGGTTCAGGCGGTAGGAAAAGCCGAGGTCCAGAGTCGCCACCTTGCCCAGGTAGGACGCCAGCTGCACGAGATAGGGCTTGTCCAGTCCGTATTCGGCGCGGACCTGCTCGAGGAATTTTTCGTCGGTCGCGCCCGACTGCCCGGCAATCACGGCTGCGGGATCGCCTGGTGCGGAATGCACCAGGACGAAATTGATCGTGGCGATGACGAAGATCGTGACGACGATCCCCGCCAGCCGGGACAGAATGGATCGCAAGGACATGTCAGGCCCAGCGCGCCCGTCCGAACGTGCCGTTGACGCCGATTGCGGAGTCGATGAGATTTTCCAGACGCGAGTCGTGAATGGTCGGGAACTGCTGCTCCGTCATCCAGAGGACCGGCAGTTCGTCGACGAGAATCTTCTGGACCTTGCTGTAGAGCGCCGCCCTTTCGCTGTCCGCGGTCAGCACGGCGGCGCGGGCGAAAAGATCATCCACCTCCGGATTCGAATAGCCCTCGGTATTGGTGAACATCACGCCCTTGCGGATGTTGGAGCTGATGTAGCTCCGGGCCACGCCGAGCGCCGGGTCGCCGTTCTGGTAGAGCATGTTGGACGTCGTGTCGTATTCCCAGTTCGAGATTTTTTCGGCGAAGCCGCCCGGATCGGTGGTGTCCAGCACCACTTCGATGCCACCCTGCTTGAGGGCCTGCCGGAAATATTCGGCAAGGCGGGTCCACATTTCGCCGAAAGGGACGACGAGAAAGTGGATCGTGGCGCGTACCCCATTGGCGTCGGGCTTGAGGCCCATTTCGTCCAGCAGTGCCGCCGCCGCCGCGGCATCGGGCTTGTAGGCCGTGACATCGGGTTCATAGAATGGCGTCGTCGAGGCGATCGGGCCGGTGGCAGGCTTGCCGAGTCCGAAATTGATCTTGTCGACGATGAAATTCGGGTCGAGCAGCAGCCGCGCCGCCTTGCGGAAACGAATGTCGTCGAACGGCTTGCGGCGCAGGTTCATCTCGTACCAGAGAACTGGGCTGAAGAACTCGTAGCCCTTGGTCGTCATCTTGAGATTGGGAAGGCCGGAAAGACGCGGCACGTCGAACGGCTCGATATCGGCGAACTGGGAAAGCTGGGCTTCGCCCGTCTCCATGGCCACGGACCGCGATGCCCCGTCCGGAATGATCTTGTAGAAGATTTCCGTCAGCTGGGGCTGGCCCGCGATGTAATAATCCTCGTTGGCGACGAGATGGATGTGGCTGCCGCGCTGCCATTCCTTGAGCTTGAACGGCCCGGTGCCGATTGGCGTGTCGTTGGCGGGGTTCTTGCGATAGTCGGTGCCGTCATAGATATGCTTGGGCGCGATCGGCGCCGAGCTGGTCTCGAAGGCCAGAAGAAATGGTCCGAAGGCCTCCTTCAGCTTGAACACGACGGTGTGGTCGTCGGGCGCGGTTATGCTTTCGCAGCGCTCGAAGACGCCGCGTGCGCGCGGATGCACTTCCTTGAGCATGACGTCGCATGAAAAGACGACATCTGCGGCAGTGAATGGCGTTCCGTCGTGCCACTTGGCGGTCTTGACCAAGTTGAAAGTGTAGGTCAGCCCGTCGTCGGAGACCTGCCAGCTTTCGGCCAGTTGCGGCCGCGGCTTGAGCTCGAAATCATAGTCGAGAAGGCTCTCGTAGATCTTCCCGCCGATGGTGCCGACCGGAATCTGCTGGTTGAGCGGCAATGTCAGCATCGGCGGCTCGGGATTGATGATGGCGGTCAGACCGCCGGACGGGCCCTGTGCGTATGCAACCCCATCACGAAACAGGCTCATGGTCGGCAGAGCGATCCCCGCCCCGACGATCATCTTGTTGAACATGCGTCTTTTCATGGTTCCAGTTCCCCATTTTGGCATCGCCGGGCCTTGTTGGCCATTGGCGAAACCATAGCGGACGTCTCCCGCATGAAAAGTCGCGTGTCGCATTCGAAGCATCGGCTGACGGGTTTCCGGCCGTGAAAAGGCCGCCGGTCCTGCGCCGGCCGGTTAGAATGGACCCATGAGCAGAATTGGAGACGACGGAATGGACCTCGAGATGGTGGACTTCATCGAAGATGCCACGCTTCTTTTCATTGCATCGCAGAGTCCGGAGGGGAAGGTCGACGTGTCGCCCCGGGGTGGCCAGCCGCGGGTGCTCTGGCGTGACGACGAGGGGCGCCTGCTGCTGCCCGACTATATGGGCAACCGCCGCCTGGATACGATCGGCAACGTGCTCGGCAGGCCGGAGGTCGTGCTTGTCGTGCTCAGGCGCGGCGCCGATCGGTTCCTCAGGCTGCGGGTGCGCGCCGAAGTCTCCACGCGCGAGGCAGACATAGCGATGTTTCCGGCGGACCGGGACCGGCCGATGACCGTGCTGACATTCACGCCGCATGCCGCCGAGTTCGTTGAGAGCCCGGCCTTCGATCGTGCGGGGGTTCTGGCTTGATCCGAGCCAGCGGAAGCCGCCCCTCGACATGATGGACTACTACCACTCCGACAAGGCCATGCATCACCAGGCGGGCCGTCCATCGGTGGCAAAGCCGTCGGTGGAAGAAGTCCGCATTGCCGGCGCCGGCCTTCGTGACATCTACGGGACGCCCAGCGAGGTCGTCCGAACGAAGGTCTACGATGCGATCGGGCCTGGTGGCTTGGCCTTCATCGACGAAGCCTGTTTCCTTGTGCTGGCCTCGGTCGCGGCGGGCGGCGACATCGAGGTCGATCTTTGCGGCGGCGGACCCATGCGGCTGAACCCCACCGCCAATCGGCAATCCTTCCAGCTCGACGTGCCGGCGGAGTTGCAAGGACTGCCCGGCGCCGGCGAGTGTGCGATCATCGCCACGGTGCCCGGGCGCTGCGAGGCCCTGCGGATGAACGGGCCCTTCCGGCGCGATCAGACCGGCACTGGCAGCCACCGCGTGATCGATATCGCACCGGACGAGATCTTCTTCCATTGTTCGGCGGCGCTCACCAGATCGCGCATTTGGGCGGAGCCGCTGACGGCGCCATGGAGCGGCCAGCGCCAGTTCGTCATTAGCGACATCCGCGACGAGGCCCCGGAGGTCAGGTCGTTCCTGCTGCGCCCTTCCGATTCCGCACTGATCGGGGAAATCCTTCCCGGCCAGTATCTGACGATCGCCGTGCCGCAGGACGCGAGCCAGCCGCCGCGACGCCGGAACTATTCGGTTTCGGGTCGGCCCGGCGAACGGGATATCCGCATCACTGTCCGGCGCATCTCGGCCGATGGCGTGTCGGGTCTACTGCATTCGCTTGCCAAGGGAGACCTGGTTCTTGCCGATGTGCCCGCGGGGCGTTTCGTGTTCGGCAGCCCGCCGCAACGGCCGGCGGTTCTCGTCAGCGCCGGCGTCGGCATTACACCTCTCCTGCCCATGATGGAGTCGATCGTGGCGGAGTGTGCCGAGCGGGACGTCTGGTTCGTTCACGCCGCCCGGGACGCGCGCCATCATCTGTTCGCGGAGGAGGCCCGACGGCTGGCAGAGCGCTCCGGGGGGCGCGTGCGGCTGTTTTTCGCCTATTCTCGTCCGTCCGACGGCGAGACCTGCGATCATCGGGGGCGTATCGATGCCGACGTGCTCCAAAACCTGGTGCCGGTCGCCGATGCGGATTTCTACATCTGCGGACCCGAAGCGTTCATGGCCTCTCTCCGGCAGGGCCTGATCCAGCGCGGCGCCCGCGACGAGGACATCCACACCGAAGCCTTCGGGGCACCCGGGGAGAGTTTCGCAGAGCGGCTGGCCGGCCGGCCCGAGCGGCGGGTCAAGTTCCTGCAATCGGGCAAGGAGGCGATCTGGCGGCCCTCCAGCGGATCCCTGCTCGATCTCGCGCTCGACAGCGACGTGAGCGTGCAATATTCCTGCCGCAACGGCGATTGCCATTCCTGCATCCAGAAGCTCGTCAGCGGCACGGCGGATTATCCGGCCGGCGAGGTTCCCGTTCTGGCGGAGGGCCAGTTGCTCCTCTGCCAGGCCGTCCCGGTGTCGGATATGGTCATCCGCTGCTGAACCGGCTCAGTGCCGCGCATTCATGCCGGCGGGATTCATGCCCACGACCCTGCGGAAGATCGCCGAAAATGAACTCGAACTGTCATAGCCCACTTCCCAGGCGACGCGCTGAACGGGCTGTCCCTGCTGGAGCTTCGGAATGGCCGCCGCCATCCTGCAGGCCTGCCGCCAGGTGTTGAAGCTCATCTCGGTTTCAGCGCGGAACAGACGCTCGAGCGTCCGCGCACTGGCGCCCGCGGCCTTGCCCCATTCTTCAAGCGTCCGGCGGTCTGCCGGGCGATTGACGAGCGCCTCGCAAATGAGTTTCAGGCGGCGGTCACGCGGCATGGGAACGGGAGGAGCGCCGACTTCCGTTCGCGGTTCGGCCCGCGAAATCTCGTCGAGGACAAGTGCCGTCAGATGCGGATACATGCCTGCATCCCCGCCTTCGTAGATCTCGATCATCCTGAGAAACAATTCCGTCAGCAGCGGCGACAGCCCAAGGACGCCGGCCTGTCCGCCCAGCCGGGTTGCGACATCCGGCCGAATATAGAGCGAGCGAAACACACAGGGCACGCCGGGACCCGAGATGCTGTGACCGACCCCGCCGGGCAACCAGGCGGCGCGTCCCGGCTGCACCGTCCATTGCCGCTCGCCCGCCACCACCTCCATCGGCGTCGTGGTGGCGCAGATCAGCTGCGCCCGCGCGTGGCTGTGCATCTTTCCCCGCATGCCGACGGCGAAATGCGCCTCGTGCGCGACGACCGGGTCGTCGAGCTCATGCAACTCGTCGAGGGTGCGCACCCTTGCCCGCGATGCGTTGCGGCTACCATTGGTCATCATATGTCCCCATCCTCTCGTCCGTGTCGCTCCGGCGTGCTGCCGAGGACATCCTCGACATCGCCTCCGATCGTCATTGGCTCAGGTTGCGCGCCAGGAAGCTGTAGAACCGCTCGTCATTGGCGCGTGCGACATTCAGCCTTATGCCCGCGGCAGCCGGATTGCCCCTTTCGAGACAGAAGACGCTGCCCGGGGCGATGAAAATGCTCTCCTTGGCACCTCGCCGCGCAAATTCGATGTCGTCCATGTGACCCGGCAGGAGAAGATACAGATAATAGCCGCCGCCATTGCCGGTGAAGAGTTTGCATCCGAGTTCGCCGAGCCGCTGGATCACCTGGATCGCGGCGCCATCGATGCGTTGTGCCAGGCGCTTGAGGTGGCGGTCGTAGTGGCCTTCCACGAGGAGCCGGTGGATCAACCGTTCGATATGCCCCGAACTGTTGACGGTCGTCAGCATTTTCAGTTCGGCGAGAGCGCTGATCTGCTCGCGGTTGCCGACGACGTAGCCGGCGCGGAGGCTTGCCGACAATGTCTTGGAGAATGTGCCGACGGACATGACCCGGTTGAGCTGGTCGAGCGTTACAAGCCGGCTCGGCACGCTGGGTGCCAGGTCGGTGAAGGGATCGTCCTCGACGATCGTCACATTGTGGACAGTGGCGGCATTCAGCAAGGCATGCGCCACCGGCAGGCTGATCGAGCTGCCGGTCGGATTATGGCCGATCGACTGCGTGAAGAACATTCGCGGCCGCTCCGCCGCAGCCTTGGCGACGAAATCATCGACATCGGGGCCATCCGGATTGCGCCGGACGCCCAGCACCCGGACGCGTGCGAGCTTGAGCTTCGCGAACAGCGGATAATAGCCGGGTTCATCCACAAGCACGACGTCGCCGGGTGAGAGGAACGCGCGGATGATCAGGTCGAGCGCATGGTTCGCCCCGAAGGTGAGCAGGATCTCCTCTTCGGAGGCCCGCAGGTGCTGGGCGCCGAGACGCCTGGCGATCTCGCTGCGCAGTGCCGGGAACCCGCGCGCCGATCCGTAGGCATCCGTGCCGGACATGTCGCTTCGGCCGAACAATCCGAGATGGCGCTTGATCTCCGACTCCTCCGCCCAGGCCGGAGGGGGACGGCCGTCGCCGACGCGGATCTCGAAATTCTCCTCAAGCTGCGCGCTGAGCAGCGAGGCGATGTCGACAGCCTCGGCGACATGCCTCGGTCGCCCGCGCCGATTCGCCTCCGGCGGCATCCGGACCTCGAAGCCGGACCCCTGGCGCGAAGCGGCGTAACCCGACGCGACCAGCCGGTCATAGACTTCGATGACAGTATTTTTGGAAACGCCATAGCGCTCGGCGGCCTTGCGAATGGACATCAGGCGGCTGCCAACGGCGGGCTGGCCGCGCAGGATTTCTTCCGTCAACTGAGCCGTCAATCTCTCCACCAGCGTTCCCAGTCGCGCCGCCTTGTGTTCGCCTTCTCCCAAAGCGATACCCCTTATTACAGGTACAGTTTAGTGACAATTTTTCACATTTGTACCTTTTCAGCAATAACAAAATTGTTGATCCTTGTTCAAGAGCAAGATTGCATGGGAGGCGGCATTGGCCGAAATTCAGACTGGTGGAGTGCGCTCCGTCAATTCCCGACTCGAGAACCTGCGCAACCTGTCGCCAGCCGAACGGATGGCCCGGGTGGCCGACGCGACCGGACTTGGCGATGCCGACCGGCAGGTCTTCGCGCCCGGCGGCCTGCCGATCGCGCTTGCGAATGGTATGATCGAGAATGTCATCGGCACGTTCGAACTGCCGATCGGCATTGCCACCAATTTCACCGTCAACGGCAAGGACTACCTCATCCCGATGGCGGTCGAGGAACCCTCCGTGGTCGCCGCCGCATCCTATATGGCGCGGCTCGCCCGCTTCGGTGGCGGCTTCCTGACATCGAGCAGCGGGCCCGTCATGCGCGCGCAGGTGCAGATCCTCAACGTCAGCGACCCGCATGGAGCCCGCGCCCGCATCCTTCGCGAGCGGGACGCCATCATCGTCGCCGCCAATGCCAGGGACAAGGTACTGATTTCGCTGGGTGGCGGCTGCCGCGATATCGAGGTCCATGTGTTTGACGACACGCCTGTCGGACCGATGCTTGCCATGCACCTGATCGTCGACGTGCGCGATGCGATGGGCGCCAACACAGTCAACACCATGGCCGAGACTGTGGCCCCGATGGTTGAGGCGATCTCGGGCGGCGTGGTCCGCCTGCGGATCCTTTCCAATTTCGCCGACCTCCGGCTGGCCCGCGCCATGGTGCGGCTCTCGCCCGACACATTGAAGACCGAGGACTATGACGGCGAGCGCATTGCCCGCGGCATCGTCGAGGCCTGCGCCTTCGCCATCGTCGACCCTTACCGGGCGGCGACGCACAACAAGGGCATCATGAACGGCATCGACCCTGTCGTCGTCGCAACCGGCAATGACTGGCGTGCGATCGAGGCCGGCGCACATGCCTGGGCCGCGCGCAGCGGACGCTACACATCGCTGTCCAAATGGGAAATCGATGCAAAGGGCCATCTCGTCGGCACGCTGGAAATGCCGATGGCGCTCGGCCTCGTCGGCGGCGCGACCAAGACGCATCCGGCCGCACAGGCGGCACTGCGCATTCTCGGCGTCGCCTCGGCGCAGGAACTGGCCGAGGTCACGGTCGCGGTCGGGCTCGCCCAGAACATGGCTGCACTGCGGGCGCTCGCGACCGAGGGCATCCAGCGCGGCCATATGGCACTCCATGCGCGGAATATCGCGATCGTCGCCGGCGCAGTGGGCGAGGAAATCGAGAAGGTCGCCGCCTCGCTCGCGGCCAATCACGACGTGCGCGTCGACCGCGCCAAGGAATTGCTCGAGTCGATGCGAGGCGAGACGGCATGAGACCGGTGCAGAGTGTGACAATGGGTAACGACAGCTTGTTGCGGAACCGGCCCTCCGAGGCTTTTCATCGGACGGCATTTGCGGCTTCATCGACGCCTTAGAGCCGCAAACACGAATTCCGGGAGGAGCAATGACAGACATGGACACATTCAACGCTTGGAAGGCCCGCCGGTCCGGACCGCTACAGGGCGTGTCGGTGCTCGACATCACGCGCGTGGTCGCCGGTCCGTTCTGCTCGATGCTGATGGCAGACCTCGGCGCCACCGTGATCAAGGTCGAACACCCTGATGAGCCGGACTATGCCCGCACCTTTCCACCCTTCGTCAGCTCGGACGAGGAAGAGCTCAGCGCCTTCTTCGCCCAGTTCAATCGCAACAAGCTGGGCATCACGCTGAACCTCAAGTCGCCAGAGGGCAAGGAATTGCTGCGCATGCTGGTGGCGAAGGTCGATATCCTGGTCGAGAA
Organism: Rhizobium sp.; assembly: GCA_019739215.1. GTDB lineage: Bacteria > Pseudomonadota > Alphaproteobacteria > Rhizobiales > Rhizobiaceae > Rhizobium_E. The sequence continues at coordinate 164,177 of JAHHDR010000042.1, forward strand.
TTTCCGGCCCGGGACGATGGAAAAGCTCGGTCTCGGCTCCGACGTGCTGCACGCGATCAATCCGAAGCTCGTCTATACCGCGATCAGCGGCTTTGGCCGCACGGGCCCCAATGCCTCGAAGCCGGCCTATGACAATACTGGACAGGCCGCCGGCGGATTGTGGTCGATGAACGGCTATCCCGATCGGCCGCCGGTGCGCGTCGGCACCATCATCGGCGACCTCGCGGCCTCGCTCTATGCCACGATCGGCACAATTGCGGCGCTCCGCGAAGCCGAACGCACCGGCAAGGGCCAGGTCGTCGACGTCTCGCAGCAGGACTCGGTGCTGACGCTGACGGAAAATGCGGTGGTGCGCTATACGACGCAGAAGGAAGTCGCCTCGCCGCTGGGCAACGACCATCCCTTCGTCCGTCCCTATGGCCAGTTCCCCTGCAAGGACGGCTACGTCTTTTTCGGCGGCTATACCGACAAGTTCTGGGCCATCACCTGCGCCATGTTCGGCGAGCCCGACAAGGCGACCGACCCCGCCATCGACACGATGGAAAAGCGCTTCGACGCCACGGTCGCCGAGACCATCGTCAAGCCGCTGCTGGAGCGCTGGTTCTCGGCCTATACCAAGGCCGAGCTCGAGGAAATGGCCGGCGACAAGGTGCCGCTCAGCGCCATCAAGACGATCGGCGAAGTGGTGGAAGATCCGCATATCGCCGCCCGCAACATGATCGTCAATGTGCCGATCGCCGGCAAGCTCATCGGCATGTTCGGCCTGCCGATCAAGCTGTCCGGCCAGGCGAATGCCCCGATCGAGAAGGCCCCTGCCCCCGGCGAACACAATGCGCTGGTCTTCGCCGAACTCGCGGGGATCGACGCGGCCGAACTCGACCGGCTAAAAGCAGCGAGGGCGATCTGATGGCGATCGATTACCGCAAGGACGGCGCCGTCGCCACCATCCGCCTCAACCGGCCGGAAAAGCTCAATGCCATGACGCTGGCCATGTATGAAGACCTCGGAAATGCCTTCGCCGAGGCCGGCCGCGACAATGGCGTCAATGTCGTGGTGCTGACCGGCGCCGGCGATCGCGCCTTCTGTGTCGGCGCCGATCTCACCGAATCCATTCCAGCCCTCGCCGAGGGCCGCTTCGATATTTCCGAATGGGACCCGGCGCATCTGAAGGTCGACGGCTTCCACAAGCCTGTCATCAGCGCCATCAGGGGCCTGTGCATCGGCGCAGGCTTCGAGATCATGCTGGCGACCGATATCCGCATCGCGGCAACCGACGCCCAGTTCCAGCTGCCCGAGGCGAGCCATGGCTTCGTGCCGGCGGGGGGCACTCTGGTGCGGCTGGTCCGCCAGATCGCCTATGCGCATGCGATGGAGATCATGATCACCACCGAGCGATTCAGCGCCGCCGAGATGCAGGTTCGCGGCGTGGTCAACCGCGTCGTCCCGGCAGACCAGGTTGAGCCCGAAGCGCAGGCGCTGGCCGAACGCATCGCAAAGCTCAGCACGAGCGCGCTGCAGACCATCAAGGAAGCGGCACTGACCCTGCAGCACCTGCCGCTCAAGGAAGCCTTCCACCGCGAGGCGGAACTCGGCCAGCGGAGCTTCATGAGCGACGATGCCCGCCGCGGCCTGGCTGCTTTCGCCAACAGAGGAAAGCGGAACTGATGGCGGCGTCCGAAACCATTCCCGAAAATGCCAGGCAGACGCCGCGGAAATCCTTCCGTCGCGTGATGCTGACGCAGGAACTGATCGTGGTGCTGGTCTCGGCCGCACTGTTCATTTTCTTCTCGGTCACGCTCGATGGCTTCCTCACCAGTGCCAATATCCTCAACTTCATCCGCAACGTGGCGATCCTCGGCATGCTCAGCCTCGGCATGGCCGTCGTGGTCATCGGCCGCGGCGTCGACCTGTCGCTGATCGCGGTCATGGCGGTGTCGATGACGCTGTCGATCGTGATGGCCAACAAGGGATACAGTTTCCCCCTCGCTTTGGTCGCAGGCGTGTTGCTCGTCACCGCCGTTGCGGTGGTCATGGGCTTCCTCATCGCCTATGTCGAAATTCCGGCGATCTTCGCCACGCTGGCCGTCTCTGCCATCGTCTACGGCATGGGGCGCGGCATCATCGCGACGCTCGACGTCAACAACGTGCCCGATGGACTCGACTGGTTCATCTTCCTCGGACGCGGCAGCCTCCTCGGCATTCCCATGCCGATCTGGGTCTTCGCCGTCGCTGCCCTGCTGCTCAACCTGTTCCTGCGCAAGACGGGGCTTGGCCGCTTCATCTATGCGATCGGCGACAACATCTCGACGGCGAGGATAACCGGCATTCCGGTGCGCCCTGTCATCATCCTGCAATATGTCATCGCCGCGATCATGGCCTTCCTGGCCGGCTGCGTCACCGCTGCCTCCATCGCCAGCATGAACATGCGCATGGTCAATTCGACGCTGATCTACGACGTGCTGCTGGTCGTCATCCTCGGCGGCATCGGGCTGACCGGCGGACGCGGCGGCGTGCGCAACGTGCTTGTCGGCACCGTGCTGATCGGCCTGCTGCTCAACGGCATGACCATCCTCGACATCTCCTTCATCGTCCAGAACCTGGTGAAAAGCACAGTGCTGCTCGCCGCCCTGATCGTGGACGCCATCCTCAACCCGCGCGACGAGCAGACGTCGCAGCAGGGAGACATCTAACCAAGCATCTTTAAACAGAGCATCATTCCACTGGGAGGAAAACATGATGATCAGAACACTCGCATATGCAACACTGGCACTCGGCCTGACCTTCGGCGCCGTCCATGCACAGGAAGGCATGGTCGACGAAATCCGGCAGCCGACGCTCGACGCGCTCAAGGGCAAGAAGGTCGTCTTCGTACCGATGTCGATGAGCTTCGACCTGCCCGAGGGCTGGGCGGCGGTGATGGGCAAGGAGGCGACGCGGCTGGGCTACACGCTCGACATCCGTGACGCCAACTGGTCGACCGACACCGGCACCCGCGCACTGACACAGGCGATCACCGAAAAGCCCGACGTCATCATCGTCCAGAACTTCGACGTCGCCTCCTATGCCCGCACGTTGAAAAAGGCCCAGGACGCCGGCATCAAGGTGATCCAGGTCAACATGAAGTCCAGCTACCAGACCGACGCCTTCGTCGGCGCCGACTGGTATGGAATCGGCGTCTATGCCGCCAATCGCATGGTCGAGAAATGCGGCAAGGACAGTGGAAAAAGCGGCAAGATCGCCCTGATCCAGGGTCCGGCCACGGCGGCCGCCAGCGTCTACCAGCTCAACGCCATCACCGAGACGTTGAAGGATCACCCCGACATCCAGATCGTCTCGAGCCAGACCGGCGACTGGGACCAGTCCAAGGCGCGCGGCATCGCCCAGACGGTGATCCAGCAGCATTCCGATCTCTGCGGCATCATCGGCTTCTGGGACGCGATGGACGCGGGCACCGGCGCGGCGATCAAGGAATCCGGCAAGGATATCTACCTGATCACGTCAGGCGGCGGCAACAAGACCGCGTGCCAGGGCGTCGAGAACGGCACCTTCAACGAAGTCATTTCCTATGACGTCGAAGGCCAGGGCCGCGATCTCAACAACACGATCAAGGTACTCCTGCAGTCGCCCGAGCCGGCGGGTACGTTGAAATTCGCTCTCTACACGCCCAACAAGATCATCAGCAAGGAGACGATGTCCCCGACCAGCTGCTGGGATCTCGACGTGCTGAAGAAATAAGCTCCCAAGGCACCGGCCATCGCGTGGAATCCCGCGCGGTGGCCCTTCTTTTCAGTTCTATCCAGGATTTGTCAGATGGAAGCGCTTGAGCGGCTCTATTTCCGCTATTTCCCCGAAAAGATGCTTGGCGAAGTGCTCACCAAGCGGTGGAGCGACAATGCCGTGCCGGTGTTCGCCACACTTTTCGTCATCGGCTATTTCCTGCTGCAGAACCCAAGCTTTTTCACCTTTTCGAGCATGGTCGAGACCTCGCGCCAGCTCTCCGAATTCTCGCTCGTGGTCGTCGCCATCGGGATCGTCCTGCTGGCCGGTGGCCTTGACCTCTCCGTCGGCAGCGTCTTCGCGCTGGCCAATATCACCGCGCTGATCTGCATGAACCTGCTCGGCTGGCCGGTCTGGGCGAGTGCGCTCGCGACGCTTGGTGTCGGCGCGCTCTGCGGCGCGATCAACGGCTTCCTGATCGGCTATCTCCGCATCCGGGCGTTCCTGACGACACTGGTGACGCTGATCATCATCCGCTCCATCGTCGACATCATCATCCTGCGCTACGCGGTGCAGATCTCGTCGGGCTTCCCGGATTCGGAGCTCTGGTTCTTCCTCGGCGACGGCCTCGTGCTCGGCGTCCCATTCTCCTTCCTGGTCGCCGTGGTCGTCGTCATCGTCTGGCATGTCGTGCTGACCCGCGCCCGCTCCGGCTGGCACATCACCGCCGTTGGCGGCAGCCGCCGCTCGGCCTACAATGCCGGGCTGAACGTCAAATTCACCGTGTTCATGACCTATGTCTGGTCGAGCCTGCTGGTGTCGGTCGCCGGCCTGTTCTTCGCCGCCCGCCTCGGCAGCGCCGGCTCCGACACCGGTTTCGGCCTGGAGATTGCGGCGCTGACGGCAGCGGTGCTGGGTGGCAATTCGCTCGGCGGCGGCCGCGGCTCGGTGATGAAATCGGTGCTCGGCGCCATCGTCGTCCTTGTTCTGACCGACTCCATGGTGCGCGTCGGCATATCCGGCGGCATCAGCTCGATGATCCTCGGCTTCATATTGCTCGGCGTCGTGGCGATCGACGTGCGCTGGCTGAAGAACCGCTCCAAGATCCTCAACAAGGTCTATGTGTCGCCGGGCTATTTCAGGCTGGGCCAGGCACCCGATACCAGTGTCGATTCCGGCAGCGCCTATGCGCTGAACGATCGCCTGAGGGACGTCTCCCTGATCGGCCATGGCGAGGTGGAAGGCCCCGAGGACGTCATCTTCGATCGCGCCGACAATCTCTATTGCCCCAACCGCCACGGCGACATCATCCGCTTTTTCGCGCCCGACTATCAGCGCTGGGAAGTCTTCGTCCATATCGGCGGCCACCCGCTCGGCATGGCCTTCGACGCGGCGGAGAATCTCAATGTCTGCATCGGCGGCATGGGCCTCTACCAGGTCACTCCGGAGCGCCAGGTGCGCAAGCTGACCGACGAGACCAACCGCACGGTCCTCTCCGTCATCGACGATTCCCGCCTCAAGCTTGCCGATGATCTCGACATCGCGCCGGATGGCCGGATCTTCTTCTCCGAGGCGACGATCCGCTACGACATGCATGACTGGGCGACGGATGCGCTCGAAAGCCGCGGCAACGGACGGCTGATCTGCCACGACCCCCGCGACGGCTCGACCCGCACCATCCTGCGCAACCTGCAATTCCCCAACGGCGTCTGCATGGCGGGCGATGGCCAGTCGTTGTTCTTCGCCGAAACCTGGGGCTGCCGCATCAACCGCTACTGGTTCGACGGCCCCAACAAGGGCAGATGCGAGCCCGTCATCCCCAACCTGCCAGGCTACCCCGATAACATCAACCGCGCCTCCGATGGCAATTTCTGGGTCGCGCTGGTCGGCATGCGGACGCCCGCGCTCGACCTGATGCTGCGCATGCCCGCATTGCGCAAGCGCATGGCCAAGCGCGTCGCCCAGGACGAATGGCTGTTTCCCAACATCAACACGGGCTGCGTGCTGAAATTCTCCCCCACAGGCGAGATCCTCGAATCCTACTGGGACCTGGGCGGCAAGAACCACCCGATGGTCACCTCGATGCGCGAGCACAAGGGCTATCTTTATCTCGGCGGCCTCTACAATGACCGCATCGGCCGGCTGAAACTGCCCCATGCCGACCAGACCTGGACCTCGCAGGAATTCTACTGGGGAGCCAGGTCATGAGCGGCACCTTGCGCAGGTTCATCGACCACATCATGGGCGGCCGGGGCGAACATTCGATCACCGTGCCTGTCATGGACGGCGCGCTGAAACCCAATGACTATCTCGACCGGATGCCGGTTCTCGCGGTGCTGGATGAGCCGGACAATCTGGTCAGCGATGGCGAGGGCGCCTATGTGAGCTCCGGTCCGAGCCTCTACCGGCTTGACACGGGCGGCACGGCAACGCTGCTTGGCCGTGAGGCGGCAGCGATCACGTTCCTTGCCCTCTCACCGACCGGCGTCCTTGCAATCGGCCTGGACGGCGGCGGCGTCCGCATCATGGGCGGATTGCAGGATGGCAAGAGCTTCGCCGCGGATGGCACCGGCCGCATCAATGCACCGACCGCGGCAGTCTTCCTCGATGACGACACGCTGATCGTCTGCAACGGTTCCGCCACCAATCCGGCATCCGACTGGCGCCGCGATCTTCTTGACCTTGGCCGCACCGGTTCGGTCGTGAAGGTCGATCTCGGCAGTGGCAAGGTCTCTCCCATCGCCGATCGTCTCGCCTGGCCATCCGGCATATGCCTGGGAGGCAAGGGCGAGGTCGTCGTATCGGAGGCCTGGCGTCACCGCCTGCTTGGCGTGCGCCTTGATGGCGGGGCGAGCACGACTGTCCTTGCCGACCTGCCCGCCTATCCCGGCCGTCTGGTTACGGCCATTGACGGCGGCTACTGGCTGACGCTCTTTGCGATCCGCTCGCAGCTTCAGGAATTCGTGCTGCGCGAACCGCGCTATCGCCTCGAAATGATGGCGACGGTGCCGCCCGCCTACTGGATCGCGCCCTCGCTCTCCTCGGGCAAGAGCTTTCAGGAACCGCTTCAGGCCGGCGGCGTCATCCGGCTCGGCATCCACAAGCCCTGGGCGCCGACGCGCTCCTATGGCCTCGTCGCCCGTCTTGACGAGCAGTTCCAGCCGGCTTGGAGCGCGCACAGCCGCGCCAACGGGGTGCGCCATGGCGTCACCTCTATCGCCGAACTCGGCGGCCGGGCGATCGTCACCGTGCGCGGCAATGACGAGCTCGTCGCGATCGATCATACCGCCATCGACGAGCCCTTCGATCTCTACATGCAAGCGGAGGCGGCCCAATGACCCCCATCGTCGAACTCAAGGGCGCGACCAAGGATTTCCGCGGCATCCCCGCCTTCGCCGATGTCGATTTTCGCCTCGAACCGGGCGAGATCCAGGCGCTGCTCGGCGAGAACGGCGCCGGCAAGTCCACGCTCACCAAGATCATCGCCGGTGTCTACCCACTCTCGAAAGGCACGCTGCTGATCAATGGCCGGGAGACGCGCCTTGCGACCCCGGCCGAGGGCCTCGCCCATGGCATCGCCATGGTCTACCAGGAAAACAGCCTGGTGCCCTCGATGTCGGTGGCGCAGAATATTTACCTGGGTAACGAAAAATTCCTCAATCGCCTGCGCGGCATCTACATCGCCGCCCAGCAGTTTCTCCAGTCGCTGAATTTCCATGTCGACCCATCGGCCATCGTCGGCTCGCTGGGTGCCGCGCAGAAGCAGATGGTGGAGATCGCCCGCGCGGTGCATCACAAGGCCAAGGTCATCATCTTCGACGAACCGACGGCGACCCTGACACCGGAGGAGAAGAACTATTTCTTCAAGCTGATCCGCAAGCTCAAGGAGGACGGCGTCTCGATCATCTTCATCAGCCACGCGCTGGAAGAGGCGCTCGACATCGCCGACCGCATTACCATCCTGCGCGACGGCAAGATCGTGGCCTCGGATGAAGCAAAGAATTTCGACCGCCAGAAGATCATCCAGCACATGGTCGGCCGCACGCTGACCGACGAGACCCATGGCGACCGCCAGCGACCGCCGCGCAAGCGTGGCCGCAAGATCCTCTCGGTCGAGAATCTGTCAATGGGCAAGATCGTGCGCAACACGTCCTTCTCGCTCTATGCCGGCCAGATCACCGGCATTTTCGGCCTTGTCGGCTCGGGTCGCACCGAGACGTTGAAGGTCGTGTCCGGCGTGCTGAAACGCGACTTCTTCCATGGCGGCGAGATCAAGATCGATGGCGAGTCCAAGCGCTATTTCGTGCCGGCGCCCGCCGTACGCGACGGGATCGTCTATGTCACCGAGGAGCGCAAGGCCGAAGGCTTCTTCGAGACGATGAGCATCGCCGAGAATATCTACATGGGCCAGATCGGTGGCCAAGCCTATGGGGGTTTCCGCACCGTGTCGATGCGCGATGCGCGGACAGCGGCCGAGGAATGGCGCAAGCGGCTCAACATCCGCGCCATCGATCCCGACGCCAAGGTGATCGAGCTCTCTGGCGGCAACCAGCAGAAAGTGGTCATCGCCAAGTCGCTGGTGCAGAAGCCCCGGCTGGTGATCTTCGACGAGCCGACGCGCGGCGTCGATGTCGGAGCGATTGCCGAGATCCACACGTTCATCAACCAGCTCGCCGACGACGGCATCGCCGTCTGCGTCATCTCCTCCTATCTCCCCGAGATCCTCACGCTTTCCGACCGGATCCTGATCGCCCGCCAGGGCAAGATCGTCGAGGAGATGGACCGCCGCGTGGCGACCGAGGAAGCCATCATGTATGCTGCGGTTCACTGATGGCGGATGTCACCCCCGATATCACCATCGTCGAGGTCGGCCCGCGCGACGGGTTGCAGAACGAAAAACGCCTCGTGCCGACCGGGGACAAGCTCGCGCTGATCGGCCTGCTGCGCGCGGCTGGGTTGCCGCGGCTTGAGGTGACGGCCTTCGTGTCGCCGAAATGGGTGCCGCAGATGGCGGACCACGAGGCGGTATTGCGCGGCACGCCGCCGGGGGAAGGTCTCATTCGCTCCGTGCTGGTGCCCAATGAGCGCGGCGCGCTGGCGGCTCTCGCTATCGGCGTCGAGGAGTTGGCCGTCTTCACCAGCGCCTCCGAGACTTTCGCACGAAAGAACATCAACTGCTCGATCGCCGAAAGCATCGAGCGGTTCGAGCCGGTCGCGAAGCTGGCGCGACAGCATGGCGTACGGCTGAGGGGCTATGTCTCCTGCACTGTGGAATGCCCCTATGAAGGCGCGATCGATCCCGAGGCGGCGGCACGGGTCGCCCTTGCGCTCTCCGATCTCGGTTGCGTCGAGATCTCGCTGGCCGATACGATCGGCCGCGCCACGCCCGAAGGTGTCGATGCCATGCTCAGCGCCGTCACCGCACAGCTTCCGGCGGCACGACTGGCCTGCCATTTCCATGACACGTTCGGCCATGCGCTCGACAATGTCGACGTGGCGCTCGCCCACGGCATCCGCGTCTTCGACAGCGCCGTCGGCGGCCTGGGCGGCTGTCCCTATGCCCCCGGCGCGGCGGGAAATCTCAGCACACTCCCGCTCGTCCGCCATGTCGAAGCCAACGGGTTTTCGACCGGTGTCGATATCGCGCGCCTGCGGGAGGCCGAGGTCTTCGCGGACAGCCTTCGCGGCTGAACATAAAGCGGAGGCCAGATCTATCCCGGCCTCCGTTTCAATAAGAACGCCCGCCGAAGCCATGTCCAGTCGATTGAGGATAGCGCCAGGCGGCTCAAGACCGGTCTGGCCAGCCACGATGTCGAAAGCGGACATGATTTCCGTGTTCGCGCTGCGCCAAGGCAGCCATCGAAGGACTCAGGTAATCGCTTCTCGGACCTTGGCCGATACCCATTCCGACATGACGACCGTGACGAGAATCACCATGAAGATCGAGGTGACCTGCGGCCAGGCGAGCACATTCAGCGACGACTGCAGCTTGAGGCCCAGGCCGCCCGCACCGACCAGGCCGAGGATCGCGGATTCGCGGATGTTGATGTCCCATCGAAATACGGTGATGCCGAGGAATGCCGGCAGGACCTGAGGGACAATGGCGTAGTCGATCACCTGCATGCGACTTGCGCCGGTGGCGGTCACCGCCTCGACCTGGCGCTGGTCGATTTCCTCGATGGCCTCGTAAAGGAGCTTGCCGACGAAGCCGATCGAGCGAAGCGCGATGGCGATGATGCCCGCCAAGAGACCCGGCCCGAGAATGGAGACGAGCAGGAGGGCCCAGATGAGGGAGTTGATCGAGCGGGAGGCCACGATGAGGAAGAGCGCCACGGGCCGAATGAACAGCGCGCTGGGCGTCGTGTTGCTCGCCGCGAGAAATGCCACTGGTACGGCGAGAAGTGTGCCCGCCAGCGTGCCCAGCGTTGCCATGTTGAGCGTGTCCCAGAGCGGCACCAGAAGTTCCGGAAGGTAGTCGAGACGCGGCGGGAAGGCGCGGGCGAGAAGGTCGCCGCCCTGTCGCGGCGCGTCATGGACGAAAGCCCAGATCGTGTCCTTCGTCATCACTTGCCAGCAGAAGACGCAACAGCGCCACGAGGAGCGATCCAGCCGACCCACTGCAGCAGTTCGCTTCTCGACGGCCGGTGTCGCCATGTCTTACTGCCACTGTCCTGTTGCCATCAAGCGAATGTGAACCTGGCATCACTGTATCACACTTGCGAATGAGGCCCGAGCCGTATTCCGCGAGCATGACGATGACGATGATGAGAATCAGCACCGCGCCGGCGCTGTCATATTCGTAGCGGTCGATCGACGTGTTGAGCGTCGCACCGATGCCGCCCGCACCGACGATGCCGATCACGGCGGACTCACGGAAATTGATGTCGAAACGATAAAGCGACAGGCCGATCAGGCGCGGCATGACCTGCGGCTGGACGGCGTAATTGACAAGCTGCCACCAGGATGCGCCAGTCGCCCTGACGGCCTCGGCCTGCGCCTCGTCGATTTCCTCGATATCCTCGGCGAGCAATTTGGCGATGAAGCCGATCGTCGCAAAGGCAAGCGTGAGGAAGCCGGCGAAAGGGTCCGAAACCGAACATCGTCACCAGCAGGATGGCGACGATGATCTCCTGGAACGCCCGCGACAGGGCTATGATGGATCGGCACGCGATAGTAGATCGGGCGCTGGCGCCATGATTGCGCGCCCCGCCGATGCCGATCGGGATCGAGATCGAGGATTCCCACGATCGTCGAGGTCACACCGTCATCGTCAGGCTCTCCTCAAGCCCCGTCGACGATGTCGCGCCAGCGCGTCGTGAAGTCCGGGACCAGGAAGCCCTGCAGGAATCGCCAGCCGCGTTCGAGGCCCTTCGTAGGCGCGCGCCCAGTTGACGTCGATCGTCGCAGGCCGCGACAACGATGATAGAAATCGAGCGCGCCCCCATAGACCAGCCCAGCGCAGAGCCAGCCGGACCTGATGAACAGCGGCGGCCGCCGCCACGTCGGTCGGATAGGCTCGTCGAGAGGACCCCGTGCTCATGTCACAAGGCTCCTGCCATCCGCTCGTCCGACCTCGACTTCTCGTTCAGTGCCGCCGCGACGCTCTTCCTCGGCGTCATCCTGGACGCCTGCTTGTTGCATGGCTTCCCAGTCCTCCTCGCCGTAGATGCGGGTCAGGGCAGCTCGGTGTCGAGTTGTTCCGGAGCGGACCGTCGAACACGACCTCGCCGGCACGCAGGCCGATGATCCGCTCGAACGAAGGCCTGCGCCAGCAGGACGTCATGGATATTGATGACCGCCGGCAGCCCCCGTTCCCGGCAGATCTCCACGATCAGCCGCATGATCTGCCGCGACGTCTTAGGGATCGAGCGAGGCGGTCGGCTCGTCGACCAGCAGCAGTTCGGGGTCCTGCTCCAGCGCTCGCGCGATACCGACGCGCTGCCGCTGCCCGCCGGAAAGGGCGTCGGCGCGCTTGTCGGCATGGTTGCCGTCAGCCCGACCCGGTCGAGAAGCGCGAAGGCGTTCTGCCACGTAGTCCGCTGGGTACCGGCGCAGGAAGCTGCGCCAGAACGGCACGTAGCCCAGCCGTCCGGACAGCACGTTTTCCATCACCGTCAGCCGCTCGACCAGCGCGTACTCCTGGAAGATCATGCCGATACGGCGCCGGCGGGCGACCCGGAGATCGCGGCCGCGACAGCGCCGTCACGTCCAAGCGACTCGCCAAGATAGATCTTGCCAGCTCGTGGGCTCGATCAGGCGGTTGACGCAGCGGATGAGACTGGACTTTGCCGGCTCCCGACGGACCGATCAGGCCCACCACCTGGCCCGCAGGGATGTCCAGACGTGATCACCGTTCAGCGCCTTGTCGCCGGTCTTGTAGGTTTTGGTGAGCCCCGTGATCCTGAGCATTGTCGTTCTCCGCCTTTAAAACATGAGTAAGCGCCGGGCCGCGAACGCCCCGGCGCCTATGTTCACGCGTCTTTATTTGCACGCGTAGGTGACGCCATTGGCTTCATCGATCTGGCGGATGACCGCCCAGTTGCTCCTTGAAGGTGATCGGGATGAAGGCCTTCCTGCGGCGGCTCCGAGGTCTGGAATTCCTTCAGCAGCGCGCTGCCTTCCCAGTTGTACGTGAAGAACGCGTCCTTGATCTTTTCCTGCAGTTCCGGGGTCAGGTTGTGAGGCAACGCCGTAGCCCGTGGTCGGGAAGGTCTGCGACTTGTAAGATCGAGACGACCTGGTCCTGCCTTGACGACATCGCGGGCGACCATCCGCTTCAGCACCGAGTTTGCGATGGCAGCCGCCGCAGGATAGTCCTTGTTGGCGACGCCGAGGATCGAGTTGTCGTGCTTGCCCGAGAAAACCGGCTCGAAATCTGTACCGGCTTCGAGCTTATATTCGGACTTGAGGAGCGCCGACGGAGCCTTGAAGCCCGAATTCGACGTCTCGGAGGTGAAGGCGAGCTTCTTGCCCTTGAGGTCTTCGATCTTCTCGACGCCCGAGCCCGGATAGGTGATGATTTCCATCTCGTAGCCGAATGCGCCGTCCTTCGACGCCATCATGGCGAAAGGACGAAAGCCGGCGCAGGCAACCGCGATCGGGTTGGAGCCGGTATTGAAGCCCGAGACATGGAGACGGCCGGCGCGCATCGCCTCGATCTGGGCGGCGTTTTCCTGAACCGGGAAGAACTGCACCTTCTTGCCGGTCTTTTCGGCGAGATGATCGAGGAAACCCTTCCAGACTTCAGCGTAAACCGCAGGGTCTTCCACGGGCGTATAGGCGAAGACGAGTGTATCGGGGTCGACCAGCTGACTCGCATCGGTCGGAATGTCAGCGATCAGGTCGCCGTCGGCATCGACATAGCGGCTGTCGAGCTTGAACTCGGCCATTGCGGGGAAGGCAAAGGCGGCGGAAATGGCGAGAGCAGCGATGAGCTTCTTCATGAAGTCCTCCAGATACCGGGGTCAAATGACTGGCAGAGGCCGTCTTATTCGGCATTTGCAATACAGTTTCGTGACAAGCGGGGATGATCACGCACATTGAGTTCTGCCGGCCCTTGCTGCGAGATTTCAGCGGAGCCGCGCGAGTGCGACGACCCGACGAAGGCCGTTCCGGGGCTACGGCACATCACGTTCCGCAGACCTGGCGGTCTCACGGCGCATCGAAGGTCCTGAGATAGGCCAGAAGATCGGCGATTTCCTGAGGCTTCTTGAGCCCGGCGAAGGCCATCTTGGTGCCCTTGATATAGGCCTTGGGGTTGGCGAGATATTCCGTCAGGTGTTGCTCGTCCCAGACCCATCCTTCCTGCGCTTTCGCCTTGAAGGCGGGGGAATAGTTGAAGCCTTCGACCCCGGCGACCTTACGCCCGAAGATCGCGTTCAGTTCTGGTCCGATCTTGTTCTTCGCACCGTCACCGACCGCATGGCAGGCAACGCATTTCTTGAAGACCTTGGCCCCGGCTTCGAAACTGCCTTCGGCAAGCGCATTCGACGCGGTCAGGACTAAGACGGAAAAGCAGGCAAGAAAAAATCGCATATGTGTTCCTTCGAGATTCGGGAATGGAGGCGGCGAAACCGCCACCGCCTGAGGCGCTTGACGGGAACGGCCATTGTCAGGCGGTGTTGAATCGTAGCGGGTCGATGCGAAGTACGGTCGAGAGAGTCTGGCTGTTCTCCTGGCCGAGCTCGTCACACCATTGGCCGAGCCAGTGCTTCGCCGCGCCGCTTTCGGCTTGTGCCACTTCGACGAGGGGTCCGGCAAAATCCAGAAGCGCACCCATCGACAGCCTGCCGACGCTCATCAGCACCGGGATTCCGGCCTCGATTGCCAGCGCGATAGCGTTGCGCATGCCGCCGCCTTCTTCTTCAGCCTTACCGAACTTGTTGAGGACGAGAAGCCGCGGCGTGCCCGTCATCAACGCACGCTCCACATCGACGGCCGCCCGCGCAATGAGGTCGCGGTCGAGGCGACATCCTGACGACAAGGCGCCCCGATCCTCGGAAATCTTGTATTCCTTGCCATCGCACAGCGACACGAGGTGCATGTCGTTATGGATGCGGTCCACCCTGTGGATGTTCTTCTGGGTGACGCCGGCCACCTCGATCCCGGCACTGCGCGCCAGGTCGACGAGGTCACCGACCACCCTGTCCGCCGCTTCCGGATCATCGCGCCGGATCGCATAGATCGGCGCACGTTCAATCAATGTCTGCACTTGTTTTCCTCCCGGTCAGAAGAATGGCCGCGGGACGCCGGTCCCGCGGCCACTTCATCAGGCCTTGTATTCTTTCGACTTGAAGGAGGTGCCCTTCACCGTGGCGGGCGCATCCGAAATCTTGCGGATGTTGCCCCAGCTGTGCTTGTAGTCTGGCAGCACAAGCTCGTTGACGCCGGCATTGATGACGTTGCCCTGCGAGCCGGCAGGCGACCCGAACAGCATCATCACCTCGCCGCGACGCGCCGTCTTGGTCGGATAGACCATGCCTTGTGTCGCGCCATTGTCGTTGTAGATTTCGACAAGAGCGCCTGCGCCGACGCCGAGTTCCGCCATGTCATCCGGGTTCATTTCGATGAACGGGAAGGGATAGCGATCCTGGACGAAGTCGCTGGCCTGGTCGAGGAACTGGTTCTGCCAGAAGATGTTGGCGCGGCCATTGTTGATCCAGTATTTGAACTTCGCCATTTCGGCTTCCTTGCCGGCGGCCTGCCAGCCCCGCCAGGTCGACGCGCAGAACAGGGCCTTTCCGTCTTCCCGCCCGTGGCGGGTGAACTTGCCGTCGGTGTAGAGCCGCTCGGTACCAACAAGCTTGCCATCCTTGAAGCCGGTCACCGGTTCCTGGACGCCATTGTTGCCCATGGCGCGCAGCCGCTCGTAGGTCACCTCCGGATTGCCCTTGTTGTAGCCATCCATGAAGGCGTCTTCCTCGGTCTTCCAGTCGTACCCCTTGAACTTGTCGGCATAGTCGTTGTTGCCCATCTCGCGGAGCACGCGTTCCATGTTCTGGGCTATGCCGGCGGCGATCAGGCAGTCGGGCTTGGAGTTGCCGAACGGGTCCATGTATTTCTCCGAAAGGCGGAGCCTGCGTTCGCCGTTCATCGAGGTCAGGTTCATCTCGTTGGCCTCGACGGCCGGCAGCAGGACATGGGCGCTCTCGCCGATCTTGCTGCGGATGATGTCGACGTCGACGACGAACAGTCCGCCGGCATTGATCGCCGCCACGATGGCCTCGACCTGCTCTTCGCGCGTGCCGCTGGCCGACGCATCCATGGCATCCTTGACCATGTCGGCGCGGCGCTTGTGGGCCCGCTTGAACTTGGCGGCATTGAGCGTCGTCTTGTAGTGGTCATTCGCCCAGATGTGGTGAACCTTGCCGCCGCCGTTGATCAGCAGCTGGTCGACATAGGCCGCCGGCCGGCCGACATGGGCGTCGGAAGGACGATAGTAGCCTTCCTGGTGGCCGCCGAGACGGCAGACGCCGCCGCCTTCCCGGCCGATATTGCCGGTCGCGAGCGCAATGTTCACGAGACCGCCGATCGTGCGGTAGTTGTCGTTGCCCCAGATGATCCCCTTCTCATAGGCGGTGACGCATTTGCGGCGTTGTCCGTCCTTGGGCTCGGCAATCCAGGCTGCAGCCTTGCGGATGTCGTCGGCCGATACGCCGCAGATCGCCGCCGCATCGTCAACCGACAGCCGGCAGGCATCCAGCGCGTCCTTGAGGCTGCCGAGCGCCGCAGGATGGGCTGCATCCTGTTGCTGTGCGATGCCTTCAGCGAACGTCGAGTTGGCGATGAACTCCTTGTCGGTCCAACCCTTGTCGACAATCTCCGTGAAGAGCGCATTGAACAGGGCAAGGTCCGTGCCGGGCTTGATGGCGAGATGGAGGACATTCTCGGCGCCGGCGACCTGTTCGGCGGCGTTGAGGGTGACCGACCGGCGTGGATCGACCATGATGAACCGGGCGCCGTTGCGCATGCCGGGCATCATGTGATTCAGGAACAGGTTCGTCTGCGTTTCCAGCGGATTGGCACCGACCACCATGATGGTGTCGGTCATCTCATAGTCCTTGTAGGCGTAGTTCAGTTCATCCACGCCCATGTCGCGGGTGGAATGGACTTCGGAATTGTAGGCGGGGCGGTTGTGGATGCGGCAGTTCTTGACCTTCATCGACTCGAAGTAGAGCTTGCCGGTCGCCCAGGTGTTCTCATAGCCGCCAGCGGAGCCGCCATGGTCGAACATCGACACGACGAGATCGTCTTCCGACCCTTGGGTGATCACGCGCGCGGTCACGCGGGCGACGAGGTCGAGCGCATCGTCCCAGCTCGTCGGCTGCAAAGTGCCGCTGCGCCAGATCAGGGGATCGGACAGACGCTGCTGCTGCGTGCCGGTGACTTTTGAAGGCCGGTTTTCGGCCATGCGCGCGCCGCGGACGGAACCGAGGCCGGAATTGACCACGCAATCGTGGTCGGGCATCACCACGAGATGCACATCCTTGCCGTCCTGCCGGACGACATTATACATCGACGGCGCATACCAGTTCGGGCTCTCCATGTCCTGCTGCTGGCCAAGGTCGACGCCGAACTTGTTGCTGGTCGCCGTGCCCTGCTTGTTGATCGGCCAGGTGTAGGCCTTGTAGCCGCAACCGACGATGCAGTAGTGGCAGGTGACGTTGTGTTCCTTGGCGTCCGCGGGAATGATGGGCAGACGGTTTACTTGACGCTTGTATGTCATGATCGTTTCCTCACCCTTCCAGGACGTTGGAGAGACGGCCATAGATCAGCTCGTCGACGCCTTCGGCAAAAATGTCCCCCTTGTCGTCGACGCGGAGCTGGAACTGCGGCAGGTTGTTGGTGGCATGGCCCCAAATCTGCTGGCCGCCGTTCTCGACGTCGAAGCGCGAGAAATGACCCGGACAGTTGAGCGACTTGTCGTCGCCCTTGTAGGAGAGCAGCCAGCCCTTGTGCGGACAGAGGACGGAGAACGCCACGATGTCTGCGTCCGGGCCAACGCCACCTTCCACCGCCGCGCCGAGCTTCAGCAGAACGCCGGGTGATCCCTCGTCGGGAAAGGCGATATCGACAGGCTCGTTGATCTTGAGGTCCTTAACGTTGCCAATCCTGGTGGCCGGGTAGTTGACCAGGGCCAGCCCTGGCGCGGCCCGTGCCGGCTCGGGGGTGGCGATGACAGCGGTGGCCGCGCCGGCGGCGGCAAAGGCGCTGCCGCGCAAAAAATGACGCCGGCCGACATCGACCAGCTTGTCGCACTTGGACATGGAAATCTCCTCCTCGGAATACATGCAGGAGGGGTATTGCAAGATGAGTGCCAGCCGGTGTGGTCCACCAAACCTCTGATTTTGTTGAGTGCACCTACGGGGTTGGCAGCGCTCATGTTCGAAAGACCGAACATGCCTCTGGATTGGCGTCCGGTTTTCCGAACGTCATTCCGCTCGCTCGTGCTCCGACACCTCGATGTTCAGGCGGCGCATCTTCTCCCACATCGTTGTGCGGGAAATACAGAGCAGTTTTGCGGCGGGCGTGATCGCACCACCGGTGGATCGAAGTGCCCGCAGAATGTGCTGCCTCTCGGCATCGTCCCTTGCCGCATCCAAAGACCCCAACGCCATGCCGTCCTGCGAAAGCACGGCACCATTGCCTGAGGCCTGATCGGGAAACAGGTCGCCCGGCATGACCCAGGGACCAAGTGCAAGCAGGGAGGCACGTTCGATCCGGTTTCGCAGTTCGCGAACATTGCCGGGCCAATCATGCCGTTTCAATGCCGTGACGGCGAGTTCCGACAGTCCGGTGGGACAGAGCTCGCGGTCGGACGCGATCTCGTCCATGAACATGTCCGCGAGCCAGACCACGTCTTCAGGTCTGGCCCGCAGAGGTGGCACTTCGACGGCGACGACATTGATCCGGTAGAAGAGGTCCTCGCGGAACTTGCCCGATTTGATGGCTTCACGCAGGTCGAGATTGGTGGCGCAAAGAAGGCGTCCTTCAAAGGCAATCACCGTCTCGCCGCCGACGCGGCTGAAGGTTCGGCTCTCGATGAGCCGCAGGAGCTTTGATTGAAGGCGCAGCGACAGGTCGCCGATTTCATCAAGAAACAGCGTGCCGCCCTTGGCCCGCTCGGCATAACCCAGATGACGGCTGGCAGCGCCTGAAAGCGCGCCCTTCTCGTGGCCGAACAACTCGCTTTCCAGCAATTCCTCCGGGATCGCCGCGCAGTTGACCGCGATGAACGGGCCCTTGCTGGCATTCGAATTCTGATGCAGATAGCGGGCGCAGACTTCCTTGCCCACACCTGTCTCGCCCGTGATCAGCACGTTGGAGGCGGATCTCGATATGCGCGACAGGAGGCGCTCCAACCCGACCATCGCCGGAGATACGCCAAGCACAGGCTCCGACGTTTCGATGCCGGACCCGATCAGTTGCGATATCCGGGTCAGGAAATCGGTCATGTCGAACGGCTTGGTGAGATAGTCGCCCGCCCCGGATCGGATCAGCCGGACGGCCTGGTTGACGTCGGCAAATCCTGTCATGAACAGGAACGGCGGCGGGTTCACCCCCTCGGCGGCACCCAGGAAGACGTCCTCGCCGGAACCATCCGGCAGGCGAATGTCGCAGATGATCGCATCCTTTGCCGACGCTCCCCCCGCAAGTGCCCGCTTCGCCGCCCCGACGGAACGCCACCACTCGACGCTGGCTCCCTCGATCTCAAGCCTCTGGACGAGGGATTCGCCCATGACGGGGTCATCTTCGACAAGGCCAAGGGTTCTTCTTTCAAGCAGCATCCTTGCGCTCCCTCATGGAGTTTCGCGGCAACGAAACCGTGACGCATGTGCCCTTGCCGGCTGTCGTATCGACGGCAATCGTGCCGCCCAACTCGCTGACCAGCCGACGCGTGGTCCAGAGACCAAGTCCGTGACCACCGGCAAAAGGGCTGGGAGCCGCGGCCGGATCGGTCAGCGTCTTTATCGCGTAGTCCGGCATGCCCGGTCCGCTGTCGGCGACCTCTATGACAAGATGAACGATGGAGGCCCGACACCGCACCGCGACCTTGGTGCCAGGTTCGGACGCGCGGCACGCGTTCAGAACGAGGTTCAACACGATCTGGCGAACCTCCGATGCGGGCACATCGACGTCTCCCGCAAGTTCCACGTCCCAGTCAAGTTCGAGGTCGCGATGTCTGATATCCGGCCCCGCCAGGACCTTCAGGTCATCGAAATCCTGCATCTCGAGCGATCGGCTTTCGCGATCGAGTCGCCAGGTCATCAGGGTTGACCGCACGACATCCCTGATCCCCTTCAGGCCTCGTTCTATCAGCGAAATCGATTTTAGCTGCACCTCGGGTTTGTCGCCGTGGTGCTTGAGCGTGTCGAGTGCATTGAATATGCCGCCGAGCGGGTTGTTGATCTCGTGCGCCATGCTCGACGCCAGACGGCCGAGGCTCGCGAGGCGTTCTTCCTCGGCGACCTTGCGCTCCAGCTGGTCTCGCTCGTCAAGCCCCGCCACCATCGTGTTGTAGGCCCGAAACAACCGCTTGAACTCAGGTCCCGCCCGGTCGATCTCTGCGCCGGCGATCGGTTTATGGGCCACCGTGACGCTATCCTCCAGGTTGGCGGCGAGAATGGCGACCGGCCGCATCATGCGGCGAACCGTCAGCCAGGCCACCACAACCGCAATCAGCGTCAGCAGCACGTTGGTAGCGATGAGCGTCGTCAGCACCTTGACACGGTCTGCAAGCAGACCCGCGATGTCGAGCCTAGCAAACACCGTGCCGATCGGCTGACCGTTGTAAAGTATGTCACGCCTTGCAAAGGCGCGAGCCGACGGCTCATCCATGATGAAGCGCTCGGACGCGGCTCGGACCTTGTCATAATCGTGTGGAAGTGCGGCACCCGGTGCGAGTGCGCGCGGATCGCTCGCGGCAATGACCTGGCCGTCGCTATTGGCAACGACCGTCTCAAGTGCCCGCACGCCCTCCATGCCCTGGCGGGAGCGGTCCAGAATGGCGAAGACCTCCCACACGTCCTCCCGAAGCACCGCGTCCGACAGCGCCGCGGTCAGGCCATCAAGATGCACACCCGCAAGTGTCTTCAGGTGATCCGACTGGATGGTCTCGAGACGGGAAAGCACCTGCTGTGAGATAAAAACGGAAATCACGATCAGGAACGCCGCGGCGACAGCGGGGAGCTTGAACGACAAAGGCAAGGCCAGTCTCATCCCCTCGACACTCCCACCCTCTGCATCATCGCGGCGATCGGATCGAAGAGCGCGGCCGGCTCCTCGCGGAAACCGTCGAGCCGCAACATCGAAAGCACGGCGCGACCGTCGGGATCACCGGGCATTTCGGCCAGCGCCTTGCGAAGCGAGATGGTCACGGGAGCGCTATCCAGAGACGCGGGACACGCGATGGGCGGAAAACCCAGCCAGGGGGATTTGCGAACGATCTCGGTCTCGGCAACCAGTACCGGCTCGGTTTCCCGGAGCACCTCATAGATATAACCATCGACACTGCCGCTGGCCGCGAGGCCAGTGCCCACGGCGCGGACGACATTGCGGTGACCATAGGTGAAGAACGTGCGGCTGAAGAACTGGTCGGGGCTGGCACCCAGCGTCTCCAGCTCCGCCGCCGTGACCAGAAAGCCAGAATTGGAGTCCGGATCGGAGAAGGCGTGGATATCATCGTTCAGCGCAGCCAGAGTGTCGGCACTCCTGCCCTTGGATGCGATCAGGTAGGATTGATAGAGAGGCTGGCCCTTCCAGAGAGGGACGGCGACGAGAGACAGTTGCTCGGCATTGGCGACGAAGGGATAGCCGCAAATCCAGGCCGCATCGAGTTCCCGCGAAATCAGCATGGATGTGATTTCCTGGTAGGTCCTCCGCGTGACCATCTTGACGCTGCGTCCGGTCGATCGCTCAAGATAGGTTTTGAGGCGTGAAAGGAGTTCAAGGTCGGATGTGAGGAAAACGGGCGTCAGGCCGAACCGCAAGCCGTTGCTATCAGCGAACCCGAAACCCGGCGCAAGCACGCCCGCCGACGCGGCGCAGCCGCGCAGGAATACGCGCCGATCCATGATGGGCCTCATGTGTTAATCCTCCCCGCCTCCACCGCGGCCGCGCCAGGGGGCACTCTCGACGCTAACATAACGGCGTGCGATGTCAAAAATGAAGCGGGCTGTTGCGGCGATGGCTCTTCGCGCTGAGGCAAACGAGATGTTGAGCCCTTTCACCAGCGCCAGCGAGAAATCGACACTCCTTAAAATTTTGAGGCAGGCGGGCCAAAAAGCGGAAATCATTTCCGCTTCGCACTAAGGGGAAACAACAAGACGCTGTCCTCCATTTCTCGGCGACCGCCCCGACGAGCCGGAGAGCACACATGTCCGAACCTGACGACACATAACCAAAGTGCAGACTAGGCTGACATGCCATTCAGCGCCATACGTCTTTATAATTGCTATACCACGACAAGCGTGGTCACCTTCGAAACCACTTTCTACATCCAATGTCAGGGACCCCGCGTGCGAATCCACCACCTCAACTGCGGCTCGCATTGCCCCGTCGGCGGGTTCCTGTTTGACGGATCGAGCAAGGGCCTGCTGGCGAATATCTGCACGCATTGCCTGCTGGTAGAGACCGCGGACTGTCTGGTCCTGGTCGACACCGGCTATGGATTGAAAGACGTGATGCGGACGTCGGCGGGAAGACTACCGCTCACTTGGCCGCTCATCCTCAATACACGCCTGCGCGAACAAGACACGGCCATCCATCAGGTGAAGGCGCTTGGCTTTTCGGCGCGCGATGTGCGCCATATCGTCCTCACGCATCTGGATTTCGACCATGCAGGCGGCATAGCGGATTTTCCAGAGGCCACAATTCATGTCATGTCGGGCGAAAGGCAGGCGGCTGAGACTGCGCGAGGCTTTGTCGCCCGGCAGCGCTACAGGCCTTCAATGTGGAAGGATGTCACAGACTGGCGAATGTACGAAGCTGAAGGCGAAGCATGGTTCGGGTTTCGGTCGGTCCGCGATCTCCGCGGACTTCCGCCGGAGATACTC
Organism: Rhizobium sp.; assembly: GCA_019739215.1. GTDB lineage: Bacteria > Pseudomonadota > Alphaproteobacteria > Rhizobiales > Rhizobiaceae > Rhizobium_E. Next base: position 186,448 of record JAHHDR010000042.1, read on the forward strand.
ATGGTCCCATTGCCGGGGCATACCTTCGGTCATGCAGGGGTCGCGATCAAGTCGGACGGCCGATGGATTCTGAATGCAGGAGACAGCTTCATGCATGATGGTCAACTCGACGTGGTACACCCGCACTGCCCGGTAGGAATCGAAGTCTACCAGGCAATCATGAGCACCGATCGGCGCGCCCGTCTCGACAACATCGAGAGACTTCGCGAGCTCAAACGGAACCATGGTTCCGACGTGTCCATATTCGCCTCGCACGACGGCGTTCAACTCGCGGCCATGCGTGGCACGACCCCATCGGGCTAGCCGGGCTTCACGCGTCGGTCCGTCTGTCGGCGACAGCCTGTGTTCCTTTCACGATTTCTGCCATTCGCACCAGGTCCGGAAGCGTTTTCGCGCCCATCTTGCGCATGGCGGAACCGCGATGAATCTTGACGGTGATCTCGCTCAGTCCCAGTTGGCCGGCCACCTGCTTATTGAGTAGGCCGGACGTCACCATGGTCATGACCTGTTGCTCGCGCAGGGACATCGCCTGGAATGTCTCGACCACTTTCGACACGCTGGAGGTCTTCCGTCTTCCGATCCGGTCTTTTTCAATCGCCACGCCGACGGCGTCGAGCAGTTCCTGCTCCCGAAACGGCTTTGGCAGGAAATCGACAGCGCCCGCTTTCATGGCCCTGACCGACATGGGAACGTCGGCATGTCCCGTCATCATCACAACCGGGAGATCGATACCGTATTCGCCGAGTTTCGACTGGAAATCGAGACCGCTGGTGCCCGGGAGTCTAACGTCCAGGAGAAGGCAGGCGGGTTCAGGACCAAGATCGGCGGCCAGGAAATCCTCGACATTCGAATATGGCCGGCAGCCGATGCCAACGGACTCGAACAAGAGACACAGTGCCTGAGACAGGGACTTGTCGTCGTCGATCACATAGACGGTGGATGCGTTCGCAGACATTGCCGGTCCCCTCTTTCGATCCGACGCCCACCCGGGCAATTCTTGATGAATGACAATATTCCACAGGTTCAACTGAGTGGCGAACTAAAAGTAGCAGATGCCAAGCTCTGGCGGGGACGACCTTCCCTCACATTCGGAAATTTCCCGCCCCGCGCGTGCCATCGCCCGAAACGACATGTTCTGGCAGAGGCCTGACTTGAACCCTGGGCAGCAATGCCTTGAACAAGGCCCCGGAACCGGTGTTATCCGCAGTCAACTTGCCGCCATGCGCCTCGACGATCTGCTTGCAGATGGCGAGGCCCATGCCGAGCCCTGTCGTCTTGGTGGTGAAGAAGGTGTCAAAGAGACGAGGCAGGTTCTCGGCCGGCACGCCAAGGCCTCGGTCCTCGACCTCGATCGCGACGTGCTCGCCTTCGACACGGGTCCGAACCATCAGCACGCGCCTCGCATGCGGAACCTTCTGCATTTCCTGGATCGCATTGACGGAAAGATTGACCAGCACCTGCTGGAGTTGGACCGGATCGACCGCGACCGTCGCGCCGTCGTCCGCGAACGCCTTTTCAAGACGTACGGAATTGGCCTTGAGTTCGTGCTCGACAAACCTCAGCGAGTCCTCGACGAGCGCCGCGACCTGCATCACCGCTTTGTCCGCTTCCTTTCCGGTCGCCATGTTCCGCGTCCGAGCGATCACGTCGGCTGCCCGCCGCGCATCCGCGATGATATTGTCGTGGATGACGACGAGCTTCTCCTTGTCGACAACAGTACGCTCGAGCATTCGCCGCCCCGCGGCTCCGTACGTCATGATGGCGCTGAGGGGCTGGTTGATCTCATGGGATATCGAGGCCGTCATCTCGCCCAGAAGCGCGAGCCTGGTATGATGAGCGAATGTCTCCTTGAGCTCTGCCAGCGCCGCTTCGGCCGCCACGCGTTCGCTGATGTCGATCAGACCGACAAGGAGCCGTCCCTCCGCCCTGAGCGCCGGAGAGGGATTGAACGACACGTGGACGGCCATTGTCGTGCCGTCCAGACGCACCTGCTCCGTCTCCTCCTCGAAGCCTGGAAGGAGGTAATATCCGGATTCGAGGGCGCGGATGAAGGTCCTCATTCCCTTCGACGACCAGAGACCCTTGACCGTCTTGCCGACAAGATCGCCCGCAGACGTGGCGCGATAGAGAGCCACCGCCGCGGCGTTCACCTCGGCGACAACGGTTGCCTCCATCGCTTCCTGCAGGAGATGCGGATTGGCCTCGAGGTGAGCCCTTAGGTCGGTGACGCCTTCCTGTTTCAGGCGGTTGAATATCTGCCACAGCCGTCGCGTATCCAGATGCAGGAGGCCCATGCTCATGGCCTGGAAAAGCTCGCGGTAACGGGCTTCGCTGGCGATGAGCTCGGCCTCCGAACGTTTCCGGTCGGAGATGTCGATGGCTCCCACGAGCACCGATCCCTTGCCCTCATGGCCCGGTGGCCAGCACACGGTGAAGAGGGCGTTGAATGGCGTGCCGTCAATGCGGGTGAGGATGGTCTCGGCCGAAAGGCGCGGCTCCCGCCGTATCGCATAGAGCAGCGCGTCGGCGAATAGATGCCTGCTCTGCCTGGGCCAGGCCGCCTCGATGTTGCCGCCGATCATCGCCTCCCGGCTCTCCGCGCCGAACATCTCCACTGTCTTCTCGTTCACGTCGAGGACGATGGTGTTGCGCAGCGCGGCCTCCAGCCAGGCCTCATCGTTGTGAAAGTGGTGTGCGAAGTCCGTGACGCCGGCCTGCATCAGTTCGCCGATCATCCGCCGAACGCCCGAGAAGTCGAGCTCCCAGAAAGAGGCAGCCATGGCCTGGAAGATGTTTTCGTAGCGGTGCGAGGCGATGCGAACCTGTTCAGCGATCTCATCGACGCGGGTGAGATCGCGGCTCCGCTCGACGACGAAGGAAGGCGCACCCTGCTCATCGCGCTCCAGCGTCCAGTCGACGCCGATCTTCAATTCCGCTCCGGCGGACGAACGCCGGAAGAACTCACCCGACCACTCCCCGGCATCGAGGAGCAGACTTCTGATCGTAGCCAGGCCGTGAGGGTGGCGCGTCGCCAGGAGTTCATCGACGCTACGACCCTGCGCCGCGTCGACGGGATGACCGTAGAGCGATTGCGCCGACTTGTTGACGAACAGGATAGCACCATCGGTGCCGAAGATGACGACGGCGTCAGGCACCGTGTCGAGCGCCGATATCAGAGCGCGAACGTTCGGCAGTCTCATTTTTGCTGGCACCATGACTTCGACCGGCATCGGTGCTCCCTCCTTCGTCAATGCCTGGAGAACACCCTGTCGAGACATTCGAGCAGTAACTCGCTCTCGAAAGGCTTGGACAGAAGGCAAACAGGACCCGACGCAATCGCGTCGTCAAGCGTGGTCTTTTCCTGAAGCGCCGTCATGATGATGACGGGCAGCGAGCCGCGCCGTTTCACCATGGCGCGGTTGAGCTCGATGCCGTTCATGCCCGGCATGTGAATGTCGGTGATGAGGCAGTCCGTCGTGTCCGCTTCGGCCGATCGGAGAAAGGCTTCGGCGGTTTCAAAACCTGTCGCGACGTAGTCCGAAGCCTGGAGCAAGCTGACCAGTGCGTTCCGTAGCGATGTGTCGTCATCGACGACGGCAACCGAGATTTCGCTCACGATAATTTCCCACCCACCGGCCTGTGAAATAGAAGCATAAGCGATCCGGACGGCTTTGCGGAATCATACAAAGGTTTATCCGCTCGGAACTCCGGTCGCCTATCCCCAGTTGCGGCATCAGCCGAACATCTTCGCCGCGATCCTGGCGACATGCGCGCCCTGATAGCGCGCCCCGTCCAACTCCACGGTCGACGGCTGGCGCGAACCGTCGGTTCCGGCGATGGTCGCGGCCCCATAGGGCGACCCGCCCTTGACATCCTCGACGCCGGACTGCCCTGCAAATGCATAAGGAAGACCGACGACGACCATGCCGTGGTGCAGGAGCGTCGGTATGAAGCCGAGGATGGTGGTTTCCTGGCCACCATGCTGGGTCGCCGATGACGTGAAGACGGAGCCAATTTTGCCAACCAGCTTGCCCTGCGCCCAGAGGCCCCCGGTCTGGTCGATGAAGTGCCGCATCTGCGCGGTAACCGTGCCGAAACGCGTGCCGGAACCGAAGATGATCGCATCGTACTGATCGAGTTCCGACGGTGACGCCACCGGCGCGGATTGGTCTGTCTTGTAGCCGCGTGACGCGCAGATTTCGTCCGAGAAGAGTTCAGGAACGCGCTTGACGTTCACCTCCGCCCCCTCAGAGCGAGCGCCCTCGGCGATCGCATGCGCCATAGTCTCTATGTGACCGTATGCCGAATAGTAGAGGACCAAAACTTTGGCCATTGTCATTCTCCTTTGTCGATGAGGTCGAGTGTTTTGCGGACAGGGACGCCCTGACGGTGACCTGATCGGTCACCGCGTCTTTCGTGTCGGACGGGATCGAGCTTGTCAGGCAGGCGCGGCCGGCGTCACAGCTCCGCCTTCAGGAAGGCATGGATGTAATCGGCCGAAAGCTGCGGAAACTGATGGTGCGGCCCGTGTCCAGTACGGGGCATGACCAGAAGCTGGGCTCGCGGTATCTTGCGGACGAGCGGGAACCAGTTGTCTGCAGGCGTGCCGGGGTCGTTATCGCCGCAGATAATCAGCATGGGCACGTTGGACTTTGTCAGCGCCTCGCGGATGCCCTGCTTGTCTTCGTGAAACTTCTGGGCGGCGGCAAAATAGGGGTTGAATTCGTCCATAGTGGACGGGATACGCTCGGTGACTCCGGGGCGAGCGTAAATGCGGTCATGCGACGCCTTGGCCGCAGCGAGGCTCTCTGCATAGGCAGGTTCGAAGAATAGCGTTTCTTCATCCTTCAGGTCGTTGACGGGCTTAACCGCGAGCTTGAACCAGTCGTCGCGCATGGCGTGCTCGACCTCGCCAGCGGGGTTGGTGCCCATGAGGACGGCCCGATTGACCATCTCGGGATGCTTGACAAGGAAGGTCTGGCCGAGTGCTCCGCCCCATGACCAGCTCACCAGATTGAACTTGCGGACCCCGACCGCCTCGGCGAACTTCGCCATCGTGTCGGCGACCACGACCATGTCGGGTGCGAGTTGGCCCTCTGAATAGCCGACGCCGGGATAGTCGACCATGATGACACGGTAGCCGTCCGCCAGCGCATCGACGAAGGCCGGGTCCCAGGTGTCGATGGTTCCACGCAGCCGGGTAAACATAATGATCGGGTCGCCGGACCCGATTTCGCGGTAGGCGAGCTTCACGCCGCCGACGTCTACGAACTTCGTTTCGGCGCTGCCGGCAGTCTCGCTTGCGAAGACCTGGAACGGCAACCAGACGAAAAACATGAACAATGCGATGATGTATTTCATTGACGTGATCCTTCGGGTTGGGGTTGGGGCTGGGGCTGCGACGGCCGCCGTCGTTCGCCAGCCATGGAGTTGACGGTGCGTCCCGCGGGAGGAACGGGACGCTTCGGAGCGAGGGGTCGCAAGTGGCGGCACATGCGAGGTCGACGCTAAGGAAATTCGGCACCGGGGGCCTAATGGGCGACCGAGCTCAAGTACCGGGCGGCGGGTCTGTCGAGGGAAAGATGCGGCCCCAGTTCATGGCGGGCGGCGTCAAGCGCCCTCCAGAGGTCCTCGTTGCCGAGCGATGGGATGGTGACGACCTCGCCCGCATCGAAGCCCGCAAGCGCGGCGTCGACCATGTGGCCGGCGTCCATCATCATCCCGGCGGGGATGACGGCGGTGTCGACACCCGCGCGCTCGAATATTTCGGTCCTGGTGAAGCCGGGCAGGACCGCTTGAATTCGGACGCCTTTGGGCCGAAGTTCGATGTCGAGGGCCTGGGTCAGCGAGAGCACGAACGCCTTGCCCGCAGCGTAGCTGCCGTTAAAGCGTTCGGGCATCAACGCGACCACTGACGCGATGTTGATGATCGCTCCCGAACCTCTCGTGCTGAAAGACTTCGCCGCCGCGACCGTCAGCGCATGCAGCACGTCGACGTTGAGAAAGACCATCCGGTCAAGGGCGTCCTCGCTGGAACTCAAGACGCCCCCGTTGAGGCCGATGCCGGCACTGTTGACGATCAGATCGACATGCCTGTCCTCGCGGATGCGCTTGAGCAGGAGGTCGAGGTCGCCGCGTGTGCTCAGATCGAGGGGCAGCGGTGTTGTGGCGACCGCGTACTTCCCGGTAAGGTGATTGGCGGCGTTGCGGAGCCTCTCAAGATCGCGAGCGACCATGATGAGGTCGTAGCCTCGTGCCGCGAGCCTGTCGGCGTATACTGCGCCGATACCGGAAGACGCCCCGGTGACGATTGCGATGGGTCTGGACATGGTGGTCTCCTTGTTCGGCTGCGATGGGCGATATTTGCGCGGAGCGCGCGGGACCGCTGTAGTCCCGCACGTCGCAGTTCATGCAGCGTGGGCGACACTAAGGCGCTGGACGTTCGACGCGTCGGCGCGCGCATGGCGCACCGCCCAATCGAGCGCGAAATCGGCGACCTCTTCCCAGCCTGTCTCAATGCAGGTGAAATGTGAGCGGTCCTCGAAAATCTTGAGGGCCGTCTGCGAGGGCGCGCGCTTCTGCTTGTCGTAGATCGCCCTGGTCATGCTCGCATCGGCGATGAGGTCGAGGCCGCCGCCGATAAGGAGCAGCGGAGCGCGGTCCGGGTTGTCCCACCGTATCTTGCCGACCGATGTGAGGATGCCGTCCCAGTAGACCTTGCCCGCCGTCGGCACGATGTAGCGGTCATAGTAGTAGTCGACCTTGTCTTTCGGAAGCGCATTCGCGAAGCGATTGCCGAAGAACTTGCGCGACATGTGCATGGTGCGCTTCCAACTGCCCCAAGACCCCAGGACGGGGAATGCGGATACGATCGAGTGGATTCCGAGGCGGACACCGGTTGTCGGTGCGGGGTCAATCGCAACGCCGGCGACGCCGAAGCCGCGGTCGAGCAATATCTGGGTCCAGACTCCGCCAGCCGAATGGCCGATCAGAATGGGTGCCTCGGGCAGCTTGCGGATTTCGGCCTCGAGGTGATCGACGATACCCTTGACGCCGACGGTCTTGAGCATGGGATGTGGGCTGGCGCGCAGTTCGGCCGGATCGCGGTCGTCGTAGGGCCAGTTCGGTGTGACCACCGTGAAGCCCTTGGCCTCGTAGCGGGCCTTGAAGCCCTCCCAGCTCTTGGCGTTTAACCAGGCTCCGTGGATAAGCATGATGGTCTTCGTCATCGGAATTCTCCTTGATCGGGCTGTTTGAGCGAGGGCCTCAGGCCGAGGTCTTGAAGAACGCCAGGAGGTCGGCGTTGATCACGTCGGGATGTGTCGTGCACATGCCGTGCGGCAGGCCCGCATAGGTCTTGAGCGTGCCGTTCTTGAGCAGCTTTGCCGACAGCGGCGCGGAGTCGGCGTAGGGGACGATCTGGTCGTCGTCGCCATGCATTACCAGCACCGGAAGATCGATCTTCTTCAGGTCCTCGGTGAAGTCGGTTTCCGAGAAGGCCTTGATGCAGTCGTAGTGCGCCTTGGCACCACCCATCATGCCCTGCCGCCACCAATTCTGGATGACGCCTTCCGAGACCTGGGCACCGGGACGGTTGAAGCCGTAGAACGGGCCGGCGGGGACATCGCGGAAGAATTGAGCGCGGTTGGCTATCAGTGCTGCGCGGAAGCCGTCGAACACCTCGATCGGCAGGCCGCCGGGGTTCTTCTCCGACTTCACCATGATCGGCGGGACGGCACCGATGATGACAGCCTTGGAGACGCGGCCGGGCTTCGAGCGGGCGACATAGTGGACCACTTCGCCGCCGCCCGTGGAGTGGCCGACATGGATGGCGTTCCGGAGGTCGAGCTTCTCTGCCAAATCAGCGACGTCTGCGGCGTACGTGTCCATCTCGTTGCCGGTGTCGGTCTGGGTCGAGCGGCCGTGGCCACGGCGGTCATGGGCGATGACGCGGAAGCCTTGGCTGAGGAAGAACATCATCTGGTTGTCCCAGTCATCCGCCGAGAGCGGCCAGCCATGATGGAAGACGATCGCCTGGGCGTCCTTCGGACCCCAGTCCTTGTAGAAGATTTCGGTGCCGTCGTTCGTGGTGATGGTGGACATGATGAAGTTCCCTTGCTCGGTTGAGTTTGCTGCGATGGCGGCCGGAGCCATCTTCGGAAGAGCCGCGACGGCGAGCACCGTGGCTCCGCCGAGAAGCAGGTCGCGCCGGGTCGTGGTGATCCAAGGCTGTGCTGACGTGGTGGCGTTCATGTTCGTCTCCTTGGCGGCGTGAATGCCTCTGTTCGACGAGATGAAGCGTGGCGGACCGGGCCGTGTAACGCGAGTAAAGGGTCGTAAATCGGTGATAATCGAAGTTCCGGCCAATTCACGGGCATAAAGAAGGGGACCCGGCCACAGGCCAGGTCCCCAGGAAATCGCGGTCGGGCGTCGGTCAAGCAGCCACGAATCGGAAGGCATCACCCTTCCGTTCGGTGTAACCGACGCCCGGATAGGTCCAATGATAGCCGAGAAGCTTGAGCTTCTCGTTCGCAGCGCGATCGAGGAGGTCGCGGCGGTTCTTGAGCGCGAGTTCGGCATCGGTGTCGAAGCCGAAATGCCATTGCGGATGCTGGAAGAAGATCACGTCGTTGGTGCAGGCGTCGCCCGTGATAACCAGGTTGTCGCGGCCCGCGAGTTCGACGGAGATGTGTCCCGGCGTATGACCCGGGGTGTCGATGATCGACATTCCGGGCACGATCTCGTCACCATCCCTCACACGCGTGATCCGGTCCTCGACGGCGAACAGGTCGCGTTGAGCACCCTTGGCGAACCCATGGAGCGCCGCCGGCCGCCGCGTCTCGAAGTCGTTGTCGGTCCAGAAGTCCCACTCGGCCTGGCCCACATAGTAATGGGCGTTGGGGTATAGGACCTTGCCGTCGCCGGTGGTCGTCGCGCCGGAATGGTCTGGGTGCGCGTGGGTGAAAACGACCTTGGTGATCAAGGCCGGATCGACGCCCGCGGCCTTGAGATTGTCCACAAGTCGCCCGGTGCTCGGCTGGAAGTTTCCGCCCGCGCCGTTGTCGATCAGGATCAGGTCGTTGCCGTAGCGAATGAGCGGAACGTTGGCCTGAACCGGTGCGCCGGTCATGTCGCCGCCCAGGTCCGCGAGGATCGGAGAACGAACTTCAGGTGAGGCGTCGGGGAGAAGGATGTCCGCCGAAAGCGTGAGGAAACCGTCGCTGAAGACGGAGATGTCGAAATCGCCATGGGCGAAACGGTGGGTCGCTGCGGCATAGGCAGGAACACCCGCCGCACTCGCAATGGCTGCGCCGGTCGTGAGCGATAGGAATTCCCTTCGATTGATCGAACTGGGTTGAAAACGGGTCATCGACGTGTCTCCTTTGGATTGGAAAAGCACGCTAATTGTGGGATCGGGCCCGCGGGCGGACGAGTGAATGGTTGTTAATCACTGCGAAAAGGGTGGCCGCGCGGTCACAGCAGAAGCTGGTTGATCCATTCAAGATCGGTCGCCGAGCTTCGAATGAGGCTGGCGTCATCGGGCGTCTGGCTCCACGGCGACCCATCTGGAATCACGACCGTTTTGCCCTGGTCGAGAAATGCCGACTTCAGCGATGAGCCGGCTCCGAGGTCAGCCGCATCGATCGGAAAGAACGCCACCGCATCGAAGTCGTCGACGACGATCTGCTCGATGGAGAGCGCATCGGCGATGTCGCTGCGGGCGATGTGGTCGGCAAGAAAGCCTGCTATTACCGGGTCCTCCGAGAACCGCCGCATGTATTCGGCGACGAGCGGAAACCCACCGCCATCGCATGCGAAGACGGTCTCGACTCCCCTCCGCCTAAGCTCGAAATAGGCCATTGCCACCCCGCGCGCGAGTTCCCGATCGGGCGCTCCCGTCTTATCCTCGCCGTCCAAGACGATCAATGTTCTGCGTTGAACGGTGGCCATGCTTTTGCCTCTGTTGCCAGAAGGCTATGCGTGCGTGGCGCAGGGAACCAGTGAGGAGTTGTAAATCAGTGTAAAGGCGGCCGGTCAGTGGAAAGCGTGCTGATCCGGTCGGTTGCGACCACTTGTGGGTTGCTCAACCATCCCAGTTTGGACATTCGGATCGTCGTTTGTCTGCATCCTAGATCGGTCAGCGGAAATCCTTCTTTTCCAGGCGGCAGCTCCATGAGATTCGGCCTCCGCCCTGGCCGCCTCGAACCATTCCACCGCGGCCGCAGGGCCGTTCTGCCCCCATCCTTCATAGAGCAACTGACCTTTCACTCGGAGAAGTTCCGGCTTGCACCACCGCTCGCCCGAAGAATCGCATTGGGCGAGTGCACGGTCGATGACCTCATTGGCCTCCGCAAACCTTAGAAGCGCGGCGAGCGCTCGCGCCTCAACCGATTGGAAATAAGTTCTGAACAGATTGAAACCCGCATGGTCGAGCACCGACATACTCACCCGCAGTTCGAGCAGGCAATCGTCGGCGTTACCCTCGCTTAGCTTGACCTCTGCCTCGAAGCACCTTGCATAGGAGTTCCATACGTCCAGGGACAGCGACTTGGTGTGCTCCTTGAGAAGCGCGATGTAGTCCCTCGCAAGGTCGAGCCGGCCCTCCAGAAGGGCTAACGGACATGCAGCCTCTGCAAGGACGTTCGTCAACGATAACTCGTGTCCAATCGAGATCGCATGCTCGACACTGGACTGCGCTTCCGCCAGCGCACGCTCGCCGTCGCCGAGCATCCAGAGATCACGGGCAAGGATGATCCTGGCGGTGATCCGTTGGTCGAACTGGAACCGTGTCGTCTGCCCCGTGGGTAAGGCATCATACTCGACTATCATTTGCTCGAGCAGTTCGCGCGACTGTTCGTGGCGGCCTAGCCAATGCAGTGTTGCGCCCATGATGCGCTTGGCCACGACATTGTCGACGGGATCGGTCGATCCCGCAGCCACAGTCGCGAATTTGCGGGCGAACTCGAGGCCAAGCCGGGGTTCAGCACGGTTGATCGCGTCGACCCACATCGCCCAGATGGCGCGGAGCTGGTAGTCGGTGTCGCTCAGCTGCTCTGCGATCCTCAACGCCGCAGTCCATGCGTCGACGCCTTTTTCCGGCACCTCGGTCGACCGCATCTGCGGCCATCCCAGCGCCGTGTACAGCTTCATTCGTCGTCGCTCGTCGAGGTCGGGGTGGGCGTCGAGATAGGCGATTGCCTTGCTGACCGACACGAAACACTCGTCCAGAAGAGAGAGACGGAAGAACAGCGGCAGCGCGGCGACCGTCAGCCGGACGCCCACCATCGCGTCGCCGCCAGGTTCGAACGCCCAATCGAGAGCCAGTCTCAAGCTCGCGACATGCTGCGCGAAATCCTCCGGCCAATCCTCCGTGGACGCCGAATAGAGTTCCTGCTCGCTGATCTCGAAAAGTTCCGACAGATATTCAGCGAGCCTTGACATGACGGATGGATATTGCCCGCTCTCCAGCAGCTTTTCGGCGGCATAAAAGCGGGTCGTGTCAAGAAGGCGGTAACGGGTCGTGTCAGATAGCGGCTCGGCAACGACAAGCGACTTCGACACAAGGTTCTCGACGACATCGTCGGGGTCGTCGAGAACCGCCGAAGCGGCGTCAGCCGTGAACCACCCGCGGAAGATCGAGAGCTGCTGCATTGCCGTCTGCTCTTCCGGCGTCAGGACGAAGTAGCTCCAGTCCAGCGTGGCGCGCAGGGTCTGGTGGCGGAGCAGCGCCGTGCGCCGTCCCCTGCTCAGCACTCGGAAACTCGCCTTGAGCGATGTCGAGAGCGTCCTGGCCGACATCGTGTCCATACGGGCGGCGGCCAACTCAATCGCGAGCGCTATGCCGTCGACCTGTTGGCAGAGCTCCACGACATGGGAGACATCATCATCGCTGAGCTTGTAACCACCGCGGCATGCGGCGGCGCGCTCCACGAACAATTGCACTGCGGGCGATTCCATCGCCTCAGCCGGCGTGGTCCCGGTCTCTGGCAGATCGAGCGGATTTAGACGGTGAAACCCATTCGCCGTTCGATCGCAGGGGCTCCCGGCTCGTGGCAAGGAAGCGTGGGGACGAGGTCCGGTCAAGAATGGATTCCACGAAGAGCGCGGCCTCGTCGACGACATGCTCGCAGCTGTCGAGCACGATGACGATGTCGCGCCCTTGCAAGGCCTCCGCGATTTCACCGTCGATGTCGTCACTGCGCGACGGGATGTCGAGCTTCGAGGCCACCTCGGTCGATATCAGCTCACCTGAGCTGAGTTCGGCGAGATCGACCCAAACAACCTCGGCGGAAGACCGGCCGAGCACGGCGCGTGCCACCGTGGATTTTCCTATGCCGCCCGGCCCGACAATCGTGAGAAGACGCGCTTCGGACAATTGCTCGGACAGTCTCTCGATGACCGGTGACCGTCCGAAGAGCTTGGTATTCGCGCGACGCTCCGTGGGAACGACCTGCGCCGGGCCGGCAGCGCGCACTTCGGCCGGAGCACTCGTCTTCGTGGAAACCTCGGCAATAAAGGTATAGCCACGGCCCGGCACGTTGGTGATGTAGACGGGTTCGCGCTTTGTGTCGCCGAGCGCTCGCCGGATTGCAGAGATGTGGACCCGCAGATTGGTTTCATCTACAAAGGTGTCCGGCCACGCATGCCGGATGATCTCAGCGTTCGTGAGGAGCCGCCCAGCATTCGACGTAAGGCAGGCGAGGATGTCCATGGCCCGACTTCCCAAGGCGACCGGGCTGCCGTCCCGTGTCAGGGTTCGCCTTCCCGCCCTCAAGACGAACGGGCCGAATTGGACCTCGTCGTCCACGATCTAGTTCCCTTCCATCCGGGCCACCGACATTTGTCCGCTCGTTCTTCAGAATTTGACAATAGCCAGCTTCACGTCACAAGCAATAGTGCCTAGCGGCAGATCGATCGATGTGGCGGCGTATGAAATCGCGGTCGGCAGACGGCCCACGGTTGCGTAGGCGGTGGCCAAGCAGGACGCTGGCCCGATTCTTCTGGCCTTCGCGGCCACAGCATTCGTGTCGAATGCGAGGACATGCCAATCTCTGGGAGGGAGGATGGTTCAATGCCTTGCGGAATTGTGTAGCAGATATTTCGAGCGGCTTCCTGGTGCTCGGTTGCGAGACTCCTGTCCGCCATGCGGCGTTTGCGCCGTCCACATTCAAGCCATCCTACTGACACTTTCACCGCCATTCTGTTAACACTTCTCCCTAATAGCTATTGAGCCTTTCACCGCATCTCTATTGACACTTTCCCCGGATTTCCGTTACAGGATTCATTTCCTGCTTCCAAAAGTGAATCCTATGAACGCCCCCCTCCTGCCCCGTCATCTGGAAGCCGAATTAAAAGACGCTCTTACGTCGGCGCGAGTGGTGAATATCATCGGCCCCAGACAAGTCGGGAAAACGACGCTTGTCCGAGACCTGTTAAGTCTGGGCAGGTTCATCACCCTCGACGACGAGGGCGTCCTCGCGGCAATCGAGGCCGATCCGAAAGGACAACTTGATGCTCTCATGGCTGAAGTGCAAACGGGACCCCTCATCATCGATGAAGCTCCGCGGTCGACGAAGCTGGCCCTGGCATTGAAGAGAACGGTGGACGAAAACCGCAGGATGGGTCAGTTCGTCCTGACCGGCTCTTCCAACATATTCACCTCCTCGCATGTGGCCGACTCCCTTGCGGGACGAGTTCATACGATGACAATGCTTCCTATGAGCGTGGCTGAGACGAAGCGCATGGGTGCCGCGAAAATCCTGGACTGGGCGTCCACCGAAGGCGGTCCCGATCCGGTAAAATTGCCAAAGGCCGAGTCCTTGTCCCGAGCACAGTACATCGAGCTGATACTCGCTGGAGGTTTTCCCGAAACGCGAAACCTGGGTGAACAACAAAGACGGCGTCGATATCGGGACTATATCGACAGCGTAGTCGAACGCGATGTCGCCGATATCCTCAAGATCAGAAAGTCGGACGCGATGCGGCGGATGGTCGATCAACTGGCTACGCGCGTCGGAAATGAACTGAATGTCGACGACCTTGGCGCGAAGATCGGCGTTCAACGACACACAACGGAAACCTACCTTGACATACTGATCAAACTCTCCCTGCTGAGAAGACTGCCGGCCTGGACCTCCGGTGAAAGTGGGCGCGACATCCGCCAACCCAAAATTCATCTTGTGGACACCGGGATCGTCGCCGCCTTGAGAAGCATGAACTCCGAGAGCTTCAATATTGACGCCAATCCGACAGCACTTGGCGGACTGTTCGAGAATTTCGTCCACAACGAGTTATGGAAGTCCCTTCCTTATCAGAAGCGCGACTGGCGGCTCTATCATTGGCGACATCAACGCGGCCGTGAGATCGACATCATCGCCGAGGCGGACAGGACCATAGTAGGCTTCGAGATGAAGACTTCCACTGCAGTCGATGGAAATGACTTCAAGCATTTGCGGTGGTTCCAGGATGAAGGCCCAGGCAACACATGGAACGTTATCGGGATCGTGGTCTACACGGGAGACCGAGTCTTGAGCTTTGGAAGAAACCTGTTCGCGCTACCGCTATCCATGTTTTGGTCGTTTCCAAACCAAGCCGCATAGCCGTGCGCCGGGTGAGGCCCTGCCGAGCCTGATCGGTCTTGGCCTACCGCCCCGGCTAGACCGCTGTCCCCACCAGCGCGCCGATGCCTGCGGTCAGCGCCATCGCGAATGCGCCCCAGAAGGTCACGCGCGCTGTGGCCTTGAGCACATCCGCTCCTCCGGCCTTCGCGCCAATTGCGCCAAGCAACGCGAGAAATAGCAACGAGGCGATCGAGACCGAATAGATCAACATCGAGGCGGGCGAAAGGACGACCATGAGCAGGGGCATGGCGGCTCCGACCGCGAAGGTGGCAGCGGAGGTCACTGCCGCCTCGATCGGGCGGGCTGCCATGTGTTCGACGATACCGAGTTCGTCGCGCGAATGCGCGTCGAGGGCGTCGTTGGCGGTCAACTGCACGGCCACCTGCCCTGCCAGTTCGTAGGTGAGGCCACGCTTGACGTATATCTGTGTCAGTTCCTCAAGCTCGGCCTCCGGAAGCGTCTCGAGTTCGAGCCGTTCCCGCGCCAGATCGGCCTGCTCGGTGTCCGCCTGCGAACTCACCGACACGTATTCGCCAGCAGCCATGGACATTGCGCCGGCGACCAGTCCTGCGACACCTGCCACCAGGATTTGCTGGGTGTTGGCCGATGCCGTGGCAACGCCCATGATCAGGCTTGCGGTCGATACGATGCCGTCATTCGCGCCCAGCACGGCTGCCCTGAGCCAGCCAATGCGCGACACGAGGTGGCTTTCGGTGTGCAACCGGCTCATGATTTTCTCCTGACCGTACCCT
This sequence comes from Rhizobium sp., assembly GCA_019739215.1. GTDB lineage: Bacteria > Pseudomonadota > Alphaproteobacteria > Rhizobiales > Rhizobiaceae > Rhizobium_E. The sequence continues at coordinate 201,821 of JAHHDR010000042.1, forward strand.
CGAGGCGTGCCGCCGCCGCAATCGTGTTCGAGATCGTGCCGTATTTCCGGACGTTCTTATGCAGCAGTTCCAGCCGCTGATCGCTCTCGTCGGTATCGACGACGAGTTCATAATCGACCGAAACGATCTTGGGAGGCGCATCCTGCCGGACCGCATGAAGGCTGACTTCGACGCCATCATGCTTGAAATCCAGCATGGGTGTCACTCGTTCGATGCCCTTGATCATGCATGCGGCAATCGCTGCCAGCAGCAACTCGGCCGGGTTGAAGGCATCCGGAGAACCCGCGAGCCCCGTATCCAGTTTAACCTCAGCCATCTTGGCATTGGCCACACTGCCCGCCGCATCGATCCTGCGGGCCGCAATCCGGTATTCCAGCATGATTGACTCTCCGTTCGAAGTGGCGACGACAGACTGCCGTTGCCGGGCACGCTATCACGCTGGGGCTGTGGGGGTTTGACCCGCATCAAGAAAAGAGGGCGATGTCGAGCAACAACAGCAATACGCTTGCGGATAGCCCGGCGATGGGCACCCAGATCGCACAGACGAACACACCTTTTGGAGGCTCCGCCTCGTTGAGCTTTATGCGGATCAGGGCCAGGTTGATGATCGCAAATACGACCAGCGTGCCTTGGGATGTCAGTTTCGCGAGGCCTTCCAGCGGCACGGCGAGCGCGAAAACGAGAATGAGCGCCGCGCCGATCGCGGTCGCCACCAACGGCGTGCCCGTGGTCGTGTTCAGGCGACCGAGGGCGGCGGGGAGATTTCCCTGCTGGGCCAGCCCGTAGACGACACGGGCGATCATGATCATATGTACGATCACGCCATTGAGCGTGGCCACGATGGCAATTGCGCTGAGCGTGATCAGCGGCAAGCCTGTGAGACGTTCGAACACCAGCGCCAGTGGGGCTGGCGAGGCGGCAAGTTCCGCAGGCGGGACGGCAGTCACCGCTACCCATACCACCAAGCCATAGATGACCGCAGTCAGGCCAAGGGTCAGGAACAGCGCACGCGGAAGCGTCCACGATGGGGATTGCATTTCCTCGGCGATGTTCACCAGATGCTCAAAGCCGATGAAGGCGAAGACTGCGATCAATGCCGTGCTGGCGATACCCGTCCAACCGGACAGCACCCATCCCGGCCACATCTCCGGCAGTCGCGTCACGAGCGCGGAGCCCTGCGTAAGCCCCGAGCCTACGATCAGGACGAGGCCCGCAACCTCGATCAAGGTCATCGCCCCGGCAAAACTGATTGAGTGAACCGTGGCAAGGCAGGCGATCAGGCCCATCGTGACCACGACGCCCACGATGATCCAGGTCGGCTCCCACGGCAGGAAGACGCTGATGTAACCTGCACTTCCTGCGCTGATCGTTGCCGCGGAAATGACTGCGGTGAGGATAACGAGGAGGCCTGTCAGCAGGCTGAACCACCGTCGGCCGAAGGCCTTTTCGACATAGGCCGCTTCGCTGGCGCTGACGGGCATGCGCGTGCCGAGTTCTGCAAATGATGCGGCACTCAACCCCATGATCAGCGCTGCGAGCGCAAAGGCGATCGGTGCATGCATTCCCGATCGACCGGCGGCAACCCCGACAAGAACGTAGATGCCGGCACCAATTGTCACGCCCAGACCGTAGAGGACCGCATGCGTCAGCGTCAGCCGTCGCATCAGCACCTGAGGCTTGTCCTCTGCCCCGCCGGCTATTTCGGTCATGGGTTTCTCCCGTTGGGATCAGCACTGTGGGCGAGCGGCAGTTGCACGTGTATCGCGACACCCGCGTCACCAGGCACTTTGGGGGACACGACAGTTAGCTTCATGCCGATGCGGTCGGCAATCGCCTTGATGATGGAAAGGCCAAGGCCGCTGCCGCCGACCTTCCCGGGGCCGCGCTCGAAGCGGAGCATCAGGCGGTCCATCGCGTCGGACGACAGGACCGGGCCATCGTTTGCGACGCAGAGCGTGCCATCCGGTTTCAGGCCTGCCTCGACCAGACCATCGCTTGTCCCATGTCGGATGGCGTTTTCGAGCAGATTGCGGAAGAGGAGGCCAAGTGCATCCGGGTCGAGTTTCGAGCGAACGGGTTCATCGGGCAGCGAGAGTACGACACGCTCCTGATCGGCGCGTGGAAAATCCTGCACGATCATCTGCAGCACAGGCCTCAAGTCGGACGGTTCGTCGCTTTGAAGGCGTCCCCCCTCGGCGCGGGCAAGCTGCATCAGTTTTTCCGATATGCGCATCAGGCGTTTGAGAGTGGCCTCGATCTCGGTGGCGCGCTGTCCCGTAACCGCTTCCGACGTCTCGGCGCGGATGCGCTGGGCCTGGGCGATTGCGCCGGCAACGGGCGTGCGAAGTTCGTGCGCCGCATTGGCGGCAAAGGCACGTTCAGCGGTGAAGGCTGCCTTCAGGCGGTCCAGCAATTGGTTGACGCCTGCGGAGATTGGGCGAAGCTCACTGGGAAATCCGCTTTCCGTCAGAGGTGAAAGGTCCTGTGCACCGCGCTCGGCAAGCTCCTTTTGAAGCCTGCGTACAGGCCTCAACGAGCCGCGTACCGCCAATATGATGGCGAGGAGGCTCAACGGAATGACGATGACCAAGGGCAATACGAGCCCCAGCAGCATCTTGCGGGAAAGCTCCTGGCGACGATCGAGCGGCTCCGCCACGGCGATCGTCAGCCTACCGTTGGGGCTTGCCTCATAATAGAGCTGATGCGTGTCGGTCCTGACAAAGCCCGAACTGGCATAGGGCGGAAAGGTAACGACATCGGCTCCCTTGGAAGCAAGCAACACCTGCCCCTCGCTGTTGCGCACCACGAAGGTAACGTCCTCGCCAAAACGTGCCTCGCGGCGTGCATTGCTCTCGCCGTCGTCGGCTTCATCCTCTCCGTCGTCGTCTTCGTGGTCAGTGGAGTCACGGCGAACATGGTTCTCGCGCAGATCGTGCTGGGCGATCGGCAGAATACGCTGCGCCGTGGCCTTCAGCCCGTCATCGAACACCTCTTCCATTTCGCCACCGAGGCGCTGCGCCGTCACCGCAGCCGCCGCCAGCCACAGCAGCGTGACCGAAATCCCGACGGCCAGCGCCAAGCGTGTTTGAAGCGAGGTGCGCATCCTATGCCCGCCCCAGGCGGTAACCCAGACCGCGCTCGGTCTCAATCACATGGGCCCCGAGCTTCTTGCGCAGGCGGCTGACATGGACCTCGATGGCATTGCTGTCGATTTCCGTGTCGAATGAATAGAGTCTCTCCTCAAGTTGCGCCTTGGAAAAGAGTTGGCAGGGACGCTGCAGGAACGCCTCGAACAGCACCCATTCACGGGCAGTCAGAATGACTGGCCTCCCATTGAGCATCACGCTTCTGGCGGCGAGATCGATGGTCAGTGCACCCTGGGTGATGAGGGGATTGGGGTTTCCGTTGTATCGACGGGCGACCGAGCCGATGCGGGCCGAAAGCTCTGCCAGATCAAAGGGCTTGATCATGTAGTCATCGGCACCGGCGTTCAGCCCGGCGATGCGGTCCGAGACCTGGTCGAGCGCGGTCAGGATCATCACTGGCGTGACATCGCCCCGACCGCGCAGGGTCTTCAGAAAAGGAATGCCGAGGCCATCGGGCAGCATGAGATCGAGCAGGATGAGGTCAAAGCCGGCGGCGGCCAGGGCGTCGCCCGCCCGATCCAGGCGCGTGACCCAATCGACGGAATGGCCATCGGCCGCGATCTGGTCGCGAATGGCAGCGCCCAGCGCCGTATCGTCCTCGACCAGCAGCACCCGCATCGTCGTCTCCCGTTTCATGCACGTCTAGTCCGCCCGGCACCTTACGGGAAGCTGAAGCAATGTCGCGCGGTTTGTCAGGTGGCCGTCAGGCTGTGCCGTCATTCATCGCTTCGACCCACTGAGGAAGAGACCATGAAGACCGCCATCCTGCCTACCGTCGCCCTGGCTCTCATGGCCGCGACATCCGTCCAGGCCGGCGACGACTGCGACGTCCCTATCGCCCGATGGCAGATGCGCGAGGCCGTTCGCGCCATGGCCGCGGACCGGGGTTGGACGCTGCGGCGCATCAAGATCGACGACGGTTGCTACGAAGTCCACGGCATCGACAGCCAAGGCCGCCGCTTCGAGGCCAAGATCGACCCCGCTACGCTCGAAGTGATCGAGATCGAGGATCACGACGACGATCGCTGACGTCGCTCCTACCCACCCCAACCACTCACTCCAACCAAACACCCATAGGAGAAAACCCATGACCTATCGCAAACTCATTCTAGCAACTGGCACCTGCACCGGACTTCTGATTGCGGCCGCCAGCCTGGCCATGCCGATCAATGCGCCAATGCCTGATGTCGCAAGCGCCATCAGCCTGGTCGACGATGACGAGTCCGACGGAGATGACAACCGCCAGAAGCTTCGCCTCAATGATGATGACGATATCAGTCAGGCATCCGGCAAACGCGACGACGACGACGAAGGCGGTGATGACGACGACGAGCGCGATGGCCGTAACGGTTCCATGCAGCCGCAAAATGACACGGCACCCGCAAACGGACTGTTCACGCCCGGTGCCAAGCCAAAAGTCCAGCTCAACTGATCGATATAGACCCGCACAGGAGATTATCATGAAGGCTTTTCTGGCCATGCTTGCCGTCACCACGGCACTCACTGTTTCCTGCCATCGCCATGGCTGGCGAGGTGACATTCACCACGACGATGAGCAACTATGGCGGCGATGGTGCCTACCTCGCCTACTACGTCACTGATGCCCAGGGGAAGTATGTCGGCAGTCTGTGGATGGCAGGCGGCAAGGCCAAGTATTACGAGCATCTGAGCGGCTGGTACCGGGCAACAGCGGGCAATACCGCCGAAATCAATGGCATCACAGGTGCCAGCGTCGGGGCGGGCCGCTCCCTCAAGATCACGGTCGATCTCGCCGACACGCTGTTTGATGCAGGCTACCAGTTGCACATCGATTCCGCCGTCGAAGACATGCGCGACAGCACCAGCGAGATCGTCGTGCCGCTGACAACAGTCGGTGCCGGCCAGACCGTGAAGGGCAAGCGCTACATTGCCGACTTCACCTATGCGCGTTGATAATAAAGGATTCTTGTAATGATCCGGTCGCTCCACCGTTGGTTCGGGCTGATTGCCGCTGTGATTCTGACCACTGTCGCCTTGAGCGGCATGGCCTTGTCGATCTTCCCGGTAACCGAGGCACTGACCACGCCTGCCGCACAGGAGATAACCATTGCCGAGCTGGCCGCGCGTGTCCAGGCGGCTGAGCCCTCGGTGGAGCAGATCAGACGTGCACCGTCGGGTCGTATCACCGCCTATTACTTTGCAGGTGATCAGCCGGCATCCGCTGTGATCGATCCCGCGACAGGCAAGCCTACGGGCAGCGCAGATACCTCTGCGCTGCAACGGTGGCTCACCAATTTCCACCGTTCGCTTCTTCTGGATGACACGGGACGGATCGTCACCGCGACGGGCGCGGGTGCCATGCTGCTGATTTCCATCTCCGGTCTCATGCTCCTTGCACGTCGCGCCGGCGGGTGGCGTCTGTTGCTCAAGCCCCAGCGCGGCAGCGGCAACGGACGACTTCATGCAACGATTTCGCGTCTTGCCTTGCCCGGTCTCTTGCTCTCCTCACTCACCGCGCTGTGGATGGCCGCGGGCACTTTTGGCCTGCTGCCAGAGAGTGCTGGCGCGCCGCCTTTCCCGGCAGCGGTCAGCGGCACCACGGGCGTCGCCCTTGGCTCCGTACCCCTTCTCCAGGCGACCAACGTGGAAGAATTGCGCTCGCTCAGTTTCCCGGCCGCGGGTGACCTCACAGATGTCTTCACGTTGAAGACGATTGCTGGCGAGGGCTACATCGACCAGGGCAATGGCGCGCTCTTGGGTTGGGCCGATGCTGGCTGGATCGACTCCGTCTCGAGCTTCGTTTCGATGCTGCATACAGGCCAGGGCATGGCGTGGATGGGCGTGCTCCTTGGACTTTCGGCCTTGGGCGTGCCGGTTCTCGGCTGGACGGGCATTTCCGTCTGGCTTGCCGGTCGCCGTGACGGCAGCATGGCCTCAGTGCCCTCCGGGACTGCCGACACGATCCTTTTGGTTGCAAGCGAAGGCGGCTCGACACGTGGCTTTGCCACCACGCTTCAATCTGCTCTGACTGCACAGGGAGCCCTTGTGCATGTCGGCCCCATGACAGGGTTCGATCCAGCCCGCTGGCCGAAAGCACGCCGGATCATCCTTCTGGCGGCCACCTATGGCGATGGTGCAGCACCTGCTTCTGCGAGCGGCTTTATCGGCGATTTCCAAAGGCATCCTGCAAAGCCAGGATTGCCGCTGGCCGTGCTTGGCTTCGGAGATCGCAGCTTTCCGGCATTCTGTGGATTTGCCGCCGAGATCGCCAGGCTCGCCGACGAGAAAGGTTGGTCCCAGCTTCTACCCTTCGACACCGTGGACCGCCAGTCACCGCAGGATTTCGCCCGGTGGGGTCGTGACCTGGCAAAGGTGCTCGGCATGAATTTCGAGCTCAATCACCAACGCACCACCCCGAAGACATGGACGCTTTCGCTGGTGTCGCGACGTGACTATGGCGAAAACATGCAAGCGAAGACATCGATCCTGCGCTTTGCTCTGCCCAGGACCTCGATCTGGCAGCGTCTCATTGGCACCGGCATGCCCCGTTTTGAAGCTGGCGACCTGATCGGGGTTCTTCCTGGGGGTTCCGACCTGCCGCGCCTCTATTCGCTTGCTTCAGGCAGCCGCGATGGTTTCATCGAAATCTGTGTGCGCAAGCAGGCAGGTGGCCTTTGTTCAGGCCAACTGACGGCACTGCAACTGGGCGATACAGTGTCGGCCTTCGTTCAGCCCAACCATGGCTTTCGTCCTGCACGAGGGGAGAAGCCGGTCATTCTCATCGGTGCAGGCACCGGCATCGGCCCGCTGGCCGGCTTTGCCCGTGCCAATCATTCACATCGGCCCATGCACCTCTATTTCGGGGCCCGTCATCCTGCCAGCGATGCCCTTTACGCCGAGGAACTGTCCGACTGGAAGCAAGATGGCCGCCTTGCCTCCGTCTCGTCAGCTTATTCGCGGACGCCGACACCAGCCTATGTGCAGGACATCCTGCGCAAGGATGCGACCCGCCTTGGTCGTTTCATCACGTCAGGCGGCCAGGTTCTTGTCTGCGGTGGACGTGACATGGCGGCCGGGGTTGCCGCTGCAATCACCGATATTCTCGCACCGCTCGGCCTGAATGTTGCCATGTTGAAAGCGGAGGGACGTTATGCCGAAGATGTTTACTGACCTGAGGAGGCACGCGCTGAACGGCGAGACGATGGGCACGCGCTGGTCGGCCCTGTTTCACAAGGAAGCGGGTTTCGACGTCGAGCCAGCTCGCGCCGCCTTGGCCGCTGCCGTGGCCGAGGTGGATGGGCAGATGTCCACATGGAAGCCCGACAGCGACCTCAACCGCTTCAATGCTGCAAGACCCGGCGAATGGATCGCACTGCCGGAACGGTTACTGAACGTGATGGCTGCCGGGCTTGCGATCGGTCGCGCTTCACGCGGTGCGTTCGACATCGGCATGGGTGACGCGGTGGCCGCCTGGGGGTTCGGCCCGGAGGAGGCCGATGGACATCGGATCAAAGCCGCGCGTCTTGCCCACCGCCGCTCGGCGCATGAGGTTCTGGAGATCGACATGGATGGCGGACGGGCCCGAAAGCATATCGCCATGCGTTTCGATCTGAATGGCATTGCCAAGGGCTACGGCGTCGATCGGCTGATGGAGGTGGCCCGCAGCCATGGTATCGACGCGGGCCTCTTCGCCACCGACGGTGAATTGCGGGCGCTCGGGTGCCAGCCGGATGGCCGGGGTTGGGCCATCGCCATCGAGGTGCCTGATCTGGAAGCGCGCGCCGCCCATTCCATTGTCGAGTTACAAGATGCGGCCATCGCGACCTCAGGCGACTACCGCCATTGGGTCGATATCGGCGGCCATCGCCTGTCGCATACGATGGACCCGCAGCGCGGCATGCCGCTTGATAACCCGCCCGCGTCGGCGACCGTGATTGCACGCGACTGCATGAGCGCCGACGGCTGGGCCACCGCGATGATGGTTCTTGGCGAAACCCGAGGTCTGTCGATGGCTGAAAAACTCGGACTTTCAGTTCTGTTCCTCCATCATGCGAAGCAGACGGGTGCAGGCTGCGGGGTCTTTGCAGTGTGAAAGAGCTTGCATTCTGTACCACCACCACCTCAGCGAGCGCCACGGCTCACGACGACGCTAGGGCCTTGCCAAGGCGGCTTCGCGCCAATAGGAGACATCGAGACTCTAAATAGGATCGACATGAGGTTGGCAGGCGTCGGACTCTCGGGCGTCACGGCACATCAGGACTTCCGGGCATCGCACCGCCCTCCGAGTTCAGGCTCCTCAGGGCCGCCATCCGATTAATATCAGGCGTCGCCGCCAAACCCATGCATACGGTTCGCCCACTGGAATCCGATCACCCCACCTTTGATTGGTTGGATCGTACTCAGCGCCAGGATGACAGTCATGGGCGTCCATATGGCGAGATGAACCCAGTTCGACCACGCGACCAATTGATCAGCAGCCATGAAGCCGCCAACCGCGACATGGCCGACGATCACGATAGAGAGATAGACGGGAAGGTCGTCGGCTCGGTGGTGGGTGTAATCCTCACCGCAGACGGCACAGTTGTCGGCGGGTTTGAGAAACGCCCGAAAACAGCTTACCTTCGCCGCATCTCGGACATCGGCAAAGCAGCCCGCGTTGGATGACGGTGCTCATGTCCCGCTTTTTGTCCTGATACACATCGCTCATTGTTCATCCTCTTTCCGGCCAACGGCCTTCGATGGAGATCGTGCCAAAGGTAGCCGCCGCTGTCGGAAAGCTCTCAGACTTTCCTTCTCGTTGGGGCGATGATCCTAGTGTCGACCATACCCCGATCCGGGAACATCAAGGTTATTCAGCCGGCGAAGCTGACTGCAGAGCGCTACCAAATGGTTGTACAAGCTCATTTCGCAAAAGGCCCTTCAAGCTGAATAACGGTGCCATCGGAAATCTCAGGAGAGCGAACGCTTCGACAATGCGGCGAGGTTGTTCCTTTATGAACTCGACTGCGAGAAGACTCCCTTCTCTTCGTTTCACGGCACAACCGATTGAATATTCAAAGTTGCCAATCACGATGTAAAAGTGTTCAGGTATTTCTGCAGAGACGCTGATTAGCGCGCCTCCCTGCGAGACCTCGAAAATAACGGCACGGCACGATGAAATCGGCTGCTTGAGCGTTTTTTTTGTAAGCAAGTCGCACTGCGGCTTTGCACTTGAAGCGCTGGTGTGCTCTGGCATCTGCTGGAGTAACCTTGGTCAAATAGTGACTGTTCATTTCCAGAATCCATTTTGTTTCTGGTCAGATACTGGGGCCGTCTAAGCCGCCGAAATCGGCTTTAAGTGCGGCCAGTGCGTCGCTCCCATCCGTGCCAAGTTGATTGTGAAGCTCTCCGCGTCGGTTGGGATTCCGAACAGGTAGCCCTGGCCAACCGGACAGCCCATCTCGCCAAGCATTGCGCGCTGTGCCTCGGTCTCTACGCCCTCCGCGACAACTGTCAGACCAAGGGCGCGTCCCAGGTCGATGATGGCGCTGACGATCACCTTCCTGGCGGGCCTCGTTGCGAGTTCGCTGACGAACATTCGGTCTATTTTGATTTCGGTAACCGGAAATATCTCAAGCGAGCGCAGGTTCGAGAAGCCAGTGCCGAAGTCGTCGACGGAAAGTCCGACGCCGATCTGTCGTAGCCGTTGGAATGCGCCCATAACGCCCGGCGTGTCGCTAAGGAACATGCTCTCGGTGATCTCAAGAGTAAGCCATGCCGGGTCGGCACCCGTCAGACGTAGCACGCGGTCCAGCATTTCAGCCATGTCATGCTGGAGGAATTCTCCCGCCGACACATTCACTGAAAACCGAAGTGCGTTGTCGCGGTGCTCGTTGATCCGCCGGGCGAAGGTCGCGACGGTGGTCAGGCTTCGTTCGGTCAGATCAAGTAGCAGACCTGATCGTTCAGCGGTCTCAATGAAGCTGCCAGGGAGCTGGCAGCCGAACAGGGGATGCTTCCAGCGAAGCAGGGCTTCCGCGCCCACCCATGCACCGGTAATAAGGTCTACCTGGGGCTGAAAGTAATACACAAACTCGTCGTTGGCGACCGCGGCCTTCAACTCGCGTGTCATTCTTACACGACGGCTGGCTTGCTCGTGGTCGGACTCGCGAAACCGCCTCGGGCCACCTAACGGATCGGATTTAGCGGCCCAAAGGGCTGTCCCCGCGTTCCGGATCAATGAAATGGTACTGCCCACAGGCATGCCTACGGCATATCCGACGGAGAATCGCAGTGAGACACTGGCACCTGCCACCACAAAGTCCGTAGCAAGGGAAGTGGATACTAGCTTTATGATCGCGTCCGCACTTGGTTCATCCTGGAGCTCGAAGACCAGGGCGAACTCATTCGCGCCCATCCGACCCACCAGAGCAGCGCCCATGTCCCGCAGTCGCCGCCCGATTTCACACAGCAGGGCATCCCCGACTTCGAAACCGTATCCGGTGTTGAGATCATGAAAGCTGACAACATCCAGCTTGACAACCAGATGCGTCCTCTCAGCATTACTTGCGAACTGTTCTTTTGCAGCCTGGATAAACGATTGACGGTTCAAGCAACCCGTGGTCCCGTCGAGGTTTGCGACGCGATCCAGGGCCATGTTCGCCTGGCGAAGCGCTGATACATCACGCAGTATCCCGACGTAGAACAACTCATCCCCGACCCAGGCGGGCCTGAGACTAAGACTGTTCCAGAAGGCCGAACCGTCTTTGCGATAATTTCGCAATGTTGCGTCCACGGATTCAGCCGCCTCGATCGCAGCGCGAATGCGGGCGATCTCCTCTTGGTCGCGCTCATTGCCTTGCAGGTAGCGGCAGTCCTTGCCGATAACTTCCTGTCGAGAGTATCCTGTCAGACGCTCAAAGGCCTTGTTTACGTAGACCAGCGGCGAATTGGCACCGAAACGCTGTGCGATGGCGATCCCGTCGGTCATTTCTTCGACAAGCGTCGGAAGAATCGACCTGATCGCGTCGGCGCCAAGAAGCCCATCGTCGGCTGTGCCCGGCGCGTGCTCTTTGAAGTCCGGCTGATCGAGTTTCTCAACTTTTTCCATGACAGAACAATGGACCGCGACCCTAACCGGGGCAATCCGCAGCTGAGGCAGGTTCAGGACAACCATCAGCCGTTTTCGGACAAACTCGGTCTTGTCCCGTCGCCAGACGTCCACGATCGGTCATTGTAGTCAGTCGGCGTCACTCCGGCATACGCAACGAAGGTGCGGCGCATCGCACGAGCCGATCCCAAATCATCTCTCTACGATCGATGCGACCAACAACCGGCTCTTCTCAAGAAAGAAAGCACGCGACCTCAATGCGGCTAAGGTCGATATCGATGTCCACGGGCGACGCCATCGCAATCGCAACTTCGACGACCTCTCTATAGTGGTTTAGGAACGACATGTCGCCAAAGCGACTCATCCTCGTGCATCAAGTGAAAAATGAGCAACGGCAAACCGCTCGACCTGATGGTGGAAGACAGTCCGCTTATCCGACAGGTGCCGTCGATCTTTCGCTATCGGCGACGAAGCAGCGCTGCGCGATGACATCGACCCGGTGTTCCCCGATGCTCAGATGTCTTGCACGATGGATGGAACAACAGCACGCGCCTGGTTAACGGCAACGATCTCGTCGGCGACATCCCTGGGGACGCCGACTTTCGATGACGTGGCAACACTGCGGGACCCAGCGGCGCGGAGGAAGGGTTTCCAGTCCCACCATGGCTCGTTCGGCAGGCATATCCGTCGGCGGGGTTTTCCGGCGGCAGATGCCCGATGCGCGAACCACGGGGTCCGCCGGGACTGGAATAGTGACGCCGATCGGACAGAGCGCCGAATGGCGAAACGAAGTTTCAATTCGCGCCGCGGGAAATCTCCCTCGCCACGGCCTGCGTGCAGTGTATCGCGCCAAGCTGCGTCATGGCCGTCTGGCAGTAGTTTCCGCGGTGCGCGCCCACAGCTTCATTTGATCGTGGGCTCGTCGGCGAAGTCCGGCTGTTCGGGTTTCTCAGTGTCTTTCATGACAGAAACATGGACTGCCACCTGAACTGGGGCAACCCGTAGCCGAGGCGATCCCCGGACAACCATCAGCCGTTTTCGGACAAACCCTGTCTGGCCCCGTCGCCAGACGTCCGGAAGCGATCGCGGTAGTCGGACGGCGTCACTCCGACATGCGAAACGAAGGCGCGGCGCATCGCGCTTGCCGATCCAAAACCACTTCTTTCTGCGATCAATGTGATCGACAGCCGGCTCCCTTCCAGAAGGAAGCGGGCGACGTCGATACGCGTCAGTTCGACGTAATCGGATGGCGATATCCCGACCTCATGCGAAAATACGCGCGTGAAGTTGCGCACGCTCATCGCCGCGATCTTCGCCAACGCGGTGACCGAAAGGTCCGCCGCTGGGTGATTCAGAATATATTCCTGGACCTTGTGTAGACGGCTGCGGTCGATTGCCTGCGCTGCCAGATGCACGCTGAATTGTGACTGGTCACCGGGTCGCTTCAGGAACACGACGAGCCGGCGGGCGACGTAAAGCGCCACCTCCCGGCCGAGGTCCTCTTCGACGAGAGAAAGCCCGAGATCGATTGCCGCGCTGGACCCGGCCGACGTGATCATCGCACCATCCCGGACAAAAACACGATCGCCTTCCACCCGCGCCTCGGGGAAGCGCTCGCCAAGCAAGGACGCGAACTGCCAGTGAGTGGTGACACGTCGGCCTGCGAGCAGACCTGCTTCGCCGAGCACGAACGCGCCTGTGCATACGGAACCGTACCGCCGGGTCTCGGGAACGATATTGATCAGCCAGTCGATAACCTGCCTGCCCGGAGAGCGAGGAACGCCGACGCTCCCCGCCACGAGCAAGGTGTCTGGGCCGCCTGGATACGCATCGAAAGCGCAATCGGGCACGACTCTGAGCCCCGATGCGCTACGGATCGTGCGATCGTCTGCCGCTAGTATGGCAACCTCGTAGAACATCTTGCCAACACGGGCGTTCGCTTCGGCGAACACGTCCATGAGCCCGGCGAGTTCCAGCGAATGCACGTCGGTAGGCACGAAGATGGCGATCCGCATTGGGGTATCTCCGGCTGCCCAAGGACTTAATCCCCTCGACGACATTCGCGCGCCGACGCCGGTGCAGGTTCCGCGACAGTCGCACAGTGCCGCCAAGTCGTCAAAGTCAAACGCTTCGGATTATGACCGGCGGGAGATACCGTCCGTATGTCCAACTCTGACCTTTGCGAGGGAGAGGTCTGCAATGGGCCAACTCGAGCCCTGGTGCTGCGAAAAAAGGCATTGCGTACCGCCTGTCGAGCCATGGAAAACTTGGCAACGCACGACGCTTGGCAATCCATACACTAATGAGAGTCCCACCCTCTCCTCCAAGTTGCATTCCACTCTCCGCCAATTAACCTCAAGCCCTTGGCTTTCCTAGCAAATTTCTGACGGAACTGCCCTAACCCCGGGAGTCCGAGCATGAAAGTATCAGCCAAAGTATCAGGCCGGGTACAATCTGAAGTATCCGTGGCCGACGCGGAAATCATTTCCGCATCGAAACCGAATCGCAAGAAAACAGCGCCATCCTCCGGCCGATACCTGGTCTGCAACGGCAACTCCTTGCTGTTTCAGATCAGGATGTCCAAGCGGATCGCGCCGAAGGGAGGGTTGATCAGAATCAGCCTGGGCGCGATGCCGCTGAAAAAGGCGCGACGGATGGCCGACGAACTCGCGGGCACTGCGCGACGATTAACTGTTGCGCTTGCTGGAAATTGACTTTCGTATCAGGAATTTTGTGCTCATCGAGAAGGTTCAGAATCCGGCCTGGTGACGGCGGATAGATTCCATGCAACCGATAGAAATCAAGATGCTTCTTGACCTCCTCGATCACCGCTTCATCGAGACCGGCTGCTTTCATCTCGCGTTGCTCATGTTCGCCAATCCTTGCCGCGTCGCCGTGAGCTGCGAAAATCCGATTTGTCCAACCGGCGACAATATCGCTGAAACGAGAAGCGTCCACGTCTTCGCCGTTGGCGATTTCCGCCGCAGCGATTACGTCCAGCTTCGCGCTGTGCTTCTTGGCGACCTTTATGAGTATCTTCTTCGCGTCGTCAGGATCGATCATCTCTCGCCGTATGTCCCGAATGAGATGCTCGCTAACAAGGGTAATCTCGGCTGCGAGCCACTTAGCCCGCTCCAGAAATTTTGTCCGCAGGCTGATTTCAATCGGCGACAAAGCACGCGAACCTGTTCGATTCGGTAAACGCCGACGCCACCAGTAAACGGAACCGCGCTTGAAAACATGTTGAGCTATTGCCATGCGAAAACCCTCGTTGGAGGGCAAGCAGACGTCCAAAGCCTTCAGCGCGTCAGACAGCGGAATATGACATTCCGGTATGACAAACGCGATTTTAGGGTCTCCAGCTGAACTGGAAGCCCTCAAAACCAGGCATTTTACGAGAAATCGGAACAACTTGGCTGGGGCGCCTGGAACCCCAGCTACCAAGCTCTCAATCGCCTGAAACTCCTGACATTGCGGCATGAATTATGCATCGCGACCTCTTGACGTGTACTACCAACGTGTACTACCTCTTGTCATATGGCAGACACTCGATATCTCAAGAAGCGACGGCAGACTTGGTACTTCGTCATCAAGATACCAGCTGACCTAGTTGCGAAGTTCGGCAAGACAGACATCACCAAGACTCTCAAGACCCGAGACCTCACCAAGGCTCAAGCAGACCGCTGGCCACTCGTTACCGAATGGATGGCCCTATTCGACGTTCATCGCGGAACACGGACTTGGACGCCGGCCGAAATCGAAGAGAAGGCCGCGCAGGAATACCTAGACACCCTTGCCCTGCTCGCCGAGTATGGCGATGATCACGAGAACACCAGCATCTTTGCGGACCTTGAGCAGGAGAAGTTGGAGCGGGACGGCCTCGACGACCTCGAATACGCCCGCACTTCGGCCCGCCTGAAGGCAGCGATTGGCCGGAAGGCTGCGTTGTCCGGCTCTCTCCTCGAAGCACCAAGTACGTTCGGCCGGAACGCTATTGACCTGACCACGCTTCAGCCGGTTGGTGCGAAGAAGAGGAAGGTTGGCGAACCCTTCGCAGAGGCCGCACGGCGCTATCTCGAGGAAACCCAGCGAGACCCAGCCGTGAGGCTGACTGAGCAGACACGGGGCCAGTATGAGGCCACCTATAGGCTGTTCGATCAGTGGGCAACCGAGCCGCGTCTAGACAGCGTCGATCGCAAGCAGGCGGCTCTGTTCCTGGACAAGGTGTCCACACTTAACCCGCTCTGGGGGCGTAGTCCGCTCACGAAGAAGCGGACATTCGAAGAGATATTCGAAGAGTTCGGCAATCACGAGACGGGCCTTAGCAACCGAACGATCAATCGTTACGCGACGGCTTTGTCGATGCTATGGCAATGGGCGAAGAGGCGTGGATTGTCCACCGGAGACAACCCGTGGACTGATCAGCATCGGTCCCTTGGCCAGCGCAGGAAGACGGCCAAATTCCCCTTCAGCGGCGAGGAGATGAAGACACTACTGGCGAACGCGCCCGAAGTGCGGCCAGCGGAGCAATCCCATGCCAATACTATTGCATGGCTCAGCCTCATCTCAGCGTATAGCGGCATGCGGTTGAACGAGATGTGCAATCGCAAGGCCGCTGACATCAGGCAGCTGGATGGAGTCTGGTATTTCGACATCACTAAGGCGAAGTCCGAGGCCGGTGACCGCAAGGTGCCCATCCACTCCAAGCTAATCAGCGCGGGGCTGCTCGACTTCGTTAAACACCACGGTGCGGAATGGCTGTTCCCGGTTCTGAAACCCGGAGGACCGGACAAGAAGCGATCGTGGTACATCTCGAAACGGTTCACAGAGTATCGCCGCAAGTTAGGCGTTGTGCGTGCTGACCCTGAGACCGGCAAGGATCGCGTTGACTTCCATTCGTTCCGCCGAAGCGTGGTGAAGGTGCTGGAACGCGCGCGCCTACCGCAGACAGAGGCGGCCCAGATCATAGGCCATGATCGAGAGGGGATCACCTTCGGAGTCTACAACCCTGAAGGCCTGGATATACATGCTCTCCAGCAGGTGGTCGAAGCCATCAAGTACCCTGACCTAGAGTAGGTGGATGGGCGTGGTGGTCTCATTGCCTTCAGAGGTAGTGCGGCTTCCTAACCTAATCTTGCTCCCAAGATGGCTGCCACCTCTTCGTTTCCGTACAGTGGGTGATTTCGATTGCGAAATATGAGGCTAGGTCGGTGGACAATCCCCCTATCGACCACGATCCAAGGATGACCGAGACCGGTGTTTCGCGCACCGGCCGTGAAAACACACACCCATCACTTGAGGGCGGCGCCGGAACAATTCTTCCGTCTTCTCGCCGAATGGGTCGCCAGCCGGACGTCGCGCGAAAAATCCTTCATCCGTCCCTTCTAGGTCGGCAATTTCAATCATTAGGACGCCCGGCAGATCGGTCGGTAGCTGACGCTTCGCGTCTGCAATGAGGCGCTTGAAGATGGTCTCAACCGGATCGCTAGCGGCCGCTGAGGAAAGTGAAAAAAACTAGCGCCTCCTCCGGGCCTCCCGTGACGAATAGGTGACCCGAGGCGGCAAGTCCGAGCACTTCATTGATACTGGCGTGCCGGACCTCATCATGGTCATTAGCTTCATGTGCCTCGGCCAATCGTCGCAGGTGCTCCGGCGTGATCGGACGGACACGTATGCTCGCCAGTGCGTCATCCACATTCACCCGCTCAGCGAGTGCGCGGGAGCAGAGGACACTGACGCTTCCGATATCATCGAGGCGTCCCGGAATGTGAATGTCGATCAGCGTGTTCGCAAGGCTAATGCCGCGCCGCGCCGCGTAATTCGCAATACGATCAAATTGAATAGCCCCGAGATTTGTAGACACCTTCTTCCTAATTTTGAGGCAAGAAGAGCATCATGAGCAAATCGAATTTCAGCGACGAGTTTAAGCGCGACGCGGTGCGTCAGATCACCGAACGGGGCTATCCGGTTTCGGAAGTTTCACAGCGGCTGGGTGTCAGCCAGCACTCGCTCTATGAGTGGAAGAAGAAGTTCTCCTCGATGCCCGGTGGCCATGGTAGCGACCAGTCAGAGGAGATCAGGCAGCTCAAGAGGGAACTGGCGCGGGTCACCGAGGAGCGCGACATATTAAAAAAAGCGACCGCGTATTTCGCCAGGGATGCAAAGTGAAGTACGCGTTCGTTGCCCAGCATCAACAGCGGTTTTCGGTGCGAATGATGTGTCGCCTGTTCCGCATCCATCCCAGCGGGTTTTATGCCTGGCTTCGGATGCCCTTGAGCAAGCGTGCCTTTGAGGACAAGCGGCAGATCGATCTGCTCCAGACGGCTTGGGAAGAGAGCGGCAAGGTCTACGGGTATCGCAAGCTTCATGACGACCTGCTCGATCACGGCGAGACATGCTGCCCCAACCGGGTTGCGCGTCTGACGCGGATTGCCGGGATAAAGGCTCAGATCGGCTACAAGCGCCGTCCCGGAGTTTATGGCGGCAGGCCTTCCATTGTCATCGACAACACTCTGGACCGTCAATTCGACGTTGCTGCTCCGGACAAGGCGTGGGTCACGGACATCACCTACATCCGGACCAACGAAGGCTTCGCCTATCTCGCGGTGGTGATCGATCTCTATTCCCGCCGTGTCATCGGCTGGTCGATGCAGAGCCGTCAGACAACGGATGTCGTGCTGCAGGCGTTGCTGATGGCTGTCTGGAGGCGAAAGCCAAAGGAAAAGGTTCTGGTGCATTCGGATCAGGGATCGCAATTCACCAGCATGGACTGGGCAGCGTTCCTGAAGCACCACAATCTGGTTCACTCGATGAGCCGACGGGGCAACTGCCATGACAATGCCGTCGCTGAGAGCTTCTTCAATCTGTTGAAGCGGGAGCGGATACGCCGAAAGGTCTATCGCTCAAGAGACGAAGCTAGGCAGGACGTGTTCGACTATATCGAGATGTTCTACAACCCGAAGCGCAAACATGTCAGAAACGGGATGCTGTCGCCCGTCGAGTTCGAAAAGCAGCAGAAAACGTAACCGGAGGGTGTCTACGAAACTCGGGGCTATTCACTGCACTGCAGACCCAATTGACGAACTTAGCCTCAGCAACCACGGGAAGGTTGGAAGCGGAAGGAGTGGACATCGCGGTATCCACCCATGACGCGATCAATCCGCTGGTAGAATGGCTCGACTACTTGGAGGCCTCGGAGAAGACCTCAACGGCCGATGAATTCTTAACTGGCCTTAGAGCATCACTGATGGAGTCTTTGGGATGTTTAGCTGCGGGTCTAGTCCGCCCTGCTATCTTCTCGATGAGAAGCCAGATCGATATATCGTTAGGTTGGTTGTATTTTAGGGATCATCCGGTCGAATGGCGCCGAGTCGCACGAACGGGAGACGGTTTCAAACTCAAGGGCGATGCAATGGCATACCTTGATGAGAACATACCGAACTTCAAGTCTAGGTTCGCAGTCCTAACAAAAACAAAGAAACGTACGGAAGAGGACCCATATCGCCTGCTCTCAGCGTACGTCCACGGTCAAAGCCCAGCCACCCTCCCGAAGTATGGCGGACTATCAGATCTAGTTTGGACTTCAAAGCTATGTGAAGATGGAGTGAAACTCCAATTCGAAGTAGGTGAATATGTCAGCGATATATTTGTAGCCTATTTTGCTGGGAAGTGGGCGTCCTTGCCGGCCAATCGCGTCGCCGCGGTACAAGCTCGGGCGGGGCAAGAGGCCTCGAAAGTATTCAGTTGATCGACGCAGCATTAAGCGAAGGCTCGTAGCGCAGCCTATTAGAGGATCGCGACCCATCAACGTGTACCACTAGTGTGCACCACCAGCGCTATCTTCGCCAACCTAACGCATTGATTTTATACTAAATTTTTGAAATGGCTGGGGCGCCTGGATTCGAACCAGGGATGGCGGTACCAAAAACCACTGCCTTACCGCTTGGCTACGCCCCAGCATCGGGCAAAGCGCGGCTCGGCCCGGACGTGGCGCCTGATTAGCAAAGGTTGGTGCGGGCCGCAATCGTCCGCGGGATTTTTTTTGACGGTGTGCCGGTACCGAGCGGCCGAGGGAACGATCGGGCGGATGGCGTGTTGTTTCAGCGAACCCCAACGACATCAAGGAGATCGTCATGACGACCATCAATTCCGCACGCATACTCATCCTCGCCACCGATGGCTACGAACGGTCGGAACTGCGGGTGCCGCTCGACCAGTTGACGGCCAAGGGCGCCGACGTGAAGATCGCCTCGCTCGAGACGCGGCCGATCAAGAGCTGGGACGAGAAGGACTGGGGCGACACCGTCGCGGTCGATCTCACCGTCGACCAGGTCCGGGTCGAGGATTTCGACGCGCTGGTCATTCCCGGCGGGCAGATCAATCCCGACCTGCTGCGCAAGGAGGAAAAGGCGGTGCAACTGGTGCGTGACTTCGTCAAGTCCGGCAAGGTCGTGGCAGCCGTGTGCCATGGCCCGTGGCTGCTGGTCGAGGCCGATGCGCTTCGCGGCCTCAAGGCAACCTCCTATGCCTCTATCAAGACCGACATGAAGAATGCCGGTGCCGACTGGCGCGACGAACCCGTCGTGACCGACAAGGGCATCATCACGTCGCGCCAGCCGTCCGATCTCGACGCTTTCGTCGCCAAGATCGTGGAGGAGGTCGAGGAAGGCCGCCACGAGCGTCGCGCGGCCTGACGCCCGGACCGAGGTTGGCCTAGCGCCCAGCCCGACGCGCGGGCTTTCCGTTTTGACGCCCCGCCGGCCGACGGCGGGGCTCACGCGGTGAAATAGCGCTTTACCGCAAGCCGGCTTCGTCGGATATGTGGCATCCTCATCGCAAGGAGTGCCTCATGCCCGGATTTAGAGCCCGACCACCCGCCGAACCGACCGTCCTTCTCGATGACGCGGTCGTGCGGATCACGCGCTGGGATTTCGTTCCCGGCGCCGATACCGGCCATCACGTCCATGGCATGGGCTATGTCGTGGTGCCAATGACAGATTGCAACTTCCTGATCGAGGAAGAGGGTGGCGAAAGGCGAGTCGACGTCGTGAGGGGGCAGGTCTATCGCCGCGAGGCCGGCGTGGCCCACAATGTCGTCAATGGCGGCGAGGCGTTCATGAGCTTCATCGAGATCGAATACAAGTGAGCGAAGACCTCGCATTCGCCCGGGATTTCGTGCCGGCGCATGGCACGGCCGTGCCTGTCGCGGCGCGGGTCCAGCGGCTCACGGCGCCCAATGCCGGCCCGTTCACCTTCCATGGCACCAACACCTACATCGTCGGTGACCGGTCGGTCTGCGTGATCGATCCCGGCCCGGAGGACGAGGCGCACTGGCAGGCCCTGTGCCGGGCGCTCGCGGGGCGCGAGGTCAGCCATATCGCGGTCAGCCACACCCATCGCGATCACTCGCCGCTTGCTGCACGGCTGAAGGACATGACCGGCGCGCCAACGGTCGCCGAAGGGCCCCACCGGGCGGCCCGGCCGCTTCATGATGGCGAGACCAATCCGTTCGCGGAAAGCTCCGACATGACCTTCGTCCCCGATATCGCGATCACCGCGGACGAGCGGATCGAAGGGGACGGCTGGGTGCTCGAAGCGGTGCCGACACCCGGACATTGCGCCAATCACACCTGTTTCGCGCTCGACGGTGCCGGCATCCTGTTCTCCGCCGACCATGTCATGGCCTGGGCGACCTCGATCGTTGCGCCGCCGGATGGCGCGATGGCCGACTACATGGCCTCGCTGGACCGGCTGCTCGAACGAGACGACAGGCTCTATTTTCCCGGCCACGGCGGACCGGTGACAGAACCACAGGCGTTCCTGCGCGGGTTGCGCACCCATCGGCGGATGCGCGAGCGGGCGATCCTGGAGCGCATTCGCGCCGGCGACCGCCGGATACCCGACATGGTGTCCGCGATCTACCGCGACACCGATCCGCGCCTGCATGGAGCCGCGGCGCTGTCGGTGCTGGCGCATGTCGAGGACCTGATGGCGCGTGGCGCCATCCACAGCGACGGGCCAGCAGCCCTGGGCAGCGAATACGGCGCGGTGTAGCGCCGCCTTTCCGGGTCCTGCTTTAAACAGAATTTCAAAATTTCATATTGCATCGCATCAATTTTTGATGCGTTAATGCTGCATGTGCGGCCATGCCGCCCATCTGGCCGAGGAGAAGCCGATGACCGCAACCTTTCCGCTGACCGAGGGGCGCGACGAGCATGTGCTGCTGGCGCATCTTGCGACGCATCGCCTGATGCCCCCGTCGAACTGCACCGTGACCATCAGCGCACTTGTCGCCATCGTTCATTCCCAGCATTCGCGGGCACTCGGCACGGCCCGCACCGCCTGGTAGAGTGATGCCGGCAACGTCGGCCAAATCCGGCCGACACTGGCGCGGTCCGGATGTCGGGCGCGCACCATCAAGCCTCGCGAAAGACCGCTGCGCTAGTGGTTGGCCGTCATGACAGCGCCCTTCCTCACCATCTGCGTGCCGTCGCGCAACCGGCAGCGCTATTTCAAAGAAACGATCGGCTTCCTGCTGGACAGTGCGCGGGAGGATGTCGAGTTCGTCTTCGCGGACAATTCCGACGATCCCGCCGACATGAAAGGCTTCATGGCCGACAGGGTCGATGCGCGGGTGACATACCTTCCCTCGCCGTCGGGCGCTCTGTCGATGAAGGACAACTGGGAACGGTGTCTGGAGGCGGCCACCGGCCGGTGGATCAGCGTGATCGGCGACGACGACCTCATCGATCCCGACCTCGTCGATGCGCTGAAGATCGCCATCGCGCTGAAGCCGGGGCTCGAGGCCTTCGGCTGGTCCAGCCTCAAATATGACTGGATCACGGACGACAGCCCGCTCCGCAACGTCCAGGTGCCGCTCGAAGCGACATTCCACGACATGCCGCAGCCGTTGCTGTTCCGACGCGCCTTCCGCTGGGACGATGCCGGCGTGACGCTGACCTGCGGGTTCTCGGTCTACCATTCGGCGATTTCCCGCGGACTGCTCGACCGGGTCAGGGCGAGGTTCGGCGGGCGCTATTTCGAGCATCCGACGCTCGACTATGACAATGCGATGAAGAACGTGGCGCTCGGACGCGACTTCGTCTATTGCCGCCGCCCGTTCTCGATCTTCGGCACTTGCCCGGAAAGCAACACCTCGGCCGCCTGGAGCCCGAGCCGCTTCGCCGAAACGATCGCCCGCACGAAGAGCGAATTCGGCCGCGACTATGAGGACGACCCGTGGATGAAGGGCTTCCCCTTCCATACCATGCTCGGCATGCCGGCCAGCGTCGTCCAGGCACAGCAATACCTGCGCTTCACCTACGGGCTGGGGCTGGCCGGCTGGGAGGCGAACTTCGCTCGATCCTCGGCGCTCTATTGCGGCAAGTTCAGCGACCCCGAGGATTTCGCAGCGATGACCGAGCGCTATCGCGCCGCCTTCGCCGCCTATCGCGGCGGCAGCTTTCTCAAGGATTTCCAGCCGGTCTTCACGCCGAAGCGCGAGGGCAAGCTGTTCACCGGACCTTTGGGCAGCGAGCTCTATGTCGAGGACAGGATCGGCGGAGCAACCTCGCCGGCCAGCTTCTACCGCGCGGTGAACGGCCTGCTTGCTAGGCCCGCGGATCTCCCGGCCGAGCTGCGGACAGCCGCGAAGGAGTCCGTCGTGATTGCGCGGCTGGCGGCCTGATCAGTCACCGGCGATACCGAGAAGCTCCGCATCCAGCGCTCTCAGGTAGCTTTCGATATAGGCCACGCCGGCACCGAGATCGCGGTCGCCGTAACGCGAGGCGACGCGGACATCAACCAGCGTCGTTTCCAGTTCCTCCTTCAGCCGGATCACCACGTCCTGCCGGAATCCGAAGGCGAAGGTGCGCTGCTCGCCCTGGATCGATGGATCGCCGGGTGGCAGGACGCTGTCCTCCGGCGCCGTATCGGCTGGACGTGGCACCGGCACCGGAATGTAGTCGAGCGCGTCCGGGACCGCTTCCTCCCGGCCGGCTTCGGTTTCGGGAAGCTCCTGCAGCGCGAGTTCCGGCGCACCCCGCTCCAACCGGATCGCCAGCCCCTGATCAATCGCCACCTTGCGGGCTGCCGTATAGACACGATCGAGCGCACCGTCATAGCGGCGGCCAGTGAGATCGCGCCACTTCGCCAGTTGTGCCTGCCGGTTGGCCGCCGTCACGGGAAGGCGCGGGCCCAGCCAGGCCTGATCCGCGGACGGAACCTCCAGCCAGTCCGGCGGAGCAGCCGTGTCGGTGGAGACATCATAGATCGGCGGCAGGTTGACATAGTTGGCGGCCCCGTAGGCAAAGGCCGCCAGCGGCACGATGGAAAAGAAGAGTGCGGCCGCGGAGGCCTTGCCGCCGCGCGCGCCCTTGTACCAGAGCGCGCCGATACCGATGACGGCGAGGTAGGCGGCGAAGGCGGAGATCAGCGCGGCCGCAAGCGCCACGGCCAGAAAGGATGGCGTCGAGAGAGGGCCGAAGCGATGCATGCCCCACGCCGCCACGAACATCAGGAACGAGAAGATCGCCAGGCGACGGGAGAGATAGGCCGCCCGCGACACTGGGCGCTCGTAGCGGACGGTCATCTATTCCTCGTCATTTCCGGTCTCTGCTGCGGCTCTGCGGACATACTCCGCCCGCCGCTGTGGCGCAACCGGATGCGAGGCAATATGGTTCGCGCGGGCTTGTCAACGTGCCTGCATGCAAGGCGCCGCAATTTCGCCAATCTTTCCAATGAGTCTGCAGAGGCGTCGGGGGACGTTGGACCAGGAGTATTGGACATGCAGTCAATCGTCGACACCCCCAAGGCCGTGCCACAGCAATCCGGCAAGCCGCAGGGCAGCGATGCCCCCTCCCCGGTCGAATTCATCGAACTGGGCCTTGGGCTCGAAATGCTGCTCGAAGGCCATCCGGTTTTTGCGGATGCCGTCAAGGCGGCGCTGCTTCCGCTGGATGGCGAATTCCTTTTCGAGCTTCCGTTGGGCGAGAATCCTGACGGCAAGGGGAGGATCGCCGCGGTGCGCATGACCTATGCCGGCTCCGACGAGCCCCGCCTCGCCTTTGCCGTCCTGTCTGACGAAGGACAGGAAACCAGTATCCACACGGCCGAACAGCAGCCCGAACATATCCGGCGTTTCGCCGAATCCTTCGTGGACGTGCTCGGGCGCCTGGAGCGTGTTTCCGCGCACTGAGCTGGCCGGTCGAGGACCGGTTTCCAGGCACGGACAGGTCGTGGGCGGGCTTGCATTCGCTGTCGCGTGGCGTAAGGAAGGCGTGAGCGTCTCCCTTTCCCAAGCGCATTGCCGCGCATTCCCGCCAGGCTCATGTCCCAGATCCCATCCGTCTCCACCCCGGACCGCGCGGCTTTCCTGACCGGCATATTCGCGATGCTGGGCGCCGCACTCGCCATGAGCATTTCGCCCAGCCTTGTCCGCTTCGCCGATGTCGGGCCGCTTTCGAGCGCCTTCTGGCGGGTCTTCCTCGCCGTCCCGGTCCTCTGGCTGTGGATGCGGACCGAGGAGCGGCGGCCAGGCCAGGCGAAGGGCAAGACCTGGTCGCTGCCAATCGTGCTGACCGGGATCTTCTTCGCCGGGGACCTCCTGCTCTGGCATCTCGCGATCATGGGCACGACGATCGCCAACGCGACTTTCTTCGCGACCATGGCGCCGCTCTGGGTGGTGATCTTCGGCTGGCTGGTGCTCGGCCAACGGGCCGAACGTGCGACCCTTGGCGGGCTAGGCCTTTGCCTGGCCGGCGGTGCGACGCTGATCTACCAGAGTCTTGCGCTCGACGCGTCGCATGCCGTCGGCGATGCGCTTGCCATCGGCACGGGCGTGTTCTTCGGCCTCTACTTCCTGACCGTGGGCGCCGCGCGGAAAGAGACCGGGGCGGCGCGCGTCACATTCGAGATGAGCCTCATCACCATCGTGATCCTGCTGGCAGCCGCGCTGGTGGTGGAGGGCAACATCCTGCCGCAGACGGCAGAGGGCTGGAGCGTGCTGCTGGCGCTCGCGCTGGTGAGCCATGCGGGCGGCCAGGGCCTGTTGTCGGTCGCCCTCGGACGGCTGCCGACGGTGTTCTCCTCGCTGGTGATCTTCCTGGAAGCCGTCGCGGCCGCCGGTTTTGCCTGGGTGCTGCAGGGCGAGCCGGTCTCCGTGCTGCAGGCTCTCGGCGGCGCCGTCATTCTCGCAGGGATATGGATCGCAAGGCCGCGAGCGGCGCCGCCCGAGATTTCGGCGCGCATTGACACGCCGAACCTCTGAACGGCCCCTACCAGCCAAGGCGGCCATTATGGTTGAGGAAGGCGGCGGAAACGCCCTCCATGCCGCCGGTGGCCAATGCCAACGGCACTTCCGCGGCCTGGGCCACGCTGCGATATCCGGCATGGCCGTTCATGTCGGTCGCGGTGAAGCCGGGATCGACCGCGTTGACCCGGATGCCGAAGGGTTCGAGCGCCTTGGCGAAGGAGACGGTGGCCGCATTCAGAGCCGTCTTCGAACTGTTGTAGCTCAAAAGGTTGACGCCATAGAACTCGTTCTCCGGATCGAGCAGAGCCGAGAGGGAACCGAGTTCGCTCGACAGCATGATCACCTGTGCGCCCGCCGATGCCTTGAGAAGCGGGACAAAGGCCTGCGTCACCCGGATCGGGCCAAAAACATTGACCTCATAGACATCCTTCACGCTGGCGAGCGGCTCATCGAGAGGCGTGTGGTCGAATCCGTTGGCCACGCCGGCATTGTTGACGAGTATATCCAGCCGGTCGGTCTGCGCGGCCAGCAGCGCGGCAGCCTTCGCCACGCTGTCGTCATCGGCGACATCGAGCAGCAGGACATGCGCCTTGAGCCCCCTCGCCCGCAGTGCCGCGGCCGCTTCCTCGCCACGGTTCGCATCCCGGCTGCCCAGCCAGACTTCGTGGCCCGTCTCGGCAAGCTGCCGGGCGATCTCGTGGCCGATGCCCCTGGTGGCGCCGGTGACCAGGGCTGTTTTCTTTTCCGTCATCGTCATTGCTCCTGTTGAAGACAGGGCCAAGATGGTGTGCGGCGGAGGTGCCGCGTGAGCCTGATCGGACCGGATTCCTGCCCGATCCTGCCGGATTTGCGTTCCGGTTCCGGGTGGCGCTTGACCGCCGGATTTGCGATCGCCATCTGATGTCGATGCAAGACACGATCACCCAGTTGCGCCGGCTGGCGCTGAAACAAGCCGATGGCCACACCCGCAACACCCTCATTCCGCGGGTGGCCATCTCCCATGGACAGACGGGCGCGGAAGCCTCGCCTGCGGTCTACGAACCGCTGATCTGCCTGATCCTGCACGGGGCCAAATGCGTGCTGATCGGCGACCAGGCGCTGCATTATGACACGGCGAGCTATTTCATCTCGACGATCGACGTGCCGGCGACGGGCGAGGTCTACTATTCCGGCGCCGACCAGCCCTATCTCGCGATCACGCTCAAGTTCGATCCGGCCGTGATATCGGATGTGCTCCTGATCATGGGCGATGACGCGCCACCCGCGCCCACCGACCCTTCATGCGGCTTCGGGATCTCAGCGGTAACGCCGGATCTGCTCGATGCCTGGTTGCGTTTGTTGCGCCTGGCCGAGACGCCGAACGACATTCCGGTCATGGCACCCCTGATCGAACGCGAGATCATCTTCCGGCTGCTCAGGGGACCGCGGGGCTGCACGCTCCGACAGGTTGCGGCTGGGGGCAGCCGCCTCACCCAGGTGCGCAGGTCAATCGGGTGGATCCGGGACAATCTTGCCGAACCCTTCCAGATCGACGATCTCGCCGCCCGCGCGGGCATGAGCGTGTCCGCGTTCCATCGTCACTTCAAGGCCGTGACGGCGATGAGCCCGATCCAGTACCAGAAACGGCTGAGACTGCACGTTGCCCGCCGAAAACTGATTGCCGAAGCCGGCGACGTCGCGCACGTCGCCTTCTCGGTGGGTTATGAAAGCGCCACCCAGTTCAGCCGTGAGTATGCGCGGATGTTCGGCCTGCCACCGGCGCGAGACGGGATGCGGCTGCGGAGACTGGAGCGCGTGGACTTGGATCCGTCGAAAGAACTGGCCTAGGCTTGGTTGCCGCGTCCCACCCGGATCGTCGCCTGGGCCGCCGCCAGCTTGGCGATCGGCACGCGGAAGGGCGAGCAGGACACGTAATCGAGGCCCGACTCCTCACAGAAGTGGATCGAGACCGGATCGCCGCCATGTTCGCCGCAGATGCCGAGCTTGAGGCCGGGGCGAGTGCGGCGGCCGCGTTCCGCCGCGATCTTGATCAGTTCGCCGACACCGTCGAAATCGAGGTTGACGAAGGGGTCGCGCTCGATGATGCCTTTCTGGATGTAGGTCGGCAGGAAGGCCGAGGCGTCGTCGCGCGACATGCCGAAGGTGGTCTGGGTCAGGTCGTTGGTGCCGTAGGAGAAGAACTCGGCGACTTCGGCGATGACATGGGCGCGAAGGGCTGCGCGCGGCAGTTCGATCATCGTGCCGACGAGATACTCGATCACCATGCCAGTCTCTGATATCACCGATTTCGCGACTTCGTCGATCCGCGCCTTGACGTAGTCGAGTTCGGTCTTGAGCCCGACCACCGGCACCATGATCTCCGGCACGACCGGCGCTCCCGTCGTCCGCGCCGCCTCGACGGCGGCCTCGAATATGGCACGCGCCTGCATCTCGACGATTTCCGGATGCGAGATATGCAGGCGGCAGCCGCGGTGGCCGAGCATCGGGTTGAACTCGTGCAGCGCCTCGATGCGCTCGCGGAACTCGATCGGGTCCATGCCCATGCGGGTCGCGACATCGTCGATCTCGTCGTCGGCCTTAGGCAGGAACTCGTGCAGCGGCGGATCGAGCAGGCGGATCGTCACCGGCGTTCCATGCATGATCTCGAAGAGCTCGACGAAGTCTGCGCGCTGCATCGGCAGCAGCTTGGCGAGCGCGGTGCGGCGCTCCTCGACAGTTTCCGCCACGATCATCTCGCGCATCACGTCGATGCGGCCGCCCTCGAAGAACATGTGCTCGGTGCGGCAGAGCCCGATGCCCTCGGCGCCGAAATCGCGCGCGGCGCGGGCATCGGACGGCGTCTCGGCGTTGGTGCGGACGCGCATGCGGCGGATCTGGTCGGCCCAGCCCATGATACGCTCGAAATCGCCGGACAGTTCAGGCTGCAGCATCGGCTGAGCACCCTTGAGGACGTGGCCCGATGAGCCGTCGATGGAAATGACATCGCCTTCGCTGAATTTCTCGCCCCGGGCCACCAGTTCCCGATTGCGCATGTCGACACGAAGCGAGCCAGCGCCGCAGACGCAGGGCAGGCCCATGCCGCGCGCCACTACTGCCGCGTGGCTGGTCATCCCGCCGCGGGTTGTCAAGATGCCCTGTGCGGCATGCATGCCATGGATGTCTTCGGGGCTGGTTTCCGTGCGAACCAGGATCACCTTCCGGCCGGCCTTCTTGGCGGCGACCGCGCCTTCCGAGGTGAAGACGATCTCGCCCGTCGCGGCACCCGGCGATGCCGGCAGGCCGTGGCCGATCACGTCGCCACGGGCATTCGGATCGATCGTCGGGTGGAGCAACTGGTCGAGGCTTGCGGGATCGATGCGATCGACGGCATCGGCCTGCGAGATCAGGCCCTCGTCGACCATGTCGACCGCGATGCGCAGCGCCGCACGTGCCGTGCGCTTGCCGGGCCGGGCCTGCAGCATCCAGAGCTTGCCGCGCTCGATCGTGAACTCGAGATCGAGCATGTCCTTGTAATGCGCTTCGAGCCGGGCGCACACAGCAAGAAAATCCGCGAATGCCTCCGGCATCACCTTTTCGAGCGAGGGCTTGTCGGAGCCGGTCTCTAGCCGCGCCGCCTCGGTGATCGACTGCGGCGTGCGGATGCCGGCCACCACGTCCTCTCCCTGGGCATTGACCAGGAACTCGCCATAAAGCTCGTTGGCGCCGGTCGAGGGGTTGCGGGTGAAGGCGACGCCGGTTGCCGATGCATTGCCGAGATTGCCGAAGACCATGGCCTGGACGCTGACCGCGGTGCCCCAGTCGGAGGGAATGTTGTGCATGGCGCGATAGGTCATGGCCCGCGGGTTCATCCAGCTCGAAAAGATGGCGCCGATCGCACCCCAAAGCTGGGCCATGGGATCCTCGGGGAAGGAGGCGCCTGCCTCCTCCGCCAGCATCTCCTTGTATCGAGCAACGATCGCCTGCCATTCTTCGGCGCTGACGTCCGGGTCGAGTTCCCGGCCGAGCCGGGCCTTCTCATCCTCGAGCACTTCCTCGAAGACATCCTGACCCAGGCCCATGACGACGCCGCCATACATCTCGATGAAGCGGCGGTAGGAATCCCAGGCAAAACGCGCATCGCCGGTGTCCTCCGCCAGCGCGCCAACGGTCTCGTCGTTGAGGCCGATGTTGAGGACCGTGTCCATCATGCCCGGCATCGAAACCCGGCTCCCGGAACGAACCGCGAGAAGGAGCGGTCGCGATTTCGCGCCGAACTTCCGGCCGGTCAGTTCCTCGATGCGCTGCAGGCCCTCGACGACGGCGGCCTTCAATCCGTCGGGGAATGCCCGATCGTGCTGGAAGAAGTGGGTGCAGGCGTCGGCGACGATGGTCATGCCGGGGGGAACGGGCAGGCCAAGGCTGCTCATCTCCGCGAGGTTCGCGCCCTTGCCGCCGAGCTTCTCGTGAAAGCTGGCGCGGCCATCAGCCCTGCCGCCGCCAAACCCATAGACCCACTTGATCATTCCGGCCCTCGCTCCCCGCGCGGAATTATGACAATTTCGCTAATGGCTTATCGTATCGTACGGTGTTTGAAAACACGGCAGGGCAAGATAATGTTGCATTGCAGCAAAATCAGAAACGATGCGCCGGCCAGTCCGCAACCTCGACCCGCATGATCAGACCCGAATCGTCGAAGGTCACGATCTCCTCGCCCTCGCGGGCCAGCGGTTCGCCGGTATGGCGATTGCGTGCCGTGAGCCGCCAGAGCGACCGGACCCGCGCTCCGCCGAGGGCTTCCACCAGTGAGTCTTGCGAAACCTGGTCGGGATAGGTGTCGAAATATGTGCGAAAGCCGGCCATGATCGGTCCGCGCCCGGCGATCACGCCACCGAGGCCGCCGGAATCATAAACCGCATCATCGGCGAACATTGCCTCGATCGTGGCGAAATCCAGCGCATTGATCGCGTCATGATAGGTGACCAGCCGGGCGACGGGATCGAACGCCATCACAGCAGCCCGTGGCTGCGGAGGGCCTTGTCGAGCGTCTCCGGCCCCAGAAACTGCACGGCCTGCCAGCCATAGGCGCGCGCCGCCTCGACATTGGCGATCGCATCGTCGATGAAGAAGGTGGCTGCGGGATCGAGCCCGAAGCTCTTCGTATGGCTGTCGTAGATTGCCGGATCGGGCTTGATCAGGCGCACGCGGGCCGACACGGTGACGCCGCGGGGCTTGCGCAGGAAGGGAAACACCTCGCAGGCCTGGTCGAACGTGTCGTCGGCGAAATTGGTGAGCAGCGTGACGTCGCGGCCCTCGGCAATGAAGCGTTCCAGGTGGTCGACGCTGTGCTGGTAGGGATGGGGCACCATCTCGTGCCAGTGCTTGCGGAAACCGCGGATATTGTGCGCGTGATCGGGAAATTTTTCGATCAGCAGTTCCTCCGCCTCCTGCCAGGTGCGTCCGCGATCCTGCTCGACATTCCAGTCATGGGTGCAGACGTTTTCGAAGAACCATCTGCGCTCTTCGGCATCGGGGATGAGACGCGCAAACGGGATATCCGGATCGTAGTGGATCAGAACCTTGCCGATGTCGAAAACGATATGCCGGATGCTGGCGGTCATGGAAACTCTTTCAATGTGATATCTTGAATGCGTCGGGAATAGCGGCAGCGATCGCTTTTTTCATGACAGTCGGCAAGGCTTCCCCGTCAAGTTTTGTGACGGGAACCCACCAGCCGTTATCGCCGTCCTGCTCTACCCGATCGGCGCGGTAGATCGAGAGCCTGAGTTCGAAATGGGTGAAGACGTGGGTCACGGTGCCGCAGGGTTGCCAGTCGGCCGCGAAGGGTGCGTGATCGATGCCCGTGCCGCCGTCGCGATTGGACGTCCAGTCCGTGGTCGGGACTTCGGACATGCCGCCGAGCAGACCTTCGGGAGGGCGTTTGCGCAGGAGCACGCTGCCGGCACCGTCGAGTGCGACATAGGCCGCACCGATCCGCACCGGCTTGGCCTTCTTGCCCGCCTTGACCGGAAAGAGCTCCGGATCACCCTCTTGCAGAGCGCGACAACTGTCGCGCCACGGACAGAGCGCGCAGGCCGGTCGCCGGGGCGTGCAGATCGTGGCGCCGAGATCCATCATCGCCTGGGCGAAATCACCCGGTCGCATGTCCGGAGTCAGCGTCGCGAGGTGGCGGCGGAAGATCGGCTTGGCTGATGGCAACGCCGCCTCGATACGGAAGACGCGGGAGATGACGCGCTCGACATTGCCGTCCATGACAGGAACCGGCTCGTCGAAGGCGATTGCCGCAATGGCGGCGGACGTGTAGTCGCCAATGCCCGGGAGCGTTCGGAGTTGCTCCGACGTCTCAGGAAAGCGGCCACCGTGCATCTCGGCAACCGCCTCGGCGCATTTCTTGAGATTGCGGGCGCGGGCGTAGTAGCCGAGACCCGCCCAGGCCTTCATGACGTCCTCGACATCGGCTGCCGCGAGATCCTCGACGCGCGGCCAGAGGCGGACGAACTTCTCGAAATAGGCCTTCACGGCCGCGACCGTGGTCTGCTGCAGCATCACCTCGGAGAGCCAGACATGATAGGGATCATTGACGCCCCCGGCCGCGCGCATGTCGGGCGTCACGCGCCACGGCAGTTCGCGGCGGTGACGGTCGTACCAGGCGAGAAGGTCTTGGGCGTTCGGCGGGTCAGGGATCATCGATTGCTGCTTAGGGGAATGCACTGTATGTTTCAACGGCCAATCCCGGCAGAGACGACCTATTGCAGTTGCATCCCATGTCCACCTTCAAGCGTCGCGGCGCCGTGCAGATTGCCGAAGCCGCCAACGGCCTCATCGACCCTGTTCTGCAACGCAAGGCGGGCATCAACACGGCGCTGATCGGCAGCTGGGACGAAATCGCCGGCAGCGATTTCGCGGACTGCACCCGGCCGGAGAAGATCAGCTGGCCACGCCGAAACGCGGACCGACCGGGCGAAGCGGGCGGCATGGAGGCCGGCGTGCTGACCATCGCCTGCGAGGGCGCGCGGGCACTTTTTCTCGCCCATGCCCAGGGCGAACTGATCCAGCGGATCAACGGCTTCTTCGGCTTTCCCGCGATCCGGCAGATCAGGATCGTGCAGAAGCCGGTCAACATGCACCTGCGTCGTCGCCGCGGGCTGAGGCCGCTCTCCGCAAGCGAGAGCACGCATCTCGCCGAACTGACCGCGGAGATCGAGAGCGAAGCGCTCAGGAAAGCACTCGATCGGCTGGGGCGCGGGGTCTATGGCAGCCGCCGGCGGTGAAAATTACAGTTTGGCAATCTGCGGAAAGCGCCATCCGGCAGTCACAATTCTTTGAAGATATAGACGGGTCAACAACTTGCGGCACTTTCAGCCAAGGTATATCCAGCTTGCATGATCCCGCCCGTCCCCATGGAGACACCATGCTTTTCACTCGCAAAGAATTCCTGAAGTTTCTCGCAGCCGGCACGGCCGTCGCAGCCATCGGGTTGCCGCTGTCCCAGGCCGTGGCGCAGGAAGCACCGGCTCCGGACGGCAGCATCGACGTCGTCAAGCTGATGGCGCCAGGTCCGCTTCCCGAAGCGGCGATCGGCAAGGAAGACGCGCCGGTGACGATCGTCGAATATATGTCGATGACCTGCCCGCATTGCGCCGCCTTCCATCGCGAGACGTTCGACGCGATCAAGGAGAAATATATCGATACCGGCAAGGTACGGTTCATCCTCCGGGAATTCCCGCTCGACAACAAGGCGATGGCCGCAATCATGCTGGCGCGTTGCGCGCCCGAAGGTCAGTATTTCCCCTTCGTGTCCGCCCTGTTCAAGAACCAGGTCAACTGGCTGACGGCGCAGGACGCGCGTGCGGCGCTGCTGCAGATGTCGAAACTGGCCGGTTTTACACAGGAGAGCTTCGAGGCGTGCTTGACGAACCAGAAGCTTCTGGATGATGTGCTCAAGGTGCGCGAGATGGGCGGCAAGGATTTCGGCGTCGACTCCACGCCCACATTCTTCATCAACGGCCAGCGTTACGCCGGGGGAATGAGCGTTGCAGAAATGTCGGCCATCATCGACGCCGCTGCCAAGTAATTCTTCCGCGATGATATTCGAGGGCGGCGGCTTCGGGCTGCCGCCTTTTTGCGTTGTGAGTCCTGCGACAAAACCCCGCGTCTCGGTGAGCCTCGCATGAAGTTCAACAAGCTTCGCCTCACCGGCTTCAAATCCTTCGTCGAGCCATCCGAGTTCCTGATCGAGCCCGGCTTGACCGGCGTGGTCGGGCCGAACGGCTGCGGCAAGTCGAACCTGGTCGAGGCATTGCGCTGGGTAATGGGGGAGAACTCCTACAAGAACATGCGGGCGTCCGGCATGGACGACGTGATCTTCTCCGGTTCGGGACAGCGCCCTGCCCGCAATACGGCCGAGGTCGGGCTGTTCATCGACAATTCGGACCGCACCGCGCCTGCCGCCTTCAACGACGCCGATGAATTGCAGGTGACGCGGCGGATCGAGCGCGAGCAGGGGTCGGTCTACCGCATCAACGGCAAGGAGGCCCGGGCGCGCGACGTGCAGCTGCTCTTCGCCGATGCCTCGACTGGGGCGCGTTCGCCCGCCATGGTGGGCCAGGGCCGTATCGGCGAGCTGATCCAGGCAAAGCCCCAGGCGCGGCGGCAATTGCTCGAAGAGGCGGCCGGCATTTCCGGGCTGCATTCCCGGCGCCACGAGGCGGAACTGCGGCTGAAGGCGGCCGAGAACAATCTCGAGCGGCTCGAGGATGTCACCACCACGCTATCGACCCAGATCGAGAGCCTCAAGCGCCAGGCGCGGCAGGCCAACCGCTACAAGCAACTCTCAGCCTCGTTGCGCGCCGAGGAAGCCAAGCTGCTTCACATCCGCTGGGCACAGGCCAAGAGCGCCGAGGGCGAGGCCGAGAGCGTGCTGAACCATGCCACCAACCGCGTGGCCGAACGGGCGCAGGCGCAGATGGAGAC
This sequence comes from Rhizobium sp., assembly GCA_019739215.1. Classification (GTDB taxonomy): domain Bacteria; phylum Pseudomonadota; class Alphaproteobacteria; order Rhizobiales; family Rhizobiaceae; genus Rhizobium_E. The sequence goes on from JAHHDR010000042.1 coordinate 236,256, forward strand.
GGCCAAGAACCAGGCCGTGCAGGGCCTGCGGCTTCCGGAACTGCGCGAGGAGGAGGCCAAGGCCGGTGCCGCATTGCAGCGGCTGACGATCGCGCGCGGCCAGTTGGAAGAGGACATGCGCCGGCTCGAAGTCCGCCGGCAGGAGTTGCAGCGCCGGATCACGCAGCTATCGGCCGACATCGAGCGCGAGCGGCAACTGGTCGCCGGCAACGAGGCGATCGTCGGACGGCTGGACGAGGAAGAGCAGGAATTGCGCGAGGCGCTGGAAAGCGCGACGGAGCGCGCTGCCGAACTTGCCGAGGCGCTGAGGGCCGCAGGAACGGCGGCCGCAGAGGCCGAGGAACGCATGCAGGCACTGACCGCCGAGCGCGCGGAAGCCGCGGCCGGGCGCCAGCAGTTCGAGCGGTTCCTCGCCGATCTCGCCCAGCGCCGCCTGCGGCTCGAGCGGCAGATCGCCGAAGCGCGCGACGAGTTTGGGACCGTGGAGACCCGGCTTGCCGCCCTGCCCGATCCGGCCGAGAAGGAAGCCGAACTCGAGGCCGCGGAACTCGCCCATGGAGATGGCGAGGCTGCGGTTGTCCATGCCGAGCAAGTTCTGGCCGAGGCCCGCGCCGTGCAACACGACGCCCGCCGGCCGGTGGAGGACGCGCGCAGCCGCCTGAGCGCCATCGAGACCGAGGCGAACACGATCGCCCGCATGCTCGCGGCAGGCAGCCCTGGCGGACACGCGCCGGTGGCCGATCAGATCCATGCCGATCCCGGCCTCGAGGCCGCGCTCGGCGCCGTGCTGGGCGACGATCTCGATTCCGCGCTCGACAGCACTGCGGCCGCTTTCTGGACCATGCCCGGAGAAGACACGGGCGATTTCCCCCTGCCGCCGGGCGCAACACCGCTGATCGGCCATGTCCGGGCGCCTGCCGAGCTTCACCGCCGTCTCCGGCAGATCGGACTGGTCGATGAGGCTGCCGGCGACGGTCTGCGGCAGGCGCTCAAGGCGGGCCAGCGGCTGGTGTCGCGCGCAGGCACCGTCTGGCGCTGGGACGGCCACGTCACCCGCGCCGGCGCCCCGAGCGCGGCCGCGCTCAGGCTGCAACAGAAAAACCGGCTAAAGGTGCTCGAGGCGGAGGCGGAAGAAGCGCGGATCCAGCTCGAGGATTGCGAGGAGCGGCTGGCGGCGGCCAACGACCAGGTCCGGATCGGCGAAGAGCGGCTCAATTCCAACCGCGACATGGTGCGACTGCTGGCCAGGAAGCTCGGCGAGGCCCGCGAAGCGGCACTTCAGGCCGAGCGCGCCTCTGCCGATCTCGTACGCCGTCGCGACACGGTCGCGCAGCAGATCGAGGGATATGACGCCCAGGCGGAGGAAATCGGGATATCCGAGGAGGATGCGCGGATATCGCTTGCCGACGCGCCGGACCTGACCGCTCTCGATCTCCGCCTGCGCGAACAGGGTCTTGCGGTTGCCGAACGCCGCGCGGCACTGGCCGAGGCGCGCGCGCTCAATGACAGCGAACTGCGCGACAATGATGCACGCCGCCGGCGGCTGACGGCCATCGCCGCCGAGAAGCAGGTCTGGCGCGAGCGCGAGGCGAGTGCGGCGCGCCAGATCGCTACCCTCACCGAGCGCGAGGAAGAGGCCCGCATCGAACTGGAGGACCTCGACGTCGCGCCGGAGGAATTCGAGGACCGGCGCATGGCGCTGATGAACGAGATCGCCAAGGCGGAATCGGCGCGGAAACAGGCTGCGGACAAGCTTGCCGCCCAGGAAAACCTCGAGCGCGACGCCGATCGCGCGGCCCGCGACGCGCTGGCGGGCCTTGCCGAGGCCCGCGAGCAGCGCGGCCGCGCGGAGGAGCGGCTGGTCTCCGCCCGTGACTGGCGGGTCGCGCAGGAGGCCCGCATCCGCGAGGTGCTCGATACCGAGCCGCATCTGGTGATGCGGCTGACCGGGCTGGCGCCCGATGCCCCCCTGCCCGACATCCGCGCCATCGAGATCGAACTCGAGCGGCTGAAGATGGAGCGGGAACGGCTGGGGGCGGTCAACCTCCGCGCCGAGGAAGAACAGGCGGAGCTGAGCGAGAGGCTCGACACGCTGACGCGCGAGCGCGACGACATCATCGACGCAATCCGCAAGCTGCGCACGGCAATCCAGAACCTCAACCGCGAGGGCCGCGAGCGGCTGATGAATGCGTTCGAGGTGGTCAACACCCAGTTCAAGCGGCTCTTCACCCACCTTTTCAACGGCGGCGAGGCGGAGTTGCAGCTTATCGAAAGCGACGACCCGCTCGAGGCGGGGCTCGACATCCTGGCCCGTCCGCCGGGCAAGAAGCCGCAGACCATGTCACTCTTGTCCGGCGGCGAGCAGGCGCTGACCGCGATGGCGCTGATCTTCGCCGTCTTCCTCACCAACCCCGCGCCGATCTGCGTGCTCGACGAGGTGGATGCGCCGCTCGACGACCACAATGTCGAGCGTTATTGCAACCTGATGGATGAAATGGCGGCGACGACGGACACCCGGTTCCTGATCATCACCCACAATCCGATCACCATGGCGCGGATGAACCGGCTCTATGGCGTGACCATGGCCGAACAGGGTGTCTCGACGCTTGTCAGCGTCGATCTGCAGACGGCGGAGCAGTTACGCGAAGCGGTGTGATCTATGCCGCGAAGATCACGTTGCGGACGTCCTGCGGGGTGCCCACGGTGCCCTGAGCACAGGTCTTGGCATCGGGCGGGCCGACGCGGAACGACAGGCCGCCGCGCGCGTTGGCGACCGCAAACATGCTCTCGTCGGTCAGGTCATCGCCCATGGCCAGCGGAAGGCGGCCGGTGAACGGCTGCTCGCCGAGGAACCGCTCGACCGCGTCGCCCTTGCTGGCGCGCGCCGGGCGGATTTCATAGACCATCTTGCCAAGTTGCAAGGCCCAGTCCGGCCCCGCCGCCTCCGAAAAGGCCCGCATGCGTTCGCCGAGCGCAAGCTCGTAATGCGGGGCAAGGCGATAGTGGGCGGCGACCGCAGCACCCTTGTCCTCGATCAGCACGCCGGGCATGGATTTCGCCTCCTCGACGAGCGCCGCCTTCAGCCCGGCGAATTCAGCGGTTGCCTCGGCATAGATCATGCTGCCATCCGGGCCACGCATCTCCGCACCGTGGAGTCCGGCGATCGGGAACGGGAACGGATCGAACAGGGCGTCGGCATAGGCCAGGCCGCGACCGGTCACCAGCGCAAGCGCGCCGCCAAGCTCGAGACGCAGCTTCTCGATCGCGCCGGGCAGGCCCGGCGGCACGACGATCTCGTCGGGTGTCGGCGCAAGATCGAGAAGGCAACCATCGATGTCGAGAAACACCGCCCAGCGGCTCGGCTCGCTTCTCACCATGAGCAGGGCCTGCTCGACGGAAATGCTGGATTGGTCCTGCCGATCGGCCGGCGCTGTCGTCATGGTTCGTCTCCCGCTGGTCTGGGTCCAGGCGCCCTATAGGCTCCCGAAGTCACTGGTTGTTCCGGAAATCCTGCGTCCCGAAACGCCCTCGCTGCGCCGGCGTTCCAATCCAGGAACCCCGGACGCCTGTCAGGCGTTTCCGGAAGCGCGGTCCGGACGGGTGCCGCGCCGCGGGTTCAAGGAGAGCAACATGGCGACGGACAAGGCAAGGCGAAATTCGGGCACAAAACGAAACGCGGGCGACGGAGCGCCGCTCGAGCATGGGGCCGAAAACCTGCCTTCCGTCATTGTCGACGAATACAACAACGAAATCAAGGACCGGGACGGCTTCATCGGCGACCGGGCGCGAAAAGCCGCCTTCCAGGAGAAGATCGACGACTGGCGCAAGCAGATGCGCAAGGCCGGCGACGATCCGCTGGGAGATGCGCCAACGGAGGAGCTTTCCAAGAAGCAGGTCGACAAGTTCCTCAAGGGCGAGGACAAGGAGGCTGCGGCGCTCGTCATGGGCGCGATCGAGGATTTTGCCGGCGAACTGGCGGAGGTCCTGGGTCGCTATCTTGGACAGCGCATATGGAAGAAGACCGAGCGCATCGTTGTCGGCGGCGGTTTCCGCGACAGCGCGGTGGGGGAGCTTGCCATCGCACGGGCGGGCATCCTGCTCAAGGCCGAGGGACACAAGGTCGATCTCGTCCCGATCCGGCACCACCCCGACGACGCCGGGCTGATCGGCGCGGCCCACCTGATGCCGGCCTGGATGCTGAAGGGCAATCAGGCCATCCTGGCCGTTGACATCGGCGGCACCAACATGCGGGCCGGCGTGGTCGAACTCAAGCTCGACACGCATCCGGATCTATCCGAGGCATCGGTGTGGAAATCGATGCTGTGGCGCCATGCCGACGACAGCCCGGCGCGAAGCGCCGCCATCGAGGAACTGGGCGACATGCTGAAGAAGCTGATCGCCAAGGCCGAGAAGAGCAAGATGACCCTCGCGCCCGTCATCGGCATCGCCTGCCCCGGCATCATCGAGGCCGGCGGCGCGATCGATCGCGGCGGCCAGAACCTGCCGGGCGGCAACTGGGAGAGCGAGCATTTCAACCTGCCGCAGGCGCTTGCCAAGCTGATCCCCGAAATCGCCGGCCAACCCACCTTCATCGTCATGCACAACGACGCCGTGGTGCAGGGCCTGTCGCAGGTCCCGTTCATGCAGGACATCCGCAATTGGGGCGTGGTGACGATCGGCACGGGCTTGGGCAATGCCCATTTCATCAACAAGTCCGACCCGGCCGACGGCGAGAGCGCCGGCAAGGAAGCGGCCTGACCGCCACCGGTGAGGGTGGCGGCCGGGCTTTGCAAGAGCATTTCCGGCGAAAGCCAAGTCGCCTGAAATGCTCTATCTCTTTGTTTTCACGCGATTCCGGACGCAAAACCGCTTCGCACTTTTGCTGGAATTGCTCCAAGCGGCGTCACTCGGCCGGCTGCGGCATCATCCGGCTCGCGCGGATTCCGCGACCACGGGTAAACACCACGGCGGCGAAGAGGACGACGCCGGCGGCCACGGCCATGGAGCCCATGGCAACCGCCGGCTCGACGCCGGGCGTGCCTGTGAGCATCAGGTAGAGTGCGGGCAGCATGACGACGAGGCCGATCGAATAGAGGCCACATTGCGCCCAGGGGAGCCAGCCCCCGGCCTTCACCGGATTGAGCGCGTAATAGCCGCCGAACAGCGCGCTGGTGACCCAGCCGAGCAGGTTGATATGGGCATGGGCGCCGACGGCGGAGTGATCGTGAGCGATCGACATGTGCAGGCCGACGCCGATGCCGATCAACAGGTAGATGATGGCCATGGCGAAATAGAAGCGGGATATCCTGGGCATTCTTGGTTCCTTCGATGTGGTGTGCCGAACTGGCGGGCGCCGTGGGGCTTTCGGCGCCCGCCGCCCCCTCAGGAGGCAGACTTCAGGGAAGCTGCCGATGACCGGGCAAGGCGGAAGATGCCTGCGCGAGCCATCCTCGGCTGCAACATTTGTTACTTGGCGGAATCGTGCCTGGACCGGGCCCGCATCGACCGGCACTTTGATGACAATACGGGCCGAGGGTCCCGGGCAGGATCAGACCCTGGGGTCAGGCAGCGCGGCGGTAGTGGAATGTCCGGCCGTTGTCCGGCGAAGACACGAGGCCCATGCGGTGAAGCGCGGTGAGCACGCTCACCACGGCCGGGCGCACCTTCTGGCCCTGCCGGAACCGGGCGGCGATGGCGGCGGCGTCGAGCGATTGCTCGGCCGCCAGCAGCGTGTCGATGACCAGCGCGGTCTGCTGCCCGTCGTCCGCGGTCGGGTAAGCCGGCTTGGGACCCTTGGCGGCTTCCGCCGGAAGACCGAGATCGGCCTCGATCTGCTCGGCCTTTTCCTTCGCCGAGCCGAAGCGCGGGATCTGGTAGTCCGGCCGCAGCCAGCGCACGAGGCCGCGCGCCTCCTCCTTCGCCCACTCCTTGTTGAGCGCGACGAGACGGGCGAGCACCTCTTCCTCGGCAAGATCCGCCGGCCAGCCATAGGCTTCGGCGACAGCGGCATCGAGCCGGTCGTGAAGCTCCTTCATGATGAGCACCAGCCCGTCGTCGAAGATGCGGCGCTCCTTCGGCTCGAGATCGGCGGGTTTGACGCCCGCGCGCAGGCGTTCCAGCACGTTGTAGAGGCCGGTCAGCGTCAGGTGGTCGTGCTCGGCGAGGACGCGCTTGCGATGGGCGTCGAGCTCCTCGGCAATGGCACCGATGGTGGCTTTCTGGGCGTCTGTCGCGGCGGGGAATGGGAAGGGGTCGAAGGTGCGGGATTTGACGTACACAGAGTCGTTGCCCACACCGAGCCAGCCGCCGGCGCGGATGGCCCAAGTTACGTGGAAGCGACTGGAAAGTATGCCAAGGGCAAAACCGGATGCCAGACCCATTGCCACGAGCTTGTTATCCGGCAGGATGGAGAAGTCGAGGAACTGGAAGACGCGGTGCTTGGCGGTTTCGACGGTGGCTATGTAGCGGGGAAGATTGGCTAGGACGGGGCGCAGATCTTTGCGCGGCTCTCCGAAAATCCACCAATTGTCCCGATAAGTTGCTCGATTGTTGCCGTCGCGCTCAGGCTTAACCGTCGCCAAAAGATGCTGATAAGCCTCGGGGAACTTCTCCCTCACCTCTTCTGCGCCCAAACCGTACAGGTCAATGACCATCACGCCACGCGGGCGGTCCATGAGGTCACGGCCGTTTCGATAGATACGAATGTGAGAATCCAGGCCGGACCGCCTGCCAAGTCCCAGATGCTCGGCCTCTTGAGGCGAAACGATAAAGCCCGCTCCGTGCAGCTTCATGCCGGGAGAACAGATCGCCAGATTGCTTTTCAGTTCGCGGGCGGATGTTACATCCACCCCAACCGTCAAATCCAAATTGATCTTTCCGATCTTCTCCGCAAACAGCACCACAGGGCTGTCGGTCTCCACCCCCTCCTCCGATGTCACCTCCATCAGCCGCCCGTCCTGCTTGCCGGCCTCGGCCACGGTCATGGCGATGCGGACGGCGGCGCTGTCCGAGGTCACCTTGGTCCAGGGATGATCGGGGATGGCCATGACGATCGACAGCGGCTTCTTGTCATTGAGGTGCGCTTCCATCACCCGGCGCTGGAAGACCTGGCTGATCGAATTGGTGGTGACGAAGCCAAAGCGTTTCAGTCGGCTCTTCGGCTTGCGCAGGATTTCCGCCGAGCGGTCCCACCAGTACATCACGAAATCGGCGCTGTCGTTCATGTGGCGATGCGCCTTCCACAGCGCCTCGGCATAGCCGGAGCCCATGCGGGCGCGGATATCCTTGCCGCCGACGAAGGGAGGGTTGCCGACGATGTAATCCGCCTCCGGCCAGTCCGGCCGGCGCGGATTGGGATAGGTCTCGCGGCCGTCCACCACCCTGGGCATCGGATAGCCGTCCCAGAGAAGCACAGCATCCATGCATTTGATATTGTGGAAGGCTTCGAGGATCGGCTCGCGCGGCGCCGAGCCGTTGTTGCGGAAATGCAGTTGCAGGTGACCGATCCACAGGACGAGTTCGGCGATGGCCGCCGCGCGGCGGTTGACTTCGAGCCCGAGGAACTGGTGCGGGTCGACCGTGTGGCCCTGCAGCCCGGTCAGCGCCTCCTGCCCGCCGAGATCGGCCAGCGCCTCCAGCACCTGGCTCTCCAGGTTCTTCATCAGTTCGAGCGAGACATAGAGGAAATTGCCGGTGCCGCAGGCCGGATCCAGCACCCTGATGTTGCAGAGTTTTTCATGGAAGCTGCGCACCGTGCCGATCGCCGCCTCGCCCTTGCCCTCAGACTTCTGCCGGTCGGCGGTGGCCTGCGCGCCCTCCCATTCGCGCCGGAGCGGGTCGATGACCGTTGATATGACCAGCCGCTCGACATAGGCGCGCGGCGTGTAATGCGCGCCGAGCTTGCGGCGGTCCTGCGGATCCAGCGCCTGTTCGAGGAAGGTGCCGAAGATCGCCGGTTCGACATCCTTCCAGTCGTGGTTGGCGGCGGCCAGCAGTTCGCCGATCTCCTCGCGGGCAAGCTTCAGCGCGCGGCGCTCCTTGAAGAACTCGCCGTTGAACTTCTTCACCTTCTCGCGGATCGCCGCAGTAAAGGTGCCCTCGTCCATCGCCTTCCAGAGATCCTCCATCATGCCGGGGAAGATCGCGGGCTTGTCGACGCATTCCTTCAGCAGTTTCTTGAAACTGTCCTTCGGCAGCAGTTCGACATCCTCGGCGAACATGGTGAACAGCACCCGCATCAGGAACATCGCGACCTCCTCGGTCGGATGGCCCGCCTCCTCCAGTGCCTTCGACACTTTCGCGATGCGGGTCGCGATCTGGCGCGTGACGCGGGCGGCATGTTTCGACGGGTCGAGCGAGAAGGGATCGGTCCAGATCGTCCTGAGCTGCTCGCGCACCTCCGGCTTGCGCAGGTCTTCGAGATAGACGCGGTAGCCGCGGCGATCGGGGAAGATGTCGAACGCCTTGCCGTCGCGCCGGAAATTGGCATAGACCTCGATGCAGTGGCCGACATCGCAGACCAGCACGAAGGGCGGCGGCTCGTGGCTCGCGGGCAGCAGCCGGACATAGTCCTCGGCCTGCCGCCGGGCATTGATCATCAGCGCATCCCAACCGCGCGCGGCGCCGCGCCGGCCGCGTTGCGGCGCCTCCATGCCCGGCAGGGGCGGCGCCTCGTCGAGCTTCTTGTCGCCCGAAAACCGGCTCTGCTTGGCTTCGAGCACGAAGCAGTCACGCTTGTAGAGGTCGATGCGCTTGTAGCTGGTTGCGCCGTCGCGCGATGTCTCGCTGACCGCGCGCTCGAACACGTAGTCGTTCGCCTCGGTGGCATGGGAGGCGACATCGGGGATGCGGCAGTTCCAGAAGGTCGCAGAGTTCGGTGAGGAACATGGCATAGTTGGCGCGTTCCTGCCCGCCCTCACGCGCCTCCCAACGCCTGATGAAAGTCTCTACCCGTTCCGTCACACCCCTGCCCCGCCGCCCAGATCCGACAACCTTTTTATGGCATGGCGTGCTGGGTGCAACTGATTTTACTAGGTTTCAACCGCATTGCGTCCGATGCAGGCTGGGGCAGCGGGACATCCCACACGTAATCACTTCTGATAATGGAAGCGACACTGGATGATTTCGAGCTGCTGGGCGGCGCCGGCACCAGACACGCGATAGACCAGCCGGTGCTCCCCGAGGATGCGCCGTGACCAGAAGCCAGACAGGTCACCTTTCAGCGGCTCGGGTTTTTCCCAGCCCCTGGAAGGGCGCGCGTTTGGCGCTTCGTATCAGGTCGTTGAGCTTTTCGACCATCTGCCTGTCGTTGACCTGCCAGAATTCGTATTCTTCCCAGGCGTTGGTGGTCCAGACCAGGCGCATCTCAGAGCGTTGGATCGCTTTCGATCACGGCGCCGCCAGCAAGTTGCTCCAGACTCTGGCGAATCCGCTGGGCGTTCGCCGGGGTAGAGAGCAGGTGCAACGTTGCCTGCATGCTTTCATACTCACCCTCGGCCAGAACGACCACGCCCTCCGCGCCCTGCCGGGTCACATGCAGCGGCGCGCGCGACTCGATCACCGCGTCGTAATGCGTCGCGATGTTTCTGACGAAATTCGGTCAGGCGCACATGGGTCATGGGACGGGTCCTGCCAAAGTGATCTGTACGGATTTATGTACATCCCGCAGGCAGGGACGTCAAGTGCGGGGGCCGGCCGCCAGCGGGAGTCAGTGGAGAGTGTGCTGCCCCCGCATCACTGCAAATTGCCGCAGCCAAAGATAATCAAGAACGGCAGATGAACGGCAGGAATGTGCTGGCCGTTCCAAACCCCATGGCCCGCGATGGTGAGTTTGTTGGCCAGATCCAAATCCTTCTCCGAGGTCGGACAGACGTCCCGCCCCATTGGAGCAGCCGGCGGCGATGAAGGCCTTGTTACCGGTGATGAAATCCTGCGTGACGCCGTCGCTGCCGACCATATCGAGGAGTTCCTGGAAGGCCTTGTCGTAGCGGCTGCATTTCTCCTGCGACCACGCGTCGGCGCGCGTCGAGGTCGGTGAAGCGGCGGAAATGGCCAATGCCGCGATCAGCCAGCGGATCACCGCGAAGCCCGCATCCCGCCGTCCTTCCGGCCGGCGGGACATGTGCCATGCCGGAGACGCGTCCGTCCTGATCTTCACTGCAATTGCGGCTTCTTCAGGAAGCTCTGCCGGTCCGCCGTCTTGACACGGAGCCAGGCGTCGCGGCCGTCGCGCAGCACGCGCATCGGGATCTCGGCGCCTGCCGGGCCGGACTTCCAGACCTTGCGGTAGAAATCCGCCAGCCCGTCGACCTCGCCGTCGCGCACATCGGAGATGATGTCGCCCGGCATCAGCCCAGCCTCGGCGGCGGGGCCGCCCTGCGCCACGCTCATCACCACCACGTCGCCGTCGCTTTCGGCCGAGAACACGCCGAGCCAGGGCCGCGGCGGCTTGTCGACCCGGCCGCGCGTCTTGAGATCTTCGAGGATCGGCGGCAGCAGGTTGATCGGCACCACCATGTTGATGTCGGCCGCCTCGCCGCCCTGCATCATCTGCAGCCGCAGCGAGCCGATGCCGAGCAGCTTGCCGTCCTGGTCGACCAGCGCCGCGCCGCCCCAGGAGGGATGCGCCGGAGCGATGAAGATCGCCTCGTCCAGCAGGTATTCCCAGTAGCCCGCGAATTCCTGCTTGGCGACCACCACGCCGCGCACGAAGCGGCCGGCGCCATCGCCGAAGATGATGTCGTCGCCGATCTTGGAGGCGGCCGGAATCGCCGAACTCCAGCGCAGGCAGGTCGAGCGGGCCCAGCGCCTGCACCAGCCCGAACCCCGTTTCCTGGTCATATGCCAGCGCATGGGCGGCAACCACCGTGCCCTGGCCGGTCGTCAGCCAGACTTCCTCGGCCTCGGTGATCAGGTAGCCGATCGTGAGCACGAGCCCGTTGTCGCCGATGACGACGCCCGACCCCTCACGCAAGGTGCCGAGGGTGTTGGCCGTGAAGGCGTCTTCGGGTACGGAAGCGCGGACGGCCACGACGGACCGCCGGATGGTCGATATGTCCATGGTCTTCTCCTGGCAACTGCGCCGCCACGGGGCCGAGGCCTGGGGCACCGCCCGCGTGGAGACACATTACCTCAAGGAATTGTGTTTTCACTAAGGTAGGGCGCTCCGGTGGGCGGCGCAAGAGCGGCGGGTCCGATCAGTCCGCCCGGGTGCCGTCCGGGCCGAAAAGGTGGAGCCGCTCCGGCGGAAACGCGATGCGGATGTCCCTGCCGGCGTTCATGATCGCGCGGTCCTGGGTTGAAAAGCTTGATCGGCAGATCATGGACGATGGCATGGATGATGATGCCGAAGCCGGTGGGCTCGATGAGATCCACCGCGGCAGGCAAGCCGCCATCGGCCACGATCGCGACATGCTCGGGCCGGATGCCGACCGTGACGGCGATGCCGTTCGTGAGCCCGGCGCGCGCGCCGACCGGAACGGCGACGCCGTCGGCGAAGCGGACATGGCCCTCCGCATAGATGCCCTCGATGAGGTTCATGGCCGGCGAGCCCATGAAGCCGGCGACGAAGAGATTGGCGGGGCGATCGTAGAGGTCGAGCGGAGAGCCGACCTGCTGGATCACCCCGCCATGCATGGCGACGATCCGGTCCGCAAGCGTCATCGCCTCGATCTGGTCATGGGTGACGTAGATCGACTGTCGCCTGAGGTCGCCATGCAGTTTCTTGATCTCGGCCCGCATCTGCTCGCGGAGCCGCGCGTCGAGGTTGGAGAGCGGTTCGTCGAAGAGAAACGCCTTGGGCTGGCGCACGATGGCGCGACCCATGGCGACGCGCTGGCGCTGGCCGCCCGACAGCTGGCCGTCGGCCGGCGCTCCAGCAGCGGGTCGAGGCCGAGCGTCTTGCGGCCGCACCGCTGACGGCCCGGGCGATCGATCTCGCTCTCGCGGCCGGCCGGCGCTCTCGAGCGCTGTAGCCCATGTTGTCACGGCGACGTTCATATGCGGGTAGAGCGCGTAGGACTGGAACACCATGGCGAGGTTGCGCGATCGCTTGCGGCGCGCAGGTCGTTGACCACCTCGGCCGCCGATCGAGCACCTCGCCCGCCCGATCACCTCCTCGAGCCCCGCGATCATCCGAAGCAGCGTGGACTTGCCGCAGCCGGAGGGACCGACCAGCACGATGAACTCGCCATCCGCAATCTCCAGATCGACATTGTGCAGAACATGGACGGGACCGAAGCTCTTGCGGACGCCGTTGATGGAAATCGAACCCATGGAATTATCCTTTCACGGCGCCGGCCGTGAGGCCCTGCACGAGATAGCGCTGGATCAGCAGGAAGAAGAGGCCGGCCGGGATGAGCGCCAACACGCCTGCCGCCATCATCTGCCCGAAATCGACCGAGAATTTGGAGACGAAGGTCAGCAGGCCGACCGGGAATGTCGCCGCCGCATTGTTGTTGATCAGCATCAGCGCGAAGAGCAGTTCGGACCAGGCGGCGGTGAAGACGAAGCCGAGGGTGGCGGCGATGCCCGGCAGCGTCAGCGGCAGGATGATCTGGCGGAAGGCGACGAACTGGGTGGCGCCGTCGATCATCGCCGCCTCCTCCAGATCCTTCGGGATGCCATCGAAGAAGGATTGCATCAGGAAGGTGGCGAAGGGGACGTTGAAGGCGGAATAGACGATGATGAGGCCGGTGAGCGAATTGGTCAGGCCGAGCGGCGACAGCATCTTGAAGATCGGCGCGACCAGCATGACCAGCGGGAACATCTGGGTCAGCAGCATCAGCGCCACGATCCAGTATTTCGCCCTGAACGAGAAGCGCGACAGCGCATAACCCGACAGCGAGGCAAGGATCGTCACCACGACGGCGGTGGAGCCGGCAACGATCAGGCTGTTTTTGAAGAAGGTCGGGAAGGCCGAGTGGCGGAGCACGAAGCTGTAATGCTCCCATGTCGTCTGGGACGGCCACATGCGCACGCCCTCGGAATACAGGAGGTTGTTCGGCGTGACGGATACCTTGAGCAGCCAGTAGAGCGGGAAGAGCGCGAAGACGACATAGACCAGCAGAGCCAGACGGTGCGCGACAGTCCCCAAGATTTTTTGGGCCGACGATTCGTTTCTGCATGGTGTCAATCCTTCATCAGCGTCTGGCGGAGCAGGATGATCAGCATCGAATAGGCGAGCAGCAGCACCAGCAGCACCAGCGCGATGGCCGAGGCATAGCCGAAATCGAGCGCCCGGAACGCCTGGGTGAAGATGTAGCTGGCCACGATCTGCGTCCGGTCAGCCGGTCCGCCGCCGGTCATGACGACGATCAGGTCGGCGAAATTGGAGATCCAGACGGTGCGCAGCAGGATGGTGATGGCGATGGTCGGCGCAAGGAAGGGCAGCGTGAATCGAGCGGAAGCGCTGGAAGGGCGTGGCCCCGTCGATCGAGGCGGCTTCATAGAGATCGCGCGGGATCGCCTGTAAGGCGGCGAGCAGCGTGATGGCGAAGAAGGGTATGCCCCACCAGACATTGGCGATGATCGGTCCCCACATGGCATAATGCGGATGTGACAGAAGATTGGCCGGTTCGTCCATCAGGCCGAGCGCGAAGAACCAGTGCGGCAGCGGGCCGATGACCGGGTTGAACAGCCAGGCCCAGTTGAGGCCGGCGAGGAAGCTCGGCACCGCCCAGGGCAGGAAGACCAGAGCCTGGACAATGCCCCTGCCCCGGAAGGGCTTGTCGAGGAGAAGTGCGAGAATCAGGCCGAAGCCGAATTGCAGGAAGACCGAGGCGCCGGTCCACAGCAGCGTGTTCCTGAGCGCACCGTAGAAAGCCCGGTCATCATAGAGCTTCCTGAACTGGTCGAGACCGACGAAGCCGCCCGAAAAGGGATTGAGCAGGACCATGTCCCGGAATGCATAGGAGATGCCGATCGCCAGCGGCACCAGCATGACGGCTGCGATCAGGACCAGCGACGGCGCGCTGTAAAGCCAGGGCGTCGAGGCGTCTGCCAGGCGCTGCAGCAGGGGCTTCTGGTGCCGGCCGTCCAGGGTCTGGGCGGGAAAGGTCATCGGTCTGGTTGTTTCCTTGTTGGATCATTCAGCGAGGATCTTACCCCTCACCAAGCGCGTCCCATGTCTTCGCCTGCGGCTCAGACGGACTTGCTATCCTCTCCCACAAGGGGAGAGGTAGTGGGGCCATGCTCACGGCCTTCGCTTGCGGCACCATCGGCGCCGCGGGTTTACCTCTCCCCTTGTGGGAGAGGATAGTTCGTCCCCAAGAGCCGAAGGCGATTGGTTGGACGAACTTGGTGAGGGGTGAACCCTTCCCCACCCGAGCCCGGAAATGCCCGGGTGCGCCTTGGCGAGGGGTAACAGCCCGGCGCACCCGGTACGGCCTGCTACTTCGCCAAGTGCTTCTGCTGCGCCTTGGTCAGGTAGTCGGCCCACTGGTCGGCCAGTTCCTTCGGTGTGATCTCGCCGAGCAAGGCCTGCTGCGAGGTCTTGATCGCGATCGCGTCCTTGAAATAGGCGAACTCTTCGAGATAGGTCGGCATGACTGTCGGGACTGTATTCGGGTCGGCAAGTTCCTCGAACCAACCCTTGAACTGGTCGCCGGCATAGAAGGGATCGTTCTCTGCCGACTTGAGCGCCGGCAGCGCGCCGACCCGCTTGTTCCACTCGATGTTGCCTTCGGGTCCTTCGAGCGTGGCGATTAGCTTCCAGGCGAGGTCCTTGTTCTGGCTGGTGGCGAACATCGACCAGCCGGCATAGCCGATCGTCGGGTAGGACTTGCCATCGGGGCCCTTCGGCAGCGGCGCCACGCCGAAATCATCCTTGTTCATGCGCTCGGCGATGGCGATCAGCGCGTCCGGATCCTGGTCGAGGAAGGCGCAGGTGCCGGAGTAGAAGCCGGCGACGATCTCGTTGAAGCCCCAGTTGACGCTGTCCTTGGGCGCATAGCCCTTCTTGTACATATCGACCATCCACTCGAATCCCCTGGTCCAGCCTTCGCTGTTCATGGTCGAGGTGCCGTCTTCCTTGAAATAGGTGTTGTCGCCGGCCATGGAGGCGCCGAAGATCATCCAGCCGTTGAGGCCACCCGGGCCGCCGCGCATGCAATATCCGTACTTGCCGGACAGCTTGGAGACGGCTTCGGACGCCTTCATGAAGTCGTCCATGGTCTTGGGCACTTCAGTGACGCCGGCTTCCTGGAGCAGCTTCTTGTTGTAGAACATGGCGCGCAGGTAGAAGCCGTAGGGCAGCATGTAGGCCGTATCCTTGACGTCGCGGCCGAGATCGAGCGCGCGGGGCGTCAGGTCGGATGTGTGCTCCCACTTTTCGAGATAGGGCTCGAGGCTTTCGAGCATGCCGTTGTTGGCATAGAGCGACAGCCAGGTGTCGGGCATTTCCATGACGTCGGGCGTATCGCCGGCGGACACCATCGTGGCGAATTTCTGGAAGGCCTCGCTCCAGGGCAGCGAGATGATCTCGACCTTGGTTCCGGGATTGGCCGCCTCGAACTTGCCGACGATGGATTTCAGCGTCTCTGTGCGCTCCGGGCTGGTGATGACCTCGACCAGCTTGAGCGTGGTGTCTGCGAGGGCCGTGCCGGCCATCAGGGCCGTCATCATGGCGGCAACTATGAGCTTCTTCATTTTCGTTCTCCCAGTTTCAGTCTTGGTTGGTGATCACCCGGCTTGTGATCCTTGGGCGGCCGCCAGGGCCGCTTCGATGTCGCCCCACAGAGCCTCGGTTCCCTCGAGGCCGACATGGAGCCGTACGGACCGCGGATGCATGCCGAATGCACGCGCGGAATTGGGTTCTGCCTTCTGCTGCAACACGACTTCGCCCGGCACGATCAGGCTTTCGTGCCCGCCCCAGCTGACACCCAGCTTGAAGAGCTCGAGCGTGTCGGCGAAGGCCCTGATATCGACGCCTTCGCGGAAGACGAAGGAAAACAGGCCCGACGTGCCGGTCAGTCCCGGCGGCAGGCGGTTGGCGAGGCCGGGGTGGCAGACCTGCTCGACGACATCGAGCTTGGAGAGCCGTATGGCGATCTCCATTGCTGAGGCCTCGTGCGCCTTCATGCGGATCGGAAGGGTTCGCAGGCCGCGCACCAGCAGCCAGGCATCGAAGGGCGAAAGCTTGCCGCCGAGATAGGGATAAGTCTCGCCGCGCAGCCGGTCGATGATCGCCTTGGGGCCGGCAACGACCCCGGCGACGACGTCCGAATGGCCGCCGAGATATTTCGAGGCCGAATGCAGGACCAGGTCAACGCCGAGCTTGAGCGGCTGCTGGAAGATCGGGGTCGCCCAGCTGTTGTCGATGACGGAGATGACGCCCTGCGCCCGGGCGAGCTTTGCAAGAGCTGCGACATCATGGGCTTCCATCACCCAACTCGTCGGGCTTTCCATGTAGAACAGCCTGGCGCCAGGAAGCGCCCGGGCGACTGCCTCTTCATCGCGCCCGTCGACATAGGTGACTTCGATGTTCATCCGCTTGAAGAAGGTACCGAACAGCCGGTAGGCGTCGGGATAGACGTTGCGGACCGCGACGATGCGGTCACCGGGCTCGACGAAGCTGAGCACCGTCGAGGAGATCGCGGCCATGCCGCTGGCAAAGCCGAGTGCATCCTCGGCGCCTTCGAGTTTCGCCAGCATTTCCTCGAAAGCGCGGACAGTGGGGTTCAGACCGCGTGTGTAAATCGGCCGGACGATCTCGCCGCGATAGGCAGCAATCATCTCGTCATAGCTCGGGAAGGTGAAGAGCGAGGTCTGCACGATCGGCGGCACCACCGCGTCGAAGGCATTGCTTTCGTCATGGGCGACGATGAGGGACGCGAGGTCGTGCTGAGTTGACTCAGACTGGGCGAGCCCGTCATTCATTTCGACATTTCCTTGATATCCTCCTCGACGATGTCGAGGATCTTGAGCGTCTCGCGGCGCGCGGCTTCGGTGTCCTGCGCGGCGATGGCATTGAACAGCGTACGGTGGAACGGGAAGGAGCGGCGCGCGAAATCCTCCCGGTTGAAGGGATGGGTCCAGAAGCGCTCGAAGGATGCGCGCATCTGCTCAAGGAGTTGCTTGAACAGTGGATTGTGGGTGGCGTCATAGATGGCCAGATGGAAGGCGAGGTCCTCAGGGCCGGAGGTGCCGACCGCAAGGTGAACCTTTTCCATCGCATCGAGCTTCTCCTCGATGACGACGAGATCATCCGCCGTGCGGCGCCGCGCGGCGACCATGCCGGCCTCGACCTCGATCCCGCGACGCACTTCCAGCGTCTGCAGCAGCACATCGCGCAGATGGGTCGCATCGAGCGACAGCGGCATGTGGATCGTGGTGCCGGAGATCGGCCTGAGCAGATAGGTGCCGCTGCCCTTGCGGGTTTCCATGACGCCGAGCGCCTGGAAATGGCTGATCACCTCGCGGATGGTGGAACGACCGACGGCCAGCGCCGCCATCAGTTCGCGCTCTGCGGGCAGGCGATCGCCGGCCTTGAGGTCGGCGGATTTGATATAGTTGGACAACGCCTCGATGACCTGCCGGGAGCGGTCCATCGATGGCAGGCGCAGGAGCTGGGCGGTCGAACTGGTGTCGGCTGACATGACGCACTTCCCTCCTGATAGCGCCAAAATTGGTCTGACATCCTAGCAATATCAGCCGTAATGGGAGAGTCAAGATGCGGGTTGACGAAGCCCCCAACTGCGAATTCTGTTACATGTAGCGGATCGGGAGATGCGTGATGGCCTCGTCTGTCAATGAAACAGTACAGCGGCATCGCGATGCCATGCGCGCGGCGGGATTGCGACCGATCCAAATCTGGGTACCGGACACGCGTTTACCCGGCTTCGCAGAAGAATGCCGTCGCCAATCGCTGGCTGCCGCAAAGGCCGATGCCGCCGATGCCGGACTTTCCGACTTCCTCGACTCCGCCCTTGACGACCTACTCAACGAGACCGCTGAATAAGACGTGGCGATCTGGTCCCCATCGCGACATCGGGCGACGACGGCAAACCGCGCCAGGCCATCATTATTCAATCAGAACTTTTCAGCGCGACAGGATCGGTCGTGGTGCTGCTCGTCTCCGGCACGCCGGCAGACATTCCGCTGTTTCGATTGACGACGGAGCCAACGGCCGAAAATGGACTTCGCAAGAACTCGCAGATCATGATCGACAAGATCATGACCGTCAGGCGGGAGAAGGTCGGCCCCGTGTTTGGCCGAATGAGCGAGGATGAGATGCTCGCGGTCACGCGCGCTCGCGGTGTTTTCTCGGCATTGCTTGAGCTCTTGCCCCAAACAAATCAGCCCAGGGAGTTCGCACTCCCTGGGCCATTTTTCCTCTCCGGGACTGAAGGACTTAACCGGAGAGGCGGAGAAGAAGGGTGGATGAAGCGGGCGTGAGTGGAGGTCAGCCGCCCGCCCCCTCCATCCCCTTGCGGATGACGCTTCTGAGGGTGTCGATCGGAAGCAGGGAAGCCCCGTCGTCATAGTGCCAGAAGGTCCATCCGTTGCATGCGTCGAGACCCTGGACGAGCGCGCCCACCTTGTGGATCGAGCCGGCGGAGCCGCCGGAGGCGAGCGTGCCATCGGCGCGGACGATGGCCGAATGGCGGCGCCTGATATCGGTGAGCACCGTGCCCGGCTTGATCAGCCCGCCTTCGACCAGCGTGTTGAAGGCGACGCGCGGCTCGGCCTTCTTGCCGGTCATGACCGTCAGTTCGGCGCCTGAGAGCGGCTCGACGGCTGCTATGCGCGCCGTGGCGGCGTCGATGTAATCCTGTTCGCGCTCGATGCCGACGAAGTTGCGGCCGAGGCGCTTGGCCACCGCGCCCGTTGTGCCGGTGCCGAAGAACGGGTCGAGCACCACGTCGCCGGGCCTCGATCGTCGCGCATCATGCACGCGGGCGAGCAGGGCTTCCGGCTTCTGCGTCGGGTGCGCCTTCTTGCCGTCGGCATTGCCCTTCAGCCGCTCGCCGCCCGAGCAGATCGGGAACAGCCAGTCCGAGCGCATCTGCGTTTCGTCGTTGGCCTGCTTCAGCGCTTCGTAGTTGAAGGTGACGCGGCTCTTGCGCCCCTTGGCGGCCCAGATCAGCGTCTCATGCGCATTGGTGAAGCGCGTGCCGCGGAAGTTCGGCATCGGATTGGCCTT
>JAHHDR010000043.1 GCA_019739215.1 Rhizobium sp.
ACTTCGTCGTTGACGACATACTTGAGTTCGCCCTTCGGGCCCTTCATGGTCACGGTCTGGCCGGAGACGGTCGCCGTCACGCCAGCAGGAACCTGAACGGGCTTTTTACCGATACGAGACATATTTCCTACCTGTCTGTTCGCTATGCAAACAGCTCAGCCTGATCAGAAGATCGAGCAGAGCAGTTCGCCACCAACGTTCTGTTCGCGAGCCTGGTGATCGGCCATCACGCCCTTCGGAGGTCGACAGGATCGTCACGCCGAGGCCGTTCGCGACCGGCGGAATGGTCTTGACCGAGACGTAGACGCGGCGGCCGGGCTTGGACACGCGCTCGATCTTGCGGATCACCGGCGCGCCTGTCCGAGTACTTCAGCTCGATGTCGACTGCGCCTGCCGTTCTCGGATCGGTGCTCTCGGAATAACCACGGATGTAGCCTTCCGACTGCAGCACGTCGAGGACGCGGACCGCGCAGCTTCGAGGCCGGCGTCGACAGACGACTTGCGGCGGGCAACTGCGCGTTGCGGATGCGGGTGAGCATATCACCCGATGGATCAGACATGGACATGGGTTCGGCTCCTTACCAGCTCGACTTCACGAGGCCGGGGACCTGCCCAAAATTACCCAGCTCGCGCAGTGCGATACGGCTCATGCTTGAGCTTCCGGTAGTAAGGCGCGCGGACGGCCGGTCACTTCGCAACGATTGCGGATGCGGACCTCGGCGACCATTGCGCGGCATCTCGGCCAGCTTCAGAGTTGCGCTTGAACCGCTCTTCGATCGGAAGGTCTGCGGCTCTGAGTGATCGCCTTCAGCTTGGCACGCTTGCCAGCGTCTGCTGGGCAACCAGTCTTACGGCGGCGCTTGTTCTTTTCAACTGCGCTCGTCTTTCGCCATTTGTTAGTTCCTTTTCTACGCTCGTCGTTACGGTCAGGTACGGAACGGGAAGTTGAACTCTTTCAAGAGAGCCCGTGCTTCGTCGTCCGTGCTGGCCGTCGTGCAAACGATGATGTCCATGCCCCACATCTGATCAACCTTGTCGTAGTTGATTTCCGGGAACACGATGTGCTCCTTGATACCCATGGCGAAGTTGCCACGGCCATCAAAGCTCTTCGGGTTCAGGCCGCGAAAGTCGCGAACGCGCGGAAGCGCGATGTAGACCAGGCGATCCATGAATTCGTACATGCGCGCGCCGCGCAGGGTGACCTTCGCGCCGATCGGCATGAACTCGCGCACCTTGAAGCCCGCGATGGAATTGCGAGCCTTGGTGATCACGGCCTTCTGGCCGGCGATTGCCGCCAGGTCGGCGGCAGCCACGGTCGGCTTCTTGGAGTCGGCTGTCGCCTCGCCCACGCCCATGTTGATCACGATCTTGTCGACCTTCGGGATCATCATCTCGTTGGCGTAGGAGAACTGCTCCTGCATCGCCTTGCGGATCCGCGCGGTGTATTCGGTCTTGAGCCTGGGCTCGTACTTAGCTTCAGCCATCGATGGACACTCCCGAACGCTTGGCCACGCGAACCTTCTTGTCGCCGTCGATCTTGAAACCGATGCGGGTCGGCTTGCCGTCCTTGGGGTCGGCGATCGCGATATTGGACAGGTGGATCGAGGCTTCCTTGGTGACGATGCCGGCTTCCTGCGAAGCGGACTGGCGCTGATGGCGCTTCACCACATTGATACCGCGGACGACCGCACGGTCTTCCTTCGGCATGACCTGGAGGACTTCGCCGGAACGGCCCTTGTCCTTGCCAGTAAGAATGACGACCTTGTCGCCTTTACGAATCTTCTGCATCTCAGTCGTTCCTCTCGATTACAGAACTTCAGGAGCCAGCGAGATGATCTTCATGTGGTTCTTGGCGCGAAGTTCGCGCGGAACCGGTCCGAAGATACGGGTGCCGATCGGCTCTTTCTTGTTGTCGATGAGAACGGCTGCGTTGCTGTCGAAGCGAATCACGCTTCCATCCGCGCGACGGATGTCCTTGGCGGTACGCACCACCACGGCCTTCATCACGTCGCCCTTCTTCACGCGGCCGCGCGGGATGGCTTCCTTGATCGAAACGACGATAACGTCGCCGATGGACGCATACTTGCGCTTGGAGCCGCCCAGCACCTTGATGCACATGACACGACGTGCGCCGGAATTATCCGCCACGTCGAGGTTTGTTTGCATCTGAATCATGTCAGGTCGCCTTCTTGTTATAACCGGCTGGTTGGACAGAGCGTCTGAACGCCCTGACCCCTGGTCCGGCTTGTCAGTCCAATTTTCAATGGAATGGCCGCGTCATAAACGAAACGCGCCCAAAATCAAGCCCCATCCCGAAAAAGAGTTCACGCCCGGATGGCTCCGGGCGAGCAAACTCAGGCCGGGACGAGGACCGGACCTCAGCTGTGGGTGCCCACAACCTTCCAACGCTTGTCCTTGGAGATCGGCGCGCATTCCTCGATGGAAACGACATCGCCGGTCTTCACGGTGTTTGCTTCGTCGTGCGCCTTGTACTTCTTGGAACGGCGGACCGTCTTCTGAAGCAAGGGATGGGCGAAGCGACGCTCGACACGGACCACGACGGTCTTGTCATTCTTGTCGCTGACGACAGTGCCCTGCAGAATGCGTTTCGGCATTTCTTATTTCCTTCAAGCCTTGGTATCGGCCGCCTTCTGGCGGGCGATCGTCTTAATGCGGGCGATGTCCTTGCGCACTTCGTTGAAGCGAGCGGTCTTTTCCAGCTGGCCGGTCGCCTGCTGGAAGCGCAGGTTGAACTGCTCCTTCTTGAGCTTGAGGAGCTCGTCCTTCATCTGGTCGTCGCTCAATGCGCGAACGTCGGAAGCCTTCATTGTCATCACTCCTTATTCGGCAATGCGCTGGATGAAGCGCGTCTTGACCGAAAGCTTGGCGGAGCCAAGACGAAGGGCTTCGCGCGCAAGTTCTTCGCTCACGCCGTCGATCTCGAACATGATACGGCCCGGCTTGACGCGGCAGGCCCAGTATTCCACCGAGCCCTTGCCCTTGCCCATGCGGACTTCGGTCGGCTTGGCGGTAACGGGAACGTCTGGAAACACGCGGATCCAGACGCGACCGGCGCGCTTCATGTGACGGGTGATCGCACGGCGGGCCGCCTCGATCTCACGGGCGTTGACCCGGTTCGGTTCCTGCGCCTTGAGGCCGTATTCACCGAAAAGCCAGGTCCAAACCACCCTTGGCAACGCCATGGATGCGGCCCTTGAACTGCCTTGCGGTACTTCGTCTTCTTTGGCTGCAACATTGTTCTTTTACCTCCGAAGCTCCAGCTCTACGCCGCGATTACGCGTTTTCGCGCGCGACGGTTCTGGTTGCCGCCCTGGTTGTCGCCTTCGATCGCACGGCGCTCGGAGGCCATGGGATCATGCTCGAGGATTTCGCCCTTGAAGATCCAGACCTTGATGCCGCATGACGCCGAATGCAGTCGTCGCGCTTCCGCAACCCCGTAGTCGATGTCGGCACGCAGCGTGTGCAGCGGAACGCGGCCTTCGCGATACCATTCGGTACGGGCGATTTCCGCGCCGCCGAGACGGCCACCGCAACGTGCATCTCTGATGCCTTCGGCACCAAGACGCATGGCGGACTGCACGGCACGCTTCATGGCACGGCGGAAGGCCACGCGGCGCTCGAGCTGCTGGGCGATGCCCTGTGCGACCAGCGTCGCAGTCGATTTCCGGCTTGCGCACTTCAACGATGTTGAGATGCGTCTCGGACTTCGGTCATCTCGGAGATCTTCTTGCGAAGCTTCTCGATGTCGGCGCCCTTCTTGCCGATGATCGAGGCCCGGACGGGCCGAGTGGATCGTCACGCGGCACTTCTTGTGCGGACGCTCGATCACCACCTTGGCGATACCGGCCTGCTTGAGCTCGCTCCATCAGGTAGCTGCGGATCGGCGAGGTCTTCATGCAGCAGCTGGCCGTATTCGGCGTTGTCGGCGAACCAGCGGCTATCCCAGGTACGGTTGATGCCGAGGCGAAAGCCGATCGGATTGATTTTCTGACCCATTATGCGGCCTCCTTCCTCAGCTTCGCGCACCACGATCGTCAGGTGCGAGAACGGCTTCTCGATGCGCGATGCCCGGCCGCGCGCACGGGGGCGTGGAAACGCTTCATCACCAGCGACTCGCCGACATAGGCCTCGGCGACGACCAGCGCGTCGACGTATCGAGCCCGTGGTTGTTCTCGGCGTTGGCGATGGCGCGTTTCGAGCGTCTTCTTCACCGTACCGGCGATACGCTTGCGCGAGAACTCGAGCTCGGCGAGCGCCTTGTCGACCTTCTTGCCGCGGATCTGGGCGGCAACCAGGTTCAGCTTCTGGCCCGAGGCTCACGCGGAGCGTGCGGAGCAACCGCCTTGGCCTCGTTGTCCTTGAGCCGCGCGCTTCGGTCTTCGCCTTGCCCATGATTACTTCCTCTTGGCCTTCTTGTCCGCCGCCGTGACCGTAGTAGGTGCGCGTCGGCGCGAACTCGCCGAACTTGTGGCCGATCATTTCCTCGGACACCGCGACGGGCACATGCTTGTGACCGTTGTGGACGCCGAAAGTCAGGCCAACGAACTGCGGCAGGATCGTCGAGCGGCGCGCCCAGATCTTGATGACCTCGTTGCGGCCGGACTCGCGGCTCTTCTCTGCCTTCTTGAGCAGGTAGCCGTCAACAAACGGCCCCTTCCAGACTGAACGTGACATGGCCTAGCGCCCCTTCTTCACTGTGACGCGAGCGGACGATGAACTTGTCCGTCGCCTTATTATTCCGCGTACGCTTGCCCTTGGTCGGCTTGCCCCACGGGGACACCGGGTGACGACCACCCGACGTACGACCTTCACCACCACCATGCGGGTGGTCGACCGGATTCATGGTCACGCCGCGGTTCGACCGCTTGCGTCCGAGCCAGCGGCTGCGACCGGCCTTGCCGATCGAGGTATTGCCGTGATCCTGGTTCGACACCGCACCGACGGTCGCCAGGCACGTGCCGTGCACGCGGCGCTGTTCGCCGGAGTTGAGGCGCAGGATCGCCCAGCCCTGATCGCGGCCGACATACTGGGCATAGGTGCCCGCCGAACGCGCGATCTGACCGCCCTTGCCGGGCTTCATCTCGACGTTGTGCACGATCGTGCCGACCGGCATGCGCTCGAGCGGCATGGCAATTGCCCGGCTTCACGTCCGCGCCGTTTCGCGAGGAGATCACCTTGTCGCCGGCCGCCAGACGCTGCGGTGCGATGATGTAGGCGAGCTCGCCGTCGTCATACTTCACCAGCGCGATGAACGCGGTGCGGTTCGGATCGTATTCCAGCCGCTCGACTGGTGCCTCGACCGCATCGAACTTGCGTGCGGCTGGAAGTCAACCAGACGGTACGAGCGCTTGTGCCCGCCGCCACTGGTGATCGGCGGTGATCCGGCCGTGATTGTTGCGGCCGCCCTTGGAGGACTTGCCGACCGGTCAGGGACTTGACCGGCTTGCCCTTATGCAGGCCGGAGCGGTCGACGATGACCAGCTGGCGCAGGCTAGGCGTGACCGGGTTGAATGTTTTCAATGCCATTGTCCTGCTATCCTCTAGATGACCGGTGGTCACAGTCGAGCGTCTGGCCTTCGACCAGGGTGACGATGGCCTTCTTGACGTCCTTGCTGCTTGCCGAGCGTGCCGTCGTGAAGCGCTTGGTCTTGCCCTTGCGGACGAGCGTGTTCACGGCCTTGACCTTGACGCCGAACAGAGCTTCGACGGCAGCCTTGATTTCCGGCTTCGAAGCGTCCTTGGCCACGTTGAAAACGACCTGGTTGTTTTCGGAGACGAGCGTCGACTTTTCGGTGATCGCCGGAGTGCGGATCACATCGTAGTGGCGAAGATCAGTCATTTGAACCGCTCCTCCAGAGCTTCTACCGCGGCCTTGGAAAGAACGAGCTTCGAGCGGCGCAGGATGTCGTAGACGTTGATGCCCTGAACCGGCAGCACGTCGATGTTGGGGATGTTCTGGGCAGCGAGCTTGAAGTTCGCATCCAGTTCGGCACCACCGATGAAGAGCGCGTTCGTCAGGCCGAGGCCGTTGAGCGTACCCACCAGACCCTTGGTCTTGGCTTCGGCAGCCACCAGGCTGTCGATGATGATCACGTCCTCGGACTTCAGCTTGGCCGAAAGGGCATGGCGAAGGGCGAGAGCGCGGATCTTCTTGGGCAGGTCATGCGCATGGCTGCGAACGACCGGACCGTGGGCGCGACCTCCGCCACGGAACTGAGGTGCACGCGCCGAATGGTGGCGGGCGCGGCCCGTACCCTTCTGCTTGTACATCTTCTTGCCGGTGCGGGAGATTTCCGCGCGGGTCTTGGTCCGGTGCGTGCCCTGCTGCTTCTTGGCGAGCTGATAGCGGATCATACGGGCGATGATGTCTTCGCGCGGATCGAGACCGAAAATCAAGTCCGAAACGGAGACCTTGCCGGCATCCTTGCCATCAAGAGTTTTTACTGTGAGGTCCATGTTTTCGGGCTCCCCTTACTTGGCTGCGCGGATGCCAGCCGGACGCGGAGCGTCGGCCGGGGTGCCCGCCTTGACGGCGTCACGAACGAGGATCCAGGAGCCCTTGGAGCCCGGGACCGCGCCGCGGACCAGGATAAGGCCGCGATCGTCGTCGGTGGAAACCACTTCGAGGTTCTGGGTGGTCACGCGGGTCTGGCCCATGTGACCTGCCATCTTCTTGTTCTTGAAGACCTTGCCCGGATCCTGGCGGTTACCGGTGGAACCATGCGAACGGTGCGAGACGGACACGCCGTGCGTGGCGCGCAGACCAGCGAAGTTGTGACGCTTCATCGCGCCGGCAAAGCCCTTGCCGATCGAGGTGCCGGTCACGTCGACCAACTGGCCGGCGATGAAATGGCTCGCGGCAATCTCGGTGCCGACGTCGAGCATGTTGTCGACGGAAACGCGGAATTCGGCGAGCTTGGCCTTCGGTTCGACCTGGGCCAGCGCGAAAGTGCCGCGCGACGCCTTGGAGACATTCTTGACCTTGGCAACGCCGGCGCCGAGCTGGACGGCGGTATAGCCGTTCTTCTCGTCCGTGCGCTGGGCCACGACCTGGCAGCCTTCCATGCGCAAGACCGTCACGGGAACATGCTCACCGGCATCTGTGTAGATGCGGGTCATCCCCAACTTCTGTGCAATTACACCTGAACGCATTGGTTCGTCCTCTTGAGAGTTCCTAGAGGGCATTGCGCCCCTTCGGTCTCTTTGTTTAAGGATTCCGTCAGATCTCACGATCTTCCGGTTTCCCGTTTTAGAAGCCGTTGGCAGGGACATTGCCCGCGCCACGTACCTTCCTTGTTATTCGGCTTGCGCCGGACTCAGGAGCCGTGAAGCCTCAGAGCTTGATTTCGACATCCACGCCGGCAGCGAGGTCGAGCTTCATCAGCGCATCCACGGTCTGCGGGGTCGGATCGACGATGTCGAGCAGGCGCTTGTGGGTGCGCATCTCGAACTGTTCGCGGCTCTTCTTGTCCACATGCGGCGAGCGGTTGACGGTGAAACGCTCGATACGGGTCGGCAGCGGCACCGGGCCGCGGACCTGCGCACCCGTGCGCTTCGCCGTCGAGACGATCTCGCGCGTCGAGGCATCGAGGATCCGGTGATCAAACGCCTTGAGGCGGATGCGGATATTCTGGCCGTTCATTCGACTAGTCCTTGCTGGTGACGTCCCGGGGGACATCTTCAAATCTTGTTCTCAAACAGCAGGGAGGGGCGGCAACGCCCCTGCCCTTGTTGTCGGTCCGCTTACTCGATGATCGAGGCGACGATGCCGGCGCCGACGGTGCGGCCGCCTTCACGGATAGCGAAGCGGAGCTTCTCTTCCATCGCGATCGGAACGATCAGCTCGACCGACACCGTGACGTTGTCGCCCGGCATCACCATTTCCGTGCCTTCCGGCAGCGAGACGATGCCCGTCACGTCGGTCGTGCGGAAGTAGAACTGCGGACGGTAGTTCGTGAAGAACGGCGTATGACGGCCGCCTTCTTCCTTCGTCAGGATGTAGGCTTCGCCATGAACTTCTTGTGCGGCTTGACCGAACCCGGCTTGCACAGGATCTGGCCACGCTCGACGCCGTCACGGGCAACGCCGCGCACGAGTGCACCGATGTTGTCGCCGGCCTGGCCCTGGTCGAGCAGCTTGCGGAACATTTCGACGCCGGTAACCGTCGTCTTCGAGGTCGGGCGGATGCCGACGATCTCGACTTCTTCACCAACCTTGACGATGCCGCGCTCGACGCGGCCGGTCACAACCGTACCACGGCCCGAGATCGAGAACACGTCTTCGATCGGCATCAGGAACGGCTGGTCGATCGGACGCTCCGGCGTCGGGATGTAGGCGTCAACGGCGGCCATCAGCTCGCGGATCGCGTCTTCACCGATCTTCTTGTCGGAATCTTCCAGAGCAGCCAGGGCCGAACCCTTGACGATCGGAATGTCGTCGCCCGGGAAGTCGTAGGACGACAGCAGTTCGCGCACTTCGAGTTCGACGAGCTCGAGCAGCTCGGCATCGTCGACCTGGTCGACCTTGTTGAGGAACACGACGATCGCCGGAACGCCGACCTGGCGGGCCAGCAGGATGTGCTCGCGCGTCTGCGGCATCGGGCCGTCGGCTGCCGAGCAAACCAGGATCGCGCCGTCCATCTGGGCGGCACCGGTGATCATGTTCTTCACGTAGTCGGCGTGGCCGGGGCAGTCGACGTGGGCGTAGTGGCGGTCTCGGCGTCTCGTATTCGACGTGCGCCGTCGAGATCGTGATGCCGCGGGCCTTCTCTTCCGGAGCAGCGTCGATCTGGTCGATAGGCCTTGAACTCGCCGAAATACTTCGTGATCGCAGCCGTCAGCGACGTCTTGCCATGGTCAACGTGACCAATCGTGCCAATGTTTACGTGCGGCTTGTTCCGCTCGAATTTGCTCTTTGCCATTTCGGCTCTCCATTCCTTGGCCTGTCGGCCTCAATTCATTCAAAGGGTTGGTAGTCCGATCAACGCTGACCGGAATACTTTGCCTGGATTTCCTGGGCGACGTTCGAGGGAACCGCAGCATAATGGTCGAAAGTCATCGAATACTGGGCGCGGCCCTGGGACATGGAACGCAGCTTGTCGACATACTTGAACATGTTGGCGAGCGGGACATGCGCGTTGAGAACAACGCTCACACCACGAGCTTCCTGACCCTGGATCTGGCCGCGACGGGCATTCAGGTCGCCGATGCAATCGCCGACATAGTCTTCCGGCGTTACGACTTCGACCTTCATGATCGGCTCGAGCAACTGCGCGCCGGCCTTCTTGGCCGCTTCACGGAAGCAGGCGCGGGAGGCGATTTCGAAGGCGAGAACCGACGAGTCGACGTCATGATATGCACCGTCGATCAGGGTTGCCTGAACACCCAGCATCGGGAAGCCCGCGAGCGGCCCCGAACTCAGAACGCTGAGGATACCCTTTTCGACGCCCGGGATATATTCCTTCGGAACCGCGCCGCCGACGATCTTGGATTCGAACTTGAACTCGTCACCATCGGGATTCGGCTTGAAGACCAGCTTGACACGGGCAAACTGACCGGTACCGCCGGACTGCTTCTTGTGCGTGTAGTCTTCAGTGTGCTCGCGCGTGATCGTTTCACGGTAGGCGACCTGAGGCTCGCCCACACTTGCTTCGACCTTGAATTCGCGACGCATACGGTCGACGAGAATGTCGAGGTGAAGTTCACCCATGCCAGCAATGATCGTCTGGCCGGATTCTTCATCGGTCTTGACGCGGAACGAAGGATCCTCGGCAGCCAGGCGGTTGAGCGCGAGACCCATCTTTTCCTGGTCGCCCTTGGACTTCGGCTCGATCGCGATCTGGATGACCGGCTCGGGGAATTCCATGCGCTCGAGAATAACGGGCTTCAGCGGATCGCAGAGCGTATCGCCGGTCGTGGCATCCTTGAGGCCGGCCAGGGCGACGATATCGCCCGCAAAGGCTTCATCGATGTCTTCGCGGCTGTTGGAATGCATCTGCAGCATGCGGCCGACGCGCTCGCGCTTGTCCTTGACCGTGTTGAGCACCGAAGTGCCCTTTTCGAGCTTGCCCGAATAGATGCGGCAGAACGTGAGCGAACCAACGAACGGGTCGTTCATGATCTTGAAGGCCAGCATCGACAGCGGCTCGCTGTCATCGGCATGACGCTCGACTTCGGCTTCGGTCTTGAAGTCGATGCCCTTGATGGCCGGAATGTCTGCAGGCGACGGCAGGAAGTCGACGACAGCGTCGAGAAGCGGCTGAACGCCCTTGTTCTTGAAGGCCGAGCCACAGAACATCGGGAAGAACTTGACATCGATCGTGCCGCGACGGATGAGCGCGCGGATCTGGTCGTTGTCAGGCATGTTGCCTTCCAGGTAGGCTTCGGTCGCGGCTTCATCGATTTCGACGACCTGTTCGATCATCTTCTCGCGCCATTCGACAGCAGCATCCTTGAGATCATCAGGGATCTCGACGACGTCCCACTGGGCGCCAAGCGATTCATCGCGCCAGACGAGGGCATTCATTTCGATCAGGTCGACGACGCCCTTGAATTCGTTTTCAGCGCCGATCGGCAGCTGGCAAACCACGGCGGTGGCACCGAGGCGGCTCTTGATCATCTCGACCGAGCGATAGAAATCGGCGCCGGTCTTGTCCATCTTGTTGCAGAAGATCATCCGCGGGACATTGTACTTGTCAGCCTGGCGCCAGACGGTCTCGGTCTGCGGCTCGACACCGGCATTGGCGTCGAGAAGCGCGACGGCACCGTCGAGAACGCGCAGCGAACGCTCGACTTCGATGGTGAAGTCGACGTGTCCTGGGGTGTCGATGATGTTGAAGCGGCGGGTCTTGCCGTCACGGCCCTTCCAGTAGGTGGTGGTCGCAGCCGACGTGATGGTGATGCCGCGTTCCTGCTCCTGCTCCATCCAGTCCATCGTGGCGGCGCCGTCATGGACTTCGCCGATCTTGTGGGACTTGCCGGTATAGTAGAGCACGCGCTCGGTCGTGGTGGTCTTGCCGGCGTCGATATGCGCCATGATACCGAAATTGCGGTAGTCTTCGATTTTATATTCGCGAGCCATGGTAGCTTGCCTTTCCTTCGAGATTACCAGCGATAGTGCGAGAACGCGCGGTTGGCTTCCGCCATCTTGTGCGTGTCTTCGCGCTTCTTCACAGCAGATCCGCGGTTGTTGGACGCATCGAGGATTTCGCCGCAGAGCCGCTCAACCATGGTCGTTTCATTGCGCTTGCGGGCAGCAATGATCAGCCAGCGGATGGCGAGCGCCTGGCGGCGCTCCGGACGGACATCGACGGGTACCTGGTAGGTCGCACCGCCGACGCGGCGCGAGCGGACTTCGACATGCGGCGCGATGTTGTCGAGCGCAGTGTGGAACAGACCGATCGGCTCGGCCTTGGCCTTCGCCTGGGCAGCGTCGAACGCGCCATAGACGATGGTTTCCGCAACCGACTTCTTGCCGTCATACATGATGGCATTCATGAACTTCGTGACGATCAGGTCACCGAACTTCGGATCGGGGTTGATCTCGCGCTTTTCTGCTTTGTGACGTCTGGACATATCTCTCGTCTCTTCATCTCTACGGCGCTCACCACGCGGAGAACCTCGCGCAGCGCCTTAACTCGTTGGACCGAATTACTTCGGACGCTTCGCACCGTACTTGGAACGGCGCTGCTTGCGGTTCTTGACGCCCTGGGTGTCGAGAACGCCGCGAATGATGTGGTAGCGCACGCCCGGCAAGTCCTTGACGCGGCCGCCGCGGATCATGACCACGGAGTGTTCCTGCAGGTTGTGACCTTCGCCAGGGATGTAGCCGATGACTTCGAAGCCGTTGACGAGGCGGATCTTGGCAACCTTACGAAGCGCCGAGTTCGGCTTCTTCGGGGTCGTCGTGTAGACGCGGGTGCAGACGCCGCGCTTCTGCGGATTTTCCTGCAGAGCCGGCACCTTGTTGCGCTTGACCTGTGCCTGACGCGGCTTGCGGATCAGCTGGTTTACGGTAGGCATATACCCATCCCTTTAATTCTGTTTTCCATACCCTTTCGGGGCACTCGAACTTGCCGTCTCCGGCCGAGCAAGCTGAAGTCATGCGCGAAAAACGGACCGATTCACCAATTGGCGAATGACCCGAAAAAGCAGAGGACCCTCCCGGTAGGGAGCGTCATGCGTGCAGCAATCTCGTATCAACGTGCTTTGCTGAACCTTGTTTGGGACGAAGTTCAGGACGAGTCGTCCCGAAACAGCCAGCCCCACATCGGCTCTGATGCCGCGGGTACTACTCACTTCCCCCACATCAGTCAAGAGCACCACGGCTTTTTTTGCCTGAAGCCCTTGGGGTTCACGGCCCGGCGGCCATCCGAAAGCCTGTTTGGGGCCATTTGTTGCACTTGCGAAGCGCTGGTTGCCATATTAACGTCCAGTCGAGGCGCCCGGAATACTCGTATCGCAGATCAGCCATGCAGTATCGCCTGTCTTACGGGGCCCATGGCCCGACTCAGAATCGAGGAATCCCCGGATTCGGATCGCCTCAAGGAATCGCCTGCCGGCAGAAAGACATCAGACTTCATGGAAGACCCGGTCAACGACAACACGCCGAAAGACGGCTTCGTCTTCATCATCATCGGCAAGGCCTACCAGGAGGGCGGTGACGAGGGGATCGACATCCATATCATGCTTCGCGCCCCTGATGACGACACGGCCGTTCGGGACGCGCTCAATGCCCTGACAGAGGAAGGCTTCTCCGAAGCCGATCTCGACCAGATCGGCATGCTGATGGGCGCGCCGGATGAAGAGCCGCATGCCTCGGCCTATCAGGGCGCTCTCGAAGGCGAAGTCGCGATCATCCGGTTCGGCTGAATCTCACCCGTATAGCTCAGCCGATCCGCAGCAGGAGAGCCACCAGTTCGGACTGTCGGTTCGTCCCCGTCTTCTGGAATATCTGCTTCAACCTGTGACGGGCGGTTTCCCACGCGATGCCGAGGCGGTCGGCTGCGTCCTTGATCGTGCTCCCCCCGGCAAGTTCGGCGCACATCCGGATCTCAGCCGCTGAGAGATGATAATGTGTGGCGAGCAGGTTCGGCGCCGTCTCGGAACGGCGGCCGAGATCGCGGATCAACAGCAGGCAGAGCTTCTTCTGCAGCAGGCTGGTCTGGCCCGCCAACGCACTGGCGGGAATTGCGAAAAGCGACAGCCTGAAAATCCCGTCTTCCGTCTGCACGATCATACGATCGTCACGCAGAGACGTGCAGAGCGCTATTTGTTGAAACGACGCCTTGATCCAGTCTTGCGCCCACTTTTCGGCCATGACGAGTTTGGAACCGCGGATTCCGATCAGGTCGCCGGCGCGAAGACAGGCCTCCGCGGCAGCGTTGGCATCGACGATCTTCATGGAGGTATCGATGACGAGGGCGACGTCCGGCAAACGGTCGACCAATGCCGCAGCGGCTGCGACCCTCTCGCCCATTGTCTGGAGCATCAGGTTGATTGAAATGGCGCGTGCCACCGAAGCGCTGACGCCGTTCAGGATGTGTCGATAGATTGCCTCGGCCTTCTCCAGTCCCGTGTCGGGCAGATGCAGAAGGATGGAAGTACGTCGCCATCGGTTGTCGGCATCTTGATGCCGATGCCGTCGGCTCTGCCATCGAGTCGCATGAGCCAATCCTCGTAGAACTCGGTCTTCCGGTAGCGAAGCGATGGCGCCGCGTGAGAGGATATCTGGACCCGTCCGGGTGCGGCCTTTGCCCAGAAGTCATTCCACGGATTGAGTGCCGCAAAATGCTCACTGTAGGACTGCAGGACCTCCGGCTCGTATCCGACCGGTGCAAGAAATGTCCGCGATGCATCGGAATGGCTGACGGTGAGTGAACCCAGCGACCCCGGCACGACATCGACCAATGCCCGGGTGAAATCCAGCCAGGGCAGTCGCCCCTGCCCGGCCAGATCCGCGACCTCCCCCAGTTCAACAATCCTTCGCTCCAGGCTGGCACTGTCGATAGCCAAGTCCGACGTCCTTGCTTCTGTTGCCGGATGCCGCGCTCACGCGAACCATGAGTAGAATGCTCGCACAGGGAGTGGCTTGCAAGACCCCGGCGCCCGAACGTCGGGACACCCACTATCATCACCGGCCTCGCCCCGCGCCGCGCATGAAAAAGCCGCCGGGATTTCTCCCGGCGGCTGCATCTGTCCGTTCTGGTTGCGATCACTCGCCGGCCGGAACCTGTTCGTCCGAGGCCAGGTTCTGCAGCATCGGAGTTGCGTCGCTTGCCCCCGAACCGCGCTTGCGCTCCTCGAGGATCATATCGTCGCGCGCCATGGCGATGCGACGGATCTGCGTCATGGTACCACCGGTACCGGCCGGGATCAGGCGACCGACGATGACGTTTTCCTTGAGGCCCTGCAGCGTGTCGCGCTTGCCGGCAATCGCGGCTTCCGTGAGAACCTTGGTGGTTTCCTGGAACGACGCAGCCGAAATGAACGACGGGGTCTGCAGCGAGGCCTTGGTGATGCCGAGGAGAACCGGCTCGCCATAGGCAGGCTTCTTGCCTTCCTCGATCAGCCGCTCGTTGACTTCCTCCAGCTCGATCCGGTCGACATTGTCGCCCGTGATGTAGCCGGAATCGCCCTGCTCGGTGATCTCGACCTTCTGCAGCATCTGGCGAACGATCACCTCGATGTGCTTGTCGTTGATCAACACGCCCTGCAGACGGTAGACTTCCTGGATTTCATTCACGAGATAGGAAGCGAGAGCCTCCACGCCCTTGATTGCCAGGATGTCATGCGGCGCAGGATTGCCGTCGAGGATGTAGTCGCCCTTTTCGATATAGTCACCGTCCTGAAGATGGAAGGGCTTGCCCTTCGGGATCAGGTATTCGACCGGGTCGACACCGTCTTCTGCGGGTTCGATCGTGACGCGACGCTTGTTCTTGTAGTCGCGGCCCAGGCGGATCGTACCATCGATCTCGGCGATGATGGCATGGTCCTTCGGACGCCGCGCTTCGAAGAGCTCGGCAACGCGCGGCAGACCACCGGTGATGTCCTTGGTCTTGGCGCTTTCCATCGGCGAACGCGCAAGAACGTCGCCCTGGCTGATCTTCGTGCCCGGTTCGACCGACAGGATCGCTTCGACCGAGAGGAAGTAGCGGGCATCGCCGCCACGGCTCAGCTTCAGCACATTGCCGGACTCGTCCTTGATGACGATCGCCGGCTTGAGGTCGGAGCCGCGCGGCGTCGAGCGCCAGTCGATGACCTGACGCTTGGTGATGCCGGTCGATTCGTCGGTCGATTCCGTGACCGACAGACCGTCGACCACGTCTTCGAATTCGACGCGACCGGTCACTTCCGTCAGGATCGGGCGGGTGTAGGGATCCCACTCCGCCAGACGCTGGCCGCGCTTCACCTTGTCGCCCTCGTCCACCAGGATCTTGGAACCATAGGCGACACGCTGCGAGGAACGTTCCACGCCGCGCTCGTCAAGGATCTGGACCGCCAGGTTACGTCCCATGGCAACCAGGTTGCCATCGGAGTTGCGCAGCATGTTGCGGTTCTTGATCTGCACAGTGCCTTCATACGACGCTTCGAGGAAGGAGCTGTCGACCACGGTGGCAGTTCCGCCAAGGTGGAAGGTGCGCATCGTGAGCTGGGTGCCCGGCTCGCCGATCGACTGCGCCGCGATGACGCCCACGGCTTCACCCATGTTGACGGGTGTGCCGCGTGCCAGGTCGCGACCGTAGCAAACGCCGCAGACGCCGGTACGGATTTCGCAGGTCAGGGCCGAACGAATGCGGACCGACTGGATGCCAGCCTTCTCGATGTCGATGACATTGGCCTCGTCGATCATGACCCCGGCGTCGACGATACGTTCGCCGGTGACCGGGTTGTCGATGTCGTCGAGGGCCGTGCGGCCGAGGATACGCGTACCGATCGATGCCACGACCTGGCCGGCGTCGACGATTGCCGTCATGGTCAGGCCGCTCTCGGTGCCGCAATCGACATGCGTCACGATGCAATCCTGCGCCACGTCGACAAGACGGCGGGTCAGGTAGCCCGAGTTCGCGGTCTTCAGGGCGGTGTCTGCGAGACCCTTTCGGGCACCGTGCGTCGAGTTGAAGTACTCGTTGACGGTCAGGCCTTCCTTGAAGTTCGACGTGATCGGGGTCTCGATGATCGAGCCGTCAGGCTTGGCCATCAGGCCGCGCATGCCGCCGAGCTGGGACATCTGCTTGGGAGAACCACGCGCGCCCGAATGGCTCATCATGTAGATCGAGTTCATCTGCTTCTGACGACCGTCAGCCGTGAATTCGACAGCCTTCAGACGCGCCATCATGTGCTCGGCGACCTTTTCGGTGGCCTTGCCCCAGGCGTCGACGACCTTGTTGTACTTCTCGCCCTGGGTGATCAGACCGTCATTGTACTGCTGCTCGTATTCCTTGACCAGGTTCTCGGTCTCGTCGACGATCGTGTACTTGGCGGCCGGAATGACCATGTCGTCCTTGCCGAACGAAATACCGGCGCGGCAGGCATGGGAGAAGCCGAGCTGCATGATGCGGTCGCAGAAGATGACCGTGTCCTTCTGGCCGCAATGGCGGTAGACCGTGTCGATCATCTTGGAGATGTTCTTCTTGGTCAGTTCCTGGTTGCAGACATCGAAGGGGACCATCGGGTTCTTCGGCAGCAGTTCGCCGACGATCATACGGCCGGGTGTGGTCTCATAGATCTTCGACACCGGCTTGCCTTCGGCGTCGACGGTCTTGTAGCGGCCCTTGATCTTGGTGTGGAGAGTCACCGTCTTGGTTTCGAGCGCATGCTGCAGCTCGCCCATGTCGGAGAACACCATGCCCTGGCCCGGCTCGTTCTCGGCCACGATCGAGAGGTAATAGAGGCCGAGCACCATGTCCTGCGACGGAACGATGATCGGAGCGCCGTTCGCCGGATGCAGGATGTTGTTGGTCGACATCATCAGCACGCGGGCTTCGAGCTGGGCTTCGAGCGACAGCGGCACGTGAACGGCCATCTGGTCGCCGTCGAAGTCGGCGTTGAAGGCGGTGCAGACCAGCGGATGCAGCTGGATCGCCTTGCCTTCGACCAGGATGGGTTCGAAGGCCTGGATCCCCAGGCGGTGCAGCGTCGGCGCGCGGTTGAGCAGAACCGGATGCTCGCGGATGACCTCGTCGAGGATATCCCAGACTTCCGGCTTTTCCTTCTCGACCAGCTTCTTGGCCTGCTTGACGGTCGAGGAGAAACCCTTGGCGTCAAGGCGGGCATAGATGAACGGCTTGAACAGCTCGAGCGCCATCTTCTTCGGCAGGCCGCACTGGTGCAGCTTCAGCTCCGGACCGGTCACGATGACCGAACGGCCGGAATAGTCGACGCGCTTGCCGAGCAGGTTCTGGCGGAAGCGGCCCTGCTTGCCCTTGAGCATGTCGGCGAGCGACTTCAGCGGACGCTTGTTGGCGCCCGTGATGACGCGGCCGCGGCGGCCGTTATCGAACAGCGCGTCCACGGCTTCCTGCAGCATGCGCTTTTCGTTGCGGATGATGATGCCGGGCGCGCGCAGCTCGATCAGGCGCTTCAGGCGGTTGTTGCGGTTGATGACGCGGCGGTAGAGGTCGTTGAGGTCGGACGTCGCGAAGCGGCCGCCGTCCAGCGGCACCAGCGGGCGCAGGTCCGGCGGAATGACCGGAACGACCGTCATGATCATCCACTCCGGCTTGTTGCCGGAGTCGATGAAGCTCTCGACGATCTTCAGGCGCTTGGCCAGCTTCTTCTGCTTGAGCTCCGAGTCGTTGCCTCGGCAATCTCGCGCGCAGGTCCGCGGCGATCTTCTCGAGGTCGAGCGAGCCAGCATCTCGCGGATGGCCTCGGCGCCGATCATGGCGGTGAAGCTGTCCTGGCCGTACTCGTCCTGAGCGTCGATGTACTCTTCCTCAGCAGAGCATGGTCTGCTTGAGCGCGGTCAGACCCGGCTCGAGGACGACGTAGTATCTCGAAATACAGGATCGCGCTCGATATCCTTCAGCGTCATGTCGAGCAGCAGGCGCGATGCGGCGACGGCAGCGACTTCAGGAACCAGATATGCGCAACGGGCGCGGCCAGCTCGATATGGCCCATGCGCTCCCGGCGCACGCGGCTGCAGGGTGACTTCGACGCCGCACTTCTCGCAGATGATGCCCTTGTACTTCATGCGCTTGTACTTGCCGCACAGGCACTCGTAGTCCTTGATCGGGCCGAAAGATGCGCGCGCAGAACAGACCGTCACGCTCGGGCTTGAACGTACGGTAGTTGATGGTCTCCGGCTTCTTGATCTCGCCGTAGGACCAGCTGAGGATCTTCTCGGGGCTCGCGATCGTTGATCTTCGGATCTGATCGAACATCTGCGCCGGAACCTGCGGATTGAAGGGGTCCATGATCGTGGTGCATGATGGTCTCCTCGGATGCTATTCTCCTCGGTTCGGACGGTCCGGGCGGGTCACGCCCGGTACCGTCACGAAGGAATTGGGGTTACGCAGGCGGCCGTCGTTATTCCGCTGCCTGCTGACGGAGCCATGAGCTCGCCTCTCGGCTTCGCCGGGGTCTTCTTCCGGCGGCTCGGACATGTCGAGTTCGACATTGAGACCGAGCGACCGCATTTCCTTGACCAGCACGTTGAAGCTCTCCGGGATACCGGCCTCGAAGGTGTCGTCGCCGCGGACGATCGCCTCGTAGACCTTGGTGCGGCCCGCCACGTCGTCCGACTTGACGTCAGCATTTCCTGCAGCGTGTACGCCGCGCCGTACGCTTCGAGCGCCCACACCTCCATTTCGCCGAAGCGCTGTCCGCCGAACTGCGCCTTGCCGCCCAGCGGCTGCTGGGTAACGAGCGAGTACGGACCGATCGAACGCGCGTGGATCTTGTCGTCGACCAGGTGGTGAAGCTTGAGCATGTAGATGTAGCCCACGGTCACCTTGCGCTCGAACGTCTCGCCGGTGCGGCCGTCATAGACGGTCGACTGGCCCGAGCTGTCGCAGCCCTGCCCGCTCCAGCATCTCGTCGATGTCGGCTTCTCCTTGGCGCCGTCGAAGACCGGCGTTGCGATCGGGACGCCCTTCGTCAGGTTGCTCGCCAAGGCGCGCAATGCCGTCGTCGTCGAGGTCGGTGATCGACCTTGTCACCGGCGAAGAGGGAGCCGATCAGGTCCTTCCTTCAGCGGCTTCGAGGTCGCCCTTCTGCTGATACGCCTCGAGCATGGCGTCGATCTTCCGGCCAACGCCGGCGCAGGCCCAGCCCAGATGCGTCTCGAGGATCTGCCCGACATTCATGCGCGAGGGCACGCCCAGCGGGTTCAGCACGATGTCGACCGTGGTGCCGTCCTCGAGGAACGGCATGTCCTCGATCGGCACGATCCGGCGACACGACACCCTTGTTGCCGTGACGGCCGGCCATCTTGTCGCCCGGCTGGATCTTGCGCTTCACGGCGACGAAGACCTTGACCATCTTCATCACGCCCGGCGGCAGTTCGTCGCCGCGCTGCAGCTTCTCGACCTTGTCGATGAAGCGCTGTTCGAGCGCGCTTGCGACTCCTCGTACTGGCCGCGCAGGCGCTCCGTCTCGGCCATCAGCTTGTCGTCGCTCGACGGCGAACATGCCACCACTGCGACCGCGGATAGTCGTCGAAGCACCGCTGGCGTGAGCTTGGTGCCCTTCTTGAAGCCCTTCGGACCGGCGATCGCCACCTGGCCGCCAGCATCTCGGCGAGACGGCGCATAGACGTTGCGGTCCAGGATCGCCTGCTCGTCGTCGCGGTCCTTGGCCAGACGCTCGATTTCCTCGCGCTCGATCGCCATCGCACGCTCGTCCTTCTCCACGCCGTGGCGGTTG
This sequence comes from Rhizobium sp., assembly GCA_019739215.1. Classification (GTDB taxonomy): domain Bacteria; phylum Pseudomonadota; class Alphaproteobacteria; order Rhizobiales; family Rhizobiaceae; genus Rhizobium_E. Next base: position 19,887 of record JAHHDR010000043.1, read on the forward strand.
AACACACGGACCTCCACGACTGTGCCATAGCGTCGCCCGGGGGCACGCGCATGCGACGTGTCGCGAACGTCGGAGGCCTTCTCGCCGAAGATGGCGCGCAGGAGCTTTTCTTCCGGCGTCATCGGGCTTTCGCCCTTCGGCGTGATCTTGCCGACGAGGATGTCGCCGGCGTCACTTCGGCGCCGATATAGACGATGCCGGCTTCGTCGAGGTTCTTCAGCGCCTCTTCCGAAACGTTCGGAATGTCGCGCGTGATTTCCTCCGGACCGAGCTTGGTGTCGCGGGCCATCACCTCGAATTCCTCGATGTGGATGGAGGTGAACACGTCCTCCGCACGATACGCTCGGAAAGCAGGATCGAGTCTTCGAAGTTGTAGCCGTTCCACGGCATGAACGCGACGAGCGCGTTGCGGCCGAGTGCCAGATCGCCAAGGTCCGTGGACGGACCGTCGGCAATGATGTCGCCCTTGTTGAGGATGTCGCCCACGGTGACCAGCGGACGCTGGTTGATGCAGGTGTTCTGGTTGGAACGCTGGTACTTCTGGAGACGGTAGATATCGACGCCGGACTTTCCCGGATCGAGATCTTCTGTCGCGCGGATAACGATACGCGTCGCGTCGACCTGGTCGACGACACCGCCACGACGGGCACCGATGGCGGCACCGGAGTCGCGAGCGACCACGGGCTCCATGCCGGTACCGACGAACGGTGCTTCGGCGCGCAGCAGCGGCACGGCCTGACGCTGCATGTTCGAACCCATGAGCGCGCGGTTGGCGTCATCGTTCTCGAGGAACGGAATGAGCGCCGCTGCGACCGAAACGACCTGCTTCGGCGAAACGTCCATGAGGTTGATGTTGTCGCGCGGGGCGAGCATGACGTCGCCGGCATGACGGCAGACGACGAACTCTTCGCCGAAGGTCGCGTCTTCGTTCATGACCGAATTGGCCTGGGCGATGTAATACTTCGCTTCTTCCATGGCCGAGAGGTAGATCACCTCGCTGGTCAGCTTGCCATCGACGATCTTGCGGTACGGGCTTTCGATGAAGCCGTACTTGTTGACGCGTGCGAAGGTCGCCAGAGAGTTGATCAGACCGATATTCGGGCCTTCCGGAGTCTCGATCGGGCAGATACGGCCATAGTGGGTCGGATGCACGTCGCGGACTTCGAAGCCGGCGCGCTCGCGGGTCAGACCACCCGGTCCAAGGGCCGAGAGACGGCGCTTGTGGGTGATTTCCGAGAGCGGGTTGACCTGGTCCATGAACTGCGAGAGCTGCGAGGAACCGAAGAATTCGCGAACCGCGGCAGCAGCCGGCTTCGCGTTGATCAGATCCTGCGGCATGACCGTATCGATCTCGATCGAGGACATCCGTTCCTTGATCGCACGCTCCATGCGGAGCAGGCCGAGACGATACTGATTTTCCATCAATTCGCCGACCGAACGAACACGGCGGTTGCCGAGGTTGTCGATGTCGTCGATCTCGCCCTTGCCGTCGCGCAGGTCGACCAGCATCCGGACCACGGCCAGGATGTCATCCTTGCGCAGCACGCGGACAGTGTCGGCGACGTCGAGGTCGAGACGCATGTTCATCTTGACGCGGCCGACGGCCGAAAGGTCGTAGCGCTCGGCATCGAAGAACAGCGACTGGAACATGGCTTCCGCCGATTCCATCGTCGGCGGTTCACCCGGACGCATGACGCGGTAGATATCGAACAGCGCGTCCTGGCGGTTCTCGTTCTTGTCGACCGCCAGCGTGTTGCGGATATAGGCGCCGATGTTGATATGGTCGATGTCGAGAACCGGGATCTCGTCGAAACCGGCATCGAGAATGACCGGCAGGGTCTTTTCGTCGATTTCGTCGCCGGCTTCGAGATAGATCTCGCCGGTCGCCGGGTTGACGATGTCTTCGGCGAGGTAGTTGCCGTAGAGTTCGTCGTCGGTGGCGCGCAGCGCCTTGAGGCCCTTTTCGGACAGCGTACGCAGCAAGCGCGGCGTCAGCTTCTTGCCGGCCTCGACCACCACTTCGCCGGAGTCGGCGTCGATGAGGTCGGTGATGACCTTCTGGCCCTTCATAGAGTCAGGCTGGAACGGAACGCGCCATCCCTTGCCGTCGCGATGATAGATCGAGTGGGTGTAGAAGGTCGACAGAATGTCTTCGCCGTCCATCCCGAGCGCCATCAGCAGCGACGACACCGGAATCTTGCGGCGACGGTCGATACGGGCATGCACGATGTCCTTGGCGTCGAACTCGATGTCCAGCCAGGAACCGCGATACGGGATCACGCGGGCAGCGAACAGCAGCTTGCCCGATGAGTGGCTCTTGCCCTTGTCATGGTCAAAGAAGACGCCCGGCGACCGGTGCATCTGCGAGACGATGACGCGCTCGGTGCCGTTGACGATGAAGGTGCCGTTGTTGGTCATGAGCGGCATGTCGCCCATGTAGACCGACTGTTCCTTGATGTCCTTGATCGACTTCGAGCCTGTATCCTCGTCGATGTCGAACACGATGAGGCGCAGCGTCACCTTGAGCGGCGCTGCATAGGTCAGGTCGCGCTGACGGCATTCGTCGACGTCGAACTTCGGCGGCTCGAACTCGTAGTTGACGAATTCGAGCATCGCGGCGCCCGAGAAGTCGGTGATCGGGAACACGGACTTGAACACCGCGTTAAGTCCCTCGTCAGGACGACCGCCTTCGGGCTCCTTGACCATGAGGAACTGGTCGTACGACGCCTTCTGAACCTCGATGAGGTTCGGCATTTCGGCGACTTCGGGGATTTTTCCAAAAAACTTGCGTACGCGCCTGCGACCATTAAACGAAAGGGTCTGAGCCATCGTCGCTCCTTATCAATCTGCATCCGGGCCTGCAACGGACGGAACACGCTGGCCAGGCGGCTCCGTCGACAATGGGTCGTTCAATCTCGTTCCCACATCCTGGCGAGCGGCCGGATTGCCAAATCGCTCGGGTGGGAACCATCCTCTTGAAGAACCCATTACCCAAGAGCCTGATTTCCAGGCGCTTGGGTAACAGGTGCTCTAGAAACAGACAGTGGGAGACCACGAAAACGTGATCTCCCCCCGCCTGCAATTCGCAAGAATTACTTGAGCTCGACCTTGGCGCCAGCAGCTTCAAGCTTCTTCTTGATGTCTTCGGACTCAGCCTTGTTGACCTGTTCCTTGACCGGCTTGGGAGCGCCATCGACGAGGTCCTTGGCTTCCTTGAGGCCGAGACCGGTGATGGCGCGCACTTCCTTGATCACGTTGATCTTGTTGGCGCCAGCTTCGACGAGAATGACGTCGAATTCGGTCTTTTCTTCAACCACAGCAGCCGGAGCAGCGCCGCCAGCAGCAGCGACAGCAACCGGAGCAGCAGCGGAAACGCCCCACTTCTCTTCGAGAAGCTTGGAAAGTTCAGCCGCTTCCAGAACGGTCAGGGCCGAGAGGTCTTCAACGATCTTTGCGAGATCAGCCATTTTTGTATTCCTTATCTAGGTTCGAACTTGAGTTTTTATTCTGACAGCGAAGTACCGCCTTATGCGGCTTCGTCCTTCGTGGCATATGCCGAGAAAAGGCGAGCCAGCTGAGCTGCCGGCGCCTGAACGACACCTGCGATGCGGGTAGCGGGGGTCTGAATCATACCCACAAGCCTTGCACGCAGTTCGTCCAGCGACGGAAGTGTTGCCAGTGCCTTGACACCTTCGGCATCAAGAGAAGTCGAGCCCATGGCTCCGCCGATGATGACCAGCTTGTCGTTGGTCTTGGCAAAGTCAGAGGCGATCTTCGGAGCCGTCATCGGATCATCTGCGTAGCAGATGAGCGTCTGACCCTTGAAAAGATTGTTGATCTTTTCAGACTCCGTGCCCTGAAGAGCGATCTTGGCCAGGCGGTTCTTCGCGACTTTAACGGTGCCGCCGGATGCGCGCATCTTGGAACGAAGATCGTTCATCTGCGCGACCGTGACGCCGGAATAGCTCGCCACGACGACTGAGCCCGAAGCCTTGAAGACCTCGTTCAGTTCGGAGACGAATTCGCGTTTTTCCGCTCTATCCACTGTCTCACTCCAATTGACAGGACCGCTGAAATGCGGACCCTGCCGGGTTGCCTTTTGCCGCATGGGATGTGATCCCAAGCGACGCTCGAGGATCCTGCCCCCTCGCGTCCCACTTACGTGACAACACAAGGCATCCTAGGTTCGAACCGTTCTTTGCGGATATTCATCCGCGGAAACCGGTACTCACCCGTCTCATGCAGGCTAAGTGATTAAGGTCTAACCACCTGCAATCTCGGACAGGAATGACGGGGTACCCCGTCATTTTCCCGGGTGTTACGCCGGGAAATCATGTACGGAAGCCTCTCGTCGAGGCTCCCGATAAACTTGGATCAGGCCGAAATCGTGGCCGGATCGACCTTAACGCCGGCGCCCTGCGTCGACGAGATGGCGATCTTCTTGAGATAGTTGCCCTTGGCGCCAGCCGGCTTGGCCTTGATCACGGCGTCCGCAAACGCCTTGATGTTGGCTTCCAGGGCGTCGGCGGCGAAGGATGCCTTGCCGATGCCGCCATGAACGATACCGGCCTTCTCGACGCGGAACTCGACGGCGCCGCCCTTGGATGCCTTGACGGCTCCGGCGACGTCGACGGTGACCGTGCCGACCTTCGGGTTCGGCATCATGCCGCGCGGGCCGAGGACCTTGCCGAGGCGACCGACGAGCGGCATCATGTCAGGGGTGGCGATGCAGCGATCGAAATCGATCTTGCCGCCCATGACGATCTCGAGCAGGTCTTCCGCACCGACGATGTCGGCACCGGCGGCGGTGGCTTCGTCAGCCTTGGCGCCACGTGCGAAGACGGCGACGCGGACATTCTTGCCCGTGCCGTTCGGCAGGTTGACCACGCCGCGGACCATCTGGTCGGCGTGGCGCGGATCGACGCCGAGGTTCATGGCAATCTCGATGGTTTCGTCGAACTTGGCGACAGCCCGTTCCTTGACCATCTTGATGGCTTCGTCGAGAGCGTAGGCCTTGTTGGGGTCGACGCCTTCGTTGATCTTCTGGATGCGCTTTGCGATCTTCGGCATGTCGATCAACCCTCTACCGTCAGGCCCATGGCGCGGGCGGAGCCCTCGATCATGGCCATTGCGCCTTCGATATCGGCGGCATTGAGATCCTTCATCTTGGCTTCGGCGATCGACTGGATCTGAGCCTTGGTGAGCTTGCCAGCGGAAGCACCCTTGCCCGGAGTCTTGGAGCCGGAGGTGATCTTTGCTTCCTTCTTGAGGAAGTAGCTGACCGGCGGCTGCTTCATCGCGAAGGTGAAGGACTTGTCCTGATAGTAGGTAATGACGACCGGGATCGGCATACCCTTTTCCATTTCCTGCGTCGCTGCATTGAACGACTTGCAGAATTCCATGATGTTGATGCCACGCTGACCAAGCGCCGGTCCGATCGGCGGGGACGGGTTCGCCGATCCAGCCTTGACCTGCAGCTTGAGCTGGCCTGCTATCTTCTTAGCCATTTCTCTGCCTTTTCAAATCGATCCCTCGCCGCGATGCCGCGCATCGTGGTCCGGAACCGGTGAAAGCCGGTTGCCCGGCTCGAATGCCAATGTCTTCACACCGGCGGCTGCGGTTGCGTGGTGCGGCATTTGACGGGTCCGGCTAAGTCCCATGCCTTCCACGCGGAAATGGCGGCAGATCCTGCCGCCAAGCCTTGTCAGACCTTTTCGACCTGACTGTATTCAAGCTCCACCGGAGTGGCGCGGCCGAAGATCGACACCTCGACCTTGAGGCGGGAGCGCTCTTCGTCGACATCCTGGACGATGCCATTGAACGATGCGAACGGGCCATCGGCAACGCGTACCTGCTCGCCGATCTCAAAGGACACCGACGGCTTCGGATGCTCGACGCCGTCCTGCACCTGATTGAGGATGCGCTCGGCCTCGATATCGGGAATCGGCACAGGCCGGGATTCCGAACCGAGGAAACCCGTCACCTTCGGCGTATTCTTGATCAGGTGATAGGCTTCGTCCGTCAGGTTGGCCCGCACCATCACATAGCCGGGAAAGAACTTCCGCTCGCTGTCGACCTTGCGGCCGCGGCGGATTTCGACAACCTTCTCGGTCGGCACCACGATCTTCTCGAACAGATGGCTCAAGCCCTTCTGGCGTGCCTTCTCCTCGATCGACTCGGCAACCTTCTTCTCGAAATTCGAATAAGCGTGGACGATGTACCAGCGCGCAGCCATGTTCGTCTCCGCCCTATCAGAGACCGACATTGAGGATCAGGCCAATCGCCCAACCCATCGCCATGTCGGCCAAGAAGAAAAATGTAGCAGCCAGACCCGCCATGATGAACACCATCGCGGTGGAGATCATTGTCTCGCGCCGCGTGGGCCAAGTCACTTTTGACGTCTCAGAGCGAACCTGCTGCAGAAACGTAAACGGATTAGTTTTCGATGCCATTGACTGCTCACGCCATTTCGGCACGCAAAGCTGACACTGCCAGCCCCACGCACCGCGTGTCTGATTTTTGCCTTACATAAACTCCGATTCCCCTTTTCACAAGAGCAAACGAAGCTTTTTTCCATTGCCTGAGGCCGAGCGGAAACCGATTGGCCCTAAACAGGTGGAGACGAATGGCAGGGGCAGTAAGGCTCGAACTTACGACCTGCGGTTTTGGAGACCGCCGCTCTACCAACTGAGCTATACCCCTTCGCCGACCATCCGGACCACCATGACGCGGACCCGAACAGCAATTCTTCGCGCTTGTTATTCAATCCGTCCGGAAAAGACAAGCATCTTTTGGCAAGAAAATGACCATCCCGTTCGTCGCCGAAGCGGGACGTTTTACGTCAGGTCGTCGGTCACCGCATCCGCCTTGCCGCTGATACGGTGCGCCAGCGCGGCTTCCATGAACTGACTGATGTCGCCGTCAAGCACGTCTGACGGAGCCGAGCTTTCCACGCCGGTGCGCAGGTCCTTCACCATCTGGTACGGCTGCATCACGTAGGAGCGGATCTGGTGGCCCCAGCCGATATCCGTCTTCGAGGCGGCCTCGGCATTGGCGGCTGCTTCCCGCTTCTCGAGTTCGGCTTCATAGAGCCTCGAACGCAGCATTTCCCAGGCCTTGGCCTTGTTCTTGTGCTGCGACCGCTCCTGCTGGCACGCCACGGCGATGCCGGTGGGGATATGGGTGATGCGGACGGCCGAATCGGTCGTGTTGATATGCTGGCCGCCCGAACCGGACGCACGATAGGTATCGATCCGGCAGTCGCTCTCGTTGATCTCGATGTTGATCGAGTCGTCGACGACGGGATAGACCCAGATCGACGAGAATGACGTATGCCGCCGCGCGTTGGAATCGTAGGGCGAGATGCGGACAAGCCGATGCACGCCCGACTCGGTCTTCAGCCAGCCATAGGCATTGTGGCCTTTGACCTGGATCGTCGCTGACTTGATGCCGGCTTCTTCGCCGTCATGCATTTCCAGCACCTCGACCTTGTAGCCCTGGCGCTCGGCCCAGCGGGTATACATGCGCAGCAGCATGTTGGCCCAGTCCTGACTTTCCGTGCCGCCGGCACCCGAGTGGACTTCGAGATAGGTGTCGTTGCCATCGGCCTCGCCCGAGAGCATGGCTTCGACCTGCTGCCGGCTCACTTCCGCCAGCATGGTCTTGAGCGATGCCTCCGCGACCTGGATGATCTCCTGGTCGCCTTCCATCTCGCCCAGTTCGATGAGGTCGATATTTTCCTGCAGTTCCGCCTCGAACTTGCGCACGCCGGCAATGCCGTCGTCGAGCTGCTGGCGTTCGCGCATCAGTTTCTGCGCTTCCTGCGGATCGTTCCAGAGCGTCGGGTCTTCGGACTTGTTGTTGAGCCAGTCCAGGCGCCTTACAGCCTGATCCCAGTCAAAGATGCCTCCTCAGCAGGGTTACGCCCTGCTTGATTTCATCGACCACGTTCACGATTTCGTTGCGCATTCTGCCATTCCATTTGGAAACCGGCCCGTCAATAGGATCAGAAATTCGGGATGTAAAGGATTTCTCGCCCGTGAACCGCTATTTGCCGAACAGCGGCGACATCTTGCGCGCCAAGTCTGGCAGTGAAACACTCGACGTTATCCAAAGGATGTCGTTGTCCAGATCGAAGTAGGCGTGAATCAGCCGGTTCCGCATCGCAATGATCAGACTCCACGGTATTTCAGGATGGTCGTCTCGGAAACCTTGGCTCAGCCTTGATGCAGCCTCTCCGACAATCTCAATCGCCCGCACCAGCGCGAATTGAAGTTGCTCGTCGCTATCCAGGTCTTCTCTGCTGCGACCTTGCAGAAACTTCTCAGCCGACCGCATTGCGTCGCGGATATGCCGCAGGCGAACGGCGTCATCAAGCGGCATACTGCAGAACCGCGCTCGCCAGGACTTCGTCTCGAAAATAACGACTGAGATCATTGGCGGTACGAAGGTCGACCTTCCTCCCACCGATGAGTTCCGAAAGCTCGATCTCCATGCGCACCATATCAAGCAGAGAGGGCGTCGCCGTTTCGTCAAATGCTACGAGGATATCGACGTCGCTGTCTGGCGTCGCCGTACCCTTCAACGTAGACCCGAAGAGAGAGAGGCTTTTGACGCCGTTCCTCTTGCAGAACTCTTCAAGTGCTGTGTGGTCCTCGAATACCTGCATGAAACACTCTCTCCATCGCAAGTCGGCGAGCAGGACAGTATCAAACGGATCGGAGAATTGCGAGCGAGCAGATCAGAACAGCCCGCCCTGCCCGCCCTCGACGGCTTCCTTCGCCTGCTGCGACGAGTTGAGGATTTCCTCCGGAGAGGCGAATTCCTCGCCGCCGATCACTGAGAACACGTCCGCCGGACCGGTGCCTGGCTTGAAGGCTTCCATGATCGTTCCGCCCTCGCCGTCGAAGGATTGCATGCCGGTCTGGCGATTGACCGCGATCAGTTTCATGCCCTCCGGCAGGATGAACTTCGCCGGCTTCTGGTCCTTGAGCGCCGCCTGCATGAATTCGTTGAACAGCGGAGCGGCCAGCGAGCCGCCGGTGGCGCCGCGCCCAAGCGGCTTGGGATCGTCCATGCCGATATAGAGGCCGGCGACGAGGTTGGGCGTGTAGCCGACGAACCAGGTATCCTTCTCGTCATTGGTGGTGCCGGTCTTGCCGGCGACATCGCTTTCGAGCTTGATCTTGCCCGCGGCCGTGCCGCGCGTGATCACGCCCTGCATCATCGACGTGATCTGGTAGGCCGTCATCGGATCGAGCACCTGTTCGCGATTGTCCACGACTTCCGGTTCGTCCTGCTCGGTCCATTCATCGGCGTTGCAGGCCTGGCAGATGCTTTCCTCGTGCTTGAAGATCGTCTTGCCGTAGCGGTCCTGGATTCGGTCGATCAGGGTCGGCTTGATCTGCTTGCCGCCGTTGGCGAGCACCGAATAGGCCGACACCATCCGCAGCACCGTCGTCTCGCCCGAGCCGAGAGACATCGAAAGCAGCGGCATCATCTTGTCGTAGATCCCGAAGCGCTCGGCATATTCGGCCACGACATTCATGCCCATGTCGTTGGCGAGGCGCACGGTCATCAGGTTGCGCGATTTCTCGATGCCAAGTCGCAGCGTGGATGGGCCAGCCGCGCCGCCGCCATAGTTCTGCGGCCTCCAGACCGTGCCGCCAGAGACGATCTCGATCGGGGCATCCAGCACGACCGACGCCGGCGTATAGCCGTTGTCGAGCGCTGCGGCATACACGAACGGTTTGAACGAGGATCCCGGCTGGCGCATCGCCTGGGTCGCGCGGTTGAACTCCGATTGACTGTATGAGAACCCGCCCACCATCGCCAGCACACGGCCGGTATGCGGGTCCATCGCCACAAACCCGCCCTGCACCTTGGGCGGCTGGCGAAGGCGAAAGGTTCCCGCCTCGTCCGCGATCGGCTCGACATAGACGACATCGCCGGTATTGAGCACACCGGTCGGATTTTTCGCGGATTTGCGGTCAGGCGAGGCCGACCGATAGGCCCATTTCATCGCCTTGGCAGGAATACGCCCGGTCTCCCGCGCTGCGTCTGTCTTGCCTGCGGCATCGACCGGAGAGCGGATGCCGATATCGACGCCCTCCTCGTCGGTGGAGAGCACGACGGCCAGTTTCCATTCCGGCATGTCGGCCAGCGGCTGGATCTTGGACAGGGGCACACCCCAGTCCGACCCTGTGTCGATGGTCGAAATCAGGCCATGGAAGCCACGGGTCTCGTCATAGCTTATCAGGCCGTCCTGCAACGCCTTGCGCGCGAAGCGCTGTAGCGCCGGGTTGAGCGACGTGCGAACGGACAGCCCGCCCTCGCTTAGGGTTTCCGCGCCATATTTCTCGACGATCTGACGACGCACTTCGCTGGCGAAATATTCCGAGGCAAACAGGTAGGAATTGGATTTCTTCGGATTGACGCCGAGATCTGATTTCTTGGCCTTGTCGCCATCTTCCTGCGTCACGTAGCCATTTTCGACCATCCGGTCCACGACCCAGTTGCGCCGTTCGAGCGCTGCGTCCCGATTGCGGAAGGGATTGTAGTTCGACGGCGCCTTCGGCAGTGCCGCCAGATAGGCTGCCTCGGAAATGGTCAGTTCCGTCACCGGCTTGTTGAAATAGGTCAGCGATGCGCTGGCGATGCCATAGGAATTGAGGCCAAAGAAAATCTCGTTGAGATAGAGTTCGAGAATCCGGTCCTTGGAATAGGCCTGCTCGATCCGGAAGGCGAGAATCGCCTCCTTGACCTTGCGGTCGATGGTCTGATCGGACGAAAGCAGGAAGTTTTTCGCAACCTGTTGCGTGATCGTCGAGGCACCCACGGGCCGGCGGCCCGAACCCATGTTCTGCACATTGGTCGCGATGGCACGGATGAGGCCTTGGAAGTCCACGCCCGGGTGCTGGTAGAAGTTCTTGTCTTCGGCAGACAGGAAGGCCGCCTTGACCCGATCCGGAATGGTCTGGATCGGCAGGTAGAGCCTGCGCTCCTTCGCATACTCCGCCATCAGCGATCCGTCATCGGCATGCACGCGCGTCATGACCGGGGGAGAGTAGCGCTCCAGCACCTGGTAGTCCGGCAGGTCGCGTGTCACCTCATCAAGATAGGCGGACACGACCAGTGCTACGCCGAGATAGAGCACGGTTCCCAAACCGAAGAAGTAGCCGATCAGTCTTATCATGTATCTCTTCCGCGGGAGCTGCCCGCCGCTGCCTTTGGAGCCGGATTCGACCTATACCGAATTTGCGCTTCGCGTGATACGTCCATACCGGCGCGAATGTGAGGAAAATAGGGCCGCATCGTAGCATTGCCGCCACAGCCTGCGTCAAAGCGCAACGCCAGAATTCAGCCGCCGCGCGCGATTCCCGAACTGTCCATATATCGTCCGACCGCCGTCGTCAGCAGGTCGGCAACCTTGGCGCGCCATGCCTCGTCGGTCAGCAGTGCCTCGTCCCTGGGATTGGAGAGAAAACCGAGTTCCAGCAGCACCGAAGGCACGTCCGGCGCTTGAAGCACCCGGAATCCGGCATGACGTAGCGGGTTGTTGATCAGGCCGATCTGCCCCTCGAAGGACTCCAGTACAGTCTCCGCCATCCGGATCGAAAAGGCCTGCGTCTCGCGGCGTGTCAGGTCGAGCAGGATGTCCGTCACCTCCGAAGACTCCGCTTCGATCTTGATTCCTGCGATGTCGTCCGACAAGTTCTCGCGCTCGGCCAGGCTCGCGGCAAGCGCATCGGAGGCCTTGTCCGAAATCGTGTAGATCGTCGCGCCGCGGATGTCCTTCTGCCGCAGAGTGTCGGCATGAAGCGAGACGAAGAGTTGCGCGCCGCGCTGCCGGGCGATCACCACCCGCTCGGACAGGGAAATGAATTCGTCCTTGTCGCGCACGAGGAAGGCAGAGATGCCTTTCTCCCTGTTCAATCGTTCGACGAGAATCTTGGCGAATTCGAGTGTGATGACCTTTTCGTCAACCTCGGTGACGGTGCCTTTTGCGCCGGCATCTATTCCCCCGTGGCCGGCGTCGATCGCCACCACGAAGCCGCTCGCCGCCGGCACGTCGGGGGCCGTGTTCAGCCTGTCGGTCTTGCCGCCGGCGATCTTTTCCGAGCCCGTCCACTTCTGCTTGTTGAGGAGTTCGACGAAGGCCTCCGTCGTCACGACCTCGCAGTCGAGCACCAGCCGGAATCCGGCGCCCTGGTCATTCTCGCGCACCTCCGCAAGCACGGCGCGCACCGGACGCTTGACCGTCATGACGATCCGCGATGCGCCCTCGCCCATTCGACCATAGCGAATCGCGCCGAACAGACCGGTCGCCGCAAGATCGGCCGGCTTGAACCCGAAATCGGTGTCTGGCAGGTCAATGATAAGACGGTTGGGGTCGGCCGTGTAGTGCAGCGAGAATTCCGGCTTGCGGTCGAAGTCGATGACGACCCGCGTCCGTGCATCGTCGCCGGCAATGCGGGCGGCGTAGGCGATGAGGGGCTTTCCCTCCTCCTGCGCCAGGGAAACCGTTGGAGATGCGGAGCCGCCCAAGAACGCGGCCACCAGGAGCAGCAACACGCCGAACGACCGGCGAAGCATGTCACGTCGCTGCCGCGCATTTTCTGAGTTTGCCGCCACCTCGCCTCCGCTGTCGGGTCCGTCTGGTCCATTCACTGATGATTGCGCTCATTTTCGGGCGACCGGGTTTCATCCAAGCATGCCCCACCGGAGAGGCTCAACATGATTCGACGCCACGATGGCAAGTCCTGTCGCAAAACACGCGCAAGCTCGGATGACGCTCCTATGAAAATCAATGACTTCCCCGGTCCGGCCCAACCACTTGATCAACAATGTGACGGATTTGCGTCACCTCTTGATATTCGACAGGATAAACCATAGAAGGAAATCGAGGTGAAAGGCGAAGACGGGATTAGAGTCGCTAGGAGCCGCCATCTGCAACTTGAGATTGGCGCCATGTTTGCGACATCATCTGCCGTCGGCACGTGCTCACCCCACGCTTTCTCCGTCATGAGGCCCGGCCTTGTGGCTCTAGACCTGGCGGCTTGCCGCCGATCGCCCGAAACCGGGCAAATTCATTGGATCCCTCGGGATCTTGGACATTGGCTTTCTCGCTGGTACAGGGCGTTGTCACAGGAAATTTCGTTAGTCGCGGCATTGAAGGAACGGACCGGTGATCCGGGTTCCCGCCGCGTTCTGCGTGATATCGGACTGCTCTCCACGAGACCTGAAATAATCGGTCATACCCGCCTGCGCTCCCGGCTTCATCCCCAGGATGAAGCGCGATTGTCACGCGCCTATGGCCGAGGAGCAGAATTTACATGGCAGACAAGATGCTCATTGACGCGTCTCACGCTGAGGAGACGCGCGTCGTTGTCGTACGCGGCAACCGCATAGAAGAATTCGACTTCGAATCGCAGCACAAGAAGCAGATCCGCGGCAATATCTACCTGGCGAAAGTCACCCGCGTCGAACCGTCGCTGCAGGCAGCCTTCGTCGATTACGGCGGCAACCGCCACGGCTTCCTGGCATTCGCTGAAATCCACCCCGATTACTACCAGATTCCCCTCGCCGACCGGCAGGCGCTGCTGCGCGCCGAAGCCGAGGATCACCGTCGTGATGACGATTTCGAACCTGTGGGCCCTGCGTCCAAGACGCCGGCGGAAGAATGGCCGGTGAGTTCCGACCAGACCGAGTCCGACGTTCGGCCGTCGGCGGTCGAGAAAGCCGCGGCCGCGGAGACCGTCGTTGAGGACAGTGCGGTCCATGCCGACGAAGCCCCGGTTGAAGCCCTCGCCGAAGTCATCCCCGAAACTGCCGAAGAGGCACCGGCCGAGAAGCCGAAGAAGGCCCGCAAGCCCCGCGCCCCCCCGCGCAAAGAAGGCCAAGGCTGACGCGGACGCGCCGGCTGGCGACGAGGCGGCTGACGGCAGCGATGACGGCTCGACGCCCCCGGCCATGGCAATGGCGGCGCACATCGATTCGATTTCCGAAGACGCTCCGCGTCGCCGCGACGACGACGATGACGACGATGATCCCCACGAGGAGCAGGAAGTCATCGAGTCCGTCGGCGCCGAAGACGCCATGGAAGAGAGTGCCGGACCGCCGCTCGGAGCGCGACGCCGCCGCAAGCAGTACACGCATCCAGGAAGTCATCAAGCGCCGGCAGGTCCTGCTCGTGCAGGTCGCCAAGGAAGAGCGCGGCAACAAGGGCGCGGCGCTCACCACCTACCTGTCGCTCGCCGGCCGCTATTCCGTGCTGATGCCGAACACCGCCCGCGGCGGCGGCATTTCCCGCAAGATCACCAATGCCCGCCGGACCGCAAGCGGCTCAAGGACATCGCCCGCGACCTCGAGGTCCCGACCGGCCATGGGCGTCATCCTGCAGCACCGCCGGCGCCTACGCGCACCAAGGCCGAGGTCAAGCGCGACTTCGAGTACCTGCATGCGCCTGTGGGAGAACGTCCGCACGCTAGACGCTCAAGTCGGTCCACCGCGCCCTGCCTCGTCTACGAGGAAGGCTCGCTGATCAAGCGCTCCATCCGCGACCTCTATTCAACAAGGAGATCGAGCGAGCTCCTCGTGGCCGGCGAGGAAGAGGCCTACCGCGAGGCCAAGGACTTCATGCGGATGCTCATGCCGAGCCACGCCAAGAGCGGTGCAGGCTCTATCAAGCGACGATCCAGCCCGATCTTCTCGCGCGCCGGTGTCGAGAGCTCAGCTCGATCCGCATGTTCTGCAGCCGCAGGTCACCCTGCCCTCCGGCGGCTATCATCGTCATCAACCCGACCGAGGCCCTGGTCTGCCGTCGACGTCAACTCCGGCCGGGCCACCCGCGAACACATTCGATCGAGGACACCGCGCTCCAGACCAACCTGGAGGCCGCCGAGGAGGTCGCCCGCCAGCTCACGGCTGCGCGACCTCGCCGGGCTGATCGTCATCGACTTCATCGACATGGAAGAAAAGCGCAACAACCGCCATGTCGAGAAGCGCCTGAAGGACCACCTCAAGAACGACCGTGCCCGCATCCAGGTCGGCCGCATCTCGCATTTCGGCCTGCTCGAGATGTCGCGCCAGCGCATCCGCGCCTCGGTGCTCGAAAGCACGATGCAGGTCTGCGCCCATTGCGGCGGAACCGGTCATGTCCGATCGCAGTCTTCCGTCGGGCTTCATGTCCTGCGCGGCGTCGAGGAATTCCTTCTCAAGAGCACGACGCACGACATCATCGTCCATACCCAACCCGACATCGCGCTCTACCTTCTCAACCAGAAGCGCGCCTCGATCGTAGACTATGAGGCACGCTTCGGCGTGGCCATCACGATTGCCGCAGACGCGGGCGTGGGCGCACAGCATTTCACCATCGAGCGCGGTGAAGCCGTCGAGAACCCGGTGAAGGTCGAGCAACTCATCCAGTTCCCCGTCGAGGAAGAGGAAGAGGACGATATCCCGATCATCGAGGACGACGAGGAAGAGGAAGCCAAGCCGGCAGCCGCGGCCCCGGAACCCGTGGCGGCCCGTGACGACAATGGTGCCCGCAAGAAGAAGCGTCGCAGGCGTCGGCGCGGCAGCAATCGCGGCAACGGAGTCGAAGGCGGTTCGCAGCAGGACGGCGATCGTTCCTCCGCTGAGGACGGCGACGAAGCCGATGGCGATGGCGACGACGAGGCTGATGAAACCAGCGAAGCCGAGGCCGGCGACGAAACCGGTGCCGAAGGTTCGGGCGATGCCGATAGCCGCAAGCGCCGTCGGCGCGGCAAGCGCGGCGGCCGGAAGGGTCGCGAGGACGGTGCATCTGCCGAGCAGGCGCCGGATGACGCCGGCGACGTGACCGAAGCCTCCGAAGTCGCTCCTGCGGCCGCAGCCGAGGCGACAGCCGACGCTGTTGACGCTGCCAGTGACAATGTCAGTGACGCGGTCGTCGCGGAGGCGGTGGCTGCCGAGGGTTCTCCCCGCAAGCGCCGTTCTCGCAAGGGCCAGACCAAGGACGCGCCTGTCGAGCAGCCGGCCACGGTGGACGCTCCGTTGAGCGCGACCGAACCTGTCGTCGAGGCGGACGCGACACCGGAACCGGAAGCCGAACCGGCGGCTCAGGACGAGGCGGAAAGCGATACTCAGCCTCGCCGACGCGCCAACCGTGGCGAGGCTGCCATCGCCACGGCCAAGCCCGCCATCGTATCCTCTTCGACCGCCACCGGCGCATCCGAAGAGGACCAGACCAAGCCGAAGAAGGCCGGATGGTGGCAAAAAAGGGGGTTTCTTTGATGCCCTCAAGGCTCTGATCGGACGGAATTGAACGCAAAGGGCCTGCCTCGCAGGCCCTTTGGCATATGTGCCGATGCTTCACATTGACGAGAGACATCGGCGCGCGCGCAAATTCCCTTTCGCCACCTTCCTTCTGCCATGATAGAGGGATTAGAAGATCCAAATCGTGCTTCGTTCGAGGAATAGATCATGAAATTCAACACGCTGTTCGCCGCAGCCGCACTTTCGATCCTGTCGCTTGCCAGCAGCGCCAACGCCTTCGACGACAGCCAGAAGGAGGAGATCGGCAAGATCGTCCGCGAATACCTTCTCGCCCATCCCGAAGTGATGGTCGAAGTGCAGCAGGCACTCGAAAAGAAGCAGACTGATGAAAGGCTCGCTTTGGCGAAGGTTGCCGTCAAGGACAACGCCGAGGCGATCTTCAACTCCCCGAACGACTTCGCCCTTGGCAATCCCCAGGGCAAGACCACGATCGTCGAGTTCTTCGACTACAATTGCGGCTATTGCAAGCGCGCCCTGTCCGACATGGAAGCGATCATCAAGTCGGATCCCGACGTACGTTTCGTGCTCAAGGAATTCCCGATACTCGGACAGGATTCTGTAGATGCCCACAAGGTGTCCTTTGCGGTGAAGCTGGTCGCACCTGAGAAATACGGAGATTTCCACCGCGCCCTGATGGCCGGCGAACACGCGGACGAGGCGCGCGCGCTCGACGTCGCGAAATCGCTCGGGCTGAGCGAGGACGCGATCCGCGCGAAGCTGGCTGAAGTTCCGCATGACGACAGCGTCCGCGACGCCTACCAGCTTGCTGCCAAGCTCGGCATCACCGGCACCCCCTCCTACGTACTCGGCGACGAGGCCGTGTTCGGCGCGGTGGGCGAAAGTCAACTCAGCCAGAAGATCGCCAGCATCAGGGAGTGCGGCAAGACCACCTGCTGACGGCAGCATGCCGACGACGGCGGCATGGCTTTGCCTGTGGACAAGCGGAGCCCCGCGCAAAGCCGTGAATCATGCGGCGCAATCGCCTCTTTCCCTCACCGTCCAGCCGGTCTATAGGAAGGGATTGCGTGAATGCGGAAAGAGTTGATGACTCGAACAGTTTTCGTCCTGAACGGCCCCAACCTCAATATGCTGGGGAAAAGGGAGCCGGGGATTTATGGGGGCAAGACACTCGCGGACATCGAAGCAGACTGCAAGGCTGCCGGTTTGAATCTGGGCATCGAGGTCGATTTTCGTCAGACCAACCATGAAGGCGTTCTCGTCGACTGGCTGCACGAAGCCAGCGACCGCGCCGATGCGGTCTGCATCAATCCCGGCGCCTACGGCCATACGTCGATCGCGTTGCACGATGCGATCCGCGCCATCGGCACGCCGGTCATCGAACTGCATCTGTCGAACATTCACGCCCGCGAAGAGTTCCGCCACAAGACGTGGACGGCTCCGGCGGTGAAGGGGGTTATTTGCGGCTTCGGAGCGCATTCCTACATTCTCGCGCTCCAGGCCGCCAAGCAACTCATCCAATAACAGGAAACATCAGGACATCTAGGAATGGCTGACAAGAAGACGGGCATCGATCAGGCGCTGATCAGGGACCTCGCCGACATCCTGAACGACACCGATCTGACCGAGATCGAGGTCGAGCGCGGACGACCTGACGCATCCGCGTGTCGCGCCTGGGGCCGGCCCAGATCGATCCATGGCTTACGCGCCGCAGATGCATGCACGCCACGGCGCCCGCCGCCCACGCGCCATGGCGGCTGCGCACGGCCGCGCCGGCCTATCCGCGCCTCGATGCCTTCCGACCCCGCCACCATCGTCGCCAGACAGGGCTGCACAGGTGACCTCCCCGATGGTCGGCACCGCCTATCTGCGCCTCCAGCCCGCGGCAGCCGCCTTCGTCCAGTCGGCGACAAGGTGAAGGAGGGCCAGACCGTACTCATCATCGAAGCCATGAAGACGATGAACCAGATCCCGGCACCTCGCTCCGGCAGCGTGTCCAGATCTGGTCGCCGACGCCAGCCGGTCGAGTTCGGCGAGCCGCTGTCGATGCATCGATAGGCGGGCCGGGCATGTTCAACAAGGTCCTCATCGCCAACCGCGGCGAGATCGCGCTCCGGATCCTCCGCGCCTGCAAGGAGATGGGCATCTCGACCGTCGCGGTGCATTCGACGCCGACCGGACGCCATGCATGTGCGGCTGGCCGACGAGAGCGTCTGCATCGGGCCCGCCCCGGCGGCCATGCTATCTCAACATCCCGTCGATCATCGCGGCGCTGCGAGATCACCGGCGCCGACGCGATCCATCCGGGCTACGGCTTCCTGTCGCGAGAATGCCCGCTTCGCCGACATCCTCGAGGCCCACGGGATCACCTTCATCGGCCCACCGCCGACCACATCCGCATCATGGGCGACAAGATCACCGCCAAGCAGACCGCTCGAGGCTCGGCATTCCCTGTGGTCCCCGGCTCCGAGGGCGAGGTCGAAACCGAGGCCGCCATCGAAGGCGTGCACGTCGATCGGCTATCCGGTCCTGATCAAGGCCACCGCCGGCGGCGGCGGGCGCGGCATGAAGGTCGCCCTGACCGAGCCGACGTCTGCTCGAGGCGGTTCAGACCGCCCGTCCGAGGCCCAGGCCGCCTTCGGCAACGACTCGGTCTACATGGAGCGCTACCTCCGGCAAGCCGCGCCATATCGAGCTCCAGGTCATCGCCGACGGCCACGGCAACGTCGTCCACCTCGGCGAGCGCGACTGCTCCCTGCAGCGCCGCCACCAGAAGGTGCTGGGAAGAGGCCCCCTCGCCCGCCCTGTCCGCCGTCGAGCGCGCCGCAGATCGGCCGCATCTGCGTCAACGAAGCCATCGGCAAGCTCGGTATATCTCGGCGTCGGAACCATCGAGTTCCTTTGCGAGAGACGGCGAGTTCTTCTTCATCGAGATGAACACCCGGCTGCAGGTCGAGCATCCGGTGACGGAAGCGATCACCGGCATCGACCTCGTGCATGAGCAGATCCGCGTCGCCGCGGGCTGGCCGCTGTCCGTCAGCCAGGACGAGATCAGTTTCAGGGCCACGCCATCGAAGTGCCGCATCAATGCCGAGGACCCCGAGACCTTCGCCCCCTCGCCCGGCACGATCACGATTTCCACGCGCCCGGGCGGCCTGGGCGTCCGGCGTCGATAGCGCGGTGCTACGCCGGCTACCGATCCCGCCCTATTACGACAGCCTGATCGGCAAGCTGATCGTGCATGGACGCACGCGTGTCGAGTGCATGATGCGGTTGCGCCGCGTGCTCGACGAATTCGTCATCGACGGCATAAAAACGACGCTGCCGCTGTTCCAGGATCTCGTGTCCAACCCCGACATCGCCAATGGCGACTATGATATCCATTGGCTGGAGGATTATCTCGCCGGCCCGACCGTCTGAGGCTTCGTGATGGGCGGTCATCTTGGCGACCGGCACGTCATAACGCCCGAAATCCTGCTGCGCGCCTATGCGGCCGGCATGTTTCCCATGGCGGAGTCGGCGGATGATCCTGATGTCTTCTGGGTTCAGCCCAAAGTCCGCGGGATCATCCCGCTGGAGACATTCCACGTCCCCCGGAGCCTCGCCAAGAAGGTCCGTCGGAAGATCTTCGATATTAGGATCAACACGGCTTTTGCGCGGGTCATTGAGGCGTGCGCGCAAGCGACGGAAGATCGTCCGACCACTTGGATCAATCCGCTGATTCTCACCCTCTACCAGGAACTCCACCGCATGGGCTACACCCACTCGGTAGAGGCCTGGCAAGGCGACGAACTCGTGGGTGGGCTCTACGGCGTGTCGCTGGGATCAGCCTTCTTCGGCGAGAGCATGTTCTCACGGCAGACGGATGCATCGAAGGTCTGCCTCGTCCATCTGGTCGAGCGGCTGCGGTCGCGCGGCTTCACCCTGCTGGACACGCAGTTCACCACCGACCATCTCAAGAATTTCGGCGCGATCGACGTGCCACGCAAGGAATACGAGAAGCTGCTGGACGCCGCGATGCAGTCGGACGACCTTGAATTCGCCGATCGCTGACTACTGGCTTTCGGAGCGGGTCTCCGACGGCGCCGGGACGTCGGAGGATTGCTTGCAACCCGTCAGCCACACGTCATAGACCGGATGGTCGACCGCGTTGAGACCCGGCGATGCCGCGAACATCCATCCGGTGAAGATCCGGCGAATTTTCCGATCTAGGGTGATCTCGTCGACCTCGACAAAGCCGGAAATCTTCTGCGCCTCGGTCTCGTCGCGGCTATAGCAGACCTTCGGCGTCACCTGCAGCGCGCCGAACTGCACGGTCTCGTCGATATAGACGTCGAACGACGTGGTCCGGCCGGTGATCTTGTCGAGGCCGGAGAACACAGCAACCGGGTTCTTCACCTTCTCCGCATATGCCGGAATCCCTCCCGCGAACGAAACCAAGCCGCCGACGCAAAGCGCCATGGCGAGCCGAGTCAGTCGGGCGAGAAGGGGCTTGATCATCAATGCTGCTTCCAGGGCTGGCCTATTCCACTGGGCCAACCGGTAAGGATCAATTGTGGCCGCAACATGCGTCAGCTGCGCGGCGTCCAGGCATCGTAGTCGCCCGTTACGCGGGGACGCTCGCCGGTGGAAAGCAGCGAACCCTTCGGGCGATAGGCCTCAGGCGTGCCGGTGAGGTTCGGCTTGTGTGGCTTCTGCCACTCGCGCGCCACATACTCTTCGCGGCTCGGCGGCGTGTCCGTGCGGTGATGCATCCATCCGTGCCAGCCGGGCGGAATTGCCGAGGCTTCGGCATAGCCGCTATAGACGACCCACCGCTTCGGAAGTCCATAGGACGACAACGGGCCTTCATAATAGATGTTGCCGAATTCGTCCTCGCCGACGCGCTTTCCGAAACGCCAGGTGAAGAAGCGGGTCCCGATCGTCTGGCCATTCCACCAGGTGAAGAGTTGCAGCAAAAGCTTCATGTCTCGACGGCCTCGAACAATGCATGGCGGCACGGGATTCCGCGCGCGTTAACCCCGCTTATGCCGTGCCCGCCCGAGCTTGTCCAGCCAACAATTGCCGCAGTTCGCCGGAATTCCGGCTTGCAATCAGCCATGCAGCCGACCATCCTGCCGCCCGGTTGCGGGGCGTGTGCCGCCGCGGCCGGCGTAGCCATCAGGATCTGCGATCGCGGCGCCCTGCGGCAATGGAGGACCGGGATGGAAGACAAGGTTGACGACATCGGCCGGGCACTCGGCGAACTCGAAGCCTGTCTTCGCGGCATCGACGAGACCGGGGTCGCCGAGCTCGTCGAGACCATTGCCAGCGCAAGGCGGATCGTCCTCTACGGCTGCGGCCGCGAGGGCCTGATGATGCGCGCGCTTTGCATGCGCCTCTATCACCTCGGCCTTGACGTCCACATGGCCTTTGACATGACCACGCCACCGGTGGCGAAGGGCGACCTGCTGCTGGTCAGCGCCGGGCCGGGCTACCTCTCGACCGTCGAAGCACTGCTGGGCCAGGCAGGCGGGGCCGGCGCGGTCACCGCCTGCTTTACGGCGGAAAAGGGTTCGCAGGTCACGATATCTTCGGATTTCGCGCTGGTCATACCCGCCCAGACCATGGCGCGCGACCGCGCGGCGCCGACCTCGTTCCTGCCGATGGGCAGCCTCTACGAGGGCGCGCAATTCCTGTTGTTCGAGATCCTGGTGATGAAGCTGAAGGACCGGCTTGGTGAAAGTGCCGACAGCATGCGGGCGCGCCACACCAATCTGGAGTAAGATCAGCCGGGAAAGGCGAGCGTCTTTTCCATGATCATGGCCGGAATGCCGGACTGGTCGCCACCGCAATTCCGCGTCCAGCCCACCTCTTGAAAGCCGAGGCCGCTATAGAATCGGACGGCACGCGTGTTCTTCGGCTCGACTTCGAGGCGCATGCGGCGGGCCGTGGGAAAACAGGTCTCCACCTCGGCAAAGAGGTCCCGGCCGATGCCCTGCCCGACCAGATCCGGTTCGACGTAGAGTTGGTGGAGATGGACGACATCCGGCTCGTCCTTGTCCATCGCGGCATAGGCCATGCCGCCGATGCGGGCGCCGTCGTCGGCGACGACGAATTCCGAGCCCGGGCTGACAAGCCGAGCCTTCAGGGACTCAAGTGAATGCCAAGCCACAGTGATCTCGGCGACCTTTTCGGCACCGTAGATCGAATCATAGGTGTCATGCCAACTGCGTTCGAGAAGCGCCGCAACGCCGGGCAGGTCCGCCCCGGATGCCGACCGGACGAAGAACATCAATCCGGCAGCCCGAGCTTGGCCTTGACCAGCGCCTGGACGGCCTGCGGGTTGGCCTTGCCGCCGGTCGACTTCATCACCTGTCCGACGAACCAGCCGGCCAGCGTCGGCTTGGCGTGCGCCTTGCGCGACCTGGTCGGGGTTGGCGGCGATGATCTCGTCCACCGCCTTCTCGATCGCGCCGGTATCGGTCACCTGCTTCATGCCGCGCTCTCGACGATCTCGGCCGGGTTGCCGCCGTCGTTCCAGACGATTTCGAACAGGTCCTTGGCGATCTTGCCCGAGATCGTCGCCCTTCCGATGAGCTCGACAATGCCGCCGAGCTGTTCGGCGAGACGGGCGTCGTCCTCGATCGACTTGCCCGCCTTGTTGAGCGCACCGAGAAGCTCGTTGATGACCCAGTTGGCGGCGCTCTTGCCGTCACGGCCGGCCGACAGCGCCTCGTAATAATCGGCGATCGACTTTTCAGACACCAGCACCGACGGCGTCGTAGATGCTGAGGCCGAGGTCGCGCGACGAAGCGGGCCTTCTTGTCGTCAGGCAGTTCCGGCCAGACCGGCCCTGAGTTCCTCGATGAAGGCATCGTCGAACTCGAGCGGCAGCAGGTCCGGATCGGGGAAGTAGCGATAGTCATGCGCATCCTCCTTGGAGCGCATCGACCGCGTCTCGCCCTTGCCGGCGTCGAACAGGCGAGTCTCCTGGTCGATCGTGCCACCCTCCTCGAGTATGGCGATCTGGCGCCGCGCCTCATATTCGATGGCCTGGCCGATGAAGCGAACGGAGTTCACGTTCTTGATCTCGCAGCGCGTGCCGAATTCGCCGCCCGGCTTGCGCACCGAGACGTTGACGTCGGCGCGCAGCGAGCCCTCGTCCATGTTGCCGTCGCAGGTGCCGAGATAGCGCAGGATGGTGCGCAGCTTGGTGATGTAGGCCTTGGCCTCGTCGGACGAGCGCATGTCGGGCTTGGAGACGATCTCCATCAGCGCCACGCCCGATCGGTTGAGGTCGACGAAGGACATGCGTCGGGTGCTGGTCGTGCATCGACTTGCCGGCGTCCTGCTCCAGATGCAGCCGCTCGATGCCGATCTCGACATCCTCGAACTGGCCCTGCCGGTCCGGTCCGATCGAGATGACCACCTTGCCCTCGCCGACGATCGGGTCCTTGAACTGCGAGATCTGGTAGCCCTGCGGCAGGTCCGGGTAGAAGTAGTTCTTGCGGTCGAACACCGAACGCTTGTTGATCTGTGCCTTGAGGCCCGAGCCCGGTGCGCACCGCCTGGCTGGACGCATTCCTCGTTGATCACGGGCAGCATGCCGGGCATGGCGGCGTCGACCAGCGAGACGTTGGAATTGGCCGGCTTGCCGAATTCGGTCGAGGCAGCCCGAGAACAGCTTTGACTTCGGAAAGCACCTGCGCGTGCACCTCCAGGCCGATCACCACCTCCCAATCGCCGGTGGCGCCGGGGATGAAGCGTTTCGGATCTGGGGTGCGGACGTCGACAATGCTCATATCGGAGGCTTCTCTTCTTCGATCTTGGAACGGACTGCGGTTAGACCAATTATCCATGCGGGGCAAGGATTTCAATGACCCGCAAGCGGGGATGAATGGGCGATCAGGGGTTCTGTTTCGAAATTCTTTCTGCTACGCCTGCTGGCTGGACGTGTAAGAGAGTATGGGATTTGAGACGACAGGGCGGAAAATTGCGAAGCCTTACGCTTTGCCTGCTGGCCGGTCTCGGTCTCGTAGCGGTGGATGCACCGGCAGCATCGGCATTCGAGATCTTCGGCTGGAAGTTTTTCGAGGGCGACGACAGCGTCGCGGCGGTCACGGACCCGGTACGATACGCGCTCACCTTCGATGGCGGCAGCGACAAGGACCTGACCGCGACGCTGGAGGACGCCTCGGCGCTCGCGCGTGAAAAGGCTGACCCAGTCAACGGCGATCTGGGCCTTGTCATCAAGGCACGCGATGATCGAGAGCGCCTGCTGGCCGCGCTCTACGAAAACGCCCGCTACGGCGCGGTTGTCACTATAACGGTCGACGGCACACCCATCGACGAATTGCCGCCCGTTCCTGAATTCTCCCGCGACCGGCCTGTCCCCGTGTCCGTCAGCGTCGAGCCCGGGCCGGTCTTCACCATTGGAAGCGTGTCACTGACGGGTGACGCCACCAAGTTCGACCCCTCGGACTACGATCTCGACATCGGCGCGCAGGCCAATTCCACGCTGGTGATATCCGCCGCGGGCAAGATGGTCGAGGACCTGGAAAAGGAAGGCCGTCCCCTCGCCCGCCTGACCGAACGCGGCCTGACGGCCGACCACAAGAAGAGCACGGTCGATATCCGCATCGGCGCCGAGGGCGGTCCGGTTGCCGAGGTCGGCGCGGTCACCGTTACCGGCTCCAAGACCGTCGATCCGGAATTCGTCGAGACATGGTCGCGACTGGACCAGAACAGGCGCTATTCCCCCGAGGAGATCAAGGACGCCAATGAACGGCTGCGCAAGCTCGGCGTCTTTTCCTCGATCAATATCGTCAAGAGCGACCGACTCGACGATCAGGGCCGGATTCCGCTTGCAATCGAGGTGTCCGACGGCAAGCAGCGCTATTTCGGCCTCGGGGCGCAATTCTCCTCGCTCGATGGCTTCGGATTGCAGGGATACTGGGGGCACCGAAATCTGTTCGGTGGCGCGGAATCGCTCAAGCTAACGGGTTCGATCTCGCGCCTTGGCGAGGAATGGGACTACCGCAAGCTCGACTATCTCGCATCAGCCGAATTTTCCAAGCCGGGCATCTTCGACGCCTATTCGACGCTCAATGTCAGCGTGATCGCCCAGCAGGTCAATCCCGAGACCTACCGCTCGACATCCTTCACCAAGCTCGCCAACATCGGCTACGAACTGACCGCGCAGGATACGATCACCGGCGGCTTCGATCTGACGTGGAACGAAACGGACGATTTCCGCGGCGTGTCCCAGTTCCTGACCTTCTCGCTTCCGGTCACGTGGAATCGGCGATGCCAGCGACGACAAGCTCGATCCGAAGGAAGGCTACCGTCTGCGCCTCACCGGCATTCCGAGTTACGAGATCTATCGCGGCAATTTATTCCAGACGATTGACGGTCAGGTCAGCGCCTACACGTCCTTCGGACAGGAAGACGGCGTAACACTGGCCGGCAAGCTTGCCATCGGCACGCTGCTCATGGCGCCCTCGCTTGAAGATGTCCCCGCGACCCGGCGCTTCTATCTTGGCGGCGGTGGAACGGTGCGCGGCTATGCCTATCAGGAAATCACCCCCGCGCAACCAGAACGGCGACCCACTCGGTGGCCGTTCCTATATGCAGGCCTCGCTCGAAGCGCGGGTGAAGATCACCGAAACCGTGGGCGTCGTGCCCTTTATCGATGTCGGAAACCGTGTCCTCGCAGACTTACCCCGACTTCAACGACATCCGGGCGGGTGCAGGCCTTGGCATCCGGTATGCCACGCCTTTCGGCCCCCTTCGCCTTGATGTCGCCATGCCTCTCAATCGATATGACGACGGAAGTCGCTTCGGCATTTATGCCGGTATCGGGCAATCCTTCTGACGGGAGTTTGAGCAATCAGGACCGCACTTACTTGGATCGGCTGGCTGCTGGCGAGGCTTTTTCGCCCTTGCCGGCGTGATAGTGGTCATCGCGATCTTGGCCATCGCCGTGCTGGGCTACACGGCGACCGGCAACCAGTTCCTCGCCGACCAGATCGCCAGCCGCGTCTCGACCCCGGACATGCAGATCCGGATCGAGGGTGCGCGCGGATTGCTGGCGGGCAGTTTTCGCATCGACCGCGTGACAATCGCCGACACCCGGGGTCCGTTCGCCCAAGTCGAGAACATCGCGGTCGACTGGTCTCCCTGGAGCCTGGCGACGGCGGAGTTCGCGGCCGAACGTATCGCGGCATCAAGCGTCCGCCTCGAGCGCCCGCCCGTATCGACGGTCCAGAGCGAACCATCCGACAGCGCGTTCAACCTGCCGGTGGAAATTCGACATCCGGCGGTTCGATCTTCCCAGCGTGTCGCTGGACCGTAGTGTATTCGGCCCGGAGCGCTGACATCGCGCTGACCGGCTCTGCCCGCGGCGCGGCTGACCGGATCGCGTTGCAGCTTGATGCAAGGCAGCCCGACGCGTCGGGCGCGCGCGCCGTCGCCGATTTCGCCTATGCCGTCAATGCGCGCACATTGACGCTGTCGATGCAGGTCAGCGAGCCCGCGGGCGGCCTGCTCGGCAGCGTCCTGCAACTGCCCGGCAACCCGGCCATCGACATGACCGTAACCGGCGACGGGCCGCTCGACGCATGGGCAGGGAAGATTCGCGCCAAGCTGGACGGCGTCGAACGCCTTGCACTCGACGGCAGCCACCTGCGCAACGAGGCCGGCATTCATCAGATCGTGCTGTCCGGCGGCGGCGCGCTGGGCGACCTTCTCCCTCCCTCGCTTCGCACCCTCTTTGAAGGCGAGAGCGCGATCGACATCGACGCGTCCTTTTCCAACGAGGGGATGCTGGATATTCGTTCCGCCAAGCTCGCCAATGGCAGCCTCACGCTCGACATCGGCGGCTCGATCGATCCGCACGGAGAGGCGAAACTCAATGGCAGCCTGCGGCCGGCGCAAGACGTCCTGGCAATTCGCTGGCCGCTGGCCGAAGGCACGCTCGACGCCGCCATCCGGAATGTCGCGCTGACCGCGTCGGGACCGTTCCGATCCGTGGCCTTCGAACTTTCCGCCCAGCTCGCGCGCGTGGCCGTCCCTGCCGGCTCGGTGGAAGACGTGGTGCTCCGTATCGGCAGTGACGGTTTCGATCTTTCGACCAGGAGCGGACAGCTCAGTTCGGAACTGACAGCGGAATCAGCCACGCTTGTCGATCCGGAGGTCGCGAAGCTGGTGCGCGGCCCGATCCGCCTCATCGCACCGTTGACGCTGACGACAACGGAACTCCGATCCGAGGCGGTATCGCTGTCGAGCGGCGCCATCGGCGGAACGGCCAGCATCGCCTACAATCTCGGTACCACGGCCGTAGACGCCAATTTCAAGGCCTTCGTCGCCTCTCCCGCCCTGTTGCCTCCCGAACTGGCCGGGAAGGCGGGCGCCACAATCGAACTCTCCGGCAAGATCGCCGGCACGGCCGACAATCTGGCCTTCAACGAGGTACAGCTCAAGTCAGGCCTTGCGTCGGCACGGCTCGACGGCACGCTTGTCGCCGGTGAGATCGCAGCCACGCTGAGCGGGGACATCCCTTCGCTGGCTGCCTTCGATGTCGCCCTCGATGGACGCCTTGGCGTCACAGCGAGCCTCGCCGGTCCGCTGTCCGATATCAAGATCGACACAGCGGTTACTTCCGAGCGCATCGTTGCCGCGGGCCGGGCCCTCGACAATGTCGACATTGTCCTCGGCGGGCAATCCGACCCGGGCGCCCAGACCGCCACTTTCAAGGCTTCCTTCGCGGTAGATGGCGAGCAGGTCAGCCTCTCCGCAAAAATGGCGCGTCGCAATGCCGGCATCACGATTTCGGAGATCGACGGCACGATCGCCGGCAATCGCATAACGGGCGCAATCGACCTCGGACCGGATTTCCTCCCGTCTGGACGCCTGAATGCCAGCCTGGCCGATCTTGCCGCTCTCGGGCGGCTGGCAGGCCAGAGCATCGCCGGCGACCTGGACCTTTCCGTCGACCTCGCCCCATCGAATGGAATGCTCGGACTGCTGCTTTCGGGCAACGGAACTCGGATCGAAGCGCAGGGCGCAGTCGTGACCTCCCCGTCCGTGCGCTTCGAAAGCGCCGACGTGATGGCACAAATGGTCAAGGGCGAACTCACTGCGGCTGCGCTCGAGATTGCCGGCAACCGGATCGAATCGCCGACCCTGTCGGTGGATCACGACGGCGCCAAGACGACCCTCGCCCTCGACAGCCGGTTCGATGGCGCACCGATGACTGCCCAGGCCGAGATCCAGACCGGACCCGCCGGCATCGATATCATGCTGCGGCGCTTCGATGCCGCGCCGCGGGGCCTGGCGCTTTCGCTTGCGGAACCCGCGATCGTGCTGCTTGACGACGGCATGGCCACGATCGAGCAGGTTCGGGTCGCCCTCGGCAGCGGCACGGTTTCGCTCAGTGGTACCGCCGGCGACAGGCTCGACCTGAATGTCGTTGCCACCGCCTTGCCCGCGAGCCTCGCCAACGCATTCGCGCAGGACCTCGCTGCATCAGGCACGATAGACGCGAAGGCGAGGATTGTCGGCAGTACCACGGCGCCCACGGTCTCCTACGACCTCACGGCCAGATCCCTGACGGCCCGCCCCTTGGCGGACGCAGGCCGCATCCCGATCGACATCTCTGCCAAAGGCAGCTTGCAGGATGGCCAACTCAGCATCGACTCGACGATCAATGGTATCGAGGAATTGGGCGCTCTGACAGCGAAGGCGAGCCTCGCGCTCGGCCAGCCGGAAATCCGGGTTGAACGCCTCGACCTCGCAAGCGAGGCACTGAGTGGCACGATCAGCGCCAGCTTCAATCCCACATCCAAGGCCTTCCAGACAGCCTTCCGGCTCGATGTAACGGGCAAGAGGCTGCTTCCGTCCGACCTCCTGGCCAAGCTGCAATCCCCGGCCGTGCTGACGGGCACGATCGAGGGAACGCCCAACGAATTCGCCTTCCGCCACGTCAGGCTTGCGTCCAACCTAATCTCCGCTGACCTGACAGGAACCTTGAAGTCAGGCATCATCGACGCGTCGCTCACCGGCAAATTGCCAGACCTCTCGACGCTCCAGTCTGGCGTCGCTGGCGCAGCCTCGCTGACGGCGACAGTCGCGGGACCGCTCGCATCGCCCGCTATCAAGGCGGAAATCAACGCTGACAATGCGACCCTCGCAGGTCGAATGCTCCAGTCCCTGAGCGTCCGGCTCGACGCTGTCGCCCAAACCGACGCGCCGCGCGGCACGCTGACTGCGACCGGCGTGCTTGATGGCCAGACCATTGATGTCAGCGGCAACATCACGTCCGAGCAAGGGCGACTCACCCTTCCCGCACTCAATGCGATTATCGGCCGCAACACACTCTCGGCCAGCCTGGCACTCGACACCGCCTACAAGCCCGCGGGCACGATCCGGTTCGACTTCCCGGACCTCGGTCTCCTCGCTGCCCTCGCCGGACAGACCGCCGATGGCGACCTCAAGGGCGACGCCACGCTCGACAATTCCGGGGGCAGGCTGAGCGCGACGGTCAGGGCCGAGGGCAGCGGCATCCGCGCCGACGGACTCACGGTTCGCAACCCAGCTGTCGACATCGATATCCCCGACCTCCTTTCCGGCCAGATCTCGGGAACGATCGCCGCGACCGAACTCGGAGCCGGCGCCAATGTCCTGAAAAATCTCGATGTGGATTTCGCTCTCGCGGGGCCGCGCACCGGCTTCACAGTGGCGGCGCAGTATGACGACGCACCTGTCAGCCTGGCGGGCAATATCCTCCGAAGCGCCGATAGCATGGAAATCAACCTGGACCGGTTCTCTGCCGTGCCGCGCGGCCTGCCGGTGGCACTGGCCGCGCCGGCGACAATCCGGATCGCCAACGGCATGACGGACATCGGGCAGATATCACTGACGGCAGCCGGCGGCCGGATCGACATTGCCGGAACCGTTTCCGACAGCCTCAGCCTGACGGTCGATGCCCCCGCCCTGCCGGCGGAACTGGTCAACATCGTTTCACCCGACCTCGACGCCTCGGGGATCGTCGACGCCGATGCCAGGATCAGCGGAACAGCCGCAGATC
>JAHHDR010000044.1 GCA_019739215.1 Rhizobium sp.
GGTCATCGCCGGCTGCAGCCGCGTCCGCTTCCGCAGGATCCCGAGCCTGCACGCGAGATCGTGGTGCCGGTGGCGGACGCCGCGCCGCAGGCGGTGGCGCCGGACGGCCGGGCGGCCAATGGCCGGCAGCATCACCGGAACTTCCATCCCGAAACGGACGGGCTCTATGCCGCGCTCGATCTCGGCACCAACAATTGCCGCCTGCTGGTGGCCCAGCCGACACGTCCTGGTCAGTTCCGCGTCGTCGACGCCTTCTCCCGCATTGTCCGGCTCGGCGAGGGACTTGGCGCGAGTGGCCGGCTGTCGGACGAGGCGATGGACCGGTCGGTGGAGGCTCTCAGGGTGTGCGCCGCCAAGATCGCGGCCAAGAACATCCGTCGAATGCGCCTGATCGCCACCGAGGCCTGCCGGGCCGCGGTCAATGGCGAGTCGTTCCTGGAGCGCGTGGCCGCCGAAACCGGGCTCGATCTCGAAATCATCAATCGCGAGACCGAGGCGCGGCTTGCGGTTTCGGGCTGCGCTTCGCTGATCGGCCGGGAGGCACGATCGGCGGTGCTGTTCGATATCGGCGGCGGTTCGTCCGAAATCGCCGTGCTGAGGATCGAGGGCCAGCCGGTCGCCGCGGCTTGCCAATCACATCACTCACTGGACCTCGCTGCCGGTCGGCGTGGTCACGCTGTCCGAGCGCCATGGCGGACGCCATGTCACGCCAGAGATATTCGAGGACATGGTGCGGGAGGTCAGCGGCATGCTCTCCGGCTTCGAGGCGCCGCCGGCCGACGCGTTAAACGGGTCCGATTCGGGATTCCACATGATCGGCACCTCTGGCACGGTCACAACGCTGGCCGGTGTCTATCTCAACCTGCCGCGCTACGACCGGCGGCAGGTGGACGGGCTCTGGATGAATGCCGAGGACGTCCACAGCCATGCAGGATCGGCTGGTCGGGCTCGATTTCGATGCGCGCGCGGCCAATCCCTGCATCGGGCCGGATCGCGCGGACCTGGTGCTGGCGGGTTGCGCCATTCTCGAAGCCATCCGGCGCCGCTTTCCGGCAAACCGCATGCGGGTCGCCGACCGCGGCCTGCGCGAGGGACTTCTGACCGAGATGATGGCCGATGACGGCGTCTGGCGCCGCGCCCGGCCGCGCCCGCCGTTCCAGAGGAGCAAGTAGGACATGGCGAAGCCACCCGGATCGAGCGGCGGCATGGGCCGCAAGGGCCTGACCCAGCAGATCAAGAAGAAGAAGCTGAAGGAAAGCTCGCGTCGCTGGCTGCAGCGTCACATCAATGACCCGTATGTGCAGCGCTCGCGCGTCGACGGCTACCGGTCGCGTGCGGCCTACAAACTGCTCGAGATCGATGAAAAAGCATCACATCCTCAAGGATGCGCGGTGGATCATCGATCTGGGCGCGGCGCCCGGCGGCTGGTCGCAGATCGCTGCCCGCGTGACGGATTCGACCAACGAGAGCATCCGCGTCGCGGCGATCGACTTTCTCGAAATGGATGCGATCCCGGGTGTCCGTTTCCTGCAGATGGACTTTCTCGACGACGACGCGCCCGCAAAGCTGCTCGAGGCGCTCGGTGGCGCCCCGGATATTGTCATGTCCGACATGGCGGCTCCCACGACCGGGCATCAACGAACCGATCACCTGCGCACCATGCATCTCTGCGAGGTTGCGGCGCATTTTGCGATTGATGTTCTTGCGGAAGGCGGGCATTTTCTTGCAAAGACCTTCCAGGGCGGCACCGAGCGCGAATTACTCAACCTGCTCAAGCACAATTTCCGTCAGGTCGTGCATATGAAGCCGGGCGCGTCGCGCGCGGAGTCGGTGGAAATGTTCATCCTCGCCAAGGGCTTCAAGGGACGAAAGTCCAGCGTGGCCGACAGCGAGCCGGGCTGATCCTCGATCGCCGGCAGGGGATCGGGGGGATCGATGCTGCTCTATGTCACTGCCGGTACCAACAATCTCAAGCGGGCGATCGAGTTCTACGATCCCGTGCTCACGACGCTCGGCTACGCCAGGCGGGTCACGCGGCATGACGAGGCCGGCTATGCGGAACCGGGTGATACCAGGTGCCGCTACTGGGTCGTCTATCCCTACGACAAGCAGGAGGCGACGGTGGGCAATGGCAGCATGACGGCGCTCGTCGCCGGCAGCCGCGCCGCCGTCGATGCCTTTCATGCGGCCGCCATGCTCTATGGCGGCTCGGACGAGGGGCCGCCCGGGCTCAGGCCGTTTCACGAGAATTTCTACGCGGCCTTCGTGCGCGATCCCGACGGCAACAAGCTCGCAGCGGTGTGCGAGACGCCGGAACCCTCCGTCACACCTTGATCGGAGGATCGCCGGCGGCCTCGATGCGATGCCCCGACACGTCGCTGCCTGCGCCCGGTGGCAGTCGCCAGATCGGAATGGCGGCGAGTATGTTCAGCACCGCCACGCAGAGGAACGCGATATGGAATCCGGCCAGCGCGAGTTCCTGGCCGGTGGCGAGGGCGTGGATCTCGAGCACGATGCCGGCGAAGGCAACGCCCAAGGCGCCGGTGATCTGCTGGATCGTCGCGTTGAGCGCGGTGGCCTGTCCGGTCTGCGGCCGCTCGATGTCGGCGAAGCCGAGCACGTTGATGCCGGTGAAGAAGAAAGAGCGGACAAAGCCGGTCATGAACAAGACGACGATCATGACGATATGCGGCGTGTCGGGATAGAAGAAGGCATTGGCGGCGCTGCCGATTGCCGACAGGGCTGCCGCCGCGAGCAGCGTCCGGCGGAAGCCGAATCGGGCGAACACATGGCGCGCAATCGCCTTGGTGAAGAGTGCGCCCGCGGCGGCGGTGAACGTGATCATGCCCGACTGGAAGGCCGTCATCCCGAAGCCGAGCTGCAGCATCAGCGGCAAGAGGAAGGGCATCGCGCCCATGGCGATCCGGAATATCGTGCCCGACGTCACGCAACTGCGGAAGGTCTCGATGCTGAAAAGGCGCAGTTCCAGCAGCGGGTGAGGATGGCGCCGGGCGTGCCGGACGAAGAGCAGCAGCGCGAGCGCGCCAACGACCGCCGCAGCGGCGCCGACAAGCGGCGGCAGGGCGGGCATGCTGATGACGGAGAGGCCGAAGACCAGGCCGGCCGCTCCGACACCGCTCAGGATGAAGCCCTTGACGTCGACGGGGGGAGGAGACTCGCGTTCGATATGCGGCAGGTAGATGGCGGATAGCAGGATGCCAGCGACGCCGATCGGCAGGTTGATGAGGAAGATCCATTCCCAGCTGAAATAGGTGGTGATGAAGCCGCCGATCGGCGGCCCGACAAGCGGTCCGATGACGCCTGGAATGGTGAACATCGCCATGGCTGAGACGAGTTCGGACTTTTTCGTCGAGCGGAGCAGGATCGCGCGCCCGACAGGCACTGTCATCGACCCGCCCATGCCCTGGAGGAAACGCGCAAGAACGAAGGCGTGCACGCTGTCGGCGATCGCGCAGAGCAGCGAGCCGGCCATGAACACGCCGATCGCCCAGAGGAAGACCCGCTTGGCGCCGAACCTGTCCGCCGCCCAACCTGAAAGCGGGATGAAGACGCCGAGCGCCACGAGATAGGAGGTCATGGCAAGTTTGAGCGTGATCGGACCGACGTCGAGGTCCGCCGCAATGGCCGGCAGGGATGTGGCGATCACGGTGGAATCCATCTGCTCCATGAAGAGCGCGACGGCGAGGATGAGGGGGGCGTATCGATGCACGGGGAGGACTTGGTCGGCCGTTTAAACTATGGCTGCCGGTATAGCCCTCTTTGCGGCAATGTCATGAGAAACCTCATGGCAGGCCATTAAATTTCCGTGATCTCGAAGCGCGCCAGCCGCGCCCGCGCCGCACGGTCCAGTTCGCTTCTGTGCTCCGGTGTGAGATTGCGCCAGTCGGTATCGGCAAGGGCGGCGGCCATCGCGAACAGCATGTTGCGGTTGATGCGCCGGCCGAAACGGAAGCGCAGCCGGGCATAGGCCTCAACGGCGCCGATGGCACGGAGGTCGTCAAGCGTATGGATATCGATTTCGGCCAGCCAGGCCGCCGACGTGGGGCCGATGTTGCGGATGGCGCCGGCCATGGTCAGCCGGCGCGACGGAACCGGGCGATGGCGCTCCGCTCGATTGCGGCTGCCGTGAGTTTTGTCCAGTTTCGAGCCGCGCGCGCAGCATCTGGAGGAAACGGATCTCCGTCGCATCGAGATGAAGGTCGGCGGTGGCGATCTCGACCGCCAGCGAATAGGCGGTGTCATAGAGCCGCTGCGGCAGCGTGTCCTTGACGATCTCGAGGGCGATGTCCATCCCCTCGGGGCCGGCGAGGATTTCCTGCGCATCACGGGCAATGTCGATCAGATCATCCGAATCGAAGCCGTCGAACACCGGCAGGAAGCTTGCGAGCCGGCCGATGCGCTTGAGTTCGATCTCCGGCATCTTGCCATCGGCTGCGGATATCATCACCATCACGTAGATCAGCGCCTCGTGGATCGTCACCTGCTTGGCCATATGTTCCAACCCTCGACATTCTATATGCCGCTTCAGTTAGAACTCGGCGCCCGGCAAATCAAGACGCTTCGGTACCGGAGGCCCACATCTCGTCGCGCAACCAGTCGCCGAAGTCCCGGGCCATGCGCGTCGGCTGCGGATGCATGATCAGGCGATAGCAACCGAGTTCCGCCGGCGCAAATCCGGGAAGGGGCACCAGGATCCCAGCCTGCATCTCGCCGGCAATCAACAATGTCGGCGAGAGAACCATGCCGAGACCGGCCGCAGCAGCGCGGATCGCCGCATCATCGGTGTCGAATTCGTGTGTTATCGCGATTTCCTTCTCCGGCACGCCGGATCTTTCCGCCCAGAGTTTCCAGTCCCAGTTGGCCCGGGCGCATTTGAGGGCAGGGACATCGCCAAGCCGACCCGTGTCGAGATATCCCGATGTCCGGAGCAGCGTCGGCGACAGGACGGCCTGTGACAGGTCGGTGGCGATGGTCATGCCAGGGCCGTCGTCGCTGCCTGCGCGCTGGTAGTAGATGGCGATATCGGCGGAATCGCCCAGCGTCGCTTTCACACCGCTCGAAGTCTCGATCCGGACCCGCGCGCCGGGTTGGAGCGTCTTGAAGCTTTCCAGCGCCGGAATGAGCCAGCGCACGCCAAAGGACATCGAGACGCGGATGACGATTTCATTGGTATCCCGACGCAGCCGGTCGATGCTTCTTTCGATCATCGTGATCGCCGGGGCGCAATCGTCCAGGAAGCGGCGGCCCTCTTCGGTCAGGTCGATGGAATTGTTGCCGCGAAGAAAAAGCCGGACTCCGAGTTCGGCCTCGAGTCGACGGATCTGATGGCTCACGGCGCCCGCCGTCACCGACAGTTCCTCCGCAGCCAGCGCGATGCTCCTGAGGCTCGCGGCGACAGTGAAAACCCTGACAGCGTTCAAAGAGGTGCGGTGCGGCGCTTGCATCAAATTTTCTCGCTCTGAACGAAAATTTCTCGTTTGCTTTTCGGCCAATACTCACAACAAAAGTATGCCAACGCAATGGAGGCCGGCAATGCGGCGCAACTGGACGACAAATGCCGAGGCGATCGGCTGGGTATTGCTGTCGACGGGGTTGTTCTCGGTGATCTTCGCGTCCGGCAAGTTTGCAGGCGAGACGGCGGCCGTGGTCCAGATCAACTTTCTGCGCGCGGTCGGCGGGCTGCTGGTCCTGGGCGCGATCGTGGTCTGGCAGGGCGGCCGGTTGGCGTCGTATCACAGCGCGCGGCCCGTGCGACATTTCCTGCGGGCGCTGCTCGGCGTGTCGGGCGCGGTTCTCGCCGTCCAGTCGCAGGCTGACATGCCCATGGTCGATGCGACGGCGCTGAGCATGCTTTATGTCGTGTTCGTGCTGGTGATGGGGATGATGTTCTTCCACGAGAGGATCGGGCGCCGGCAGGGATTTGGCATCCTGATATGCTGCCTCGGCGCGGCGGTGGTGATGGGTGCGCGCGGCGCGTTCCGAAGTTTCGATGCCGCCTATCTTCTGCCGGCATCGTTTGCAGTCGGCGCGGCGTTGCTCTTTGCCTGCGAGGGCATGCTGATCAAGCATCTCGCTACGTTCGAACGACCGATGGCGCTGTTGCTGCATGTCAGCGTCTTCGCGGTCGCACTGCTGGCGGTTCCGGCCTGGATGGCCTGGAAGCCGCTGCCGCTATGGGACTTGCTGATCTATCTGGCGCTCGGCCCGGTTGGCGTCTTCGCCCAATATTGCACGATCCGCGGTTATGGCATGGCGGATATCTCGATCGTCGGGCCGGTCGATTACAGCTGGCTGATCTTCGCGTCGCTGATCGGCTTCTTCTTCTTTGGCGAGATTCCGACCTGGGGCGTGGCGGGCGGGGCGGCCTTGATCGCCGCCGGTGGCATCGTGCTGGCGACCGTCAAGCCGGCGCGGGAAAAGCAGCCGACGCTGGAATTTCAATGAGACTTCCGGCCAGGCGATTACTGGCTGGCCCAGATGATGCGGGCGATCCAGTCGATATCGCCCAGGTCGAGCGACCGGCCGGGGTGATCCGGATTGAGCGAGGCAAGCTCGATCGTGCGCGCAGTCTGGCGGGTCAGCACCTTGGCCATCACCTCGCCATCCCGCGTCTTGACCACCACACGGTCGCCGCGGCGCACCTGCGCGCCGGGCTCGACGATCAGCACGTCGCCGTCGCGATAGAGCGGCATCATGCTGTCACCTTGCACTTCCAGCGCATAGCATCCGGCCTTCTGTCCGGGCGAGATCGGGAAGTCCACGACGTCCCAGCCCTGGCCGGCAGGAAATCCGCCGTCGTCGAAGAAGCCGCCGGCGCCGGCCTGGGCAAAGCCGAGCAGCGGGATCGATGATGCCTGCGGCGGGAAATTGCCGTCGGGCACCGCGTTGCGCCGCCCGCCCATGAAGCTCATGAAATCCTCGATGCTCGAACCGGTGGCCTCGAGGATCTTGTGGATCGACTCGGTCGAGGGCCAACGCAGCCTGCCGTCGGCCGAATTGCGCTTGGACTTGTTGAACGACGTGGGGTCCAGCCCCGCCTTGCGCGCAAGGCCGGATGCCGTCAGGTCGTGATGCCTGGCGAGCTGGTCGATCGCATCCCAGATTTTCTCGTGCGAGAACATGTCAGTTCCGTCAGCAGTACGGTCGTCGGCGTGGCGGAATATTATCTTCTCAGCCCATGCCCGTAAAGTCCAAAAGGAATAAAATCCTTGACGACATTGCGTCAGGTCGTGCCCGGCGCGGCGCCGATCTTGCCGAGCTGGATCACGGCCTGGGTACGGCTGTCGACATTGAGCTTGAGCAGGATGGCCGAGACATGAGCCTTGATCGTCGCTTCGGACACGCTGAGCTCATAGGCGATCTGCTTGTTGAGAAGACCCTCGCCGATCATGCCCAGGACCCGGGTCTGCTGCGGCGTCAGCGTCTTGAGCCGGCCGATGAGATTCTCGATCTCTGGGTCGTTCTCGCGCTCGGCATCGAAACCCGGCGGCGTCCAGAACCCGCCCTCCAGCACTGTGTCGATCGCCTCGCGGATCTCCTCGATGCCCGACGACTTGGATATGAAGGCCGATGCGCCGAGCTCGAGCGCCCGGCGGATGGTCGAGGTGTCGTCGCTGGCGGAGATCACGGCCACGGGAATGCTCTGGTGCTCCGCCCGCATCATCATCAGGCCGGCAAGCCCCGATGCGCCCGGCATCGAGAGGTCGAGCAGCATCAGGTCGGCATCCGGATTGTCTGTTGCCGCCTTGCGGGCGCTGTCGAAATCCGCAGCCTCGACGATGCGCGGCGCCGTGCCCGGGCTGACCAGGGCCTGCCGCAGGGCGCCACGAAACAACGGATGGTCATCCGCGATGATAATCGTTGATTCTGAGTTCATTCCTTCCCCCGAATGATCCCGGCTCCTCTTCCGCGATCGTTCGTTGCTGTCCTTGAGTTTCGAGCGTTTACGAAATGGGGTCGTGTTGCAAGGAAAAAAATCTGCTGTCCCGGGTCGAGATCACGGCGTTCTTGCGCTTTGTCAGGCATAGTGGGGTGACGGTGGACTTCTGTCCTTGAAGCCATGCTCCGGAACGCGCTAGGACGCCGGCAAAGAGAGGAATGCGGCATGACAGGCATTATCTACAAGATCGTTCCCGCAGAGCTGTGGGCAGAGGCTGAATCGGCGGGGGTCTTCGGCGGGGCACCCATCGACCTCACCGACGGCTACATCCATCTGTCGACCGGTGCCCAGGTGCGGCGAACGGCCGAGCTCTACTTCAAGGGCCAGGATGACCTGCTGCTGGTGGCGGTGGACGGTGACAGGCTCGGCGATGCCCTGAAATACGAAGCGTCGCGCGGTGGCGATCTCTTCCCGCATCTCTATGGTCCGCTTTCGCTCGACGCGGTGCTCTGGAGGGTGCCGATGCCGGTGCGCGAGGATGGCCACCACGACTTTCCGGAGGGGATCGACTGATGGATGCGCTCTGGCCCCTTATGCGCGCCGGCCTGTTCCGGTTTGATCCCGAGACGGCGCACGGGCTGTCGATCAAGGCCCTGAAGACGGGCCTGGCGCCGAAGGCGAAACTCAAGCCCGATCCTCGG
Organism: Rhizobium sp.; assembly: GCA_019739215.1. Lineage (GTDB taxonomy): Bacteria > Pseudomonadota > Alphaproteobacteria > Rhizobiales > Rhizobiaceae > Rhizobium_E. The sequence goes on from JAHHDR010000044.1 coordinate 8,602, forward strand.
CTGGTGGTGGAAACCGGGGGGCTGCGCTTTCCCAATCCCATCGGGCTTGCGGCGGGGTATGACAAGAATGCGGAGGTGCCGGACGCCATTCTCGGCCTCGGCTTCGGCTTCACCGAGATCGGCACGGTGACGCCGCTCGCCCAGCTGGGCAATCCCAGGCCGCGCATCTTCCGGCTGACCGGAGACGAGGCCGTCATCAACCGGTTCGGCTTCAACAGCGAGGGCCACGGCTCGGCGCTGGCCCGGCTCGAAGCCCGTCGCGGTCGTGGCGGCATCGTCGGCGTGAATATCGGCGCCAACAAGGATGCCACCGACAGGATTGCCGACTACGTCGCGGGCATCCATGCATTCGCGGCGGTGGCGAGTTATTTCACGGCAAACATTTCCTCGCCCAACACACCGGGCTTGCGCGACCTTCAGGCCCGGGACAGTCTGCGGCAACTGCTCGCGGCCGTGCTGTCGGCGCGTGACGAGGCCGCGATCCGGGTCGGCCGCAAGGTGCCGGTCTTCCTCAAGATCGCGCCCGATCTCACCGAAGAGGGGCTGGACGACGTCGCCGACGAGATCCGGGCCTCGGTGCTGGATGGGTTGATCGTCTCCAACACCACGTTGTCGCGCGCCGGGCTGTCAGATGCCGCGCTGGCCGGCGAGGCGGGTGGCATGTCGGGCAAGCCGTTGTTCGAGCGTTCGACAGTCGTTCTGGCGAAGATGCGAAAGCGGCTCGGGGGCAATGTGCCGATCATCGGCGTGGGCGGGGTGCACTCGGCCGGGACGGCGGCAGACAAGATCAGGGCGGGTGCCGATCTCGTCCAGCTCTATTCCTCGATGGTCTACGAGGGGCCGGGCCTGCCCGCGCGCATCATCCGGGGCCTGTCGGAGATCTGCGATCGCGAGGCGCTGGGCTCCATTCGCGACCTGAGGAGCAGCCGGGTGGAGGAATGGGCGTCAAAGCCCATTCCCTGACAGGCGTCAGTCGCCGGCAGACTGGCGCTCGCTGCCATTGAGGATCTCGCGCTTTCCGACATGGTTGGCGGCGCCGACGAGACCTTCCTTTTCCATGCGCTCCACCAGCGAGGCGGCGCGGTTGTAGCCGATCTGCCGAGTCGGCGCTGGATGTAGCTGGTCGAGGCACTTGCGTGTCGCGCGGTGACCACCGCCACGGCGCTGGTCGTAGAGGTCGTCGCCCGTCCTCGGCCGCCCTCGATCTGCCGAAGGCCCCGTGCTCGCCGTCGCCGTCCTCGGCCTCCTCGTCGTGGTGACAGGTCGAGATATTCCGGCTCGGCCTGGCGCCTTGAGGTGATTGCACGACGGCCTCGACCTCCTTGTCCGCCACGAACGGGCCGTGCACGCGGGTGATGCGGCCGCCGCCGGCCATGTAGCAGCATGTCGCCCTGGCCCAGCAGCTGCTCGCCGCCCTGCTCGCCGAGGATGGTGCGGCTGTCGATCTTGGAGGTGACCTGGAAGGAGATCCGGGTCGGGAAATTGGCCTTGATGGTGCCGGTGATGACGTCGACCGAGGGCCGCTGGGTGGCCATGATCAGGTGGATGCCGGCGGCGCGGGCCATCTGGGCGAGGCGCTGCATCGGCGCCCTCGATCGTCCTTGCCGGCGACCAGCATCAGGTCGGCCATCTCGTCGACGATGACCACGACCTGATAGGGCATCGGCGAGGTCCGCGCCTGGTTCTTCTCGGATTCGGCTCGACCGGGCGGCCCTGATCGTCGAAGCCGGTCTGGACGGTGCGTGTCGAAATGCTCGCCCTTCTCGCTGGGCGGCGCGGGCGCGCTCGTTGTAGCCGGCGACGTTGCGCACCCCGAGCTTGCGACATGCTTGCCGGTAGCGGTCCTCCATCTCGCGCACCGCCCACTTCAGCGCCACGACCGCCTTCTTGGGATCGGTCACGACGGGGGCCAGCAGGTGCGGGATGCCGTCATAGACCGAAAGCTCCAGCATCTTCGGATCGACCATGATCAGCCGGCATTCTTCCGGGCGTGAGCCGGTAGAGCAGCGACAGGATCATCGTGTTGATCGCCGACCGACTTGCCCGAACCGGTGGTGCCGGCAACGAGCAGGTGTGGCATCTTGGCGAGTTCGGCGATGACGGGCTCGCCGCCGATGGTCTTGCCGAGGCAGAGCGGCAGCTTGAAGCCGGTCTTGGAGAAATCCTCGGTGTCGATCAGTTCGCCGAAATAGACCGTCTCGCGCGTCGCGTTCGGCAGTTCGATGCCGATGACGTTGCGGCCCGGCACGACGGCGACGCGGCGCCGAGAGTGCCGACATGGAGCGGGCGATGTCGTCGGCTCAGCGCCGATGACCCGCGAGCGATCTTGACGCCTGGCGCCGGCTCGAATTCGTACAGCGTGACGACGGGACCGGGGCGGACATGGATGATCTCGCCACGAACGCCGAAATCCTCAAGCACGCTTTCGAGCAGGCCGGCATTCCGCTCGAGCTGTTCCTGCGTCATCACGAAGCCCGTGGTCTCGGGTGGATCCTGCAGCAGGTCGCGCGGCGGGAACTCATAGCCACCGTCGGCGATGCGCGGCGCCGAGACACGTTCGATGTTGAAGGGCATGGATACGGCGACAGCGGCTTTGGGCGCGGGCTCGGCCGCCACCGGAGCCGGACCCGACGCTGATGTTGCCGGGATGGCAACGGGCTGCAAGGGGGCCGAGGGCCTGATAACGGGCTGCATGGTGGCTGGCTTCGTGACGGCGGCCTTCATGACGACTGGTTTCATGAGAACTGGCTTCATGACGGCGGGCTGCAAGGTCGCAGCCGGTCGCGGCGCTGCCGGTGGCATGATGGTCGGGCCGGTGGAGGTTCCGGCAACCGACGTCTCGCGCCGGGTCCATGGCCAGTTGCCGGCGGAGGCCGGGGCAGGCTCGGATGGAGCAGGGGCGATGACCGGCGCCGACACAGCGGGCGTTATGGTGGTGGTGCGTGCGATCCCCGGCTGCGGTGACGGCAGGATCCGCTGACGCACGTCGATGGCGCGGTAGAGGTCGGTGACGGGCAGGGAGACCGGGGCAGCCGCCAGTTTTGACGGCACTATTGACGGAAGTGTTGATGGCGAGAGCGTCGCGGCCGACGACTGGTTCGGAACCGGGAGGGGAGCGATATCCGGCAACGCCGCAGCGGACGCCGGCAGTGTCTCGTCCGACGGAACGAAATCAAGGGCTTCCCAGAAGGCGAAATCGGACAGTTGCGCCAGCACCGGACTTGAAGGCGGCAGCACCGGTTCGGCCGAAGCTACCGCCGCGTCGCGCGGCTCGCCGGCCTCGGATTTGCCGACCTGGATCGATGGTGCGGCGATAGCAGCATTGTCGTTTAGAGGTTCCGCGGCCGGCGGCACGGCAGAGACGGGTGCTGCTGCGCCGCCCTGCAGGATCATCATCGACGACAGGATCTCGCGCAGTTCCGCAACAGATGGCGCTGGATCGGCGATCAGGGGGTGGTCTGCATTCAGCGTCGAGTTGGCATCGGGCAGCGGAAGCTCCGGATAGAGGTCGCGATCCGGCGTCCGGGTGAAGCGGACATTGGGCGCCAGCAGGAAATGGCGCTCCCAGGTCGGCTGGTCCGCGCTGGCGGTTTCCGACAACAGGCGAAGGCGACGCAAGGCGATGCCTTCCCGCATTTGACGATCGTCCGGCGCGCCGGCTTCATCACCTTCATGGAAGGAAGCAGGCGGAAAATTCGTTCTGGGAATACGCATGGAACCTGCAAGCACTGAGGAGAAATTCACGCCACCATCGATAGGAAATGAAGGTTAAGAATGTCTTGTCCACGTCGGTAAATTTTTCCGTGTCCAAGGACCGCATGTTGCGCATTATCTTTGTAAAACATCATGTTAGGTTGAGGGTCCGGCCTGATGCTCGCGGCAGATTTCGGCGGACGGCGCTGCGGCGTTTCAAGCCCTGCGCAATCGGCATGGCTGGCCTGCGCCCGATCATGCCGGGCCCCGGGGATTGCTGCTTGACGCAGTGCAGCAAAGGCAATTAAAGAACAATCGTTCTTAATGGAATTGACGAACCGCATGGCCCGCAACCGCACCATCGACAGTGATGCCCTTCTCGACGCCGCCGAGCGCGTGGCGATTCGCGACGGTGCCATCGGCCTGTCGATCGATGCCGTGGCCCGGGAAGCCGGCATCAGCAAGTCGCGCGTGATCTATGACTACAAGTCGAAAAGTGGATTGCTCCAGGCGCTGGTGGAGCGGCGGCTGAGAATGGAGGACGACCGGGTGCTCGCGGCCGTCGCCAGCCATTCCGATTCATCCAATCCCGAGCTCTACGGTCGCATCGCCGCCGCCAAGGAATCGCCCAACGATGACGACCGTGCCATCGCGCTCACCCTGTGTGCCGCGATGTCGAGCGAAGAGCCGCTGCAGGGGATGATCCGCAAAGTCGTCAAGCGTGATATCGATGCGGTGGCGGGCCGGGCGCACCATGCCTCGCTCGCTGTCGTCGCCTATCTCGCGCTGCATGGTCTGATGTCGCTCGAATATCTCGACATACACCGATGGACCGACGACGAGCGTGCCGCGCTCCTGGCCGAGATCCAGACCCTGTCGGACTCGGCCTCGGGAGGCGTCAGAGACGCCAGAACCTGAGGCCATACACCAAATACTGCTGCCGGAAACTGCGCATTCCGGTTCTATCGATTGCAAATTACAAAAGGCCGCCGACATGACTTTTCTCACCAAATCCTTTCGCATTGTCGCGCTTGCGCTGACGGCACAACTGCTCGCGGCACCGGCCGGCGCGCAGGCGCCGGGCGAGATGCCGCCGACGGGCGTGAGCTTTGTCACGCTTGCCGCCCGCGACCTTCCCGTCGTCAGCGAGCTTCCAGGCCGGATCGCGCCTGTCCGTATTGCGGAGGTACGTTCGCGCGTCACCGGCATCATCCAGGAACGGGTGTTCGAGCAGGGCAGCCTGGTCAAGGCCGGCGACGTGCTCTACCGGATCGATCCGAACCTGTTCAAGGTGCGGGTGGCCAGTGCGCGTGCGTCGCTGCAGCGCGCCCAGGCGACCGAACTCAATGCCGGCCAGCAGCTCGAGCGCCAGCGGGTGCTGCGGGAGCGCAACGCGTCCAGCGACGTCGAGTACGAGAATGCGGTTGTCGTCCAGGCCCAGGCCAGGGCGGATGTGGCGCTGGCCCAGGCAGCGCTCGACGAGGCCGAGATCAATCTCGGCTACACCGATGTCAAGGCGCCGATCTCCGGCGTGATCGGTGGGGCGCTCGTCACCGAGGGCGCGCTGGTCAATGCCGACAGTGGCGATCCGCTCGCGACCATCCAGCAGATCGACCCTGTCTATGCCGACTTCACCCAGGCGGCCGGCGACATGCTGTCGATCCGCCGCGACATCGCTGCCGGCAAGCTGGCGGCGCCCGAGGAGGGCAAGGCCGCGGTGAAACTCGTGTTCGACGACGGCTCGATTCACGAGCAGCCCGGCAATCTGCTGTTTTCCAGCGCGACCGTCGATTCCACCACCGGCCAGGTGACACTGCGCGCGGAGTTTCCCAACCCCAATCGCGATCTGCTGCCGGGTCTTTACGTCCGCGTCCAGATCGATCAGGCGGTCCGGAAGAACGCGCTGTCCATTCCCCAGAGGGCGGTGATGCGGGACGCGACCGGTGCTGCAATGGTCTATGTCGTCGGCGCCGAGAACAAGGCGGAGGCGCGGCCGGTGAAGCTCGGCGTGGCGCTGTCGGGCGAATGGATTGTCGAGGAAGGCCTTGCCAATGGCGACAAGGTGATCGTCGAGGGTGGCCAGAAGCTTCAGCCCGGCGCGGTCGTCGCGCCGGAGGAATGGAAGCCGGCGGCGCAAGACGCGGTCGACGCGAACGCAACCACACCGGCGAAGTAACCAGACATGGCTCAGTTTTTCATCGACCGGCCGATCCTGGCCTGGGTTATCGCCATTTTCATCTCAATCGCGGGCGCGATCGCGCTGCCGTTCATGCCCGTCGCGCAATATCCGAAAGTCGCGCCGCCGCAGCTGACGATCAGCACCAGCTATCCCGGCGCCTCGCCGCAGGAGATCTACCAGGGCGTCACCCGGCAGATCGAGGATGAACTTAACGGCGTCGACGACCTCGCCTATTTCGAGTCGACTTCGGACACGTCAGGCTCGGTGTCGATCACCGTCACCTTCAACTCCGGCACCAATCTCAGCCAGGCGACGATCGACGTGCAGGACGCGATCGCCCGCGTCGAGCCGCGGCTGCCGCAGAGCGTCAAGTCGCAGGGCATCAATGTCGAGCAGGCCGGCGCCGGCTTCCTGATGATCGTGTCGCTGACATCGACCGACGGCAAGCTCGATGACGTCGGCCTCGGCGACTACCTCAGCCGAAACATCCTGGGCGAGCTCCGCCGCATCGACGGCGTCGGCCGCGTGCAGCTCTTTGCTGCCCAGCGCGCCATGCGTATCTGGCTCGATCCCGCCAAGATGCAGGGGCTGAACATGACGGTCGGCGACGTCAACGCCGCGATTGCGGCGCAGAACGCCCAGGTCTCGGCGGGCCAGATTGGTGCCGAACCCAATCCGATCGGCCAGGACCTGACCGCGACGGTTCTGGTCAAGGGCCAACTGTCAGATCCCGGCGAGTTCGCCGACATCGTGCTGCGGGCCAATCCTGACGGTTCGCTGGTGCGGCTCAAGGATGTCGCCAGGATCGAGATCGGTTCCGAGAGCTACAATTTCTCGACCCGGCTCAATGGCAAGCCGAGCGCGGCCGCGGCCGTGCAGCTGTCGTCGACCGGCAATGCAGTGGCAACGTCGGAAGCGGTCAAGACGCGCATGGCGGAACTGGCGAAGTTCTTCCCATCGGGCATCGAATATTCCGTGCCCTATGACACCAGCCCCTTCGTCAATGCCTCGATCCAGAAGGTGTTCGAGACGCTGATCGAGGCCGTCGTCCTCGTCTTCATCGTCATGCTGATCTTCCTGCAGTCGTTCCGTTACACGGTGATCCCGCTGCTCGTGGTGCCGGTGGCGCTGCTGGGCACCGTCGGCGTGATGCTGGTGACGGGCTTCTCGATCAATGTGCTGACCATGTTCGCCATGGTGTTGGCGATCGGTATCCTCGTCGACGATGCCATAGTCGTGGTCGAGAATGTCGAACGCATCATGGCCGAGGAAGGCCTGAGCCCCAAGGAGGCGACGCGCAAGGCGATGCGCCAGATTACCGGCGCCATTCTCGGCATCACGCTGGTGCTGGCTTGCGTGTTCATCCCGATGGCCTTCTTCCCCGGCGGCACCGGCGTCATCTATCGACAGTTCTCGCTGACCATGGTCGTGGCGATCCTGTTTTCGGCCTTCCTGGCGCTGTCGCTGACACCGGCGCTCTGCGCCACGTTCCTCAAGCCGATCGCACCGGGGCATCATGAGAAGAAGGGCCTGTCCGGTCTCTTCAACCGCGGCTTCGGCAAGCTCACCAGCGGCTATGCCTGGACCGTCGGCGGCATCGCCCGCCGCGCGGGCCGCATCATGCTGATCTACCTGATCATCGCCGGCGCGCTCGGCTATCTCTTCCTCAAGGTGCCGTCGGGCTTCGTGCCCAATGAAGACCAGGGCTTCCTGATTGTCGGCGTGCAGGGCACGCCGGAGGCGTCGGCCAAGCGCACCAGCGAGGCGATCAACAAGATCGAGGCGATCTTCAAGACCGAACCGGCGGTGGAGAACATGGTGGCAGTGCTCGGCTTCGGCTTTTCTGGTCAGGGTCCGAATGCGGCTATCTCCTTCGTGACGCTGAAGGACTGGGAGGAGCGCGGGCCGGGCAACAGCGTCCAGGATATCGCCAATCGCGTGAACATGCAGTTGTTCGGATTGAAGGATGTCGCGTTCGCCTTTGCCGTCTCGCCGCCGCCGATCGAAGGCTTCGGACTGTCCGACGGCTTCACCTTCCGCCTTCAGGATCGTGGCGGCCTCGGTGCAGAGGCGTTGGCCGCAGCCGGCGCCGAGCTGATGGCCAAGGCATCCCAGAGCAAGGTCCTCGCGGGCCTCCGCATCGAAGGCCTCCCCGATGCCGCGCAGGTCCAATTGACGATCGACCGGGAGAAGGCCAATGCCTTCGGCGTCACCTTCGCCGACATCAATGCGGCGATTACCACCAATCTTGGCTCGGCCTATATCAACGACTTCCCCAACGCCGGACGCATGCAGCGCGTGATCCTGCAGGCACAGGACCGCAGCCGTCTCAACGCCGAGGACCTCCTGAAGCTGAACGTTCGCAATTCCACAGGATCCATGGTGCCCTTCTCCTCCTTCGCCTCGGTGAAGTGGATCAAAGGCGCGGCGCAGGTGGTCGGCTATAACGGCTACCCGTCGATCCGCATCACCGGCGGCGCGGCACCCGGCGCGACCACGGGCGACGCCATTGCGGAAATGGAGCGATTGGTGGCCGAACTCCCCGCTGGCTTCGGCTATGAGTGGAGCGGTCAGACGCTGGAGGAGATCACCTCGGGCAACCAGGCGCCGATCCTCTACGGGCTGTCGATCCTGTTCATCTTCCTGCTGCTCGCGGGCCTCTATGAAAGCTGGTCGATCCCGCTTTCGGTCATGCTCGTCGTGCCGCTGGGCGTGATCGGTTCGGTGCTGGCGGTGCTGTTCATGGGTGGGTCGAACGACATCTACTTCAAGGTCGGGCTCATCGCGATCATCGGCCTCTCGGCAAAGAACGCGATCCTGATCGTGGAGTTCGCCAAGGACTATTACGCCGAAGGCCGCTCGCTGGCGGAGGCGGCGACGGATGCCGCGCGCATCCGCTTCCGGCCGATCATCATGACGTCGCTCGCATTTACCCTCGGCGTCGTGCCGCTGGCGATCGCCACGGGTCCGTCGGCCGCCAGCCAGAACGCGATCGGCATTGGCGTGCTCGGCGGCATGATCTCGGCGACGGTGCTGGCCGTGTTCTTCGTGCCCGCCTTCTTCGTCTTCGTGCTCCGGGCACTCAGGACCAAGCGGCCGGAGAATGCGGCGCATGTCCTGGCGGACAAGCCGGGCGAGGTGCCTGCCGGGCAACACTGAGCGGCGGCCGGGAGACAGATCGGGGCGGGCAGTGGAGACACTGCCCGCCCCTTGTCATTTCTGACGATGGGTGGTGATTACTTGCCGCGCATCACATTGACGACGACCACGCCGAGGATGGCGAGTGCTCCGCCGATGGCACCGAACAGGGTCGGCACCTCGCCGAGCCAGACGAAGCCGATCAGGGTGGCCGTTGGCGGTACGCCGTAGAGAAAATTCGAGGCACGGGCTGCGGGAAGGCGCTTGAGCGCGATGGCCCAGGTCAGGTAGGCGACGACGGTCGGGAAGAGCACCAGATAGGCAAGGCGCCAGAACGTGTCTGCGGAGGCGGAGTCGAGCGCGGCGAGGGTCGCCGGCACGGCGGGCCAGAGCGGGATGGAGCCGAGGAACAGGATCCAGGCCGTCACCGAGAGCGCCGGCATGCGGCCGAGGATCGGCTTTTGCACGACGCTGCCGATCGCCGCGCACAGTGCCGCACCCAGGATCATGAGCGCGTTCGGGTCGAGCCTGAAGCCTTCGGGGCTGGCGATGGCGATCAGCCCGATGCCGCCAAAGGAGACCGCCGTGCCGATCCAGCCCCAGCGGCCGAAGCGCTCGCCGAGCGTCACCGTGGCGATAAGCGCGGTGAAGACGGGCATGGTGTTGATGATGAAGCTCGCCGGCCCGGCCGCCACCGTTGTCTCGCCAATGTTGAGCAGCACTGCGTAGGCGGCGACGAACAGCACGGCGGCAACGAAGAGCCGGGCGAAATCCTTGAGCGACAGCACGGGCCTGACGACAGCGAGGTAGCCGAGCGCGATGATGCCGGCCGGTACATAGCGCGCGGTCGCAAGTTCGACCGGCGTCAACGGTCCGAGCAGCACGCGGATCACGGCGAAGGCCGAGGACCAGAAGACGATCGTCACCAGGATCGCGCCGAAGGCGACAATGTCGAAAGTGCCGGCCTGCGGCAAGGGTTGGTCGTTTGTCACGGAAGTCATCTGCCTCTCCCCGTCTTGGAATGGGGTTGGAATACGCCGATGATCTATGCTTGAAAAGCAACGCAATCGATGATCTGATGTGCCTATGGTTCACAGCTCGCCGACGCTTCCGCCACTGGATACGCTCGAGACCTTTGCCCGCGCGGCACGGCTCGGATCATTCTCGGCCGCCGCCGAGGAGGCCGGCGTCACCCATGGCGCCGTCTCGCGCCAGGTCTCCCGGCTCGAGCGCTGGATGGGCGTCAAGCTCTTCGAACGGGCGGCGCGCGGCGTGACGCTGACACCCGAGGGCATGCGGTTCTTCGCCCGCACCGAGGAGGCGCTGGCCCTGCTGGGCAATAGCGGCGAAAGCTGGCGTCCGGCCCGCCGCAGCAAGGCCTTGGTGCGCCTCTCGGTCACGCCGTCGATCGCGGTGCTCTGGCTGTTTCCGCGGCTCGGCGAAATGGAGCGCGGCGACATCCATCTCGACATTTCGCTCGAGCACCGGCTGGCCGATTTCGCCGAAGGCACCGATCTCGCGATCCGCTGCGGCAAGGGGCCCTGGGCGGGTGTGCGGGCCGGCACGCTCTGGAACGAACACATCTTCCCCGTCGCGTCGCCCGCCCTGGCGGAGAAACTCGGCGGGCGCAGCGACGCACAATCCCTGCTTGAGCTGCCCATTATCCACGATTCCAACATCCTCGGCTGGAAGCGCTGGCTGGCGGTGGAGGATGTCGATTATGTGCCGCGCGGGCAGGACCGGCGCTTTGAAGACTACAATGTGGTGCTTGAGGCCTGCGTCGACGGACTTGGCGTCGCGCTTGCCCGGCCGCCGCTGGTCAATCATGCGCTGGAGGCGGGCCGGCTGGTGCCGGTGTCACCCCGGAGCATTCCGCACCATGTCGCCTTCCACCTGATCGGGCCGGTCGAAAGTCTCCGGGCGCCGGCGGCGGAGCTTGCCAGGCGATTGCTGGGAGCCGCCGGCAAGGACGAGGCCGCGATCCAGGATTTCCTGGCGCAGGGCCGCAGCCGGACATGACAGACAGGCTTCAAGCCGGGGCGAACATCCTGTCCCGCAGCCCGGGCAGCCGATGCAGCAGAAGGAGCCCGCGCAGCACCAGGAAGACATTGAGCGATGCCCAGAGGCCATGGTTTCCGAAAGCCGGGACCAGCAGGGCAAGCGCCAGGCAGTAGCCGGCAAAGGCCATCAGCATACGGTTGCGCATCGCATGCGACCAGGTCGCGCCGATGAAGACGCCGTCCATGTGGAAGGCGAGGAAGCCCGACAGCGCCGTGAGCGCCGCCCAGGGAAGGTGCTCATAGGCGGTGGCGCGCACCTCCGGGACCGTGGTGAGAAAATCGATCAGCGGATTTCCGATCGCGAGAAAGACGAGCGTCGTCATCGCGGCCAGAACCGCAGACCAGACTCCGGTCAACCAGACGCCTCGTTCGAATGTCGGTCGGTGGCCGGCGCCGATCGAGCGGCCGATGATCGTTTCGGCCGCATTGGCCAGGCCGTCGAGCCAGAAGCCAGCCACCATGAAGAAGTTCATCAGCACGGCATTGGCGGCCAGCGTGACCGGGCCGAAGCTGGCGCCGATGCGGGTGAGCACGAAGAAGGCTCCGATCAATACGAAGGTGCGGATCAGGATATCGGCGTTGAGCGCGAAGAGTGCCCGGAGCTTGGTTGCCGCGAATGTGCCCGGCAGACGGAGAGGATTGCGTGCCCGGAAGCGGGCAAGCACCACGACGAGGCCAACAGTCGCGCCAAGGACTTCCGCTGCCACCGTCGCCCAGGCGATCCCCGCGATTCCGTAGCCGAGCGTAAGGCCCAGAAAGACGGTCAGGACGATGTTGATCGCGTTGATCAGCACCTGCAGGACAAGGCCCGTTCGCGCCTGGCCACGCCCGAGTAGAAACCCGAGGAGGGCGAAGTTCGCGAGGCCGGCCGGCACCGAGAGAACGCGGATCATGAACCAGTGCGTCGTGGCGGCGGCCGTGGCTGTGTCCGGCGACATGATCCAGAGGCCGAGCTTCAGCAATGGCTGCGACAGCGCAACGATGACGATGCCGCAGACAAGCGCCGTGGCAAGTGCGCGCCAGAAGACGGCCTCCTGCTCGGCATGGTCCTCGCGGCCCCAGGCCTGGGCGACCAGCGCCGTGGTCGAGGCGCGCAGGAAGTTGAAGCTGCCAAAGATCAAGTCGAACAGGACTGCGCCGATTGCAAGCCCCGCCAGAATCGAGGGATCGCCCAGCCGGCCGGCCACCGCCGTATCGGTTATCCCGAGCAGTGGCACGGTGAGGAAGCCGAAGGTCATGGGCAGCGCGAGCGCCAGCACCATGCGGTGGGTCACCGAAAAGCCGCCCCCTCCTTGCGCCCCGGCCGTCATGTGATGTCCCGCATGTCAGGTCCTGAGCGAGAAGTTGGAGGGCGAGTTTGACAGCACCATCGCCCAATAGGGCCGGTCGCCGGTTCCGGCGTTGCGGGCCAGCGCTACGCCGACGCCGGAATAGGGTCCGAGCATGTTGTCGAGGTGGTGCCTGGAGCGGATCCAGGCGGTCATCGCCCTTTCCGTAGAATCCTGGCCGGTGGCGATGTTCTCGGCGGCGGGCAGGGGAACCTCCAGGCGCTTCATGCGGGCGAGGAACGTCTTGTCGGAGCCGAGATCGTGGCTCATCTTGCCATAGCGCGCCATGCGGATGGCGTGATCTTTTGCAGCATTGGCGGCGACCGGGTCGTGGAAGAGCGACGGGCGGCCGTTCTTCCGGCGCAGCGCGTTGACGATCGGCAGCGCCGTCTCGGTCGTGTCGGCCGAACTGCCTGTCTCGATCGGGGCGAGCGTGCCTGTTACCGAACAGCCCGCCAGCAGAAGGGTGGAGCCGGAACCGATCAGGAAGAGGCGCCGGGTCGTAAGGTCGTCCATGGGTCTATGATTTCCGCCAGTTGAGGATGCGCAGGATGACAAAGACGGGCACGACGATCATCGCGCCGACGAGCAGGTAATCGCCGATGCTGCCAAGCGCCCGGAAGCCCGAGCGCCAGAGGTCGCGAATGCCGTTGTCGATGAAGCGCACGAGGTCCCAGGGCGACACACCCATCATGCTCATGACGAAGCCGACCACCACCGAGAGGATCAAAAGCTTGACGATCGTTCGTCCGGGTGTATCGCCCAGGATCCGGTTCAGGCCGTCAGACATTCAATCTCTCCACTCGATTCGCGGAATTCGCTTGACCCGCAGACAAGGCGGAAATTAGACCTTGATATCCTCATTGAAAAGATTCCCATGACACGAAACCTGACCTCCGGCGATATCACCGCCGACCGCCGCTCAGAATATGCCAAGATGCTGTCCGAGAACGGCGATCATGCCGCGGCGGCCGACCTGATGGCCCAGGCGCTCGAGCTTGTCCCGAACTGGGCGGCCGGCTGGTTCCAGCTCGCCGAGATCGCCGAGAAGGGCGGGGACCGGGATCGCACCGTGGCCGCCCTGCACAAGACGATGGAATTCGACCGGAACGACATTTTCGGCGCCGGGCTGAAGATTGCGCGGATCGAGGGGCGCACGCCGCCGCTGCCGCCGAGCGCCTATGTGGCCGAATTGTTCAACGACTACGCCGCCCGCTTCGACGAAGCGCTGGTCGAGAAGCTGAACTACACCGTTCCCGGCAAGCTCGCGGCGCTGATCCGCAACCATGTCGGGCCAGGCCACAGTTTCTTCGACGCGGTCGACCTCGGTTGCGGCACCGGCCTGTTCGGCGCGGAAATCGCAGCCAATTGCTTCCGGCTCGAGGGCTATGACATTTCCGATTCGATGCTGGCCCGCGCCTCGGCCAAGAAGCTCTACAACCATCTCGCCCGCGCCGACATTTCGCGTCCGCCCGAGCAGTCCGGCCTGTTCGGCCAGCCGCGCCGCGCAGACCTGGTCTCCGCCGCCGACGTGATGATGTATCTCGGCGATCTCAAGGCGGCCTTCGACAATGTCGCGGCGCTGATCAAGCCGGATGGCGTCTTCGCCTTCTCGGTCGAGAAGGCTGGCGAGGACGCCGGTTTCGAACTTCGCTCGTCGCTGCGCTATGCGCATTCCGAAACCCATGTGGTCACCGCGCTCTACGGGCACGGCTTCGAGACGCTCGCGACGGAGGAAACCGTCATCCGGACCGATGCGGGCGAGCCGATCACCGGCCTGCTTTTCCTGGCAAGGAAGACCTGAACCGGGATTGAACCAGCCGGACACCCTGGCCAAGGCCCATGTTGCGCTGCACCCAACGCCGCGATAGAGATGGCGAAACACCATCGGGGCATATATGAAACTCGGGATCTGGAACACCGAACCGGCGCGGCATTCGCTCTTCGAGGATGCGCAGGGCGTGTTCACCGGGACCGTGCTCGCCTCGCTCGGGGTCATGATCCTGGCCAAGGCGGGCCTGTTGACCGGCGGTGTCGCCGGCATGGCTTTCCTGCTGCATTATGCCTTCGGCTGGAGCTTCGGTCTCGGCTTCTTCCTGATCAACCTGCCATTCTACTGGCTGGCCTACCGGCGCCTCGGGCTGGCTTTCACCGTCAAGACCTTTTCGGCGATCGGACTGCTGGCCGTTCTCTCCGAATACCATCCGAAGCTGCTGCAGATCGGCGGCGTCAATCCGATCTGGGCAGCGCTGCTCGGCGGCCTGCTGATCGGCATGGGCATGCTGGCGCTCTTCCGCCACCGGGCGAGCCTCGGCGGCATCGGCATTCTCGCGCTTTTCCTCCAGGAGCGTTTCGGATGGCGGGCCGGCCTGGTCCAGCTCGCCATCGATCTCGTCATCCTGGCGCTGGCCTTCTCCGTGACAAGTCCCTTCATCGTGCTGTGCTCGGTCATCGGCGCGCTGGCACTGAATTTCTTCATCGCGGTCAACCACCGCACCGATCGCTACATCGCGATGTGATGGTCAGGCTGCCTGGGCGGCCTTGTCGACCAGGTGCTGCGAACGGAAGCCGACTGCGAGACGGTTCCAGACATTGATCGCGCCAATTGCCACCGTCAGCTTGGTCATGTCCTCCTCGCTGAAATGCACCTTCAGCGCTTCATAGGCCTCATCGGGTATGCCGGTCTGGGCGATGTTGGTCACTGCGTCGACCCAGCCGAGCAGGGCGCGTTCCCGCGCGTCGTAGATCGGCGATTCCTTCCAGGCAGATATCAGGGTGATCCATTGCTGCGGCAGGCCGGTCTGGAGCGCCTCCTTGCTGTGCATGTCGACGCAATAGGAGCAGCCGTTGATGATCGAGGCGCGCAGCTTGACCAGGTGGATGTGGCGCTTCTCGATGCCGGAGGTCTGGATGTAGTCATCGAGCGCGGCGACGGCCTTGTAGGCTTCGGGGGCGGCCTTGAAGAAATTGAAACGGGGTTGCATGGGGTTTTCCTTTCTTGCCTAACGGTCACGCGGATCTGCGTTCATGGATGTCGAGGAAGGCACAGCCTCGCGCGGCGATGTCCCCGGATGTGTCGGTCTCGTTGAGGTCATCGATGATGGCGGCGATCGAGACGCTTGCTAATTCAGTGCGATAAGCGCGCTCGGCCTTCAGCATGGCCGAGGCGATGCCGCAAGGTTTGGCCGGCTTGCCGGGCACCGGGTTTGGACCTCGCTGCCGGATTTCGTTGCAGCGGAAGGCGGGCGCGCTGCCTTCGACCGCGAGCACGATATCGAGGAGAGAAATTTCGGCCGCAGGCCGCGCCAGGCGATAGCCGCCGCGCGGGCCGGGAATGGTCTCCACGATTTTCGCGCCTGACAGCGCCTGCAGGTGCTTGAGCAGGTAGCTCGGCGACACGCCATGAAATTCCGCGAGCGCCGCGGCGGAAAGTACGCCCTGCGGTGTCAGATGCGCCAGCATGGTCACGCTGTGTATCGCCTGTTCAACGCCGTCGCTGAGTTTCATCGGTTAGTTCCTAATCACGGATAAAGTTTATCCGCGATTGTGAGATCTGTCAAACGGGAATTTTGCGAACGGTACGTCGCCACCTTGCCTCGGGGAACAAAAGGATTATTTTCCTCATTCGAGAGCGAGAGGAAACCGGATGGATCAACGGGCGGACAAGGAGACGGCGGCACGGTTGCCGGAGCCCTTTGCCGGCTGGTTCGCGGCGCGCGGCTGGCGGCCGCGACCACATCAGCTCGCGCTGATCGAGGAGACGGGTAAGGGAAAGTCGGCGCTCGTCATTGCGCCGACCGGTGCCGGCAAGACGCTGGCCGGGTTCCTGCCGTCGCTGATCGCGCTGACGCGGCGCGGCCGAAAGCGGCCGGGTAGCGGCTTTCGCGGCATCCACACGCTCTACATCTCGCCGCTCAAGGCGCTGGCGGTGGACGTGGCGCGCAATCTCGTCGATCCGATCGAAGAGATGGGGCTGAAGGTCAGTGTCGAGACCCGCACAGGCGACACGCCTTGCACCGCAAGCGCGCCAGCGCTACAACCCGCCCAACGTGCTGATGACGACGCCCGAGCAACTGGCGCTGCTCATCAGCCTCGGACGAGGCGGCAACGCTGTCTTGCCAGGGCCTGGAAGTCGTCTGGTGCTTCGACGAACTGCACGCCATGGTCACCTCCAAGCGCGGCGAGCTGATGGCGCTGGGCATAGCGCGGCTTGCGACGTTCGCCCCCACGATGCGCATCACGGCGCTCAGCGCCACGGTGGCGCGGCCCGACCTGCTGCGCGACTGGATCGCCGCACCACTGCCAGATGCCGAGGCGCGCCTGCTGGTCGCCCCGGGCGGCGCCAGGCCGGATATCTCGATCCTGCGCGGCCGACGTCCACGTGCCCTGGTCCGGTCACTCGGCGCGCTACGCCATCCCGCGACCTGATGCAGGATCGATCGCGAGCGCACCGGACGACGCTCCTGTTCGTCAACACGCGCTCGCAGGCCGAACTGCTGTTTCAGGAACCTCTGGAGCCGCAAACGACGAGGCGCCTGCCGATCGCGCTCCATCACGGCTCGCTCGCCGTCGGCCAGCGCCGCACGCGTCGAAAGCGCCGATGGTCGCCGGCAACAAGCTCCGCGCCGTGGTCTGCGACCTCGACGCTCGACCTCGGGCATCGACTGGGGGGACGTCGACCTCGTCGTCCATGATCGGGGCGCCCAAGGGGGCGAGCGCGGCATCGCTGCAGCGCATCGGCCGCGCCAACCACCGGCATCGACGAGCCGTCGAAGGCGCATCCTCGTGCCCGCCAACCGCTTCGAGGTGATGGAGTGCCAGGCAGCGCTTGATGCGAACTATCTCGGCGCGCAGGACACGCCGCCGGTCGGCCGCGGCGCCGTCGACGTGCTGTGCCAACACATCATGGGTATGGCCTGCGCCGCCCCGTTCGATGCGCT
This sequence comes from Rhizobium sp., assembly GCA_019739215.1. Taxonomy (GTDB): domain Bacteria; phylum Pseudomonadota; class Alphaproteobacteria; order Rhizobiales; family Rhizobiaceae; genus Rhizobium_E. Next base: position 25,940 of record JAHHDR010000044.1, read on the forward strand.
CGCGCTCTATGACGAGATCATCTCCGCCTCGCCCTATGCCGATCTTGACTGGGAGACCTTCGAGCGGGCGCTCGATTTCGTCGCCACCGGCGGCTATGCGCTGAGGACCTACGAGCGCTATGCCAAGATCCGCAAGAACAAGGACGGCCTCTGGCGGGTCTCCAATCCGCAATATGCGACCCAGTACCGGCTGAATGTCGGTACGATCATCGAGTCGCCGGTGCTCAAGGTGCGTCTTGTGCGCAAGGGCAGGGGTGCCGTGGCGCGGGGCGGGCCGATGCTCGGCGAGGTCGAGGAGTATTTCGTCGAGAGCATCTCGCATGGCGACACCTTCATGTTCGCCGGTCGCGTCCTGCGCTTCGAGGGTATCCACGAGAACGAATGCCTTGTCTCGGAAGCGCGATCGCAGGATCCGAAGATTCCCGCCTATGCCGGCGGCAAGTTCCCGCTCTCGACCTATCTCGCCGACGGCGTCCGCGCGATGCTGGCCGATCCCGATCTCCGCGCCGAAGCTGCCCGAACAGGTGCGCGACTGGTTGGCGATCCAGGCCGAGAAGAGCGTGCTGCCGAAGCGCGACGAACTGCTGATCGAGACGTTTCCACGCGGGAACCGCTTCTATCTCGTCGCCTATCCGTTCGAGGGGCGGCTGGCGCACCAGACGCTCGGCATGCTCCTCACCCGTCGGCTCGATCGATCAGGTGCCAAGCCGCTCGGCTTCGTCGCCACGGATTATTCGCTCGCCATCTGGTGCCTGGAGGATATCGGCGCGCTCATCGGCGCGAAGACGATATCGCTTTCCGAACTTTTTGACGAAGACATGCTGGGCGACGATCTCGAGGCCTGGCTCAACGAGACCTGGCTGCTCAAGCGCACATTCCGCTCCTGCGCCGTCATCGCCGGGTTGATCGAGCGGCGCCATCCCGGCAAGGAGAAGACCGGACGGCAGGTCACCGTGTCTGCCGACCTGATCTATGACGTGCTTCGCAGCCATGAGCCCGACCACATCCTGCTCGAGGCGACGCGGCAGGATGCGGCACAAGGCCTTTTGGATATCGGCCGGCTTGGCGCTATGCTTGCCCGAATCAAGGGGCATATCCGGCTCAAGCGGCTCGACCAGATTTCACCGCTTGCAGTGCCTGTGATGCTCGAGATCGGCAAGGAACCGGTCGGAGGCTCCGCCGACGAGCAACTGCTCGCCGAGGCCGCCGAAGACCTGATCGCGGATGCGATGGGATTGTGAAAATCGGGTGCGCATGAACAGGCTGGCAATCAGGATCGCGGAACCGGACGCAGGCCCGTCAGGCCATGCCGAGACCGAACTCAACGGGCTGGCCATTGTCCTCGATCCCTCGGGTGCGATCTACCTCCCAGACAGCCGGCTGCTCTGCGTCTCGGATCTCCACCTCGAAAAGGGTGCAGCCTATGCCCGCCGTGGCCAGATGCTGCCGCCCTGGGACACGTTCGCCACCCTGAAGATACTCGGGACGGTCATTGCCCGCCACAATCCGAGCGTGGTCGTGTCGCTGGGTGACAATTTCCATGACCGGCGCGGCTCGGCCGAAATGCCGGAACTGGCCCGGATGATGATCCGCGACCTGGCTGCCGGTCGCGAATGGATCTGGATCGCGGGCAATCACGACCCTGACGGCGTCGTCGACCTACCGGGAACGTCGCTGGAGACGCTGACCTATGGCGGCCTTACTTTCCGTCACGATCCGAAGATGGATGCCGGGGCAGGCGAAGTCGCCGGCCACCTGCATCCCGCGGCCGTCCTCATGCGCCGCGAGCGCGGTGTGCGCCGCCCCTGTTTCGCGACGGACGGTCGGCGACTGATCATGCCGTCCTTCGGCGTCATGACCGGCGGGCTCGATCTCAGGCACAAGGCTTTTTCGGGCCTGTTCGAGACGGCGCAACTCGTGGCTCACATGCTGAGCCAGGGCCGCGTCCACTCGATTTCCTATCATAGGCTCTCCGGCTGACTGCACTTGCGGTCTCGGCGCACTGGAATACCGCGCGGGGCGTCGCTACCTTCAGGCCGGAGCGCCACGGGAGGATAGTATATGAGCGATCGCCAGAGCCATTGGCAGAATGTCTATTCCACCAAGACGGAAGACGAGGTGAGCTGGTTCCAGGAGACCCCGGCGCCGTCCCTCGACCTGCTGGCCCTCGCCGGCACCGGCAAGGACAGCGCGATCATCGATATCGGCGGCGGCACATCGCGGCTGGTCGACCGGCTTCTGGCGGAGGGCTATGCCGACCTGACGGTGCTCGACCTGTCGCCGGCGGCACTCGAGACGGCGCGTGCAAGGCTGGGCAACGCGGGCGAGCGGGTCACGTGGATCGCCGACGATGCGACGCGCTGGCAGCCGGCACGACAATACGACATCTGGCATGACCGCGCGGCCTTTCACTTCCTGACCGCCCCTGAGGATCAGCAGGCCTATGTCGAACGCCTCAGGGGCGGATTGCGGATCGGCGGTCACGCGATCATCGGCACGTTTGCCGTTGACGGTCCGGAGAAATGCAGCGGCCTGCCGGTGTCCCGCCACAGCGCCGAGACGCTCGCCGCCATTCTCGGGCCGGGCTTTGAACGGCTCGACACCAGGCGCCACGAGCATGCCACGCCCTGGGGCAGCATCCAGAAGTTCCAGTTCTCGACCTTCCGGCGGAGCGCCTGACGGCGCTATCCTTCCGCGGGCGCGATGATACATTTGAGCGTCTTCGCATCGCCGCAGAGGTGCCAGTTGCCATCATCCGACGGACGGATGGCGACCTTGCCGGGATCGAAGCGATATTTGTTGCCGGCGCGGTCCATGATCATTTCCACGCCGGCTTCGATGAACGGGCGGGTGGCCGGGCGGCAATCGTGCCAGTCGCAGCAATCGCCGCCGCCGTCGCGGCGCTGGAACAGGCGGTAATCCTGGCCGGTCAACGGGTCGACATGGGCGGGCACGGTGCCCGCGAGCGCGCCGAGGCCGAGGAGCGAGACGATCGGCAAAAGCCATGTTCGCATGGTCGCAGTCTCATCAGTTGCCGCCCGGCAAGGCGGGTCGACCGCGCCAGCATAGAGATTCCCGCGGCGCGGGCAAGCACGCCGTGGCCGGTTTGGGACGGTGGACGACACGTGAAAGAGGATATTAACCCTGGGCCGAAAGCTTCCGCTGCCGCCGGCAACGCATGCGCGCTAGGCTCGTTGCCACGGGGCGAATGGAGGGACGGATGGCGGCGGAGACACTCGTGCTCTGGCTGTGCGGCGCTGGCGCGCTGGGCGGCCTGATCATCAGGCTACTATCGGAACTGAATGCGCCGGGATTGTTTTAGGTGCGGACCTGCATCTGGGGGGACTGATGGCCCTCACCGGAATGTGAACTGTCTCACCCGAACGTGACTTCCACCGTCAAATCCATATGGCAGGTTCAGCGTATACCGGCAGTGAAATGGAGGATCATCATGACAATATTGAATTTTTCGCGCCGAACCCTGCTTGTTTCGACTGCGGCCGCACTTGCCGCGCCGGCCGTGTTGAGCCGGGCGAGCTTTGCCCAGGAGCCAAATGAAGAGGTCATGACCAGCTATCCCGAGACAAAGAGCTTCAAGATCGGCAATTTCGCGGTCAGTACCATCCGCGACGGCAAGGTGATGGCGGAGAAGCCGAACGAGACCTTCGGCACCAACCAGAAGCCGGAAGACGTGGCGGCGGCGCTGGAAGCGAACATGTTGCCTTCCGACAGGTTCATCAATTCCTTCGCGCCCACGCTGGTGGACACAGGGTCCGACGTGATCCTGTTCGACACCGGAATGGGCGAGGGCGCTCGCGCCAAGGGCAACGGCCAGCTCATCGCCGGGCTTCAGTCGATTGGCTACGACCCCTCTCAGGTGACCGTCGTCGTCCTGACCCACATGCATGGCGACCATATCGGCGGCCTGATGGAAGGCGGCAAGCCGGCATTCGCAAATGCCCGTTACGTTGCCGGCCAGGTCGAGTTCGACTTCTGGAAGGATCCCGCCCGCGCCGGCACGCCGGCCGAGAATGGTCACAAGGGCGTTCTGAACAATGTCGTTCCGCTCGCCGACAAAATGACCTTTATCAAGGAAGGCTCGGAAGTGGTGCCCGGAATCGTGGCGCACGAGGCCTTCGGCCATTCGCCCGGACATATGATCTTTCGTGCCGAGTCCGAAGGCAAGGGCCTGATCATCACCGCCGACACCGCCAATCACTACGTCCTCTCGCTCCAGCATCCCGACTGGGAGGTCCGGTTCGACATGGACAAGGCCAAGGCCGCGGAAGCCCGTCGCAAGGTGTTCGACATGGTCGCGGCCGAAAAGCTGCCCTTCGTCGGCTATCACATGCCTTATCCGGCGGTGGGCTATGTCGAAAAGAGCGGTACCGGATATCGGTTCGTGCCGGAGAGCTATCAGTTCGAACTCTGAGTTCCGGCTGACCCCGCGAGGTAACTATTTCCAAGGGGAAGCATACGGGTGGCGTCTTGCAAGCGCCACCTATTCCACGATCGTGCAGTACTCGCTGCCGGGCGCTTCGCCTGTCGCTTCGAAAAGCAGCACGATCACGGGCTTCTTGTCCGCCAAGCGGGTGGTGTTGTAGCCTGTAACGCTGGCGTCCGCGAACGGTCCCGACTTCCACTCTATCCGGCTCGTCGCCTTGTCATAGGTGAAGTCGCCTGCGCGAAGGGTCGCGCCGCGCAGGAAATAGGCAGTGCCATCGAGAATGTCGAACTCGCTGGTCGGCGTCGTGCCGTCCAGGCATGCATAGTAGCCGGGAATCAGGACCGGCCTAAGTTGATGTGTCGGGGGAAGGTCCAAAGCCTGCGCCAGGACCGGCGTCAGCATCAGAAGCAGGCCGGCAACCGCCGGCCTTCGGTGAGCGAATGTCCGGAATGCGGTCATGCCGCCCTGTTCTGCCTGTAGGGATCGAAGCGTGAGTAGAAGGTCTCGCCCTTGGCCGCCATGTCCTTGAGCAGCGGTGTCGGCGAGAAATGATCGCCGTATTTCGCAGCGAGTGTCTCGCATAGCGCCACGAATGTCTTGATCCCCATGCCGTCGATATAGCTCAGCGTGCCGCCGGTATAGGGCGCGAAGCCGAAGCCGAGGATCGAACCGACATCGGCTTCGCGGGGGTCGGTGACGATGCCTTCCTCGACGGTGCGGGCGGCCTCGAGCGCGATGGTGACCAGCAGGCGTTGCTTGAGTTCGGCGAAATCGACATCCTCGGCCTTCTTCTGCGGATAGAGATCCTTCAGGCCTGGCCAGAGCGACTTCTTGGCGGGCTTCGGCGGGTAGTCGTAGAAGCCCTTCTGGTTCTTGCGGCCGAGGCGACCCAGGTCGGTCACCATCTTGTCGACCAGCGCCATGTGGTGCTCTTTCACCGAGGCCGCACCGAGATCGGCAATGGAAGCCTTCATGATCTTGTAGGAGAGATCGATGGCCACCTCGTCATTGAGCGACAGCGGCCCGACCGGCATGCCAGCGAATTTCGCCGCATTCTCGATCATGATAGCCGGTACGCCCTCGGACAGCATGTCATAGGCTTCGTTGATGTAGCGGAAGACGCAGCGGTTGACATAGAAGCCGCGTGTATCGTTGACGACGATGGGGGTCTTCTTGATTGCTGCGACATAGTCGAGCGCCACCGCGATCGCCTTGTCCTCGGTCTTTTCCCCAAGGATCACCTCGACCAGCATCATTCTGTCGACCGGCGAGAAGAAGTGCACGCCGATGAACTGGCCGGGACGCTTCGAATTCTCGGCAAGACCCGTGATCGGCAGCGTCGAGGTGTTGGAGGCGAAGACCGAGCTTTCGGGCAGCACGGCCTCGACGGCTTCGGTCACGGTCTTCTTGACGCCACGGTCCTCGAACACCGCCTCGATAACGAGATCCGCATCAGCGAGCGCCGAATAGTCGGGCGTGGCGGTGATGAGTGAAAGCAGCTTGTCGCCGTCTTCCTTCGTGGTCTTGCCCTTGGCAATGCCGCCCTTGATCAGTTCCTCGGAATGGGCCTTGCCCTTGTCGGCAGCGTCCTGGTCGCGGTCGATGAGCACGACCGGAATGCCTGCACGGGCCGTGACATAGGCAATGCTGGCGCCCATGAAGCCGGCGCCGATGACGCCGATCTTCCTGAACTTCGTCGGCTCGATGCCGGCGGGGCGGCGCGCGCCCTTGCCGAGTTCCTGCATCGAGACGAACAGTGAACGCACCATCATTTGGGCTTCTGTCGACTGCAGAATCTGGGTGAAATAGCGCTGCTCGACCTTGAGCGCGGTGTCGAAGGGCAGTTGCAGGCCCTCATAGACGCATTTGAGGATCGCATGCGCGCCGGGATAGTTCATGTTGGTCTCGCGGCGCAAGATGGCATTGGCCGCCGAGAAAAGCTGCACATTCTGCGGCGTCCACATCGCGCCGCCGGGAGCCTTGAACCCCTTCTTGTCCCAAGGCGCGACGGGATCGACGCCCTTCCTGAGCAGTTCCTTCGCCGCCGGGATCAGGTTGTCAGGCTCGACCACCTCGGTCAGCAAGCCGAGCGCCTTGGCGCGCGAGGCCGAGAGATCCTGGCCGGTGGTCATGATCTGCAGGGCGTCTTGCGTGTTGATCAGGCGCGGCATGCGCTGGGTGCCGCCGGCACCCGGGAAGATGCCGATCTTGACCTCGGGCAGAGCGATCTTGACCGACTTCGAGTTGGACGCGACGCGGGCATGGCAGCTCATCGCGAGTTCGGTCGCGCCGCCCATGCAGGTGCCATTGATCGCGGCGACCCAGGGCTTGCCATTGGTTTCGACCTTGCGCCACAGCCAGCTCATGCGGCCGGCGGCGTCGAACAGGCGCCTGGTGGCGGCGGCCGGGTCGGCCGCGCGGCCTTCCTCCATCGCCCGCGATATCGCGTTGAGCATGGTGATGTCGGCGCCGCCGGAGAATTGCGACTTGCCGGAGGCGAAGACCACGCCCTTGACGGCGGCGTCGGCCACGGTCGCATCGACGATCGCTTCGATCTCGTCCATCACCTCCATCGTGAAGACGTTCATCGACTTGTCAGGCATGTCCCAGGTGATGAGCGCAATGCCTTCGGCGTCGGTTTCGACGGTGAAATTCTTGTAGGTCATCTGTTGTCCCCCCCGCCTTACACGCGTTCGATGATCGTCGCGGTGCCCATGCCCGCGCCGATGCAGAGTGTCACCAGCGCGGTATTGAGATCACGCCGTTCCAGTTCGTCGAGCACCGTGCCGAGGATCATCGCACCGGTCGCGCCGAGCGGATGGCCCATGGCGATGGCGCCGCCATTGACGTTGATCTGGTCATGCGGAATGTCGAAAGCCTGCATGTAGCGCAGCACGACGGCGGCAAAGGCTTCGTTGAGTTCGAACAGGTCGATGTCGGAGATCGACATGCCGGCGCGCTTGAGCAGTTTCTCGGTGACATCGACCGGGCCCGTCAGCATCAGCGCCGGTTCGGAGCCGATATTGGCGATGGCCTTGATGCGTGCGCGGGGACGCTTTCCGAGCGTCTCGCCGCCGGCCTTCGAGCCGACCAACACCGCCGCCGCGCCATCGACGATGCCGGACGAATTGCCGGCATGATGGACGTAATTGATCTTCTCGACATCGGGATGCGCCTGGATGGCGACTGCGTCGAAACCACCCATTTCCCCCGGCATGACGAAGGACGGCTGCAGCGCGGCCAACGCCTGCATGTCGGTCGTCGGGCGCATGTGCTCGTCACGATCCAGAATGACCATGCCGTTGACATCGGTGACCGGCACGACGGAATTTTTGAAATAGCCATTCGACCAGGCATGGGCGGCGCGCTTCTGGCTCTCGACGGAATAGGCGTCGACATCGTCTCGCGAGAAACCGTATTTCGTCGCGATGAGATCGGCCGAGACACCCTGCGGCATGAAATAGGCCGGCACGGCGACCGAGGGATCGACCGGCCAGGCACCACCCGACATGAACATACCGACGCGGCTCATGCTTTCCACCCCGCCGGCGATGATGAGGTCGTCGGCGCCCTGCGCCACCTTGGCGGCAGCGAGATTGACGGCATCAAGGCCAGAGGCGCAGAAGCGCGAGATCTGCATCCCCGGCGCACGGTTGGAATAGCCGGCCTCGAAGGCGGCAGCGCGCGGGATGACCGCGCCGGCTTCCATCACCGGATCGACGCAGCCTAAAATGATGTCGTCGACGTTGGACGTGTCGATTCCGTTGCGGTCGCGCAGCCATTCCAGCGTATGGGCGGCGAGACGCACGGGCGGCACTTCGTGGAGCGAACCGTCCTTCTTGCCGCGGCCCCGTGGGGTGCGGACGTGGTCGTAGATATAGGCTTCGGTCATGAATGTCTCCTCGGCGCGACTCTCTCGACGGGTCGCCTTGATTCTGAATATAGGCCCAAAGGCTGCGTTTAGAAGGCCGCCGCGTCCAGCGCCATCACGCTGTCCGCGCCGGCCTCGATCCGAGCCTTCCTCAGCGCCGTCTCCGGCATCAGGCGCTCCATGAAGAACATCGCCGTCACCAGCTTGTTGTTGAGGAAATCCGTGCGGCTGTCTCCCGCCTCGATCCGCTCGAGCGCAGCCTTGGCAGACTTGCCCCACATAAAGCCGAGGATCACCACGCCGAACAGATGCATGTAATCGGTGGCGCCTGCGCCGGCATTATCGGGCTTGGCCATGGCGTTGGACATGAACCACATGGTCGAGGCCTGGAGGTCGTTGAGGCCTTTCTTGATCGCCTTGGTGTAGGGGGCGAGACGTTCGTCACCGCGGTTGTCCTCGCAGAAATCGCCGATCTCCTTGAAGACGGCCATGACGGCGCGGCCACCGTTGGCGGCCAGCTTGCGGCCGACAAGGTCCATGGCCTGCACGCCATTGGCGCCTTCGTAGAGCATGGCGATACGGGCGTCGCGGACATACTGGCTCATGCCGTGCTCTTCGATATAGCCGTGGCCGCCGAACATCTGCTGGGCCTGTACCGCGTTTTCGAAGCCGCGATCGGTCATCACGCCCTTGAGGATCGGGGTCATGATCGAGAGGATATCGTCGGCCTTCTGGCGCTCGGCTTCATCTGGCGAACGGTGCGCGATGTCGGATTGCAGCGCGGTATAGAGCATGAAGGCGCGGCCGGCCTCGTTGACCGAGCGGATCTGCATCAGCGTGCGGCGCACGTCGGCATGGACAATGATTGGATCGGCCTTTTTGTCCGGCGCCTTCGGGCCGGTCAGCGAGCGGCCCTGCACGCGGTCGCGCGCGTAGCTTGCCGCACTCTGGTAGGCCGCTTCGGAGATGGCGAGGCCCTGGAGGCCAACGCCGAGGCGGGCTTCGTTCATCATCACGAACATCGCGGCGAGGCCCCGGTTCTCGGCGCCGATGAGATAGCCGACCGCGTCGTCATGGTTGAGCACGCAGGTGGCGTTGCCGTGGATGCCCATCTTGTGCTCGATCGCGCCGCAGGTCACGCCGTTGCGGGCGCCGACCGAACCATCGGCGCCAACCAGGAATTTCGGCACGATGAACAGCGAGATGCCCTTGGTGCCCTCGGGCGCGCCCTCGATGCGGGCGAGCACGAGATGAATGATGTTCTCGGTCATGTCATGCTCGCCGGCCGAGATGAAGATCTTCTGGCCGGTGATGCGATAGCTGCCATCCGGCTGGGGAACCGCCCGGGTGCGCAACATGCCGAGATCGGTGCCGCAATGCGGTTCCGTGAGGTTCATGGTGCCGGACCATTTGCCCGAGACCATGTTGGGCACATAGGTCGTCTTCTGCGCATCGGATCCATGCACCAGAATGGCGGCGACCGCGCCATTGGTGAGGCCGGGATACATAATCAGCGCCATGTTGGCGGAGGACATGTACTCGCCCACCGCGCTGTGCAGCGTGTAGGGCAGGCCCTGACCGCCGAATTCCTCCGGCACCGACAAGCCGGACCAGCCGCCCTCGCAATACTGGTCATAGGCCTGCTTGAAGCCCTTGGGCGGCGTCACCGAGCCATCGTCATGGCGCGTGCAGCCTTCCTGGTCGCCGGAGAGATTGAGCGGAAACAGCACCTCTTCGGACAGCCTGGCCGCCTCGCCGGTGATAGCCTCGATCATGTCAGGCGTGGCGTCGGCAAAGCCCGGCAGGTTGTTGTATTTCTCCAGGCCGAGGACATCGTTGAGAACGAACAGCGTGTCTTCGACGGGCGCCTTGTAAACGGGCATCAGCTAGGTCTCCTCACCAGACGGATTGGCTTTCCGAGTATGATCTCTACTACAAAATATTGACGTTTACGTAAACATCAAAAATCACTTTCGAACAGGTTTGCGCTGAGATCGGGAGCCTCCCCCATCCTGCAGTCGGACGGGAAACTAGCCCGATACGCTTAAGCAAGGATGGATTCGCCGCCGAAAGCTTCACGCTCAACGGAAAAGCCTGTGTGGCGGGAGACGGCGGCATGCCAGTGGTTAAAGAATTTTCAGACGGGTTAACGGCTTATTTACCACGATTTTTTAAGTCTCGTTAATGAAACGCGGCGTGAGTGTTCGATTTGGCCCGTTCTCCCAGGTAACCTGACCCTCCGCGCCAGCCCGGCGAAAGACCGGCCGGCTACGATCCGGAGAGGAATGGTCAGCATGGAGAACCGGCTGGCATTGGCGCCGTTGGCAGGAAAGCCGGCCATATCCGGCATGGAATCGAGCGGGCTGACATGAACGGATCGCGATCAAATAACCCCCATGGCGGCAAGCCCTCGCTGGACCAGCTCAACCGCACCATCGAAGGCCTCGAAGCGCGTATTCACGGGCTGATGGGCGAGCGACAGCGGCCTGTCTCGCAGGCGGCGGCGCCGGTCGATGCGATCCTCGAGCGCCAGCGCATGCTGGGAACGGCGCGCGACCGGGTTGCCTCCGTCATGGAACGGCCTCGCACTGAGCCTTCCCGGATGGACGCATACCGGCATGAGCCCGCCTACGACGCCCCGCCGACGGTGGCGCCCGATACCGCCTGGGAACGCCCGGCCCCGCGCGTGGCGGCACCCGACCCCGCGCTCAGCGAAATCGCAGCAACCCTCGGTGCGCTCCGGCAGGACCTGCGCCAGGGCCTGAGCAGCGACCTCAGGGAGGGCCTGGGCGAAATCCGCAACGAGATGCACGGATTGAAGTCGCTGGCACCCGGCGAGGGCATCGAGTCGCTCCGAACCGACCTTGCCTATCTCGGGGCCTCCATCGACCGTCTGGAAAACAACAATCGCAGCGCCGACACCGGCCACCTGCGCGCCGATCTCGACGAACTCAGGACGATGCTGAGCCACGTCGCCCGCGATGACAGCGTGCGCAGCCTCGAAGCCCGCGTTGCGGGCACCGAACGCGCCGTGGCCAGCTTCGAGCCCGAGGCGCTTCGGGAAGAACTGGTGCAGCTTGCATGGCGCATAGACGGCATCAAGTCGGGGCTCGGCGAACTGAGCGCCGGTCCGGCCGTGCGCGCGCTGGAGGAAAAACTGCTTGCCGTTGCCGGTGCCGTGGAAGCGGTTGGCCGCAACATGCAGAGCCAGGGCGGTATCGCGGAACATTTCGCCGGTCTCGACCAGCGGCTCGACGAGATCACGCGCGCCATCGCCGCGTCGGCACGTCCGGCGGGCTCGGTCTATGACGGCTCGACGCTTGCACGGCTCGAGACCCGCATCGATGATCTGGTCGACCATATTGCGGCGATGCCGCAGACCAATCCGGCCGACGAACTCAACGATCGCATCGAACTGCTTGCCGCCCGCATCGAGGAACTCGCCAGCGAAGAGGCGGCCCGCAAGCTCGAGGACCGGATCACCCAGCTCTCCGGCCTGATCGAGCGTAATTTCCGCGAGACGGCCGCGCCGTCAGCCTTCGCGGATCATCTCGAGGACATTTCACGCAAGATCGATGGACTTGGCGGTGCGCCGACCTCGGATCTCATCGCCCGGCTCGACATGCTGTCCCGCAAGATGGACGAGATCGAGATCCCGCAGGCTGCTGCACCGGTTGCCGCGCCGACCGACATGGTGGCCATGTCACGGCTCGAAACGCGCCTCGTCGACATCGCGGCCCGGCTCGACGAGAGCGCCGCCGCGCCGGCAACGGATGCGATGGCCCTGCAGAACCTCGAGAGGCAGATCGCAAATCTCTCGGCGCTTCTCAACCAGACCGGTCCGACGACAGTGTCCGCCGGCGGCTTCCCGGAGGCGCTGGGCGAGCGGTTGAACGCGATCGAAGACTATATGGCATCAAGCGACGAATTCATCGTCGAGGCGGCGCGCCAGGCTGCGGAGACCGTTGTCGAGGCCTATTCCCGCAATGGTTTTGCAGCGCATGGCGCGAGCGCCAGCGAAATCTCGGCTCTGGCGGGCCTCGCCGAGGATCTTCGCATGCTCGAGGCGCATACGCGTTCGAGCGAGGAGCGGACTCATGCGACTTTCGGGGCGCTGCATGAGACGCTGGTGCAGATCGCCGGCAGGCTGGACGAACTTGGACATTCCGGGCCCGCTGCTGCTGTCGCGCGCGCCGCCGAGCCTGCCGCCGCCGTCGAGCCGATGCGCATGACGCCGGAGCGCCCGAGGGACAGCGTCTCGATGCCCAAGGCATCGCAACCGGATTTCACGGGCATCGACCTGCTTGCGCAGGATCCGGCGCCGCGCCGGGTTCCGGAAAACTCCAAGGTCGAGGTCCTCGACGAAGCCGAACTCATGGCTGACGTCGAGATGCCCGTCGAAGCCGTGACGGCGGATGCTGCGCCGGTTGCCAAGGCTGCGGCGCCGAAAGCCTCGAAGAGCCTGATTGCCGGCTTGGCCGCTAAGCTCAAGCCCAGCCGCAAGGTCAACGCGGCCGATGACGGCAAGCGTATGGCGGTCGATCCGGCGCCTGCACTCGATCCCGGCGAGGCGGTGGTGGAAGCCGAGCCAACCATGCTGCTCGAGCCGGGCGCGGGGGTGCCCGACGTGAAGAAGATTCTGGAGCGCGTCCGCAATGGCCAGCAATCCGGCCGGCGCGACGATGCCGGCACCGGAACGAGCGATGTCATCGCCGCGGCCCGCCGGGCCGCCCAGGCCGCTGCCGCCGAGGCAGGCGCCCAGAAACTCGTCCAGCCGTCCGCCTTCAAGAAGGACAAGGACAAGAAGCTGTCCAAGCTCGCGGGTTCCGGCGAGAGCGCGGTACGGCGTCCGATACTGCTGGCCGCTGCCGCGGTGCTTCTGGTCGTGATGTCCTATCCGCTGGTTTCCAACCTGATCGGCGGCCGGTCATCGGAAGAGCCCGCGCCCGAGACGATCCAGGAACGATCGGTGACGCCCCCGGTGGAGGACAGCAGCGCTGCGCCCGACACTTCAGAGATGGACGTTGCCACCACCGATGCCATCGCGCCGACCGCGACGGACGAGACCGTCGAGGCAACCGATCCGGTAGACGCGACGGCCACGGATACAACGGCGACCGTAACCGAGACCGCCGCTGACACGATCATGGAGCCGGCGCAAAGCACGAACCTGGCAACGACGTTCCAGAAGCCGGCCAGTACTGCTGCCGATGTTTCCAGCGACGTCGCCACCGCCGACGATGCTCCCGTTACAATGACGGACACCAGGACATCAGACACTGCGGCCGCCGAAGAAACGCAGCCCGAACAGGCAACCGTCGATGCCGCGACGGTCGATTCCGCCGAGATCGCGCTGCCTGCCGGTCTGCAGCCCGCCTCGCTCGCCGAGGCCGCCAGGAAGGGCGATGCGCTCGCCCTGTTCGAAGTCGGAGCCCGCTATACCGATGGCCGCGGCGTGAAGGCTGATCTAGCCGAGGCGGCCAAGTGGTACCAGCTCGCCGCCGAGCGCGGCCTGGCGCCGGCCGAATACCGCCTCGCCAACTTCTACGAGAAGGGCACCGGCGTCGTCAGGGATCTGGAAAAGGCGAAGGCGCTCTATTCCTCCGCGGCCAGCAAGGGCAATGCCAGCGCCATGCACAATCTTGCCGTGCTGCATGCGACCGGGCTCGGAGGCGCTCCGGATTTTGCCGAAGCTGCAACCTGGTTCAAGGCAGCGGCCGACCTCAACGTTCGCGACAGCCAGTTCAATCTCGCAATCCTCTACGCCCGCGGCAACGGCGTGGCCCAGGATCTCGAGGAAACCTACAAGTGGTTTGCGATCGCCGCGCGCGAAGGCGACCAGGATGCGGCCCAGAAGCGGGACGAGGTGGCCAATGCGCTCTCGCCCGAACAGCTCAAGAGTGCCAAGGCCAAGCTCGATCTCTGGAAGCCGCAGCCGCTTGACGATGCCGCAAATACGCCGATCGTGCCGGATGAGTGGGTCGCCAAGGGGCAGACGACCGCCAGCGTCGACATGAAGCGGGCGATCCGCAACATCCAGGCCATTCTCAACCTCAACGGCTTCGATGCCGGCAAGGCCGATGGCGAGATGGGCAAGAAGACCGTCGCCGCGATCAAGGCCTTCCAGACATCGATCGGGCAGGAGCCGACCGGCCGGATCGACGATGCACTCGTGAAGGAACTGCTCAAGCGCAACAAGAAGGCCTGATACCGGGTGCCGTCTGTGCGGCGTCCGTTCAGATTATCGATTCCCAGCCGCCGGTGCGTGAATAGATCTCGTCCCGCAAACGCCTGACGTCACTATTAAGCCTTGCCAGACCGTCGGAAGTGAGGGCCGCGGTCTGGACCAGGGCGTCGCCGAGGCAACCCGCGCGCTTTCTGAGCGCATGCCCCTTTTCCGTGAGGACCACGATGACCTGGCGTTCGTTGTCCGGGTTTCGCGTGCGGCTAAGGAAGCCTGCGGCTTCGAGCCGCTTCAGCAAAGGCGTCAGGGTGCTCGACTCGAGCGCCAGTTTTTCGGCGATGCCCCCGACAGTCTGGCCGTCGCTTCGCCACAGGACGTTCAGGACGAGGTATTGCGGGTATGTCAGCCCGAGTTCATCGAGCAGGGGCTTGTAGACCCGCTGGATGGCCATGCTGGCCGAATAGATGGAATAGCAGAGCTGGTCGTCCAGGGGGACTGGACTGTTGTCTTTTTCGCTTGTCATGATGTCTCCTCAACGTCTTCGTACTTCTTGCGAAATATATCGCGATAATATTAGATTTTGCAAGTACGACATGGAGCCATCGTCCAAAAAATATCGCGATAATGAAATTGCGCGTGTGACCCGGGATGATCATTGTCGCGGGCAGAAGGGCAATTCTCGCCGCATCCCCGCTCGCCTTACTGCATCAGCGTCAATACCAGCCAGCCAGACGGAATGCACCCGGGGTGTGATTGCCGCGCCGGCGCGAAGGCGGAATTCAATCACGACTTAACCTGTAGATATTGCAGAGAAAATGGAAGCCAATTAATCTTCGATTAGACCTGCTTCGCGGTTGACAGCCGCGCCTGCCGGGCGCAAGACTTCTTAAAAATCAATATCTAACGACGGGAACGGGCCGGAAAAACTCTCGCCCGTCGTCAATCTATTGCGGCAAGGGCCTGCCTGTGACCATTTACCTGCCCATCGCCGAGCTTTCGGTGAACATCTTCATCATCCTCGGGATGGGGGCTGCCGTCGGATTCCTGTCTGGCATGTTCGGGGTGGGCGGCGGCTTTCTGATCACGCCGCTGCTGATCTTCTACAATGTGCCACCGGCGATCGCCGTGGCGACGGGCGCAAACCAGGTTATCGCCTCGTCGATTTCAGGCGCGATCACGCATTTCCGTCGCGGGTCGCTCGATCTCAAGCTGGGCACGGTGCTGCTGGCAGGTGGCCTGGTTGGAGCGACCGGGGGCATCTGGATTTTCCAGGCGCTCCGGCGGCTTGGTCAGCTCGACCTGACGATCTCGCTGCTCTATGTGGTGCTGCTCAGCTCAGTCGGTGCCATGATGATGTGGGAAAGCGTCAACGCCATACGGCGGGCGCGGCGCGACGGGCCGGTCGATGTCAGGCGCCCCGGGCAGCACAACTGGGTGCATCGGCTGCCTTTCAAGATGCGCTTCAAGAAGTCGAAGATCTACCTGTCGGTGATCCCGGTGGTGGCGCTTGGCGCCGGGGTGGGCGTGCTGACCTCGATCATGGGGGTTGGCGGCGGCTTCATCATGGTGCCCGCGATGATCTACCTGCTCCGGATCCCGACCAGCGTCGTCGTCGGCACCTCGCTCTTCCAGATCATCTTCGTGTCGACCTATTCGACGATCGTCCAGGCCGTGATCAATCATACGGTGGACATCGTTCTTGCCTTCATCCTGATGATCGCGGGCGTCGTCGCCGCGCAATACGGCGTGCGCGCGGGCCAGAAGCTTAAAGCCGAGCAACTGCGCCTGCTGCTGGCGCTTCTCATCCTGGCCGTGGGTGCCCGGCTGGCCATCGATCTGTTCGCGGCGCCGGTGGACATATACTCCATCGTTCGATCGGGGGCGACACGATGAGGTGGCGGGTGGTCATGGCGGCCCTTCTTCTCGCCACCGGCAATGCTGCCGCGCAAGGTACGGTTCCGGAAGAATTGCCGCCGATACGCGAGGCGCTGAACATCGGCATATCGTCGGCCGAAATCGCGATCGTGCCCGACTTCTCCGGCACCGACGTCACGGTTTTCGGGGCGATCGAGAATGTCGATCCGGCGCTGCTTGCCGCCGGCGGCTACGATGTGGTGGTGGCGCTGGAGGGGCCGCGGGAGCGGATCACGATGCGCCGCAAGGAGCGGGTCGCCGGTGTCTGGATCAACCGTCACTCGGTTGTGTTCGAGGCGATGCCCGAGTCCTACTCCATGACCTCCACGCGCGATTTGACGCAGATCGCCAGCGACCTCGAACTGTCAACGCACAGCGTCGGGCTGCCGCGCGCACGGATCCTGCCCACGTCATTCTCCGGCCGTGCGGAAGAGGTCGCGCTCTATCGCGATGCCTTTCTCAAGCTCAAGACCGAGTCCCGCCTCTACCAGGAAAACCCGGGCGGCGTGAAATTTGTGTCGTCTTCGCTGTTCGCCGCAACGATCCACATCCCGGCCGACATACCCAATGGCCGCCATGTGATCCGCGCCTACCTGTTCAAGGAGGGGCGGTTCTTCGACGAGAAGCAACTGGAGATGAACGTGGTCAAGACCGGTCTGGAGGAGGCGATCACCGCGGCCGCCTTCGACCAGCCCTTGCTCTACGGGCTCTTTGCCGTGCTCATGGCGGTTCTGACCGGCTGGACAGGCAGCCTGATGTTCCGACGCGACTGAGCATCCGACGGCAGCGGGCGTCTCCCTCGGTTTGCATCCACTGCTGCGACTGGCGGAATGCCGTTTCCCCCGACGCTTGCCGTTGCCTTTGGGCGGGCTGAACCCGGCACGCCGGTCGAAGCATCGGCAACACGGATCATCACATTTGCGAGAGTCAAGTGGGCAAGGCGAAAAAAATGGAACCGGTTTGGCGGCTTGCGGATTGAGAGGGCAGACACTTCAAGACGCTGGAATTTCTGATGATCCAGCGTTTTACGGGAGAATTCCGATGTTCTTGCGACTCGTTGCTGCCGCCGTCCTCGCCCTTTCCAGCGCTTCGCTGCCGTCGCGTGCTGCCGATCAGGCGGCGGCGCCCCAGGAAGACATTGCGCTTGCCCGCAATTCCATGCTGCTCTTCGGTGGTCCGTCCAAGGATTATCCCCGTATCGGAATCATTACCTGGGGACAGGGACTCGCTGTCATTTCCTGCGAATCCACCGCAAAATGGTGCCAGGTCGAAGCCGATGGCCAGCGGGGCTGGGTGCAGTCGTCGAAGCTCACCTGGGGTGACGACGGGCAGAGAAAGGTGATGCGCAAGCGAATCAGCGCGCCGAGTCTCACGATCTGAGGTCGAAGGGTGGTCGCGCCTGCCAACCACGCTGTTCCGGGCCAGGGTGTGGCGGGCCAGACTGGTCGGGCAAGGGAAAATTAAGAGAAACGTGAAATACGACATTCAGTCGCGTTTGCGAACTGCGAGCCTCTTGAACCGGGCAATCGATGTCGGACCTTCGCCAACCGCTCCCGATGGGGCGCATCCTGAAACTGCATTACCTGCCCGCCGCCGTAGCGTTCGTGGCGATGGTGATCGTCACGGTTCTTGTCGACTGGCAGGTTCGGTCCTCCCATGAGCGGGACATGCGCCAGCAGGTCACCGAGGATCTCGTGCGCATACGCACCCGCCTCGAAAACAACATCCATGGCAATGTAAAGCTGGTGCAGGGCTATGTGGCAGCCCTTGAGACCGAGCCGGAGATGGACCAGCGGCGCTACAGCGAACTCGGAGCGCGCATCCTGCTCGGCGATACGCCGATCCGCAACATCGCCGCGGCACCAGGCTTCGTCGTCACCCTGATCTATCCCGTCAAGGGCAACGAGCGCGTCATCGGGCTGGACTATACCAAGACCGCGTCGCAGCGCGATGCAGCAATGAAGGTGCGCGATACCAGGCAGGTGCTGCTGACGGGACCCGTGAAGTTGGTGCAGGGCGGAGAGGCTGTCATTGCCCGCTTTCCGGTCGTCAACACGCTGCCGGACGGGAAGGAGAACTTCTGGGGTCTGGTTTCGGCCGTGCTCGATCTCGAGAAGCTCTATCAGGCGAGCGGCCTGCTGTCAGATGCGCTCGACATTGACGTCTCGATCGAGGAGGTTGGCGACGCCACGTCCGACCGTTCGCCGTTCTTCGGCAACGCCGACATTCTTGAGCGCGATCCCGTGACGATGGACATGCGTCTGGGGCATGAGGAATGGCGTTTTGCCGGCGTGCCGAAGGCGGGATGGAATCTGCCGACGACCGACCTTTGGGGAATGCGGTTTCTGATGGCGCTCGCCGCCTTCATGGTCGTCGCCCCCATGGTGTGGACCGGGCGATTGACCGAGGAGCGCGAGAGCCATCTCGGCAAGCTTCGGGAGCACGAGGTCGAGATGCGAACGATGTCGCAGCGCCTGCAGATCGCGCTCGAAACCTCCAAGATCGGCGTGTGGGACTATGACACCGTCACCGGTTCGCTGATCTGGGACCAGCGCATGCAGGATCTCTACGATGTCAGACTGGCGGACGGCCAGGCAAGCTATGCCGACTGGAAAGGTGCGCTTCACTCCGACGACCTGCGGCGCTCGGAACTGGAGTTTGCATCAGCCATCGAGAGCGGCAGGCAGTATTACACCCAGTTCCGGGTCGTGCGCCGCAACGGCGATATCCGGCATATTCGCGCGATCGGCACGACCGTGACCGGTTCCCAGGGCCACAAGAAGCTCGTCGGGGTCAACTGGGACGTCACGGATGATGTCCGGCTGCAGGAGGATCTGCGCAGGGCAAAGCAGGTCTCGGACCTGCAGAATACGCAGCTCGAGGAAGCCCGGCTGGTGATGGAAAGCGCGGCCATGCACGACGCGCTGACCGGACTTCCCAACCGACGCTACCTCGATCGCCTCGTTGTCCAGTACGAAGCTCGCCCTGTCGAAGATACGCTGCTGACGGTCATGCATATCGACCTCGACCGTTTCAAGGACATCAACGACACGCTGGGTCACGCTGCCGGGGACCGCATTCTCAGGCATGCTGCCGGCACGTTGTCGGAGTCGATCTTCCCGGGGGACTTCCTCGCCCGCATCGGCGGCGACGAGTTCGTCATCATCTCAGCGCCCGAGAATGTCGGCAAGGACTATGTCGAACTCGCCGGACGGCTGATCGATTCCATTTCTCGCCCGCTGGTCCATGAGGGCCACGAATGCAGGGTCGGCTCGTCAATCGGCATCGCCACACGCAGCCTTTGCGATCTCAGGATCGAGCAGGTGCTGGTGAATGCCGATATCGCTCTCTACGAAGCCAAGCGCCGCGGTCGCAACCGGGTCGAGTGCTTCACGGACGTGCTGCGGCAAGAGGTCGTCAACACCAAGCGGACCGCGGACGAGATCCTGCGCGGCCTTGAGCAGAACGAGTTCATCGCATACTTCCAGCCGCAGTTCGACGCTCACACGCTGGAAGTCGTCGGGCTGGAGGCGCTGGCCCGCTGGGATCATCCGACCAAGGGCATGTTGCCGCCTGCTGCGTTCCTCGGCATTGCAGAGAGCCTGAAGGTGGTGTCACAGATCGATGCGATCGTTCTCAACCATGCGCTGCTCCAGCAGTATCGGCTGAACGCAAGTGGCTATCCGATTCCCAAGGTCTCGGTGAACGTCTCGGCGCAGCGGCTCAGGGACGAGAGCCTCTTCGAGCGGCTTGAGAACCTGTCCTTCCGGCCGGGCTCGCTCTCCATCGAGCTTCTGGAATCGATTTCCTTCGATGGCGACGACCGTGAACTCATCCATCAGATCGAGCGCCTGAAGGCGCTCGGTGCCGATATAGAGATCGACGATTTCGGGTCGGGTCACGCCTCGATCGTCACGCTGCTCAAGCTCACCCCCCGCAGGCTCAAGATCGACCGCCAACTTGTGATCCCGCTTCTCGAGTCCCGGGCGCAGCAACAGCTCGTGGCGTCGATCATCGAGATCGGTCGCTCGCGCGGCATCGAGATCGTGGCTGAAGGGGTGGAGACGATGGAGCATGCCAGGGTGCTCCGGGACCTCGGCTGCGACACCCTTCAGGGCTATGCGCTTGCCCGGCCCATGCCACCCGGCGATCTTCTCGCCTTTCTCGGCGAACGGCGCTGGCTGGATGGCCAGGAGACCGCCGTCCGCAAGGCCTGACACCGACGCGGTCGCTGTTCGAAAAGTTCGCACCCGGCATTGGCAGAGACGCCGCCGCTCCCGTTGACGCGCGGATGACGATCATGGTGATGGCGACGCAGGCCGCTGGCAGCAACCTGCGAGTTAGCAGGATGTCGTCCCTTGCGATGAATGCGCTGCAGCTCACAGGCCGCAGGGGTATTGCCGGATGAGCGGGGCGAAGTCAGCTTTGCCGCCGAGCAATTCATGTGTTGCGACCCGGTCGACGGCGCGCCACATGGCCGGTCCAGGGTCCGGCGATGCATTCGCAGCGGGTCAGTCATCGCTTTGTGTTGGTCGAACGGTAGCGTCCGTGTCGCACATGTCGCGCGGCTTCGCGGACGAAACGATGAATGGCGTGTTTGGCACTGCGTTGAAAATTGACGCGCCCTGATATTGTGTACATTGTCAGCCCGATCGCGGCGGCAGCCGAACGGGTCAAAACAGGGGAACTGAAATGAGCAATGAACTTGATTTTCTGAGCAGGCGCGTTGCGTTGGGCAAGCTGAGCCGCCGTGACTTTCTCGGCCGTGCCGCCGCGCTCGGCGTTAGCGCTGCGATGGCCAATGGCCTGATCGCCACGGCGGTCAAGGCTGCCGGACCGGTCAAGGGTGGAACGCTCAAGGCGGGCATGCAGGGCGGAACCTCGACGGACAGCCTCGACCCTGCGACCTGGCAGAGCCAGGTGCCGGCCATGGTCGGCTGGAACTATGGCGATGGCCTGATCACACTCTCGCCGACCGGCGAGATCGTCCCGCGCGTCGCCGAGGAATTCGGCTCGTCACCCGATGCCAAGACCTGGACCTTCAAGATCCGCAAGGGCGTGACCTTCCACAACGGCAAGGACGTGACCCCGGCGGACGTGCTGGCGACGCTTGAGCGCCATTCGGACGAGAAGTCGAAGTCGGGCGCGCTGGGGCTGATGACGGGCATCGAGTCGATGAAGGTCGACGGCGACACCGTGGTGATCGGCCTCAAGGAGGCGAATGCCGACCTTCCCTACCTGATGGGCGACTACCACCTGATGATCCAGCCGAATGGCGGCAAGGACAACCCGACCGAGGGCATTTCCTGCGGCCCCTACAAGGTCGTGGCCAACGAGCCGGGCGTGCGCCACGTGTTCGAGAAATATGACGGCTACTACAATGCCGATGTCGGCCATGCCTCGACGATCGAGATCATCGTCATCAACGATGCCACCGCCCGCATCTCGGCGCTGCAGAGCGGCCAGGTCAACATGATCAACCGCGTCGAGCCGAAGATCGTCGAGCTTATCAAGCGCGTGCCGGGCGTAAGCATCCGCACCGCCTCCGGTCGTGGCCACTATGTCTTCATCAACCATTGCAATACCGCGCCCTTCGACAATGTCGACCTTCGTCTTGCGCTGAAATATGCGATGAACCGCCAGGAAATGGTCGATCGCATCCTGATGGGCTACGGCTCGATCGGCAACGACATTCCGATCAACAAGGCCTATCCGCTGTTCGCGGACGATCTCGACCAGCGTCCGTTCGACCCCGAAAAGGCGGCCGAGCATTACAAGAAGTCCGGTCATTCCGGCTCCATCGTGCTCAGGACCTCCGACGTCGCCTTCCCGGGCGCGGTCGATGCAGCACAGCTCTACCAGCAGTCCTGCGCCGCCGCCGGCATCACGGTCGAGGTCAAGCGCGAGCCGGGCGACGGCTACTGGTCGGAAGTGTGGAACAAGCAGCCCTTTTCGACGTCCTACTGGGGCGGACGCCCGACGCAGGACCAGATGTACACCACGGCCTACTACTCCAAGGCCGACTGGAACGACACGCGCTTCTTCAACGAGAAGTTCGACCAACTGCTGCTCACGGCCCGCGCCGAACTCGACAACACCAAGCGCAAGGGCATGTATCGCGACATGGCGACTATCCTGCAGGCCGAAGGCGGCCTGATCGCGCCGATGTTCAACGATTATATCGACGCGACCGGCCCCGGTGTCGAAGGCTGGGTCGAAGACCCGAACTACGAACTGTCGGGCGGATATGCCCTGCAGCGTTGCTGGCTCGCGGCTTGATCCGGGCGGACCGGACATGTCCTCGCCCATCGTGAGACTCATTGCCCAGCGCGTCGCGCTGGGCATCCTGTTGTTGCTGGCTGTTTCAGTCCTGATCTTCGCCGGGACGCAGATCCTGCCCGGCGACGTCGCGCAGTCGATCCTCGGCCAGTCGGCAACGCCGACGGCACTTGCCAATCTCCGGGAGGAGATGGGGCTCAACGACCCTGCCTATGTCAGGTATTTCAACTGGCTGTTCGGCATCCTGCAGGGCGATCTCGGCACGGCGCTGACCAGCAAGCTCGACATCGCCACCTCGATCGGCGACCGCCTGGGCAATACCCTATTCCTGGCATTCTGGGCGGCGATCGTCTCGATCCCGCTGGCGATCATCCTCGGCCTGACCGCGGTGCGGTATCGCAACGGTCCGGTCGACAAGATCATTTCGGGCTTCGCGCTCGCGTCGACCTCGGTTCCCGAGTTCTTCATCGGTTACCTGCTTGTCTATTTCTTCGCCGTGAAGTTCCAGCTCTTTCCAGGCATCTCGACAGTCTATGACGGCATGCCCTTCCTCGACCAGATGAAGGCGATCGCGTTGCCGGCGACCGCGCTGACGCTGGTCGTGCTGGCCCACATGATGCGCATGACGCGGGCGGCGATCCTCAACGTCATGCAGTCGGCCTATATCGAAACCGCCGAGCTCAAGGGCCTGACCGCCTTCGAGATCATTCGCAAGCATGCCTTCCCGAACGCGATCGCGCCGATCATCAACGTGGTGATGCTGAACATGGCCTTCCTCGTCGTCGGCGTCGTCGTGGTCGAGGTGATCTTCGTCTATCCCGGCATGGGGCAATATCTCGTGGATCATGTTGCCAAGCGCGACGTGCCCGTGGTGCAGGCCGTGGGCCTGATCTTCGCTGCGGTCTATATCCTCCTCAACATGGTGGCGGACATCGCTTCGATCCTCGCCAATCCGCGCCTGCGGCATCCGAAGTGAGGGGCGCGCCATGCTTGACATAAGACGCATTCCGCCGGGCGCCCTCATCGGGCTCGTCCTCACGATCCTGTTCCTGCTCGTCGCGGTCTTCGCGCAGTTCATCGCGCCCTATCAACTCGGCGAAATCGTTGGCGGCGTTTGGGAACCGATGTCGGCGAAGTTCCCGCTCGGCACCGACAATCTGGGCCGCGACCTGTTGTCCCGGATGATCTACGGCGCGCAGACGACCATTCTCATTGCCGTGCTGGCGACGCTCATCTCGTTCTCGATGGGGGCAATCCTCGGCTTCGCCGCCGCGGTGGTGGGCGGCCGGTTCGACATGCTGATGTCGCGCTTCGTCGATCTTCTGATGGCGATCCCGACGCTGATCTTCGGCCTCGTCGTGCTCTCCGTCCTGCCAACGACGACCCTGACCCTGATCCTTGTCATGGGCGTGCTGGACTCGACCCGTGTCTACCGGCTGTCGCGCGCCGTCGCGGTCGATCTCAACGTCATGGACTTCGTCGAGGCAGCCAAGCTGCGCGGCGAGGGCAAGTGGTGGGTGATCTTTGCCGAGATCCTGCCGAATGCGCTGTCGCCGCTGGTGTCCGAATTCGGCCTGCGCTTCATCTATGCCGTGCTTTTCCTGTCGGCTCTGTCATTCCTTGGTCTCGGGGTCCAGCCGCCAGAGGCCGACTGGGGTGGCATGGTCAAGGAAAACAAGGATGGCATCGTCTTCGGCATTCCTGCGGCCCTGATTCCGGCGGCGGCAATCGCGGCGCTGGCCATTTCCGTCAACCTCGTTGCCGACTGGATCCTGAACCGAACCACCGATCTCAAGGGAGGGCGCGGCAATGGCTGAGACGCTGCTCGACGTCAGAAATCTCCGGATCGAGGCCACGGTCCATCCACCCGGAGAGGATCCCAGGACGATCACCATCGTCGACAACGTGTCCCTGACGCTGGAAAAGGGCAGGGTGCTCGGACTGATCGGGGAATCCGGTGCCGGCAAGTCGACGATCGGCCTTTCACCTATGGGCTATGGCCGCGGTGGTGTCCGCATCACCGGCGGCGAAGTCATTCTCAACGGGCGCGACATACTCAAGCAGGGCAAGAACGGCATCCGCAAACTGCGCGGCCATGAGGTCTGCTATGTCGCCCAATCGGCGGCGGCCGCCTTCAATCCGGCGCAGAGGCTGATGGATCAGGTCGTCGAGACCAGCCTTAAGCATGGCATCGCCAACCGGGCGGACGCCGAGAAGCGGGCCATCGCGCTGTTCCGCAAGCTCAGTCTGCCCGATCCGGAAAATATCGGCCGGCGCTATCCGCACCAGGTTTCGGGCGGCCAGTTGCAACGGGTAATGACGGCGATGGCGCTTTGCCCCGAGCCGGACCTGATCATATTCGACGAGCCTACGACGGCGTTGGACGTGACCACCCAGATCGACGTGCTCGCGGCAATCAAGGATGCGATCCGCGACACGGGCGTGGCCGCGCTCTACATCACCCACGATCTTGCGGTCGTGGCGCAGGTCGCCGACGACATCATGGTGCTGCGCCATGGCAAGATGGTGGAGAAGGGCACGACGCACCAGATCATCAAGGAGCCGAAAGAGGCCTATACCCAGGCTCTTGTCTCGGTGCACAAGATTGACCACCAGGAAAAGACACCGACACCGAATCCGATCCTGTCGGTTAAGAACGTGACCGCTGCCTATGGCAACGGTATCGTCAAGGTGCTTAAGAACGTTTCGGTCGACATCCATCCCGGCCAGACGCTTGCGGTGGTGGGCGAATCCGGTTCGGGCAAGTCGACGCTCGCCCGCGCCATCACCGGCCTGCTGCCGCCGCAAGAGGGCGAGATCCTGTTCGACGGGCGCAAGCTCTCAAATCGGCTGTCGGACCGGACGAAGGACGATCTGCGCCAGTTGCAGATGATCTACCAGATGGCCGACGTGGCGATGAATCCGCGCCATACCGTCGGCACGATCATCGGCCGGCCGCTGACCTTCTATTTCGGCCTAAGGGGCGCCGAACGCGACAGGCGGGTGAAGGAGCTTCTCGAGGAAATCGAGATGGGAACGGGCTTCATCGACCGCTATCCGGCCGAGCTGTCGGGCGGGCAGAAGCAGCGCGTCTGCATTGCCCGCGCGCTCGCGGCCAAGCCGAAGCTGATCATCTGCGATGAAGTCACGTCGGCCCTCGACCCTCTGGTGGCGAACGGCATTCTCAAACTGCTGCTCAATCTGCAGGAGATCGAGCAGGTGGCCTATCTGTTCATCACACATGACATTGCGACCGTGCGGTCGATCGCCGATTCCATTGCGGTGATGTATCGCGGTGAAGTGGTGCGATACGGGGCCAAGAGCCAGGTTCTGACGCCACCGTTCGACGATTATACGGACCTGCTGTTGTCCTCCGTGCCCGAGATGGAGATCGGCTGGCTGGAGAAGGCGATCGCGGGGCGCAAGATGGCGAGTGCGGGGAATTAGCGCCAGGGACTTTACCCCTCACCTAGTTCGTCCAACCAATCGCCTTCGGCTCTTGGGGACTTCCTATCCTCTGGGAGAGGATACGCAGGCCGGGTGAACGAGAGTGAACCCTTGGCCGAAGTTGGTGAGGGGTACAGCCTCACACACAAAACAGAACTGAATACAGAGGACACCATGCCGCTCAAATCCAAGCTCCTGCTCATCATTCTCGATGGCGTGCCCTATCGCAATTTCCGGACCTATATGGGCAATCTCGAGGGCTGGGTGAAAAGCGGCGAGGCGCAGGTGTGGAAGATGCGCTCGGTGCTGCCGTCGACATCGGCCTGCTGCTACGCCTCGATCCATACCGGCGTGCCGCCGCAGGTGCACGGCATCCTGTCCAATGACGTGCGGTTCCGGGTCAGCCAGCCGGACATCTTCTCGGAAGTGACGAAGGCGGGCGGCAAGACCGGGGCGGTGACGCATTCCTACTGGTCGGAGTTCTTCAACCGCTACCCCTTCGATTTCGTCGAAGATATGGAGTATGACGAGCCGCAGGGTCCGATCACCCATGGCCGGTTCCACACCATGACCGGCTACGGCAAGACCAACCAGATGACGCCGAGCGATGCCGACCTCTTCGCCACGCTCACCATGCTCACCGAGCGGCACGGGGTCGACTACGGCATCCTGCACACCTGCACGCTCGATTCCATGGGGCATCGCTACGGTCATGAGACCACGGAAATGGACCATGCGCTGTTTCGTCATGGACGCACAGCTTGCGGCCTTCCTGCCGCGCTGGCGGAAGAATGGCTACGAGGTGATTGTCTGTGCCGACCATGGCCAGTCGCCGCGCGGCCATCATGGCGGCCATGCGGAGGAGCAGCAGGACTTCGCCCCTCTATTATTTCGGCGACGCCCGCGGGCCGGAGCATGACACGCTGCTCGACCAGTTGAGCCTGGCGCCGACGATCCTCAGTCGATTGGGTGTATCGCGGCCTGGGACGATGACGGTCGAGCCGTTCCTGACATAGCCGGCTGGGCGTGGGTCCATTCCCCGCGGCCAAGCATGGCGATCGCATCGACGATGCGACTGAAGCTCTCGCGGGCGCGGGCGACGGTGTGGCGCGCCCGGAGATAGCCGTGCACAAGGCCGGTTTCCTCATGCCACCAGGCCTTGCCGCCGGCGGCGTGGATCCGGTCGCGATAAGCTTCGCCATCCGATGACAACGGGTCGCACTCCGCCGATATGATCACGGTGGGCGGCAGGCCGGTGAAATCGGTGTCGGACAGCGGCGCATAGGAGGGGTCGCGGGTATGATCGCGCCCAGCCGTGCGGATATCCTTGTAGAACACGAGATCGCGCATCGTCAGCATCGGCGCGTCCGCATGCCTGACATAGGAGCCGCGGGTGATGTCGCCGCCGAGGCCGGGATAGATCAGCATCTGGCCGATCGGCTTGCGCGTATGGCGGCGCGTCGCATGCGCCACGGCCGCGGCAAGATTGCCGCCGGCGCTGTCGCCGCACAGCAGGATCGGGATGGTGTAGCCGTCCGCGACCCATTCGAAGGCGGCCAGCGCGTCGTCGAAGGCGGCGGGGTGCTTGTGTTCGGGTGCCAGGCGATAGTCGACCGAGACGACTTCGAATCCCGTGCGGTGGCAGATCTCGGCACAGACGTCGTCATGGCTCTCGAGCCCGCCGACCACGAAACCACCGCCGTGATAGTAGACGACGACGGCGTGGGAATCGTAGCGCATGGCGCGATAGCGGCGGATCGGGATGTCCCTGCCGGAATGCGTGATCGTCTTGGTTTCGGCGGAGACGCCTTCCGGGTAGCCGGTGAAGAATTCCCGGCACATGCGGTTGTAGACATCACGCTGCTGGTCGATCGTGTAGTCGATGGTCTCCGGCGGGTAGAAAGAATTGGTGCGCTCGATGAAGGCCCATGTCTCGTCATCGATCAGGAGATTGTAGTCGGTCATGAATCGCTCCGCATCAGGCCGGGTCCGGCAGTCATCTGAACATATAGGCTGGCGCCGGCGATGTGGAGAGCGTTTCCGAAGATGGCTGATCCGGTTGCGACAGGGCCCCCAGACACTTTCCAGCGGGGCACGGATCGACAGTGGCGCGGGACAAATTTCCAAAGGTGAGGATGCCCCGTCGGCACGCCGCACGTGTGGCCCATGCCCATCGGGCGCTTCGTTCGCCGGGGTGGAATGTTTTTGCGGTGCAGCGCTTCGCTTGACACCCATTTTGCCCCTCCATATGGTTTTTTGAACCAAATGGTAAAAAAGGGGAACAATCATGACCAAAGACATTCTGATGTCACGCCGCGCCGTGATCGCCTCGGGGATCGCGCTCGGCGTCTCGACGCTGGCGCCGATGGCCCGTGCGGCAACGCCGCTCAAGGTCGCCGGCATTCATGCATCGCCCGTCGAGAACGCCTGGAATTCGTGTCTTCATGCCGCCCTGCAGGATGCGGCCAAGGAGGGCGTGATCGAGTATGTGTTCTCCGAGGGCGTGTCCGGTACCGATTATCCCCGGGCGATGCGCGAATATGCGGAACAGGGCAACAAGCTGATCATCGGCGAGTCCTATGCGGTGGAGAAGGAAGCGCGCCAGGTGGCCGCGGACTATCCCGACACGGCCTTCGTGCTCGGCTCATCCGGCAACGAGGAGGGCGACAATTTTGGCGTCTTCGGCACATGGAACCATGACGGCGCCTATCTCGCGGGCATGCTGGCCGGCAAGATGACCAAGTCGAATGTCGTCGGCTCCGTCGGCGCGATCCCGATCCCCGAGGTCAACATGCTGATCAATGCCTTCGCCGAGGGCGTGAAGGCCGTCAATCCGGATGCGAGGCATCTCGTCTCCTTCATCGGCACCTTCTTCGATCCGCCCAAGGCGCGCGAAGCCGGTCTCGCCCAGATCGATGCCGGTGCCGACATTTTGTTCGGCGAGCGCATCGGCACAGCTGACGCCGCCAAGGAGCGCGGCATCAAGGCGGTCGGCTCGCTGATCGACTATTCGCCGCGCTATCCCGACACCGTGTTTGCCAACGCGCTCTGGGGCTTCCGCCCGATCCTCAACGCAGCAATCGCCGATGCACAGGCCGGCAAGCCGGTCGGCAAGAACTACACCGCCTTCGGCCTGATGAAGGAAGGCGGAAGCGACATCGTCTATGTGAAGGGCGTGGCGCCGGCCGAGGCCGAAGAGGCCATGGAGAAGGTGCGGGCCGACATCAAGTCGGGTGCCTTCGAGGTTCCCAAGAATATGGACGAGCCGAAGTAAGCCGGCGCGATCATGCAGGGTGACGCCACAGCCCTGGCCGCGGCGATCAGGAGCGGAAGTCTCAGCGCATCCGATGCGATGCAGGCTTCCCTCCGGGCTGCCGGGACCTTCGACGGACTCGGCGCAATCGTCCATCTCGATCGCGGGATGGGCGAGCGTGCCGCACATGATATGGATCGCGAGCGCGAGGTTGCACCCTACCTGCTGGAGGGGCGGCCCTTCTCGGGGGTGCCCTTTCTCGGCAAGGATCTTGGCGGGCCGTTTGCCGGGCTGCCGGTCACGGCCGGCTCGCGGCTGTTTGCGCGCACCCAGACCGATGCGGATTCCGATCTCGCCAGGCGGTTTCGCCATGCGGGGCTCTGTCCCTTCGGGCTGACGACCAGTCCCGAATTCGGCCTGTCGCTGGCAAGCGAACCGGCGATGGGGCCGGTCTGCCGCAATCCGCTCGACACGAGCCGCACGCCGGGTGGGTCGTCGGGTGGCGCTGCAGCGGCGGTGGCGGCCGGAATCGTAGCGATCGCACATGCCACGGATGCGGGCGGCTCGATCCGCGTGCCGGCGGCCTGCTGCGGGCTTGTCGGTCTCAAGCCATCGCGCGGGGCAATGCCGGCCGGGCCGACTTTCGGCAACCATCTCGGCGGGATCGCGAGCGAACTGGCGGTAGCACGCTCGGTGCGCGACGCCGCGGCGATCCTTGCCGCGACCAGTGGCAGCACACGCGGGCCGTTCGCGGATGTCGCGCCAATGCCTCCGGGGATGGGCGCGCTGCGGGTCGGCGTGCTGGCAGACACGGGGAAGCGCCATCCGACGACGTCGGCCCGGTGCGAGGCGGTGGAAGTCGCCGCCCGCTCGCTTGAGACCAGTGGTCACAGGCTGATGCCGCTGGAGTGGGACTGTGCTCGATGCCATGGTGACCGCAAGCGGGCAGTCCTTCGGCGCCATCGTCTCGGCAAACCTCGCCGCGCTGGTGGATGGGCTCGGGCTCGAGATCTCTGATGCGGAGCCATTGACGCAGGCCTTCATCGAGCGGGGCCGTGGCATGACGGCGACCATGCTCTGGGAATTCCTAAATGCCGGCGTGCGCGTGAGCCGCGACCTCTGGACGGTCTTCGACACTGTCGATGTGCTGCTGACCCCGATGCTCGCCTCGGCCCCGCTGCCGATAGGCTCGTTCCCGGTCGACCACCGAGATGCCGACCTGCAACTCGACCGCATGGCGGCTTTCGCGCCGCTGGCCGCGCTCGCAAACATATCCGGCTTCCCGGCCATCACCCTGCCGTTCGGCGCCGATGCCGACGGCTTGCCGCTGCCGGTGCAGATGATCGCGCCGATGGGCCAGGAGGCGACGCTGCTTGCGCTTGCAGGGCAACTGGAGCAGGAGGGGCGCTGGCAGCACAGATTTCCCGTCGCGGGGCTTGCAGCATGACAGTCTCCGCCACTCCGGTTCTCGAAATTTCCGGCGTCAGCAAGCGCTTCGGCCATACCGTCGCCAATGACGACATTTCGCTGTCCCTCGGCCGTGGCGAGATCGTCGCGCTGCTCGGCGAGAATGGCGCGGGCAAGACGACGCTGATGAGCATCCTGTTCGGTCACTACGTTCCGGATAGCGGCACAATCCGGGTCGAGGGCACGGAACTGCCGTCCGGCAAGCCGCGGGCGGCCATCGGCGCCGGTGTCGGCATGGTCCACCAGCATTTTTCGCTGGCGCCCAACCTCACAGTGCTGGAGAACGTGATGACCGGCACGGAGCGGCTGTGGACACTGCGTTCGGGCACTGGTGCTGCGCGGCGCAAGCTGCTCGACATCGCCGAGCGCTTCGGCCTCAAGGTCGATCCCGACGCCCGTCTCGGCGATCTTTCGGTCGGCGAGCAGCAGCGCGTGGAAATCCTCAAGGCGCTCTATAACGATGCCCGGATCCTGATCCTCGACGAGCCGACGGCGGTGCTGACCAATATCGAGGCCGAGCGGCTGTTCACCACGCTCAAGGAAATGGCACGCCAGGGCCTGTCGCTGATCTTCATCTCCCACAAGCTCGACGAGGTCATGGCCGCCGCCGACCGCATCGTGGTGCTGCGCGGCGGACGGAAGGTGGCGGAGAGGGCCGCCTCGGAAACCACCAAGGCGGAACTGGCGGAACTGATGGTCGGCCGACGCGTCAGCCGACCGGTGCGGGAGGCATCCACGCCGGGAGCGGTCGTGCTGGAGGCGCGCGACGTTGGCTTGCGTTCGGGCGGTGTCGACCGGCTGAGCCAGGTGAATTTCTCGCTTCGCGCGGGAGAGGTGCTCGGCATCATCGGCGTATCCGGAAACGGCCAGTCCGTTCTCGCGCAACTGCTGTCCGGCACGCTTGCCCGCACGTCCGGCGAGATCCTGATCGACGGCAAGCCCTTCGGCAATCCCGGTGTCGATGCGGTCGTCGCCATGGGCATCGGCCGCGTTCCCGAGGATCGCAACCATGATGGCGCGATCAGCGAGATGGCACTGTGGGAAAACGCGATCCTCGAGCGGCTGTCCGCCTATTCGCGCAGGGGCCTTGTTGACCGGAAGTCCGGGATCTCGTTTGCGACCCGGATCATCGAGCAGTTCGATGTGCGCGGCGGCACGGCGGAGACCCGCACCGGCCTGCTCTCCGGCGGCAACATGCAGAAGCTGATCCTCGGCCGGAACCTGATCGCGCATCCGCGCATCCTGATCGCCGCCCAGCCGGCACGCGGGCTGGACGAGGGCGCCGTGGCTGCGGTCCACACCCGCATTCTCGATGCGCGAAAGGCGGGGACGGCCGTGCTGCTGATCTCCGAGGATCTCGACGAGGTGATCGCACTGGCCGACCGCATACAGGCGATAACAGGCGGCAGGCTGTCGCCGCCCGTCTACGCTGAACATGCCGACGCGCGCCGGCTCGGCCTGATGATGGCGGGCGACTGGAATTCTGCACCGGAGGCCGGCCATGCGATTTGAACGCAGGGACCATCGGCCGCTTGCCCTGCTGATCGGCGCGCCGGTTGCGGCAATCGTCGCCGCACTCGTGCTGTCGGGCATCCTGATCGCCATCGCCGGTGCGCCCGTGTTCGAGGCCTACAGGCGCATCCTGATCGGCGCGTTCGGCTCGCGGCTTTCGGCGACCGAGACCCTGACCCGTGCGACGCCGCTGATCCTGACCGGCCTCGCCGCCGCCGTCGCCTTCCGCGCGCGGTTGTGGAATATCGGCGCGGAGGGCCAGTTCTATCTCGGTGCCATTGCCGTGGCGGCATTCGGGTCGAAGTTCTTTGCCGGCCTGCCGGGGCCCCTGCTGATCCCGCTCTTGCTTGTCATCGGCGCAGTGGCCGGGATGGTGCTGATCCTGGTACCTCTCTGGCTGAGACTGCGGTTTTCGGTCGACGAGGTGGTGACGAGCCTGCTGATGAATTTCATCGCCGTGCTGTTCGTGTCGATTGCTGATCGACGGGGTGCTGAAGGACCCGCTCGCCTTCGGCTGGCCGCAGTCCCAGCCGGTCGCCGGTCACGCAGAACTGCCGAAGCTCGTCGCGCGTTCACGGTTTGCATATCGGCCTCGCGATCGCCGTGGTGCTTGCGATCGTGGTGCATCTCATCCAGACCCGCACGGTCTTCGGAATGCAGTCGCGAGCCGCGGGTCTCAATCCGCGTGGCGCGGTCTTCGCCGGCGTGCCGCTCGGCCGGACGCTGTTCAAGGTGGCCTGCCTTTCGGGCGGGCTTTGCCGGGCTTGCGGGCGCCGTCGAGGTGATGGGGGTCAAGGGCTATGTGACGACGGACCTGTCGCCGGGCTTCGGCTATGCCGGCATCGTCCGTCGCCATGCTGGCCAATCTCAACCCGATCGGCGTCATCTTCGCAGCGCTCTTTACCGCCATCATGTTCGTCGGCGCCGACGGGATGAGCCGCAGCATGGGCATACCCACCTACATCGCCGACGTCACCGTGGCACTCTCCTTGCTGACCATGCTGGTCGCACTCTTCTTCACCCAGTACAGGATCCGCCGATGAGCGTCGTCTTCGACATTCTCGCCTCCGCCGGGCTCTGGGCCGCCATCCTGCGCATCGCCACGCCCCTGATTTTCGGCACCCTCGGCGCGTTGCTCTGCGAGCGGGCGGGCGTGCTCAATCTCGGCATCGAGGGCAATCATGACCTTCGGCGCCATGATCGGCTGGCTTGCTGTGTATCACGGTGCGGACCTGTGGACCGGCCTCTTCGTGGCGGCGCTGGCCGGCGCGGTGTTCGGTGTGCTGCATTCGCTGCTGACGGTTACCCTTGGCCTCTCCCAGCACGTGTCCGGCCTCGGCGTCACGCTCTTCGCCTCAAGTTTCAGCTATTACGTGTTCCGGCTGATCGTGCCGGTGGCGGGCACACCGCCGACCATCATGCCGTTCCAGCCGATCGACATGCCGCTTCTCTCGTCGCTGCCATTCGTCGGCCCGGCGCTCTTCACCCAGACGGCGCCGACCTATCTCGCCATCGTTGTTTCGCTGGCAATGGCCTATTGTCATCTTCCGCACGCCGGTCGGTCTGGCGGTGCGGATGACCGGCGAAAACCCGCATGCCGCCGAGGCGCAGGGTGTCAATCCGATGAAGGTGCGCTATGGCGCGGTGATCGCCGGCAGCGCGCTGATGGCGGTCGGTGGCGCGTTCCTGACGCTGTCGGCGTTCAATTCATTCTTCCCGACAATGGTGCAGGGCCGCGGCTGGATCTGCATCGCACTCGTGGTCTTCGCGTCCTGGCGGCCGGGGCGCGCGCTGTTCGGGGCGCTGCTCTTCGCCTTCTTCGATGCCTTCCAACTCCGCCTGCAGACCGCTGTCGAGGGCGTTCCCTACCAGATCTTCCTGATGACGCCCTACATTCTCTCCATTGCCGCACTCGCGGTCATGGCGCGCCGTGCCCGCGTGCCGCAGGCTCTCATGCAGCCCTACCGGCGCGGCGAGCGATAATTTCAACGGAGTCTCTTCATGTTCGATCTCATCATCCGCAATGCCAACCTGCCCGATGGCCGCAGCGGCATCGACATCGGCATCGCCAACGGCAGGATCACGGCACTGGAGCGGACGATCGAGGGCTCCGCCGGCGACGAGATCGATGCGACGGGACGCCTCGTGAGCCCGCCCTTCGTCGATCCGCATTTCCACATGGATGCCACGCTGTCACTCGGGCTTCCCCGGATGAATGTCTCCGGCACGTTGCTTGAGGGCATTGCGCTGTGGGGCGAACTGAGGCCGATCGTCACCAAGGAGGAACTGGTCGAACGGGCGTTGCGCTATTGCGACCTCGCGGTCACGCAAGGCCTGCTGTTCATCCGCCAGCCATGTGGATACGTCGGATCCGAAGCTGGTGACGGTGGAGGCGATGCTGGAGGTGAGGGGAGAAGCGTCCAGGCCCTATATCGACCTGCAACTCGTCGCCTTCCCGCAGGACGGATATTACCGCGCGAAGGACGGCGTCGACGCGCTCAATCGCGCGCTGCTCGACATGGGTGTCGATATCGTCGGCGGCATTCCCCACTTCGAGCGGACGATGGACGAAGGTAAGCTTTCGGTGGAAGCGCTCTGGCCGCATCGCCGCCGACCGCGGCCTGCCGGTCGACATGCATTGCGACGAAAACCGACGATCCGTTTGTCGCGGCATATCGAGACGCTTGCCGCCGAGACGATCCGCCATGGCCTGCAGGGCCGGGTCGCCGGCTCGCACCTCACCATCGATGCATTCGATGGAACCAACTACTATGTCTCGAAGCTCATCCCGCTGATGGCGGAAGCCGAGATCAAACGTGATCCCCAACCCGCTGATCAACATCATGCTGCAGGGCCGGCACGACAACCTATCCCAAGCGGACGCGGCATGACGCGGGTGCGCGAGCTGATGGCGGCCGGGCTCAATGTGTCCTTCGGCCATGACTGCGTGATGGACCCGTGGTATTCGATGGGGTCCGGCGACATGCTCGAGGTCGGCCACATGGCGATCCAGGTCGCGCAGATGGCCGGCATCGAGGACAAGAAGAAGATCTTCGACGCGCTGACGGTCAATTCCGCCAAGGACGCTCGGCCTGCAAGATTATGGTATCGCCAAAGGGCTGCAAGGCCGATCTGGTGATCCTGCAAGCCGCAGACCCGATCGAGGCGTTGCGCCTGAAGCCGAACCGGCCTTGCAGTCATCAAGGGTGGCAGCGTGATTCGCCCGCACGGCGCCTCGTGTCGGCGAACTGTTCCTCGAGGGTCGACCGATGCGCATCGATGGTGGCCGGGACTATGTGCCGCGGGACGTGAATGCGTCCAGATCGGTGGCGACGGGCTCCGGCGAATGCCGCCCGGACTGCCGGTTTCAGTCAGCGGTTTCATTCTCCGGAGCCAGAATCCCCGGATACCGGTAAGCTGACGTAACGCGCCCAGCTCTCGATGCCGCGCGGGTCGTCCAGAAAGCGGCGCGAACGCCCGATGGATGTCCAGGCTCACGAAGCGGTCCGGCTGGTACAGCAGGTGGCGCCAGACGTCAGGAAGGGTAGGGGCCGAAGGCGCGCAGTTTCGGCGCGGTCACCACCTTCCAGGGCGCTGTTGGCGGCCGGCGGACAGGTGCAGGACGCGCACGATATCGGCGCCGTCCTCTCGTCGCTTCTCCATATGCCAGGCCAGCATCTGCCTG
Organism: Rhizobium sp.; assembly: GCA_019739215.1. GTDB lineage: Bacteria > Pseudomonadota > Alphaproteobacteria > Rhizobiales > Rhizobiaceae > Rhizobium_E. Next base: position 61,999 of record JAHHDR010000044.1, read on the forward strand.
GCGCAGCAACTGGTAGTAGGGTTCCCAGAAGAAGTCCTCGACGGCGAGGCCGAGATCCGATCGAACCGGGCCCATCGGGTTGGAAGGCGAGCGTCGCATATCGGCCGATCCGCGTGGCGTTTGCCTACGGGATCGATGGGCGCGCCGTAGGACTCGGTATATTTCCACTCGACGAGCAGGGTTTCGCGCCGGCCGAGCCGCTCGAAACATCAGCACTGCATCGGCTGATGTCCGCGTTGGCGCCACGCGACCGCTGGCCGCTGGGGCCGGTCCTCGTTGAGGTGGTCGCCGCCGATCCATTCGAAAGCCGACGAACCACGGCCCATCCGGACCGTCCTCGACCGGCAGCATGGTCGGCGTGTCTCCGCCGAGGGCAGATTGGACGAGGCGCGCCAAAGCGGCCGGGTTGCGTGCCAGGGGGGCGAGAAAGTTCAGGCAGCAGACCTGCGACGACAGGCCGTGATTGCTGTTGGGTGTGCCACTGGATCGTCCTATGCCGGAAATAGGCCGGGAATGGTCTCCCGCACTGAAGGCTCGAGGTTTCGGATCAGGGGCCGCCGGATCGGGAGCCGGTAAGCCGCGCCCCGGTATCCGCCGTATCCCGGCTCGTGGGTGGCAAAGAAGTCGGACTGCCGCTTCCGTTCTGCAGTGACAAAGCTGTTCATCGCGCGTCCCGATCGCCGTCCCGACGGTGGCTGAATGCAACCGAGGATACGAATATTTCGCCGACAGCGTGTGCGCGGTCAAGTCGCCGACGTGTCAGCCCGCGTCGGTCGTGCATGATGTAGAGCTTGCGGGTATGCTCGTGAATGGTCCATTCACCGCGCCAGCCTTTTGGCAGCACGAGCATGTCCCCGGCGTTCAGGTCCCGCGAACGACCGTCGGGATCGTGCAGGGACACGTGGCCGGACAGGATGTGGCAATGTCTCCGAGCAAGCCTCCCGGGTTGCCGTGAAACGTCCCGGCGTGCATTCCCCATATGCCGATCCTCATGGTTCCGTCGGCGGACGCCCAAAGCTCTGCCGATGCCTCCATCTGGTCGCCTTCGATCGATGTCGGCTTGGGTGAGGGCTGGCCAAGGTCGAGGGGTGGCCAAGGCCGGGGATGGTCCAAGGAATTCGATCACGGTGGGTACTCCGGGTTTGGGCGGGGTCGGTGGCCAGTGCATGATTTTCGTCGATCATGACGTGGTCCTGGGATCTGTCTTTCTGGACCATCCACGCTGATCAGCGCCAGCGCACCGGACCCGACCATCAAGCACAAAGGAGACCGCGTTGAGCACGGGCGTCGATCCGACCTTGGCCACGCGGTCATACATCGTGATCGTCAGCGGCGCCTCCGAACCGACCAGCATCAGCGTGGTGTTGAAATTCTCGAAGGACACCAGGAAGGCGACGATGAAGGCGGACACCAGTGCCGGCATCAGATAGGGGATGGTGATCGTCCGCAGCACGCGGAAGCGGCCGGCGCCGAGGTTGAGGGCGGCTTCTTCCAGAGCGATGTCGAACTTGCGCAGGCGGGCGGCGATGACCAGGGAGGTGATCGTGGTAAGGAACGAGAACTGACCAAGCACGACCAGCGGCAGGCCGGGGCGAAGCATCGACCAGTCATAGCCGAGGTTGTCCTCGACGCCGTTGGCGATCATGCTGGCGAAGACCAGAATGGCGATGCCCATGATGACGCCGGGGATCACCAGAGGCACGATCATCAGGACATAGAGGAACGACTTGCCCGGGAAGTCGTGTCGCTCGAACAGGAATGCGTTGCAGGCGCCGACGAAGACCGACAGGGCCGAGGACGATCAGGCCGATCTTGAACGATGTCATCAATCCCTGAAGCAACCGGCGGTCATTCAACAAGCCGATCGTCGGTTCACTGTCGCCGAAGAACCAGGCCAGCGTCCAACCCTGCCATGGCAGCGACGGAAACTGGGAATCGTTGAACGCAAACAGGCCCGCCACCAGCAGCGGTGCCGCAAGATAGAGGAAGAACACGAGCATGTAGCCCTGGTAGACCCAGCGCAGGAAAGGCGATTGGGGGGCGGCGACGTTCATGATCAATCCTTGGCAACGGTGGAGGCAAGGTTCTGGCCCGTCAGGCGCAGCCCAAGCCACACGACGGCGGACGTGAACGCCAGCAGGAGCACGCCGAAGGTGGCGCCGGCTTCCCAGTTGTAGCGGGTGATGAACTGCTCGTAGATCTGTTCGGTGAACCACATGCTGTTCTTGCCGCCGAGCAGGATCGGCGTCAGGTAGCTGCCGGCCGTGAGCATGAAGACAATGATGCAGCCCGCGACGATGCCCGGCATTGCGTAGGGGATGACGATCCGGCGAAACACGGTTAGGCGCGTGCCGCCGAGATTGAGCCCGGCCTCGATGAGACTGTCGTCCATCCCGTCCAGTGTCGAGACCAGCGGAACGATCATGAACAGCACGACGGTATAGACCAGGCCGACCACGACGGTGGCGTCGTTGTAGAGCAGTTCCACCGGCCCCGAGACCAAGCCTGTCGCCTGCAGGACAGTCGAGACCACGCCGGTCTCGCGCAACAGGATGATCCAGCCGAAGGCGCGCACCAGGTCGCTGACCCAGAGCGGTACGAGGCACAGCAGGAACAGGCCGGCGCGCGACCGGCGGTTGGCGACCTTGGCGATGTAATAGGCCACCGGAAAGCCAACCAGCAGGGCCAGGAACGTGACGAAGATCGACATGGCGGCGGTGCGGAGCAGGGTGTTCCAGTAAATCGGCTCGCGCAGGAAGTCGATGTAGTTGCCGACACCGAAGACATATTCGCCCGGCCCGACCTTTTCGCGCAGCGAGACGCCGAGTATGCCGAGTTGCGGCATGACGATCAGCACGCCGATCCACAGGAAGAACGGCATCAGCAGCATGAAGAGGAACAGGCGCCGGGCTTCGGTCGACGTCATGACTGGGTGCCCCTGGGGAAACCGAGCGTCCGCGCATGCGCGAAGCTCAAGGTCACCTTGTCCCGGGGCTGCAGGGGCTCGCCACCATCGGCATGCGGCGCGTCAACCTCGATCAGGTCTCCTGCCGCACCGCGCACCAGAACGCGGCTGTTGGCGCCGTTGAAGAGCAGGCCGTCGATCGTGCCTTCGAGGCTGTTCGCAGTCTCGACGGCGGTGTTTCGCTTGAGCGTGATTGCCTCCGGCCGGACGAAGACTTCGACCGCATCGCCCGCCGATACCGGCATCGAGAAGGTCGCGACGACACTGCCGCCGCCGTCGAGATCGACCTTGCTCGTGGCTCCATCCGATGACGCCACCTTGCCACTCCAGCGGTTGCTGTCGCCGACGAAGCCGGCGACGAAGCCGCTGGCCGGCTTGTGATAGAGGTCCTGCGGCGTGCCGATCTGCTCGAAACGTCCGCCATTCATGACAGCGACATTGTCGGACATCACGAGCGCTTCGGACTGGTCGTGGGTGATGTAGAGGAAGGTCGTGTCGAACTGGTTCTGCAGCATCTTCAGTTCGATCTTCATCCGCTCGCGCAGCTTGAGGTCGAGCGCACCGAGCGGTTCGTCCAGCAACAGCACGTCGGGTTCCAGAACCATGCAGCGCGCGATCGCGATGCGCTGGCGCTGGCCGCCGGAGAGCTGGGCGACCTGCTTGTTGGCCACGCCGGGCAGGCCGATGCGATCGAGCACATTGCGCACCCGCTCCTCGATCTCCGCCCTGCCGGCGCCGCGGCAGCGCAGGCCGTAGGCGATGTTCTCGCCGACATTCATCATCGGGAACAGGGCAAGATGCTGGAACACCATCTTGACGTTGCGCCGGTTCGGCGGGACCGTGACGACGGACTTGCCCTTGAGGCGGATGTCGCCCGAAGTCGGCGTCTCGAAGCCGGCGATCATCCGCATCAGCGTGGTCTTGCCGCAGCCGGACGGGCCAAGGATGGAGAAGAACGATCCGCTCGGCACGTTCAGCGAAACGTCGGAAACGGCCGTCAGCGGGCCGAAGCGCTTGACGACATTGTGGCATTCGAGATCGAACATGACGGCTCCGGCAAATGCGGCGGAGTGTGACCTCCGCCGCCGGTATGAGGGTTATTCCGAGCCGGTCGCGGCCTTGATCTTCTCGAGAACCTTGCCTTCCATATCCTCCAGGCCCGGAGGAATGTTGGCGAAGAACTTGAGATTGGCAATGGCTTCTTCGGAGAACGCCGCCTGCACGGCCGCCTTCTTGTCTTCCGGCATCATGGCGATGCCGTCCTTGACGGCGACGATCGCCCCGCTCTTGGCCGACATCATGGTGACGATCTCGGGCTGCATGACGAAGTTGATCCACTTGTAGGCGGCATCATCCGCTTCGCCCTTGCGCGGCAGGGCAAACGTGTCGATCCAGGCGAGGGCGCCTGTTGCTGGCGGCACGAACACGATGTTCTGGTTCTGGGCATAGAGCTTGTAGGCGGTCGAATCCCACGTTTCGGACGCGATCACCTCGCCGGACAGCATCAGCGCCGAGAGGTCGTCGCCGCCCTTCCAGTAGGCTTTCAGATTGTCCTTGCAGGCGATCAGCTTCTCGCTCACCTCGTCGAGGATCTTCTGGTATTCACCGAGGTCGGAATAGGCGGCGAACGGGTCCTTGCCCATCGAATATGCCATGCCGAGCAGGATCGTGCGGCGCAGCCGCATCGATGTCTTGCCCTTGTATTGCGGGTCGCACAGGTCGGACCAGTTCTTGATGTCGGGCGCCTTGGACTTGTCGACCATGATGCCCGATGTGCCCCACTCATGCGGCACGGCATAGACCTCGCCGTCGATGGTGGTGTTGGCCTTGACGCCTTCGAGAAGCTTGGGATCCATCACATCCGTGTTGATCTTCGTCAGATCGAGCGGCTTGTAGATATTGTATTCCTTCTGGACGGCAAAGATGCGGTCGTGGCTCGGCTGGGCGAGGTCGAAACCGGCGCCGCCGGTCGCGCGAAGCTTGGCAACCATTTCCTCGTTGTTGGAGAAGGTCACTTCCACCTTGATGTCGGGATACTTTTCCTCGAAGAGGGCGATGACGTTGTCGGGCGCATAGTTGCCCCAGGTCAACAGGCGGAGCGTCTGCGTTTCCGCATGGGCCGACCCGACCAGCATGGCGAATGCGAACGCGCCGGTGGCAAGGTATTTCAGTTTCCGAAGGTTCATATGCGTTCTCCTCATGAGCCGGTTTTCCAGCTTTCGATTTTCGGTTGATCTACAAATGTCCGGATGGTCGCGACGGACGCGATATCCGCTATCGGCAAACACGCATTTCAGTCACCAGATCTGCCTCCCGTACCCCTCCCAAAGCACCAGGCCCGCCTGGCAAGGTCTCCGAGAGACGGTCTTTCAACCCTTTGCCCTCGGGAAACATTCTCTGCCTGACCATGATCTAAGATCAGATTGGCCTTATGCTACAGGTCCATTTTGCAGCACCGGCAAGGCCAATCCGCTCTCCCGCGCGGCATCAGACGTTCCGGCTGTCGCGCCAGCGGTAATAGGAGACGGATGCGGCCAGGAACCACGGATTGCCGGTATAGAACGGCCGGGTCTGGAACGGCGCACCGTCAAATCCCGTCCTGCCTTCGGCAAGGCCGAGCACCTTCTGTCCGGTCCGCATCCCGAGATAACTCGCCATCGACACGCCGGACCCGCAATAGCCCATGGCGTAATGCATGCCGTCATGCAGGCCGGTGTGTGCCATCGTGTCGAAGGTGTAGGCGACCATGCCCATCCAGGAATGACTGATGCGCGTGGCGGCGAGTTCGGGGAACAGCCGCACCAGTTCCGCCCGCAGCTTCGGGCCGCTGATGCGGGTGTCGGTCTCGCCCTGGCTGACGCGGCCGCCGAACAGGACGCGTTTGCGGTCCGGGGAGACCCGGTAGTAGTAGACGACTTCGCGGGTATCCGAGACGACGCGGTCGGTGGGGAACAGTCGATCCATCAGGGCAGGGGCAATCTCCTCGGTGGCGACAATGTAGCTGCCTATCGGGATGACGCGCCGACGCTGCCAAGGGGTGACGGCCGATGTGTAGCCATTGGTGGCGATCACCACGTCGCGGGCGATAACTTCGCCATGCGGCGTGACCAGCCGGAAGCCGCTGCCCAGTCGCTCGATGCCGGTGACAGGGCAATGCGGGGCGATGGTCGCGCCGGAAGCGATGACGCGGTCGAGCAGGCCCTGATGGTACAGGCCCGGATCCAGTGATGCATGCCTGGGATAGACGACACCGCCGAAATAGGCGTCGGTGCCGAGTTCGACACGCTGTTCCGAACGCGGCACGATCCGCCCGCCGGTCTCGAGACCCTTCGGCTCGATGTTGAGCGCCGCGACCAGGCGACGGAAGGCCGGTTCGTTATGGGCGGCGTGAAAACGGCCGACGACATTGAAATCACAGGCAATGTTCTCCTCGGCGACAAATTCGCCGATCCATTTCAGCGCCCTGCGTCCGTCCTCGAGGATGGCACGGGCCTGCTCCGCCCCGTGGCGGCGGGTCAGCAACGCGAGGTCCGGCTTGACGCTGGTGCTGATCTGCCCGCCATTTCGGGTGCTGCAGCCGAAGCCCGCGTCCTCGGCATCGAATACGAGGGTGGATCGTCCGCTGCGCGCGGTCTGCAACGCCGCATGCAGGCCGGTATAGCCCGAACCGACGATCGCGACATCGACGTTGCGCGGCAACTGCGGAGTCGGGTAGTGCTTCCTCGGACTGCGGTCCCACCAATAGGGCGTCGTCTTGAAATCTTCGGTGAACAGTTCGCGACCGGTCATCAGCCTCTAATCCTCGATCCGAGCAGTGATGGTCTTGACCTTGCAGTAGTTGCGCACCGCATCAAGTCCCTTCTCGCGCCCGATCCCCGACTTCTTGACGCCGCCGAACGGCGCCATGATTCCGCCGGCAAAATATTCGTTGATGAACACCTGTCCGGCGTCGATATCGCGCGCCATCCTGTGGGCAAGGGTGAGGCTCTTGGTGTAGATACCGGCGACCAGACCGAACTGCGTCGCGTTGGCGAGTTCGACGGCATGGGCGGCATCCTCGGCGACCTGAACGGCCAGGACCGGGCCGAAGATTTCCTGCTGGACGATCGGGTCGGCGGCGGGAACGTCGTCGAAAATGGTCGGCTGGAAGAACCAGCCGGCGTTGCTCACCGGATCGACCGTGGCGCCGCTACCGGTGGCAATCGTCAATCCTCTGGAGCGCCCGCCCTCGACATGGACGCCTATCCGGTCGAGATGCTGCCTGGAGTTCACCGGCCCGAGATTTGGACGACGTAGACCATGCCCCATGCCGAGCCGCTCGGCCCGGGACACGAGCAATGCCACCGTCTCGTCATGGACCTTGCGCTCGACCACGAGCCGGGCGCTTGCCGAGCAGATCTGGCCGGCGTTTTCGAAGATCGCCCCGGCGATGTCATCGGCGGCACGCTCCAGATTCGCATCGGCCATCACGATCGCCGGCGACTTGCCGCCGAGCTCCAGAACCACGGAAGCGACGTTGCGCGCTGCCGAGCGCATGACCTCGATGCCCGTATCGACCGATCCGGTGAAGGTGATGTGCCGGACGTCGGGATTGGCAACCAGTGGCGCGCCGATGCCGGCGCCCGTACCCAATACCACATTGACGACCCCGTCCGGGATCCCCGCCTGCTGGAGGATGTCCGCGAGCATCAGCGCGGTCAGCGGCGTCTGTTCGGCCGGCTTGACCACTGCCGTGCAACCCGCAGCCAGCGCCGGCGCCAGGCTGCGCGCCAGCGTGGAGAAGGGGTAGTTCCATGGCACGACATGCGCGGTGACGCCCACCGGTTCATTGACCGTGATCCCGACATAATCGGGGCCGAGCGGCAGGCTCTTGCCCTCGATCTTGTCGGCGGCACCGGCATAATAGTCGAAGCACCGGATGGCGCCGGCGATGTCGCCCTCCGCCTCCTGCAGCGGCTTGCCGACATCGAGGCTCTCGACCACCGCGAGGCGGTCCATGTTGCGGCGGATCAGATCGGCCACCCGCATCAGCAGCACGCCGCGCGAAGTGGGCGTCGTCTTGCCCCACGGACCTTTCAGGGCGCGCCGTGCGGCGTCCACGGCGGCGTCGGCTTCCGCCTGGCCGCCGGCGACGACGCTGTGGAAGGCACGCCCCAGCCCCGGATCGAAGGTTTCCATCCGGTCGCCGGATGCCGAGGCAAGCCAGACGCCGTCGATGAAATGCCGATCCGGCAATCCCGACAGGGTTCCGGTCGCGAAATACTCGTCCACGAGTCTGTTGGTCAGGTCGGACATCAGTCGATCTCGCTCTTCTGGTAGGTCGATCGCGCCAGCCATTCCGGAGAGATCTCCACGCCCCAGCCGGGCTCGTCCGAGATCGTCACCTTGCCGTCCACGACAGTGTAAGGGGACTTCCGGAACAGGCCCTCCTGCCAGGGATAATAGTCCGGGCCCTCGATGGAGAATTCCAGGTAGTCGCCCGCGTTGGGAATGGCGGCCAGGACATGCATGGTGAAAAGCGTGACCAGCGAAAGATTGGCGCAGTGCGGCGTCGTGCTGATCCCGGCGGCGGCGGCCATGCGTGCCACCTGCAGCGTCCGCGAGACGCCCCCCATGTAGCAGACATCCGGCTGGACGATATCGACGGCGCGGATGTCGATCATCCGCTTCCAGATCCGGAGGTCGGAATCCTGCTCGCCGCCGGTGACTGCGATCTCCAGCGCGTCGGCGACTTCCCTGGTCTGCTCGAGTTCCCAATAGGGGCAGGGTTCTTCGTAATGGACCACGTCATGGTCTTCCAGCATGCGGCCGACCTCGATCGCGCGCGCCGGGCTGAAGCAACTGTTGGCATCGACCAGCAGCGTGACGTCGTCGCCAAGTGCAGCGCGAACGGTCGGCACGATCTCTTCCGTCCTTCCCGGCCATTCGTCGACATTGCGGCCAACCTCGGATCCGACCCGGAACTTGAAGGCGTCGAAACCGTATTCGCCGCGAAGCCGCCTGAAGCGCTCGGCCTCGTCGGCGGGCTTGATGTCGCGCTTCATCGACGACGCGTAGGCCCTCAGGCTGCCCGGCTTGCCGCCGAGCAGTTCGACCACCGGCTTGCCCGCCGCCTTGCCACGGAGATCCCAGATCGCCGTATCCAGCCCGGCCATGGCCCGCCTGATATAGGTGCCGGGAAACTTGTGCTCGCGTTCCTCGATGCGGTTCAGGAGATCATCAAGATCGTCCGTCGCGACACCGAGCGACCAGGGCGCCACCTGCCGGTGCAGCACGGTCGCCGTTATGTCGGAATTGTAGTTCGACATCTGGCCCCAGCCCTGCGCGCCGCTCTCGTCGGTGATGCGCACGAACCCGCTGTACTGGTTCGAGAAGGTTTCGATGCAGCGGATCTTCATGAGGCCGTCTTTCTTCTACCCTGTGGCACGGAAGCGACCATCGTCGTTTCGAAGATGTTATCCCTTTCAAAATGGCTGGCCGTTAAGGGCCAATCTGGTTAAACCAAGATACCATTCGGAGCTTGACCGGATCGGCTGGCAGGGGAATTGGCCATGGTGAAGTACTCCGGCGGCGCATTGCTGCCGACGCTCGGAATCGATCGCGATTCATCGACGCCCATTGCTGCGCAACTGACCAGTGCCATCCGAGACGCGATCCTTTCCGGCGCTCTGGCGGCCGGGCAGCGCCTGCCCTCGAGCCGGACCCTGGCGCGCGATCAGAACGTGTCGCGGACCACGGCCATCGCCGTCTTCGACCAGCTCACCGCCGAAGGACTGATCACGTCGCGGGTGGGGGACGGCGCCTATGTCAGCGACGCGCTGACAGCCCACCGGCCCAGCATGACAACCGCCGCCGGCGCCGGCGACAGGGTCTTGCCGCAGCCGGCGCATCTCGCGCGGGTCACGCAGGGCGCATCGGGACAATATCTCACGCGGCTCGTCCATCCCGTGCAACCCCGCGCCTTCGTCACGGGAACGCCGGCCTACGAGGCATTCCCGGTGGCGCTCTGGGCGCGGCTGACGGCACGCTACTGGCGGGAATCCCGCGGGCTGGTGCTCGGCTATCCCGAGCCCAGCGGGCTGATGGCACTGCGCAAGGCGCTGTCTGCGCATCTGCGCGCCAATCGCGGCGTGGTCTGCGAGCCGGAGGAGATCTTCATCGTCAACGGCGCGCAAGAGGCGTTCAACCGGATCGGCAGCATCCTGCTCAATCCCGGCGATCCGGTCTGGTTCGAAAACCCCGGCGCGATCGGCGCGCGCAACAGCCTGATCTCCTGCGGCGCACGGCTGGTTTCCGTTCCGATCGACAGGGAGGGTATCGATGTCGCGGCCGGGCTGAGGGCCGCGCCCGATTTCCGCCTGGCCTTCGTGACGCCTTCGCACCAGCATCCGACCGGCGTGACTATGAGCCTGGAGCGACGTTTCGAATTGCTCAACGCGGCCGACCAGGCGGGTGCATGGATCGTCGAGGACGATTACGACGGCGAGTTCTTCTATACCGGGCGGCCGCTGCCGACGCTGAAGAGCGTCGACAAGGCGGGGCGGGTCATCTATGTCGGCACCTTCAGCAAATCGCTGTTTCCGGCGCTCCGCCTGGGCTTCCTGGTCGCGCCGCCCGGGCTGGCGGAAGTCTTCGATCGCATCGCCGGGGCGACCCTGCAGGGCGCGCCCAGCAACCAGCAGGCGGTCGTGGCGAGCTTCATCGAGGAGGGCCATTTCGCCTCGCATATCCGGCGCATGCGCAAGCTCTATTCCGAACGGCAGGAGGTGCTGCTCGACTGTGCCGGCCAACGCCTGTCGGGCCTGTTGGACGTCGTCCGTTCCGAAAGCGGCATCCAGACGGTCGGCACGCTGGTCGGTCCGCTCGATGAGCAGGAGGTGACGGAGGCTGCGGCGGCGCGCGGCGTGATCGTGGCGCCGATCAACCGCTTCTGCCTTGAGCCGGTAGCGATGAAGGGCCTGGCGCTGGGCTTCAGTGCCTGCCCGCCCCGGGAGATCAGGGCGGGCGTGACGATCCTCGCCGAGGTTCTGGATCGACTTGCGTCGACTTCCGGGGGCGAGAGGATCAGCGCGCGTCGGCGAGAATGAAATCCGACGCCATTTCCCCGACCATGACCACCGCCGCATTGGTGTTGCCGGCGATCAGGCGCGGAAAGATGGAGGCATCGACGACGCGCAGGCCTGTGAGGCCATGGACGCGCAATCGTGAATCGACAACGCTGGTCGCCGGGTCCGGCCCCATGCCGCAGGTGCCTGACGCGTGGAACACCGAGCCGGCACGGTGGCGGATGTCCGCCTCGATCTCCGCCCGTGCCATGACACCTGCGCCGGGCCGGAGTTCCTCGGCGATCAGTTCCGCCATCGGCGACGTCGCCGCTAATCGCCGAAGGAAATAGGCCGCCTCGACCATTTCCTCCATGTCCTCGTCGGTCGACAGATAGTTGGGCTGTATCTGCGGGGCCGCGAACGGATCGGCAGAGCGGATGCGGATGTGACCGCGGCTGGTCGGATGGCAGTTCGAAACGCCGACGAGAAAGCCCGGATAAGGGTCCGGCCGCAGCAACTGCCGCTTTCCGGGTACCGCCTTGATATAGCTGACCGGCGAGAAATAGAGCTGCATGTTGGGCCGGTCGCGCGCGGGGTCGGTGCGAAAGAAACCGCCGGCCTGGTTGACGCTGAGCGACAGCGGGCCGCTGCGCGCCAGGACATAGCGGATGCCGAGTGCGAGCTGGCTCCACCATGGCCGCAGGATGTTGTTCAAGGTCGGCATCCGGGAGCGGTAGATATAGTCGAAGCCGAGATGGTCCTGCAGGTTGCGGCCGACCTGGTGCGATGCATGGACGGTATCGATGCCGTGCGCGGCAAGAAGGCCGGGATCGCCGATGCCCGAGAGTTGCAGGAGTTGCGGCGAATTGACGGCCCCGGCCGAAAGGATCACCTCGCGCCGCGCACGGATGGTCAGCAGTTTGCCGCCCCGGCGATACTCGACGCCGACGGCGCGCTTTCCTTCGAAAAGGATCCGGGTTGCCTGGGCATGGGTGAGGACCGTCAGGTTGGGGCGGCGCATGGCCGGTCGCAGATAGGCGGACGATGCCGAAGCCCGAATGCCCTTGCGCGTCGTGATCTGGTAGATGCCGACCCCTTCCTGCGAGGCGCCGTTGAAGTCGGGGTTGGCGTCCAGCCCTGCGGCCCGGCCGGCAGCGAGAAAGCGATTGCAGAGAGGATGGACCAGGCGGCTGACATCGGCCACCGACAGCGGTCCGCCGCTGCCTCTCCATTCGTCGGCGCCGGCGAGATTGTCTTCCATCCGCCTGAAGACGGGAAGCACGTCGCGATAGGCCCAGCCGGGATTTCCGAGCGCTTCCCAGCCGTCATAGTCCTCGCGCTGGCCGCGGATGAACACCATGGCGTTGATCGAGCTCGAACCGCCCAGCACCCGGCCCCGCGGCCAGTAGATGCCCCGGCCCTCCAGAGACGGCTCCGGATCGGTTCGGTAGCGCCAGTTGAGACGGGGATGATGAAAGGACTTGCCGTAACCGATCGGCATGCGGACCCAGGGGTGCTGGTCGCTGCCGCCGGCCTCGATGACGGTGACACGGGTGTCCTCCCGAGCGCTCAGCCGGCCCGCCAGAACGCACCCTGCCGATCCTGCCCCAACGATAAGGTAATCCGTTTCCACTTGCGCTTCTCTCCTGCAGGCCAGAATCCCGACCACGGGCTGTTCTAGCGGGTCGGCGATGCAAGGGGATTGCCATTCTGATCTGTCGAGCATGCCACTGAGGCGGCGAGGCGCGATGCCTTGCGAAGGCTGCCCGATGGCGGTGTGCTAGAGATTAGGTGTTTTGAAAGTGGCGGAGAGGGTGGCCGCCAAATTATCAGGCAGATACAGATACGTTCGTCCAAAAAGCTAATAATATCAATATCATTTAAATGGCCGATAGTGCAAGTTAGCCATTTACGTCCCGCACAAGCCAACATAAAATGATGGGCGAAATGTGGGGTAAGGCATGGCAGGGATCAAAGCAGGAAAGCATAAAGAGAAGGCTCTAACCCCCCTCGGCATCAAGAATGCAACGAAGCCCGGTAAATACCCGGACGGAAATGGCTTATACCTTGTCGTCGATGTGAGCGGCGCGAAAAGGTGGCTTCTCCGCATCATGGTGCAGCACAAGCGTAGAGACATCGGATTGGGTGGGCTGAGTCTAGTGACCTTGGCAGAAGCCCGGGAAAAGGCGCTCGAGTACCGGAAACTTGCACGGGCTGGGGGCGATCCACTTGCGGCTAAACGGGCTGCTAAACGTGTGACGCCCACGTTCAAGGTGGCGGCCGCATCCGTGCATGCCGAGCGCGAGGGAACTTGGAAAAACGCCAAGCATGGGCAGCAGTGGATCAATACGCTAACGACATACGCTTTCCCAGTCGTCGGCGACATTCGTGTGGATCGCATCGATACGCCGGACGTCCTACGCGTACTGTCTCCAATATGGATCAAGAAACCCGAGACAGCCCGTCGCGTGCGTCAGCGCATCGGAGCGGTCATGGACTGGGCGAAGGCGGCAGGGCATCGAAGCGGCGACAATCCGGTAGAGGGCGTGACGCGGGGCCTGCCCAAGCAGCCCTCAAAGGACGGACATCACGAAGCGCTGCCGTATGTTGAGGTGCCGAAGTTCTTGGCCGGGATCAGGACGAGCAACTCAGGGGAGATTGCTAAACTCTCATTCGAGTTTTTGATCCTGACCGCCACCCGCACGAGTGAGACGCTTCAGGCAGCATGGGACGAGGTCGATCTAGATCAAGAACTTTGGACCATACCCGAGGAGCGCATGAAGGCCGGGCGACCCCATCGGGTGCCACTGAGTGCGCGATGCATGGAGATCTTGCGTCTGGCCAAGGAACTATCTGCCGGTAGCCATCTCGTTTTCCCGGGGCGAAGCGTCGACAAGCCGCAGTCCAACATGGTGTTTCTGAAAATGATCCGAACGATGGAGGCGCCAACGACTGCCCATGGTTTCCGGTCGTCGTTTCGGGACTGGGCGGCCGAGACAACCGCGTATCCTCGCGAACTGGCTGAAATGGCGCTCGCGCACACTATCGAAAACAAGGTTGAAGCAGCATATCGTCGTGGCGACCTTCTTGAGAAGCGCCGGGAAATGATGGCCGAATGGGCGCTATATATTACCAAGCCTGCAAGGGAGTCGTGAGTTGATACCGCAGATAAGCGCCGACATTACCGACACCCTCTTTCCAGACAGGGAGGGTGGTAAACGCATGCTGCGTACCGCCTATGGATTGCTTGAAGCTCATTATAGACAACGGGTAAAAACCACAACGCGCCGTGAAACGGCTATTCTTCTCAAAGAGCTCGGCTACATCTATGGCGGCTATTTCAACTCCCTTAAGATGCGATCAAAGAGTCGCCGATCGAATTATCCAATTGTGAAGGCAGCCGAAAAGCATATCTTGGCATCCATCGCCCATTTAGATGCGGTTCCTAGCGAGTTTTGGATATACTACAGGAATGCGAATAGATTAAAAACCAAATCAGCGCCCGATAATGCAATAAAATATCTTCGAGAGGCATATTTATTTTGCAAATCAATGACCGATTATGGCAATAATCGCGGAAGAAAAGAGAAGGATATTGAAAAGCACTTTATCAGAAAGATAACTTTTCTTTACCAAGGCTGGCTCACGCGAGAGCTTTCGTCCGGTCGAATTGCACCGCACCCCAAGAATGCCGCGATGGGCTTGATACAGGGTTTGTCTTCTCGCGATCTGTCGGCCATCGCCGCGGTGGCTAGAATCTTGGATCGCGCCATCTCGACAAGGCTTGTGAAGTCCAGCCTCATTCAAAGTCGAGGAGAATCGACAAAAATGGTTCGGGTTTCGTAGGCATTTTTGTACTTCAATCTTGTGGTACGTCCCGCGAAACTGAGAATAGTAGAGGGCACCCGACGAAAGGAGCGGGTGCCCATGAAGAGAGTAAGAATTGTAAAATCTAGTGCAGCCTCAACAGCCCTACAGACTATGCCCCATGAAGTTGGTGGCGATGATCACCCCGCTTATGGAGGAAATGTCGCAACACATGTTCCGGAGGTTTGTCACGCATTTCCCACAGAAGGATATGTTCGACTTTCATCGATTTTAGCCCCAAAGGGCCCGCTTCCCATCAGCCGGTCAGGTTTTCTAGCCGGGGTACGTGCCGGAAAATTTCCTGCCGCACGGGCGATATCGCCGAAGGTTCGTGTCTGGCATGCCAAAGACATAATTCGGCTCTTGGCGCGGATCAACGAGGGAGAGTTCGATGAAAATACCTAAGCTCGAAGACTTTCTTGCCTCCCGTCAGATCGGCCAACTCTTGGATTTGTTGAGTTCGGAAGCTGCGAAGTCAGAACGCATCAGCGGCAAACGAGCGCAACAGTCGATGGTCATGGCCTATAGAATAGCACTCGTTGCCCGAGAGGACAGTGACGTCTGGGCGGATATTTGCGCACATCCAGCATGGCAAGACTTCCGCCGCCCACCAAAGCAATCGGACCAAGCGCATCCGCTTCAATCGGTCATTCGCCTGAGTGTCGGATTTCGGTCTCGAAATGCAACCAGTATCAGTTCGGTGCGGTATCGTGCACTCAATCCGCTCTTTGAACAGCAGGTACCCGCAAAGCTAGTCAGATCGCTGCTCAAGGAGCACGGCGGTGCCGAAGGACTCATCCAGTATCACAAGCAAGTCAAAACTGCAGAAAAGGAGAATCCATATCCTGACGCAGCTAGGCTGCTGGTTACAGGCAAGGACTCATCCAAGCTAATGGAAGAGATGTATTCGGCGGCGTACATAGAAGTCAAAATTACCGGTGTAGACATCCACGGCGTTCATGCGACGCTTATAAAGATACGCCCGCAGATACCGTGGCCGCCTGAATCGTTGTAACGCACCAAAACACACTTGAAAATTTAACGTGAACCCAACTCGGCAGGCGAGCCTCGCCCGACTACAGCGAAGCTTCGCCTGCCAATGGAGACGTCATGGCTCGGCCAATTACCAATATGGCTCGATTTGTTGAGGCGCACCTGGAACTTGGCGGCAAGCTGAATGAGTACATATTGACCGGCAGAGGGCGCGAAAAGTTGAATGACGAAGCCCGGGAGAACCTTCGCGACAGGTCGGCAAAGTCGCTTAAAGCGACTAATCCTCGAGCTCGCATCGCCTTTGTCGAGGCCTTAGATCGGGAGCTATCGCAATACTTCGATCAAGGCGAAAGCCCCGACAAGCTGTTCTGGGTCACAATCACTCCACGCGCTTGGGCGTGCCCGCACATCATCGCAGACCAGTTTGATAACCGTAATGCCAGAAGAGACCTTATCAGCCTGTTACAAGGGCTCTCTTACGTCGGGATGATCGATGCCGCCTTCTACGGAAACAAAACGGCTTCGGCATGGGATCGATCGACCAACGGATATGTCCACTCGCAGATCATGTCGTTTCATGCCCACCTGTTAGTCTGGGGCCGTGATGTGACGTATATGGAAGGGCTAAGGGATGCTCACAATCTCTTCGTTCCTAGCCTATTTCCCGGACACGACTCGTTTTTCTTTCGCGCCATCACGCCATCAAAAGCCCGCGAGAAGGCTTTTTATATGGCCAAGGCTCCGCTTAAGGAGATGCGAATTCAAAAGAAGACTGCGCCTGTCGAAATAGCAAATTCCGAAACCGGCGAATTCTTTGAAATGCCGCGCCCAAGGGTCCGCTCTAGAAAAGGGGGGTTAAGACAGGGCGATGCGTGCAAGATCCACAATGCGCTTTCTCGATTTTCGATCCCAGACTTCGCCTTAGCCCACGGCGCTGGACGGCGGATCATGCGCCTTTCCATTGAATCTGCACAACAGAGACTACAGCGCGAAGACGACGAGCAAAGGCAAGAGATCTCAAGGCTGCTACGCCTATAGAAACTTGGCGAAAAGCTCTAAGTTGTTGACAAATAAGACATTTCTTGATAATTGTGTAGCTGCAAGCATCGCGACGGCCACAACATCGTGGCGCGTCAGCGTTGATAACCAAGAGCCCCCGCCGGGGCTCTTTTTTGTTGGAGCCACGTATGAACCTGCACTCAATCCATACCCCCAAACCGGTCAGCCTTGCCCCG
The DNA here is from genome assembly GCA_019739215.1 of Rhizobium sp. Classification (GTDB taxonomy): domain Bacteria; phylum Pseudomonadota; class Alphaproteobacteria; order Rhizobiales; family Rhizobiaceae; genus Rhizobium_E. Next base: position 79,104 of record JAHHDR010000044.1, read on the forward strand.
CTGTCGATCCTCGGAACGAGACTAGCGCAACAGCCCGACGCCATCACACCGAGATCGGTGACGAAGCCTGCTTCCGCAGCCCCACATATTATCCTCGTAGGCCGCGACGATCGCGACAAAGCCCATGCATCGTGGTTCCCTGAAACCAGCGCCGAGGCGGCGCGACGAGCGGCGGAACGTATGGGTATGCATGCCATCGCGGTGACCGCGTCGATCCAGGAAATTGCAGACAAGCTACCGGCTGGCAAACTCTTCGAAAGCGGGCTGGCCTTCGTGCCCTTCGTCAAGCGCGAGGTATTCGACACGCTGATGGCCGATGTGCCTCCCGAAGAGCAGGCACGGGTCGAACAGGCGCGGCTCGCACTCGCCTCGGAAAAAGCGGCAAAGAAAGCCAGCGAAGACTCCGACGGCGGCGACGATATCGAACTTCCTCCGCTGAAGCCCACGCAGCTGCCGCCCGACTGGTCGAAGATCAAAGTCGGCAGCGTCGTGCTGGCTTCGGATCGGCAGTCCGATGGCTGGTGGGAGGCATTGGTCGAAGCCGAGAAGGACGACAACATGCTTGTGCTTCGTTGGCGCCAGTCGCCCGAAATGGACCCCTTCCTGCGCAAGGTCGATCAGGTCGCTTTGCTTCCGACTGCCTACCGGGGCGGTTGAGGTGATGGCGGTGTTCGAGATGGACCGGCGCATTGCGATGGCAAGTCAGGCGGACATGGACAAGGCCGAGCGCACGCGCACCCTCAACGATGCGTTTCGGCGCGATCCTCGACAGGGTGGCGTCGTGTTGACGACGGGCGTCGGCAGCCTGTCGCCCGATCAGCTGGCGGCGCTCTTGGCGGCGATACGAAACTTCGCTGACTTCACGGCGGAGAACGACCCTTACGAGGAGCACGACTTCGCTGCCGTCACGGTCGACGGCGAGCGGTACCTGTTCAAGATCGACTACTACGACCTTGACCTGCGCTACGGCTCGCCGGATCCGAGTGACCCTGCCTTCACCCAGCGGGTGATGACGGTAATGCGGGCGGACGAATACTGATGCGGGCCGCGTTTCCAAGAACGGAGCATGGGCGATTAGTCGTCGCCCGTACTCACCCCACCGGCTTTGCTGCCTTTGGCTTACGGCCGCTCTTGAGCGCTGCGGGCCTCGCGGCGTCGGGGCCGGGGTCGATGAACAGATCAGACACCGGTGCGCCCAGCACCCCTGCCATCGCCTCGAGGGTAGAGACCGTGACGTTCTCCTGCCCGCGTTCGACCCGGCCGACATATGCCCGGTCGATATTCGCCTGCAACGCCAGCCGTTCCTGCGAAAGGCCCAAAGCCACCCTCAGGCGCCGCAGATTGAAGCCGATGATTTGCCGGGTGTCCATGATCGGGACAAGGCCATATTCGCGGCTTGCTTATCGACGGACTGTAGATCCCTGAAACGAATCATGCCAACAACCTTAAATCGACATGCACCGTGCGGGACGCGCGAGTGCGGGAGGAAATTATGAAATCATATATCGACGGATTGAAGCGCTACGCCACGTTCGATGGCCGATCGACACGCATGCAATACTGGTGCTTTTACCTTTTCCTTTTGATCGCCTTGTTCATCGGCCTCGTCATCGATGAAGCTGCGGGAACCACAGCCGGGTCACCGAACGCACCCGAGCAGGCGGGATTGGCAGTCGGCCTGATTTGGTGCGCCCACCTGCTCCCCCTGCTTGCCGTGACCGTGAGGCGGTTGCACGACATCGATCGCAGCGGCCACTGGATCTGGATCGGGGCTGTTCCGATCGTCGGTCAAATCATGCTGCTGGTGTTTGCCTGTACGCCTTCAACGCCCGGGACCAATCGCTTCGGGCCACCGGTGGGCGCAAAAAACGAGAACGCCACTCAGCAGGCGAATTTGGGCCAAACAGCGCGTATCGAACCGATGGCTGCGGCGGCGGGGTCAATCGACCAACTCGAGAAACTCTCATCGTTGCGAGCGGCAGGCGCGATCAGCGAGGAGGAGTTTCAGTTGATGAAGGCTGATCTGTTGCAGCGTCGATGACCGAAGCGAGGGGCGGGGCAATGGATCGCACGATGATCGCGGCGTTGGTGCTGGCTACATGGGTCAGCCCTGCCTATGCCGACGATGGAGCCAGCTTCGTAATGGGTTTGGTCATCGTCGGCGCCATCTTCTACCTGATACCCACATGGATCGCCTTCGCCCGCCGTCATCCCAACCGGTGGCCCATCGCCGTCATCAATATTGTTCTGGGCGGCACCGGCTTGGGCTGGCTCGGATCTCTGGTTTGGGCAATGTCAGCGGTTCATCGCAGCCCGACCGGAAGCCATGGTGGCGAGAGCGGACTGAACCTGTTCGTCAATGACGCAAGGGCGCTGCCTTCACCCGCGGCAGAGGTCACCGCACCATCACTGGAGGATCTGACGGCGCGGCTCCTTCAATTGAAGAAGCTGCGAGACGAAGGGGTTATCGACGACCGTGATTTTGACGAGTTTCGGAAGCCGTTGATCGACCAACTTCGCCAGCGTTGAGCGCGACCACACGGCATCGAACTCATGGTCCACAGGGTCTTTGAGAGCCGTGGCATGGCGCTCAGGGTTACAGGCACTCCTGTCGCGGTCCGCCGCCGTAAGGCTGGAACGTGTTGTCTTCCGGTCGATACGAGCGGTACCGCCCGAGACAATATTCGATGTGATCGCCGTCAACGAAATTTTCAGCCATAGCGTTGTAGCTGGCTGGCCCCACTGCGGTGTCCTGCTGCGTGATCTGTGTATATTCGGCGTCTTCTACACCCGAAGCCATCGTAGTTTCCTCATCGGGTCTTTCAGTCGTCGTGGACGCGATGTCCGAATAGGGAGACCTGCAAAGTCTCTGGCCGCCACTGTGAGAGCGATAGGTGTTGGTCTCCGCGCTATACGAGCGGTAGCGGCGGGAGCACCACTGTTCATGAGCGGCAAGGAGCGCGTTGAGCGCGGCGCTGTCATCCGTGGTGGTTGATGTATCCGTGGAGCCGGTGACCGTCGGGTCGATGGCCTCTTGCCGGACTTCCTCCTTGGTGTTGGCGGCACGATTGATTTCCACCTTCGCGCTGCTTTTCCGCCTTGCTGATGGCCGCAACCTTCTGCGCCATCGTGGTGGCCTGCGCGGCAACCCGCTCGAGAGGTTGGCTGTCCCTGTTCACGGCGACCGGAGAAGTGGACCAGAGCGCGAGATTGTCGCTGGTGTCGAGCTTGCGTTCCGGCTCATCGATGTTGAGGAAGGCAAGCGCAATCGCGAGGCCCGCCACGAAGGTCATCGTTGACAACATCAGCCCTGCCAATAGTGCCGCCACCGTTTTTCATCGAGGTTCCTCCATTCAACTGCTCTCGCAGCGAAATGCGAGGAGTCCATTGAGGTTCCCAACCGGGCGCTTTCAGGCGCCATCGGCGCCGTCACAGCAATTTCCCGCTTTACAGTGCGTAAAGCACGCTTGCGCCAATCGGCTTCCGACGAGCGAGCGAGGCTTTCGTCTTCGTACCTCGCAGCTTAGCGGCTTCGGTGAATGGTAGCAGCAATTGAAGATACGATCCTCAAGGCGTCATATCCCTCTGCATGCTGCTAGGAAGTGGACTGAGTTCGGCAGCTGGTAAACTTCTCACAAGTAAATTTTCGAAGTTTTTGCGCACTTAGCTCTGTGATGTTTACATCCAACAAAACGATTTCTTCGCCCGTGAGCCCATAAATCTCCACGTTATCGCCGACCTGAGCCATGTGATTGTTGAACAGATCTTTGAAGCCGGTGATGGTATCGATATATAGCTCTATGATGTCCGGGTTCGAGCCACTGGCATCAAAGTCAGTTATGGTGTCCCGGCCACTTCCGTTGCTGAAGCTGAACCTGTCAGAACCGGCGCCGCCCGTCATTTCGTCATCGCCGCCAAACGATTCAAAGAAGTTGTCGTTCTCGTCGCCTGTCAGAATGTCGTTGTGTGAGGAGCCGCGAATGCCCTCCATGTTTCGGAGCGCGTCGTTGCCATCGGCGCCTGACGCTCTGCCAAGCTCGAGATTGACCACGACGCCTCCGGACGCATTCCGGTAGTCTGCAAGGTCGTATCCCCCGCGGCCGTCAATCAGATCATCGCCTTGCATGCCGCGTATACGGTTGTCTTTGTCGTCCCCTGCCAGAACGTCATCGTGCCGAGAGCCTCGAATGTTATCGATTTTGATGAGGGTGTCGCGCCCGTCATATCCCGCGCTGTACCCCCCCTTGAGATCGACTTCCACGCTATCATAAGCCCCATAGTAATCGGCCCAGTCATAGCCCTTGCCGCCTGTCAACTTGTCATCCCCGAGGGCCGCCTTGGAACCACGAGTCGCCTGCTCTGGCGCCGACGAAAGTGTCCGCGCCGTCGGTGCCGATAATCATCTCGATGTTCACGACCTTGTCGGTTTGCTTTCCAACGACCACTGTCCCTGCTCGCAGGTTCACGGATATCGGTTGAGACGACTCCTGATACGAGACCAGGTCGAAACCTTCGCCACCATCAATCTTGTCGTTTCCGCCACTGAAGTTGACGAAGTCGTCCCCGCCGAGCGCCAGAATCTTGTCAGCCTTGCTCGTCCCGACGAGACTGTCCGCCGCGTTCGTGCCCTTGATCTTTTTTCATTGCGAAGCCCTTGTCTGTTGAGCGCTATGTTGTGCGTGCTCCGTCTTAGGCAGACACACGCTCGAATGCCTGCCTCGTCGCACACGCTTGCTCGACGAGCCGATCGATGTGGGCGTCGGAATGACCGGCCATAACCTGTAGCCGCCATCGCGACTGGTTTCTCGCGACGGCAGGCGATTCCACCAAATTGACGATCGCGCCGTTGAGGATCATGTGGTGGGTCATTTTGCGGGAGGTACCGCTGTCGCCGATCACCACCGGAACAATGGCGCTTGGATCTCCAATCGTCTTGAAACCCTGCCGTTTTAGCTGATCTCGAAGGTGGTCGATGTTATTGCGGAGTTTCGCTCGCAAGCTTGCACCTTCCGCACTATCGACGATTTCGATTGCTTCGAGGATGACGGCGGCCTGAATCGGGGTCATCGCATTTGTGAAGGTTTGCGGTCCGCAGCATGCACGCATGGCGCTCCGAAACCCCTCAAAATTCGTGGCAACGAAGCCCCCGATGGACCCGAAGGTCTTGGAGAACGCACCAAGAAGCACGTCAACTTTCCCAACCAGCGACTGGGTTTCGAGAACGCCTCGCCCCGTCGGCCCCATGCATCCGAGATCGTGGGCGCAATCGACGAGCAGAGTTGCATCGTAGCTTGTGCATATTGCCTGCAACTCCGCGATGTCGGGACTGTCGCTGTCCATCGAAAACAGAGTCTCTGTCACGACAAGAATTCCGGCACGCGGCTCAGCAGCGCGAATCCTGGAAAGCCGCCGCTCCACGGCCGTATTGGAGAGATGTGGAAAACGGTGCACCTTGGCGCCAGAACATTCCGCACCCTCCTGCAAACAAGCATGGGCGAGGATGTCGATGACGACATGGTCGCCCGGTCTCGCCAGCATTTTCACAGCGCCGAAGCCCGCCGTCCATCCAGTGGGGAAAAGCGTGCACTCCTTGAACCCAAGGAATGCCTCAAGCCGCTGTTCAAGCGCGATCGAAAGTGCCGAATTGCCCATGAGACTTGAAGATCCGGCGCTGTGCACGCCACATTTCCCCGCCGCATGCTGGGCCGCCTCAATCATGCGTGGGTGAGAGGCCAGCGAGAGGTAATCTTGACTTGCGAAATTGACGCCTTCGAACGCGGTGCCATCACGAAGCCGACCGGCCGTAACAGGCTGTATGCTTCCGCTCGTGGACTTCTGGTAGGGCTCAAGTCCGTGCCGACCGCGGCTGTGAAGCCAATCGCCGACAGGCACCCAGCGCTTTACGAGATTGATTTCGTCCGGCACATAATAGTCTTTCGCCATGCCATAAAGCATCGCATCGCTATTCTCTGAAAACATGTATTCCCCAACAGTACGCATCACTACGGCAATCTGAATTTCCGCTACCTTCGCGAATAGATTGGGTCTTGTCCTCACCAATATTGGTGAGACAACGTAGCGAATGCCCTTACTATACGGCCACGTAGTCATAGGGCGCGAGTCAAGGATGCGAACTATGACAGCAATAGATGCGCCGAAAGAGCGGGATAATCGGGAGTTGCATTCTTGCTGGTGCCTGCCTGTCTAAAACTTCGTGATGTCAGGATCAGCGAAGCCAGCAAACTTGCTCAAAAATTCCGCTTGTCGTTTCGTCCCAGTTTTCGACAGAACGCTTTTTACATGAGAGCGAACTGTTTCGACGCTAAGCAGGAACCGGAGGGCGATATCTTTGACAGAATAGCCACATAAAAGGGCCTCGGCAAACGCGAGCCTCGGAATGAGTGAGGTCATAGAGACTTTGCGCGAGTGCTTTGAATGGCAGGCCCGGAAACGAGATCGGCACGATCACCACGATCGCATCCGTGCTGGAAAAAATGTCACGCGCTTGCCTCTCTATCGGAATTATATGTACGACGAGCGGCGCTTCGGAACTGGCGCTGATCAGGGGAATCGACCGCGGAATCTTGTGAAGATGCAACTGCGATATTGCCTGCTCCATCAACGTGTTTGCTGATCTGTCCCTTAAGACCAGCTTGTTGAATGCCCCCGTGAACACCTCGCCTTCATGATTGTGAAAACGATTGTTTGCGCTGGTTACATTTCCATTTCGCGTTACAGCTGCGGCCGGAATGCCAAGCATGTCGAGACTGGAAAGTGTGCCTTTGACCCGTTCCATGCGAAACTGTGTCGCAAGCATGGCCGACCGAGCGATGTGAGGTCTGATCTCGTCGAGGAAGTTTCGGACGACCGAGGATACGGGACCCCTATCATACAGCTGGTCCAGCGAGAAGACTGCAATGTCGCCACCAGCGCCGACAATGTGCGTGCCAATGCCCCATCCCAAACCTCGCGGACGAAGAAAGTGGGTGAAAATCTCGTGTGTTTCGATTTCCTCCTGAGTACAGAGATCGTGATCAGTGACGAAGCCGTTGCGGGCCATATCAACTAGTCGCTGTGCTCGAATGTTTCGAGATGCCCAACCCTCGTTAAGAAGCGCATGGAGATGCGGCTCGCAGTTGCGTGAGGCCGTCATCATGGTGCCCCCCGAACCCACAGAGAAAAGCGATCCGCCGTAACAGCCCGTGTAGTCAGCAATTAGCTCGATGACGCGCACCCAGAGATCGGGCACAATGGCAGCCTCATATATGCTGTCGATGATGTGGCTTTTGTCTCTCACGCAATCCCCAATCACATATCTGCAACCAGCCCCATATCATCCTGGCCAAAACAAAATGTTACCGATCCCAATTGCCCTATGACATCGAGTATTGCTCGGCCCGATTTTCGAGTTGTCATAGGAAATGCAGTCAGTCCAGCAATCGCATATCGCTCGTCCGACAGGTCGTTTTTCGATTTGGGGATCGCAAGACCCGCCAGCCGGGTCCGCAGCGGCCGATAAAGGGCAAAGTCGGAGCCTCACGCCCTTGGGTCCATCAAGATGACGGCATCAATTGATCGCCTACAAACTACGGACATCTATGCGGGGATGGCGCGGTTGTATCAGTACATAAAACCGTCAGCATCTTCGCGAGCAAAATTGGGGTTGTCCTCGCCAATGTTGGTGAGGCCAACGTGTAAGGGCTGTCAGGATTGCTCGCGTTCAAGTCTCAACCACAACGTCTTATATTAGTACATCATTATAGAAATCCTGATGATTTTGTGCCTCACCACTATAGCGGTCATCAAGGAGTTCACTCGCCCGGGCTTTGCCGGACTTTTCCTTTTGCACCGTAAGCTTGAACAAGTCTGTGCTCGCCGCAAGAAATTCCGACTCAAAATCTGCGGTCTGGTGGGTCAAGCTTCCAGCGAAGGATACGTAACCCGCTCCCTTCTTGCCGTTCACCTGCCAGACTATCTCAGGCAACTCGGCCCAATCATATTCTTTCAACTTGCCGTTGGTCCCGACAAAATAGTGAACTTCTCCCCAATCTCTCAAAACACCGCGAAGCGATGAGGCAACATCCGTGATTAGCTGGCCGAATACCGTGTTGGTGGTGCCGGAGTTGACAATCGTATTCAGACTGTCGAGATCTGCGCCAACAGGGCCAATTCCATAGTCCTCTCCATTGCGCTCTTGAAGCCTATTGACGATGGACTGAACGGCGAGCGCCCGATTTACGTCGACCAGCAAGTCCATCTCGCGATAGCCCGAGGCTTCATCGCTGTCGGGTGTCACCACGGCATATTGATACGCTTCCCACGTCCGGGCCGAAAGCGGACCTTATATCGAACTCGGCGTCGGCGATTTCCTCTCTGTGATAGAAGTAGCTGTTGACCGCTTTGAATTCGATAGTGGGCCCGGCAAATGAACCGGCATTGCCTATGAACATATGATACTCGGCGCCGACGACTCCCGCTTCCCTTGTATCCAAGATCGCGTCCGCGATAATTCCAGTGTCCAGCTTGACGGTCTGCAGTCCCTTGGTGTGCTTGACTTGGTAGTAGTCAATCGCATCGTATTTTTCGCCGGGAATGCCCCAAGCCGGGTCAAACATCTGGACGTCGCCCTTGAAAAACAGAAAGCTGGAGGGTGCAAACTTCGAAAGAAATGCCCCTTTTGTCGCGCTCTGGATCGTGTCGTTGTTTTCTTTCTCGAACTTCACCGCCATCCGATCACTCCTTCTTTAAGCTGTTCCTCCTGCATTCGTATTTGACTGCTGTCCTCCCCAATATTGGTGAAGATCTTACTGTTGAAACGGGAGTAGATGTCGCAATGCTGAAAATCAGTAGTACTGGAAACAAAACTCAGAGGCCCCTGATATGACGAAGCGTTGGATTATTTACGCTCTTTTTGCAGCATTCACCGCCACTTCGGCCGTAGCGGCAGAAATCCCGAAATTTGGAAAGTCGTGCGTCGCCAATTTCAAAGCAACGACATCGATTTGCCTTTCATCCAACGGCAAGACAATTTCAAGCTCATACAAGTTTCGCGGTACGATCCCCACGAGAGGCACCCATACCGGGTGCTCATTGAAGGGCAGCAGCATTGTCTGTGCTGGTGGAGCATACAAAACCGCTCAAGGCTCTGGAAAGATGAACCCGGTTGTGGTGAAGCTCACCAAGGGCAAACCAGTGTCGATCGTCTGGCGGTAACGCATCCTTTATGCCGGACGGCGCTAGGAGGTAAATCACCCCGGCTAGCTCACTTGGAGGATAGAGCCGTTACTGTTCCTCGGTACGTCCTCCGGCTCTGCGAAAATTTACTGAAAGTTTCACACTATTTGCCATATTCCGGCCACATGAGGAGTGGCCCGCGCATTGCCGGACAATGTTTTCGCAAACACTTGACGAAATCTACGAGGCGGCACTTGTTCCCTCTAAGTGGCTTGCCGTGCTGCATGATCTCGCGCGATCGATCGACGCAGAAGGAACATTGCTGTTCTCCGCGCGGGACGGCGCAAGTCGATCCATCGTTTCCAAAGGTATAGTCGAACTGGTTCGCTCCTTCAACGATGAGGGCTGGGACCAGCGGAACACAAGGGCGGCTCGCCTGCTCGCAAACGCTGGCAGCAGCTTCGTAAGCGACTTTGATTTGTTTACGGAGACGGAAATGCTGCAACAGCCGATGTACTCGCAGTTCCTACGGCCGAAAGGGTTTGGATGGGGCGCTGCGACGGCGCTTCAGACTGCCAACGATAACACGCTGGTTTTCTCCATCGAAAAACGTCTAGACCGAGGCCCGGTGAACGGGTCGGCAATATCCTATCTGAACAGACTCAGGCCGCACCTTGCAAGATCGGCGTTCTTGGCGAGCAGGCTCGAGTTTGAACGGCTTAACGCCGCGATTGACGCAATGCAAATTTCAGGACTTGCGTCAGCAGCTCTCACGGGAAATGGCAACGTCATCGTTTGCAATAAGTCGTTTGAAGACTTGGCTCCACAATTGAACATAGGTGCGTTCAATCGCTTGAGCTTCGCAGCCAAAATGGCGAACGACCGGCTCTCACTTTCGCTCGCCAGCATCACAGCCAAACGCCCGTCAATCGGCGCCTCGGCGGCTTCCTTCACGCTTCCGCAACATGGCGGACATTCTCCCGCAGTCGTTCATATGGTGCCTATCCGCGGCGACGCTAGGGACATATTCGCCCGCGCCGCATTCTTCATAATCATAACTCCAATAGACCGCCAACGTGTGCCATCCAGTCAGATAATCCAGGAACTGTTCGACCTCAGCCCGGCTGAATCGCGTGTCGCCAGCTTGCTTGCGGCTGGTAAGGATGTGAGAGCTACGGCTGCGGCCCTTAAACTCAGCCCGGATACCGTTCGGTCCCACGTCAAAGGCATCTTGAACAAATCCGGTATGTCTCGCCAGACGGACTTTGTCGCAGCCATCGCGGGTTTACGAGATGTGGCACGCTGATCTCGCCTGAGTTGGGCATTAGCTCTCTATGCAACCTCGGGGTATACGCTGCCGTGACGTCACGTTCGGGCACCGGGTACCGTCACATCCGGGTTGACATCGCCTATTTGTGACAGGGTAGCCTCGGGCCTAAAGCTTGAGGTGACATATGGCCCGCATCGGTTATGCCCGCGTCAGTACGACAGATCAGGATCTCGACATTCAGCAAGCCCGCCTCAGGGCCGAAAGCTGCGAAATCATTCGGTCCGAGAAGATATCGGGAGCAAGCCGAGAGGGTCGCGGCGAGCTGGCGACTGTCATTGAATTCTTGCGTCCGGGCGACGAACTTGTCGTCACGCGGCTCGATCGCCTCGGCCGCGACACCCGCGACGTGCTCAACATCATTCACGACTGCGAGCAGCGGGGCGCCTTCGTTACCGTCCTGGATCCGCATGTGACGACCCGTGGCGAGATGGGGCATTTGGTGCTGACGGTGCTCGGCATGGTAGCCCAAATGGAGCGGCGGTTTATCAAAGAGCGGCAGCGGGAAGGTATAGAGCGGGCAAAATCAGCCGGGCAATACAAGGGCGGAAAGGTTCGGATCGACCATGGGAAGATTCGCCAGCTATCCGCAACGGGCCTCGGCGTCATGGCAATCGCCAAGGAAATTGGGTGCTCGCGAATGCAGGTCTATCGCGTACTCAACGCGAGCGCTGTGCTACCGCCCGCAGGCCGGATCACCTGAAAGCCAAACTCATGAAGAGTTTCTGCCGTGCACTGTCGTTGCTAATGCGCCGGGGTTCAGACTTGCTTTCCCGCGCCAACCGATTGGCCTCTCGCGTGCTCGTCGCCTTGGCAAGGATCAACTCCGCGCTTCGTCTGTCCAGGTCGTGTTTGCGGGCGAAGTATCCAACGGCGTATTGTGTAAATGCGGAGTTTCTGTCGTACATTGGCGGACCCCACTTATTTCTCGCTACATTTGCGGGATGTCACGCACCACGCAAGTTGAAACCGATTTTAACCTTACCACCTAAGGTAAACCGCGCCCGTTACACTACAGAGTCTTTCTCCTCCGCGCCCCTTGTGTGCGTTTTCGCACAAGCCCTTGACAGTTTGTGTGCCGATCCTAGATTTCTGATGTTCTTTTTTCGTCAGACATGACCAAAGGAGGATGTCATGCAGGTCGTCGAAACTTACTGGAACAAGCCCGTTTCCGTTCGACTCCAGAACGGTTTAGAGCACACCTTCCACTCCCTTGAAGTCTCTCTCGATTTCCTCGAAAACGAGTGGCCCATTAGGTCCGGCAAACACCACACCAAAGCGCTGGAGTGCTGCCGAGCTGCGGCCCGGCGAATGGTGACCACAGAGACGGCGCGGGAGGCGTTCATCGCGGCTTGCCTGGAAGCTGGAATGCCGCTGGTGATGACGGCGCGGCAAAGCCGACGCCCGACTTTGGTCTACAGCCTTCAGTAGCGACTGCAGCATACTTGGCTGCTTGGCATGGAATTGGTTCCGGGCGGCGCGCATTGCGGCAGGAGGGTGACCTTCGGTCTTGGCGGAGTCCGAACCGCCCGGGTGCGAGCATCCAACGCCATGCTGGCCGCCAGCACAAGTTAAGCAAATGAGGTAATTCGGGTGTCCCGCATACTCCTACGGGCAGGCCAACAAGTCCTTTGCCTGCGGCTGGTAAGGAAAACGGCGAACATCCAGACCCCTATGGTGCAACCCATGATAAAACTTGATGTAGGTCAAATTCTTTTTAATTGAACACGCAACCAAGCACAAATACGGTTCCATTGACCAGCCGGCATGATACCCCGCGCCCAGCGCTGCCGGCTCGGTCGACAAAATGGAATGGATAATGGCGCCCCGCAACTTCCGCTTCGGATCACGACATTTCGTTATCGAGGTTGAGGAACTGGAAGACGCCTTGTGGCGTGCCTGGCTACCGTTCAAAGGCACGACGCTGGAGGCGCGATCGAACTCCGCGCAAAGCGCCGAGGCTGCGCTCCTTTTCACGCTAAGAGAAGAATTATGCTCCGTCCCGCGAAGGAGCGAGAATTTGTCGGAACCCAATTCGCATTAGCGCCTTTGAACGAGCATCATGGACTTTCACCCCTGAGTCCGGCCTTCAAGACCGGTCGCCCCGCCAGGCGGCCGGTTTTTGCTTTGTGCCGACCTTCCCGGAACTCCGCACGCCCGGTCTGCGTTTCGGCACGCATCTGTAGGAGAGAGAAATGAATCAGCTAATCTGGCTAGTCGGCGCCGTTGTCATCGTGGTTGCTATCTTGGGGTACCTAGGGATCGGCTAAGTGCGTTCTCCCAGAACGGGGGTCGGAACTAAATCAGATCTTGCATGTTTAGAAGCCGATATTGCAACGACATCGTGTCCCGATGTTGGTGCCGGGCGCCGGCCTTGCGAACACCCGCGAGGCCGGCGTTTTGCACACGTCATACCGCGCCAAATGCGCTGGCGCCGATGACAATCAGCGGAAAAGTGAAAGTCAGACAGATCTTGAAAATCTTGAGGCGCCTCGTGCGAGTGCCCTCCCAATCGTACGTCATGTACGGCTCCCATGCGAACTTCATCGTTCGGACGCCAATTTAGCGTTGGGGCTCGTGCGAGGCTGATGATCAGTCGGACGTATTAGCGGTGCTGGTTTTCGGAACGCGGTAGGCGTCCGTCAATCCGACTTTTGCCGGCGAATTTCCTTCTCAGCTTCCCGTTGCCTTCGCAGCCAGTCGTCCGGATAGGCGGTGACTTTTATTGTCTTTGACCCACACTGGCACCTGAACGGCACCCGTTTGATATCCGTCAGCGGGTTCATCTTCTGCGAAAGCCAGCCTGGGTCAAACAGCGCCTGATGACCACACCGATCGCAGGTCACCTCCAGGATAAGGCCGTGCCGCGCCACCGCTCGCAGAGTGCTGTCGATAGGTGACACCATGATATGTCTCCGCAGATTCGTTCATGATTCGTTTCCTAGATTGAATCGCGCGGGATGTGAATATGTTCCTCTGGTTGGGCTGTCGATGCGCGCCACTAATACTTGCGAGTAAGCGCGTCGTCGATCTGCTGATCTGCGTTCGCACTAGCTGCCCGGCGGAGGCGATAACTAACGGCGAGTTCCGTGACGACAGCAACGATTTCCTCGCGAGCCCAACCTACGGCCATTGCCGCCTCGGTTAGGTCCTGCTCGATCGGCCAGAGGTCCACAAGTGGCTGGCTGGAGCGCTCGACCAGTAGATTAAAGGCTTCCTCCAGATCCTCGTAGCATTCAATCCAGCGGTCCGGATGATCGAATGCCAGGCGCGGTCCCCGCATAGCGTCATTCCCCTCCTTGTCTCCCTCGCTACTCGCATTATAGTGCATGCAGGCCTAGCGGAGTACAAACCACTGGCGGAAAAACTCTACCCCACGCGCCATACGTCAATCGGCTCGATCATTGATGCCGGGCTGCGGATTCACGCTTTTTGCTTGGATTGCAAGCATGACGAGGATCTCGACCTTGACCGCGTCGCGGAGCGTCTAGGGCGTGATTTCAGCAGTCTGCCGGCATATCTCGTGCCGAAGTTGGTATGCAGCCAATGCGGAAGCAAGAACGTTGGAATGGTGCTGGCGCCGGCCGATCATGGGCCGCGCGAAGGGCAGGTCGAACACGTGCGTGAAGGATGGGGCAGGAAGGTCTAGAAGAACATTGCCCAGAAAGAACGCGGGCCGTGTAGCCTGCTCGGACATTGCTGGAGGGGCGCCGCTTAGGCCGACATTGCACGGCAAGAATCCCTGACATTGGTAACGGCGGAACGAAACCGAGGTTGCTGACGTTTTGCTGATAGTCCGATCAAAATATGGATCATTCTGCCAGCCTTGCGGCCCGGACTCCTCCGCCAAGCTAAATGGCTTTTCATGTGGCTGGCGCCGGCGGCCGATGATGCACCGATCTGAACCGCATACTGGGGGTGATTAATGACAGGGCAGGACGCTAACGAAACCAAGCTAGCGTCGAAAAGCTACTGGAGCAAACGGACGATATCCGTTTCTCTCCTTCTCGCAGCCATGCTGATTTTCTTGATCCTGCTCCCTCAGATGTTGCTGATGATTTTCGCAGGCATGTTGTTCGCAGTCTTACTGCGCTCTTGCGGCGTCAAAGTCGGGGCGCTTCTTTCCATTGGTCCGACATGGGGAGTGGTGGTTTCTCTGGTTGGCATTCTGGCGCTAATGCTGGTTTTTGGTACCCTGATTGCGCCTGCCGTCGGTGACCAGATCGATGAGCTCCAACGTAAGTTGCCGGAGACCGTCAGCGCCATAATGGACAAGGTAAAGGAGTACTCCTGGGGCAGGCAGGCCCTTGACCAGATCAGCGCCGGTGACGTGTGGTCACTGGCATCGGGAGGCACGGCAACTCGTGCGGTGGGTTCACTATTTGGCTCTCTCGGTACCGCCGTGCTTCTCCTCTTCATCGGCCTTTATGGCGCGTTCGACCCTCAAACCTACCGACGGGGTTTCCTCAGCTTGTTCGCTCCCTCCATCAGGGGGAAGGCGGACAGCGTCCTGTCGCGTTCAGTCGAAACATTGCAAAGCTGGCTGTCGGCGCAGTTGATCTCGATGACAATAGTCGGCGTGCTGACCGGCCTTGGACTCTGGGTTATTGGCGTCCCTCTCGCGCTGGCTCTTGGTCTGATCGCAGGTCTCCTCGCCTTCATTCCGAACCTTGGACCTGTGCTTGCCGCAACTCCTGGCATTCTGCTGGCGGTGCCCGACGGCATCAACGCCGTGCTTCTTGTCCTGGCGGTCTACATGGCGGTGCAGACACTTGAAAGTTATGTCGTTACACCTCTTCTGCAGAAGGAAAAGGTCGCGCTCCCTCCGCTGATCGTCCTGTGTGCTCAATTCTCGCTCGGCTCGTTGTACGGGATAATGGGCCTGGCGGTGGCAACACCGCTGACGGCGGTGGTCATGCAGTTGGTGCGAGATCTGTATGTTCGAGATTATCTGGGCCACGAGGCCAGGAGAGAGACGCTCGATGTCAGCGCAAACGACGGGGGCGGCGACTTCGAACACGCAGCGAACGAGGGCAAGTCCCTCGATAAGGACGTGCTTTAGCCGACATCATAGCGGGTTGATTCCCGGATTGCCGGTGAACCGCGACGAGTTCACTTCCCGGCTCACGCGGTGGAACTGGAGCTGGCCGTCAAGGTGGTGATCAAGCAGTTCCATCGCGTCCGTCGGCGGGGTCTCGGCGGACAACCACTCGTCATAGACGGCCGGATCGAGGATCACCGGCATCCGATCGTGAAGCTCGCTGACGGGCACCTCAGCCGGCCTGGTGATGATCGTGCAGCTCGTCACGCCAAGCTTGTCATTGTGCGCCCATAGGCCCGCGAACGAGAACGGCGCGCGCCCGGGAGATGGATGTACCAGGGGTCTTTCGTCTTGCCCTTCGGATCCTCCGGAGCAATCGTCCATTCATAGAAGCCGTCTGCCGGGATCAGGCAGCGCTTTGATTTGAAGGCATCCTTGAAGGCGCCGGACGTGGCCACCGTCTCGATCCTGGCATTGAACATCGCCGCTTTGGGCATTTCCTTCGCCCACCACGGCACAAGCCACCAGCGGGCATCCTCGGCGATCTCGTTCCCGTCCTTGTCGTTGTGGACGATCGGCACGGTCTGCGTCGGGCTGATGTTGTAGCGCGGCGGTATATCGTTGCGGCCGGCATAGGGATCGAGCGTCAGGTTATAGAGCCGGACAATATCAGCCCAGGACAGGCGATGGGTGAAGCGGCCGCACATGGAACCTCCGATCGGCCGCGATGCTATGGACGGGGCTCGCGGGCGTCAAGCGACCCAAGGTCGGGCGATCAATGGGTGTAGGCTGCCTCACCCAGCCGGGTTATTGCTTCGGATTTCAAACTGGCATCTAATACAGCGGTATGACGGCGGCCCTTGTTTGGTGTCAGTCGCGAGACGTTTCCAAGGATCAGAGGAGCAAGCATGCCTGTCAGCAATAAGGAACTCGCCGGTTTGATGATTTCCGGCAGGGGCATATACGCGGACTATGTCTCCGGAAACTTTGTCGGTTACACCGGCTACAGCGCCTCGTTCAAAGTATACGATGACGATCTCGACGCGATCGGCGGCGGCGGCGAGAAGGGGGTCAAACCGACCATCGCCGTGTCATTCATCTTCGACGAAGACGTTTCAATTTTTGATCTAAAAACTGGTGGCGGCACCTACGTCCTCGATGCCAAGACTCTGAAATACGGGACGATGGAGACCCTGGACGGCGAGCGTATCCATGGTCTCCTGTTGACTGCACCGGAGCCATCCGACCCTAGCGTCGAGATGCGCTTCTTTATCCAGCCTCGGGGATTCAGCAATACGCTTGATTGGGATTCTTTCGAGAACGCCGCCACGGGCGGCGCGATTAAATGGTCGGATTACTTCATCGTTACAACGGGCGGCACCGGGGGCAAGGATACCTTCAAGAGTACAGAAGCTGATGAGCGCTTTTTTGGCTTCGGAGGGAACGACAAGGCGACCGTCGGCGGTGGCAACGACTATCTTGATGGAGGCGCCGGTGTCGATACGCTTGATTTTGGTAAGCTCTCCCAGAGGATATCTATCTTTGCTCCTGAGCCAGGAGAGTCCGAATACAGCATTTCCAACGGTCTCACCTATATAAACTTTGAGAATTTTGCAGGAAGTGCCTTCAACGACTATATAGCGGGAAACTCACAAAACAATGTCCTCGCGGGAAGAGGCGGAGATGACACCCTGAATGGAGGCATGGGAGCCGATATTTTCGCTTTTCGGACAGGTGACCAGATGGATACCATCGAAGATTTTGAAGCGAGCGGCGCGCAGCAGGATCGCATCAACCTATCTGGCCTTGATAGCGTTCAGAACTGGAAAGATCTGAAGAAAAACCATCTGGAGGCTACGGAAGAAGGCGTATCAATCGATGGGGGTAACGGAGATATCCTTGTTCTCTTGAACGTCGACGTCGCGGACCTTGGCAAAGGCGATTTCATCTTTTGAGAGAGGCACGAAACCCGCGGCGGGGTGCGCGTTGTACCCGTGGCCGCATCGAAGGGGGCGGATGCGATATAGTAGAGAATTGAAAGGACACTCTTCACGTTAAGCACGCCTAGACCGATCCTTGGGTATTGTCGTTCGCTGGGTTGAGTAACGTGTAGCCTCCTTGGGTCAGATGAATCCGTTCCTCCGCTAACATTATTCATCCGTTCGCGCTGGCATGGATAAGGGCGGCCTCTATTTCGCCTAGCCCTTCCCTTATTCACGGCGTATTCCAGGACAGCATCAGGATGCGTGTGGTCCCCATCTTGAAATTCATGGCCTGCATGTATTCGAGAATGAGATGGCCGTGCTGGTTGGTTTCCACAATCGCTCCGGCTTGATTCTTGGCGCTGAAATGTCGTGCCACAAGTTATGAAGTGGCGCACGCTGTAGTCAATGAAATCGTGCATCCGCCCGTTCGCCACGGTAGCCGCCTTGGAGTGCCTGCTCGCGCCAAAGAGTAGTTCCAGAACGAGAGGAGAACCCCCCGCTTTTCCTTCTGCGGCAACAGAGGTAGGCGAGCGCAAACTCTGACTGCTCCGAACAACTGGCGACATTAGGCGCTTAGGTCCAACCTAGAACAAGTCAGGCGGCGGGTCGCGGAAATCCTCTTGCCCAAAATCGGGAAACTCGACACCCTTCAGTATCACAGTCCCACCGCCATCGATCTTAATCCAGAGATCATTGCCGCGCTCGAACGCTTCATATGGCGCGCCGTCTCGAAGAAATACGTAGTCCTGCTCAGCACCGCCGCCGATGGCGTCGAAGTCTGTGACGATGCTTTTAGATCCCTTGTTCGGTAAAAGTATGAAGTGGTCCGAACCGAGGCCTCCAGTCAGAGTGCCAAGACCCTCGCTGAAGATGAGAATATCATCGCTTTGTCCTGCGATAATCCTGTCCTTGCCGCCGAAGCCGAACACGATATCCGACTCGAAGGATCCAGAAATCTTATCGTTGCCCTGCATCAATTCAATAATAGCATATCCCAGGCCCTCGAGGGGTGTGTCCTTGGCCAATTTTGATGGAGTTCCGTTCTCGATGGTAAAGAGGATCGCGCCGTTGCCGTCTTTGATAATCATGTCGGTGACGGTGCCACCAGTAAGATCACCCTGCTTGCGCGTAAAGTTCTTGCCCGTGACGACAATTTCCGCACCACTATCCGCTGACGTTACAGTAACATGTTTTTTCGAGAACTCGTCAATGAATACGGTCTCTGTCGAGAATTCCCCGATAAAGGCCAATATGCCTGCATCAGGAATGGCAGGGTTGAATTTCACGCGGGCCATGTGACACCTCATCAGCAATGCTGTCGCCGCTAGTGTACAGGTGTATGAGGAAACTGCATTCGATAAATGGCTGGGTTCGTTTAGGTGTCGCAGTGACGAAACACGGAGCCGAAGCCTAGAGGCGCGTTGCTCAGCCATCGATTGCCGCGGCTGCAAAGCCCGAGCCCCGAAACGGGGGGGTCTCAAGAGCGCAAACAACACCGCCCCAGTCTGTCTCGAAATCGCTCCCGAACTCGCCTCGTCGCTAACAAGACCCAATGCCGATTTTCTGCAAAGTCTCCAATCCGGGCCATATGTCACCTCAAGCTCTAGGCCCGAGGCTACCCTGTCACAAATAGGCGATGTCAACCCGGATGTGACGGTACCCGGTGCCCGAACGTGACGTCACGGCAGCGTATACCGTGATGTTACGAACGCATTGACCGATTGTTCGGCGGCATGCTGGCAGCCCACTCTCGATGGTTTCTGAACGATCAAATCCTCTACCGTCTCTAATAGCCCTGCAAACCTCGCGCTCCCGCCAGCCGCGTGAGGGTACTAAAGGGGGCACGAAGGCACTAAAATGCTCTCCGTTGCGTGACGCCTCAAGGCACTATCTGTGCGATATCGTTTCTTGCCCTCGACGCTCGACGTAACTAGCTTCCGCGCCCTGTGAAGGGAATCTCATGGCGAACGATAAGAGGCAGTTCAGGCAGGCAGTAATTGGCCCGACTGAGTTCGCCGTGCTGGGGAGGATCTACAACACGGTGCTAACCGAGCCTTGATTTACGCCGGACGAAACCAAGCGTAGCACCATCTCGGCCTATCCGCCGGACTGGAAGTAGATTCAGCCTCGTCGGGGTGATTGGGGGCTTCTCAGCATTAGATTATGCCGTTGCATGATGACTTCGAGTGCCTCCACGCCATGACGAGTTAAACGATGACGGTCGGGCATCCCGGAGGTTTGCTGGCCCTTGCTGCTGACGATGTATCCGGCCTCGGTGGCCGCGTTGACGGTTTTCTGCCCGACACCATGCGGACAAGCGCTATACGCGTGTTCGCTCAATGAACCAAGAAAGATGACCATACGCTGTGTGGCGCTCATTTTGCCCTCCCAGAATAGGGTGTGCAGAAACCGGATCGAGCAAATGAGGTTCCGATGGAACTCGATGAATCTCCAGCACTTTGATTCGCAAAGGAGAATTTGACATGAAACTTGCCCGCCGAGCCTATTCCGATTCCGGCAAAGCGCTCGAACTTGAAGAGCACATGGACGTCGACATCACTGAATTGTTGGCGAAAGCTGCTGACGCTGGATACACGGAAGAGGAAGCAATCGTCGCGATCCTTAACGTGGCCAAGTACCAGAGCTATCTACACGGATGGCAACCCAATCCCGCCGACGATCCCTATCTCTAAGAAATCCGGCCACCACACTAGTGGAACAAGAATTCTTCCGACGCATTTTCCACGCAAGTTCGCGATGACATGAAGTCATTGCCCAAGCGATCCCCTCGGGTTGATCGCAACGGTGTGTGGGGAGGAGCCCGCCAGTTCCTCCCCACCGCTTTGCGGAGTCCTTAAACTGCGAAGCGCGTCCATAGTGGATTGTGCCACTCTGCACCGCAAGAGTCCGAACCAAGAACGAAAAATAAAAGGTTCGGCTGCAACCCGAATGCATCATTTCGCTTTATGCGCCTGTCCAGGCCTTTGACCTTTATGCCGGTGATCAGCTTGTCTGCAACGGCATCTTTTTTACGCCCCAAATTACAAGACGCGTTCGCCATAGGCACACTAGGGCCGTCACCCATCCGCCTCGTCGCGGAAGCCCTTGAACGACGCGTGGAGCTTGCCGTCGTCTGTCCATCCTCGATATTCGATCTCGGCAATCAGCGTGGGCTCGACCCACCAGCGTTGCGCCCCGCTTGTCTATCCATCCCATTTGATCTCGTATTGCCATTGCTCGCCGACGGGCACTTTCGCGGCCAGCAGAGCCAGGCAGGGTTCGATCCGGCTCGGCATCGGGTCGAACGCTGTGCCTGCCGTCTATCGGGCGCCACGATCTTTTGAGGCACAAGGGGCGTATCGGCGTCCCGCTTGAGCGGCGCAGTCTTCGGGGGCTTCGCACGTTTTGCCATGGCGACATTGTGCCACAGAGAAATTAAAAAATGAAAAAGCCCGGCCGCCGAAGCGACCGGACAATGTGTCTCTCACTCTGTCGAGATCCTGATAAGGCGCTGTCGTGTTTACCGTCTCGCGCAGGAAATCGCGCTCAATCTCACTTTCGCAGTCGGCTGCTCGCTGGGCATATGGGGATTGATTGCCACTATCGCCCTCTGGCTCTCACTGTGGCAGTGAGGGGCAAATCAAAGTTGACACAACGCCGGATCACGGGCGCGGCAGTGTCGATCGGCGCCCCGTACGATTTCTCGGCTGAAAAGTTTCACTCGCAGCCAAAAAGAAATTGCAAGGGTTTTTGGAAACCCTTTGGCTTCCCGCTGGTTGGCTCTCGTGATCAACAGAGGAATAGTAAAATGAAAATCGCAATCGCCACAGCCGCAACACTTCTCGCCGCATCGTCCTTTGCTTTTGCTGCCGACAACAACGGCGGCAAAGACGGCAAAGACGGGATGATGGACAACTCGACGACCGGCAGCATCCAGTCGCAGACTAAGGATAGCACCGGTGGCATCGATGACGCCACTGAGTGTCGTGAAGGCACAGCCGGCGGTCCGCTTTGCCAGGAGCCTGGCACTGCAATGCCGCAGTAATTGCCATCATTGAGGCTATAACGAGAGCCGGCAGGCCCGTGAACAGGGCAGCCGGCTCTTGTATGTGCCCGGGTCACAATGTTTGGGCAAGAGTTCATCGAGCATCGTACCGTGGCTGGTCACCTCGCCGTCGTCAACAAAATCCAGAATATGACAATCTGTCTCCTTTAGAATTATCTCGAACCTCCAATCGAGCCCGGATGAGGCTATTTAACCACGGCGGCTCAACTCCCGCTGTATGGTAATCTCCTCACGAAAGCGCCCGAGAACCTCCGTCATCGTCTCCATCGTCTCGGTATGCCTCTCGATCACGGCTCTCGCGGCATGCAGCGTGGCGGGATCGACGATGACGGCCGCCACCTGCGCGGAGGTACGACTGGATGATGGAGTGGTTCGCTCGGACTGCCAGAGGCTCAGGTAGCGGATCCCGAAGATCAGTGCAGCGTTGCGCCGAAGACGACGATCGCCAGCGGCGGCCGGTCAGTCAGGTTTTCCATACCTCGTTTCCCTTATGGTTGGGCAGTTCAAAGAGAGCGGCAGTGTTGCCCATATCCATGTCTATGTGCCTGACGTCCGGCACAGCTTTGAGCTGGCCCGCAAAGCTGGCGGCAAGGCGGTTCAAGAACCGTTGCAAAAAGACGACCCCGACCTGCGCGGCGGGATTGTTGATGCGTCGGGTACCACGTGGTGGCTCTCTACGCGGCAGGAATAACCGCCGCTTTCCACTCGACGTAGGTCAAGCCAAGTGCAACTACCGAAAAGATTGGGTAAAGAACGTAGCGAAACCACGAATTTCGAACCAAGTTGAGAAGGGATGCAAATATCATATCCATTCCCCAGCATTTAGCCCTTGAATCCCGCATCACCATCGCGTTCGGACGCTTCAGCATTTGAGAAGCTGCAAGTTCGACAAGCTCAAGATCGACCGCAGCTTCGTCGCCTCGCTCCAGGACAATCACGAAAGCGCCTCATCGTCGATGCGCTCCTCGGCCTGTCGCGCAGCTTCGGCATCCGCTGCACGGCCGAGGGCATTGAAGGGCAAGCCGAGCTCAATTTCTCCACGGCTGGGGCTGCACCGAAGGCCAGGGCTATCTCTTCGGCAAGCCGACGGAAGAAGCGCAGCTCGATGGCCTCAGGGCGCAGCAGGCGGCAGCTTAGAACCTTCAGATTCCGCGCCCGTCAAGCATGACTTCGTCGGGCCTGCGCACAACCGATAGGCTCTTGGCGAGTGCCGCGAGCAGATCGGTCTGTGAGACGATCCCAGCCACGGCCTGATTTTCCCCGACGACTACCACCGCGTGGTTCCGGCCATCGGTCAGGCAGGGCAGAAGGCTCACTGCAGGGGCGTCCGGCGAAGCTGTTGCTGCCCGCGATATCGGCATGGGTGCGTCGTCCGGCAACCCGGCCAGTTCTCGCAATCCGACAGTTCCCACAAGCCGCTTCTCGTCGTCCACGACGGGAAGCGTACGGATATCGTGTTCTAGCAGCAGGCGGCGGGCCGTGGCGGGTCCGTCGCCGTCGGAAACGCTCACCACGTCACGCGACATGATATCCGCGCAGACGAGTTCGGCATGCGCGCGGTTGAGCGCCTTGGCCTCGACCGTCCTTAGAATGCGGTCGAGATCCTCGCGGTCGATGTCGAGCGTCTCGTTGAACTCCGAGAGCGCCGCGTCGATGTCCTGCCTGTTGAAGCCGACCCGCATCGCCGGCGGCGCGTCCGATGTCTTGTGGGCATTGGCGATCGGCGCGGACATGTGGGGATATTGTCGCTTGGCCAACCGATGAAAGACAAGACCCAGCAGGACCAGGATGACGGAGTTGATCGCCACCGGCACGAAAGGGAACCAGAAGCCCGCCGAGACAACCGCCGGTCCGCCTATCACCGCTGTGAGCGCCGCGGCACCGCCTGGCGGGTGCAACGAGCGGGTGAGGGACATGGCCAGAATGGCAAGCCCGACCGCTAGGCCCACGGCAATCATCGGATTGGCGACAAAGTGGCCGACGGAGACGCCTACTAGGGCCGATATCGTATTGCCGCCGACGATCGGCCAGGGCTGCGCCAGGGGGCTCGCGGGCACAGCGAACAGCAGCACGGCGGAAGCTCCGATCGGCGCGACGATCAGCGGAAAATGCTCAGGCGTCCCGAATACATAGCCGCATGTCAGCGCCGTCACGCATATGCCAAGCAGGGCGCCTGCGCAGCCGATGAGGCGCTCCTGGAGGGTGGCGCCGGCGAGAATGGGATTGAAAAGCTTAAATTTGGGCATGTTGCTTATAAGTTGTTCAATTGTCCGATGCTCCATGTCTTCGGCAGAGGGGATGGCGATGGAATAATCATACTGGCATAATTGCACAAGATTTGCGCGTTCCGTGCGTCGCGTCCGACATCATCAGCCGCATCGATGATCAGATGGCGTCTGGCACCGAACTTGCTTCGATCCTGCTGTCTGGATGGTGCGCTTGCTCCGCCGGACGAATATCAGAGGCCGGGGAGTGAAGATGAACGGCAGTATCGTGCCCATGGCGTTGTTGGTTGCAGCCATCGCGTTGAGCTGGCCGAAATTCATTGCCATGTTCAGGTTCGAGACCAATCCGGCGACAATGGAAACGACGACTATTTCGGTGGCGACCGCAGTGTTCCTCGGAACGACCGGGCTTGCATTCCAGCAGTACGGCGCTGCTGCCGGCGGAATCATGTGCGCTCTTGGCCTTGGCGCAGGGCAATCGCTTCGCAAGACTACCCGTGTGGCGCGGCTGGAAACCATGCTCTCCATCGCTTGCCTCGCGATCTTTCTCACGGCAATCGCAGCGGTTCTCTAATCACTGGCTGTAGCAACATTGAACGTCACGCCGTCGTCGGATTATGTCGGCGGCGTTTCGACCGCTACGCGCCCTCCATTCTGTCTTTCAGGAAGCTGCCAGAAGTTCCCAAAACAAGTGCAGCGGTTTCATCTTCGCCATCTCTTCTCACGTTTACGCTTCCAAGGCAGAATAGAGGCTGTTCACAGCAACCCAGGAGGCGAAGGTGTTTCTACGAACCATAGAGCCGGCAGAGGCCGAGGGCGAAGTGGCGTCGATCTATGCTGATGAGATGGCGTCGATGGGACGCGTGATGCAGGCCACACAATGTTGGTCAGCGAGGCCGGACATCCTTGCGGCGGTCGAGCACTTGTTGCACCAGATCAGAGATGGCTTTTCCCTTGGCCTCCTCAACTTCAGGCTCATAACGCTGGTGGCGGCCAAGCACGTGCCGTCCAGCTATTGCTCTCACGTCTACTTCAAGGCGCTGTCCGGCATGATCGGGAGGGAACAGACGCTGGCCGTGTATCGTGACTACCGCAAAGCCGGACTGACAGATCAGCAGATTGCCATGCTGGCTTACGCCGAGCAGATCACGATCAATGCCAGTCGCATAAGCCAGGCCGATATTGACCATCTCCGGGCCTTGGAGTTCACCGACCTCAATATCGCAGATATCGCTCTTGCCGCCTCATTTCGCAATTTCCTCAGTCGATATTTCGATGCCGTTGGGGCGGAGGCGGAACCGGACTTTCTGGATGGCGATCTGAGTGTTCGGGCTGAATTGTCGGTGGCTAGCCGCTGACTCACGAGGTCCGCAACGCGCCCTCATTTCGGACATAGAATTCCACGCAAGCGGCTGCTCAAAAGCGGGCAGTTTAGTGAGCTGGATGAGGCGGCAAGTTTGCACCAACCCCGGTCAAGGTGTTGAGAAATTGCGCATTACGAATGTTTCATAGTTGTCGTCACTTCCCTCGATATCGTGGGTGTGCCCGATTGAAAAAATGGTTCGCCTGAAGCTCGTAACGCGCGGCAAGGACGGCGCGACGCGAGCCTTTGCAAAAGCGGCCGGCATCCCGCGCCATGATCGCCGACAGATATGTTGCGGCTGCGATATTGGCGGGATCGGTCTCGGATCTGAGGTCTATCAGACCGACGGGCTTGAACGGCCGTCCATTCCTCGACTGCGAGATCGCGAAGAGCATGGGTCGGCCGTCGAGATAACCCACTTCGTAGCGTTTGCGATGACCGACAATGTTTTCCACGATCTCGACCGATGTGCCTGTGGCGCCGTCGCGGCAGATGAATGATACCGGGCGGAAAACATCGTCCCGGGGCTGAGCAAGCGTCGGTTGGGACATCAGCAAGACAATGCAGCTGTAGATGAACGATCGCATCATCGGTCTCCTGACCAGTGCAACACATGAAACGGGATGCCGGCGCTGGTGCCGGCTGCGAGGACGGCCTCGGCGCGCCGCGGTTCGGATGTCCCGCTGACAAGGATCTGGAGGCCTATGCGGTATGTAACGGGCGGCGCGGTATCGATCAGAGAGGCCTGGACGAGAAGGAGATCGTCGAGCTTCTCCGAACTGGACGGGCCGGGCCTCGTGCGCACCGCCAGAACGCCATCCACCGTCGCGGGATCGACCTTTGGCAACGCTCCGATCAGGGTTGCAGGCGCCGCGTAGGCGTTAAGACGACCGCGCGGATTGTGGACTGTCACGTAGGGATGCAACGCCTGAAGGTCCGCGTCCGACACGCCCATGACCCAGCGAAGATCATCAACGCTGCGGAACGCGCCGTTGCGCGGGAGAGAATCGAGCTTCGCGTCGATATAGGCGGAGGCCTCGGCGCCATTCTCACTCTCCTTGTCGTCCGGGTCTCGCCAATCGATTACGCGCACGGCAAAGGCCTGCGGCGACGATGTCGTCAGACCGGCGGCTGTGTAGGCGGCGGCGAGCAAATCCTTGCCCGATGCGTTCAGATCGACCTTCGCGGCATCTGTCGTTGCGGTGAGCATGACCGTGCCTTCATCGAAACGGAATTGTTGACCGGCGAGGCGCTCCGGTGCCAGGCCCAGTTGGAAAAGCTCGTAGGCGGCCATCGAAAGGCCCGATTGAAGGAGAGCCTCCCGGCGCGTTTCCAGGCCGGACAACAGCGCTGCATCGACGGAGTCGCGCGACATGCCCAACATAACGACAACCATGGCCGAAAGCAGTGCCAGCACGCTGAGCACGGCGATCAGGACGAAGCCGTCTCTCTCGCCGCCAAGGGTCCGAAGACGTGTCATCCGCCATCTCCGTTTGGCGATGAAGAATCGACTTGGTCCTGGTTCTCAGCGGGCCGGAGGCTGCATCGACCCCCATCCGGGAAGCCGCATCCCGGCTCTGCATCCACGGCTAGTTTCACGCGCACGGAGGATGCCCGCCCATCAGCGCCGGACAGGGTGACCCGTATGCCGACCGGAAACTGGGTGGCATCCGGCCAGGTTTGCAGCATCGCTTCCTGTCCGTCGGGCAGGCGGGCGAAATAGGCGAAGGTGACTTTGAGCCGGTTGTCGGACATGCTCTCCGGCTGACCGATGGCGATGTCGTCGAATGACGTAGCGGCCGGT
This sequence comes from Rhizobium sp., assembly GCA_019739215.1. Classification (GTDB taxonomy): domain Bacteria; phylum Pseudomonadota; class Alphaproteobacteria; order Rhizobiales; family Rhizobiaceae; genus Rhizobium_E. Next base: position 106,089 of record JAHHDR010000044.1, read on the forward strand.
CCGACCACGGCGACCCGGCGAACTACGGTGGTGGCGCTGTCGATGAACACCGCTCTCACCTCGCTGCCGTTGTTCGTGGTTTGAAATTCAGCGGCAAAAGTCAGGCTTCGGGGATTGCCGCTGAAAATGAACGTTGCATTCCTACCGGCCCATCTTATCGGTACGGCCCGTTCGATCTCGCGCGTCAGTGCTGCGTGCAGGCGGGTGTGATCCTCTATCTGCGCGGTCTGTCGTTCGACGTGGCCGGAGATGCGCAGGGTCAACGAGGTGATCGAAAACAGCGCCGCCAGCAGAAGGGCGCTGATGGTCATTGTCGCGAGGACCTCGACCAGCAGAAAGCCGGCGCGCCTGTCGCCGCGGTCGATCTCGCTCGATCTGGTCCGGTCTCGACGCATCGCGCTATCCACCGACCAGTCTGATGGTTTCGATCCTGAGTTCGGATCTCGAAGGCACTGAGACCGTGATCACCATCCGCACGGGCAACCATGCCGGAGGTTTTCCGTCAATGACGTTCCGCGCAGCGATCGGCAGCTCCACCGGTTCGAAACGGATTTTCCAATCGTACCCGTCCATGCTGCCGCCCTGGGATTGAAGCGCCGTGCGCCCGCTACCCAACGGTGCGCTGATCAGCGTGCGCGCCACCAGTTCGGCGCCGAGTCGCGTCTCCGCTCTCGTTGTCGACGATAGCGAAGCCGCCAGGCCGCGATGCACCGCGAGTGTCAGCGTTGCCAGCACCACGAAGGCCACGAGCACTTCGATCATTGTGAAGCCGCCACTGCCGCCGAGTCTTGGACTGCGGACCCGAATGCCTGATGTCATGGCTTGGCCTCGGATATGCGGATCGCCGCCGTCAGCCTGTTGACATCGACGGCGATGGACGATTGGCGGGCAGCAAGCACGATGCGCGCCCCCGACGAACTGCCGTCGGGCTGGAACACCACGCCCGGTGCGCTCTCGGGGAGAAGCTTGAGACTGATGCCATTGGGCATGACGATCGTCTCGTCGAGAAGACCAGAGCGGATCGCGCCGCCGCCCGCATCGACAAGGACGGCGCTGCGGCGCTGGAGATGGAGCGCCAAGTTGCGGTCCCGGCGAAGGAGGCCGGCGATCTCGCTCGCGCGGGCTCGCAATGCACCAGCGCCGATACCGGGGCGAAAATATGGAACGGCGAGCGTCGCCAGCATGCCGGCGATTGTCAGCGCGAGCACGACCTCCATCAGCGTGAAACCGCCTCGGCGGTCACGCCCGAGATATCCTTGGGTTGGCCTATTCGCTGCCGATGTCGGCATCATTGCCGGAACCTCCCGCCGTGCCGTCGGCACCGAATGACGAGATTCGATACGGGCCCTTGGTGCCCGGAACGGCGTATTGATACGGATTGCCCCAGGGGTCCGCCGGCACGGCTGCCTGTTGAAGGTATGGGCCATTCCAGCCAACCGCCGACCCCGGCTTCTCGACCAGTGCCTTGAGTCCCTCGGTCTTGGACGGGTAGCGCCCGACATCGAGGAAGAAGAGGTCCAGCGACGATTTGAACGATGTCACCTGTAGTGAGGCTGCGCGGGTACGCGAGCTTGTGAGATAGTTCAGGACTCGCGGGCCGACCAAGCCCATGACGAGACCGAGGATTACCAGGACCACGAGAAGTTCGACGAGTGTGAAGCCGCCGCTCTTGTCACGAGTCAAATGCTCGAGGTCGGTTCGCTTCGCGGCGTTCGATGTGTTCTTCATGGCATTGTCCATCGATAGGGTCAGACCAGCAGATCGTTGATGCTCATGAGCGCGCTCATGATCGAAAGAATGAGCCAGCCGATGAGCAGGCTGACGCCCATCATCAGGACCGGGCCGAGGACGGCGGTCAGCCTGCTCAGCTGGCTGTCGAGCTTGGCTTCGTAGAATGTCGCGACCCGGCCGGCACTGGCGCCGAGGTCGCCGGCTTCCTCGCCGACGCGCAGCATCTGCACCACATGGCTCGGCAGCAGCGTTTCTTTCGCCAAAGCCTGCGACAGACGCTTGCCGCTTCTGACCTCGGTGATGACGGCATCGAGCTTGCCCGCCGTCTTCCGCAGCGGGCTGATGCCGCGGATCAGCCGCAGCGTCGTCGAGATATCGACGCCGTTCTGCAGCAGGATCTCGAGCGTTCTGCAGAAGGTGAGCGTAAGGTGATAGGTCACGGCCTGGCGGGTGAACGGCAGGCGCGACAGGAGCTCGAGCCAGACGGCGGTCCCCTTGCTGAACTGCTTGACCAGCAGGAAGGCCATCAGCAGGACGAGGACCAAACCGACCGCGACATCGACATTCGCGCGGAGTGTTTCCGATAGCCGGAAGACGAAGAGCGCGGAGGGACTGATCCGATCGCGGAAGCCCGCGATGGCACCTTCGAATTGCGGGATGATGTAAAGCAGCACGAAGACCAGCACGCCGATCGCGGCGACAGCCAGGAAGCCGGGATAGGCCATTGCCGCGATGAGGCGCTTGCGCAGCCGTTCCGCCCGCTGGCGCTCCTGGGCAATGCTGGTCAGGGCGGGTTCGAGACGACCCGACACTTCGGCCACCTCGACCATCTTCACGTAGATCGGCGGAAAGAGTTTCGGATGCTGGACGAGCACTTTCGACAGGCTCTTGCCGCCCGCCAGCCCGCCATGCAGCTGCCGGATCAGCTTGACCAGCCAGCGCCGGGTCTCCATTTGCGTCAGGATCCCGAGCGCTTCGTTGAGCGTGACGCCACCTTTCAGCAACATCGCGAGATCGAGCGTGAAGCCGGTTATGTCCTGCGGGCTCGGCTCCGGTGTCAGACGTTCGCGCCAGTTTCGCGCGGCCCCGTTGGTCGCTCGCATCGACAGCGGGGTAATGCCGGCCCGGTCGAGCTGCGCCAGCACATCGGCCGGCGTCACGGCTTCGATCGTGCCCTCGAGAACCTTGCCACTGGCGTTGAGCGCCTTGTATTCGAAGACGGTCATGCGGCGCCCCATAACTGCATGAGCCATATCACCCAGCACGCAGGCGCCAGCAACGCGCCGAACGGCAGGCGATCCATCTTGAGTTCGGGCTTGACGAGGGCAACTCCAAGCGCGACGACGAGCCCTAGAGCGCTTGCCGCAAAGACCGACCAAGCAAAACCCTCCATGCCGACGAGAACGCCGCATGCAGCCGCAAGCTTGACGTCGCCGAAGCCCATCCCGTCAAAACCCTTGATCCGGAAAAACGCCTCGCGGACGGCGAGGAAGGACAGGCCGCAAAGTGCGGCGTCGAGGACGAGAACCAGGAGCTCGGACTGCCATGCGTCCTGGACGCCCAGGAGACGCTCGACCGCGCCAGCGACGGCGAGCGTGACCACCGCACCGTCGGGGACGGTGAAATCCACGATGTCCTGCGCAACGATCCGGATGACTTGCGCCATAACGAGGACGATCGCGAGCAAGAGCCATGACCCTGTCAGGGCGCCGTTGAACAAGGCGATCGCGGCCACGAGACAGGCCGCGAGGATCGCGAGCATTTCGATGGCTTTGAGCGACCTCACCATTTCGTGCCGCTCCTGTCGTCGATGATGGACATCTGCGACCGCAGGCTCTGGGCCACATCGGCCGCATCCTGCGCATCGCGAATGATGACGGGGCGGATCAGGACGATGAGTTCGTTGCGGCCCTTGGTCTTGGTGGTGTTGGCGAACATGTCGCCGACCAGCGGCAGCTTCATCAGGAGTGGCACACCGCTCTTGGATTTTTGCGAATTGGCGCTGATCAGTCCGCCCAGCACTACCGTCTGCTGGTCGTTCACGGAGATCTGGGTCCGGATGCTGCGCTTGGAAATGGTCGGCGTCAGCGTATTGGCGCCGCTCGCCACACTCGATATTTCCTGCACGATGTCCATGGTCACGGCATCGGTCTGGCTGATGCGGGGCGTGACGTTGAGGATTATGCCGGTCTCGCGGAACTGCACCTGGTTGACGACGGGCGCCAGGCTGTTTTCCAAGCTCTGGGATTGTTGCGTCGTGATCGGCACCTCGTCGCCGACCTGCAACGTGGCCGTCTGGTTTTCGATCACGACCAGGGATGGCGATGACAGGATCTCAACGTCGGTGAGAACGTTGAGCGCCGAGATGATGACATCGGGATTGGCATCGGCCCCGCCGACGAAGTTAAGTCCAGGCGTCTGCTTTCTGATCGAGTTGCCGGCCCGGTCGATCAGGCTCAGCGAGCCATTGTCGCTGCCGAGCCCGAGCTGCTTGCTCTTCAGGAAATACTGGACGCCATATTTCAGGTCCTCGGTCAGCCGGACCTCCGCTATCGTCACATTGATGGCAACCTGGACAGGCGTCGAATCGAGCTTCTTCAGCGTCGCCACGACCTGTTCCGTCTGATCGCCTTCGCCGTAAATGACGACGGAATTGTTGGAGATGTCGGCGCTGATGCGCAGAACAGGCTGATCACGCGCCTCGGATGTCAGGTCCACGACGTTGGGTATGGCATTGTCGGCCGATTGCGGATCGTCGAACGCCGAGGCGATGCGGTTTGCCGGCGTTGTTGTCGTGTTCGAGGCATCGTCCGCATTCGATGTCTCGTCGCTGGCGGCCTGGTCGAGTTGCGGGATGGGAGCCGGCTTGGCGGCCGTGCTGGTGTTGGTGCCGATGCCGAAAAGGCCAGACACAACCTTGGCCAGTTCCTCCGCCTTGCGGTACTTGGCCTTGTAGATCACGACATTCTGACCGGTTGCGCTATCCTGCTGGTCGAGCCGTCGGACCCAGGTCTCCGCACGACGGATTAGCGCCGGGTTCTTCGAGATTGCCATGATGCCGCGTATCCGACCGACGGCCCGGAACTGGATCAGGCTGCTGTCCCCCTTGACATTGAAGATGCGTTCGAGCTCGGGAACGACATCCTGCGGCCGTGACTGGGTCAGCCGGAACATCGAGACGCGCTGGTTCTGCATGAAGTCGGCGTCGAAGGACATCACGGCTTCGATGACCTCGGCGCGCTGAGGCCCGGTGCCGCGGATGATCAGGCTATTGCCTGCCGTGTTGATCCGGAGACCCTCGGCAGGCGCCACGAATCCGTTGAGCAGTTCCATGACGGATGAAGCGGGGAGAAACCTGAGTGGCACGATGGAGACGCCATGGCCGGCCCTTACCATGCGCCCATTGTCGACGGTGCCCGCCGTCACCGTATCGCTGGCGGTCACCCGGTACCCACTGCCGGTCTTGACCAGACTGAAGCCAAAGCTCGCCAGTGACGACTCCAGCGTTCTCAGCAAGGCCTCCCGGCTCACGGGGCGGGCCGATGAGATCGTCACGGGCCCGGAGACATCACCATTGATCGTGTAGTTGACCTTGAGCGCGTCATTGAGGACGGCGCGCACAACCTCCTTGATGTCGGTGTTTTCGAAGTTGATCGTGTATTCGCCCGCCGTGGACGCATCGTCGGAATCGACAGGCGTAAGGCCGCCGGTATCAGGCATGAAGCTCTGGATCTTGCTACGGGCGTTGGTCCCGCGCGTATCGGCAGTCGTGAAGGTGCCATCGTCTCGTGCCCTTCGGGTTTCACGAGCCTTGATATCGCCGAACACGCCGTCGATGAAAGTCGATCTGTCGTTGCCGTCGACGCTGCCGCCCTGACAACCAGTCAACAGCAAACTCGAAAACAAGAGCGCAGCAATCAGAACCCATGATTGTTTCGGCACTTTACTGCTTCCACCTCCCGATCACATCCGGGGTTGCGGATTTGGGCAGCCTGCGCAGGCAGGCTGCCCACGCCCGGGGCTAAGCCTCGAGAATTGCGCTCGTGTCAGTCAGGCGCCGCTGTTCACGCCGTCGGGGAAGAAGCTCGCGTTGCTCGGCGCGTCACCGAGATAGACGACTTGCAGCACCTGTTCCGGGGTACGGCTGAAAGCCAGGCCATTGGCGTCGGTGGGAACGATATTGACGTTCCTGTTCTTCCGGATGCCCTGGTCGAGATCGGTGCCCCCATCAAGAGAGTCACGGGCATCGGAAATCGCATTGGCCTGGGCAAAAAAGCCCTTGGACGCCAGCAGGGTGCGGATTTCACCCGCATGATAGGCTTCGACGGCGAGCAGACCGGCGGCAGCTTCCAGGATGCCAGGATCGGTGATCATCGCGGCGGCGCCCTTGTAGGCGGTAACGCCGACATCCTCGAAGATGAAGGCCGCGAGGAGGAAATTGTCCTCGTTGTCGAAGGCGTCGAACTTCTGGTTGTTCTTGATCAGCCCGGCAGCGCGCGCGGCGGCGGTGAAGCTGGTGTTGAGGTTGATCGTCGGGCGGGCGACGGCCGAGGCGCCGAGCGCGGTGCGCAGGAACTTGACGTGAGCCTCTTCGTCATTGGCGATTTCCTGGGCATATTCCTTGATAAGGTCGGACTTGAACTTGACCTTCTTTCCGCCCTTGACCTCGCCGAGCGCGCCGGTGCCGGTCGTATCGGAGTTTTTCAACCCCTTGCCGGTTGCCGCGATCAGATAGAATTCGGCTTCGAGATACTCGAGGTTGAGTGCGAAATTGAGAATCTGCGTATCCGTCAGCGCCGCATGGGCCACATCCGGCGTACCGCCGACAATGCCGATCGTGGCAGCGCCTGCTGCCAGAAGGCCTGCGGATTTCAGAAAGGCACGGCGGCCGGCGAGAAGGTCGATCTTGATGGCTTTGGTCGAAGTGTTCGTTGGTACGGTCGACATTGGTCTACTCCCTCGTTGGGTGCGTTGACAGTATTCGCATGCTGGTTCGCCGCTCAACCAAACCTCGACATCAAAAGAAACATTGTCTCTAAATAGAAGACAAATAATCTCCGTCCTTGCTGCAGGTCAGCAAAGAACATCGACGCCTCAGAAAAGTCTGAGCGATCTGTGAAAGGATCTCATGTCCTCCACGTCGATAGCTACGAGGGGGTGTAAAAAGAAGTTTCAGCGATTGTTCAGAAATCGGTCGATAAAGCGCTTTTGCGCCTCAAATTCCTTCTAATATATTGAAATAACATAATTTAATTTTTCACTGGTTTGTGATCTGTCGTGATCCTTGTTACGCTCCACGTTGACAGCGACCGCTCGCGGTGCAATCTTTGACAGGTGACAGCGTAAAACCGAAAATTCGCGGCCTGCAAACATATACATCGTCTGGAAAATTATGTACTCGGTGAAATCCGACAAAGGAAATGGAATTACATTTGTGAACTATCTTCGAAGCCGCTACGCGCTTCGGAGCATGCCGGACGTTCACGCGGGGCAGGACTTGTCTGCCGAGCGCATCTGGCGCTCTGGCATTGCAAGCGCCCACGACATCGCCGATGCGTCCGCAGAGTTCTACGCCATACCCCGCACCACCCTTGACGAGATTGCAGGGCTCCCCCCGCTGACTGAAAACCTGTCCTATCGATACCTGCGAGAGGCCTTCGTCTATCCATATTCCGACGACGGCACCGCGACGCTGACGCTTGCCGATCCAACGGATCAGGCTGTCATCAAGGCCGTCGGCCTGGCGCTCGGCACACGACCTGTACTGAAAATGATCTCGTTCGAGGAACTTGAGATGCTCTTCGAAAGGATGCTCGAGCGCGGTGGAGCCGAGCCCGGTATCGTCGAGGACGATCTCTCCGCACAAGACTCCCTCTCGGAGTCGGAGCAGACGATGCAGGACCTTGCCCGCGGCGCCCCGGTCGTGCGTATCATCGACGAAATACTCGAACGCGCCGTCAGCATCGGCGCAACTGACGTGCATCTGGAAACCGAGCGCGAGCAACTGCAGGTGCGGATGCGGGTCGACGGTTATCTCCGAAAGGACCAGCGATTGCCGCTTGGCATGGCGCCGGCCGTCATTTCGCGGCTGAAAATCCTGGCGGGGCTCGATATCGCGGATAGGCGGTTGCCGCAGGACGGTAGGTCCAACCTCAAGATCGGAAATGCTGAGGCCGACCTGCGCGTTGCCGTCATGCCCAACATGTACGGCGAAACCGCAGTGCTTCGTATTCTGCTGCGCGACACAAGATTGCTCGATCTGGACCGGATCGGCATGGGGGAGAGGGACAGGGCGACGTTCCGGGCCATGCTGGCAGAACCGCACGGCATCGTGGTCGTCACCGGCCCCACCGGAAGCGGCAAGACGACCACGCTTGCGACCGCCCTCTCGGTGCTCAACGAACCGACCCGCAAGATCGTGACGGTCGAGGATCCGATCGAGTACCAGATTGCGGGGATCCACCAGACACAAATCAAAGCCTCGATCGGACTGACATTTGCCAAAGCGCTGCGGTCATTTCTCCGCCACGACCCCGATATCATCATGGTCGGCGAGATGCGCGACGGCGAAACGGCTGGGATCGGTGTGCAGGCGGCACTGACCGGCCATCTGGTGCTGACCACGCTGCATACCAATTCGGCCAGCGATGCCATCGTGCGTCTGATCGACATGGGCGTGGAACCATACCTGCTTGCATCGAGCCTGCGGGGCGTGCTCGGTCAGCGGCTCGTTCGCAAGCTCTGCGAGCGCTGCAAGGCGCCCGACGAGAAGGCGACCGAAGACGCAAATCGACTCGCCGAGGCGCGAGGGCTGCAGGTTGTGGCAAGCGCCGGGTTTCACCGGGCCGTCGGATGCGAGGCTTGTGGCCAAAGCGGCTATCGTGGCCGGATCGGCGTCTTCGAGGTGTTGAGGGCGGACGAGACCATCCGCTCGACCCTGCGCAAGGACCCCGACCCGGCGATAATTGCCGAGATGGCGCGGAAAGCGGGCATGACCACGATGCTCGAGGACGGTCTGGCAAAAGCGGCGGAAGGGCTGACCACGATCGACGAAATCCTGAGAGCGACGGGATGATGGGATGGAGCTAATGGTCAAACCCGTTCCGCCCGACGTCGCGTCCGGGCTGAGGCGCGCCGCTGGTCCGACCGGTCCCCGGGCTGGGACGGAGCCCACCGTGTCCGCGAGGTCCTGGCTCGGTGCTACGCTGTCGAGTTTCATCGACATGATCGAACCCGTTGTCCTGCGACTCTCTGCCGGAAAGCGGCTGGTTGCGGTGCAGTCGCCTGACGGCGTGGACCTGGCCTTTCACCTCGTGTCAGGCCGGAGAGCCATTGCCATGGGAAACAGCGCCGAGAACCGGGACAGCCTGATCAAGGCGATCAAGCTCACGAAAATGACCTCTGCAGAGCTTCGGCTCGATCCGGATCGCCTCGCCGCGGCTCGCTTCAACATCCCTGTTGCCGGCGCGCGATTTGCAGGCCAGATCGTCGAGAGCAGGCTCGACCGGCTGACCCCGTGGCGGCCGGAGGCCGTGACCCATGGCTTCGCGCTCTCGGACAAGCCCGGCCCGAATGGGCAACTTGAGGTGGACTTTCTGGCAACGTCGCGCGAGATCGTCGATACCTGCGTCGGTCAACTGGCACAATTTGGCCTGGCCGCGTCGGCGCTCGGCTCGGCAGGACAACCGCTCGCGGAACGGCTGCGGATAGACCTCTTTGGTGGCAGGAATAACGCGTCGAACAGGGCACGTCGGAAGGCCATCGGGAACGTCTCGATCGCCGTTCTCGCAATCTCCATCATCACATGCGGCATGACCCTTAATACGCTCCGACAGACCGGCCTGCGCATTGTCGAACTCGACGCAACCCTGGCAAAGGCCCGAAACCGGCTCATCAATGCATCTGGCTCAACGGCCCAGCGCGACCGGGATCTCGCCTTTATCGCCACGAAGCAGCTGGCCGATGCGCGTTTCCATCTGATCGATCGTCTGGCTGCGGTCCTGCCCGACCACACCTATATCGACCAACTCGACATCGACACAGGATCGGTCCATCTGGTCGGCAGCTCCACGGATGCGTCGAGTCTGATAAGGTTGCTTGAGGACGACGCTGCGTTCCGCGACGTCAAATTCGCCGCTCCGGTGACGCGGCAGGAGGATGGCCGCGATAGGTTTGAAATCACCGCACTGCATGGTGCGAAGCCCACGGATGCACAGCAATGACTGCCGTCATCAGCCAATCGCCGCGTTCCAGGATATCGGGCTTGCTGCTCTTTCTTGGCTTGCCTGCAATGTTGCTGACCTTCGCAGCGTTGAATGTTCTGGAAGCGTCCGACGAAGCATTCGTGGTGCAGGAAAAAGAGTTCCAGCTGTCGTCCCTGATGCGCCGGCTCACCACTCCCGCGAGAGATGGAAAGCCTGTAGACCTGTCCCCGATCTATCTCTCTGCAGACACGTCCACGCTGGCCAGCGCCAGCCTCCAGCAGTTGATCGTCCAAGCCGTCGCGAAGGCCCCAGCAAGGATCATTGAGACGACGGCTCTTGATGTCGCTGAAGACGAGGCGGACGCCAACCAGCAGCGCGTCGCGATCCGTGCCAGTTTCGATATCGACAATGCCGGGTTGCTCGCCTTGCTGCATGGACTGGAAACGGGACTGCCACTGGTCTTCATCGACAAAATCTCGGTCCGCCGCTTGCCGGGTGATGTGGACGCCAAAGGCCCGGACATGCTGCGCGTTGATCTCGAATCCAGCGCGCGATGGAAGGCGGCAGCGCTATGAAGCCGTATAGTATCACACTGGTCTTGACCCTCGCCTTGCTCGCTTCGGCCTGGCCACTGGACAAAACCTCATCGTCGGATCGCCAGAATCCAAATCCATTAGCCACTGTCAAATCGTCGGATGTGCGGCTCTTCATCGAGCGCCCGCTCTTCGCTCCGACGCGACGTCCCGTCGAAATTGATGAGGAGCCGCAGTCCGAGGTCGAGAGATCGACCGATTCCGGTCCGCAATTCGTCCTGCTTGGAGTGACATCAGGCCCGGAAGGCTCGGTTGCGCGCATCAGCACGGCTGACGGTACAGCGACCCGCTCCTTACGACGGGGCGAGTCTGTTGACGGCTGGGAACTCCGGTCCATCGATCCGTCATCTGTCACGCTGATCCAGGATGACAGGACAATCGGTCTTACTATCTTTCGCGGCAATGCTGAAACAGATGACGACGCGGACATAGAGGGTCGGTCCTCTGGTCTCGTGTTCGAACCGGAAAATGCGGACGAATAATGGCCAGGATGATAAGCGCCGCGGCGGCTCATGATGCCACTTTTAGCGCGTCAGATGCCAATGGCCGCTTCCTGCCAGCCCCAACCTTTCCGCCGACAGCAAGCTCCGCGGCTGCGATTTGGTAAAATGAAAATCGGGACCCTCGTCACGGGCCACGATATTCGCCCGACGTCCATGAGTGGGTCACTGCGATTGGGCTGCGTCGGGAGGATTGCGGCCGCATTCCCTTCGGCGAACGAAGGCTGCCATGATCTACAAGGCCACTGGCAACCTTCGAGCGATCCAGATCCTGCTTGGCCATACGAAGATCGAAAACACAGTCAGGTATCTCGGCGTCGACATTGAGGATGCACTGGAACTGGCCGAGCGGACTGAAGTCTGAAGGGGAATGGCCCTGCGCGTTGTGGGGCCGCGCCCGTTCGCTCAACGAGCCTCTCCCAGGATTCGATCTGATTTGCGCCCTCATCTCGGTAAAAGATATCTGCACCGCTTCAGCCTGAAGCCAGCCGTCATTTTTGAAAGAATTTCGCTCCAGAGCCATGATGCGCACGTACAAGAAGGGTGTTGCCGTCTAACAACCGCGAAAAGCAGACTATCCGCTTGCGGCCCCATATTTGCCATTGAGAACCAGCCCGCAGCCGGCACTGTTAAGATACGTCACGCCCAACATTCCACATCGGCGAGAGGCAAGCATTCAATGCGGGGCGGAGTTGATCCGCCCCGAGTTTTACATCTGGCTATGGCCACTTTGGATGATTAATCACCGCTTCTTTGACGCTGATACCATTGCCATGCACCATGATGAAATCCGCTAGGCGCTTACGAGAAGAGTGATAATCGAGGTACTTGCGTCGAAAGCTCCAGCGATAGCACGGCACCTTATAAAGGTCGTCTTTCTCAAGTCGCACTGTGGTCGGCCGAAACTCAAAGGCGAGATCAGGATCGCCTTCTCCCTCGTAGTTCGATATCGGAGACTTCGCGTATTGAACGATCCAGTCGATGGCTTCTGTGACGGGCACGTTGCGATGCCCGGCCGCGTGTAGCAGGCCGTCATGGAGCACGTCGACCACACCAGTGTAGAGATTGCAAAACTCTGCGACGCTACTGGTGTCCGCATTCCAGATAACGAGGCGCATATGCTCATAATCCGTGGGCAAGAGGTTTTCGTCGAGCGCCTCTCCAAGATGGACGGCATACTCACGAATGCCGAAGGCGTTGAAGTCCTTAACTAGCCTATGCAGAAGCGCCAACACGCCATCATTTTTCATGCCCGAAGTGAGAAGCGTCACTACCTGCACGGTTTGCAGGCCAGAAAGTTTCTCTTTGAGTACGTCTCTGATGATCTGTTCTGCACGATCCCATGCCTTGCTCGACATTTTCCCAAGCCGTTTGGCCTTGGATTTCCGCCATGAGGATTTCTGTATGTGGTCCAAGATGCTGTTCCTTTTTTTCGGCCGCAATGCGGTCCGGCGTCCCGGCTGAAGAGCAAAAGGCTCGCCATACCACCGAGGTCGCGTGACCCTTTACGGGCCGCGGTACGCAGAATTAATTGGCATTGGGAACAGCGAGCGCGACTTGGAGCGTCGCGAACTGCGGCGTGAAAGTTCAGAGGTGACAACGGACTGGGTGGAATGTCTGAGATAAGCTGGCCGCTTTACAAGCCAGTAGGTATCCATGCCGGGAGCGGGTCGTTTCAAAGCAAGCAGTAAGAAAATGTGGGGCGAATTGAGGGCGTATCATATGAAGGTGTGCCAAAAACCTTCAAAAACAATTACTTAAATGAAATTGTGGCGGAGAGGGTGGGATTTGAACCCACGGTACCCTTGCAGGCACGCCGCATTTCGAGTGCGGTACATTCAACCACTCTGCCACCTCTCCGCGGGGCACTGGAAGCCGGTGAAGACTTCGAGCGTGTGGGCCGCGATATAGCGACGAAAAATGACTGGCGCAAGTCGGAAAAATGATAATTTTCCGTTTATGCGCCGCCGGTTGTCTTGACAGGTGTGGGGGGCTCGCGTACACGCATGAGCGGAAAACTGCGGATGACCATGTTCGCGGCATGTTTTGTTGTTTGCCATCGGGCAAGAATCGAAGCATATCTCACCGGCGGGGTTCGCTCCGCTACAGACCAACCGACTGAACAAGAAGACCGCCCGTGCCGAGGCCTGTAGCCAGGTTTTGCCGAGGTGGTGAGAACATGAAAGGATAAAAAATGTTCGCAGTCATCAAGACCGGCGGTAAGCAGTACCAGGTTGCTGCAGACGACGTCATCCAGATCGAAAAGCTGGAAGGCGAAGCCGGTACCAAGATCGAATTCACAGAAGTCCTCGTTGTTGGCGAGGGTGCCAGCGCCAAGATCGGCGCGCCGTTTGTAAGCGGCGCTGTCGTGACTGCGGAAGTCGTCGGCCAGGGCCGCACGCGGAAGACCATTTCTTTCGTCAAGCGCCGCCGCCAGAATTCCAAGCGCAAGAAGGGCCACCGCCAGCATTTCACCACCGTCCGCATCCTGACGATCGCGGCTTAAGGTTTAGAGGACAAGGAGTAAGACCATGGCACACAAAAAAGCTGGCGGCTCGTCGCGCAACGGTCGCGATTCCAATTCCAAGCGTCTCGGCGTCAAGAAGTTCGGTGGCGAAGCCGTGATTTCCGGCAACATCATCATTCGTCAGCGCGGTACGCAGTGGCATCCCGGTGCCAATGTCGGCATGGGCAAGGATCACACCCTCTTTGCACTGACCAACGGCGCCGTGAATTACCGCACCAAGGCGAATGGCCGCGTATACGTATCCATCATGCCGAAAACCGCGGAAGCAGCAGAGTAAGCCGGAGCTCTCTAAACAGCCGGCGCCTCATTGGCCCGGCTGACACTCAAGGTCGCAAGACCTCCAGGTTTCAAAAGGGACGGTGGGGACATCCACCGTCCCTTTTCGTTTGCGATAAACCCAGGAGGTCACAATGCAAACCCAAATGAAGGAAAGCCAAAGCCAAGGCGGCTTCAGAAGTGAGACGCGGCCGCTGCCGCTGGAACTCTCGTCGCCCATCCTCGTTTCAGAGCGCCTTGTCCTGCGTGCTCCTGAGATGGCCGATACCAACGCAATTGCCCATCTCGCCAACAACATGAATGTCGCGTCCATGGTGTCGCGCATGCCGCACCCCTACACGACCAAGGACGCCGAAAACTTCGTCGCCCGCGTCGCCTCGGGCGCGATGGGCAAATGCGTCTATGCGATCACCCTTGGTGAGACGACGCAGTTTATCGGCGCCTGCGGGCTGGAAGCGCATGACACCGGCCGGGGCCTCGAACTCGGCTACTGGATCGGCGAGCCCCATTGGAGCCGGGGTTTTGCGACGGAAGCCGCGCAGATCCTGATCGATTTCGGCTTCCGCCATTTCGACGTCGACTTCATCGACGCGCGTGTCCGGGTGATGAACATCGGCTCGCGGCGGGTGATCCAGAAGTGCGGCTTCCAGTTCCAGGGCACCGGCATGGCCGGCTCACTGGCGCTGGGCGGCATGGTGGCGGTCGAATGGTTTCGGCTCGACCGCAAGACCTGGGGTTCGCTGAGACACTGGGGAGGTGCGAGATGACCGCGCTTGTCGAGCACAGGGATGCCTTCGCACTTGCCGCGCTGCCATTTGGTGATGCCGGCCGCAACCGGACGCTGCCGCGGCAGCCCCTGATCCGGACCGGCCGGCTGACCCTTCGCAGACCGGAAGCCCGCGATGCCGAGGCGATCACCGAGGCATTGGACAATTACAGGGTTGCGAAGATGCTGACCCGGGTCCCGCAGCCCTATCATCTCGATGATGCCGGGGACTGGCTCGCCATGATCGGCGAACCCGGCCCGGAGGCCTGGATTTTCGCGATCACGCTGGGTGGCGTCCGCGCCATCCTGGCGCCGGAGGTCGAGGCGGCGAATGGCAACGTCTCCGATCGGCTGGTCGGCGTGGTCTCGATCGAGTGGCGCGGGGCGGGCAGCCGCACCGGCTGGCATCTCGGCTACTGGCTGGCCGAGGAACACTGGGGCCGCGGCATCATGACCGATGCCGTCAATGCCGCCGTCGCCCGGTTCTTCTCCGTGATGATGGGCGAGACATTGTTCTCGTCGGTCATGGCGGACAATCCCGGCTCGCTCAGGATCCAGGGCAAGCTGGGATTTGCGATCACCGGCGTCGAGGATGTCTATTCGCAAAGCCGGTCGGCGGGTGTCCGGCTGATCACCACGGAACTGACCTTCGGCGGCTACATGCCGATGTAGAAACAGCGGGACCCGGCCGGTCGCCGGGTCCCGCGCTGCGTCAGAACAGGAAGTCGCCGGCATCGAGGTGCTTCAGCTTGACGCCCTGAAGCAGGATGATGTCGCCGCCGCCGCCATCGATCTCCACGCCGGCCCCGACCACGTAGACATGGTTCTTCATCAGGTCGGCGAAGCCGGAAATGCTCTTGAAACCGGTGAGATCCAGCACGTCGTGGATTGCACCGCGCGCGTCGAAGTCGCGGATCACGTCGCGGCCGTCTCCGGTTCGGAAGATGAAAGTGTCGGACCCGCTGCCGCCGATCAGAATATCCCTGCCGCGACCACCGATAATGATGTCGTCGCCACTGGTGCCGCGCAGGGTCTGCCGGCCCGCCCCGCCGGCGAAGCGGTTCGCCACCTCGCTGACATCGAAGAAAATCGTGCCGGGTTCTTCGGCGCGGTCACCGTCCTCGTCGATCAGGAGGAAGCTGAAGGAGGCATAGCTGTCGCCCGTGCCCTCGCCCTTGGGTTGCCATGTCAACCGCGAAAGGTCGCCGATGTCGATCTCGGTACCGGCAGTCACGGGCGTGCCGTCGAGGCGCAGCTTGCCGATGCCGGGCAGATCCTGGATCAGGATCGCGCCAAGGCCATCCGGGTTGGATATGCCGAAATCCGCAAGCTGGAATGTGTGGACCCCGCCCTGGTCGAGGCGCACAGTCCCGCCCGTCGTTTCGGGCCCGCCATAGCCTTCTGCGATCGTGAGAGTGAAGCCGACAGAGGCGGTGGCGCCACTCTGATCGGTCGCCACGATCTGGATGGCGAGCTCGCCTGAGTCGTCATGGCGTGGTGTGCCCGAGAACTGGTGCGTCGCCGCGTCGAATGCCAGCCAGGCCGGCAGTGTCCCGCCATCCGCGAGCCGCGCCGAATAGGTCAACTGGTCGCCCGCATCGGCGTCGACGAACATGTCGGCAGCCAACTGCAAGGCGTAGGCTGCCCCCTCGCGCGCCGTCTGACCGGCAACGGACTTGACGGCCGACGGCGCGGTGTTCGCAACAGTGTTCACAGCGACGGTCAGCGTGAAGTCATGAATTGCCTGCCCGCCATTGCCGTCATCCGCGGTCAGCCGGAGCGAGAGCACGCCGACATTTTCGGCGGCGGGAGTGCCGGACAGTGACAGGGCGGCTGCGTCGAAGCTCAGCCAGTCCGGCAGCGGGCTGCCATCGGCCAGCAGTGCGGTGTAGGTCAGCGTGTCCCCGATATCGATATCGACGAAGGTGTTGGCAGGTACTGCGAAGCTGAACGCGACACCGGTATTGGCGGTCTGACCGCCAATCGGATTGGTCAGTTCCGGATCATCGTTGATATTGGCGACCGTGATGTCAAACGTATCGGTCGCGGTGCCGCCATTGCCGTCATTGGCAATGACGTCGATCGAGAGGACGCCGACGCCATCGTTGCCAGGTGTGCCGGATAATGTGCGCGTCGCGGCATCGAAGCTCAGCCATGCCGGAAGCGCCCCGCCGCCTGCCAGTTGGGCGGAATAGGTCAGGGTGTCACCGGCATCGATGTCGCCGAACACATTGGCTGCGAACTGGAAACTGAAGGCCGCATCCTCGGTGGCGGACTGGTTGGCGATCGCATTGGCCACACCAGGCGCGTCATTGGCATTGGCAACGACGATGTCGAACGTGTCGGTGACGGTGCCGCCATTGCCGTCATCGGCGATGACATCGACTGCGACGGTGCCGACATTGCCATTGGCCGGCGTACCGGAGAATGTGCGTGTGACGGCATCAAAGCTCAGCCATCCTGGAAGCGCCCCGCCGCCCGCCAGTTGTGCGGAGTAGGTCAGGGTGTCACCGACATCGATATCGCGGAACGTGTTGGCCGCGAACTGGAAACTGAACGCCGCGTCCTTGGTGGCGGACTGGTCGGCAATGGCGTTTGCGACAGTTGGCGCGTCGTTTGTGTTGGCGACCACGATGTCGAACGTATCGGTGACCGTCCCGCCATTGCCGTCATCGGCGATGACATCGATGGAAACGGTGCCGACGTCATCGTTGTCCGGCGTGCCGGAGAACGTGCGCGTCGTGGCGTCGAAGCTCAGCCATCCTGGAAGCGCCGCGCCGCCCGCCAGTTGGGCGGAGTAGGTCAGGGTGTTCCCGACATCAATGTCGCTGAACGTGTTGGCCGCGAACTGGAAAACTGAACGCCGCTTCCTCGGTGGCATTCTGGTTGGCGATCGGATTGGCCAGGGTAGGTGCGTCGTTGGTGTTGGCGACCACGATGTTGATCGTATCGGTGACAGTGCCGCCATTGCCGTCATCGGCGATGACATCGATGGAAACGGTGCCGACATTGCCATTTATCGGTGTGCCGGAGAATGTGCGTGTGACGGCATCAAAGCTCAGCCATCCTGGAAGCGCCCCGCCGCCCGCCAGTTGTGCGGAGTAGGTCAGGGTGTTACCGACATCAATGTCGCTGAACACGTTGGCCGCGAACTGGAAACTGAACGCCGCGTCCTCGGTGGCATTCTGGTTGGGGATCGGATTGGCCACACCAGGCGCGTCGTTGGTGTTGGCGACCACGATGTTGAACGTATCGGTGACGGTGCCGCCATTGCCGTCATCGGCGATGACATCGATGGAAACGGTGCCGACGTCATCGTTGTCCGGCGTGCCGGAAAATGTGCGCGTCGCGGCATCGAAGCTCAGCCATGCCGGAAGCGCCCCGCCGCCTGCCAGTTGGGCGGAATAGGTCAGGGTGTCGTAGTCGATGTCGCTGAACGCATTGGCCGCGAACTGGAAACTGAACGCCGCATCCTCGGTGGCATTCTGGTTGGGGATCGGATTGGCCACACCAGGCGCGTCGTTGGTGTTGGCGACCACGATGTCGAACGTCTCGGTGACGGTGCCGCCATTGCCGTCATCGGCGATGACATCGATAGAGACGGTGCCGACATTGTCGTTTATCGGCGTGCCGGCGAATGTGCGGGTTGCGGCATCGAAGCTCAGCCATGATGGAAGTGCCCCGCCGCCCGCCAGTTGGGCGGAATAGGTCAGGGTGTCCGCGACGTCGATGTCGTAGAACGTGCTGGCCGCGAACTGGAAATTGAACGCCGCATCTTCGGTGGCATTCTGATTGGCGATCGGATTGACCACACCAGGCGCGTCGTTCATGTTGGCGACTACGATCTCGAATGTGTCGGAGGCCGTTTTGCCATTGCCGTCGTCTGCCAGCACTACAACGGAGAGGGTGCCGACATCGCCATTGGCCGGCGTGCCGGAAAATGTGCGGGTTGCGGCATCGAAGCTCAGCCATGCCGGCAATGGGTCGCCGCCGTGCAGTTGCGCCGAATAGAGCAACGGCATGACGGATGCGTCGACATTGGCAAAGGTACCGGATCCGAACTGGTAGGTGAAGGACGCACCTTCCGTTGCCGATTGGTTGGGGATCGCGTTGGCGACCACAAGCGCGTCGCTGGTGTCGGCAATCACGATACTGAATGTGTCGGTGACAGTTCCGCCTTGGCCATCGTCCGCGATGACATCAATGGAGACGCTGCCTGCGTCACCTGAGGCAGGCATGCCGGAGAATGTGCCGGTTGCTACATCGAAGGACAGCCAGGCTGGCAGCGCGCCGCCGCCGGCAGGCTGCGCCGAATAGCTCAACGCCGCGCCGGGATCAGCGTCGGTGAACGTATTCGCCGGGACGCCGAAGCTGAACACGTAGCCTACATGCGCTGACTGAACGCCAATCGGATTGGTCAGCACCGGATCGTCATTGGTATTGGCAATGATAATGTCGAAGCTATCCCTGGCAGTGCCGCCAGCGCCATCGTCAGCCCTCACGTCGATCGACAAGATGCCGACGTCATCATTGCGCGGCGTGCCGGAGAATGTGCGTGTCACGCCGTCGAAGCTCAACCATGAAGGCAGCGCGCCGCCGTCGCCAGCCGACCACACGGCATAGGTCAGAGTCGTTCCAACATCGGCATCCGTGAAGGTACCGGCCGGGAACTGGAAGATGAACGGCGTATCCTGGGTCGCATTCTGGTCCGCAATGGGGCTGCTCGTGACCGGATTCTGGTTGAATGCGCTCATCGAGACACTGCCGCACGTGTCGAATTCGTGGTCGAACGGTCGTATTGGAACCGGGTCACGCTAGTATTGAGCAGTTGCGGGCCGCTGCTGACAATATTCATCATAGAAATCCCAAACTTCAAAAATCATGTCGGGAAGCTTGAAACGTGGCGGTTTAGATATCGTATACAAGGAGGCAGTTTATATTTGCCTGGCACTGGACGGTTGTTCGCGGCAATTCGATGTCCCGCATTTCGCGATTCTAGGCCAGTTCCACCCACACCGGCTTGTGATCCGATGCGATGCAATCGGCATCCACCCAGCCATCTTTCAGCCGCGAGACCAGAGTTCCGCTGACGAAGCAGTAATCGAGATACTGCCTGACATCAGGTTGCCCCGGCTCCTCCCAGGTGTAATCGTCCTGCGCACGCTTGCCGAACGCGTCGAGCGCATCGATGGGGAAGGCGGTGCTGGCGGTGCGGCCGTAATAGAGGTCCCTGGGGCCGACCATGGCGAGATATTCGGGCTGTTCCGGCATCATGTTGAAATCGCCCATCACGACGAAGTCATCGGTGTGCGGCAGTTCGGGAAAGCCGAATTCGCCGCCGCCGGTCACCGCGCCGCCATCCTGGGCATAGTTGGAAAGACAGTCCTTGAGAAAGCCGATCTGGGCGATCCGTTCGGCCGGGCTGCGATGGTCGAGATGGACGGAATAGGCGCGGATCGCGCCGCCCGGCGCGTCTATCAGGCATTCGAGCGCCGAGCGCTGGATGTTGAGCCGGTCATAGGTGCGGCTGCGCGGCAGCAGGATGTTGCGCGTGGCCAGGATCGGATGGCGCGACAGGATCATGTTGCCGAATTCGGTGAAACGCATCCGCATGCGGCCATCAACGACGGACGAGCCTCCGTCGGTCGTCGCGCTGGCGCCGAATGCGTGGTAGAATTTCGGCATGAGACCGCTGAAAATATCCGGCAGGTCGGCCAGACTATTTCTGGGGAGATTGCGCGTCACCTCCTGCAGGGCGATCACATCGGCGCCTTCGACAGCGGCGACGATGCGGTTTGGATCGAAATTGCCGTCCAGCCCAAAGCCATATTGGACGTTAAAGCTCACGAATTTCATGTTATTCTTTGACCTTTCAAGGCTGCCGCTATATCGAACACGCAACCGAAAAGATGGCAAGGCCCGTAGTATCCGATGAAGTTCCTCGACCAGACAAAAGTCTATATCAAGTCCGGCGACGGGGGCGCAGGCTCGGTCTCGTTCCGTCGCGAGAAGTTCATCGAGTTCGGCGGGCCGGACGGCGGTGACGGCGGCCGTGGCGGCGACGTCTGGGTGGAGGCCGTCAACGGTCTCAACACGCTGATCGACTATCGCTACCAGCAGCATTTCAAGGCCGAGACCGGCGTCCACGGGATGGGCCGGAATCGTCACGGCGCCAAGGGCAAGAGCGTGACGCTCAAGGTGCCGGCCGGAACCCAGATCTTCGAGGAAGACGGCGAGACGCTGATCTGCGACATGACCGAGGTCGGCCAGAAATACCGCATTGCCAAGGGCGGCAATGGCGGTTTCGGCAATGCCTATTTCCGCAGTTCGACCAACCAGGCGCCGGACTGGGCCAATCCCGGCCAGGTGGGCGAGGAAAAGACCGTCTGGCTGCGGCTCAAGCTCATCGCCGATGCGGGCCTGGTCGGACTGCCCAATGCCGGCAAGTCGACCTTTCTTGCGACCTGCACCCGCGCCCGGCCGAAGATCGCGAACTACCCCTTCACCACGCTCCATCCCAACCTGGGCGTGGCGACCGTGGACGGCAAGGAATATGTGCTGGCCGACATCCCCGGCCTGATCGAGGGCGCCCATGAAGGTGTCGGCCTCGGCGATCGCTTCCTCGGCCATGTCGAGCGTACCCGCGTTCTGCTCCATCTCATTTCCGCCCAGGAAGAGAATGCCGGCCAGGCCTACAAGACCGTCCGCGCCGAGCTCGACGCCTATGGCGCCGGCCTCGAGGACAAGACGGAAATTGTCGCGCTCAGCCAGATCGATACCATCGATGCCGATGAACTGAAGAAGAAGAAGGCGGCGCTGAAGCGCGCGTGCGGCCAGGCCCCCTTCGCGATCTCAGCGGTGACGGGCAAGGGCATGCAGGAGGTGCTGCGGGCGCTTGCCGAGGTCATCGAGACCAGCAAGGCGGAGCATCCAGAACTGCCTTCCGCGGAAAGTGGCGTCAATTTCAACCGCAAGGAAAAGATGGCGCCGATGAACGACGGCGACGAGGATGGCTGGGACGAGGACGACGATGACTGAGCGCACGTCGCTTTCGGCCTGCCGGCGTATCGTCATCAAGATCGGTTCGGCGCTGCTGGTGGATCGCGCGTCCGGATTGCGCAAGGCATGGCTCGAGGCGATGTGTGCCGATATCGCCGGCCTTGCGGCTCGGGGCGTGGAGGTTCTGGTCGTCTCGTCCGGTGCGATCGCCATGGGCCGCGCCGTGCTCGGTATTGGGGCCGGCGCGCTCAAGCTCGAAGAGAGCCAGGCGGCCGCGGCTGTTGGGCAGATCGCGCTCGCGCGTGCCTGGTCCGAGGGCCTGTCCCGCCACGACATCGTGGCCGGCCAGATCCTGCTGACGCTGGGCGACACCGAGGAGCGCCGCCGCTACCTCAATGCCCGGGCCACGATCGGCCAGCTCCTGAAGATGAAGGCCGTGCCCGTCATCAACGAGAACGACACGGTGGCGACCACCGAAATCCGCTACGGCGACAATGACCGTCTGGCGGCACGGGTCGCCACCATGGTGGGTGCCGACATGCTGGTGCTGCTTTCCGACATAGACGGGCTGTTCACCGCGCCACCGCATCTCGATCCCAAGGCCGAGTTCCTGCCCTTCATCCCGGCGATCACGCCAGAGATCGAGGCGATGGCCGGGGGCGCGGCGTCAGAGTTGTCGCGCGGCGGCATGCGCACCAAGATCGATGCCGGCAAGATCGCGACGGCGGCGGGCTGCGCCATGATCATCGCGTCGGGCAAGGTCGACCATCCGCTTCGCGCCATCATGGACGGCGCGCGCCACAGCCGCTTCGCCCCGTCCCCGGAGCCGGTGAAGGGCTGGAAGACGTGGATTGCCGGCAAGCTGCTGCCCGCCGGGCGGTTGGTCATCGACGAAGGTGCCGAACGTGCCTTGCTGACCGGCAAGAGCCTCCTGCCCGCCGGAGTGCAGAGCATCGAGGGCGAGTTTTCCCGGGGCGACACGGTGGCGGTGATTTCCCATGACGGTCGCGAGATCGCCCGTGGCCTTTCGGGCTACGACGCGCAGGAAGCACGGCTCATTACAGGCAAGAAATCCGCTGACATAGAGGGTATTCTCGGCTATGCCGGGCGTGCCGCCATGGTCCACCGCGACGATATGGTGATGACGGCCGGGGGCAGGAGCAGGGAAAAGGCCAATGCTTGATCAGGCCAAGAACAGTCTCCGCGAACTGATGCTGGGTATTGGCCGCAATGCGCGGGCCGCGGCCCACCCGCTGGCGATCGCCTCTGCCGAACGCAAGCATGCTGCGCTGGTTTCCATGGCCCGCGAGATCGAGGCGCGCAAGGACGATATCCTTGCGGCCAATGTGCTCGACCTGGACAGTGCTCAGGCCTCGGGCATGGCCGCCTCGTTCGTCGATCGGCTGACGCTCAATGAAGACCGCATCCGCGCCATGGCGGACGGCATCCGCGCCATCGCCGAGCTCAGGGATCCGGTCGGCGAGGTGATCGCCGAATGGGATCGCCCGAATGGCCTTCACATCGAGCGCGTCCGTACGCCGCTCGGGGTCATCGGCGTGATCTACGAGAGCCGCCCGAACGTGACCGCCGATGCCGGGGCGCTCTGCCTCAAGGCGGGCAATGCGGTCATCCTGCGCGGCGGTTCGGATTCGCTGCACTCCTCGCAGGCCATCCACGCCTGCCTCGTCAAGGGCCTGCGCGACGCCGGCCTGCCGGAACATGCGATCCAGATGGTGCCGGTGTCCGATCGCGCCGCGGTGGGAGAACTTCTCACCGGGCTCGGCGGCACCGTCGATGTCATCGTCCCGCGCGGCGGCAAGAGCCTCGTCGCCCGCGTCCAGAGCGAGGCCCGCGTGCCAGTCTTCGCCCATTTGGAGGGCATCTGCCATATCTATGTCGATGCCACTGCCGATCTCGACATGGCGAAAGCGATCGTCGTCAATGCCAAGATGCGGCGCACCGGCATCTGCGGCGCGGCGGAAACCCTGCTTGTCGACAGCGCCGCGATCGGCTCGCATCTCATGCCGCTGCTGAGGGCGCTCACCAATGCGGGCTGCGAAGTCCGGGCGTCGGCCACGGTCCTCAAGGTTTTTCCGGGCTTCAAGCCTGCAAGCGACGAGGACTGGTCGACGGAATATCTCGACGCGATCATTTCTGTGGCCATCGTCGATGGCGTCGGCGGCGCGATCGCCCATATCAACACATATTCCTCGCACCATACCGAGGCGATCATCTCCGAGGATTCGGCCGCCGTGGCCCGCTTCTTCAACGAGATCGATTCCGCGATCCTGCTTCACAACGCCTCGACCCAATTCGCCGATGGCGGCGAGTTCGGCATGGGTGCCGAGATCGGCATTGCCACCGGCAAGATGCATGCCCGGGGGCCCGTCGGCGTCGAGCAACTCACCTCATTCAAATACAGGGTCCGTGGAAACGGCCAGACAAGGCCCTAGAGCTTGTCGCCGCCGGGGAGGATCGATCGCCGCTATCTTGTCATGCCGCATGTCGAGCCGGGGATGAAGGTCGGCCTGTTCGGTGGCTCGTTCAATCCGCCGCATGACGGCCACCGCCTGGTCGCCGAAATCGCGCTGCGCACGCTGGGCCTCGATCAGCTCTGGTGGATGGTGACGCCGGGTAATCCGTTGAAATCGAAGCGGGAACTGGCGCCGCTCGACGAGCGGATCGCCCGATCCGAAACCTTGTTCCCCCATCCGAAAATCCGCGTCACCGCGTTCGAGAGGGCGCTGGGCTCAAGCTACACGGCGCAGGTGCTCGCGCATGTCAAGGCGCGCAATCCGGCCGTTGACTTCGTCTGGATCATGGGCGCGGACAACCTGAGAAATTTCCATCGCTGGCAGAACTGGCAGAAGATCGCCATGACCTTCCCGATCGCGGTCATCGACAGGCCGGGGTCGACACTGTCCTTCCTGTCGTCGCAGATGGCGCGAACTTTCGACTTCGCGCGGATCGACGAGCACGATGCCGGGCTTCTCCCCCGGATGCCGGCGCCGGTCTGGACGTTCATCCACGGGCCGCGGTCGTCGCTGAGTTCGACGGCGATCCGCAATCAGAACGGGCAGACTTGAACGGCAGGCCCGCCGTCAGGCGAGCCCGCTTGTTCGTCCGGTCACGCGTCCGACTTCAGAGCGTGAAGTCTGACGCCTGAAAGTCGACCTTGCCGGCGACGTGGATTGTAAAATCGGCCTGGCCATCGCCATCGACGTCGCCGCTGACATAGGTCTCGCCATTCATCTTGATGGCGCGAAGCTCGCCGGCCTGGTCGTGGAAATTGCTGTTGCCGATGAACGAGAACGCCTGGTTGCCGCCGGTATTGATCCGGGCGTCGATCCCGCTGAGGTCGATCTTGTCGCCCTGAGACCGCTTGAAGTCGAGGATCGTATCCTGGCCGGCAAGCAGGACCGTGCTGTCGTCGACGGACCGGAACACGAAGATGTCGGCCGCGCCCCCGCCCTTCAATTGATCGGCGCCTGCGCCGCCCTGCACCAGATCCTTGCCCCCTCCGCCCTTGAGGACGTCGTCGCCCGCTCCGCCACGAAGCTGGTCATCACCGCCGGAGCCGAAGAGCGTGTCATTGCCTTCATTGCCGAAGAACTTGTCGTTGGCCATCCGCCCCGTCAGGCGATCGTCACCCTCATAGCCCTTGATCGTCGCACCATCTTCGCGGCTGACATAGTTGTCGTTTCCGCTGGTCCCGTCGATCTGGTTTTCCCGCGGGTCGAACATCTGGTAGTTCAGTGTCGTGAGGTTGGTCGCATCGCCGGTTTCGCTGGAAAAGGCCAGCAGAACCCGCCCGTCGGCGAGCGTGGTGATGTTCATGTCGAACAGGCCCTGATCGCCGGGCTTGTCGAGATGAACGATGTCGCCGACGGCTGTTCCTCCGGAATCGAACCGCTGCAGGTAGATATCGAGTTCGGGGGACCCATCGCTCTCCACGCCGTCGATATCCGACCAGGCGACCATGAAACCGCCGTCATTGAGCGCCGTGATTTTGGGTATGAAGCCACCCAGCGTATTGGGTATCACCATGGGCCCGGCAACGGCCGTCCCGTTGCCTATGTACTGCCGGAAGGCGATACCATCTGCCTGCTGCCACGCGACGACAAAACTGCCGCCCTGGAGCTGGATGACGTCCGGAAAGGCGGCGTCGTTGCCGCTGACGACAAGATCGCCCGACACGTTGGTGCCGTCAGGCATGTAGACCTTCATGCGGATGTCGCGCGAACTGTCGGTCGGATTGTAGCTCTCATAGGCAATGGCGACGAACCCGGTGTGGAGCGAAGCCAATGCCGGGTTCTGTTCGGTGCGGGTCGCCGATGAGTCGATGAAAATCTGGTTGCTCGCCTGCTGACCGATACTGTCGGTGAAGCGCATGACCATGTAGGACGTGCCGGCGAAATTGTAGTCGTAGACGATCGCGCCGCCTCCGGGGCCCGTCGATGTCGGCGGTCGTGCGACAGCGTCGAGCAGGACTTCGCTATAGGGGGAAGCTTCCGTTCCGTATGGCGATCCTGTTGCCGAAAAGTCGCTGGCCGGGCTCACCCAGTAGACGTCATGGTCGATGGGAGACGCGCCATCATCAAGATCGTAGTTGATGACCACTCGGCCGTCGGTCTGCTGAAAGACGATGGGCGTGGCGAGTGGCCGGGTTTCGTTGCCCGAAAGTGTCTGCAGGAAATTGCCGCCGGTGAACGAGCCGAGTTCACTGAGATGGCGTGCAAAGATCTCGTTGTCGGATTCCCAGGTCATGACGAATGTTCCGTCATCGAGGGCGGCGACCCGAACGCCGAAGGCGAGAAAGTCGTTGGAAATGGTGACTTCCTGGCCCCAATAGGTGGGAGTGGTGGTCATGATGCGTAGTCCTTCTTCTGCTGAATGATGGAACTGCACTGACTGGTGGAGAAGTCACGGCTGGGCGTGGAGGAATATTCAAACTTTAGCACAAACTAATTTGACTGGCCATGCCAGCCAGCGATCGGAATCCGTGGGGTCAAGGAGTGTTTGCGAGTGCGAGACGGGATCAATCCTCGATCCGCCTCGCCTCCGACTCGAGCATGATCGGCACGCCATCCTTGATCGGATAGGCGAGGCGGGCTTTCTCGGAGATCAGTTCGTTGCTCTCGCGATCATAGGCGAGGCGACCTTTCGTCACCGGGCAGACCAGCAGTTCCAGCATCTTGGGGTCAGGTCGGGAGATGTCCGGGTCCACTGCCATCTCACTGCAAGGTTCTGGCCGTGTCGCTGAAAGCGCGCGCCAGCACGATCTCGGTCATGGCGACAAGCGTCTCGGCCCGGGTCTTGAGATCCAGGGTTTCGAGCAGGGCCTGCTTTTCGCGCGCACCGAATGGCGCCATCATCGAGAGTGAATTGACCAGCGTTCGATTGCTCGTCTTGCCGATCGCCTCCCAGTCGACATCCAGCTTGTTGGCGTCGAGATAGGCGCGGAAGGCGCGGAGCAGTTCGGCGCGGTTGACCGCTGGGTCATCCTCCGGTTCGTGCAGGTCGGAAATGAAGGGGGCGATCCGGGCCCTGCGATAGGGCAAGGTTCCCGGCAGTTCCTCGATAAAGCGGAAGCGACAGACGCCGGCGAGATCAATGACATACCGACCGTCGCCTGTCTCCCCGAAGGTGGTGATGCGCCCGATCGTGCCCACTTTGCAGAGGTCGGGATTGCCCACCGGACTTTCCTCGCTCTCGGACAGATCCGGCTGGATGACGCCGATCAGCCGGTTGCTCTTCAGCGTATCGTCGACCAGCGCCAGATAGCGGGGCTCGAAGACGTTGAGCGGCAGATGGCCGCCCGATAGCAGCAGCACGCCGGACAGCGGAAACACGGCAATCGTGTCCGGCAGATCACTCTCGGTCAAGTATCGCGCATTCCCCACCTGCATCAGATATGTCTCCGCTTGCGTGAACGCTTTGCCGTTTGCCTTACGAGAACAGGATTGCCGACATCTTGCGCCGCGCGGCGACGCTTGCAGGATCCTTGAACCCCCAAACGTCCAGGAATTGCAGAAGTTGCCTGCGGGCGCCGTCATCGTCCCAGGTCCGGTCCTTCTTCATGATCTGGATCAGATGATCGGTCGCAGCCTCGCGGTCGCCCTCGACGTTGAGGATCTTGGCGAGATTGACCCGCGCCTCGTGATTGTCGGGGTTGATCGCCAGATCCTGCTCGAGCGCACGCGGATCGCCCAGCTTGCGGGCCTCCTCGATCTGGGCGACCCTGGCGACCAGCGCGACCACTGCGGCATCCTTGGCCTGCTCGGGCGGCAGCGAGGACAGCAGATCGCGCGCGCGCTCCCACTGGCCGACAGCAATCATGCATTCCGCCATGCCCGCCATTGCCACGATGTTTTCAGGATCGGCCTGCAGCACGGCGCCAAATATGTCGGCTGCGGTGTTGACGTCACCGGCATCCAGCGCCGTCCGGGCATCGGTGAGCGCGGCCTCGATCTCGAGTTCTGCTTCATCCACGAGAGGACCGGCGATCTTGTCGATGAAGGCGCGGACCTGGCTTTCGGGCACGGCGCCCATGAAGCCATCGACCGGGCGTCCGCCAACGAAGGCGATGACGGCGGGAATCGACTGGATGCCGAGCTGGCCCGGGATCGAAGGGTGATCGTCGATGTTGAGCTTGACCAGCTTGACCCGGCCGTTGCCCTCGGTGACAACCCGCTCGATGATCGGCTGCAACTGTTTGCAGGGGCCGCACCAGGGTGCCCAGAAGTCGACCAGAACCGGCTGATGACGCGACTCTTCCAGCACATCACGCTGGAAATTCGCTGTCGATGTGTCTTTCACAAGGCCCGATGCGTCACCGTTGCCCGGTTTCGCGGACGGCTGGCCGCCGAACATCGCATCAAGGGAATTGGCCATAGAGATTTCTCCGAATTGTCTTTACGCTCCCGGGAGCCCCGTTTGCGCAGAATGTCGTATGTCAGGCGGTCACTTTCAAGACGTGGGCGGTATGCCCGGTGGCCTCGACGAAGCGGATGAGGTCGCCGCTCGAAATCGATGTCGTGGCGTCGTTGGACAACGGATGGCAGTTGACGATGTCATTCTTCATCAGATCGGCGTCGAGCACAATGGTGACGTTCTGGCCCGTGTCGTTGATGATGCCGAAGGCGGTGACCGCGCCGGGGATCACGCCCAGATACTCCATGAGTTTCTCGGGCTTGCCGAAGGAGAATTTCGAGGCGCCGCCGACGATCTGGTGCACGGTCTTGAGATCGACGGTCGCATGCTCATCGACGGTCAGCAGGAAATACTGGTCCTTCTTGTCCTTAAGGAACAGATTCTTCGTGTGGCCGCCTGGAATCTCGTCGCGCAGCGATTCCGATTCCGCCACGGTAAAGACCGGCGGATGATGTTTCGTCTTGTGTGCGATACCTAGGGAGTCGAGGAATTCGAACAGTTCCGCCGGTGTCCTTGTCGCATTCTCACCCATCGTCGATCCATCTCCAGCCAAAAGGGAAATTGTGCCCCTGATAGTACGGTTCCCGACAGCCCGCAATGGTGCACCGGCGTCGGTCTGCGCCAGTTTGTCTTTCAATTTCAGATGGCTAGGACGCTCTCGGAAAATTTCTCAGCCAAAATGTCATTTCCCTGTTGCATTTCAAAATGCCTTGGGCCATATAGCCCCCGTCGCCGCAAGGCGGTATCGCGGTCCAGCGATCTACCACGGGCCAGCGATTGTGAGCGGGTGTAGCTCAGTGGTAGAGCACGACCTTGCCAAGGTCGGGGTCGAGGGTTCGAACCCCTTCGCCCGCTCCAGTTTCCAAGATTTTGAAAGCCTCGGTTTTTGCCGAGGCTTTTTGCATTTCCGGGTTGGTATGGCCTCGGCTCCGCGCGGCTCAAGCCTGTCGTCCTGCGGTGTCGGGGACTGCGCTTCCGCGTGCCTGGACCTGCCGCAGGTGTTCTTCCGCCTCGGTTGCCTCGCGCTGTCGATTCCACATCAAGGCATAGAGGCCGCCGCGCTCGAGAAGGGCCTGGTGCCTGCCGCGTTCGGCGATGATGCCATCCTTTAATACGATGATCTCGTCGGCATTGACCACGGTCGAGAGGCGGTGGGCGATGACCAGCGTGGTGCGGTTCTTCGAGACTTCGTCCAGTGCCGTCTGGATTTCCTGCTCGGTGCGGGTGTCGAGTGCCGACGTTGCCTCGTCCAGAATCAGGATCGGCGGGGATTTCAGGATGGTGCGGGCGATGGCGACGCGCTGCTTCTCTCCGCCGGAGAGTTTCAGGCCGCGCTCGCCGACGGTCGAGTCGTAGCCGTCGGGCAGGCTGCGGATGAAGCTGTCCACCTGGGCGATGCGGGCGGCGGCTTCGACCTCCTCCTGTGTCGCGCCCGGTCGGCCATAGCGGATGTTGTAGGCAATCGTGTCGTTGAACAGGACCGTGTCTTGCGGCACCATGCCGATGGCTGACCGCAGTGAATGCTGGGTGACGGCACGGACATCCTGGCCGTCGATGGTGATGGCGCCCTGCTGGATATCGTAGAAGCGGTAGAGCAGGCGGGAGATGGTGGACTTGCCGGCGCCGGAGGGGCCGACGACGGCGACGGTGTGGCCGGCGGGCACGTCAAAACTGATGCCCCTGAGGATCGGTCGTTTCGGGTCATAGGCGAAGTGGACATCCCTGAAGGCGATCGCGGCCGAGGCGACCACGAGGTCGCGAGCACCGGGCGCGTCGGTGATTTCCGCATCCATGTCGAGGAGGTCGAACATCTGCTCTATGTTGGCCAGACCCTGGCGGACCTCACTATAGATGAAGCCGACGACGGCGAGGGGCGCCGAGAGTTGCATCAGCAACACGTTGATGAAGACGAAGTCGCCGACGGTCTGGGTGCCTGATCGAATCGCCAGTGCCGACATGGCCATCATCGTCATCATGCCGAGGCTGAAGATCACGACCTGGCCGAAATTGAGCAGGCCTTGCGAGGTCCAGACCTTGGTCGCGGATTTCTCGTAGGCTGCCATCGACTGGTCGAAGCGCTGCGCCTCCATCTCCTCGTTGCCAAAATACTTGACGGTCTCGAAGTTGAGGAGCGAGTCGATGGCCTTCGAGTTGGCCTCGGCATCGGATGCGTTCATGCTGCGGCG
Source organism: Rhizobium sp. (assembly GCA_019739215.1). Classification (GTDB taxonomy): domain Bacteria; phylum Pseudomonadota; class Alphaproteobacteria; order Rhizobiales; family Rhizobiaceae; genus Rhizobium_E. The sequence continues at coordinate 136,804 of JAHHDR010000044.1, forward strand.
GATGTCGATGCGCCAGTTGCTGGCGCGGATGGTGAACCAGACATAGGCGGCAATGGTCAGCGCGGCCACGAGGAGATAGCTCGGCCCGTAAGTCCAGGCGAGGATCGCGGCGGTCATGGCGAACTCGAGGATGGTGGGGATGGTGTTGAGGATCACGAAGCGGACGATCGACTCGATGCCCTTGGTACCGCGTTCGATGACGCGGGTGAGGCCGCCGGTGCGGCGCTCGAGATGGAAGCGAAGCGACAGCCTGTGCAGGTGCCGAAAGGTCTTGAGCGAAAGCTGGCGCACGGCATGCTGGCCGACGCTGGCGAACAGCGTGTCGCGCAACTGGTTGAAGCCGGCCTGGATGATGCGGGCGATGTTGTAGGCGGCAACAAGCGTTAGCACGGCCACGGCGAAGGCGGCCATGCCCGCGGTGGCGTCGAACTTCCCCGTCAAGGCATCGGTCGACCATTTGAAGAAGTAGGGGACGGTGAGAAGGACGATCTTGGACAGGACCAGGAAGACCGTCGCCCAGAGCACGCGCAGTTTCAGGTCCGTCCGCCCCGTCGGCCACATATAGGGCCACAGATTGCGGATCGTCCCGAGGATGAGGCCGGACTCCGCCGATACCGTCTTTCTCTGCGCTGCCATGACAAGCTCCCGTCGCCCGGAAAGCGCGACACAGGGATGGGATACGGTTTCTGGTGGACTTGCGCAATCGCGGCCCGATCGTGGCGGACTTAATGATGCCTAATTGTTGATCAATTTTCATTTTGGCTACCGGATAGGCAAAAATGCTTGATTCCGGGCCCGGCTTGAACCATTCATACTGCAATGCAGCGAAAAACACTTTCGATCCTTGTCATCGACGAAAACGCGATCCGCGCCTCGATCATTGAGGAAGGACTGCGCGAGGCGGGGCATACGAAAGTCACCGTCATCCACGAGGTGCAGGGTGTGGCCCGTATCATCGAGACGACCGAGCCCGACGTCATCGTCATCGATCTGGAAAATCCGAACCGCGACATGCTGGAGCATCTCTTCCAGTTGACGCGCACGATCGCGCGGCCGATCGCGATGTTTGTCGACCGTTCGGACACGGCGTCGATCGAGGCGGCGGTCGAGGCGGGCGTATCGGCCTATGTGGTCGACGGACTGAAGAAGGAGCGGGTCAAGCCGATCCTTGATATGGCGGTCAGCCGGTTCAACGCCTTCAGCAAGCTCAGGCTTGAACTGGCGGAGGCGAAATCGGCGCTGGAAGAGCGCAAGACGATCGAGCGCGCCAAGGGAATCCTGATGAAGATGCGGGGCCTGTCGGAGGAGGAAGCGTTCGCGCTTCTGCGCCAGACGGCCATGAACGAGAAGAAGAAGATGTCCGAAATCGCGCAGAGTGTCGTCACGGCGGCCGGCCTGTTGATGCGCTGAGAGGACAGGGTGGGTCAGATGACGACAGCAGAGATATTCGCTTCCGGCAAGGTCGACCTCGTTTCGCCTGCAAAGGTGAAATCTGGGGGCGCAAGGACCATTCGCGCCGGGTTCATCCCGCTGGTCGATGCCTCGGTGCTGATCGCTGCGGCCGAGTTCGGCTTCGCCGCACGCGAGGGACTGACGCTCGATCTCGTCAAGGATGTCTCCTGGGCCAATGTCCGCGACCGTCTCGCCTTCCGGCAGTTCGATGTCGCCCACATGCTGTCGCCGATGCCGGTTGCTGCGATGCTCGGCCTCGGGTCCAACCCCTCTCCCACCATCACGCCGTTCTCGCTCGGGCGCGGGGGCAATGCGATCACGCTATCGATCCGTCTTTACGAGCGGATGCGACATGCGGCGGGGCTGGCGGTCCATGCCAGCGCGCTCGAGAACGCGAAAGCTCTTGCGCTGGTGCTCGCAACGATGCGGAAGGCCGGTGAGCCTATGCCGACGCTTGGCGTGACCTATCCCTTCTCGTCGCACAATTACGAGTTTCGCTACTGGCTGGCAGCCGGGGGCATCGATCCGGACCGCGACGTGAAACTGGTCGTGGTGCCGCCGCCTATGACGTCGGATGCACTGGCGGCCGGTGAGATCGACGGCTTCTGCGTCGGAGCCCCCTGGAACATGGTGGCCTCGGAGCGCGGTGTCGGCCGTATCGTGGCGACCAAGCAGGACATCTGGCCCGCGGCACCGGAAAAGGTGGTCGGCATGCGGCCGGATTGGGCCCTCAGCCATTCCGAGACGGTGTCGCGGCTGATCGTAGCGCTGGATGCTGCCGCGCGCTGGTGCGACCGGCCGGAAAACCACGACACGCTGGCCGGGACACTTGCCGAGCCGCGCTATCTTGCGGCGCCGGTCCATATCATCCGCAACGTGCTCTCCGGCGAGTTCAGCCTGGACGCGTCAGGCAACCGACGGATCATCGACAGCTATTTCCAGTTCCACCAGGGCCACGCCAACTATCCCGATCCGGACCAGGCGCTGTGGATCTACAGCCAGATGATCCGCTGGGGACAGGTGGATCACGGCCAGGCCAACGCGGCGCGCGCCGCATCGGCCTACCGGCCGGACCTGTACCGCATGGCCCTTGGCGCCGAGGCCGTCCCCGCGCCAGACTCCATGGCGCGCGAACGGACTCGCGACCGCTTTATGGATGGCCTCGCCTTCGACCCTGCGGCAATCGGCGATTATGTCGACGCATTTCCGGTCAGGAACAGCGTTTCTGCCCCCCTTACGACCGGCGAAATGTAAGCCGGCGCTTGCTGCCCTGCACAAAATCTCGCCCGCTCGCTCGCGACGCAGCACAAAACTAGGGCAAGACTTCGAATGCCCAAAATTCGAGCGTCCGGTATATCTCCAAAATAATCCAGCATTATCAATAAATTGCCGGGCGCCGTGCAAACTGGCACGCCGGTTGCAAGGAGATTTAAGCCGGGTCAATGGCGACCGGGCGGATGAGCGCGCCATAAGCGCTTCACATAGACAACGACGTCGCAAGGTTTTGCAGCCGGGATCCTCCCATTCCCGTGGCGCAATTACCGAGCGGCGTTTTTTTTGTGTCTGGGCCACGCCCGCAGCGACCGGGCCCACAACGACAGGGGATGCTTGATGACCAAATTCGTGACCGCCGGCCTGACGCGCCGCACTCTACTCAAGACATCAGCCACCGCGGCGCTTGTCGGTGCCATGAAGGCCACTTTCCCCTCGGGCGCCTTTGCGGCGACGGCTGGTCCGGAGGTCACGGGCGCCAAGCTCGGCTTCATCGCGCTGACGGATGCAGCGCCGCTGATCATCGCCAAAGAGATGGGCCTGTTCGAGAAGCACGGCATGCCGGATGTCGAAGTTGCCAAGCAGGCGTCCTGGGGCGCGACGCGCGACAATCTCGTCCTCGGCGGCGAAGCGAACGGCATCGACGGCGCGCATATCCTGACACCGATGCCCTATCTCATCCATGCCGGCAGGGTGACGCAGAACAATGTCCCGGTGCCGATGGCGATTCTGGCGCGTCTCAACTACGACAGCCAGGGAATTTCGGTCGCCAAGGAATATGCCGAGACCGGCGTCCAGCTCGACGCATCGAAGCTGAAGGCGGCGTTCGAGGCCAAGAAGGCCGCCGGCAACGAGGTCAAGGTCGCCATGACCTTCCCCGGCGGCACGCATGATCTCTGGCTTCGCTACTGGCTCGCGGCCGGTGGCATCGACCCTGACAAGGACGTCTCGACCATCGTCGTTCCCCCTCCGCAGATGGTCGCCAATATGAAGGTTGGCAACATGGACGCTTTCTGTGTCGGCGAACCCTGGAACGAACAGCTCGTCAACCAGGGGATCGGCTTCACCGCCTGCACCACCGGCGAGCTCTGGAAGGGACATCCGGAGAAGGCGCTCGGCATGCGCGCCGAGTGGATCGAGAAGAACCCCAATGCCGCAAAGGCGCTGCTGATGGCCGTGATGGAGGCCCAGCAATGGTGTGAAAGCATGGAGAACAAGGAGGAAATGGCCAAGATCCTCGGCAAGCGCCAGTGGTTCAACGTGCCTCCGAAGGACGTGCTCGGCCGCCTCAAGGGCGATATCAACTATGGCAACGGTCGCGTTTCCGAAAAGACCGACCTCTACATGAAGTTCTGGCGCGACCAGGCTTCCTATCCCTTCAAGAGCCATGACGCCTGGTTCCTCGCCGAGAACATCCGCTGGGGCAAGTTCGCGCCGGATACCGATATCAAGGCGCTGGTCGACCAGGTGAACCGCGAGGACATCTGGCGCGCGGCCGCCAAGGATCTTGGCGTCGCTGCGGCCGACATTCCGGCCTCGTCATCGCGCGGCAGGGAGACCTTCTTCGACGGCAAGGTCTTCGATCCCGAAAACCCGTCCGCCTATCTCGAAAGCCTCTCGATCAAGGCCTCGTCCTGATTTCGCCCCGACTTGATATCGCCGACCGGCGTACTCCTGCGCCGGCCGCCCAAAGAATTCTGGAGTGAATGATGACTGCACTCGCCCGCAAGGAAAAGACGGCCATGCCGACCAAGCCCAAGGCCGAAGGCAAGGTGGTGGCGCTGGCGCCGCGCCCGGTCCGGACATTCGATGCCATGGCCATGGCTGCCCATGCTGCCAGGAACGTGGTGCCGCCACTGCTCGTGCTGGCGCTGCTTCTCGGTGTCTGGCAGATGCTCTGTTCGGCTCCCGGCGCCTCGCTGCCGCCACCGTCGCAGGTCTGGGAGGAGAGTTACGACCTGATCGCGTCGCCCTTCTTCGACCTTGGTTCGCAGGACATCGGGCTCGGCTGGCGGGTGCTGGTGTCGCTCCAGCGCGTCGCCTACGGCTTCGGGCTGGCGGCGATCGCCGGCGTGCTGATTGGCGCTGTCATCGGCCAGTCGGTCTGGGTGATGCGCGGGCTGGACCCGATCTTCCAGGTGCTGCGCACCGTGCCGCCGCTCGCGTGGCTGCCGCTGTCGCTCGCAGCCTTCCAGGATTCCAATCCCTCGGCGATCTTCGTGATCTTCATCACCTCGATCTGGCCTGTCATCATCAACACCGCCGTGGGCGTGCGCAACATTCCGCAGGACTATCGCAATGTCGCGCAGGTGCTCAGGCTCAACCATGTCGAGTTCTTCTACAAGATCATGCTGCCATCCGCGGCTCCCTATATCTTCACCGGTCTGAGGATCGGCATCGGCCTCTCCTGGCTCGCCATTGTCGCGGCTGAGATGCTGACCGGCGGCGTCGGCATCGGCTTCTTCATCTGGGACGCGTGGAATTCGTCGCGCCTGCCCGACATCATCGTGGCGCTCGCCTATATCGGCGTCACCGGCTTCATCCTCGACAAACTGGTCTCCGCCGCCGGCAGGTTCGTCACCCGCGGCGCGGCGACCAATTAAGGAGGCGCGATCATGCAGGCCTATCTCAAGCTCGACCATATCGCCAAGCATTTCGATCGCGCCGGTAGCCGTTCGGAGGTGCTGCGCGACATCAACCTCACCATCGCCAAGGGCGAGTTCGTCTCGATCATCGGCCATTCCGGCTGCGGCAAGTCGACCCTGCTCAACCTGGTCGCCGGCCTGATCCGGGTCTCGACCGGCGCGGTGCTGCTCGAGAACCGCGAAGTCAACTCGCCGGGGCCGGAACGCGCCGTGGTGTTCCAGAACCACAGCCTCCTGCCCTGGCTGACGGTCTATGAGAATGTCAACATCGCCGTCACCAAGGTGTTCGGCTCCAAGAAATCCAAGGTCGAGCGGCACGACTGGATCATGCACAACCTCGATCTTGTGCAGATGGGTCACGCCAAGGACAAGCGCCCGGCGGAAATCTCGGGCGGCATGAAGCAGCGCGTCGGCATCGCCCGGGCGCTCGCCATGGAGCCGAAGATCCTGCTGCTCGACGAACCGTTCGGCGCGCTCGACGCGCTGACCCGAGCGCATCTCCAGGACGCCGTGATGGAAATCCACCACCGGCTCGGCAACACGATGGTGATGGTCACGCACGATGTCGACGAGGCCGTGCTGCTGTCCGACCGCATCGTGATGATGACCAACGGCCCGGCCGCCCATATCGGCGAGGTGCTGGACATCCCGCTTGCCCGACCCCGCAACCGGATCGAGCTTGCCTCGGACCGGACCTATCTCAAATGTCGCGAAGCCGTGCTGAAGTTCCTCTACGAACGCCACCGCTTCGTCGAAGCCGCGGAGTGAACCCATGACCGAAAAACTCGTCATCATCGGCAATGGCATGGCGCCGGGCCGCATGCTGGAAAACTTGTTCGAGAACGGCGCCCGGCCACTACGAAGTCACGATCTTCAACGCCGAGCCGCGGGTCAACTACGACCGCATCATGCTCTCGCCGGTGCTCTCGGGCGAGAAGAGCTATGAGGACATCATCATCCACGGTGACGGCTGGTACATCGAGAACAACGTGACCGCTCTACAAGGGCGCACAAGGTCGTATCGCATCGACCGCGACAAGCAAGACCGTGACCATCTGACAAAGGCGTCACCGAAAGTTACGACAAGCTGGTGATCGCCACCGGTTCTGTCCCCTTCATCATCCCCGTGCCCGGCAACGATCTTGCCGGGCGTTCTCAGCTATCGCGATCTCGACGACGTGCACGCGATGCTGCTCGCGGCGAAGTCGCGCGGCCAGGGCCGTCGTGATCGGCGGCGGCCTGCTCGGGCTCGAAGCGGCAGCCGGGCTCAACGCGCAGGGCATGGACGTCACCGTCCTCCACCTGATGCCGACGCTGATGGAGCGCCAGCTCGATCCGGCCGCCGGCTATCTCCTGCAGAAGGCGGTGAAGGCACGCGGCATCAAGGTCATCACCAAGGCCAACACCAAAGCGATCCTCGGCGAGGCAAGGTTGACGGCGTCGAGCTCGCGGACGGCACGATCCTGCCCGGCCGACATGGTGGTCATGGCGGTCGGCATCCGGCCCAACTCGGGCTCGCCAAGGAAGCCGGCCTTGCCGTCAATCGCGGCATCGTCGTCGATGACGGCATGATCGACGTCGGATGCCGCGATCTTCGCGCTCGGCGAATGCGCCGAGGTCGAAGGCCAGGTGCTATCGGCCTCGTCGCACCGCTCTACGACATGGCGCGTGTCGCTGCCGCGCACGCTTGCCGGCGACGTTCGCCGCCTTCGTCCTTCCGTCGCCACCCAAGCTCAAGGTCACCGGCATCAACCTCTATTCGGCGGCGATTTCGCCGACGGCGACGACCGCGAGGAGATCGTGCTGCGCGATGCCACGTCCGGCGTCTACAAGCGCCTGATCCTCAAGGACAACAGATCATCGGCACGGTCCTCTACGGCGAGACCGGCGATGGCGCCTGGTTCTTCGACTGATGAAGAAGGCGACCGACATCTCGGAGATGCGCGAGACCCTGATCTTCGGCCAGGCCTATCAGGGGGGTGCCCCGCTGGACCCTATGGCGGCCGTTGCAGCCTTGCCGGATGATGCGGAAATCTGCGGCTGCAACGGCGTCTGCAAGGGCAAGATCACCTCGCCATCACCGCGAAGGGGCTGACCTCCCTCGATGATGTGCGCGCCCATACCAAGGCCTCGGCCTCTGCGGCACCTGCACCGGCCTCGTCGAGCAGCTGATGACGCTCACGCTTGGCGACAGCTACAATCCCGGCCGCGGTGCAGCCGATGTGCACGTGCACCGATCTCGGTCACGACGACGTGCGCCGCCTGATCAAGGCCAAGGACCTCAAGACCATTCCCGCCGTGATGCAGGAACTGGAATGGAAGACCTCCTGCGGCTGCGCCAAATGCCGTCCTGCGCTGAACTACTATCTCATCGCCACCTGGCCCGGCGAATACGAGGATGACGGGCAGTCGCGCTTCATTAATGAGCGCGTCCACGCCAACATCCAGAAGGACGGCACCTACTCGGTGGTGCCCCGCATGTGGGGCGGCATGACCTCCTCCGATGAGCTGCGCGCCATCGCCGATGTCGTCGACAAATTCCGCATTCCGGCGGTCAAGGTCACCGGCGGCCAACGCATCGACATGCTGGGCGTGAAGAAGGAGGACCTGCCGGCGGTCTGGGCCGACCTCAATGCTGCCGGCATGGTCTCGGGCGCCGCCTACGCCAAGGGACTGCGCACGGTGAAGACCTGCGTCGGTTCCGACTGGTGTCGCTTCGGCACGCAGGACTCAACGGGCCTGGGCGTCCGCATCGAAAAGCTCATGTGGGGTTCGTGGACGCCGGCAAAGGTGAAGATGGCGGTCTCCGGATGTCCCCGGAACTGCGCCGAGGCAACCTGCAAGGATGTCGGCGTGATCTGCGTCGATAGCGGCTACGACATCAAGTTCGCGGGCGCCGCCGGCCTCGACATCAAGGGCACCGAAGACCTGTGCCACGTCGACACCGAGGACGAAGCGGTCGAGGTGATCGCCGCCCTGGTGCAGCTCTACCGCGAACAGGGCCGCTATCTCGAACGCATCTACAAATGGGCCAAGCGTGTCGGCATGGACTCGATCAAGGCGACGATCGTCGACGATCCCGACAAGCGCCAGCACTACTACGAGCGCTTCATCTATTCGCAGACCTTCGCGCAGGTCGACCCGTGGGAAGAGCGCGCCAATGGCAAGGACGCGCACGAGTTCGCCGCGATGGCCGAGTTCGGCGTCCCGGCGGCGGCGGAGTAGCGGCGATGGATGACTGGATCGAGATCGGACGGGTCGCAGACATTCCCCGGCGCGGCGCGCGCTGCGTGACAACGCCGACTGGGCGCATCGCGGTGTTCCGCACGGTCGAGGATCAGGTCTTCGCGCTGGAGGACCGCTGTCCGCACAAGGGCGGCCCCCTCAGTCAGGGGATCGTTCATGGCGCGCAGGTCACCTGCCCGCTCCACAACTTCGTCATCTCGCTCGAGACCGGCACGGCGCAGGCGCCTGACGAAGGACAGGTCCGCACCATCCCCCTGTCGGTGGTCGAGGGCCGCATCTTCATGGCCCCCGAGGCGATGCTGTCGGCGGCCGAATGAATGTCGTTGCAGTCTCGCCCATCAAGTGACCCCCACCCTCGTTCCCTCCCCTCAAGGGGGAGGGAGGCGTTGGAACCGCGACGTCAGGCGAGTGGTGCCACCGCAAACAGGAAACATGCAGTCAGTCTCCCCTCCCCCTTGAGGGGAGGGCGCTTCTCGCTTCATCTCTGTTGTCGGAGACGCAAGCTGTAAAATAGAGCCGGTGCCACAATTGATCTACCCCTTTGAGGGGCAGATGTCCGGCAGGGCAGAGGGGGGTAAACGCCACGCACCAAGAGGGCAAACCAATGCCCGTTGAAACGAAAACCACCTGCCCCTATTGCGGCGTCGGCTGCGGCGTGCATCGCCACGCCACGACCTGACGGCAGCGTCGCGATCGCTGGCGATCCCGACCACCCCGCCAACTTCGGCCGCCTCTGCTCCAAGGGGGCCGCGCTGGCCGAGACACTCTCGCTCGACGGCCGCCTGCTCCATCCCGAGATCGGCGACCGGCGCACCGGCTGGGACGAGGCGCTCGATCTCGTCGCCTCGACCTTCCGCCGTAGCCATTGCCGAGCACGGCCCGGAGTCCGTTGCCTTCTATGGTTCCGGCCAGTTGCTGACCGAGGACTACTACGTCGCCAACAAGCTGATGAAGGGCTTCATCGGCGCGGCCAATATCGACACCAATTCGCGGCTGTGCATGGCCTCCTCGGTCGCCGGCCATCAAGCCGCGCCTTCGGGGCCGATACCGTGCCCGGGCACCTACGAGGACCTTGAGCTGGCCGATCTGGTGATCCTCGTCCGGCTCCAATCTCAGCTGGTGCCATCCGGTGCTCTACCAGCGGCTCGTTGCCGCCAAGGCGGCGCGGCCGAAGCTGCGTGTCGTCCTCATCGACCCGCGCCGCACCACCACCGCCGACGTCGCCGACCTGCACCTCGCCATCCGCCCCCGATGGCGACGCGGCGCTGTTCGTCGGCCTGCTCAATGCCCTCGCCGAGCGTGGACGCCATCGATCGAGACTTTGTCTCGGACTCGACCGGCGGCCTAACCGACGCCCTCGCCATTGCCCGCGAGTGGCCGCTTGCGCGCGTCGCTGAAGCGACCGGTCTGTCGCCGCGATGATCTTGCGGTCTTCTTCGACTGGTTCGCCGAGACCCCGCGCAGCGTCACCTGCCTTCTCGTCAGGGCGTCAACCAGTCGGCATCCGGCACCGACAAGGCCAACGCCATCATCAACTGCCACTCTGGCGACCGGCCGCATCGGCCGGCCCGGCATGGGCCCGTTCTCGCTCACCGGCCAGCCCAACGCCATGGGCGGGCGCGAGGTGGGCGGGCTGGCCAACATGCTGGCCGCGCACATGGCATTTCGAACGCTGCGAGCATCGATCGCGTGCGGCCGCTTCTGGCGCACTCGACCGGCGATCGCGGCCAAGCCGGGCCTCAAGGCCGTCGAGCTGTTCCGACGCCGTCGCCGACGGTCGCATCAAGGCGCTGTGGATCATGGCCACCAATCCCGTCGTCTCGATGCCCGAGGCCGGCAGCGGTGCGCGCCGGCGCTGCAGCGCCTGCCCCTTCGTCGTCGTCTCCGATATGAGCGCCGATACCGACACGGTCCGCCAGGCCCACGTGCGCCTCCCTGCCGCCGCCTGGGGCGAGAAGGACGGCACCGTCACCAATTCCGAGCGCCGTATCTCCCGCCAGCGCCCTTTCCTGACGCGCCCCGGCGAGGCGCAGGCCGGACTGGTGGCATCGTCAGCGAAGTGGCGCGGCGCATGGGGTTTCGCCGCCGCGTTCGACTACCGGTCATCTGCCCAGATTTTTGCGGAGCACGCGGCGCTGTCCTGCCTTTGAGAACGGAGGTGCCCGTGATTTCAATATCGGTGCGCATGCCGGGATCGATGTCGATGCCTATGATGCGCTTGCGCCATTCCAAGTGGCCACAGCCACCCGGGGAGGATGCGCGGGCGAGCCGGTTCTTCGCGTCGGGACGCTTCTATCATCCGGATGGCAGGGCGCGCTTCGTCGCGCTCGACATGCCGGAGACCGAGCGGTGCAATGCGGATTTCCCGTTGACGCTGAACACCGGCCGCATCCGCGACCAATGGCACACGATGACGCGCACGGGCCGGAGCGTGCGGCTGTCGTCGCCATTTTGCCGAACCTTTTGCAGAAATCCACCCGAGGGACGCTGCCGGACCTCGGCATCGCCAGTGCCGCGCTGGTCGAGATCGAAAGCCCGCATGGCCGAGCCATCGTCCGGGCTTTGGTGACCGAACGGCAGAGGCCGGGCAATGTCTTCGTGCCGATGCACTGGAAC
>JAHHDR010000045.1 GCA_019739215.1 Rhizobium sp.
CGGACCACGATGCCATCGACTATGCAGCGCTTGCCGGTTGGTCTGAACTCATCGTCGATACGCGCAACGCCTTCGGTCGCCGCGCGCTGGCCGGCGGTCACATCATCAAGGCGTAGCGGCCGACAAGGCTTGAGGGGCGAGGCCGCTTTCCTTCAGCCTGGCCGCAGCCAGCGCATAGCCCCCCGCGGCACCGTCGATGAAATGCATGTGATCGCGGTGCATGGGATTGAGCACGAAACAGGTGATCAGCGCGGCGTCCTGTCGATGCAGCCCATAGCGGCAGACCCCGTTTCGCGCGGCCTCCTTCAGCAGGGCCTCGATGCGTGCGAAGCTCGGACCATCCACGTCGACCGTCATCTTCAGGCCGTCGTCGAACTTGCGGAAGTCGCTGTTGTCGGACACGTCGCGCTTGTAGAGACGCGCATCGAAACTGCCCAGCCTGACGTTCAGGCGGGCAAGCAGGTTTCCGAGATGGTACTGGCCGAGAATGGCGAGTTTCTTCAGGAATTGGGAGCCCTGGGGCGCGGTCGTGCGGGCCTCCCATTCCAGGCTCTCGCGGGTCAGTCTCGGTGTCGGGCCGCTGGCTGGCACTGGATGGCCGGCGCGTTCCTCGCTCGACACGATCGCGACAATGGCCGTGATCAGATCCCGGAATGCACTGTCGTCGCCACCGCGCACCGGCACCGCGATGATGGAGACAATCTCGCCGTGCCGCGACGGAATGGGGCTCCAGCGGCAGGACAGGCCGTTGAGGTCCGGCCGGGTGTTGGGGGCGGCCTTGGCGATGCCGTAGTGGCCGCTCTTCATCTGGGCCTCGGCCCATGTCGCGCCGCCGCCAGCGAACATGGCGTAGGAGGCATGCTCGCTGACCTTGTATCTTGCGACAAGGACGTCGAACCCCGCCTTGCGGATGTCGGAAAGCGGAATGACGGCAGCGCGCATGTCGAGTCCCATCTCCTCGTCCGCCCAGGTCCGAACCGCTGCAATAGCGGCGCGCGCGCCCTCAAGCCCCGATGGCGGCACGGCCACGGTCGCGCCATCGCCGCCGAAGACGAAGGGAAGGTCCGCATCGCCGGACGCGTTGAGCACGGCGGATATGATCGCTGCGCCGGCGATATTGACGGCCTTGTAGTTGCCCGCGCCGATCGCCCCGGTCGAGTTGACGATATCGCCGGCGATCAGCACCCAGTCGTCCGGCAGGGGGCGGTAGTTCTCGAGGTTGGTTACGCCTTCGAAGTCCTCGAAGACCGGCACTGTATCGAAAAATCTGTCGCTGCTCGCATCCATGCGCCGGACACTATCACGATCGTTCTCGGGAAGCGACGGGCTCAGGGAAGCAGCAGGATATCGAACTGCTCCCGATCGCGCGGTATATCCCGGACCTTCATCCGTTCCTCGCTGTCGTCATTGTAGAAGACGAAGCACTCCTCATAGTAACCCGCGAGAAAGGCAACGAAGTCCGCGGATTTTTCCGGTCCGTAGAAATCGCCGGTGAATTCCATGTGAACGGGAATGCGACGCATGAAGAGGGACTGCATCGATCGGCAGGCAACGGGCTCGTAGCCTTCGATATCCATCCAGACGGCTCCCACATCCGCCTCCGCGACGCCGGCACGCGCGAGGATTTCGGGGACGGGAAGGGCCGGAACGACGATCCTGCGGTCCTTGACATGACGGGAGTGCGGGCTGCTCTTGCCGTGATTGTCGGGATGAAGGAAGAAGTCGATGGTGCCCTCGCTTTCGCCAGCGGCAAAGGGCATGCGCCTGACGAGGGATGCCAGGCCATTCTGCCGGACATTCTCTTCCAGAAGCTCGAAATTGCGCGGATCCGGCTCGACGGCGACGATCTGGTCGAAGGCGCCGGTGAGCGCGAAATAGACGGTATGCGAGCCGATATTGGCGCCGATCTCGAGCAGCGCCTTGCCCTCGACGTCAATGCCGAGTTCCGCGAGCTTGCCCATCATACGACCGACATGGTCGCGATCGAAATGGTTCTTCACGAAGATGCTGCGGCCAAGATAGTCCTCCGGCGAGAAGGTCATCAGGTGGTCGCCGCAATCGACGGTCATGAAGCGGGTTCGCGGTCCGATGGCCTTGATCAGCAGGTCCCGTCCGTAGCGGGTGTCGAAGAACTTGAGCGCAAGCCTGTCACGCCATTTCCGCAGCCGCACTCTTCGTCCTTGGCCCAAGCCAGCATCCTCAATTATCGACGGTCTGTTCACGGCTTAGCAAATCCCGCCGATATTGCTACGGGAGAATCGATGGCATAGGTTTAGGCCAGGATACGGAGTCCGCAACACGTCCATGATCAGCACCGTCGTCAAATCCAGGGTGCACATAATTTCGGGTCTTGTCCTCGCCGTCTTCCTCGCGAGCCATTTCGCAAATCATGCGCTCGGCATCGTTTCCGTCAGCCTGATGGAGCGCGGACGGGGAATTTTCAACATCCTCTGGCGCAGTTCGCCGGGCACAGTCCTGCTCTATGGCGCGCTGCTGGCGCATTTCCTGCTGGCGCTCGATGCGCTCTGGCGACGGGGTTCGCTGCGCATGCCGGTTGCCGAGGCGCTGAAGATCGGGTTCGGCCTCGCCTTGCCGCTGCTGCTCGCCGAGCACGTCATCGCGACACGGCTCGAATACACGATGACCGGTTTTGTCCGCGGCTATCCGGAGGTGCTGCGCGCGATCAATGTATCGTCGGGAAAGGTCGCGCTCTATGCGGCGGTCCTGGTCATCGCCTGGGCGCATGGCTGCCTCGGTATCTGGTTCTGGCTGCGCGGACGCGCCTGGTTCCAGCGCTTTGCGCCGGTGTTTCACATGATGGCCGTGGTGGTTCCCTTGCTGGCGCTGACCGGCATGTTCTCCGGCCTTCGCTGGGCCGCGGCGATGCCCGCGACGGCCAATGACGTCGCGCCGCTGGCATTGTCGACGATCTACGCGATCATCAACTTCTTCTACCTCGGTTTTGCCATGCTGGTGGTTTCGATCGTGCTGCTGAAATTCCTGCCGAACAAGACGCGGATCCGGATCCGCTACCCGGGCGGCAGGGTCGTGGCGGTCGATCCGGGGACCAGCGTGCTCGAGGCAAGCCGCTCGGCGGGCATACCGCATGTCTCAGTCTGCGGCGGGCGCGGGCGCTGTTCCACCTGCCGAGTCCGGGTTATCGAGGGCATGGAGGGGCAGCCGGAGGCGGAAAGCCGGGAGCGGGCCACGCTCAAGAGCATATCGGCCGCGCCGGACGTGCGTCTGGCCTGCCAGTTGCGCCCGACGCGAGACCTTACCGTCGCGCCGCTGGTCGATGCCGGATCGGTTCCGCGGATCGTTCGACCGGCGCAGGATTCCGCCGCCGGGCAGGAGCGCCTGGTCGCAGCGCTGTTCTGCGACCTCCGGGGGTTCACCGAACTGTCCGAACGCAAGCTGCCTTATGATGTCGTCTTCCTGCTCAACCGCTACTTCGCGACGGTCGGACGGGCGGTCGAGGACGCGGGCGGCGTGGTCGACAAATATATCGGCGACGGCGCGATCGCCCTTTTCGGGCTCGAGACCAGTTTCCCCGTGGCGTGCCGCCAGGCGTTGATGGCGGCGGTGAAGCTGGGCGAGGGGATCGAGGAACTCAACGCCGCTTTCCAGTCCGAACTGCAGACGCCGCTCCGGATCGCCATCGGGCTGCATGCGGGGCCGGCGGTCGTCGGGCAGATGGGGCATGGCAAGGTCTCGTCGCTTACGGCCATCGGCGACACGATCAACACGGCGAGCCGCCTTGAGGGACTGGCAAAGGCGCGCAATGTGCAACTCGCCGTCTCGGCCGATCTGGTCAAGCTTGCTGGCGTTTCGATACCGGAACACACCAGCGAGGCCATCGAGATCCGGGGGCGGGAGGCCAAGCTCGAAACCTGGATCGTGTCCCGCGTCAGCGACATCGCCGAGGCGGTCCGGGTTCCCGAAAGCGTGAAGGCCACCGCCTGATCAGTCCGGCAGGAACAAAGTGCGATCCTGCCGGGCCAGTTGCACCAGTGCTTCGGAAATGATCCGGATGCGCTCCACGCCACGCAGGTCCTCGTGCACCGTCAGCCAGTAGCTGCGCGTGATCCTGTCGGCGGGCAGGATCGGCACAAGATCCGCCCGTCCGGCGCATATGAAGGCCGGGAGCATGCCGAGCGTCGAGCCGCTGCGGACCATCTCGACATGGGCGACGACGCTGGTGCTCTTCACGGTCGGTTGCATCCGGACCCCGTCGAAGACGAGATAGTCGAGCAGCGGCGTGTAGAGCAACTGAGGAATGTAGCCGCAGAGACGGTGGGACTGCAGGTCGGCGGTCTCGGCCGGGCGCCCATGGCGGGCGAAATAGGCCTCGGTGCCGAAGAACTGCAGGACATAGTCGGTCAGTTTCCTCACAGCGATATTGCCGAATTCCGGACGATCGAGGGTGATGGCGATGTCGACCTCGCGCGTGGCGAGCGAATAATTCTGCGGCAGCGCGACCAGTTCCAGCGCGATCTCCGGATAGGCCTCCGCCAGTCCGCCGAGCCGGCCGGCGAGGTAGCCGACCCCGAGCCCTTCCGGCACGCCGATCCTGACGGTCCCGACGCGCGAGCCCTGCATGGCCTCCAGGACGGCGAGATCGGAGAGCAGACCGGATTCGAGACGCTCGGCGGTGCGGCGCAGTTGCTCGCCAGCGGCATTGATGCCGAGGCGGCGGCCGGCCCGGTCGAACAGGCGGATCGCGAGCCGGTTTTCGAGATTGGCCAAGCGGCGGGAAACGGTGGAATGGTCGAGTTCAAGCTGGCGGGCGGCCTCCGAGACGGTGCCGGCACGGGCGATGGCGAGGAATATCCGCAGGTCGTCCCAATCCATTTCAGCTTCCATGCACCTTGCTTGTGCAAATTTCGGCGTTGATACCGGAGGCGTTTGGTAGAACGATCGGGTGAGGCAGGCAAGTGATTGCTGGGAGGATCAGGTGGAGAATCGGCTTGAGGGCGACTACGACTATGTGATCGTCGGGGCGGGGACGGCCGGCTGCATCCTGGCCAACCAGCTATCGGCCGACCCGAGCAACCGCGTCCTGCTGCTCGAGGCCGGCGGTCGTGACAACTGGATCTGGTTTCACATTCCCGTCGGCTACCTGTTCGCGATCGGCAACCCGCGCGCCGACTGGATGTTTCGCACCGAGGCGGAGCCGGGCCTCAATGGCCGATCACTCGCCTATCCGCGCGGCAAGGTGATCGGCGGCTCCTCGGCCATCAACGCCATGATCGCCATGCGCGGCCAGGCCGCCGACTATGACCATTGGCGCCAGCTCGGCTTGACCGGCTGGGGGTGGTCGGACGTGTTGCCGCTGTTCCGGCGCATGGAAGACCATTTCCTCGGCGACAGCGAGCATCACGGCGTCGGCGGCGGCTGGCGGGTGGAGCCGCCGCGGATTGCCTGGCAGGTGCTGACCGCGGTGCAGCAGGCGGCGGCGGAGATGGGAATTCCGGTGAGCCCGGATTTCAACACCGGCGACAACGAGGGTTCGGGCTATTTCCACGTCAACCAGAAGACCGGGCGCCGCTGGTCGTCGGCACGGGGATTCCTGAAACCGGTCCTTTCGCGCACCAACCTGCGGCTTGAAACCGGCGTCACGGTCGAGCGCCTGCTGTTCGAGGGACGCGCCGTTACCGGTCTCCGCTTCCGCCAGCACGGGGCGACGAAGTCGATCAAGGCGCGTCGCGAAGTGATCCTTTGCGCCGGCTCCATCGGGTCGACACAGATCCTGCAGCGCTCCGGGATCGGCCCCGGTGAATGGCTTGCGCCGCTCGGAATCGAAATGGTGCATGAGGTCAAGGGGTTGGGGCGCAACCTTCAGGATCATCTTCAGCAACGCGCAATCTATAAGGTGTCTGGTGTCAAGACCCTCAACGAGACCTATCACAACCTGATCAAGCGCGGGATGATGGGGCTGGAATACGCCCTTCTCCGGCGCGGGCCATTGACCATGGCGCCATCGCAGCTCGGCATCTTCACACGCTCCGACCCGTCGCAGGAGCGGCCCAACATCCAGTTCCACGTCCAGCCGCTGTCGCTCGACAAGTTCGGCGAACCGCTGCACCGGTTCCCAGCGATCACCGTCAGCGCCTGCAACCTTCGGCCCTCGTCGCGGGGCGTCATCCGGCTCAGAAGCGCCGATCTCGATGCGCCGCCGATCATCGCACCGAACTACCTGTCGACCGACGACGACCGGCAGGTTGCCGCCGATGCAATCCGGGTGACGCGGCGGCTGATGCGGCAGGCCGCGCTGGAGAGGTTTGCCCCGCAGGAATACCTCCCCGGCCCTGACGTCGGCGACGACGACGCGGCGCTGGCCAAGGCCGCGGGCGACATCGGCACGACCATCTTCCACCCGGTGGGCACGGCAAAGATGGGGCTGTCGTCAGACCCCTACGCGGTTGTCGACGCGCGGCTGCGGGTGCATGGTCTGTGCGGGTTGCGCGTCGTCGATGCCTCGGTCATGCCGACCATCACCTCGGGCAATACCAATACGCCGACCTCGATGATCGCCATGAACGGTGCTTCGATGATCATCGAGGATGCGAAAGCGGCGGTGGCATGACCGAAGCCGCGACAAGGGAGTGAGGCATGGATTTCGGACGGACGGAAGAAGAGCGCGCGATCTTCGACATGGCCCATGCCTTCGGGCAGGAGCGGATCGCACCCTTTGCCGGAGAATGGGAGGCGGCGGGGACCATCCCGCGCGAATTGCTCGCCGATATCGGGGCGCTGGGTCTGGGCGGGATCTACGTTTCCGAAGACCAGGGCGGTTCGGGCCTGAAGCGGCTCGACGCCGCCCTGATCTTCGAGGCACTGTCGATGGCCTGTCCGGCGGTGGCGGCCTTTGTGTCGATCCACAACATGTGCGCGTGGATGGTCGACCGCTATGGCTCTGCCGACTTGAAGGCGCGGCTGCTGCCCGAGATGTGCGCGATGACCTCGGTGGCCTCCTACTGCCTCACCGAGCCCGGATCGGGATCGGACGCGGCGGCCTTGCGGACGCGCGCGGCAAAGACCAATGACAGCTATGTCCTGTCCGGCACCAAGGCATTCATTTCCGGCGGGAACTACTCGGACCTCTATATCGTGATGTGCCGGACCGGCGTCGACGGTCCGCGGGGGATCTCGACCGTGGTCGTGCCGAGCAGCAGCGCCGGGCTCAGCTTCGGCGCGCCAGAGAAGAAGATGGGCTGGAAGGCGCAACCCACCGCGGAGGTCCAGTTCGACGCATGCGCGGTGCCGCTTGACAACCTGCTCGGCGAGGAAGGACAGGGGTTCCGCTATGCGATGGCCGGGCTCGACGGCGGCCGGCTCAACATCGCCGCCTGCGCGCTCGGCGGCGCCCAGGCCGCACTCGACAAGACCGTCGCTTACATGAAGGAGCGCAAGGCCTTCGGATCGAGGCTCGCCGAGTTCCAGGCCCTGCAGTTCAAGGTCGCGGACATGGAGACCGAGTTGCAGGCGGCGCGGATCTTCCTGCATCAGGCGGCGTGGAAACTCGACACCGGGGCGCCCGATGCCGGCAAGCACTGTGCCATGGCCAAGCGCTTCGTAACCGATGTCGCCTTCGAGGTCGCCAACAGCGCGCTCCAACTCCATGGCGGCTATGGCTACCTCGCCGATTACGGGATCGAGAAGATCGTGCGGGATCTCCGCGTCCACCAGATCCTCGAGGGCACGAACGAAATCATGCGCGTGATCATCGCGCGGCAGATCTTTGCGGATTGAGGAGATGATGGAAGCGGATCGGAATATCCATGTACGGGTCGAGGGTCGTGTCGGGCGCATCACGCTTGCGCGGCCGCAGGCGCTCAATGCCGTCAACCAGCCGATTGTCGACGCGATGACGCGGGCACTGCTCGCCTGGGAGCGGGACGACGCCGTGAGTCTTGTCCTGGTCGACGCGGACGGCGAAAAAGCGTTCAGCGCCGGCGGTGACCTCGCCTTCGTCTATCGCTGCGGCAAGGCAGGCGACATCGACGGTCCCAATCGATTCTGGCGCGACGAGTATCGGTTGAATGCCCTCATTGCGCGCTATTCGAAGCCTTATGTCGCCGTCATGGACGGCATCGTCATGGGCGGCGGCGTCGGGATCTCCGCGCATGGCTCGCACCGGATCGTGACCGATGCATCCATGGTCGCCATGCCGGAATGCGCCGTCGGCCTCGTCACCGACGTGGGCGGATCCTGGCTGCTGAACAAGGCTCCCGGCCATATGGGCGAATATCTCGGCCTGACAGGTGCGCGGATGAAGGGAGAGGATGCGATCCATGCCGGCTTTGCGGATCACTATGTCCATCGCCGCAGGCTCGACGACCTGAAGGCGGCACTGGTGGATGCGGGGGACGTATCCGTGCTCGGCCACTTCGCCGAGGCCCCGCCGCCGTCGGAACTGGCGACACACCAGCCCGACGTCGACCGGATCTTTTCGGCGCCGTCCCTGCCGGAGATTCTCGACCGGCTCCGCGCCGAGGGATCGGATTGGGCTCGGAGATCGCTCGAAGCGATCGAGAAGGGGTCGCCGCTTTCGGCGCTGATGATCCTGTGCGGGATTCGCGGCGCCACGTCGATGGAGACGGCACTGCGCAACGAGTACCGCTTCGTGTCGCGCGTGCTTGAGCACGGTGATTTTCTCGAGGGCATTCGCGCCATCGTCATCGACAAGGATCGCAAGCCGGTCTGGCGTCATGCCGGCATCGCGGAGGTGCCGCCCGACCTGTTCGCCCTGATGCAGAGCATGGCGGAGGGCGGCGACATCGATCTCGACAGGTGGGAGGATCAGCCATGAAGATCGGCTTTTTCGGACTGGGCAACATGGGAGGGCCGATGGCGTCGAACCTCGCCAGGGCCGGGCACGAACTTACCGGATACGATCCGGTGGGCACGACGGCGGAGGGTGTCGTCGCGGCGCAGAGCGCGACGGAAGCGGTGGCCGGCCAGGATGTCGTCATCACCATGCTGCCGAATGGCAAGATCCTGCGTGACGTCTACGACGAGATCGTCGGACACGGCGCGCAGGGTGCGCTATTCGTCGATTGCTCCACGGTCGATGTCGACAGCGCGCTCCATGCCCATGCCAGGGCGCGCGCGGCTGGCATCGACAGTCTCGATGCGCCGGTTTCTGGCGGGATCTCGGGCGCGGCCGCGGGCACGCTGACCTTCATGGTCGGGGGCGATGCGACGGCCTACGCCCGCGCAGTGCCGCTGTTCGACATCATGGGGCAGAAGGCCGTGCATTGCGGCGCCGATGGCACCGGGCAGGCCGCCAAGATCTGCAACAACATGATCCTCGGGATCTCGATGATTGGCGTCTGCGAGGCGTTTGCGCTGGCCGACAGACTCGGCCTCGACCGGCAGAAGATGTTCGATGTCGCCTCGACCTCGTCGGGCTCCTGCTGGGCGCTCAACAGCTATTGCCCGGCGCCCGGCGTCGGTCCGAAAAGCCCCGCGGACAACGGCTACAATCCCGGCTTCGCGGCCGAGCTCATGCTCAAGGACCTGATGCTGAGCCAGGCGGCGGCCGAAGTGGTGAATGCGCCTACCCCCCTTGGCGCGGCCGCGGCGGCGTTCTATCAGGCATTCGTCGACCATGGCGGACGGGGCAGGGATTTCTCCGCCGTGCTGCCGAGGCTGACTGAAATGAAGCGCGGAGAAGAGCCATGAGCCAACCCCTCAATGAACCCCTGAATGAACCCCTGGTCGTCACCCGGGATGGCGGGGTGGTGCTGGTGCGGATGAACCGTCCGGAGGTGCTCAACGCGCTCAGTTCCAAGGTGCTGAAGGACCTCGTGGAAACGCTCAGGCCGCTCGATCGCGACCCAGGCGTCGGCTGCATCGTGCTGACGGGAACCGAGAAGGCTTTCGCCGCCGGCGCCGACATCAAGGAGATGGCCGGCAAGGCCTACATGGACATGTTCCATGAGGACTTCTTCGCGGGCTGGGAGGATTTCTGGCGGCTCCGGACTCCGAAGATCGCCGCGGTCTCCGGCTTCGCGCTGGGCGGCGGCTGCGAACTGGCGATGATGTGCGACACGATCTACGCCTCGAAGTCTGCGAAGTTCGGCCAGCCCGAGATCAAGCTCGGCGTCATTCCCGGCATGGGCGGCTCGCAGCGCTTGACGCGGCTGGTCGGCCGGGCCAAGGCGATGGACATGATCCTGACCGGCCGGATGATGGATGCCGAAGAGGCCGAGCGCAGCGGGCTCGTCGCGCGGATCTTCGAGAACGACCAGCTGATCGACGAGGCGATGAAGGCGGCGAGGACGATCGCTTCCTACGGCAAGGCGGCGACGGTCGCGGCGCGGGAAGCCGTGGACCGGGCGGACGAAGTCTCGCTCCGGGAAGGTCTGCTGTTCGAGCGGCGGGTTTTCCACTCGTTGTTCGCCACCGAGGACCAGAAGGAGGGCATGGCCGCCTTCGTCGAGAAGCGCCCGCCGAATTTCAAGGGGCGATAAGAGATGACGACTGTGTTCGAATGGCTCAACGAACCCGAGACGTGGGAGGGCGATTCCACGCACCTCACGCTCACAACGGGACAGAAAACGGACTTCTGGCGCGAGACCTTCTACGGCTTCGTCCGCGACAGCGGCCATGCCTGGCTGGCGCCGGTTTCCGGCGACTTCTCCGCCACCGCGTCCTTCAAGGGCGTCTATCAGGAACTCTATGATCAAGCTGGAATGATGCTGCGGATCAATGAGACGCAGTGGATCAAGGCCGGGATCGAATATACCGACGGGCTCATGCATTTCAGCGTGGTCGTCACAAGCGGCGTTTCCGACTGGTCCGTCATCCCGCTCCATTCGGTGGATGCGGATACGGCCGTCTTTGTACGCCTTACCCGCCATGGCGATGCAGTCCGCGTGCAGTTCCATCTTGGCGACGGCAAGTGGCAGATGGCGCGTCTCTGCCCCTTTCCACCGGACGATGCGCAGGTTGGCGTTACGGCCTGCTCTCCCGAGCGGAAGGGCTTTCAGGCCGGCTTCCGGGATATACGGATCGGGCCGCCGATCCCGCGCAATCTTCACGACGACTGAGTTCATCCTTGTCTGCACCGTTTGCCGGGCGATTGACGCAGGGAACGCGCGGACGATATGTAGGCCCGATATCCCTCATGACGTCATCCTCTCGCTGGATGCCGGGCAAGCGTGGCAGGCGGGACGATGACATCGGATGCAATCGGGGCGAAACCGAAGGCGAAATCGCGGCGGGCAAGCGGCCGTCCGACCCTGTCCGACGTGGCCGACCTTGCCGGCGTCGGCTCGATCACCGTCTCGCGGGCATTGCGCGACCCGTCTCGCGTCTCGCCGGAACTGCGGGAGCGTATCGATGCCGCGGTCAAGGCGCTCGGCTATGTGCTCAACCCCAATGCAAGGGCGCTGGCCTCGGTGCGCTCCGACGTCATCGGCGTCCTGATCCCGTCCATGACCAACAATGTCTTTTCGGACGTGGTTCGCGGGATCCATGATGGTCTCGGCGGATCGCCGTTGCAGGTTCAGTTCGGCAATACGCACTACTCCGCCGAGGAGGAGGAGCGACTGCTCGGCGTGTTTCTCAGCCAGCATCCTTCGGCGCTGATCGTCTCCGGCATCGACCAGTCGCCCGGGGCACGGCGCTTGCTGGACAGTGCCGGCTGCCCTGTCGTGCAGATCATGGAAGTGGGCGAAGACCCTGTCGACATGATGATCGGCTTCTCGCATTTCGACGGCGGCCGGGCGGTGACGCGGCATATGCTGGAGAGCGGACGGCGGCGCATCGCCTTTCTCGGTGCGCGGATGGACCCGCGGTCGACCCGGCGGCTTGCCGGCTATGCCGAGGCGATGACGGAAGCCGGGCTCGCCGACGACAGGCTGGTCACGACCACACGCAAGCCGTCGAGCGTCACCATTGGTGACGCTCGACGGCTTGCGTGTGGTCGTGACCAGCCTGTCGTCGGCGAGCCCGGCTTCCGTCATCGCCTCGGCATAGCCGGCAAGCCGCCGGGTCGACCGCGGGTCCATCCGCGCACCGAGAAAGGCGATGCGCCGCCGTCCGCTCTCCAGCATATGCCGCGTCACCGCCCGGCCGCCGTCGAAATGCGAGAAGCCGATCATCATGTCGACAGGGTCTTCGCCCACTTCCATGATCTGCACGACAGGGCAGCCGGCACTGTCCAGCAAGCGCCGTGCCCCGGGCGACTGGTCGATGCCGGAGACGATCAGCGCCGAAGGATGCTGGCTGAGAAACACGCCGAGCAGTCGCTCCTCCTCCTCGGCGGAGTAGTGCGTATTGCCGAACTGAACCTGCAACGGCGATCCGCCGAGACCATCATGGATCCCGCGAACCACGTCCGAAAAGACATTGTTGGTCATGGACGGGATCAGGACGCCGATGACGTCGGAGCGCACCGAGGCCAGCGCCCTTGCATTGGGGTTGAGCACATAGCCGAGCGCCTTGACCGCGGCATCGATACGCTCCCGCAGTTCCGGCGAGACGCGAGACGGGTCGCGCAATGCCCGCGAGACGGTGATCGAGCCGACGCCGGCAAGGTCGGCCACGTCGGACAGGGTCGGACGGCCGCTTGCCCGCCGCGATTTCGCCTTCGGTTTCGCCCCGATTGCATCCGATGTCATCGTCCCGCCTGCCACGCTTGCCCGGCATCCAGCGAGAGGATGACGTCATGAGGGATATCGGGCCTACATATCGTCCGCGCGTTCCCTGCGTCAATCGCCCGGCAAACGGTGCAGACAAGGATGAACTCAGTCGTCGTGAAGATTGCGCGGGATCGGCGGCCCGATCCGTATATCCCGGAAGCCGGCCTGAAAGCCCTTCCGCTCGGGAGAGCAGGCCGTAACGCCAACCTGCGCATCGTCCGGTGGAAAGGGGCAGAGACGCGCCATCTGCCACTTGCCGTCGCCAAGATGGAACTGCACGCGGACTGCATCGCCATGGCGGGTAAGGCGTACAAAGACGGCCGTATCCGCATCCACCGAATGGAGCGGGATGACGGACCAGTCGGAAACGCCGCTTGTGACGACCACGCTGAAATGCATGAGCCCGTCGGTATATTCGATCCCGGCCTTGATCCACTGCGTCTCATTGATCCGCAGCATCATTCCAGCTTGATCATAGAGTTCCTGATAGACGCCCTTGAAGGACGCGGTGGCGGAGAAGTCGCCGGAAACCGGCGCCAGCCAGGCATGGCCGCTGTCGCGGACGAAGCCGTAGAAGGTCTCGCGCCAGAAGTCCGTTTTCTGTCCCGTTGTGAGCGTGAGGTGCGTGGAATCGCCCTCCCACGTCTCGGGTTCGTTGAGCCATTCGAACACAGTCGTCATCTCTTATCGCCCCTTGAAATTCGGCGGGCGCTTCTCGACGAAGGCGGCCATGCCCTCCTTCTGGTCCTCGGTGGCGAACAACGAGTGGAAAACCCGCCGCTCGAACAGCAGACCTTCCCGGAGCGAGACTTCGTCCGCCCGGTCCACGGCTTCCCGCGCCGCGACCGTCGCCGCCTTGCCGTAGGAAGCGATCGTCCTCGCCGCCTTCATCGCCTCGTCGATCAGCTGGTCGTTCTCGAAGATCCGCGCGACGAGCCCGCTGCGCTCGGCCTCTTCGGCATCCATCATCCGGCCGGTCAGGATCATGTCCATCGCCTTGGCCCGGCCGACCAGCCGCGTCAAGCGCTGCGAGCCGCCCATGCCGGGAATGACGCCGAGCTTGATCTCGGGCTGGCCGAACTTCGCAGACTTCGAGGCGTAGATCGTGTCGCACATCATCGCCAGTTCGCAGCCGCCGCCCAGCGCGAAGCCGGAGACCGCGGCGATCTTCGGAGTCCGGAGCCGCCAGAAATCCTCCCAGCCCGCGAAGAAGTCCTCATGGAACATGTCCATGTAGGCCTTGCCGGCCATCTCCTTGATGTCGGCGCCGGCGGCGAAAGCCTTCTCGGTTCCCGTCAGCACGATGCAGCCGACGCCTGGGTCGCGATCGAGCGGCCTGAGCGTTTCCACGAGGTCCTTCAGCACCTTGGAACTGAGCGCGTTGAGCACCTCCGGACGGTTCATCCGCACCAGCACCACCCCGCCATCCCGGGTGACGACCAGGGGTTCATTCAGGGGTTCATTGAGGGGTTGGCTCATGGCTCTTCTCCGCGCTTCATTTCAGTCAGCCTCGGCAGCACGGCGGAGAAATCCCTGCCCCGTCCGCCATGGTCGACGAATGCCTGATAGAACGCCGCCGCGGCCGCGCCAAGGGGGGTAGGCGCATTCACCACTTCGGCCGCCGCCTGGCTCAGCATCAGGTCCTTGAGCATGAGCTCGGCCGCGAAGCCGGGATTGTAGCCGTTGTCCGCGGGGCTTTTCGGACCGACGCCGGGCGCCGGGCAATAGCTGTTGAGCGCCCAGCAGGAGCCCGACGAGGTCGAGGCGACATCGAACATCTTCTGCCGGTCGAGGCCGAGTCTGTCGGCCAGCGCAAACGCCTCGCAGACGCCAATCATCGAGATCCCGAGGATCATGTTGTTGCAGATCTTGGCGGCCTGCCCGGTGCCATCGGCGCCGCAATGCACGGCCTTCTGCCCCATGATGTCGAACAGCGGCACTGCGCGGGCGTAGGCCGTCGCATCGCCCCCGACCATGAAGGTCAGCGTGCCCGCGGCCGCGCCCGAGATCCCGCCAGAAACCGGCGCATCGAGACTGTCGATGCCAGCCGCGCGCGCCCTGGCATGGGCATGGAGCGCGCTGTCGACATCGACCGTGGAGCAATCGACGAATAGCGCACCCTGCGCGCCGTGTCCGACGATCTCGTCGTAGACGTCACGCAGGATCTTGCCATTCGGCAGCATGGTGATGACGACATCCTGGCCGGCCACCGCTTCCGTCGCGCTCTGCGCCGCGACGACACCCTCCGCCGTCGTGCCCACCGGATCGTATCCGGTAAGTTCGTGCCCGGCCCTGGCGAGGTTCGACGCCATCGGCCCTCCCATGTTGCCCAGTCCGAAAAAGCCGATCTTCATGGCTGATCCTCCCACCTGTCGAGATCGATGTCGCCGCCCTCCGCCATGCTCTGCATCAGGGCGAACAGGTCGGGCGGCACCTCCGCGATGCCGGCATGACGCCAGACCGGCTTGCGATCCTTGTCGATGACGATGGCGCGAATGCCCTCGAGAAAATCACCGTGCTCAAGCACGCGCGACACGAAGCGGTACTCGTTGCGCAGTGCCGTCTCCATCGACGTGGCGCCGCGAATCCCGCACAGGATCATCAGCGCCGAAAGCGGCGACCCCTTCTCGATCGCTTCGAGCGATCTCCGAGCCCAATCCGATCCCTCGGCGCGGAGCCGGTCGAGAATCTCCGGCAGGGACGGCGCCGAAAAGATCCGGTCGACGTCGGGCTGGTGTGTCGCCAGTTCCGACGGCGGCGGGGCCTCGGCGAAGTGGCCGAGCACGGATACGTCCCCCGCATCCACCAGTGCCGCCTTCAGGTCGTCGAGCCTGCGGCGATGGACATAGTGATCCGCAAAGCCGGCATGGATCGCATCCTCTCCCTTCATCCGCGCACCTGTCAGGCCGAGATATTCGCCCATATGGCCGGGAGCCTTGTTCAGCAGCCAGGATCCGCCCACGTCGGTGACGAGGCCGACGGCGCATTCCGGCATGGCGACCATGGATGCATCGGTCACGATCCGGTGCGAGCCATGCGCGGAGATCCCGACGCCGCCGCCCATGACGATGCCGTCCATGACGGCGACATAAGGCTTCGAATAGCGCGCAATGAGGGCATTCAACCGATACTCGTCGCGCCAGAATCGATTGGGACCGTCGATGTCGCCTGCCTTGCCGCAGCGATAGACGAAGGCGAGGTCACCGCCGGCGCTGAACGCTTTTTCGCCGTCCGCGTCGACCAGGACAAGACTCACGGCGTCGTCCCGCTCCCAGGCGAGCAGTGCCCGCGTCATCGCGTCGACAATCGGCTGGTTGACGGCATTGAGCGCCTGCGGCCGCGCAAGCGTGATGCGCCCGACACGACCCTCGACCCGTACATGGATATTCCGATCCGCTTCCATCATCTCCTCAATCCGCAAAGATCTGCCGCGCGATGATCACGCGCATGATTTCGTTCGTGCCCTCGAGGATCTGGTGGACGCGGAGATCCCGCACGATCTTCTCGATCCCGTAATCGGCGAGGTAGCCATAGCCGCCATGGAGTTGGAGCGCGCTGTTGGCGACCTCGAAGGCGACATCGGTTACGAAGCGCTTGGCCATGGCACAGTGCTTGCCGGCATCGGGCGCCCCGGTGTCGAGTTTCCACGCCGCCTGATGCAGGAAGATCCGCGCCGCCTGCAACTCGGTCTCCATGTCCGCGACCTTGAACTGCAGGGCCTGGAACTCGGCGAGCCTCGATCCGAAGGCCTTGCGCTCCTTCATGTAAGCGACGGTCTTGTCGAGTGCGGCCTGGGCGCCGCCGAGCGCGCAGGCGGCGATGTTGAGCCGGCCGCCGTCGAGCCCGGCCATCGCATAGCGGAACCCCTGTCCTTCCTCGCCGAGCAGGTTGTCAAGCGGCACCGCGCATGCGTCGAACTGGACCTCCGCGGTGGGTTGCGCCTTCCAGCCCATCTTCTTCTCTGGCGCGCCGAAGCTGAGCCCGGCGCTGCTGCTCGGCACGACCACGGTCGAGATCCCCCGCGGACCGTCGACGCCGGTCCGGCACATCACGATATAGAGGTCCGAGTAGTTCCCGCCGGAAATGAATGCCTTGGTGCCGGACAGGACATAGCTGTCATTGGTCTTTGCCGCGCGCGTCCGCAAGGCCGCCGCGTCCGATCCCGATCCGGGCTCGGTGAGGCAGTAGGAGGCCACCGAGGTCATCGCGCACATCTCGGGCAGCAGCCGCGCCTTCAAGTCGGCAGAGCCATAGCGGTCGACCATCCACGCGCACATGTTGTGGATCGACACAAAGGCCGCCACCGCCGGACAGGCCATCGACAGTGCCTCGAAGATCAGGGCGGCGTCGAGCCGCTTCAGGCCCGAACCGCCCTGGTCTTCGGAAACGTAGATCCCGCCCAGACCCAGCGCCCCGATATCGGCGAGCAATTCGCGCGGGATGGTCCCCGCCGCCTCCCATTCTCCGGCAAAGGGTGCGATCCGCTCCTGCCCGAAGGCATGGGCCATGTCGAAGATCGCGCGCTCTTCTTCCGTCCGTCCGAAATCCATGCCTCACTCCCTTGTCGCGGCTTCGGTCATGCCACCGCCGCTTTCGCATCCTCGATGATCATCGAAGCACCGTTCATGGCGATCATCGAGGTCGGCGTATTGGTATTGCCCGAGGTGATGGTCGGCATGACCGAGGCATCGACGACGCGCAACCCGCACAGACCATGCACCCGCAGCCGCGCGTCGACAACCGCGTAGGGGTCTGACGACAGCCCCATCTTTGCCGTGCCCACCGGGTGGAAGATGGTCGTGCCGATGTCGCCCGCGGCCTTGGCCAGCGCCGCGTCGTCGTCGCCGACGTCAGGGCCGGGGAGGTATTCCTGCGGGGCAAACCTCTCCAGCGCGGCCTGCCGCATCAGCCGCCGCGTCACCCGGATTGCATCGGCGGCAACCTGCCGGTCGTCGTCGGTCGACAGGTAGTTCGGTGCGATGATCGGCGGCGCATCGAGATCGGCGCTTCTGAGCCGGATGACGCCCCGCGACGAGGGCCGAAGGTTGCAGGCGCTGACGGTGATCGCTGGGAACCGGTGCAGCGGTTCGCCGAACTTGTCGAGCGACAGCGGCTGGACGTGGAACTGGATGTTGGGCCGCTCCTGCGACGGGTCGGAGCGTGTGAAGATGCCGAGCTGCGATGGCGCCATGGTCAATGGCCCGCGCCGGAGAAGGGCGTATTCCAGCCCCATCATCCCGCGCTTGATCAGGTTGTGATAGGTCTCGTTGAGGGTCTTGACACCAGACACCTTATAGATTGCGCGTTGCTGAAGATGATCCTGAAGGTTGCGCCCCAACCCCTTGACCTCATGCACCATTTCGATTCCGAGCGGCG
This sequence comes from Rhizobium sp., assembly GCA_019739215.1. Taxonomy (GTDB): domain Bacteria; phylum Pseudomonadota; class Alphaproteobacteria; order Rhizobiales; family Rhizobiaceae; genus Rhizobium_E. The sequence continues at coordinate 18,030 of JAHHDR010000045.1, forward strand.
CAAGCCATTCACCGGGGCCGATCCCGGAGCGCTGCAGGATCTGTGTCGACCCGATGGAGCCGGCGCAAAGGATCACTTCGCGACGCGCCTTGATCGACTTCGTCGCCCCGTGCTGGCGGAAGCGGAGACCGGTAACGGCGCGTCCCTCGAACAGCAGGCGCTCGACCGTGACGCCGGTTTCAAGCCGCAGGTTGGTGCGCGAAAGGACCGGTTTCAGGAATCCCCGTGCCGACGACCAGCGGCGCCCGGTCTTCTGGTTGACGTGGAAATAGCCCGAACCCTCGTTGTCGCCGGTGTTGAAATCCGGGCTCACCGGAATTCCCATCTCCGCCGCCGCCTGCTGCACCGCGGTCAGCACCTGCCAGGCAATCCGCGGCGGCTCCACCCGCCAGCCGCCGCCGACGCCGTGATGCTCGCTGTCGCCGAGGAAATGGTCTTCCATGCGCCGGAACAGCGGCAACACGTCCGACCACCCCCAGCCGGTCAAGCCGAGCTGGCGCCAATGGTCATAGTCGGCGGCCTGGCCGCGCATGGCGATCATGGCGTTGATGGCCGAGGAGCCGCCGATCACCTTGCCGCGCGGATAGGCGAGTGATCGGCCATTGAGGCCCGGCTCCGCCTCGGTGCGAAACATCCAGTCGGCGCGCGGGTTGCCGATCGCGAACAGGTAGCCGACGGGAATGTGAAACCAGATCCAGTTGTCACGACCGCCGGCCTCGAGCAGCAGGACGCGGTTGCTCGGGTCGGCCGATAGCTGGTTGGCCAGGATGCAGCCGGCCGTCCCCGCCCCGACGATCACATAGTCGTAGTCGCCCTCAAGCCGATTCTCCACCTGATCCTCCCAGCAATCACTTGCCTGCCTCACCCGATCGTTCTACCAAACGCCTCCGGTATCAACGCCGAAATTTGCACAAGCAAGGTGCATGGAAGCTGAAATGGATTGGGACGACCTGCGGATATTCCTCGCCATCGCCCGTGCCGGCACCGTCTCGGAGGCCGCCCGCCAGCTTGAACTCGACCATTCCACCGTTTCCCGCCGCTTGGCCAATCTCGAAAACCGGCTCGCGATCCGCCTGTTCGACCGGGCCGGCCGCCGCCTCGGCATCAATGCCGCTGGCGAGCAACTGCGCCGCACCGCCGAGCGTCTCGAATCCGGTCTGCTCTCCGATCTCGCCGTCCTGGAGGCCATGCAGGGCTCGCGCGTCGGGACCGTCAGGATCGGCGTGCCGGAAGGGCTCGGGGTCGGCTACCTCGCCGGCCGGCTCGGCGGACTGGCGGAGGCCTATCCGGAGATCGCGCTGGAACTGGTCGCGCTGCCGCAGAATTATTCGCTCGCCACGCGCGAGGTCGACATCGCCATCACCCTCGATCGTCCGGAATTCGGCAATATCGCTGTGAGGAAACTGACCGACTATGTCCTGCAGTTCTTCGGCACCGAGGCCTATTTCGCCCGCCATGGGCGCCCGGCCGAGACCGCCGACCTGCAGTCCCACCGTCTCTGCGGCTACATTCCTCAGTTGCTCTACACGCCGCTGCTCGACTATCTCGTCTTCGACGGGGTCCGGATGCAACCGACCGTGAAGAGCACCAGCGTCGTCGCCCATGTCGAGATGGTCCGCAGCGGCTCGACGCTCGGCATGCTCCCGGCCTTCATATGCGCCGGACGGGCGGATCTTGTGCCGATCCTGCCCGCCGACAGGATCACGCGCAGCTACTGGCTGACGGTGCACGAGGACCTGCGTGGCGTGGAGCGCATCCGGATCATTTCCGAAGCACTGGTGCAACTGGCCCGGCAGGATCGCACTTTGTTCCTGCCGGACTGATCAGGCGGTGGCCTTCACGCTTTCGGGAACCCGGACCGCCTCGGCGATGTCGCTGACGCGGGACACGATCCAGGTTTCGAGCTTGGCCTCCCGCCCCCGGATCTCGATGGCCTCGCTGGTGTGTTCCGGTATCGAAACGCCAGCAAGCTTGACCAGATCGGCCGAGACGGCGAGTTGCACATTGCGCGCCTTTGCCAGTCCCTCAAGGCGGCTCGCCGTGTTGATCGTGTCGCCGATGGCCGTAAGCGACGAGACCTTGCCATGCCCCATCTGCCCGACGACCGCCGGCCCCGCATGCAGCCCGATGGCGATCCGGAGCGGCGTCTGCAGTTCGGACTGGAAAGCGGCGTTGAGTTCCTCGATCCCCTCGCCCAGCTTCACCGCCGCCATCAACGCCTGGCGGCACGCCACGGGGAAACTGGTCTCGAGCCCGAAAAGGGCGATCGCGCCGTCGCCGATATATTTGTCGACCACGCCGCCCGCGTCCTCGACCGCCCGTCCGACCGTCGCGAAGTAGCGGTTGAGCAGGAAGACGACATCATAAGGCAGCTTGCGTTCGGACAGTTCGGTGAACCCCCGGAGGTCGCAGAACAGCGCTGCGACCAGGCGCTCCTGCCCGGCGGCGGAATCCTGCGCCGGTCGAACGATCCGCGGAACCGATCCGGCATCGACCAGCGGCGCGACGGTAAGGTCTCGCGTCGGGCGCAACTGGCAGGCCAGACGCACGTCCGGCGCGGCCGATATGCTCTTGAGCGTGGCCCGCTCCCGGCTTTCCGCCTCCGGCTGCCCCTCCATGCCCTCGATAACCCGGACTCGGCAGGTGGAACAGCGCCCGCGCCCGCCGCAGACTGAGACATGCGGTATGCCCGCCGAGCGGCTTGCCTCGAGCACGCTGGTCCCCGGATCGACCGCCACGACCCTGCCGCCCGGGTAGCGGATCCGGATCCGCGTCTTGTTCGGCAGGAATTTCAGCAGCACGATCGAAACCACCAGCATGGCAAAACCGAGGTAGAAGAAGTTGATGATCGCGTAGATCGTCGACAATGCCAGCGGCGCGACGTCATTGGCCGTCGCGGGCATCGCCGCGGCCCAGCGAAGGCCGGAGAACATGCCGGTCAGCGCCAGCAAGGGAACCACCACGGCCATCATGTGAAACACCGGCGCAAAGCGCTGGAACCAGGCGCGTCCGCGCAGCCAGAACCAGATACCGAGGCAGCCATGCGCCCAGGCGATGACCAGGACCGCCGCATAGAGCGCGACCTTTCCCGACGATACATTGATCGCGCGCAGCACCTCCGGATAGCCGCGGACAAAACCGGTCATCGTGTATTCGAGCCGTGTCGCGATGACGTGCTCGGCGAGCAGCAGCGGCAAGGCGAGGCCGAACCCGATCTTCAGCGCCTCGGCAACCGGCATGCGCAGCGAACCCCGTCGCCAGAGCGCATCGAGCGCCAGCAGGAAATGCGCCAGCAGCGCGCCATAGAGCAGGACTGTGCCCGGCGAACTGCGCCAGAGGATGTTGAAAATTCCCCGTCCGCGCTCCATCAGGCTGACGGAAACGATGCCGAGCGCATGATTTGCGAAATGGCTCGCGAGGAAGACGGCGAGGACAAGACCCGAAATTATGTGCACCCTGGATTTGACGACGGTGCTGATCATGGACGTGTTGCGGACTCCGTATCCTGGCCTAAACCTATGCCATCGATTCTCCCGTAGCAATATCGGCGGGATTTGCTAAGCCGTGAACAGACCGTCGATAATTGAGGATGCTGGCTTGGGCCAAGGACGAAGAGTGCGGCTGCGGAAATGGCGTGACAGGCTTGCGCTCAAGTTCTTCGACACCCGCTACGGACGGGACCTGCTGATCAAGGCCATCGGACCGCGAACCCGCTTCATGACCGTCGATTGCGGCGACCACCTGATGACCTTCTCGCCGGAGGACTATCTTGGCCGCAGCATCTTCGTGAAGAACCATTTCGATCGCGACCATGTCGGTCGTATGATGGGCAAGCTCGCGGAACTCGGCATTGACGTCGAGGGCAAGGCGCTGCTCGAGATCGGCGCCAATATCGGCTCGCATACCGTCTATTTCGCGCTCACCGGCGCCTTCGACCAGATCGTCGCCGTCGAGCCGGATCCGCGCAATTTCGAGCTTCTGGAAGAGAATGTCCGGCAGAATGGCCTGGCATCCCTCGTCAGGCGCATGCCCTTTGCCGCTGGCGAAAGCGAGGGCACCATCGACTTCTTCCTTCATCCCGACAATCACGGCAAGAGCAGCCCGCACTCCCGTCATGTCAAGGACCGCAGGATCGTCGTTCCGGCCCTTCCCGTCCCCGAAATCCTCGCGCGTGCCGGCGTCGCGGAGGCGGATGTGGGAGCCGTCTGGATGGATATCGAAGGCTACGAGCCCGTTGCCTGCCGATCGATGCAGTCCCTCTTCATGCGTCGCATTCCCGTTCACATGGAATTCACCGGCGATTTCTACGGACCGGAAAAATCCGCGGACTTCGTTGCCTTTCTCGCGGGTTACTATGAGGAGTGCTTCGTCTTCTACAATGACGACAGCGAGGAACGGATGAAGGTCCGGGATATACCGCGCGATCGGGAGCAGTTCGATATCCTGCTGCTTCCCTGAGCCCGTCGCTTCCCGAGAACGATCGTGATAGTGTCCGGCGCATGGATGCGAGCAGCGACAGATTTTTCGATACAGTGCCGGTCTTCGAGGACTTCGAAGGCGTAACCAACCTCGAGAACTACCGCCCCCTGCCGGACGACTGGGTGCTGATCGCCGGCGATATCGTCAACTCGACCGGGGCGATCGGCGCGGGCAACTACAAGGCCGTCAATATCGCCGGCGCAGCGATCATATCCGCCGTGCTCAACGCGTCCGGCGATGCGGACCTTCCCTTCGTCTTCGGCGGCGATGGCGCGACCGTGGCCGTGCCGCCATCGGGGCTTGAGGGCGCGCGCGCCGCTATTGCAGCGGTTCGGACCTGGGCGGACGAGGAGATGGGACTCGACATGCGCGCTGCCGTCATTCCGCTTTCCGACATCCGCAAGGCGGGGTTCGACGTCCTTGTCGCAAGATACAAGGTCAGCGAGCATGCCTCCTACGCCATGTTCGCTGGCGGCGGCGCGACATGGGCCGAGGCCCAGATGAAGAGCGGCCACTACGGCATCGCCAAGGCCGCCCCCAACACCCGGCCGGACCTCAACGGCCTGTCCTGCCGCTGGAGCCCCATTCCGTCGCGGCACGGCGAGATTGTCTCCATCATCGCGGTGCCGGTGCGCGGTGGCGACGACAGTGCATTCCGGGATCTGATCACGGCCATTGTCGCGATCGTGTCGAGCGAGGAACGCGCCGGCCATCCAGTGCCAGCCAGCGGCCCGACACCGAGACTGACCCGCGAGAGCCTGGAATGGGAGGCCCGCACGACCGCGCCCCAGGGCTCCCAATTCCTGAAGAAACTCGCCATTCTCGGCCAGTACCATCTCGGAAACCTGCTTGCCCGCCTGAACGTCAGGCTGGGCAGTTTCGATGCGCGTCTCTACAAGCGCGACGTGTCCGACAACAGCGACTTCCGCAAGTTCGACGACGGCCTGAAGATGACGGTCGACGTGGATGGTCCGAGCTTCGCACGCATCGAGGCCCTGCTGAAGGAGGCCGCGCGAAACGGGGTCTGCCGCTATGGGCTGCATCGACAGGACGCCGCGCTGATCACCTGTTTCGTGCTCAATCCCATGCACCGCGATCACATGCATTTCATCGACGGTGCCGCGGGGGGCTATGCGCTGGCTGCGGCCAGGCTGAAGGAAAGCGGCCTCGCCCCTCAAGCCTTGTCGGCCGCTACGCCTTGATGATGTGACCGCCGGCCAGCGCGCGGCGACCGAAGGCGTTGCGCGTATCGACGATGAGTTCAGACCAACCGGCAAGCGCTGCATAGTCGATGGCATCGTGGTCCGTCGCCACCAGGACTGCGTCGAAACCCGACACGACGTCCTCGGTCAGCGGCACCGACGGCCGCCCCCTGAGGTGACCGTATTCGCGGGTCGGCGGCACTTCGGGAACATGCGGGTCGTGATAGCTCGCGTGTCCGCCCCGAGCCTCGATAAGCTCGATCAGCTTGAGCGACGGGCTCTCGCGGATGTCGGGGACGTTCTTCTTGTAGGCAAGCCCGATCACCAGCACTTTCGACCGGCTCAACGCCTTGCCGGCGCGCATGTCCAGTGCCTCGGCAAGCCGGTCCACGACATGGCGCGGCATCGCCGAATTGATTTCGCCGGCAAGTTCGATGAACCGGGTCGGCAATTCGTATTCGCGCGACTTCCAGGTCAGGTAGAAGGGATCGATGGGAATGCAGTGTCCGCCCAGCCCCGGACCGGGATAGAAGGGCATGTAGCCGAACGGCTTGGTCTTGGCGGCGTCGATCACTTCCCATATATCGATCCCCATCGCCTCGTAGACGACCTTCAACTCGTTGACGAGCGCAATGTTGACAGCGCGGAATATGTTCTCGGTAAGCTTGACCGCCTCCGCTGTCGCGGTCGAAGAGACGGGCACGACACGCTCGACCGCCGCGCCGTAGAACGCCTCGACCACGGTCGACGCCGCGGCCCCGTCGCCAGCAACCACCTTCGGAATCGTCGACGTGCGGAACTGGGCATTGCCGGGATCTTCCCGTTCCGGCGAGAAGCCGAGAAAGAAATCGCGGCCCGATTTCAAGCCGGTTTCCTCAAGGATCGGGCGGACCACCCCGTCCGTCGTGCCCGGATAGGTCGTGGATTCGAGCACCACCAGTTGCCCTTGCCGCAGCGTGTCGGCGATCGTCCGGCTGGTCCGCGTCACGAAGGAAAGGTCGGGATCGCGGTGCTTGGTGAGCGGCGTCGGCACGCAGATCACGATGACGTCGCAATCGGCCAGTCCCGAGAAATCTGTTGTCGCAACAAACCGTCCTCCAGCGGAGAACTCAGCAAGCGTCTCGGCCGACACCGCCTCGATATAGGACCGGCCCGCCGCGATGCTGACGATTTTCGTCGGGTCGATGTCGAAGCCGGTCACAGAAAAACCAGCGCGTGCCGCCGTCATCGCAAGCGGCAGGCCGACATAGCCGAGACCGATCACGCCGACCCTGGCGGACCTGTCCTCGATGCGTCCGAGAAGCTCTGCGTGCGGGTTCGTCGTGTCGTTGGATGTCATGGGTTCCGCCGGTTTGTGAGGGCTCTCAGTTGCGGTTTCGACGTGCCAAAGTCAAGGCCGGCCGCCCCGATCGCCTCCCTCCTGACGCCTTCTCGGTCTTGCCTTTTGTAAATCTAGGTAAAGTTGGGTTCGTCAAACTGGCAGCCGCTTCCAGCCGCACTATATTGCGTTGCACCGCACGCAATCAGTGGTGGGCGAGGACGCCGGGGCTGACCACGGCACCGAAGGACAGAAGGACCAGTGGCACCATGATCATCCCTCGCGCCAACGTTTCCGAGTCCCTGATCGAACGCGTCTCGCTGTGGCTGCAGCAGTCGGCGCTCAGGGGCAGCGATCTGGAGTCGCTCGTCCATGGCCTCTGCGAGCGCCTCGCGGCTGCCGGCGTCCCCTTGCTCAGGGTGCATCTGAGCTTTTCCATGCTTCATCCGCTCTACGATGCGCTCGGCTTCACCTGGGTGCGCGGCCAGGGCGTCGAGATTGAAGGCTTCAGGCCCGACGGAAGCGAGGCTGACAAGACGCGCTTCGTCAGCAGCCCCTACTACTACCTTCTGGCCAACGGCCTGCCCCACCTCCGCCGCCGGATCGATGCGCTTGCGCCATCGGAATTCGCGATCTTCGACGACCTCAAGGCGATGAACGGCACCGATTACCTCGCCTTCGTGCAGTCCTTCGACGAGGAGACGACGCGCGGCATGGTCGGGTCCTGGACAACCGACGCCCCGGGCGGCTTCAGCGAAGAGGTGATCGACGCCCTGCTGCACATCCAGAGCCATCTCGCGGTGGCGGCGAAGATGGCGGTTCTCGGCAAGCTGGCCGATAATATGGTGACCACCTATCTCGGCGGCAATGCCGGCCAGCGCGTGCTCTCCGGCCAGGTGCGCCGCGGCGACGGCGAGACGATCCGGGCAGCACTTGTCATGGCCGACATGCGCAGGTCGACGGCCCTCGCCGAAAAGGCCGGCCGGCAGGTCTATATCGACACGCTCAACACCTTCTTCGATGCCATCGCAGCGCCGTTCAACCGCAATGGCGGCGAGATCCTGAGCTTCATGGGCGACGGCTTCCTCGCAGTCTATCCCTGCGACCGGCATCGCGGCCCGTCGGAAGTCGCCACACAGGCCGCGATGGCCGCGGTCCGGGAGGCCACCGCGCGCATGGCCGACCTCAATGCCGGTCGAAGAAGCGAACGGCTCGGCGAAGTCAAGTACGGCATCGCGCTGCATGTCGGCAACGTCATGTTCGGCAATGTCGGCCTGCAGGACCGGCTCACCTTCTCGGCCTTCGGCGGCGCGGTCAATGAAGTCCATCGGCTGCAGGGCCTGACCAAGACTCTCGGCCGACCGGTCATCGCCAGCCAGGCCTTCGCCACCTATTGCGGCGGCGACTGGCTGCCGCTCGGCGAGCGCCGACTGCGCGGCGTTCAGGAAAAGCTGTCGCTCTTTGCCCCCGGCGAGGGCAACATGACGGCATCGCCGATGGAGTCGACGCAGAAGAAGGGGCTTGACCTCCGATCCGAAGCCGAACATGTGATGTTGCTCTATCGCAATTCCCGCCAACAGAAGCCGGCCGGTCCGGGAGCCAATTTCCTGCAATGAAGAAGGTCGTCGCGCTCGCCATGTTCCTGACATCCGTTCTCACCAGCGCAGAAACCATCGCGGACGACGCCTACAAGACCCCCCTCTTCGACAGTTTCGAGGGGGAGCATTTCTCTCCGCAGGGTGGGCTCTACTACAAGGACAATGCCGAACAGCGCGCCGGGATCGTCGAATTCGACGGCACCGCCGGCCGTGACGGCAGGGGAGCGCTCAAGCTCTCCGTGCGCCCGGGCTGCAATGTCGGCGCCGACAGTTGCAGCGAGCGCGCCGAGATCTGGGAACGGCCGAACCTGCGCGTGCCCTATTTCACCCCTATCTGGTACGGCTTTGCCGTCAGGTTCGCCGATCCCGTGCCGCAGGATGATCACCGCTACCTCATCGCGCAGTGGAAGCGCGAAATCGATCCAGGTGCGCCCGGAGACTTCAGCCCTTTCCTTGCCCTGAGGTTGCGCAAAGGCAGGCTGTTTGCGACGGTGGAGGCAAACCATTTCGCGCCGCTGCGCCAGGAACCCAAGGGCACGCCGGCCGTATGCGGCCCGGGTGAGACCGCCGTCTGGATGCGCCCGGATACCAACCAGATGCGGGCCCTGGTGGCGACGGACGCGAACTGGCAGCCCGAGGACGGCGCGCTGTTCAACGCCTGCACTAACAGGATAGAGGTCATCGACCGGGGCAACCCCCTGCCGCCGCCGGATTCAGGCTGGATCGACTTCGCCATCATGACCAAGCCGGGCCCGGATGGCTCGGGCCATATCGAGATCTTTGCCAATGACAAATGGATCGTGACGATCAAGGGCTATATCGGCCACAACGACCCGCCTCTCGGTGACAACCAGTACTTCAAGTTCGGTCCCTATCGGGCCGCGTCCGATGGCCTGTGGACACTCTACTACGATGACTTCAGGCGCAGCCCCAAAGCAGCCGATGTCTTGGGACGCTCGGCGCTTTGCCTGCTTGAAAACTCTTCAACCTGTTGAATGAGCGAAATTTTTCTCGTCATTGTACAGTCGCGCTTTTTGCTGAGACCTGCGGTGGACTTGCGCGCCGGAGTGCGTTAGCATTTTTTCCCGGGGAACTGACAAAAAAGACTGACGAGGAAGGCCCGCATCATGGCGCCGGCATCCGACCTGTTGCGGGTCGAGAACCTGAGTATTTCGTTTTCTCTGCTGGGCGGCAAGATCGACGCGGTCAAGCGGGCGGATCTTCGCGTGTTGCCCGGCAAAGTCACGGCGCTGGTCGGTGAATCGGGTTCCGGAAAATCCGTGATCAGCCAGGCAGTGATGGGCATTCTGCCGAAGTCCGCGACCGTGGCGGGCAAGATCGTCTTTCACGACGCCGCCTTGGACAAGCCACCGATCGACCTCGCGACGCTCCCGCAGGATGGCCGCGAGATGCGGGCGCTGCGCGGCGCGCGCATGGGCATGATCTTCCAGGAACCGATGACGTCTCTGTCGCCGTTGCACACGATCGGCAACCAGATTTCCGAAGTGCTGAAGATCCATACGCCGCAGTCCCGGGCCGATCGGCGCGACTCGACGATCGAGATGCTGTCCCTCGTCGGCTTCAAGGATCCCGCCCGCGCCTATGACATGTATCCGTTCGAACTCTCCGGCGGAATGCGCCAGCGCGCGATGATTGCCATGGCGCTGATCTGCAGGCCCGCGCTGCTGATCGCCGACGAGCCGACGACCGCGCTCGACGTCACGATCCAGGCGCAGATTCTCCAGTTGCTACGCGAGCTCCAGGAAAAGCTCGACATGGCCATGCTGCTGATCACCCACGATCTCGGCGTCGTCGCCAATGTCGCAGACGAAGTGATCGTGATCTATCACGGCGAGATCATGGAAGCCGGGCCGGTCGAGTCGATCTTCCGCAGCCCGAGCCATCCTTATCTCAAGGGGCTTATGGCGGCCGTCCCGCATTTCGACATGCGGCCCGGCGAGCGGCTCAAGGCCTTGCGCGATGTGCGGGTCGACGCCGGCAAGCTGATGGAGAACGACCGCAAGCCGCTTCCCAAGGACGACGGCGTGCTGCTGTCCGTGCGCGACGTGGTCAAGACCTTTGGCAGCCGCAAGTCGGGCTGGTTCGGCGGCAACGCGGCCCCTCCCTTCCGGGCCGTCGATGGCGTGAGCTTCGATGTCAGGCGCGGCGAATGTCTCGGCCTGGTCGGCGAAAGCGGTTGTGGCAAGACCACGCTGTCGAAGATCCTGATGCGGGCCATCACGCCGGACTCGGGCTCGGTCATGTTCAATGCGGCGGAAGGCCCGATCGACCTGCTCCACGCCAGGGGCGATGCGCTGCAGACGCTGCACGCCCGCATCCAGATGGTGTTCCAGGATCCTGTGGCCTCGCTCTCGCCGCGCATGACGATCAAGAACATCGTTGCCGAGCCGCTCGAAATCCACGATCGCGGCGACGCAAGATGGCGCCAGGACAAGGTCGTCGATCTGCTTGAGGCAACCGGTCTCGGCAGCCGGCACCTCAACCGCTATCCGCACGGACTGTCCGGCGGCCAGCGCCAGCGCGTCGGCATCGCGCGCGCTCTCGCGCTCGGTCCGGACCTGCTACTGTGCGATGAGCCTGTCTCGGCGCTCGATGTGTCCGTCCAGGCCCAGATCCTCAACCTGCTGAAAGACCTGCAGAACGAACTGGGACTGACCTACATCTTCATCTCCCACAACCTCGCCGTCGTCGACTACATGGCCGACCGCATCGCGGTCATGTGCGCCGGCCGCATCGTCGAACTGGCGCCCCGCGAAACGCTCATGCGAGCGCCGGCGCATCCCTACACCCGCGCGCTTCTCAACGCTGTTCCGTTCCCCGATCTCGACCGGCCGCTGGACTTCGAAGCGCTCCGCAGCGGCGGCGCCCGCGAGATGAACAGTTGGGCCGCGCAGTTTCGCGAAGAGAGCGGCGAGGACGCGCTTTCGCTCGCCGACATCGGCAATGGACACATGGTTCTGGCGCGCCAGACGGCCAACATCGCGGAATTGACCCCATGATGCGCCGTCGCACATTTCTCGGCTCGATGGTGGCTCTGTCCCTTCCCGGTCTCGCCCGCGGACAGGCACCCGCGGACACGCTGGAGCCACCCTTCCTCCATGACCGGCTTCGCGCCGCGGCCTTGCCCGACATCGCCGACCGCCTGCCCAAGAACCCGCGCGTCATCGACCTTGCCGCCATGGGCCGCAAGCCCGGCCGATATGGCGGCGATATCCGCATGCTCGTCGGCAGCCAGCGCGACACCCGTCTCATGACCATCAATGGTTATGCGCGGCTGGTCGGCTACGACGAGAAACTCAACCTCCATCCCGATGTTCTCGAGAGCTTCACCGCCGAGGGCGACCGGGTGTTCACCTTCAAGATCCGCGAGGGACACCGCTGGTCCGACGGATCCTACCTCACCGCCGAGGATTTCCGTTATGCCTGGGAAGATGTGATCCTCGACGAGGATCTCAGGCGCGGCGGGCTCCCGCGTGAACTGCTCGCCGAGGGCAAGCCGCCAGTGTTCGAGGTCGTCGATACCTACACCGTGCGCTACACTTGGCCCGCGCCCAATCCGGATTTCCTCCCCAAGCTCGCAGCGCCGCAGCCCATCGTGGTGGTGATGCCGGCGAAATACCTCAAGCAGTTCCACGAGAAGCACCAGGACGCCAATCGTCTCTCTGCGCTCATCAAGCAGTATCGCGCAAAGCATTGGCGCGATCTCCACACCAAGATGTCGCGCAGCTACCGGCCCGAGAACCCCGACCTGCCGACGCTCGATCCCTGGCGCAACACCACCGCACCGCCGTCCGAGCAGTTCGTATTCGAACGCAACCCCTTCTTCCATCGCGTCGACGAAAACGGCCTGCAACTGCCCTATCTCGACCGTGTGATCCTCAATGTCAGTTCATCGGAGATCATTGCGGCGAAGACCGGGGCGGGCGAGAGCGACCTGCAATTCACCGGCATCGATTTCACGGACTACGCCTTCCTCAAGGACTCCGAGAGCCGCTATCCGGTCAAGGTCAGTCTCTGGACCAAGACGCAAGGCTCTCTCGTATCCCTGCTGCCCAACCTCAACAGCGCCGACGACGGCTGGCGCAAGCTGTTCCAGGACGTCCGCGTCAGGCGGGCGCTGTCGATCGCCATCGACCGGACCGAAATCAACAAGGCGGTTTTCTACGGCCTCGCCGCCGAAAGTGCCGATTCGATTCTCCCGGAAAGCCCTCTGTTCGAGCCGCGCTACCGGTCGGCCTGGAGCCAGCATGATCCGGATCTTGCCAACAGGCTGCTCGACGAAGCCGGCCTGGCCAACCGGGACGACGACGGCTTCCGGATGCTGCCGGACGGACGCATGGCGCAGATCATCGTCGAGACCGCCGGTGAGAGCACGCTGGAGACCGACGTGCTCGAACTTGTCACCGATCACTGGCGGCAGATCGGCATCTCGCTTTTCATCAAGACCTCGCAGCGCGACATCTTCCGCAACCGCGCCATGGCCGGCCAGATCATGATGTCGATGTGGTCCGGCCTCGACAACGGCGTTCCCACGGCAGACATGAACCCCGGAATGCTCGCGCCCACCGCCGACGAGCAACTGCAATGGCCGGTATGGGGCATGTATTACCTCTCGAACGGGCAAAAGGGAACGCCACCGGACCTGCCAGAGGCGGTCCGTCTGGTCGAACTCCTCGAGGACTGGAAGAAGACCACGGTCATGGCCGAGCGCAGGGCCGTCTGGAGCAAGATGCTCGATCTCTACTCCGAGCAGGTCTTCTCCATCGGCATCGTCAACGCCTCGCGGCAGCCGGTCCTGCGGTCAGCGCACCTGCGCAACGTTCCCGACCAGGGCCTCTACGGCTTTGACCCGACATGCTATCTGGGCGTCTACAAGCCCGATACGTTCTGGCTCGAGCGGGAGGCCTGACGATGCTCAGATACATCCTCTGGCGTATCACGGTGATGATCCCGACGCTGCTGATCATATCGGCGCTTGTCTTCACCATCATCGAATTGCCGCCGGGCGACTATTTCGAAAGCTACATCGCCGATCTCGCCGCCCAGGGTGAGGCGGTGGACCTGCAGGAAATCGAGCAGTTGCGTGAGGAATACGGCTTCGACAAGCCGCCGGTCATCCGCTACTTCTACTGGGTCGCCGGCATGCTGCAGGGCGACTTCGGCTACTCCTTCGAGTATCAGCTTCCGGTCAACGAAGTGGTCGGCGACAGGCTGTGGCTGACGGTTCTCGTATCCTTCGTCACCATCATCTTCACCTGGATCATCGCCTTTCCGATCGGTATCTACTCGGCCACGCATCAGTATAGCTGGGGCGATTTCGGCCTGACATTCATGGGCCTGATCGGCATTGCAATCCCGAATTTTCTCTTCGCGCTGATCCTGATGTATTTCGCCAATATCTGGTTCGGCACCTCCATCGGCCACCTGATGGACGAACAGTATTTCAACGCACCGATGAGTTGGGCGAAGGCCAGGTCGATCGCCGAGCACATGTGGATTCCCGTCATCATCGTCGGCACCGCCGGCACGGCCAGCATGATCCGCAAGCTGCGCGCCAACCTGCTCGATGAGTTGCAGAAGCAGTATGTCGTCACGGCGCGCGCCAAGGGTCTGCATCCCTTCAAGACCCTGATGAAGTATCCGCTGCGCATGTCGCTCAATTTCTTCATCTCCGACATCGGCTCGATCCTGCCGGCGATCATCTCCGGCGCGGAAATCACTGCAATCGTGCTGTCGCTCGAAACCACAGGTCCCATGCTGATCAAGGCCCTGCAAAGCCAGGACATGTATCTCGCCGGCTCGTTCCTGATGTTCCTCGCCTTCCTCACGGTCATCGGCGTGCTGGTATCCGACATTGCGCTCGCCATTCTCGATCCGCGTATCCGGCTACAGGGAGGGAGCACGAAATGACCCACTCTCCCCTGCCCGCGCCCGGTGCGCCGCTCGAACATTATGTCTCCGACGCGCCGTTCGATCCCTATTCGATCGAGCAGATGACGCCGGAGCAGGAGCATGTCTTCCGCGCGTCGCAGCTCCGTCTCATCTGGTGGAAGTTCAAGCGGCACAGACTCGCCGTTGTCTCGGCGATATTCCTGCTGGCGCTCTATTTCGTCGTCGCCATCGTCGAGATCCTGGCGCCCTACAACCTGCATACGCGCAATGTCGATTTCATCCACGCCCCGCCGCAGCGGGTGCGACTCTTCCATCAGGGAGAATTCGTCGGCCCCTTTGTCTATGGTCGCGACATGACGCTCGACATGAACACGCTGAGGCGGAACTATGTCGACAACACCGCCAAGGTGGAAAAGCTCCGCTTCTTCTGCTCCGGCGACTCCTACAGGTTCTGGGGACTCGTCGAAGGCAGCTTTCACCTCGTCTGTCCGGCCAAGGGCGGTCAATTTTATTTGATGGGGAGTGATCGCCTGGGGCGTGACGTCTTCTCCCGGGTACTCTATGGCGCACGCGTATCGCTGACGATCGGCCTTCTCGGCGTGGCGGTCAGCTTCGTTCTCGGCATCGTGATCGGCGGCCTGGCCGGCTACCACGGCGGCGTCTTCGATCTTATTGTGCAGCGCATCATAGAGGTGTTACAATCAATCCCCAGTATACCGCTCTGGATGGCGCTGGCCGCCATCATGCCCGTCACCTGGAGCCCCATGTTGATCTATCTGGGCATCACAGCGATCCTCGGCCTCCTCGACTGGACAGGTCTGGCCCGGGCGGTGCGCTCGAAACTTCTGTCGCTCCGCGAGGAGGACTACGTGCTGGCTGCACAATTGATGGGCGCCAGGACGAGTCGCATCATCGGTCGCCATCTCGTGCCGGGCTTCATGTCGCACTTGATCGCCACCGCCACCCTCGCTATTCCCGGCATGATCCTCGGCGAGACGGCGCTCAGCTTTCTCGGTCTTGGCCTCAGGGCGCCGATCACCAGTTGGGGCATCCTGCTGACCGAGGCGAGAAGCGTCAGCGTCATTGCCTTCTACCCGTGGCTGATGTTCCCGGTGATACCGGTGATCCTGGTCATCCTGGCCTTCAACTTCCTCGGCGACGGCCTCCGCGATGCCGCCGACCCCTATAAGTAAAACGGAGTTCGTCATGCGGATGCGTAGAGAACGGATTGCCGTGATGTGCGAAATCAAGCCGGAGTGCCACTCATGACACGTCGCGTGGAGGATGCCCGCATCCTGATGTACAGCCACGACACGTTCGGTCTCGGCCATCTGCGCCGTTGCCGGACGATCGCGCATGCCCTCGTCGAGGACTATCGCGGGCTGGAAATCATGATCATCTCCGGTGCCACGATCGCGGGCGCCTTCGACTACCGCGCGCGCGTCGACTTCGTGAAGATCCCGAGCGTCATCAAGCTGCGCAACGGCGAGTATGAATCGATGGAACGCCACCGCGACCTCGAGGAAACGCTGAAGATGCGCGAGGCGATCATCCGCCACACCGCCGAAACCTTCCAGCCCGACATCTTCATCGTCGACAAGGAACCGATGGGCATGAAGGGCGAGGTCGAGTCGACGCTGACCTATCTCAAGACCCGCGGCACCACCCTCGTGCTTGGCCTGCGCGAAGTCATGGACGCGCCGCACCTGCTCGACGCGGAGTGGAAGCGCAAGGGCGTCATGCCCAAGATCGCGCAATATTACGACCATATCTGGGTCTACGGCCCGCCGGACTTCTACGATCCGCTGGTCGGCCTCGAGGTGCCGGATGTGGTCCGCAACAAGATGAATTTCGTTGGCTTCCTCCAGCGCAGCGTTCCACGCGAAGAGACCACCCAGCGCCGGCCGGACGGTGATTATGTGCTGGTGACCACCGGCGGCGGCGGCGATGGCGCCGACCTGGTGCGCGACGTGCTCAATGCCTACAAGGAAGACCGCAGCCTCGATCATCGCGCGCTGGTCGTTCTCGGGCCCTACATGCCGGCCCGCAAGCGCTTCAAGCTGACCCGGAAGGCCTCCTCCCTGCCCTTCGTCGAGGTCATCGAATTCGACAACCGCATGGAGGAACTGGTCGCCGGCGCCAAGGCCGTGGTCGCGATGGGCGGCTACAACACCTATTGCGAGATCCTCTCCTTCGACAAGCCGGCGCTGATCGTGCCCCGTGTCCAGCCGCGCGAAGAGCAACTGATCCGCGCCACCCGGGCCAGCGAACTCGGCCTGGTCGACATGCTGCGACCCGAGGAATCCGCCGACGCGATGAAAATGGCCGACGCCTTGCGCCGCCTGCTTACGCGACAGCCGCCGTCTGTGACCGCGCATGAGAGCATCCGGCTCGAGGGCCTGCCGCATATCTCCCAGATCGTCGGCCGGCTGTTCGACCGTCGCCATCCCGACCATCTCGCCGTTGTCAAGGGATGAGCGGGATTGCCTGAACGCCGCCGTATCGCCATCGTCCTGAAGGGCTATCCACGTCTTTCGGAAACCTTCATCGCGCAGGAAATTCTCGGACTGGAGCGTGCCGGCCTCGACCTCGCGCTGGTGGCGCTGCGTCGCCCGACGGACAGCAAACGCCATCCGGTGCATGACGAGATCAGCGCGCCGGTCATGTATCTGCCGGAATATCTCCATGACGAGCCGTGGCGCGTCCTCCGATCCGTCCTCAAGGTCCTGCCGCGACCCGGCTTCTGGAAGGCCCTCGTCGCAACGGCACGGGACTTTCGCAAGGACCCGACCCGCAACCGCATCCGCCGCTTCGGCCAGGCTGCCGTGCTTGCCGCCGAGCTTCCGCCGGGTGTCGGCTGGCTTCATGCCCATTTCATCCACACGCCGGCTTCCGCCACGGCCTATGCCAGCATGATGTCAGGCATTCCCTGGACATGCTCGGCCCATGCCAAGGACATCTGGACCTCCCCGGACTGGGAGCTTGCCGGCAAACTGACCACGAACCGATGGACCGTCACGTGCACGCGAACCGGCTATGAGCATTTGCGCCAACTCGGCGGCCCGGACGCCAATGTGCATCTCAGCTACCATGGCCTCGACCTCGCCCGTTTCGGTCCCTTCGAGGGGACGCGATCACCCCGTGACGGCAGCGATCCGTCCGACCCGGTGCGCATCGTCAGCGTCGGTCGCGCCGTGCCCAAGAAGGGCTACGACATCCTGCTCAGGGCGCTGGCCCGCCTTCCGGATGAGATTCACTGGCGGTTCGAGCACATCGGCGATGGCGACGTCATCAGGTCCCTCAAGGCGCAGGCGGACGACCTCGGCATTGGCGACCGTATCCGCTGGCGCGGCGCGATGGACCAGAAGGACGTGCTCGCGACCTATCGCAGCGCCGACATGTTCGCGCTTGCCTGCCGCATCACCCCGAACGGCGATCGCGACGGCCTGCCCAATGTCATCGTCGAGGCCTGCAGCCAGGGACTGGTCTGCGTCTCGACCACCATATCGGGCGTGCCCGAACTGCTGACCGATGGCCTCAACGGCCGCCTCGTCCCGCCGGAGGATCCGGCCGCGCTGGCTGCGGCGCTTTCGGACCTGATCCGCAATCCCGCGCAGAGACACGCGCTCGGCGCTGCCGCGGAGGCCCGCGTGCGCGCCGACTTCGACTTCCACACCAGCATCCGCCAGCTCGTCGAACTCTTTGAAGCGGAATGGAAAAAAAGTCTCTTGAACCCGCCCCGCAAGGTCTTCTTCTACGTCCAGCACCTCCTGGGCATCGGTCACCTCGCCCGCGCCAGCCGCATCGCGAGCGCCGCGGCACGCCATGGGCTCGACATCACGGTCGTCACTGGCGGCCTCCCCGTCGAAGGCTTTCCCGGAGCGGAGGTCAGGCATGTCGCGCTGCCCGCCATCGCCTCCGGCGACGCCGGCTTTTCCGGCCTTGTCGACGCTTCGGGTCGGCCGATCGATGCCGCCTTCGAAGCGATGCGCCGCGACGCCCTGCTCGATGCCTTCCGCCGGTGCCGCCCCGACATCGTGCTGATCGAGGCCTTCCCCTTCGGACGGCGGCAGGTCCGGTTCGAACTGCTGCCGCTGCTCGACGAGATCATGGCGATGCCGGATCGACCGCGCGTGGCATGCTCGGTGCGGGACATTCTGCAACAGCGCGCCAAGCCCGGTCGCGACCACGAGAGCGTCGATCTCGTCGAACGCTATTTCGACCATGTCCTGGTGCATGGCGATCCCTCCTTCGCCCGGCTGGAAGACACGTTTCCACTCGCCAGCCGCATCTCGGACCGGATCGTCTATACCGGCCTGGTGAGCGCGCCACCGCCGCCGCCGCCGGTCGAGACATTCGACGTCATCGTGTCGGCGGGCGGCGGGGCTGTCGGCAGCGGACTGATCAGGGCCGCGGCGGCTGCAGCACGACACCTTCCGGACGACCTGCGCTGGGCATTGGTCGCTGGCCCCAACCTGCCGCAGGCCGATTACGACGACATTGCCCGTGGCAAGCCGGCCAATGCCGAGCTCTTCCGGTTTCGCCGCGATTTTGCGAGCCTGTTGAGGGGAGCGCGCGTGTCGGTTTCCCAGGCCGGATACAACACCGTATGCGACATCCTGCGCGCCGGCTGCGGCTCCGTTCTGATACCGTTCACGACCGGCGGCGAGACGGAACAGCAGGTGCGCGCCGAGCGGCTTGCGGCAAGAGGCCTTGCGGCAGTCGTCGACGAATCATTGCTGACGGTCAAGACCATGACCGATGCAATCAGGGCTGAACTCTCCGCCCGCAGCCGGCCGGATCACGGCCTCGACCTGGGTGGCGCCGAGCGCACGGCTGAGATCCTCGCCGGCCTCGATTGATCAGACCGACCCGATCAGCATGAACCGGGTGTATTTCTTCATCTTCAGGCTGCCTGAAAAAATCAAGCCGCGAGAGTTTGGCCTGGGCCGCGAACGCATCAAGGTTCGGAACGCAGTTGATATGCGTCGGCTCGCTGAAATAGTCGTTCGACTGGAGCATCACCCGCACGCCGCGCGGAAGCAGCGCAAGCCAGGCGCTCAGGTCGGCAATATGCTCGCAGCTCGTGTTGATCACCAGGTCTGCCCCGAGCGCGGCGTAGTCCAGCGCATACATATCCGCTGTCAGCGCCGAGAACCGATCTGCCCAAGCCTGGTTGAGCGTCTCCGCCACCGACCCCACCGCCGGATCGATGTCGTAGCTTGCAATGTGGTCGATATCGAAACTCGAATCGTCGAACAGGATCGCGGCCAATATGCCGTACCAGCCGCCGAGCAGCACGATCTTGCCCAGCGACCGGCCAAGCGTCTCGTGCAGCGCGTCGCGCGCCCACATTTTGCTGCCGACCTGCTTGTGGTTGAACGCATTGCCGAGGTCGGCCTCGGGATGCTTGCCCAGCACTGCGGCGAGACCCGACATCAGCGGACTGCCACTGTAGGCGGCGACGCCACGCATCAGGTCAAAGGCGCTTTCGCGCCAGTCGGCAGCCGAGGGCGGGGAGGGAAAAAGTGTGTTTGTCATGGCGCCGTTGTAGGCTGGCCGTCGATCGAGTGCAAGCAACGGCGCATCGGGTTGGTGGAACGAAACGGGGCGGAGCAAGCAGATTTTCGGCTTGCACCACCCACCCGCATTCAATCCGTTGGAAGACCTTGTGCGGGCACACAATTTCCTTGACTTCGCGCAGTTTTTGGCGCCCGTTCCGGGTGAGAAAACGGGGTTGGATTTGTCGACGCCGCGACCTATCTTGTGTCAGCCGACCTCTCGCCAGCCGGTTCCGATCCCAAGGGATTTTGATGGAAAGTCGCCTTTCCCGATACATCTGGACCCACACGAGGAAGCAGCAGCTCTGGATCCTCCTCATCGTCGCATTGTCGATGATCCCCTACTTCATGTCCTTCGACCTGCCCAAGCAGATCGTCAACGGACCGATCCAGGGAAAGGGCTTCGAGGATCCGTCGGCCACGCAGACCTTCATGGCAATCTCTTTCGACCTGCCCTTCATTGGCCAAGTCGACCTGTTCGGCGGCTTCCAGCTTGATCGCTTCGGCACGCTCTATGCACTGAGCGCCGTCTTCCTCCTGCTTGTTGTCATCAACGGCCTCTTCAAGCTCTACATCAACACCTACAAGGGCCGGCTCGGCGAGCGGCTGCTCCGGCGCATCCGGTTCGAACTCGTCGACCGCCTGCTCCGTTTCCCCCCGGCCCAGTTCAAGCGGGTCAAGGGCGCCGAAGTCGCAAGCATGGTGAAGGACGAAGTGGAGCCCCTCGGCGGCTTCACCGGTGAAGCCTTCGTATCGCCGGCCCTGCTCGGCGGCCAGGCGGCCACGGCACTGTTCTTCATCTTCGTGCAGAACGTGTGGCTCGGGTTGATCGCCGCGGGCATGGTCGCCATCCAGGGCTTCATCATACCGCGCATGCGCCGGCGCCTGCTCGTGCTGGGCCGCGAGCGCCAGCTCACCGCACGCGAACTCTCCGGCAGGATCAGCGAGATCTTCGATGGGATTTCCACGATCCGCAGCTATGACACCACGAATTACGAGCGCGCGGACATTGCCAGCCGCCTGGGCCGGATCTTCAAGATCCGCTACGATCTCTACCAGTGGAAATTCCTCGTCAAGTTCATCAACAATTTTCTCGCCTCGGTCACGCCCTTCCTGTTCTACGTCGTCGGCGGTTATCTCGCGCTCAAGGGCCAGCTCGACATCGGCCAGCTGGTGGCTGTCGTCACGGCCTACAAGGACCTGCCGGGCCCGCTGAAGGAACTGATCGACTGGGACCAGCTTCGCCAGGACGTGCAGGTGAAGTATACCCAGGTCGTCGAGCAGTTCAGCGTCGACAACCTCATCGACAAGGCGGTGCAGGACGTCGCAAGCGAAGACGTGCCCCTGCGCGAGGAGTCGATTTCGGCCGTCAACCTGTCGCTGAGCGACGACTCCGGTGCGCGGCTGGTCTCGAATGTCTCGCTGAGCGTGGCGCTGGGCGAGACCGTCGCCGTCATCGGCTCGGCCGCCGCCGGCGGCGAAGCGGTGGCGGACGCCTTCGGTCGTGTCCTGTGGCCGGAATCCGGCAAGGTCACATTCGGCAAGGACGACATTCTCGCCCTGCCCGATTCGGTCGTCGGCCGGCAGCTCACCTATGTCTCCGCCGAGCACTACCTTTTCCAGGGGACGCTTCTCGACAACCTTCTCTACGGCCTCAAGCACGCGCCGATGAGACCGGCGCATTACGAGGCCGACCAATTGGATCACCGCAACTGGGAGATCCGAGAAGCCAATGCGGCGGGAAATCCGATTCACGACATTCACGACGACTGGATCGATTACAGGGCCGCAGGCATCGACGAGCCGGAAATGCTGCCGGGCGCAATTCGCGCAGCGCTCGATGCCGTGCAGTTGTCTCGCGATATCTTCGAGCTGGCGCTGCGCTCCGCGGTCGACACCGATGCGCATTCCGCCTTCGCCGGCTCCATCGTGCAGTTGCGCCACTCCCTGCGCGAGGAGCTGGAAAAGGAAGACCTGAGCAGTCTGGTCGTCCCCTTCGATCCCGAGGCCTACAACACTGAGGCGACCATCGGCGAGAACCTCCTGTTCGGTTCGCCGACCGGCCCGGAGCTCGCCGGCCCGGCCATCGCCAAGAACCCCTATTTCATCAGCGTGGCGACACGTTCGGGCATTGATCGCGAGCTCTACGAGATGGGCCTGGAGATCGCCGAAAACGCCGTGGATCTGTTCAGCGACCTGCCGCCCGATCACCCGTTCTTCCAGCAGCTCACCTTCATGACGGCGGACGATATCCCGCAATATCAGTTGCTGCTGCAGAAGCTCAAGGGACGACCCTACGCGGATGTGTCGGCCGAGGATCGAATCCGGATCATCCGGCTCAGCTTCCTCTATATCGAACCCCGGCATCGTTTCGGCCTGCTCACACCGGAGCTGATGGCGAAAATCGTTGCCGTCCGCAAGGAGTTCCACGCCGGCCTGCCCGACACCCTCAAGAGCGCGATCGAGCCCTATGATCCGCAACGCTTCACCAGTTCGGCTACGCTGCTGGACAACGTTCTCTTCGGCCGCATCAGCCACAAGTATACCGACGGCTCGGATCGTATCCGGTCCATCGTGCTCGACCTACTCAAGTCCCACGACCTCTACGAGCAGGCACTTTCGATCGGCCTCGGCTACAATGTCGGGGTCGGCGGCCGGCGGCTCACATCGGTCCAGCGGCAGAAGCTCGGGCTGGCGCGTGCCGTCATCCGGCGCTCTGTGCACTATGTGTTCAACCGGCCGCTGCCGAGCCTGGATCACCGCATCCAGCAGAAGATCGTCACGAGCACGATCGAACTCATCCGCCGGCGCGATCCCAACGCCTCCGTCGTCTGGGTCCTGAGCAACCATGAACTCGTCGGATTGTTCGACCGCATCCTTGTCTTCGACAAGGGAAAGCTGGTCGAGGACGGCACGCATGCGAATCTTGTTGAAAAAAGTACAGTCTTCAAGGAACTTGTATCCAGCTAGTCACAATGGACCGCTAGGCGGAGCGGCAAGAGAGACCGGATGACGTTGATGCTCAAGGATGAAGTACAGACATTGCGGCAGGTTCCGCTCTTTGCCGGCGTCGCGCCGGCAAAGCTCAAGCTGCTCGCCTTCGCCTCCGACCGTGTGAGTTTCCGCACCGGAGAGATCCTCTTCCGCCAGGGGGATCCGGGCGACGCGGCCTATGTCATTCTCGAGGGACGGGCCGATATTCTGGCCGAAGCCGGCGGTTCCCAGATCAAGATCGCCGAACTGGCGGACAATGCCATCGTCGGCGAGATCGCGATCCTCTGCGATGTCGCGCGTACTGCCACGGTCAGGGCGGCCGGGCCGCTCGAGGCGCTGCGCATTCGCAAGGACGATTTTCTCAAGCTGCTCGCGGACTATCCCGACATGATGTTCGAGATCCTGCGCTCACTCGCCCAGCGCCTGACCCGCACCACCACCGAGCTCACTGAAGCGCGCGCCATGATCAAGAACGCCGGCTGAACTGCCCGCGTCCGCAGATCAAAGGTCCAAACACGCGCACCTCCCCTTGCGCGCGGTTACCAAATATGGCGAAAGTTCGACCTGTTCGAAAATCGGACTCAGCGTTCGCATGATTTCCGTATACTGAGGACGTGTTATGCCGCCGGCTGAATGCTGCTCGCCGGGCGGAAGGGAGCAAACGGGTGTTTCGAGTGCATTGTTGGGGCGTGCGCGGCAGCCTGCCGGTCTCCGGTCCCGAATTCCAGCGCTATGGCGGCAACACGTTTTGCATCGAGGTGCAATGCGGCGATCACCGGTTGCTGTTTGACGCGGGCTCAGGGCTTCACCCTGCAGCGCGCGCGATGATGCGCGAGGGCGTCAAGACCTACAATCTGTTCTTCACCCACTGTCACTACGATCACATCATCGGGCTGCCGTTTTTCTATCCGATGTACATGCCCGACAACCGCGTGGATGTCTGGGCCGGCCATCTCGGCAACACCATGACGACGCAGGAGATGATGGATGCATTCATTCGCCCGCCCTGGTTCCCCGTCAGGATGGAGGTCTGCCGCTCCTGCATAGATTTTCACGACTTCACCGCCGGCCAGACGCTGACCGTGGCCCCGGGGCTCGTCTTGAAAACCGCCCCCCTCAACCATCCGGGCAACTCGACCGGCTACCGCATCGATTGGGAAGGCAGGTCCTTCGCCATCATCTCCGATACCGAGCACGCTCCGGATGGATCGCTCGACGAAAACGTGCTTCGGCTCATCGAGGGCGTCGATCTCTTCATCTATGATTGCATGTATGTCGACGAGGAAATGGAGAAGTACCGCGGCTTCGGCCACTCGACCTGGACCCACGCGATCCGCCTCGCCCGCGCTGCCGGCGCGCGGAAGGTCGGCTTCGTCCACCACTCCCCCATGCGTACCGACGAAGAACTTGACGAGATCGCCCGCCAGGCGGCGCGGACCTCGCCCGGCGCCTTTCCGGTTCCCGACGGCGCCACCTACTTCCTGTAGCTGTTCGCTATCCGCCGCCCGGTCTCTGCTCGCCCCCGCGATGCCCTGCCTTGTTCGCTCTTCACACCAGGTCGGTTGACACATCCATATCCCGTTGGTTATAAATCAGATCGATAGCCAACGAGTTATACGTTTCATGACCGACGTTCAGAACGCGCTCTTCAGAAGCCTTGCCGATCCCACGCGGCGGGCGATATTCGAACGGATTTGCCGGCAGGGAGAACAGACGGTGGGCGCGCTCACGGCCGAGGCAGGGATTTCACAGCCCGCCGTATCGAAGCATCTCGCGGTGCTCAAGCAAGCCGGGCTGGTGCATGACCGGCACGAGGGCCGCCTGACCCATTACCGGGCGGTTCGTGGCGCGCTGTCGCCGCTGGCCGACTGGACCGCGGAAATGACCGGGATCTGGGAAAAGCATTTCGACAGACTGGAAGACTTGCTGAACAGGATGGACCAATGACCGAAAAAGCAAAGCCGAGCAAGGATGGGCAGAAGCCCGTCGTCCTTCTCTCGGGCGGCAATCCGCAGATTGCCAAGGGCTATGGCGATGCGCCTGTCCAGGCCTATATCGCGGCGATGCCGGAATGGAAGCAGGGGGTCGGCAGGCGTCTTGACGACATTATCGTGCGCACTGTCCCAGGGGTGCAAAAGGCGGTCAAATGGAACACCCCATTCTACGGCATCGAGGGACAGGGCTGGTTCCTGGGTTTCCACTGTCTGACGAAGTATGTGAAAGTCGCCTTCCTCAAGGGCGCTTCGCTCGCACCCCTGCCGCCCGGAACCTCGAAGCAGGCGGATGTACGTTATCTCGACATCCATGAAAACGACGCGTTCGACGAGGCGCAGTTTGCCGAATGGGTGCGACAGGCAAGCCTGTTGCCGGGTGAGAAACTGTAATCCCCGTCGGGCAGACAATACCAGCAGGACACAAGGCCGAACCGATGAACGCACCCCTTTCAGAAGCCCGCTCCGTCGTCGTCGAGCGTGAACTCCCGCATCCGCCTCAGAAGATCTGGCGGGCCCTCACGCAACCCGAACTGATGGAGGAGTGGCTGATGAAGAGCGATTTCGTCGCTGCCATCGACCACCGCTTCAGTTTTCGTGCCGACTGGGGCCATGTCGACTGCCAGGTGCTGAAGCTCGAACCGCACCGCACGCTCTCCTATAGCTGGGGCGACAGTCGACTGGAAAGCATCGTTACCTGGACGCTGAGGCCCACGGCCACCGGCACGCATCTCATGCTCGAGCAGACCGGCTTCCGCCACGACCAGCCGCGCTACTTCCAGGGCGCGACCGAGGGCTGGCCCCGGTTCCTCGGCAGGCTCGAGACACTGCTGGACGGCATGGACTGAAGGCCCGGCACGCCCTCGGGATCAAGCACTTCTCGGGGAGCCCAGAGGGCTCCCATGCTGAAATCAATGGAAGCGGGCGGCCCGCCGCCGTCGGTCAAGGAGGAGACATGGCCATGAACTGGAAACGGACAATTCGGCAACTGCACCGCTGGCTCTCGGTGCTTTTCACCATCGGCGTTTTGGCCAATATCGCCAGCATCTTCGGGCTCGGCAATCAGGAACCGCCCGTATGGGTTGGCCTGCTGGCGCTGCTCCCCCTGATCCTCCTGCTTCTGTCCGGGCTCTATCTGTTCGCCCTGCCCTATTTTGCAGGGCACGACGGCGTCCGACAGGGCAAAGCGGCGAAGTAGTTGCCTGGCCGGGATCACGGCCCGGGGAAAAGCGCCTCGACGCCGCACCAGCGGCAGCCTGGATGGCCAGCGGTCGCGCGAAACAACGCCTCAATGAACCTCCAGGCCGCCTCATCGTGAACGAGATGATGCGTGAGCAGGCCCATCACCGCCTCCTCGGCCATCATCTGATCGAGACGCCCGACAATATCCTCCACGATCGCAGCGACCGGCCGGCAGCCACCGGTGCCGTGCCAGTCCATGATGTCGGCATGGGTGTTGACGACAGGCAGCGGCCCGGGCTTCTCGGGGCCGAAGACCGAAAGCCCCCTGAGACCGATCCCGGCAAGCTGTGGCAAAAGCACCGCGTCGATGCGGTTCCACGGAGGCACCAGCACTGGCGTGAACCTGGCCCCGAATAGATCGCGGAGCCTGCCGAAGCCTTGGTCGAGTTCACGCAGCACCACGTCGGCGGGCCGGTACGCGCCGAGTTCCTGCTTCTTCTGCCCCTCCGGCGCGTGATTGGAATGCGACCAGCCATGCAGGACGACGCCGATCCCCGTCCGGCGGCCGATCTCCCGTGCAAGCGCCTCTTCCGCTCTGGCGGGTATGACCGCGAGAACGGCGGGAACATCGTAGCCCCCGCACAGGTCGAGCAGCCGCTGGAGCGCGGGTGTCGGCGCAACCGCGTCGTCGTCCCGAAGCCAGAAGCGCGCGACCCTGCCCTTCGCTTCCCAGGCATCAAGCGCCCGGAGCAACGGCGTCCAATCGGATACGGTCATGGTCTCACCCCTGCAAATTCACCGATGATGGCGATAAGCCGCGCGGATGCCGCCGGCAATGATCGCTCGTCCCTTGCGAAGCCGCCCGCGCCCGCCGCAAGACGCGCCCGCAGGTCATCCTCGGTCAGGAGCCGTCGAATGGCCGCGGCATAGGCAACGATGTCCCCCCGCAGCCGTGAGGAGACCGGTACGGCCGTCGACCACGACCGACGGCACGCCAGCGATCGCCTGCGCGACGACGGGAAGACCTGCAGCCTGGGCCTCGAGATAGGCAAGACCGTAAGCCTCCCCGCAACCCGGCCAGACATAGATCTGGCCCTGCGCAAGGAGCCTGGCAACTCCGGACTGGTCCATCTGGCCATGCCAGACGATGCGCTCGCGGGCAAAGCCGGAAAACAGGGCCTCGATCTCCGGTCGCGCCGGTCCATCGCCGATGATCGACAGCGACCAGCCGAGATCATCGACAAGCCTGAGCGCCGGCGCCAGCATCCGGTAGCTGTCGAGCTTGTCGCCCGGCCGCATCATCGCGACCGTTGCAAGCCGGCCGGACAGGGGCCGCGACGCATGGATGAGGTAGGGCTCCGCGTCGATGAATGGCGGCAGGATCGCGGTCCGGGCGGCGGGAAAATTCGCGAGCAGGCCGTCGCGGTCGCGCGCGGTCATGGATATGTTCACCGCAGCCATCGAAACCGCAGCACCAACGACGGCCTGCATGTCCCGCCAGCCGGCGTCATTGCGGCGACGGGAATAGGACGCCTCGGCGGTGAGGTAGGGGATGGAAAAGCGCCGTGCAAGTTCAGGCCCGATCAGGTCCGGGGCCTTGTAGTAGGGATGATAGGTCAGAAACAAGTCTGGCACGCCGGAGACATCCCAGCGCCCGGCAATGCGCTCGATCTCGGCAGCGGATGCCGACGCGAGTTCCGACAGGCCGTCCTCCGGCGGCGTCCTGCTGAAGGTGCGCAACTCGGAAACCACGTCGACATCGGCATGCCCATGCTCCAGGGCGCGGATCAGCAGCCGAGCCATGAGGCGGTCCCCTGAAGGCACGGGATGGCCGGGCGGCTTGATTGGCGAATAGAAAGCGACCTTCATGCCGGGTCTTGCTGCGCTTCCGCCGCGGCCCTCTGGCGCTGCGCAAGATGCGCGCCGGCCGCGGCATCTCCCTTGTCGTCGCCGCCGACATGCACGGTCGGCTGCGCGAAATTGATCGCGTTGTCGCCGAAGGCCTTGCGGATCATCGCATAGGCACGCCGGCGGATCATCGACTGGTTGCCGGGCTTGGCCGTGAAGGCGAAGCTCAGTTCGATCCCATATTCCCCGATCTGCTCCACGCCCTTCATCTTCACCGTTTGAAGCAGCAGCGGACCGAGTTCCTCGTCCTGGAGAAGCTCCGCGCCGACGACCTTGGTGAGTTTCTTGGCCTTGGCGATATCCGTGTCGAAGCCCACCCGGATCCGGAACTTGTCGATCACCCAGTCGCGGCTCATGTTTTGCACCGCGCCGAGTTCGCCGAAGGGCACCGTGAAGACCGGTCCCCGATGATGCCGGAGCCGCACCGACCGAAGGCTGAAGGACTCGACCGTGCCCATGTAGCTGCCGCTCTGGATATATTCGCCGACGCGGAACGCGTCGTCCATCAGGTAGAAGACGCCAGAAATCACGTCCTTCACCAGCGTCTGGGAGCCGAAGCCGATGGCAACGCCGACCACGCCGGCGCCAGCCACCAGCGGTCCGATCTCCACCCCGAGTTCCGCCAGCACCATCAGCGCGGTCACGACGAGCAGTGTCGCCGCCAGCGCATTCTGGAAGATGGGCAGTAGGGTGCGCAACCGCGCGCGCCGCGCTGCTTCCTCCCCGAGGTCGGGCGCATCGGTTGCCGATACGGTGGCAAGCTTGCGGCGGATGGCCGCCTTGGCCAGCGCCCAGCCGAGATCGGCGATCAGGATGACGATCACGCTCTTGAGCAAGCCGGTGAAGATGGCGTCGAACAGTGTACTGCCATTGCCGATGGCGCGGGGATTGATCTGCCACACCGCCGCCAGCCACGCCACCGCGAGCCCGATCACGATCGCCCGTATCCCGCGTAGCAGCAGGACAGTCGGAATGCTGGACTCGGCATCCCCCGGCCATCGCGTCGCGGCAAAGCCGCGCGCCATGCGGTCTATCGCCGGCAGCAGCTTCGGCAGGACGACCGCATAGATCAGCGCCCAGAACAGAATGAAGAAACCGGACGCCCAGACCACCCAGAGCAGTATCAGACCGAGCGATTTGAACAGCCGCGATCGCGCGGTCTGCGGAGAAGGATCGGTCAGAACCGCCTCGATGCTGACCACCAGAAGGATGATCGACCCGAACACCGCGATCACCCGCTGGACATTCGGATCGACATCGAACGCCCTTACGACCCCTATGGCAGCCAATCCGAACACGACGATGCCCGCGAACAGCAGGATGCGACGATGGAGATGCTGTGTGACGCTGCCCGCCGCCAGGGCCACGACCTGAAGGGCAAGCACGATGCGGAACACGACAGCGGCGGCAAGCAAATGGATGATCACGGCGTCGAATGCCGGTGGCCAGTCGAAAGACAGAAAGACGATGGCGGCAACCAGTCCAAAGACGAAAACCGGACCGATCTGCGTCACCGCCTGGGCGACGAGAGGTGAAGCGGACCCTCCGGTTGATCGGAACAGGCGGCGCGCCGCCCATTCGCCCGAAAGCGCCAGCAGCACGATACCCGCCAGGATTAGCAGCGGCGGCGGAAGCGCGCCGTCGCGCGCCTCCGCGAATATCTTTTCGCCCATCCCGCGGATCGCGCCAGGCACCTGCGGCAGGGCGTCCGTCAGCGAGCGGAATCGCCCACGCATATCGGTACCCACCGAATGCAGGTCGATGCTCGCTGAGGATGCCATGTTTGCGGCAGACTGGCTGCGCTGACGCTCCAGCCATGCCTTGACCTCGGGATCGCTGATGATCTCCACGAGTTCGGAGATCTTGGCCGGCGGCGGCGCATCCTGGCCCCACGCCCCAGAAACCCAGAGAGGCACGAGCAGGCATGCGATGACAATGGCGAAGAAACTGCTCCGCATGGGATCCCCTTCCCCGAAACCTTTGACGGCAATTGGCGCGGACAATCATGCGCTGCCGATGCCAAGTCAAGCGTCGGGCGAGCGTCGGCCACAGGGAGGATCGGAAAGAGCAGGTTCGGCTGCCGGCGGAGCCGGTGACGAGCTTCCGCCGGCACAACAACTGCGTCGTCCAGTTGCTGCTTCGACTGCAATGCAGCCGCATGAACCCAACGTTGGCTTACCGGAACCGTTCCATGCCAATCCGGCCCGATCAATGCCATCGGCGTTTACTGAACGCCGACCGGGATCAGGAGCACCGCTCGAGCGGAGTCAGAACGCGAATGTCAATTGACCGGAAGCGATCGGTTCGCCGGCGGGGTCTCCGGCGGCAACAGTCTGGTTCCGGCCTGCGTGCTTGGCGCGATAGAGCGCCTCGTCCGCACGCGAAATCGACTGTTCGAGCTGCTCGGCCGGTTGCCTTATGGCAAGGCCGATGCTGACGCTCACCGCCACCGGCGCACCATGCACCATGAAGGGTTCTCTGTTCGTCGCCACGCGCACGTGTTCGGCAACCGCCATCGCCGACGCCGGATCGGAATCATGAAGCAGCAGTACGAACTCCTCGCCGCCGAACCGGGCGAACAGGCCGGCATCTCCCACCGCCTCGTCGCAGCGACGGGTGAATTCCTTGAGGACGATATCGCCCGCGCTATGGCCGAGCCGGTCGTTGATCGATTTGAAATTGTCCAGATCCAGAACCAGCACCGCCATGGCGCGGCTCTCTCCCAGCGACCATGCCGCGGCCGCCCTGTCGAGGAAATGCCGGCGGTTCATCACTCCGGTCAGCGGATCGATTTCCGAAAGCCGCTTGAGATCGCGCGCCGCCGCCCGCTCGGATGTCACGTCGAGATAGAGGTTCACATTGAATTCGCCGACGGTCATATGCCGGAACTGGATCGTCCTGTCCTTGCCGCTTGCGGTCCGGACGTCGAGATCGAAAGGGGTCATTTCCCGCTTTTCGATCCGCGCCTGGATGATCTCGTTTTCCCACTTGGATCGGGCGTAGACGCGATATTCCGGATCAGGATAGGCGAGCCTGAACCAGTCGTCGATGTTCTCGATCTCATGCTGCGAATAGCCGAACATCACGCCGAACTGGGAATTCGCGAACTGGATCTGTTCGTCCGTCGTCGAGATTTCAAAGCCGAACGGCAGCCAGTTCAGCACGTCAATGATCTTTTCCTGCCATCCCGCAAGGGCAACGGAGCCCGGAGGAGGCGCATCGACAAAGCTGAACAGCCTGAATTCATCCTGCTCGACGACGATCTTCGACACCTGCACCATCAACAGGCGCTCGCTATCCCTGACCAGGGCGCGGATCAGGAAAGGTTCACCCGTAACGCCGACAGGCGCGTTGCTCCAGATCTGTCCCAGCATCTGATTGGCCTCGGGACCGACCAGATCAGAAAGCGCGACACCGTCGAATGCATCCGCATCGACGCCGAACATGACCGAGGCACCGCGATTGCCGCTGCGTGCGACAAGGCTGCGGCGCTCGACGACAAGCAGGGGCGAGCCCACGGCGTTGATCCAGAAATCGAGCTCATCACGGCTCCGGCCCCGGTGCTCCGCTCCGCCGATATCGGCTGCTCCGACACTGCCCTGGGAACGTTGCTTCTGCCACGCACACATCTGAATGATCTCGAATTTGCCAGCGCCCAATGCGCTGCTGAACGAACTTCAAGCGCACCTTACTGAGTAATTCCTAAAAGAAAGATCACAGCCGCCAGCGAATTTCTATCCGCATCGACTATCGGACACCGATGGACTTAAGACTGGCAAATCCGCAAAACCAACGGGAACTGCGGACAAAGCACGGGCGCAAAAGCTCTTCGGCATCGAAATGCATCGACCGGCGGATGAATCAGCCGCCACGCACCTATGCCGGTTGATGCAAATCTGCTAGCTGCGGCCAGGAAATTTTACCGGAGCGCCTGCGATGAACATTGCCGAAGACAGGGTCGTCGATGCCGATTGGGCAGCGATCGCTGTGGTCGTGTTCGGCGTCACGGCATTCAGCATCTCCCAGGGGCTGACCTACCCGCTCATCGCGCTTGTGCTGGCCGAGCGCGGTGTGCCCGCCGGCATCATCGGGCTCAATGGCGCCGTCTTCGCCATCGGCGTGGGGATATCCACCTTTCTGATAGGCCCGTTGTCGACGCGCGCCAGCGGTCACAGGCTCATTGTCGGAGCCCTGATCGGCGTGGCCGTGAGCCTGGCCTTCCTCGCGAGTTTCGAGGCGCTGTGGATCTGGTTCGTCGCCCGCTTCTTTCTGGGCTTTTCCGCCAGCGTCATCTTCATGACGAGCGAGGCATGGCTGAACACCGCCTGTCCCGACCGCATCCGCGGACGGGTTTCCGGGCTGTTCGGCGGAGGAATGTGCGCCGGCTTCGCCGCCGGTCCGCTCGCCATTCCCCTGTTCGGCATGGAAGACGGCTTCGCCTTCGCCCTGCTCGCCGTCTATATTGCTTTCGTCGCCTTTGTGACGGTGATCCTGAGCCGCAGGACCCATACGTCTCCGGCGGCCGCCCGTCCCGGCATGTTCATGAAATTCGTCTTCGCGGCCCCGCTTCTGGTGGCGATGGTGCTGATCTTCGGCTTCGCCGACATCGCGGCGATTTCCGGGCTTCCGCTCTATTTCACCGAGCGCGGCTATTCCCCGTCCTTCGCCGCAGTCGCCGTCACGATGCTTGCATTGCCGACCGCCCTTGCCCAGCCGCTGTTCGGCTACCTGCTCGACACCTTCAACCGCAATCTCGTCGCTCTCGCCGCGATCCTGGTGACGGCCGTGGGCTTCCTGTGCCTGCCGCTTCTTGATTCCCGAACGGCAATCTTCATCACCGTCGCGCTGATCGGAACAGCGAGCTTCGGCCTCTATACCGCAGCCCTGACGATGCTTGGCGACCGATATACCGGGGGCATGCTCGTGGCCGGGAGCGCCGCCTTCGCGCTAGCCTATGCCGTCGGCAGCGCCACGGGAACAGTGGCCTTCGGAGCGGCGATGCAGGTGTTTTCGAGCGCGGCGGGGCCGATAGGGATCGGCGCGGTCGTGCTGGTCTTTGCCGCGTGCTTCGCCATGGCATGCGCCCGCAGCAGGGTCTGACCGGGCAGCGTCAAGACTGGTCACGCCGTCAGCGAAAACCTGGCGCGCGCCTCTTCGATCGACAGCGCAACAAGTTCTGCCTCTTGCCGGGATGCGCCGGCATGGTGCCGCAAGATCAGCTTGAGCAGTTCGGTCTCGGTCACGGCATTCCTGTTGAACCAGGTCTGGCCGGCGATATGCGCATGGACGCGCTGGATAAGGAGGGCCTCGCGGGGCGGAAGTTTCAACATGGACCAGGTTCGACAGGCGGGATGCCGTTCAAAAGTGGCTGTCGGTAACGTGCGGCTTGCGCCGCGCCTGCCTGCGCCGATCGAATCAGAATAGCACGAAAATCATGCGGGCAAAGCCGCTCAGGTGCGACAGATGACGTCAGTCGTCGGGGTCTGCGAATTTCGTCAGCCGCGGAATGTTGCAGTCGAAGATATTGCCACGGCGCGTGATCGCCCCCGCTTCCTCGAGTTCCAGCACCGCTCGGTTGATCCGCGGCCGCGAAGCGCCAAGGATCGCACCAAGCTCCACCTGGTTGAGCGCAAGGTCGAGATTGGCGCGATCAGGCAGGTCTTCGCCGTGTATCTGGCGGAGCGGACGCCAGCAGGAACCGCGCGACGCGGGCATCGAGATTGTAGAGCGCGATCGTTTTCAAGCTGCTGGTTGGTCTCGCGCAGCCGCTTGCAGAGGAAGTTCACGACTGCATCGGCAGCGGCCGAGTTCCGCGCCATGAACGCCCTGAATTCCTTCTTGCCGATGACATAGCCCTCGCTCGCGACGGCGGCGGCGGCATCAGCCGAGCGCGGCTCGCCATCCAGCACCGACATCTCGCCGACCAGCGAGCCCGGCTCGAAATGCCGCAGTGAAAGCTCCTTGCCGTGGGTGGTGAACAGCGACACCTTGATCCGCCCCTCTGTGAGCAGGATCATGTAATTGCCTTCCTCGCCGCGTTGGAAAATCACCGTGCCGGCCGACCACCGCCGCCACTGTGCCAACGCCATGACCTCGTCGATCAGTTCCTTGGGAAGTTCCTCGAAGATCGGGAAGGATCTCCAGAATGCCAGGCTCTTGTTGATTTCCGCCATTGCGCACCACCACGAAAAGCATGCGGCAACCCTGCCGTTCATGTCGCCCCAGCAGATACGGCATTCTGCCTGTCACGGACAAGCGTATAATAGGGTCTCAATTCCTCAGCGTCCGCATCGCCGGGATCCGGCAGCGGCGCACCGGCGTAGCTCGCGGCGAGAAATGTCTCGTGTGCCTCGCGCTGCGCCTCGGTCAGCGCCGCCAACACGGTAAAGACCGGAGACAGTTCGCTCCTGCCCTTGACACGGATCCTGTCGAGTTCGACGACTTGGAAATCTTGCGGCGGCTGCCAGCGCCGTCTGCTCGCCGATGAGCAGAGGCATGCCATAATTCTTCGAGGCGCCCTCGAGCCGCGAGGCAAGATTGACGCTGTCGCCTAGCGCTGAATAGTCGAACCGCCGTGCCGAACCCATGTTTTCCGACGACGCATTCGCCAGTGTTGATACCGATGCCGATGCGCAGAAACGCGCGGCGCGCGGCCGAAGACATGCGCCTCCT
>JAHHDR010000046.1 GCA_019739215.1 Rhizobium sp.
CACTTGGTTGCCTTCAGCGGCAGTGCCTGGGCCGATATCCTGATCGGCGTCGCCGGACCCATGACCGGGCCCAATGCCGCGTTCGGCGCGCAGCTCCTCAAGGGCGCCGAGCAGGCAGCGGCCGACATCAACGCGGCTGGCGGCATTCTCGGTCAGCAAGATCAAGGTTTGTGGTCGGCGACGATGTCTCCGATCCGAAGCAGGGCATTTCCGTGGCCAACAAGTTCGTCGGCGACGGGGTCAAATATGTCGTCGGCCATTTCAATTCCGGCGTTTCCATTCCGGCCTCCGAAGGTCTACGCCGAAAACGGCGTGCTCGAGATCACGCCGGCCTCGACCAATCCGCAATATACCGAGCGGGGCCTTTGGAACACCTTCCGCACCTGCGGTCGCGACGACCAGCAGGGGACTGTCGCGGGCGAATATATCGCCGCGCAGTTCAAGGACGCCAAGATCGCGATCGTTCATGACAAGACCCCTTACGGCCAGGGCCTGGTCGACGTCGCGCAGAAGGTGCTGAACGACAAGGGAATCAAGGAAGTCCTCTATGAAGGCATCAACAGCGGCGAGAAGGATTTCTCCGCGCTGATCGCCAAGATGAAGGAAAGCGGCGTGTCGCTGATCTATTTTCGGCGGTCTTCATTACCGAGGCGGGCCTGATCATCCGCCAGTCCAGCGACCAGGGGCTGAAGGCGACCCTGTTTTCCCGGCGACGGGCATGGTGTCGAGCGAACTCGCATCGATTGCCGGTTGATGGCGTTATCGGCACGCTGAACACGTTCGCCCCGGACCCCCGCAAAAATCCGGCCGCCAAGGACATTGTCGACAGGTTCCGCGCGTCCGGCTTCGAGCCCGAGGCCTACACGCTCTATTCCTACGCGGCATTGCAGATCATTGCCGCCGCTAATCGACAAGACAGGGGTCGGCGGACGACGCGCAGAAGGTCGCGGCAACCATCAAGGCCGGCGGAGCATGGAAGACGGCACTTGGCGACATCGGCTACGATGCCAAGGGTGACATCAACCCGGCCGGACTATGTGATCTACGAATGGCGCAAGGGCGACGGACGGCAAAGCCGACCTATTTCGAGAAGTAGCCGACGGGAATGTGCGATGGCCGCCGGGGTGACCCGGCGGCTTCGTCATGAGGACTCGGGGAACTTGGCGCTAGAGCGCCTTCAACATTCGCCTGACGTGATCGGCGAAGGCGGTGACGGCCGCTGACTGCTCGGCATCCGGAAGGGCGACGAGAATGCCGAGATGCGGAAGCTTCGGCAGCGGCGCGTTTGAGACTATTGAGATCGGGTGGCACCGCGCCTTGCGTCATGACGCTGATGGGCCAATCCCGGACCGGGCCACCGCAATCAGGCCGGCTATGCTGTTGCTCGCATAGGAGATATTGTAGCGCAGGCCCGCGGCGTCCATGGCGTCGCACGCGGCCCTGTGATCCATGGCATTGGATGCCGGAAGCGCGAGCGGCAGGGTGTCGCCGAACCCGTGCAGTTCGACCGAGGGCTTGCTACCCACCCAGACCAATGGTTCCGTCCGCACGATATTGTTCACATCGTTCAGGTTGGGCGTGGAAATCAGTGCGATATCGACTTTCCGCGATTGCAGCAGCGTCTTCAACTCAACGGTTGGGGCAGCCACGACCTTGATATCGACATCGGGATATTTGCTGCCGAAGCTGCGGAGCAGGCTGGGAAAAAATGCGACCAGATAGTCTTCCGGGCTACCGAAGACGATCGAGCCATGCAGGCCCTTGCGGGAGAATGTCGAGATTGCCTCTTCGTGCATTTTCAGGATGCGTTCGGCATGGATAAGGAAGCGCTCGCCTGCACCGGTCAACCGGACACCATTGCCGCTCCGATGCAGCAGGATCTGGCCAAGCGCCTCTTCGAGCCGCCGCATCTGCATGGTCACCGCCGATTGGGTCCGGCCCACCTGGACCGCCGCGACGGATAGCGAGCCCGAATGCGCGGCGTGAACGAAGGTCACCAGCAATCTTGGATCGAGCGGGTTCATCATATCAATTTTCCTTATATCCCAATCCAAGAACTATCAATTTTACACACATTCCGCCACCCAGTATTGTTCCTGTCGACAGCGGACTCGGAGGCGGAAATGTCTGACAATCAAGATCGCACATTCTGGGCGGCCGTGGACAAGCACCTGATCCGCTACGGCGGCAGCTTCGACCCGGCGATCATCGAACGCGCCGATGGCTGCTATGTCTATGATGCGGATGATCGCGCGATCCTCGATTTCACCTCGGGCCAGATGAGCGCGCTGCTTGGCCACTCCCATCCCAGGATCGTCTCGGCCGTCCATCGCCAGATGGGCAAGGTCGCTCATCTGTTCAGTGGAATGCTGTCGCGCCCGGTGGTCGATCTGGCCGCGCGGCTCGCCCAGCTGGCACCCGGTCTGGACAAGGTTATCCTGCTGTCCACCGGAGCCGAGTCGAACGAAGCGGCGATCCGGATGGCAAAACTGGTCACCGGCAAGCATGAGATCGTGGCCTTCTCGAAAAGCTGGCACGGCATGACGGGTGCGGCGGCATCGGCCACCTACAGCGCCGGTCGCCGGGGATATGGGCCCGGCATGGTCGGCTCGCTCGCCATTCCCGCGCCCAACGCATTCCGTCCCCGTTTCAGGCATGCAGACGGCAGCCTTGACTGGAAGACAGAGCTCGACGACGCCTTCAACCTTATCGACAGCCAGTCGACCGGCAGCCTGGCGGCCTTCGTCGCCGAACCGATCCTGTCGAGCGGCGGCATGCTGGAGCTGCCGCTGGGCTACCTCGCGGCGCTGAAGGAAAAATGTCGGGAACGCGGCATGCTGCTCATCCTCGACGAGGCCCAGACCGGCATCGGCCGCACCGGCGACATGTTCGCCTTCCAGCGGGACGGCGTGACGCCCGACATCCTGACGCTGTCCAAGACCATCGGCGCGGGCCTGCCCCTTGCCGCCGTCATGACGACGACCGAAATCGAAAACACGGCCCATGAGCGTGGCTTCCTCTTCTATACGACCCATGTCTCCGATCCCCTGCCGGCCGCCGTCGGGCTTGCCGTGCTCGACGTGGTCGAGGATGAAGGGCTGGTTGAACGGGCGCGGATCATCGGCAAGCGGTTGTTCGACGGGCTGTCGCAGCTGAAACAGCGCCATGAATGCGTGGGCGACGTGCGGGGTCGCGGCCTGATGCTGGGCGTCGAGATCGTCCGGGGCGCCGGCGACAACGGTCCGGACCACGAACTCGGCAGCCATATCGCCGCCGAAGCCTTCAGGCGCGGCTTGAGCATGAACATCGTCAAGCTTCCCGGCATGGGCGGCGTGTTCCGCATCGCCCCGCCCTTGACGATTTCCGAGCAGGATATCGACAAGGGGGCTGGGGATCATCGCGGACCTCCATCGAGGCAGCGCTGGCCGGCCGGACGGCCGCTCCGGGCATCGCGGCGGAATAGGAATCAGACATGACCGAGATCGACATGACGGCCCGGGTAACCGGGGCGGCGGCGAAGACGACTGCGCCAAACACAATCCGGGTTCTGGTCGCCAAGCTTGGCCTCGACGGCCATGACAGGGGCGCGAAGATCGTGGCGCGGATCCTGCGCGATGCCGGCATGGAGGTGGTCTATACCGGCCTCTACAAGTCGCCGATCGATGTTGTCAGGGCGGCGGTGCAGGAAGACGTCGACGTGATCGGCGTCAGCCTGCTGTCCGGGTCGCATGTTCCCCTGTTCCGGGAGCTCGGCCGCTGTCTCCGCGAGGAAAAGGCCGACCATATTTTCGTCGTGGCCGGCGGCGTCATTCCCGAGCAGGACTACCCGGCCCTGCTGGAAAGCGGCGTCGATGCCATCGTCCCACAGGAGGCGCGTGCGGACCTGATCGTCACCACGATCAGCGATCTCGTTGCCGCCCGCGGCCAGATATGACCGCCGCCACGCTTTCAAAGATGCCTCGGCGCGCGAGCTACGTGCCATCGATGGACCTGGTTCCCTTGGTCCTCGAAGGCCGCGTTCCCGCGATCGCGCGGATGATATCGCGCGCCGAGGCTGCCTACCCCGAAGCCGCCAACGCGCTCGCCGAGATCTACAAGCGTGCCGGCAGGGCGCATGTCGTCGGCATCACCGGCGTGCCGGGCGCGGGCAAATCGACCCTGGTGTCCGCGCTCATCAGAGCGCTTGCCGCGGCTGGACAGAAGGTCGGCGTCATCGCGGTCGATCCCAGCAGCCCGTTCTCGGGCGGCGCCATCCTCGGCGATCGGGTGCGGATGAGCGATGCCGCTGCTGCCTCCGGCGCCTATGTGCGCAGCATGGCGACGCGCGGCAACCTCGGCGGGCTCGCCCGCTCGACGCTGGAGGCGGTCGATATCCTCGACGCCGCCGGCTATTCGCCCATCATCATCGAGACGGTCGGCGTCGGACAGGATGAAGTCGAGGTGGTGTCGGCGGCGCACACGATCGTGGTTCTCTCGGCGCCGGGGCTCGGTGACGACATCCAGGCGATCAAGGCCGGGATTCTGGAGATCGCCGACATCCACGCCGTCAGCAAGAGCGACCGGCCGGAAGCGGCAGCCACGGTCGCATCCCTGCAGGGCATGATGGCGCTGGGACCGGGCAGGACCGATACAAGCTGGAGACCGCCGATACTCGCCGTCAGTTCCGTGTCGGGCAATCGCGTCCGCGACCTGCTGGATGCGATTTCGGCGCATTGGGCCCATCTTCAAGCGAGCGGCGAAATGGCGGTGCGGCGCCATGGCATTGCCAGGACCCGCATTCTCGGCACCGCAAGACATCTTTTTTCGCGGAAGTTCGACGAGGGCGGCAGCCTCGACGGACATGTCGAGAAGGTGGTCGGCAGGAGCGTGGATCCGGCCACGGCCGCAAGGATGCTTCTGGGTTGGGAGAAAGAATCGTGAGCAAGACAGTGCTGTTCTCGCCTGAGGCGATCGATGACATCGGCAGGCAGCAGGCCGACTGGGAGGCGAAGGAGCTTGCAGCCGCGCTGAAAAGCCGGCCGGAGGAAAAGGCCGTCTACGAGACCGAGAGCGGTATTCCCCTCAAGCGGGTCTATACCGCCGCCGACGTCGCCGATATGCCGGCCGAAGACCTGGGCTTTCCCGGCGCCTATCCGTTCACGCGCGGCGCCTATCCGACCATGTATCGCGGCCGCCCCTGGACCATCCGGCAGGTCGCCGGCTTCGGCAATCCGGAGGCCACGAACCAGCGCTACAAATACATGATCCAGACCGGCCAGACCGGTCTCTCCACCGATTTCGACCTGCCGACGCTGCTCGGTCTCGACTCGGACGACCCGATGGCATTCGGCGAGGTCGGCCGGGTCGGTGTCGCCATCGACACGATGGATGATGTCGACCGGCTGTTCGACGGCATCGATCTCGAAACCATCTCGGTCTCGCTCACGATCAACCCGTCGGCATGGGTGGTGTATGCGATGTTCGTCGCCGTTGCCGAAAAGCGTGGCAACGATCTCAGCAAGCTGACGGGCACGTTGCAGGCCGATCCGCTCAAGGAATATGTGGCGCAGAAGGAATGGATCTATCCGGTCCGGCCGGCCGTTCGCCTGCTTCGCGACCTGATCATGCACAGCGCCACGGCGACGCCGAAGATCAATCCGATCAGCCTCAGCGGCTACCACCTCTCCGATGTCGGCGGAAACGCAATCCAGGAGATCGCCTTCATCATGGCGTTTACGATCGCCTATTGCGAGGAGATCATCGAAGCCGGCATGGACATCGACGATTTCGCGCCGCGCCTGTCCTTCTTCTTCATCAGCCATCAGGATTTCTTCGAGCAGATCTGCAAGTTTCGGGCGGCGCGACGGGTCTATGCCAGGATCATGTCCGAGCGGTTCAATGCCCAAAAGCCCGAATCCATGCGGCTGCGCGTGCATGTCCAGACCGCCGCGATGAGTCTGACAAAGGTCGAGCATCACAACAATCTCATGCGCACCGCCATCCAGGCGCTCGGCGCGGTGCTGGGCGGCTGTCAGAGCATGCATACCAACGGACTGGACGAGGCCTTCGCCATTCCGACGGAAGAGGCGATGAAGCTGGCCATCCGCACCCAGCAGATCATCCGCGAGGAGATCAACGTCACCTCGGTCATCGATCCGCTCGGCGGCTCCTACTTCGTCGAAAGCCTGACCCGGGACATGGAGACCGAAATCTGGAAGGTGCTCGACGAGGTGCGCGAGCGCGGCGGCGCGATCAAGCTCGTCGAGGAGGGCTGGTTTCAGCAGAAGCTCGCGGACTCGGCTTATGCCACGTTCAAGAAGATCGATTCCGGGGAGAAGGTTTCGGTCGGCGTCAACAAGCATGTCGACGAGACCAGCGGCTCGGCAGAGGTCCACATCCATCCCTATGACGAGGCCTGTACGCAGCTGCAGATCGACCGCCTGCAGGCCGTGCGTGCCAGCCGTGATAACGCGCGGGTAACGCAGCTTCTGCAGGAACTCGCCCGACAGGCGGAAAGCGACGACATCAACCTGCTTCCCAAGACCATTGAACTCGTCAAGGCCAGGGCGACCCTGGGGGAAATCTGCAGCGCGCTGCGGGAAGTCTGGGGCTCCTATGACGAGCCGATGATCGTGTGAGGAGGAGTTTTCGATGAACGACACGGTGATATCCACCCGCGAGGGCGCAATTGCCTGGGTGAAACTCAACCGGCCGGAACGGCTCAACGCCATGAACCGGCAGCTGGTCGATGGCCTCGCCGACGCCCTCGCCAGGGCCGAAGCCGACGATGCCGTGCGCGCCATCATTCTCCATGGCGAAGGCCGTGCCTTCTGTTCGGGCGACGATCTCAAGGATCTCGATGCACAGACGTCATCGCCCGAGACCACGCAGGACTGGGTCGAGGCGATCCAGAACATCACGCTGCAGATCATGCAGTCCCGGAAGATCGTGATTGCCGCCGTTCACGGCTGGTGCGTCGGCGGCGCGCTGGAATGGGCCGTCAACTGCGATTTCCGCATCTTTTCCGACAAGGCCCGCTGGTTCTTTCCCGAGGTCAGCTACGGCCTTTTCGTCACCGGCGGCGTGACCGCATTGCTGACCAAGCAGGCCGGTCCACAGGTCGCCAAGGAACTCATGATCCTGGGTGAGCGTCACGATGCGCAGAAGGCGCTTGAGGTCGGTATCGCCTGGAAGGTGGTTCCCGACGATCAATTGCTGAACGAGGCAAGGGCTCTGGCGCTGGCAATTGCGGAACGCCCCGCAGGCGCGGTCGCCGAGATCAAGCACGCCATCAATGAGGGTTTTCACTCGTCCTTGGCGCAGGCCATGGCGCTGGAGACACGATCGACCGTCAACGGCTTTCTCTCCCCGGAAGCACAGGCGCGGGCCAAAGAGTTCTGACCATGACGATGACACTGCAAGGACTGCGAATCCCGGGCATGCGCGACAGCGATATTGAAGAACGGACATTGCCCGCGATCCTGCTTCATCAGGCCGAGCAGTTCGGCAGCAAGACGTTCATCGACATATGCGGACGGACGGCCAGCTTCGAAGAGATGCTGCGGATCTCGCTGCAACTGGCCGGTGGCCTGCGCGGTCTCGGCGTCCGGAAATCCGACCGCGTGGCGATGCTCCTGCCCAATTGTTTTGAGCTGGTGGCTATGTGGTTTGCGGTCTCAAGCCTTGGCGCCATCGAGGTGCCGAACAATCCGGGGCTGAAGGGCGATCTCCTGTGTCACAACCTCAACAATTGCG
The DNA here is from genome assembly GCA_019739215.1 of Rhizobium sp. Lineage (GTDB taxonomy): Bacteria > Pseudomonadota > Alphaproteobacteria > Rhizobiales > Rhizobiaceae > Rhizobium_E. The sequence goes on from JAHHDR010000046.1 coordinate 7,735, forward strand.
GCGCGGACGTCCTTGTTGCCCATGGCAGTGTGCTGCCTGAACTTGCAAGGGTCCAGGCCAGCCTCCCGGCGCTCCGCACTCTCATTCTCGTCGGGGCGGATGCGGCCGACGCAAGGGCAGCCGGTCTCACGATCGGACGGATCGTGACGTTCGAGGAATGCCTGGCGCCACAGGCCTATACCGAACGTGCCGGCGTGCACTATTCGGACCCGATGGCCATTCTCTATACGTCGGGAACGACCGGCCCCGCCAAGGGTGCGCTGATGTCGCATCACCACTGCTATGCCTGGGCGGCGGCCATGGCGGCCAATCTCGGCTATACGAGCAAGGACAGCTATTTCTCGGCGCTGCCTCTCTTCCATACCGATGCCCAGATGTTCGGCGTTTACCTTCCTCTCATCTACGGCACCCGGGCCACGCTCGTCGATGGTTTCAGCGCCTCGAAGTTCTGGCATCAGGCGCGGGCCAGCGGCGCCACGGCCACCAATCTTCTGGGCGCGATGGCGGTCATTCTGACGCGGGCAGCGCGCCAAGACGATGACGCGGACAATCCCGTCCGCGTCTGCCAGTGCATCCCGATGGTGCCGGACAAGCCTGCCTTCGAAGACCGTTTCGGCATGCGTCTCGTGACCGGATATGGCCAGACGGTCTTCGAAGGCAGGCTTGTCCGGCACCATCGGGATGCACTGGCAGACGCGGACGGGATTGTCCGCGTCATCGTCTTGGCGCGCTGCCCGCGTCAGAATGACCGCCATCGCGCCCAGAAGATTGGTGGCCGTGGCGCCGCTGGCCCGCGCCTGATGCCAGAACTTCGAGGCGCTGAAACCATCGACGAGCGTGGCCCGGGTGCCGTAGATGAGAGGAAGGTAAACGCCGAACATCTGGGCATCGGTATGGAAGAGAGGCAGCGCCGAGAAATAGCTGTCCTTGCTCGTATAGCCGAGATTGGCCGCCATGGCCGCCGCCCAGGCATAGCAGTGGTGATGCGACATCAGCGCACCCTTGGCGGGGCCGGTCGTTCCCGACGTATAGAGAATGGCCATCGGGTCCGAATAGTGCACGCCGGCACGTTCGGTATAGGCCTGTGGCGCCAGGCATTCCTCGAACGTCACGATCCGTCCGATCGTGAGACCGGCTGCCCTTGCGTCGGCCGCATCCGCCCCGACGAGAATGAGAGTGCGGAGCGCCGGGAGGCTGGCCTGGACCCTTGCAAGTTCAGGCAGCACACTGCCATGGGCAACAAGGACGTCCGCGCCGCAATTGTTGAGGTTGTGACACAGGAGATCGCCCTTCAGCCCCGGATTGTTCGGCACCTCGATGGCGCCAAGGCTTGAGACCGCAAACCACATAGCCACCAGCTCAAAACAATTGGGCAGGAGCATCGCCACGCGGTCGGATTTCCGGACGCCGAGACCGCGCAGGCCACCGGCCAGTTGCAGCGAGATCCGCAGCATCTCTTCGAAGCTGGCCGTCCGTCCGCATATGTCGATGAACGTCTTGCTGCCGAACTGCTCGGCCTGATGAAGCAGGATCGCGGGCAATGTCCGTTCTTCAATATCGCTGTCGCGCATGCCCGGGATTCGCAGTCCTTGCAGTGTCATCGTCATGGTCAGAACTCTTTGGCCCGCGCCTGTGCTTCCGGGGAGAGAAAGCCGTTGACGGTCGATCGTGTCTCCAGCGCCATGGCCTGCGCCAAGGACGAGTGAAAACCCTCATTGATGGCGTGCTTGATCTCGGCGACCGCGCCTGCGGGGCGTTCCGCAATTGCCAGCGCCAGAGCCCTTGCCTCGTTCAGCAATTGATCGTCGGGAACCACCTTCCAGGCGATACCGACCTCAAGCGCCTTCTGCGCATCGTGACGCTCACCCAGGATCATGAGTTCCTTGGCGACCTGTGGACCGGCCTGCTTGGTCAGCAATGCGGTCACGCCGCCGGTGACGAAAAGGCCGTAGCTGACCTCGGGAAAGAACCAGCGGGCCTTGTCGGAAAAGATGCGGAAATCGCAGTTGACGGCCCATTCCAGCGCGCCGCCGACGCACCAGCCGTGAACGGCGGCAATCACGATCTTCCGGGACTGCATGATCTGCAGCGTGATGTTCTGGATCGCCTCGACCCAGTCCTGCGTGGTCTCGGGCGATGACGTCTGTGCATCGAGATCCTTGAGATCGTCGCCCGAACAGAAGGCACGGCCTTCGCCATGGAGAATGATGGCGCGCACGGCATCGTCGGCTTCGGCCCTGGCGAGGGCGTCGGCGAGGCCATCGACCAGCTGCCGGTTCATGGCGTTGAGCCGTTCCGGCCGGTTGAGTTTCACCCAGGCAATTGCGCCCTCGCGGGTGGATATCACCGTGTCGTTCATCGAAAACTCCTCCTCACACGATCATCGGCTCGTCATAGGAGCCCCAGACTTCCCGCAGCGCGCTGCAGATTTCCCCCAGGGTCGCCCTGGCCTTGACGAGTTCAATGGTCTTGGGAAGCAGGTTGATGTCGTCGCTTTCCGCCTGTCGGGCGAGTTCCTGCAGAAGCTGCGTTACCCGCGCGTTATCACGGCTGGCACGCACGGCCTGCAGGCGGTCGATCTGCAGCTGCGTACAGGCCTCGTCATAGGGATGGATGTGGACCTCTGCCGAGCCGCTGGTCTCGTCGACATGCTTGTTGACGCCGACCGAAACCTTCTCCCCGGAATCGATCTTCTTGAACGTGGCATAAGCCGAGTCCGCGAGCTTCTGCTGAAACCAGCCCTCCTCGACGAGCTTGATCGCGCCGCCGCGCTCGCGCACCTCGTCGAGCACCTTCCAGATTTCGGTCTCCATGTCCCGGGTCAGGCTTTCGACGAAGTAGGAGCCGCCGAGCGGATCGATGACCGAGGTGACGTTGATCTCCTCGCGGATGATCTGCTGGGTGCGGATGGCCAGCTTCATCGCCTCTTCCGTCGGAATGGCGAAGGCCTCGTCCAGTCCGTTGGTATGCATGCTCTGACAGCCGCCCAGCACCGCGCCGAGCGCCTGGATGGCGGTGCGCATGAGATTGTTGTGATGCTCGACCTTTGTCAGACTCATCGCGGCGGTCTGGACATGCACGCGCAGCCGCATGGATTCGGGCTTTTGGGCATTGAACCGCTCGGACATGATCCTGGCATAGACCCGTCGCGCCGCCCGAAACTTGCAGATCTGCTCGAAGAAATCCTGATGGCTGATGAAGAAGAAGGACAGGCGCGGCGCGAAATCGTCGATGTCCATGCCGGCTTCGATGATCTCCTCGCAATAGGCGATCGTAAACGCCATGATGAAGGCGATCTCCTGGATTGCGTTTCCGCCGACATCGGAGAGGTGGTAGCCGCTGAGGCTGATCGGATTGATCTTCGGCGTCGCCGTGGCGCTGTGCATGATCAGGTCGCGAAGCAGGCGAACGGCCGGCCGGACCGGATAGATCCATTCCTTCTGCGCCACATATTCCTTGAGCGGATCGGCCTGCAACGTGCCCGTCAGCTTGCTGAGATCGTTGCCACGCTTTTCGGCAACGGCGACGAACATCGCATACACCACCCATGCCGACGGGTTGATCGTGAGCGAGACCGAGATGGTTTCGAGATCGATGCCGTCGAACAGCCGGTCGACATCATCCATCGTGTCGATGGCGACACCGACCCGGCCGACCTCGCCGAATGCCATCGGGTCGTCCGAGTCGAGACCGAGCAGCGTCGGCAGGTCGAAATCGGTGGAGAGACCGGTCTGGCCGGTCTGGATCATGTATTTGTAGCGCTGGTTCGTGGCCTCCGGATTGCCGAAGCCGGCGACCTGCCGGATGGTCCAGGGGCGGCCGCGATACATGGTCGGATAGGCGCCGCGCGTGAACGGATAGGCGCCGGGAAAGCCCAGGTCTTCGGCCGGCATATCGGCGACGTCGGCGGCGGTATAGACCCGCTTGAGGGGAATACCGCTCTCGGTCTCGTAGACGGCCTTTTCCTCCGGCCGGCTTTTCAGCGCGGCTGCAAGCTCCTTCGCCTCCCAGTCGGCCTGCTGCCTGCCGATGTCATCGATCGCCTCAGGCGAGAACAGCACTGTCTTGCTCACGATTCTTTCTCCCAACCCAGAAGCATCCTTGCGGCCGTGGCCGGATCCACGCTCCTGCCGACCACCTTCTCGACATGTCCGTCGAGGCTGCCGCCCTCGTCGAACTTCCGCGAAAAAAGATGTCTTGCGGTGCCGAGAATGCGGGTCCTGGCAATGCCATGGCGCCGCACCGCCATTTCGCCGCTCGCTTGAAGATGGGCCCAATGCGCCGAAATCGCATCCAGCAGGTCGCGGACGCGATTGCCCGACACGGAACTGACGGCGAGTATCGGCGGTCTCCAGCTTGTATCGGTCCTGCCCGGTCCCAGCGCCATCATGCCCTGCAGGGATGCGACCGTGGCTGCCGCTTCCGGCCGGTCGCTCTTGCTGACGGCGTGGATGTCGGCGATCTCCAGAATCCCGGCCTTGATCGCCTGGATGTCGTCACCGAGCCCCGGCGCCGAGAGAACCACGATCGTGTGCGCCGCCGACACCACCTCGACTTCATCCTGTCCGACGCCGACCGTCTCGATGATGATGGGCGAATAGCCGGCGGCGTCGAGGATATCGACCGCCTCCAGCGTCGAGCGGGCGAGCCCGCCGAGGTTGCCGCGCGTCGCCATGCTGCGCACATAGGCGCCGGAGGCAGCAGCGGCATCGCTCATCCGCACCCGATCGCCGAGGATGGCGCCGCCCGAGAACGGGCTGCTGGGATCGACCGCGATGACGCCGACCTTCTGTCCAGCCGCGGCAAGCGCTCTGATGAGCGCGGACACCAGGGTCGATTTGCCCGCGCCCGGCACGCCGGTGATGCCGACGACATGCGCCCTGCCGGCACGCTTGTAGATCTCGGCGAGCGCGTTGGCGGCTTCGGGGTAGGCAGCCTCGGCGCGCGATATCATCCGCGCGATCGCGGGAACGCGGCCTTCGAGGACCAAGGGAACCAGGTCCATCGATGGCACGTAGCTCGCGCGCCGAGGCATCTTTGAAAGCGTGGCGGCGGTCATATCTGGCCGCGGGCGGCAACGAGATCGCTGATCGTGGTGACGATCAGGTCCGCACGCGCCTCCTGTGGGACGATGGCATCGACGCCGCTTTCCAGCAGGGCCGGGTAGTCCTGCTCGGGAATGACGCCGCCGGCCACGACGAAAATATGGTCGGCCTTTTCCTCGCGGAGACAGCGGCCGAGCTCCCGGAACAGGGGAACATGCGACCCGGACAGCAGGCTGACGCCGATCACGTCGACGTCTTCCTGCACCGCCGCCCTGACAACATCGATCGGCGACTTGTAGAGGCCGGTATAGACCACCTCCATGCCGGCATCGCGCAGGATCCGCGCCACGATCTTCGCGCCCCTGTCATGGCCGTCGAGGCCAAGCTTGGCGACCAGAACCCGGATTGTGTTTGGCGCAGTCGTCTTCGCCGCCGCCCCGGTTACCCGGGCCGTCATGTCGATCTCGGTCATGTCTGATTCCTATTCCGCCGCGATGCCCGGAGCGGCCGTCCGGCCGGCCAGCGCTGCCTCGATGGAGTCCGCGATGATCCCCAGCCCCTTGTCGATATCCTGCTCGGAAATCGTCAAGGGCGGGGCGATGCGGAACACGCCGCCCATGCCGGGAAGCTTGACGATGTTCATGCTCAAGCCGCGCCTGAAGGCTTCGGCGGCGATATGGCTGCCGAGTTCGTGGTCCGGACCGTTGTCGCCGGCGCCCCGGACGATCTCGACGCCCAGCATCAGGCCGCGACCCCGCACGTCGCCCACGCATTCATGGCGCTGTTTCAGCTGCGACAGCCCGTCGAACAACCGCTTGCCGATGATCCGCGCCCGTTCAACCAGCCCTTCATCCTCGACCACGTCGAGCACGGCAAGCCCGACGGCGGCCGGCAGGGGATCGGAGACATGGGTCGTATAGAAGAGGAAGCCACGCTCATGGGCCGTGTTTTCGATTTCGGTCGTCGTCATGACGGCGGCAAGGGGCAGGCCCGCGCCGATGGTCTTGGACAGCGTCAGGATGTCGGGCGTCACGCCGTCCCGCTGGAAGGCGAACATGTCGCCGGTGCGGCCGATGCCGGTCTGGGCCTCGTCGAGGATGAGCAGCATGCCGCGTTCCCGACATTTTTCCTTCAGCGCCGCGAGGTAGCCCAGCGGCAGCTCCAGCATGCCGCCGCTCGACAGGATCGGTTCGGCGACGAAGGCCGCCAGGCTGCCGGTCGACTGGCTGTCGATAAGGTTGAAGGCGTCGTCGAGCTCTGTCTTCCAGTCAAGGCTGCCGTCTGCATGCCTGAAACGGGGACGGAATGCGTTGGGCGCGGGAATGGCGAGCGAGCCGACCATGCCGGGCCCATATCCCCGGCGACCGGCGCTGTAGGTGGCCGATGCCGCCGCACCCGTCATGCCGTGCCAGCTTTTCGAGAAGGCCACGATCTCATGCTTGCCGGTGACCAGTTTTGCCATCCGGATCGCCGCTTCGTTCGACTCGGCTCCGGTGGACAGCAGGATAACCTTGTCCAGACCGGGTGCCAGCTGGGCGAGCCGCGCGGCCAGATCGACCACCGGGCGCGACAGCATTCCACTGAACAGATGAGCGACCTTGCCCATCTGGCGATGGACGGCCGAGACGATCCTGGGATGGGAGTGGCCAAGCAGCGCGCTCATCTGGCCCGAGGTGAAATCGAGGATCGCGCGATCATCCGCATCATAGACATAGCAGCCATCGGCGCGTTCGATGATCGCCGGGTCGAAGCTGCCGCCGTAGCGGATCAGGTGCTTGTCCACGGCCGCCCAGAATGTGCGATCTTGATTGTCAGACATTTCCGCCTCCGAGTCCGCTGTCGACAGGAACAATACTGGGTGGCGGAATGTGTGTAAAATTGATAGTTCTTGGATTGGGATATAAGGAAAATTGATATGATGAACCCGCTCGATCCAAGATTGCTGGTGACCTTCGTTCACGCCGCGCATTCGGGCTCGCTATCCGTCGCGGCGGTCCAGGTGGGCCGGACCCAATCGGCGGTGACCATGCAGATGCGGCGGCTCGAAGAGGCGCTTGGCCAGATCCTGCTGCATCGGAGCGGCAATGGTGTCCGGTTGACCGGTGCAGGCGAGCGCTTCCTTATCCATGCCGAACGCATCCTGAAAATGCACGAAGAGGCAATCTCGACATTCTCCCGCAAGGGCCTGCATGGCTCGATCGTCTTCGGTAGCCCGGAAGACTATCTGGTCGCATTTTTTCCCAGCCTGCTCCGCAGCTTCGGCAGCAAATATCCCGATGTCGATATCAAGGTCGTGGCTGCCCCAACCGTTGAGTTGAAGACGCTGCTGCAATCGCGGAAAGTCGATATCGCACTGATTTCCACGCCCAACCTGAACGATGTGAACAATATCGTGCGGACGGAACCATTGGTCTGGGTGGGTAGCAAGCCCTCGGTCGAACTGCACGGGTTCGGCGACACCCTGCCGCTCGCGCTTCCGGCATCCAATGCCATGGATCACAGGGCCGCGTGCGACGCCATGGACGCCGCGGGCCTGCGCTACAATATCTCCTATGCGAGCAACAGCATAGCCGGCCTGATTGCGGTGGCCCGGTCGGGATTGGCCATCAGCGTCATGACGCAAGGCGCGGTGCCACCCGATCTCAATAGTCTCAACGCGCCGCTGCCGAAGCTTCCGCATCTCGGCATTCTCGTCGCCCTTCCGGATGCCGAGCAGTCAGCGGCCGTCACCGCCTTCGCCGATCACGTCAGGCGAATGTTGAAGGCGCTCTAGCGCCAAGTTCCCCGAGTCCTCATGACGAAGCCGCCGGGTCACCCCGGCGGCCATCGCACATTCCCGTCGGCTACTTCTCGAAATAGGTCGGCTTGCCGTCGTCGCCCTTGCGCCATTCGTAGATCACATAGTCCGGCCGGGTGATGTCACCCTTGGCATCGTAGCCGATGTCGCCAAGTGCCGTCTTCCATGCTCCGCCGGCCTTGATGGTTGCCGCGACCTTCTGCGCGTCGTCCGCCGACCCTGTCTTGTCGATAGCGGCGGCAATGATCTGCAATGCCGCGTAGGAATAGAGCGTGTAGGCCTCGGGCTCGAAGCCGGACGCGCGGAACCTGTCGACAATGTCCTTGGCGGCCGGATTTTTGCGGGGGTCCGGGGCGAACGTGTTCAGCGTGCCGATAACGCCATCACCGGCAATCGATGCGAGTTCGCTCGACACCATGCCGTCGCCGGAAAACAGGGTCGCCTTCAGCCCCTGGTCGCTGGACTGGCGGATGATCAGGCCCGCCTCGGTATGAAGACCGCCGAAATAGATCAGCGACACGCCGCTTTCCTTCATCTTGGCGATCAGCGCGGAGAAATCCTTCTCGCCGCTGTTGATGCCTTCATAGAGGACTTCCTTGATTCCCTTGTCGTTCAGCACCTTCTGCGCGACGTCGACCAGGCCCTGGCCGTAAGGGGTCTTGTCATGAACGATCGCGATCTTGGCGTCCTTGAACTGCGCGGCGATATATTCGCCCGCGACAGTCCCCTGCTGGTCGTCGCGACCGCAGGTGCGGAAGGTGTTCCAAAGGCCCCGCTCGGTATATTGCGGATTGGTCGAGGCCGGCGTGATCTCGAGCACGCCGTTTTCGGCGTAGACTTCGGAGGCCGGAATGGAAACGCCGGAATTGAAATGGCCGACGACATATTTGACCCCGTCGCCGACGAACTTGTTGGCCACGGAAATGCCCTGCTTCGGATCGGAGACATCGTCGCCGACCACAACCTTGATCTGCTGACCGAGAATGCCGCCAGCCGCGTTGATGTCGGCCGCTGCCTGCTCGGCGCCCTTGAGGAGCTGCGCGCCGAACGCGGCATTGGGCCCGGTCATGGGTCCGGCGACGCCGATCAGGATATCGGCCCAGGCACTGCCGCTGAAGGCAACCAGTGCCGTCAATAACGACCGAGGAGAGAAGTGATTTTTTCATGTATAGGCTCCCAGTTTTGCAGCGGGCGTTGACGTTGCTTTCAGGCGGTGCCCGCGCGCCGCAGAAATCTGAACGGGGTTCGGATCAGGACATCCGTTCCACCGCAATCGCAGTGGCCTCGCCTCCGCCGATGCAAACGGCGGCGATGCCGCGCCGGAGGCCATGTTTGCGCAGCGCCGACACCAGCGTGACGACGACCCTGGCACCCGATGCGCCGATGGGGTGACCGAGAGCGCAGGCGCCGCCGTTAATGTTCACCTTGTCGCCCGGCAGGTCGAGGTCGCGCATGGCGGCCATCGGGACGACGGCAAAGGCCTCGTTGATCTCGAAGAGGTCGACCGCGCCGATCGCCCATCCGATGCGCTCGCAGAGCCCCTTGATCGCGCCGATCGGCGCAGTCGGGAAGAGATCCGGCCGGTTGGCATAGGTCATGTGTCCGCGAATTGCGGCGAGCGGTGCCGTCCCCTGTTTTTTCCGCCTCCGAAAGCCGCATCAGCACGAGCGCCGCCGCCCCGTCCGATATCGATGATGCATTCGCCGCCGTCACCGTGCCACCATCGCGGAATGCCGGCTTCAGGGTCGGTATCTTGTCGATACGCGCCTTGCCGGGCTGCTCGTCTTCGCCGACGACAGACGGTCCGGATTTCGAGCCCGTGGCGACCGGCACGATCTCGTCCGCGAAGCTGCCGTCGCGGATCGCCCGCTGTGCCCTTTCCAGCGACGTCAGCGCGAATTCGTCCTGCGCATTGCGGGTGAACCGGTAGGCCTCCGCGCAATCCTCGGCGAACGTGCCCATCAGCCGCCCGCGGTCATAGGCGTCTTCGAGACCATCGAGGAACATGTGATCGAGGACCTTGCCATGCCCCATGCGATAGCCGGATCGGGCACGGTCCAGCAGGTAGGGGCGCGTTGGTCATGCTCTCCATGCCGCCGGCGACGGCGATGGTCGCCGAGCCGGCGAGAATGAGGTCATGCGCCAGCATGGCGGCCTTCATGCCGGAACCGCACATCTTGTTGACGGTCGTGGCACCGACCGAAGGCGGCAGGCCCGCAACCAGGGCGGCCTGTCGCGCCGGTGCCTGTCCCAAGCCGGCGGTCAGGACGCAGCCGAACAGGATTTCGTCGACGGCATCGGGCCGAACGCCGGCGCGCTCCAGACTGGCCCGGATGGCTGTCGCACCGAGTTCGACCGCCACCGCGTCTTTCAACGCCCCCTGGAAGGCGCCGAGCGGCGTGCGCGCTGTCCCTGCAATAACCACTGGATCGGCACTGTTCATCCCAGTCTCCATTCGCCTAGCGCGGCGCCATGCGCAGCGCGCCGTCGAGGCGGATCACCTCGCCGTTGAGCATCGTGTTCTCGCAAATATGCTTCACCAGGGCGGCATATTCCTCGGGCCGGCCAAGCCGCGGCGGAAATGGCACGCTGGCCCCAAGGGCATCCTGGACCTGTCTAGGCAATCCGGACATCATCGGAGTCTCGAAAATGCCCGGAGCAATGGTCATGACGCGGATGCCATGACGCGCGAGCTCGCGCGCGGCCGGCAATGTCAGCGCGGCAACGCCACCCTTGGAGGCGGCATAGGCCGCCTGCCCGATCTGCCCGTCGAAGGCGGCGATCGACGCGGTGTTGATGATGATGCCCCGCTCGCCCCCGGCGTCAGGCTCTTCCTTCGCGATAAGGTCTGCGGTCATGCGCAGCATGTTGAAGGTGCCGACCAGATTAATCGACACGGCCCGGACGAAGCTCTCCAGAGCATGAGGGCCGTGCTGACCCAGGACCTTTTCGCTTGGCGCGACACCTGCACAATTGACCAGGCCATGAACATGGCCGAAATGCCGCTTGGCCAGGTCTAGGGCCTCGGCAATGTCGGCCTCGTCGGTCACGTCGCCGGCCTTGAATATCACGCTGTTGCCCAGTTCCGCTGCGAGCGTTTCACCCGAGGCACGGTTGATGTCGATGCCCAGCACACGTCCGCCTTCGGAGACCAGCATGCGGGTAACGGCTTCTCCCAGACCGGACCCGGCACCCGTGACGATGAAGACGCGATCCCTGAGCTGCATTTCCTGTTCCGGCCTCCCCATGCTGAGCGCGGATGTTGCGGCCGGAAAAAGTGGTATACAATGACCAAAAGATCGAGATTGCTTGATCGTTTTTGCCATGTTTTAGGAGAGCCGGGCGATGGAACGCCGCATGATCGCGCCATGTTTCATGGACGATACGCTGGACTGCCTGCGCCGCCACGGCGTGGATGCGGCATCCCTGCTGGACGAGGTCGGCCTGCCCCGGGAAATCAGGGCGCCGGTCTCGTCCGAGCAGTATGGCGCTCTCTGGCACGCCGTCGCGCGGAGAATGGATGACGAGTTCTTCGGCGAAGGGGCGCGGCCGATGCGTGCCGGCAGCTTCGCCCTGCTCTGTCACGCGATCCTGTCGACCTCATCGCTGGAGCATGCCTTGCGGCGGGCGCTGCGCTTCCTGCGCGTCGTCCTCGACGATCCCTATGGCGAACTCGTCGTTGAGGACGGCCTGGCGCGAATTGTCCTGAAGGATGCCGGCGAGCTTCGGTCTGCCTTCGCATACAGGACCTTCTGGATCATCGTCCATGGCGTCAATTGCTGGCTCGTCGGCCGACGCCTGCCGATCCGTTGGGTCGATTTCCGCTGCAGCGCGCCGCCCGTCGGCACCGACTACCGCCTGTTCTTCGGCGCGCCGGTGCGCTTCGACCAGCCGCAGACGCAACTGGTTTTCGATGCCGAGTTCCTCAGGCTTCCGCCGATCAGGGACGAGCGCGCCCTGCGCGACTTCCTGCGGCATGCTCCAGCCAATATCCTGGTCCGCTATCGCCACGACGCCGGCCTCTCGGCCACCATCCGCGAGAAATTGCATGCGACGCCTCCGTCGGACTGGCCGAGCTTCGACGTCCTCGCCGACCGCCTGCGCATCCCCGCGCCGACCCTGCGGCGTCGGTTGCAACTCGAAGGTCAGAACTATCGTTCGATAAAGGACGAAATGCGCCGGGCACGCGCAATGGAAGCCCTGCTCAACGGCAATCTGGGGATAGCCGACCTTGCAATCGACCTCGGCTTTTCCGAACCCAGCGCCTTTCATCGCGCATTCCGCAAGTGGACCGGGTTGAGCCCCGCCTCTTTTCGCCGAAGCGCCGGCAAGTCCGTTTCCTCGCCGGCACAGTAGGAAAACGGAGACACGCCCGCAGCGCGATAGATTGCAGACGACGACGTGCTAAGAGTCCATTTGAGAAAGGCTATTTATGGTTGATGCGTCTGTGCGCTAGCGCGCCACATTTGACTGCGTTGGTGTCCAACTCGTGGAGGGCCACCGCTGGCGGCCAGGACGCCGGGTAAGACAAACCCTTAGAGAGGAATTTCAGTGTGACTGCTCTACTCTAATTGCACGGTCACCTGTTCGAGTCCGTTCAAGACGAATGCGAATCGTGGCGCTGAACGCGGAAATAATTTCCGCTTTGGCGCGGGCTTAAGCATCCATGGATAGCGAAGGCCTGCAGTTCGATCCCTTTCAAGAGCGGGGCCACGAAATAGCTGGTCTGCCAGTTCCGTTCCCGTCACCGCGAAAGGAGCCCTCATCAACAATTTGGGGCGCGCTGATTGATCATGACCGCGATCTACTCGGGCAGAATCGGAATGCCATTGGTCCCAGGGGGCGACCCAAAGATGATGCTCGTTCATCAGACCGGCGTCATCTTTCAGAACAGCGATGCAGTGGCGACCTTCGAGCCATCTGTCGCACAGGCAGTAATGCTCACCGTGGCCATCCTTTCCCAAGTAAACGAGAGTGCATGGCTTCGAAGCCCCAATTTCTCAGCCTGGAATTTGATGATCATCCCTTAGGAGACCGGCGCCGGCGCGACAATAGGTGCCCGGTAACTCTCGAAGTTTCCATCGACGCTAATCGACTGACCGCTAATATGAGGTGCCAGCTCCGAGCCGAGGAAAGCCGCCAAGTCCGCGATCTCCTCCATCTGGACTTTGGCGTGCATCGAGATGTTGTGAAGGAACATCTGCTCATATTCTTCGGAGGAAATTCCTTTCGCCGCAGCCTGCTCGGCGATGATCCGTCTTCCGCGTGGCCCATCGACAAGTCCCGGCAGGAGCGCATTGACTCTCACGCCGATCTCTCCAAGCTCAATCGCAAGCACGTCGGTCAATCCGCGGACGGCATATTTCGACACGGAGTACGGTGTGCGCAACGGCATTCCAATACGCCCGGCGACCGAGGACATGTTGATGACCGCGCCAGATCCTTGTTTGCGGAACAAGGGCGTTGCCGCGCGAACCATGTAGAACATGCCCGTGATGTTGACGTCCATCGTGGCATGCCACTCTGCGTCGGTAATCTCGTCCACCGGCTTCGTCGGCCCGGACACGCCGGCATTGTTGACGAGAATGTCCAGCCTGTCGAACTTCTTCATAAAAGTCTCGAAGAGATGTCCGACGTCGGAGGCCTTGGAAACGTCGGCCCGGACTATCATCGCGCCAGGCATCGCGGCCGATGCCGCGGTGAGGCTCTCCTCGTCGATGTCGCAGATGCAGACCGAGGCGCCATAGTCGACGAACCGTTTCGCGATGGCGAGACCAATGCCCCCGGCACCGGCGGTGATGATCGCTGTCTTTCCGAAAAGATTCATCGCGTGCTGTCCCAGTTGCGCCCGGCTTTCGGCTTTCGTGCCGTCTCCGTGCTGCGGCGTTTGTCCGGGCCGTCCTGATCCGGGATGTTGATCTTGGCCACGTCCAGCCGGAAATTGCGGGCCGAGTGCCAGATGTCGCATGCCAAGGCACGTGCCGCCCGCTTCGGATCGCGCGCGGCGCATGCGTCAATGACGCGGAGGTGGAATCGCACGCCGGACCGGAAGAACGATCTCGGCTCCTGGAGGCTCTTGTGGGCGTTCATCAGATACGGCCCCGCCCGCAGCCAGAGGCCGTTGATGATGTCGAGCAACTGCGGCATCTCCGTCATCTCGTAGAGCGCGAAGTGGAAATCGCGGTTCGACGTCATGACCTGGCTGGGCACATATTCGTCCAGCGCTGCGGACATGCCCGCATTGAGCTCGGTCAGCCGGGCAGTCTGCTTCGGCGTCGCGCGTCGCGCGGCCTCGGCGGCGGCGAAGCCCTCGACCGTCATGCGGACGCGAACCAGTTCGCGGAACATTTCCGGAGAGAATGGCGTGACCCTGAATGTGCGGTTCGGCATCTGCACGAGCGCATGTTCCGCCACCAGCCGCTGCAGGGATTCGCGCACCGGCATGGGGCTGGTACCCAGACTGTCGGCCAGCCCGCGTATGGTCAGCGACTGTCCCGGCGCGAACATGCCGGTGAACAGCGCCTCTCTGAGGCGCTGGTAGACTTGGGTCTGAATTGTCGCCGAATCGATCTGCCCAAGATCTACATCCATGCAAAATCCCTCCACGCTGATTTCACGATCACTCATCGCCGCTTAGCACGAAAAAAGCGTAATGCAAATCGTGATCACAGATCAAAGATATTGACAAGTTCCGATTCGCAGGGAATGTTGGAGGGGAGGACGACGGCGTGCAGGTACACCGTCGAAGGCTGAGGAGGAGCCCGTGGCTTCGGCGATCGCTGTCATAGGATCGGGATTCATCGGACGTGGCTGGGCCATTGCGTTTGCCCGCTGCGGATATGATGTCCGGCTGTGGGACGTGCGGCCCGAAGCAGCGCTGGCCGCCAAGGATTATGTCGCGTCGATCCTACCCGATCTTGCCGCGGCCGACCTGCTGAACGGCGAAAGCATTGCCGCCGTGGCCGGGCGTATCGTTGCGGTTGCCAAGCTGGAAGACGCGCTGGACGGCGTGGTCCATGTCCAGGAAAACGCTCCTGAAGTGATCGACCTCAAGATCGACCTGTTCACCCGGCTGGACACGCTCACGCCTCCCGACGCGGTGATCGCGTCCTCGACGTCGTCCCTGCTCCCGTCCGCATTTACCGAAAAGCTGGATGGCAGGGCGCGCTGCGTCGTCGCCCATCCGGTAAACCCGCCGCATCTCATTCGGCTGGTGGAAATCGTTCCGGCTTCATGGACGTCCGGCGAGACGGTGCGGAAGACCGAGGACCTGATGCGGTCGCTGGGGCAGAACCCGGTTCTCGTGAGGCGCGAGATCGATGGATTCCTCCTCAATCGCCTTCAGGCCGCGTTGCTGGACGAGTGTTTCCGGCTGGTTGATGGGGGCTATGCGTCGGCTGCGGATATCGACGCGTGCATTCGCGACGGGCTGGCGTCCCGCTGGATCTTCATGGGGCCCTTCGAGACGATCGATCTGAATGCGCCCGCCGGCGTCCGGGATTATGTCGAGCGGTATCAGGGCATGTTCCGCAAGATGACGGATACGATGCACCATTCCCCGGACTGGGCAGGCCCGGCGCTCGAAGGGATCGAGGCCGACCGCCGCGCGGCGCTTCCTGCCGAACAACTCGGCAACCGCCAGATCTGGCGAGACCGCAACCTGATCGAGGTCGCGAAATTTCGCCGCGACAGCCTGGACAAGCAGGATTTGACATAGCATGGCAGAGAAACTTCCGATCATCATCACCTGCGCCGTGACCGGTGGCATCCATACGCCGACGATGTCGGAATATCTGCCGATCACGCCCGACGAGATCGTCGCCGATGCGCTGGGCGCGGTTGAGGCGGGCGCGTCGATCCTGCATCTCCATGCACGCAACCCCGAGGACGGCCGGCCCGACCAGACAGTCGACGCCTTCATGCGCTTCCTGCCGCGGCTGAAGCAGTCGACCGATGCCGTGATCAACATCACGTCGGGTGGCAGCCCGCACATGAAGCTCGAAGAGCGCGTCCTGCCGGCGGCGACTTTGAAGCCGGAGGTGGCGTCGCTCAATATGGGTTCGATGAATTTCGGCCTGTTCCCGCTGCTCGGGAAATATCCTGAATTCAAGTTCGAGTGGGAGCGCCAGCATCTCGAGGCGACGCGCGACGTCGTTTTCCGCAATACGTTCAAGGACATCGAATACATCCTCGAAACCTGCGGCGAAAATGGCACGCGTTTCGAGTTCGAGTGCTATGATATCTCGCATCTTTACAACCTTGCGCATTTTGTCGAGCGTGGCCTCGTCAAGCCGCCATTCTTCGTCCAGTCGGTCTTTGGAATTCTGGGCGGCATCGGCACGCATCCGGAAGACGTCTCGCATATGAAGCGGACCGCCGACCGGCTTTTCGGGTCGGATTACCGTTGGTCTGTCCTCGGGGCCGGTTCGAGCCAGTTGCGCATCGTCGCACAGGCCGCCGCAATGGGTGCAAATGTTCGCGTCGGACTGGAGGACTCACTCTGGGCCGGGCCCGGCCGAAAGGCTGAATCAAGCGGCGAGCAGGTGAGGCTCGCACGCATGATCCTCGAGGGCATGGGCCTTCGCGTCGCCACGCCGGAGGAAGCGCGAAGAATGCTTCATCTCAAGGGAGGCTCCGATGTCGCCTTCTGATGTCGAGACGCATGCAACGGAAACGGGAGTGCGGACCCTGATGTAGTCGGGCCGCTGAATGGAGGAAATGACGATGCATAGAAGAACCTTGCTCAAGGGCCTGGCCGCCAGCGCCAGCCTGTCACTGGGAATGAAGGCCACCTACCTGCGCGCGCAGTCAGGTCCGCTGAAAGTCGGCGTGTCCTACGCCCTGAGCGGCGTCGGCGCGCCTGTCGGCATCCAGTTCATGAAGGGCACCGAGCTTGCCGCCATGCAGATCAACCGCGCCGGTGGTCTCCTGGGGCGGGAGCTCGAGCTCGTCGTGCGGGACGACAAGTACAACAGTGCGGAATCGGTGGCTGTCGCGCGCGAACTCGCCGGCAACGGGATCAACCTACTGATCGGTGGCTCGCAGACGGTGACGGCGCTCGGGCTCGCTCCGCTCGCACCCGAGCTCAAAGCCGTGGTGATCATCGCGGGTGCAGCGGGCATGCCGGTGACACATGAACTCTTCAACAAGAACATCTTCCGGACGGTTGCCAACAGCTACACTCAGTACAGCTCCTTCGGCCGTTCGCTGGCCGAGACCCATCCTGACGTGAAGAACTGGGTCTCCATCGCGCCCGATGGCGATTTCGGCCGCGACTCCGCGCTGTTCTTCGGCAATGCCGTGAAGAAATATGCGCCGGGCAAGGATGTCTCCATCCTCGACACGATCTTCACCCAGGGCACGGCGACAGACTTCCGCACCCAGATCAACGGCCTGATGAGCTCGGAAGCCGAAGGTCTCTATGTCGCCATCGCGGGCGCCGCACAGATCAGCTTCTTCCAGCAGGCACGGACCGTCGGCCTCTACGACAAGTTCAAGGTGATCGGCGAAGTCGGCAACGGCGAAGTGACCGGCAAGGCGATGGGCAGGAACACCTATCCGAACCTCTGGTCGATTTCCTACTGGAACAATGATCTCGAGCCGTTCAAGAGCAACGAACTCAGCCAGCAGCTCTACAAGGACTATGTCGAGTCCACGGGCGACAAGTTCCCGCCGGCGCTCGTCATGGCAGGCTGGCGCAGCGCCATGGCGCTGTTTGAAGGCATCAAGAAGGCCAATTCCAGCGAAACGGACGCGGTGATTGCCGCGATGGAGGAACTGACCTTCCAGACCCCGGGTGGCCCATGCAGCTTCCGCAAGGAAGACCACCAGATGATCGCGACCAGCTTCTACTCGCAGATGGGTCCGTCGGAGGAGGAGCCGTTCTACAAGCTCAACCAGATGGCACAGATCGACACGTCGGAAATGATGGAGCCGGCCACCCCAGGCGTTAAATTCGACGTAAAAGCGCTTCCGCAATGACCAACCAAGTCGTCTTCGTGCTGTTCAACGGCGTGGCCTCGGGGATGGCGTTCTTCCTCGTGGCCGCGGGCCTGACATGGGTGTTCGGGATCCTCAAGATCCTGAACCTCGCCCACGGCGCATTCTTCATGATCGGCGCCTATCTCGCCTACACGATAGGGGGTGGCGCACCAGCCACCCTCTGGTCGTTCATAGGCGTGGCGCTCGTCGCCGCCGTGGCCGTCGGGCTGATGGGCTTCCTCACCGACAGGCTGGTTTTCGGGCGACTGCGAAACGTCGACTACCACTATGTCCTCATCGCCACCTTCGGCCTGATGCTGTTCTGCGAGGGTGTCGCCAAGGCGATCTGGGGTTCGGACTATGTCTCCGTCATGCCGCCGCCGGAGGTGGACAGCGCGCTCAAGATCGGGGGATCGTATATCTCGCTATATACGCTTCTCGTCATCGCCATCGGCCTGATCACCTTCGTCATCCTCGAACTGATCATGAATCGCCTGTGGGTCGGCAAGATCATGCGCGCGGTTGCCAATGATCCATGGATGGCGGGAACGATCGGCATCAATGTGCCCCTGGTGCTGATGCTCAGCGTCGTCGCCAGCTTTGCCCTGGCCGGGTTTGCCGGCGGCATCCTGGTGCCCAACCAGACGCTGTCAGTCCATGTCGGCAGTGCGTTCATTCTCTATGCGTTCCTCGCCGTCGTGATCGGAGGGCTCGGCAGCATCCGGGGCACTTTCATCGCCTGCATCCTGCTCGGCCTCGTCGAGAGCGCCAACGCGACGTTCCTGCCCCAGTACGGTGGCATCGCCGTCTATGTGGTTCTGGCAATCTTCCTCGTCGCGCGTCCGCAGGGCCTGTTCCCTGTGCAAGGAGTATCCTGACATGACCGTTGCATCCTGGGCGCAACCCGGCGCACCGGCCTCTTTGGCCAGCCACTACGCCGTGATGGCTATTGGCGCGCTGCTGGTCGTGCTTCTGTTTTTCGCGCCGGAACTGATCAATCCCGGCCTGCTCTTCATCCTCGGCATGACGCTGATCCAATCGGTCTTCGCGCTGTCGTGGAACCTGCTGTTCGGCTATACGGGGCTGGCGTCATTCGGCCATGCCGGCTTCTATGCGATCGGCGCCTATTTCACCGGGGCCGCGCTGCGCTACGACTTTCAACTGCCGTTCGTCGTCACCTTGCTGATCGGCGGAGCTCTGGGGGCGCTGGTCGCCTACATTATCGGCGTGGTGGCCCTGAAGCGCCTGACCGGCATCTTTCTCGCGGTCCTCACCGTGGCGCTGACGGAGGCCATGGGCAAGATCATCGGCTTCACGCCGGCGCTGGGTGAACAGGACGGCCTGGGCAACATCCCGAGGCCGATCATCGAACTCGGCGTCGCCACCCTCGACCTGACGCACAGCAATGACTATTACCGCTTCCTGCTGGTCGCCTGCCTGATCATCGCCGGAGGCCTGTGGTGGGTCGTCCACTCCCGGCTGGGACGGTCGTTCCGCGCCATCCGCGAAGATGCCGACCGCGCCCGGTTCATCGGCATCGACGTGGCGCGCTATCGGGTGATCTCGTTCATGATCTCCGGCGGCACCGCCGCCCTGGCCGGCGCACTCTCGGCGCCCTGGACGCGCATCGTGACGCTCGACCAGGTCAACTGGCTCGCCTCGACCCAGCCCATGCTGAATTCGCTACTCGGCGGCTTCACATCCTTCTGGGGACCTGTGGTCGGCTCCTTCGTCTTCACCTCGATCAACTACTGGACACGCAACTACCCGGGTCTGTCGGAGATGCTCGTCGGCGGCGTTCTCGTCGTCATCATCCTGGTGGCACCGACGGGCGTGCTCGGGATCCTGCAAAAGATCCGCGCCCGTGTCAGAAAGGGAGGCCGGTCGTGAGCACCCAGAACAGTTTGCTGCAGGCGACCGACCTTCGCGTCAACTATGGGTCATTCGAGGTCATCAAGGGCGTCAGCCTGTCGGTGAAGCCCGGGGAATCGCTCGCCATCATCGGCCCGAACGGCGCGGGAAAGACCACGCTTTTCAAGGCACTGACCGGTGAAGTCGGTTGCCGGTCCGGCAAGGTGATTTTCGCGGGCAAGGACGTGACCGACATGCCCGCGCATGTCCGGACCATCGAGGGCATGGGACGCACGTTCCAGGTGTCGCGGGTCTTCCTCGAGATGACGGCGTTGGAGAACGTGGTCATTGCGCTCGAAACCCGCTGCCGGAACCGCGGCGAGCGGACCGGCGCCTGGTGGAGTGCCGCGCCCTCGGCAAAGATCATCGCGGAGGCGACGGCCCTGCTCGACCAGCTCGGAATCGCCAGCCTGCGCAGCGAGACGGCGGCCAACCTGTCTCATGGCGACAAGAAGCGGCTGGAGCTGACGCTCGCACTGGCTCTCGAACCGAAGATCCTGATGCTGGACGAGCCGACGGCGGGGATGGCGCCCGCAGACCGCATGCAGATCGTCGATGTCATCCGCCAGATCCGAAAGGACAAGGGTCTATCGCTGGTCATGACCGAGCACGACATGGATGTGATCTTCTCGCTCTCGGAGTCCGTGATGGTCATGAACTACGGCGAGGTCATCGCCGCCGGCAGCGTCGAAGAGGTCCGAAACAATCCCACAGTGCGCGAGGTCTATCTCGGCAAGGACATGTATCATGCTGCAGGTTGAGAATCTCAACGCCTACTATGGCCAAAGCCACATCCTGCATGACGTCAATCTGACCGTGGGCGCCGGCCAGAGGACCACGGTGCTCGGACGCAACGGTGCCGGCAAGTCGACGCTGCTGAAGTCGATCGCCAATTCCGGTCCCCGCGTCGAGGGTCAGGTGAAGTTCGCGGGCGAGCCGCTCGGCAAGCGCGCATGGTTCCGTCGCGCCAAGGACGGACTGGCTCTCGTGCCGGAAGACCGACGCATCTTCACGCACATCACGGTCGAGGAGAATATCGAGCTCGGCCGCTTCGGCGCATCGCCGGATCGGCCGGCCATTCCCGCCACCCAGATCTACGAGTGGTTCCCGATGCTCGGGCCCTTGCGTGAACGCCTTGGCGGGCAGCTCAGCGGTGGCCAGCAGCAGATGCTGGCCGTCGCCCGCGCCGTTGCGTCGCGTCCCAAGGTCCTGCTGCTCGACGAGCCGACCGAAGGCCTCGCGCCCGTCATCGTCGAGGATCTTGCAAAGATCGTCAGCCAGATCTGCACCGATCTCGGCATCACCATGCTGCTGGTCGAGCAGAACATCTGGTTCGGACGCCAGACCACATCCACCGTCTACGTGCTCGGCACCGGTGTCGTCGTCTTCTCTGGAAGCTGGGAAGAGTTCGACCGCGACGAATCCATCCGCAATCGCCATCTCGCGATTGCCTGACAGCCATTTGGGAAGGAACAGATATGACGAACCGTTTCGAGGGTAGGGTCGCGCTGGTCACCGGCGGGGCAAATGGCATCGGCCGCGCCAGCGCCATCAAGTTCGCCGAACAGGGCGCCAAGGTCGCCATTCTGGACATTGAGGAGGATCCGCTTGCGGAGGCGGCGGAGATGATCCGATCCGCTGGCGGCGAGGCGCTGCCTGTGGTCACCAACATGCGCGATCGCCAGGCGGTGAAGGAGGCCGTGGAGAAGATCGAGGCCGACCTCGGGCCCGTCGACATCCTGCTCAACAATGTCGGCCAGACCGCGCGCAAGAACGCATCGGAGTTTCTCGCCTCGGTGCCCGAGACCTGGGACTTCGTGGTCGACCTGAACCTGATGGTGACGATGTACACTACATGGCTGGTCGCGCCGGGCATGCGCGAGCGCAAGTTCGGCAAGGTTGTCAGCATATCCTCGGACTCGACGCTGATCGGTGACAAGACCATCGTCGACTATGCCGCGGCCAAGAACGGCGTGACCGGCTTTACCCGCGGCCTCGCACGCGAACTCGCGCCATTCGGCATCAACGTCAACGCGGTGGCACCGGGCGTGACCAACACGCGCGGCCCCAAGCAACTGCCGAAGGAAACCTACGAGCAGGCGCTGAAGGAAATCCCGCTCGGCCACTTCGCCGAGCCCGAGGACATCGCCAACGCCATCACCTTCCTCGCAAGCCAGGAAGCCCGCTGCATCACCGGCCAGCTCCTGGTCGTCAACGGCGGTCGCATCTTCTACTAAGGAGGGTCAAAATGCTCCATAACACTGGCAAGTCCTTCATCAACTACGACCTCATCGGGCCAACGGATGCGCCGGTCGTGTGCATGACGCATTCGCTGACCTCGGACTTCGGCATGTGGGCCGAGCAGGTGCCGGCGATCCTGGCCGAAGGATTCCAGGTCCTTCGCGTCGACATGCGCGGCCATGGCGGCAGCACGCCGACCAAGGGCGAGTATTCCATGGAGGAACTGGCCGCCGACGTCGTTTCGCTCCTGGACGCGTTGGGCTTCGACAGCGGCGTCCATCTGATCGGCCTCTCCATGGGCGGCATGATCGGGCAGGTGATCGCGGCCGATTATCCCGGTCGCCTCTCCTCGCTGATGGCATGCTGCACGTCGGCGAAATGGGATGGCGACACGGAACTGATGCTGAACCGCCTCGCGACGGTCAAGGCATCGGGAACGCTGGAGAGCATCGTCGCCGCAAACATGGAACGGCGCTATGGGCCGAACTATCGCGCACGGCGTCCCAGGCGCTGGGAAGCGCTGCGCGAGACCTTCCTTGGCACGTCGCTCGACGGCTATTTCGGCTGCATGCATGCCTGCATGACGCATGATGTCGTCGACCGGTTGCAGAATGTTGATATCCCGACGCTGGTGGTCGCCGGGTCCGCCGATCTCTCGACGCCGCCGTCGGACGGCAAGCTGATCGTGTCAAGTATCAAGGGCGCGCGCTATGTCGAGATCCAGGACGGCTACCACTTCCCGAATGTCGAGTTCGACGAGGATTTCAACCGGATCATGGTGGACTGGCTGCGGGAGGTGCGCGGCTGACCGCGCACCTCGGCACCTGTCAGTGGTAAGTGCGACCGTTGTCGACGGCCAAGGCAATGCCCGTCACGGCCGACGCTTCGTTCGACATCAGATAGAGGATGCCGTTGGCGATGTCTTCCGGGACGCACAGCCGCTTCATCGCATAGGCGTCCGCGAGTTTCTGGCGGCGCACGGTGTCCTCAGGCGGGATCTCGTGGTCGGTCATCGGGGTGGCGGTGGCGCCCGGGCAGATCGCATTGGCGCGGATGCCCGGCGCAAGCTCCATGGCCAGGCACTTGGTGAACATCATGACGCCGGCCTTGGAGGCGGCATAGGCCGATCCGGTCAGCGACGGCAGCAGGGCCTGGCCCGATGCGATGTTGACGATGGCGGCATTCGGCGCCTCGCGAAGATAGGGCAGGGCTGCCTGGCACACGAGGAAGGTACCGGTGAGGTTGACGTCGATGACCTTGCGCCAATGCTCCGGCTCGATCGCGCCGAAGGATTTCGAGGACAGGATGCCGGCTGAATTGAGCAGGCCGTCCATGCCGCCCATATCGTCCACGGCGCGCTTCAATGCCTCTTCCACATCGGCCGCGTCGGAGACATCGACCTGCACCACCACGCCGCCGGTCTCGGCGGCCGTCGCCCTGGCGGCCGCTTCGTCGCGGTCGAGCAATGCCAGCTTCGCGCCCTCGCGCGCGAACACCTGTGCGGCGGCACGCCCGATGCCCGACCCCGCTCCTGTGATCACGATCCTTCTCCCTGCCAATCGCCCGGTCATGTTTCCTCCTGTGGGTGCGATTTCTGATAGGATCCTTATCGCGCAAACAGGACGGCGCCGGCGAATACCTTTAATGAAGGCCTTTGATGCTTAGCGGGTATTGAGATGCTACAGACGCGCCAGATGCGCTATTTCGTTGCGGTCGCGGAGGAACTCAACTTCCACCGCGCAAGCGATCGGCTTCACATATCCCAGCCGGCGCTCTGGCGTCAGATCCGCGATCTCGAGCAGGAGGTCGGTGTCGCGCTGCTCGACCGCCAGGCCAGGGGACTTGCCCTGACCGAGGCCGGGCGTTCGTTCCTGGAGGATTGCCGCGACATACTGGAACGCATGGAAGGGGCGCGGCTCCAGGCGCAGCGCGTCGCCCAGGGGCAGGTCGGAACGCTGCATCTCGCGTTCAACGAAATCGCCGGGCGTCGGCAGGAATTTCCACGTTTCCTCAAGGAGTTTCGCGAGTCCTACCCCCACATCAACCTGCAGCTCCACGTCATGATGTCCCAGCGCCAGGTGGAGGCCATACGCAATTCAGAAATCGACGCCGGCTTCCTTTTCCGCCATGCCAGCGAGCGAAGCGATTTCGAGACCCTGATCGTCGGCCATGACGACTTCGTTCTGGTGCTCCCAAAGGAACATCCCATGCTCCGCAAGCCGACACTGACGCTTGCGGACCTGGCCGGCCAGCCGCTCATCATGCCCAATCCGCGCAACAATGGCCTGACGCATGAGAAACTTGTCTCGGCCATGAAGGCTGCCGGCTTCTCGCCGAACATCGCGCAATTCGCCGACAACGAAAACACGCTGCTGAACCTCGTCTCCGCCGGCATGGGGCTGTCCTTCGTCAATTCGTCCTGCCGGGTCCCGCCGACGCAAGGCGTTGTCCTGCGCGCGATCGTCGATCTCTCGATGCCCGTGGCGCTGGAGCTGACATGGCTCGGATCCAACCTGAACCCCGCACTGGCGCGATTCGTCGAGCTGGTGGAGCGCCAGTCCGGTGATGTCGGCCATATCGAGCAGCTCCTCGAAACCGGCATGGGCTAGGCTGATACCTTCAGGGTATCGACCGCGTGACAACTCAGTATTGGCATCGACGGAAGCCGTCCCGTAAATTGCAGCCATGGATGAGGATGAGGCAGCGCGACCAAATGCGTGCTGCAAACGGCCGTTAGGGAAGAGCAATGAACGTACAGAATCCAGTCTGGAAGACCGCCACCGAAACCATCCCGCAACGGGCGAAGAAGATCGCGCCGCTGGTGCGGTCCGAGGCGCTAGAGTCCGAGCGCATCGGCACGATGACGCCGAAGGTCGTCGCCGCGATGAAGGACGCCGGCCTGTTCTGGATGCTCGTGCCCAAGGAACTCGGAGGATCGCAGGCCCGCATGGTCGAGTGCATGGAAGCCTGGGAAGAGATTTCCGCCGCCGACGCATCCGCCGGCTGGTCGTTGATGGCGAATTCAACCGGCACAGCCGCCGCGACCGCCTTCGTCAGCGAAGACGCGCTCGCCAGGATCTATGGCGGACCGGAACTGCCGATCATGGCGGGGATGCTCGGGCCGGGCGGCAGCGGCGTCGAGACGACCGAAGGGCTGAAGGGCAGCGGCAAATACCGGTTCGGCAGCGGATCGCTCCACGCCACCTGGCTCGGTTCCGGCATGTTCGTTCTGGACGACAAGCTCATCAGAAAGCTCCCCGACGGCAATCCGCAGGTCCGCGTCTGCTGGCTGCCGGCGGAAAGCGCCGTCTTCGACAAGACCTGGGACGTGCTTGGCTTGCAAGGCACGGGCAGCGTCGACTATTCCTTGACCGACGTCACCGTGCCCGAAGGGTTTCATCATGAGCGCAGCGTCAATCGCTCCGAGCGCGACTGGCGGCTTTACGATATCGGCATCGCCGGGCTGGCATGCGCCGGCCACACCGGCGTCGCGCTCGGTCTGATGAAGCGGGCGCTGGAAGAGATCACGCAGATCGCCTTCGCCAAGAAGCGCCCTGCCTACCAGACGGTGCTCGGCGAGCAGCAGGTGTTCCGCCACGACTTCGCCTATCACGAAGCGGCCTATCGCGCGGCACGCGCCTTCACGATGGAGCTCTACGATGAAACACAGAACTATCTCGAAGCCGGCAATGAACTGACGCCGGCGATGCGGGCGCGGTTCCGCCAGAACGTCATCTACGTCCACAAGGTCGCGGCGGAGGTGGTTCGCTTCTGCTATACGATGGGAGGCTCCGACTCCCTGCGCAACCCCAGCGATCTCGGCCGCTGCATGCGCGACATCTCAGCGGCCACGCAGCATATCTTCGTCGATACGATCGCGATGCAGGACGTCGCCGTGCCGATCCTGGACGACTGGAAGCAGGTCGTTGCCGCCAACAGGCAGGCTTGACCATGGGCATGCGGCTTGAAGGACGGCGGATCGTCGTGACGGGTGCAGCTTCCGGCATTGGCGCGGCGGTCGCGCGACTGGCGGCTTTGGAAGGCGCCCGCGTGGCCTGCCTGGACCGCGATGGGCAAGGTGCCGCAGCGCTGGCCGCCAGCCTGCCGATTCCCGGTCATTCCGAGCAGGTCGATGTCACCGATCCCGAGGGTGTGAAGCGTGCCCTGGATGCCGCCGCCAAGGCACTGGGCGGCATTGATGGTCTCGTGAATTCCGCCGGCATCGTCGCGCTCGGCCCGATTACCGAGATGTCGATCGATACCTGGCGCAAGGTCATCGACGTCAATCTGACCGGGACCTTCCTGGTCAGCCAGGCTGCCGTCCCGCATTTGCATGCGGCCTCCGAGGCGTCGATCGTCAACATCGCATCGGCGCAGGCCTTGATGCCGATCGCGGGATCGTCGGCCTACGCGGCCTCCAAGGGTGGCGTGCAAAGCCTGAGCAAGGCGCTCGCCGCGGAGCTCGCCCCCGACATAAGGGTCAACTGCATCTGCCCCGGCCTGATCGACACGCCGATGAATGCCGGGTTGAAGAAGGCGCCAGAGGATGGTCCGCCCGTGCCGCTCGACCGCTACGCGCTGCGTCGCTGGGGCAAGCCGGAGGAGATCGCCGCGTCGATTGTCTACCTCCTGTCAAACGACGCCTCCTATATCACCGGCGCGACGCTCGCCGTCGATGGCGGCCGGACGTTTCATTGAGGGCGGCATGATCGATCTGTTCAACCTTAAAGGCAAGGTGGCCGTCGTGACCGGCGCAGGACGCGGGCTGGGCGCCGCGATCGCGACCGCGCTGTCGGGCGCCGGTGCGCGGGTCGTGCTGATCGGGCGCAATCGCGAACCGCTGGAAGGCGTCCGCGAGGCGATTGAAGATTCCGGTCGCGAGGCGTCGGTTGAAATCTGCGACGTGACGGAGGCCGGAGCCGTTGCCGAGACGATCGGTTCGCTCGGCCACGTCGACATCCTCGTGAACAACGCAGGCATTTCGCACCGGGCCGAGGTCGCGGACGTGAGTGAAGCAGCCTGGGATCAGGTCATGGCGGTCAACCTCAAGGGTCCGTTCCTGGCGACGCGGGCCGTGCTGCCGGGCATGATCGAGCGGCAGGCGGGCAAGATCATCAATGTCGTGTCCGTGGTCGGGGAACTGGGCCGACCCTTCATCGTGCCCTACTCGACCTCCAAGGGCGGGCTGAAGATGATGACGCGCGCGCTGTCGACCGAGGTGGCCCGGCACAATGTGCAGGTCAACGGCATCGGGCCGGGATATTTCGTCACTGAGATGAACCGCGCCATCATGGACGATGCGGCGCTCTATCGGAGCCGCGTGGAGCGCGTCCCGGCGGCGCGCTGGGGCGATCCAGCCGATCTCGGCGGCGCCGCGATCTTCCTAGCATCCCGCGCCTCCGACTACGTCACCGGACAAGTCATCTACGTCGATGGCGGGCTGAGTTCCTCATGCTGATCCTGACCATGGGCATTTTCTGCGGAGCCTGACGATGAAACAGTTTCTCAATATTGCGGGTGACCCCACGGCCTCACCGATGGACAACATCCCGCCGGTCGCCGAGTTCCGCGACGCGATGCGTCACCTGGCGAGCGGTGTCTCGCTGGTGACGACGATGGGCGCGGATGGCAGAAGGCAGGGCATGCTGGCCACCGCCGTATCGTCCGTCACTGCCGATCCGCCGACGATACTGGTCTGCGTAAACCGGACGGCGACGATGCACAGCGCCCTGATCGAGGGCCGGAACTTCTGCGTGAATTTCCTCGGCCACGCGCATCTCGAACTGTCGCGCCGCTTCTCGTCGTCAGAAGCGCGCGACAGCCGTTTCGACGCGGACCGCTGGACGACGCTCAGCACGGGCGCTCCGGTGCTGGAGGGAGCGCTATCGGCGCTCGATTGCCGGCTGGAGAGCGCGGTCGAGGTCGGGTCCCACTCGGTCGTCTTCGGGAAGGTCATGGAGATCAGGGTCGCACCGACCTCGGTCGACAAGCCCTTGCTCTACTACGACCGCCAGTACGGCGCGTTCGTCGGGGTCTAGCAGCATCGCATTGACGAAGGGGAGAACCATGCAGCAGAACCAACTGGCCCGGCTCGGCGAACTCGAGCGGAAGGTGCTGTGGCTGGCGACGTGGATGATCCACAATGCCAACCATCTGCGCGACAACGGCGACGGCCTGAAGGTCGGTGGCCACCAGGCCTCGTCGGCCTCGCTGGCGACGATTATGACCGCGCTCTATTTCTCCGTGCTTCGGCCGGAAGACCGCGTCGCCGTCAAGCCGCATGCCAGCCCGATATTCCATGCGATCCAGTATCTGCTGGGCAACCAGACTCTCGAGAAGATCCAGAATTTTCGCGGCTACAAGGGCGCGCAGTCCTATCCATCCCGCACCAAGGATGTCGACGACGTTGATTTCTCGACCGGTTCCGTCGGCCTGGGTGTCGCCCAGACGCTCTTTGCCTCGCTGGCGCAGGATTACATCCGCACCAGGGGCTGGGCCGGCGCTCGCGCCGAGGGCAAGATGGTGGCCCTCATCGGTGATGCCGAGATGGACGAGGGCAACATTTTCGAGGCTCTTCTGGAAGGCTGGAAACACGGCGTACGAAATACCTGGTGGGTGGTGGACTACAATCGTCAGTCGCTCGATGCCGTGGTGCGGGAGGGCCTCTGGGCGCGCTTCGAGTCGATGTTCCGCAATTTCGGCTGGGACGTCGTTATCCTGAAGCACGGCAGGCTTCAGCAGGCCGCTTTCGCGGAAGAGGGCGGCGATGCCTTGCGGGCGTGGATCGACCGATGCCCGAACCAGCTCTATTCGGCTCTCACCTTCCAGGGCGGAGCCGCCTGGCGCAAGCGGTTGCTGGACGACCTCGGCGACCAGGGTGCAGTGACGCGCCTGATCGAACGGCGCAGCGACGACGACCTTGCGCAACTGATGGGCAATCTCGGCGGCCACGATCTGCCCTCGCTTCTGGAAGCCTTCGAGGCGGCGCGCGAGCATGATCGTCCGGTGTGTTTCATCGCCTATACGATCAAGGGCTTCGGCCTGCCGCTCGCCGGCCACAAGGACAACCATGCCGGACTGATGACGCCGGCGCAGGTTGGCACGTTGCAGCAGGCAATGAAGGTCCGGCCGGGCCGTGAATGGGAGAAATTCGAGGGACTGGACACCAGTGCTACGGATCTAGGCTCATTCCTGGCCAGCGTGCCGTTCAATTCGAAGGGTCCGCGTCGCTACCACGCCCCGCAGATCCCCGTGCCGGACAGGCTGGAATACGGCCAGCAGGCATCGATGTCGACGCAACAGGGCTTCGGTCTTCTCATGCACGAGATCGGGAAGTCCGGCGCGCCGCTGGCTGATCGCATCGTCACCACCTCGCCTGATGTCACCGTCTCCACCAATCTCGGTGCATGGGTGAATCGTCGTGGCCTGTTCGCGCGCGAGGAGCTCGCCGACGTCTTCAAGTCGGAGCGGATTCCGTCCACCTACAACTGGACCTTCTCGCCGAAGGGTCAGCACATGGAACTCGGCATCGCCGAGATGAACCTGTTCATCATGCTCTCCGCACTCGGTCTCTCGCATTCCATCTTCGGCGAGCGCCTGATACCGGTGGGAACCCTGTACGATCCCTTCATCCAGCGTGGCCTCGATGCGCTCAACTACGCCTGCTATCAGGATGCGCGCTTCGTGCTGGCAGCGACTCCGTCAGGCGTGACCCTGGCGGGTGAAGGCGGTGCGCATCAGTCGATCGCCACGCCGCTGATCGGCATGGCGCAGGACGGTCTGGCAAGTTTCGAGCCGGCCTTCGTCGACGAACTTGCCGTCATCATGCGCTGGGCATTCGACTATGTGCAACGGGACGGCGAAGCGGAGCCCGACCCGTTGTCATGGCTGCGCGACAAGGTCGGCGGATCCGTCTATCTACGGCTCTCCACGCGTACCATTGACCAGCCGAAGCGTGAAATGGCGCCCGATCTGGCCGAAGACATTATCAGTGGCGCGTACTGGATGCGGCGTCCGGGGCCGAATGCACAGGTTGTGGTTGCCTACGCCGGCGCCATTGCGCCGGAAGCGATAGAGGCAATCGGCCTGATGAGCGAAGACCGCCGCGACATTGGCCTCCTCGCAGTCACCTCGGCGGACCGGCTGAATGCCGGCTGGACTGCGGCGGGGCGTGCACGCGAGCACGGGCTGATCCATGCCCGCAGTCATATCGAGCGGCTGCTGGGTGACTTGCCGCCCCATTGTGCACTAATCACGGTTATTGACGGTCATCCGGCAGCGCTGGCATGGCTTGGTTCAGTCCGGGGTCACCGTACCCGCTCGCTCGGTGTTGAACACTTCGGGCAGACAGGTTCGCTGGCCGAACTCCACCGCCATTACGGCATCGACGCAGCCGGGATCATTGCTGCGGCGCAAGCGCTCAGCCCCGGAAAACCGGTGCGGCATCTTCACTTGAGATGACGGGGTGATGTCAGGCTAATCGCCACGAGTGTGCATCCAGCATGCTCATCCCGAATAGAAGCGAAACGGGCGAAAGACATTTCCTCCGGCAATATCGGAGAGCTCCAAAGCTTTTAACCTTGGTGCACCACCCATCGGAGTGTAAGCGGATTTCTGACTGGTGGAATTGCTATTACATGCTCACCAGCACCCGCATGGGTGCCGGTGATCTCGATCGTGCGGATGCCGCCCCGCCCCGGGGATCGGTTGACGTCGCGCTTAAACTGCAGGTCCCGGTTTGTGCGATTCGATGGGCAGAGAAAGCGCCTCTAGGCGATCGAACTGACGGCACCATGATAGGAAGCGCATCTTACCTGATTGCCCTGCTTTCTTCGCTGAATAGAGCGCGCCATCTGCCGCGCTCACAGGCGCCTCGGAAGTCTCTGCATGTTCGTTGGTTGCTGCTGTGCCACATGAGATGGTCACATGGGGCAGCGCCATACCGTCGATCGCAATCCCGAGCCTCGCAACGGCTTCTATCCCATCAAGTCTGGTTGCAGCGTCCCGCGAGTGGGTCTCGCTGAACAGGATCAGGAATTCCTCCCCGCCGTATCGGAAGAGCCAGTCGCTTTCGCGAAGATTGGACTATCCGCTATATCGCCGCCGCTTCAAGTCACAGTGGTAGCCACTACGCCTTTCCCCATACGTGGCCCGATCGCCAGACTTTTCCACATCCCGCGCTACCATATCCCTCAAACCAATGTCGCGAATTGCATTCTGCGGCGATGATGATCGTCCGAGTCTGGTCGACGAAATCGGCTGGCGCAATTTGTCCGCCCTCGGTGCCTTGAGTTCACGGCCCACTCCCGGAACCCTGTAATCATGTCTGACTTCGCCGAAAAACGAGGGGAGTGACCCCTATCATTTCCCGAAAGGCACGGATGAATACGCCCGGGGATGTAAACCCCGTGGCCTCGGAGACTTCAGATATGGCCAAGGGTGTTTCTATCAGCAGGCGCTTGGCCATCTCCATCCGGCGTTGAACAAGGTATCGATGGGGTGCCACACCGAAAGTAGCCTTGAAGCGCCGAGAGAGATGGGATCTGGTAAGTTGAACCAGTCGTCCTAGCTCATCCAAAGAGATGTCTTCTGCGACGTTCTCCTCAATGTAGTCGCGCAGAAGCCGTTCTTGCGCTGCAGCCAATCGCCCAGTTCGATCAACTGCGATCCTCGGAGCATTTTGGAGTTTCCCGACCTCCAACGCAGCGACAAGTGCCAGACTTTCAAAGTATATGCTGGGATAATCCAGACCTTCCAAGAACGCACCTTCAAGCTTCTTCATTGTCGCAAGGAGCATGGGGTCTTCAAAGTATATGAGTGGCACGTTTTCCTGCCCGCCCAGCATGCGTTCTGCCTCTTCGGACAAGACAGCAGGGTCGAATTGCAAGGCCGTAAAGCTGTTCTGGCGGCCAATCGTCCTGGACCACCCATTCAGTGGACGGCCAGCAGGGACATAAGTCATTTTGTTGCGGAGGTCCCCACCCGGGATGGTGGGCAGACCCTCGACATCCATTTCGCCGCTTTCCATCACCAAATCATGCAGCGCCAGATAATGATCCTGACCGAGCCATGAGAACTCGTACTCAGCCTCTGATGTCACCCGGGCGTACTCGACAATGAGTCCCCGGAACCGGTGGCTTCGCATGGTGTCAGGTCGCTGCGATCCCTTTCGAAAGTCCAGCCTCAGCAGTTCCGTCGGCTCAGATTTTAATTTTCTTGGCATCCGTCAAACTTGATGATCTTCAATTTTTACATCTCTGCCTTATTCACGTTGCTTCGGCTAGTGCTAAATTTCGTACTTCTAATGGATCAAAATGAGCAAAATATGTTCATAATAAGCACACGAAGCTTATAAATTAGCGGTTTGGTAACTTTAATCTCAGATCATCTGACGAACAAAAAGCGAAGACCCACAGTAAACCGGCAGTGCAACCGATGAACTGCGAAATTGTTCCGAAGCAATGCACGCTTGCAGGAGGCGAACTTGATGTCTGTACTTCCAGAGTGCATCCGGGGGCTTCTGCAACCCGATCATGACTCGCTTATCCACAACCTTTTGACGGCCGCGGAGGAAATCCTTGAGGCGTCAGGAGAACTGAGGGCCGCCCTCAATGATTTGCGCGATGCCGAGCACACCCTGCTCACGCTCATCGACCATACCACTGCCATTCCATCAACCGGATATGAGGAGAACCCGCAATGACATTATCGATCTTTAATCGTGACAGCGACGCGGTGCTGGCCGCGATGAGCAAGTCTCAGGCTGTCATCGAATTCACGCTGGAAGGGAAGATCCTGACAGCCAACGAGAATTTCTGTCGAGCACTCGGCTATGAACTCCGCGAGATCATCGGCCAACATCACCGGCTTTTTGTCGACCCTGCCGAGGCGTCCACTCCGGCCTACACCGAATTCTGGCGCAATCTCGCTTCTGGAAAATTCGATCAAGCACAGTACAAGCGCATCGCCAAGGGCGGCCGCGAGATCTGGATCGAGGCATCATACAACCCCGTCATGCGCGGCGGCAGACCCTACAAAGTCGTCAAGTTCGCCACGGATATAACCACGCAGAAGCTCAAGAGCGCCGAGGACGCGGGCAAGCTTGATGCCTTGTCACGCGCACAGGCGGTGATCGAGTTCACGCCTGCCGGCGAGATCCTCATGGCGAACGATAACTTCCTCGCGACGCTGGGATACTCTCTGCACGAGATTCAGGGCAAGCACCATTCGATGTTCTGTGAGAGGGAGTACACGTCGACCGAGGAGTATCGACAGTTCTGGCGGAGGCTGGCCGGCGGAGAGTTCATCGCCGACGAGTTCCTGCGCTTGGGCAGAGGCGGAAAACGTGTCTATATTCAAGCGTCCTACAATCCCATCTTCGATATGAACGGCAGGGTGTTCAAGGTGGTGAAGTTCGCCACAGACGTGACCGCCCGAGTTGCCAATGTCGACCAGCTGGCAGCGGCCATGCAGGCTTTATCCGACGGGGACTTGACCCAGAGCGTCGAAACTCCCTTCATTCCCACCCTCGAGAAGCTGAGGGTGGACTTCAACAGCACCACCGCGAAGCTGCGGGGAGCGATCCAATCTGTTGCAGAAAATGCGAGCGCCATTGCCGCAGGTGCCCAGCAAATTCGGTCTGCGTCTGACGATTTGTCAAAGCGCACCGAGCAACAGGCGGCTTCTGTCGAGGAAACGGCCGCCGCGTTGGAGGAAATCACCACCACCGTCGCGGATTCGAGCCATCGGGCCCAAGAAGCGGGTCAACTTGTGCAGAAGACACGTGATCACGCCGAACAATCCGGTTCTGTCGTCCGCAATGCTGTCGACGCCATGGGCAAGATTGAGTCGTCCTCGGCCGAGATCGGCAACATCATCGGCGTCATTGACGAAATCGCCTTTCAGACAAACCTGCTGGCTCTGAATGCAGGGGTCGAGGCCGCACGAGCCGGTGATGCCGGCAAGGGCTTTGCCGTTGTCGCACAGGAGGTTCGCGAATTGGCCCAACGTTCCGCCAAGGCGGCAAAGGAAATCAAGGAACTCATCAGCGCGTCCAACGAGCACGTGAAAAACGGTGTCAATCTCGTGGGACAGACTGGAAAGGCTCTTGAGGAAATTGTCGGTCAAGTGCAGCGGGTCAATGCCAACGTTGGCGCTATCGTCGAGGGCTCCAAGGAACAGGCGACTGGTCTTAAGGAAATCAACACCGCCGTCAACACGATGGACCAAGGCACCCAGCAGAACGCCGCGATGGTGGAAGAGGCAACTGCTGCGGCTCATAGCCTCGCTAGGGAGGCGGATAGTCTATTCCAGTTGGTCCGGCAATTTAACATTGGTACTGTCCCATCAATTTCTCAAGACTTGCATCGCGTGTCCACGCCTCCAGCCGTGGCGCGACTGGCCTCCCGTCCCGTTGCCTCGCCTGCTCGGCAAATGGCTACCAAGCTTGCTACTGCTTTCGGCGGCAAAGCAGCCGCGGCAGAGAGTACTTGGGAAGAGTTCTGAGATCAGTGTGGGAGGACAGAAGTGAGTTGCTTACCCGACCAGCGACACATGAGTGACGAGGCGTCCGATATATACAAGCGCATCGTTTCGGAAGTGGCCGACGGCATTATCGGCGTTGACGCTTCCGGGTCCATCCGGCTCTGCAATCCGGCAGCCGAACAAATGTTCGGATGGACGCCCGGACAATTGCTGGGTCAACCCCTCGATGTCCTCCTCACGGATCAGGCGCGCGTCCATCACAGCCATCATCTGAGCGCATTCGCAAGAGGTGACGTGGACGCGCGATACATGAGCCAACGAAGCAGTGGCATCAAGGGCCGGAAAGCCGATGGCTCCGAGATCAGCCTATGGATAACAATTCTGAGAACGCGTTCGGAAACTGGAGGCGTGATGATGGTCGCGGTACTTCGGGATGTGACCGAGGCCCTCGGCCATCAGCGAGCCCTGGAGCGTTTGGCTGATTTGGATCCCCTGACCGGTCTCTTGAACCGCCGCTCGTTCCTTGCCGCTGCTGAGCAGGTGCTGGAAAGATGCAGCGGCTTCAACGAACCCCTCAGTGTGGTCATGTTCGATCTAGACCACTTCAAGCGGATAAACGACACCTATGGGCATCCGGCGGGAGATGGAGTTCTCGAAACCTTTGGCACCATATTGTCCAAACACTGCCGCCGCTACGACTTGGCTGCACGATGGGGCGGCGAGGAGTTTATTCTGGTGTTGGCGCGAACCAATCTGCAACTGGGAAGCGCCGTGGCTGATCGTGTTCGAGGCGCCCTCGCCGAAATCGTCTTTCAGTCAGAACAACCAGCTGAAACCGAGACGTTTCGCGCGACGGTCAGCGCAGGCATTGCATCGGCAACTGCGCCGTCGGACACTCTGAAGGAGTTGGTCAGCCGCGCCGATACTGCATTGTACGAGGCGAAGCGCCTAGGCCGCAATCGCCTCGCGATGGAGGCAACTCCTGTGCGACGGGATGCGGCGTTAGTGCAAAATGAAACCAGGCCGCACCGACGACGAAGTGGCCGACCAACGTGATGCCAACGAAATGTCGAAGATCAAACACCTCAATTTGAAGGACGCTGCGAAGTTCTTCACGGCGCTTGGCAACGAGCGCCGGCTTGAAATCCTCTTCATCCTCGAGCGACACGAAGTGTCAGTCGGGCATCTCGCAGAGATGATCGGCATCAGCCAATCATCTCTGTCGCAACATCTCTCGATCTTCAGGGAGCTGGGGCTGGTGCGATCGCGTCGCGTTTCCCAGACTGTCTATTACCGCTGCGACAATCCGTTCGTGCTGACTATGCTCCGGCATATCAAACAGCGTTTTTGCGGGAGCGCGACAACTTAAATGTTGGCACAGCTTTGCTGCCTGCTTCGACGACCATGCTCAAGTTGTGCTTTAGACATTTCCCGGCCGCCATTTGACGCAAGAAGTCAGGTGCCCTTCGGCAAATGCACGCCGGCAATGTCCGCGAACAGCCTCGCGACTGAAGCGTCGTCATCGCCACCCATTCCGGTGGCCTCGGCCATGATGAACAGTTGAAGGGCCGAACTTGCCGAGGGGAGCGGGAAATGTTCCATTCGCCCGAGTTCGGTGACGATGCCGAGATCCTTGGTAAAGATCGAGATGGCGCTGCGTGGACTGTAGTCGCCGTCCAGCACATGCGGCACTCGGTTCTCAAACATCCTGCTGTTGCCGGCGGATTTCGTGATCACCTCAAAAACACGGTTGATATCGAGCCCCAGCTCGACCGCAAAAGTAATGGCCTCGCAAGCCGCAGCGATATGTACGCCGGCGAGCAACTGGTTGACGATCTTGAATGCTGCGCCGATACCGGCCTCTTCACCGAGCTCGTAGACGGTCTCCGCGATGGCATTGAGCACAGGGCGCACCGCGCGGAATGCTTCCGGCGATCCAGAGGCCATGACGGTCAGTTTGCCGGCCTCGGCCTTGACCGAGCCGCCGCTGATAGGCGCGTCGAGGTAGTGGATCCCGGACTGGGCCGCCCGCGCAGCAAATGATCTCGCCGAAGCCGGCGGCATCGTGGCAGATGAGATCACAACGCCACCCGGACGCATGGCACCAACCGCGCCATCTGGCCCGAAAAGCACAGCCTCCGTCTGGGCGTCATTGAGCGCGACGACGATCGTGACGTCGGCGTCGTCGACCGCCTCTGCGGGTGTCGCGAAGGCGCTGCCGCCGGTCACGGGATGGCCTGCACGCAGAAGAGAGCTGGCAATGCCCGAACCCATCGAACCAAGGCCGATAACGGCGACCTTCAACTGTCCTGGCACGGACACCTCCCTAAATGGCCTGTTTCGTCTGTTTCGACAGTATCGCCGCGCCAAGCCGGCCGATATCGCCATCAGCCTCGTCGCTCGCGCCGGAGACGCCGATGGCACCGATGATCTCTTCGCCGGCCTTGAGCAGCACGCCACCGTCGAGCGGGACGCCATTGGGGATGCAGAGCAGTGCGAAGCGGCCTTCACCCTCCACGACGTCCTGGAAATCCTTGGTGTTTCGGCGGTAGAGCACGGCGGTGCGGGCCTTGAGCGTGGCGATCTCGACGCTGCCGACCTGCGAGCCGACCTCGCGAGCGGATTGGAACGGCAGCCCGCGAGAGGGCCAATGCCGGGCTCCGACGCAATGTGGAATTGGCATTCATACTTCTCGACGAAGTGCCAACGAAACACGTCAAAAACTGGCGTTGATCACCGGCGTCACCAGGCGATCGGCCGACGCTGCCGCAGCTACAAAGAACTGTTCGACGAGATAGTCCGTCCCAAGGCGATGGGACGACATGTCCTGGGGGTGTCGCAAATTTTTCAGGTTAACTGGCTGTTGACCACGACGGTGGAAATTCCGCTCCCGATGTAGCGGAGCGTAAACCATGATTCTGAATGTCATTGCCGAGAAGCTGAAGCGCCAGTCGAAGGATGATTTCAAAGGGCGACATTTCGAAGGGTGGCTGATTGTGCAGGCGGTGACATGGTATCTGCGCTATCCGCTGAGCTATAGGGATCTCGAGGAGATGTTCCGCGAGCGCGGCTTCGAGGTCGACCACAGCAGCATCAATCGCTGGGTCCTCGCCTATGCACCTGTCATCGAGAAGCGCCTGCGCCAGTTTCGCCGACCCCATTGTGGTTCGGTCCGCGCTGATGAGACCTATGTCAAGATCCGGGGCAAGTGGCGGTACCTGTACCGAGCCATCGACAAGCACGGAAACCCGATCGACTTCTTGCTCACCGCCAAGCGCGATCTCGACGCCGCCAAGCGCTTCTTCCGTAAGATGCTCAAGGATGAGCCGCTGCTATCGCCGGGGAAGATCGGTACCGATGGCGCCAACACGTTTCCGTCAGCGATCAAGACGGCCGTTGATAATGGGCTTTTGCCTCCAGACCCGGTCCATTATGTTACCAAGCGTCTGCAGCAAGGCATCGAGAGCGACCACTTCCGAGTGAAGAAGAACATGGCCAAGATCGGCGGCTTGCAGTCCTTCAAAACGGCGCGCCGGACGATCGCCGGGTTCGAAGCGATGTTGTGGCTGCGGAAAGGCTTCGGCTTTTCCGGCGAGTGGACTGTCAACCATCAGAACGGTCTGCTCGCGCGCCTCTTCGGACTTCAAAAGGTTAACAAGGCGTAAAGGCTGGGTGTTTGTCGGCGCACCGCGTCCTATCGCTAGCTTTGCGACACGCCCGTGCGGAGCATGTTTGTCGATCCTGTCGTCACGCGCCGTGGAATCGCATCAGCGATCATGGTGCGGACGGAACTGGATGCCCTCGAAGATGATGTCGATACGCTTCACCTCACGGCCACGCTCTCTGGCTTTGCGCTCTATGATGCGTTTGGCTACCAGACGAAAGAGGCCACGGAGTTGAAGTTCCCGGACCAATCCCGCTTCGAATGCATCAAGATGCGGAAGACGCTGGGGAAACAGCGGACCAGGGCCGCGTGAGCGGCTGTCGCAGAATTCATAGCAACGAGTGTCTTTGATGTTCAGCCGCGGCTTTGCCAGCGGTTGAGTTCCTGCAGGACGCAGACGTGCAGAGGTCAGACCATGGCGAATGGACGCGATACCATCCCCAACCCAATGATCGGCATTGTAGGCTTCGGCGCCTTTGGGCAGCTGATATCGCGCCACCTTCGACCGTATTTTCAAATGTGTGCGTATGACCCCGATCCTGAACTCCGGCCGATCGCGGAATGTCACGGTGTTACGCTTGCCAGCCTTGAGATGGCGGCGAGCCGGCCGGTGGTCGTGCTTGCCACGCCCGTCGGACGCCTGCAGGAAGTCGTTGATGCCGTATCTCCACATATCCAGCCCCAATCGCTGGTACTCGACGCGGCATCGGTGAAACTGGGGCCGGCCGATATTCTGAAGCGCGGGCTTCCGGAACATGCAGAGATAGTGGCGACGCATCCACTGTTTGGCCCACAGAGCGCGCGCGACGGCATCGCAGGGTTGAAGGTCGTCGTGTGCCCCATTCGAGGCCGCCGCTGTTTTCGATTGGCGGCCTTCCTCCGGCATCAACTCCGATTGAGCGTTATCATGACCACACCTGAGGACCATGATCGCGAAGCGGCAATTATCCAGGGGCTCACGCAATTTATTGCAAGGGCACTGGTACAGATTGAGCCATTGCCGAAGCGCATGACCACCAAAAGCTTTGATCTGCTTCTTGAGGCGGTCAACATGTCCGCCACGTCTCTCACCAGACGGTCCGGCTGTGGGCGGAGAAGTTGGGCCGGCGTCTCGCCAAAGACATCCGTCGTCGCTCGTCCGGCCAGCTTGGAGACAAGTGGCACCTCGATGAGGTCGTCATTTCGATTCGAGGCAAGAAGCACTGGCTGTGGTGCGCCGTTGACCAGGACGGATTTGTTCTGGAGGTGCTGGTGCAAAGCCGCCGCAATGCCAAAGCGGCCAAACGCCTGATGGGCAAGCTTCTAAAGAGCCAGGGGCGAGCGCCGTGGGTGATGATCACCGACAAGCTTCGATCGTAGGCCGCGGCGAAGCGGGAGATCATGCCCGGTGTCGAGCATCGCTCCCACAAAGGGTTGAACAATCGGGCAGAAAATTCCCATCAGCCAGTCCGGCGGCGAGAGCGGATCATGAAGCGCTTCAAGTCACAGCGACATCTACAACGATTTGTCTCTATCCATGACCCGATCGCCAACCTGTTCCAAATCCCGCGCCACGATATCCCTTCCAACCATTATCGCGAACTGCGTTCGGGCGGCGATGAACCTGTGGGCGCTCGCGCGTGAACCGCCACGGTGCAAGCGGGCTACGACTGCCTCGTGCTCGTTAAGTTTACGATGCCCCTGCAGGAGCTCTGCGTAACGGCCGACATCAGTTCGGCAATCGGCGCAGAATCGAAAAGGCGTGTGCCTATCGATAGGTCGGTAGAAAAATCCCCGCGCCGCCACTGGGAGGGCGGGCGGGGAGAAGGGCCACCCCGGGATGGCAAACCACCCGGGGGTGGCGGGGAAATCAGACGTCTAGCGTCGTCTCGTGTTCCCAGGCGGTGAACTGCGAGCAGTAGGAATTCCACTCGCCCTGTTTTAGCTTGACGTAGGCGGCCGAGAAGGACTCGCCCAGCGCGGCCTGGAGCTCCGTGTCCTTCTCGAATTCGCGCAGCGCATCGAGCAGGTTA
Organism: Rhizobium sp.; assembly: GCA_019739215.1. Taxonomy (GTDB): domain Bacteria; phylum Pseudomonadota; class Alphaproteobacteria; order Rhizobiales; family Rhizobiaceae; genus Rhizobium_E. The sequence goes on from JAHHDR010000046.1 coordinate 47,869, forward strand.
AGCGGAAGTTTCGGCGCATTCTTGACCGTATGGCCGTCGCGATACATGTCGATGTCGTGATGCGGGCCAGGATCGGCATTGGTGCGCAAGCCCGACAGGCCTGCGGCGATGATAATCGCCTGCAGCAGGTAGGGATTGACCGCGCCATCGGGCAGCCGAAGTTCAAAACGGCCGGGGCCGGGCACGCGCACCATGTGGGTGCGGTTGTTGCCGGTCCAGGTCACGCTGTTCGGCGCCCAGGTCGCGCCGGAAATGGTGCGCGGCGCGTTGATGCGCTTGTAGGAATTGACGGTCGGGTTGGTGACGGCAGCCAGCGCCGAGGCGTGCTTCATGATGCCGCCGAGGAAGGTCTTGCCCTTGGCGGAGAGGCCGAAGGGCATGGTCTTGTCGGCGAAGGCATTGACCTTGCCGTCATTGTCCCAGACCGAGATATGCGCATGGCAGCCATTGCCGGTCAGACCCTTGAAGGGTTTTGGCATGAAGGTCGCGCGCAGGCCATGCTTCTCGGCCACCGACTTGACCATGAACTTGAAGAAGGAATGCTTGTCGGCGGTCTTGAGCGCGTCGTCATATTCCCAGTTCATCTCGAACTGACCGTTCGCGTCCTCGTGGTCGTTCTGGTACGGCTTCCAGCCGAGCGCCAGCATGTGGTCGCAGATTTCGGCAATGACGTCGTAGCGGCGCATCAGGGCTTGCTGATCATAGCAGGGCTTTTCGGCGGCATCGAACTCGTCTGATATCTTGGTGCCATCCTGCGAGATCAGGAAGAATTCCGGCTCGACGCCGGTCTTGACCCTCAGCCCCTGCTTGGCGGCTTCCTCGACGAGGCGCTTGAGCATCACGCGCGGCGCCTGGTCGACCGGCTTGTCCTCCATCACGCAGTCCGCGGCAACCCAGGCGACGTCGGGCTTCCAGGGGAGCTGGATCACCGACGAGGCATCCGGGATCGCGAAGAGGTCGGGATGGGCGGGGGTGAGGTCGAGCCAGGTGGCGAAGCCGGCAAATCCGGCGCCATCCTTCTGCATGTCTGCAATCGCTTCTGCCGGCACCAGTTTGGCGCGCTGGGCGCCGAACAGGTCCGTGTAGCTGATCATAAAATACTTTACGCCCTTCTCGGCGGCGAATGTCGCTAGGTCCAGTGTCACTATGTTCCCCTATTATTCGGTTCGACACATCGTAGGAAAAGGGCCGGCCTTCCCGTTTCGGAAAAGCCGGCCTTCGGAAATCAGAAACCTCCCTTGCCCGGATACCAGCTGGTTCCCGCCAGCGGCACCTGTGCCATCGCGGCGGCTTCCATCGTCAGCGCGCAGAGATCCTCGGGCTCGAGATTGTGGAGGTGGTTCTTGCCGCAGGCGCGCGCGATGGTCTGCGCTTCCAGCGTCATAACCTTGAGGTAGTTGGCGAGGCGGCGGCCGGCAGCGACCGGATCGACACGCTTCATCAGTTCCGGATCCTGCGTGGTGATGCCGGCGGGGTCCTTGCCTTCGTGCCAGTCGTCATAGGCACCAGCGGTGGTGCCGAGCTTCTGGTACTCTTCTTCCCATTTCGGATCGTTGTCGCCGATCGCCACCAGTGCGGCGGTCCCGATCGCCACGGCATCGGCTCCCAGCGCGAGCGCCTTGGCGACATCGGCGCCCGAGCGGATGCCGCCCGAGACGATGAGCTGCACCTTGCGATGCATGCCGAGTTCCTGCAGCGCCTGGACGGCTGGGCGAATACAGGCGAGCGTCGGCATGCCGACATTCTCGATGAACACGTCCTGCGTCGCAGCCGTGCCGCCCTGCATGCCGTCGAGCACGACGACATCGGCGCCGGCCTTGACGGCAAGTGCCGTGTCATAATAGGGCCGCGCGCCACCGACCTTCACGTAGATCGGCTTTTCCCAATCCGTGATCTCGCGGATCTCCATGATCTTGATCTCGAGATCATCCGGGCCGGTCCAATCCGGGTGGCGGCAGGCCGAGCGTTGGTCGATGCCCTTGGGCAGGTTGCGCATGTTGGCAACGCGATCGGAGATCTTCTGGCCGAGCAGCATGCCGCCGCCGCCGGGCTTGGCACCCTGGCCGACGACGATTTCGATCGCATCGGCGCGGCGCAGATCCCGGGGGTTCATTCCATAGCGCGAGGGCAGGTACTGGTAGACAAGCGTCTGCGAGTGGCCGCGCTCTTCGTCGGTCATGCCGCCGTCGCCTGTTGTGGTCGACGTGCCCGAGAGGGTCGCGCCGCGACCGAGAGACTCCTTGGCCGGACCTGACAGGGCACCGAAGCTCATGCCGGCGATGGTGATCGGAATCTTCAGGTGGATCGGCTTCTTGGCATACCTTGTTCCGAGCACGACCGATGTATCGCACTTCTCGCGATAGCCCTCGAGCGGATAGCGCGAGATCGAGGCGCCAAGGAACAGCAGGTCGTCGAAATGCGGGACCTTGCGCTTGGTACCGCCTCCCCGGATGTCATAGATGCCGGTGGCAGCCGCGCGGCGGATTTCGGCCAGCGTGGCATCGTCGAAGGTCGCGGACTTGCGGGGCGGAGTAGGGGGATTGTGATAGCTCATCGGTCTCTTTCCCGCTCAATAGGCGTCGGCGTTGTCGATGTTGAAATTGTAGAGCTTGCGGGCAGAACCGTAGCGCTTGAATTCCTCCGGCTTGACGTCGGTGACGCCTGCCTTGGCGAGCAGCTCGGCGAGCTTTTCGACATGCTCGGGCCGGACGTCCTTCTCAATGCAGTCGGCGCCGAGACTCTTGACCGACCCGCGGACGAAAAGCTTGGCTTCATAGAGACTGTCGCCGAGCGCCTCGCCGGCATCGCCGAGCACGACGAGGTGGCCGGACTGGCCCATGAAGGCCGACATGTGGCCGATATTGCCATGCACGACGATATCGATGCCCTTCATCGAGATGCCACAGCGCGAGGCGGCATTGCCCTTGATGACGAGCAGACCGCCGCGGCCGGTAGCACCCGCATACTGGCTGGCATCGCCTTCGATGACCACGGTGCCGCTCATCATGTTCTCGGCGACGCCGGGGCCGGCCGAGCCGTGAACCGTGACCGTGCCGCCATCATTCATGCCTGCGCAATAATAGCCAACCGAGCCACGGACATCGACCGTGACCGGCTGGTCGATGCCGACGGCGACGGCATGGCTGCCGCGCGGATTGACAACCTCGAAGGCCGTGTCGTTGGCACCGTCGTCAATGTTGTGCAGGGCCTGGTTGAGGTCTCGGAGGGGCGTTTGGGATAGATCGAATACGGGCATAGGGGCTCTCTTGTGTGCGCAGGCGCAGGTTCGGCCGGGTTCAGCGACGGTTGTTGTTCGGCGGCACCTCAGGCCGCAGCTTTGTCGTGATCCCAGAAGTAGACGGTGGCAGGCTCCGGTTCCCAGACGCGAGCGTTCTCAATGCCGGGCAGGTTGACGAGCGCGCGATACTCCGAGCCGAACGCGACATACTGATCAGTCTCGGCCATCACGGCAGGCTTGCAGGCGATGGGATCGCGAACGACGCCGAAGCCGGACTTGGTGCCGACGACGAAGGTGAAGAAGCCGTCAAGATCATCGAGCGCGCCGGTCAGCGCCTGGCCCAGGTCCTTGCCCTTGGCCATTTCGGCGGTGAGGTAGGCTGCCGCGACTTCCGTGTCGTTCTGGGTTTCGAACGTCATGCCTTCGCGGATGAGTTCGCGGCGCAGGTTGTTATGGTTCGACAGCGAGCCGTTATGGACCAGGCACTGATCCGAGCCGGTCGAGAAAGGATGGGCGCCGAGCGTGGTCACTGCGGATTCGGTGGCCATGCGGGTGTGTCCGATGCCGTGGGTGCCGCCCATGTGGCGCACGTCGAAACGGCTGACGACATCCTTCGGCAGGCCGACTTCCTTGTAGATTTCCACGCTTTCACCCGAGCTCATGGCGCGAACCGAAGGGCGGATCCTGGCCAGCGTTTCACGGATTTCGCCGACCTTGGCGGCGTCGAATTCGATGACGGCATGCGTGCTCTTGACGGTCACGTCGGCCATGATGCCGGCCTTGGCGAGATCGGCGCCGAGGCCTTCGAAATCCTGAACCGGCGTCGGCGACTGGATGGTCAGCTTGGCCTTGCCGTCGGCAGCGCTGCCATAGATCGCGATGCCGGCCGAATCCGGACCGCGATCGGTCATCGTGATCAGCATATCCGACAGGAGGTTGCCGAGCTGGGGCTCCAGGCTCTTGTCCTTCAGGAACAATCCAACAATTCCGCACATGGTTTCACCTCATGGAATGGCGCTGGCGCGCCGTGATTTCATTGAACTTGGTTTCGGGCTGGTTCCGGCCGGCCATGAAGGCACTCGTGCCAATCACAGCGAAACGCAATGCCGAAACTGCCTGGCGGCGCTGGCGGTTCTCATCGCCACGACGCGCAAGGGTCCATGCCGCATGCCGGGTCGTCCGGAAGCTATTTGCCCGGCCTTGGCGCGAGAATTTTGTGGTCTTGAATTGCACTGCCATGAAACACCCTTGATGCGATTCACGGATATCACCGATAGGAAATTCTATCAACTGGGGTGAAAGAACTTTTCCTTGGAAGCAAACTCAGCGTTTGCTCCCCTTGGCCGGATAGCAGATGATGGAAAGATATCGCGCCGGCAGTTTTTCGAGCACTTCCGGGCCGTGCGGCGCGTCGGCGTCAAAGAACAGGCTGTCGCCCGGCTGCATGGGATAGAGCTTGTCGCCATGCCTATATTGAACCGAGCCCTCCAGCATGTAGAGGAATTCCAGACCCTCGTGCTGGAAGGTGGGGAAGACGTCCGAATCCGCGTTCAGCGTGATCAGGTAGGGTTCCACGACCACCCCGGACGCGTTCTGTCCCACGTGGCCCAGCAGATTGTACTGGTGCCCGGCGCGGGTCCCGCGCCGCTCGAGTTCGACCCCCTCGCCGGCCTTGACGAAGGAGGCGTTACGAACCTCCTCGAAGCGGCGGAAGAAAAGCCGTCACAGGCACGCCGAGCGCCTGGGCTAGAGCCTGCAGCGTCGTCAGCGAGGGCGATGTATTGCCGTTCTCGATCTTCGACAGCATTCCCAGCGAGATGTTGGTCGTTGCCGCCAGGTCCGCGACAGTTATGCCGAGCTTCTTCCGGAAAGCGCGCACCTCATGGCCAATGGCAACCTCGAGAACATTCTCGCGCTTGCTTTTTACGGCGTGAGGATCTTGGGTCAAAGCCGCCTTGCGCGATGCGCTCTTGAGCCGCGCGCGCGCTTGGCTTGTCCTGGTCGAAGGATCGTCTGATTTCGATTTTGCCATGTGTCGGGTCATCTTGATGCGGAAACTCCCTAACGACCGTAAAGACCCGATGTATGGGTTGCAATCAAAATGCCGCGACCGGGCTGGCGCTGATCGGGCTCGATCAGGGTGTGAACCCAGCCTGTGCCGCTCGAAGCCGGGCGCGCCTATAAGCATCGGGAATGGACAGCGCCCAGACGAAGAGGCCACCGGCATGTCGGCCGATGAAGGAATGATCCACCGTGGTCGTCGCGTAGGTCAGCGCCCCAAGCAGCAGCACGAAGAATGCGAAAGCGAGCCCGCGCCGCTGTTCACCGATAAGCACATGGCCGGCACCGGGAAGCACGATTGCCAAGAGCAGGACGAGATGGGGGTTGGTGGATCTGGTCATGGGGGCTCCTCACGCTGCTTCCGTCGCGCGACGCGATTCGGCCATCGGTGCAGCGTCTTCATGCGCGCTTGCCAGCGATGCCGCCATCGAAATTGCCTTGTCGATATCAACGGCGGGAACGTTTGCGATCGCGAAACGCGACTGGCGCAGCAGCAGATGTGCTCCGCGCTCGCCTTGCGCGGCCTGCCGCACGACCCGAACGCCGCGCGGGCTGATCACGGCTTCCTTCACGGTTGGATCGGTGAAAAGGCCGCCGAAATGGCGCGCCACGCGCTCGCTCTGGGCCGGCGTCGCGGTCCCGTCGCCGCGCATGAGCATCGGCGCCGTTGCTGGCGGCGGCGTCATCCATTGCGGCATGTCGTGGACGAGGGAGTAATATTCGCTGCCGGTGGGACGTACCAGCAAACCGATCGTCGGCCGGTCCGGTGCGGCATCATACAGCGTCACACGCAGCCAGAGCTGCGGCAGGCGTCGTGTGACCAGCGTATCGGCGATGAGCTCGAGCTTGACCAGCCGACCATCGTCTATGCGTCCGGTCACGACAGGATACTGGTCGAGCCCGATCTCGGTCGAGACGCCCGAAATGACTTCTGCCGCCTCGGCGAGAAGCCCGCTCCGCCCCACCATGGCCTCCCGCTGTTCTCGCATGGCTCGAAGGGCAAGCCATGGGCAGACCGCGGCGGAAAGAATGAGCAGAGCGAAGCTTGGGGTCATGACAGAAACATCTCCGCTCAGTAACCCCGGGGCTTCGGCCAAGGCATGGTGAACTGGTCGCCGCGCCGGACATAGCGGTAACGCCGGAAGTGGAACCAGAGCGAGGCGACCACATAAAACCCGATCATGGTTATCAGCTGCGTGCCGTAACCGAGGAATACGGCGAAATAGGCCGTAGAGCACAGGATCAGCAACACGATGGTCGGCAGCGGGTGCATCGGATGGACATAGCCGCGCTTGATCGAACCGAGTGGCCACTTGTTGCGGAACATGACCATGTTGAAGGTCATGAAGGTGTAGCCGAGCAGACCCGACAGGATCGAGAAGGTCACGACTTGGTCGAGCGGCGCACCGAGAGCGAAGATCAGCGCGATCGGCACCAGGAAGACGATTGACCGATAGGGCGTGCGGTATTTCGGATGCACCGCGCCGAACCAGATCGGCAGGTAGCGGTCGCGGCCCATCGAGAACCAGGCGCGGGACGCATCGTTGATGCAGCCGTTCGCCGAGGCCAACGTCGAGAAGATCGTGCCGACGAACAGCAGCACCATCAGCGCGGTATTGCCGGTCACGCGCGCGGCGTCGAACAGCGGCGTGCCGGCCTGACCGAGATATTCCCACGGGATCAGGCCCGAGCAGACATACCAGGTCATGGTTGCCGCGATCAGCAGCGTCATGATACCAGCCATAGTGCCGTAGGGCAGCGAACGCGCCGGTGAGCGCACTTCCTCGGCTGCCTGACAGGTTCCTTCGATGCCGAGATAGTACCAGAGACCGAAGTGAATGGAGGCGATGATGCCCATCCAGCCATAGGGCAGTGGATCACTGGTCACCGCCGAGAAGTCGAGGGGTACGTTGGAGCCACCCATCTGCACCACAACGAACAGTGTGACGATGGCCAGGAAGGCGATGGCGGTGATGACGAGGTTGAAGGTCAGCGTCGCCAGAACGCCACGGAAGTTGAGCCAGGCCAGGAACACAATCGCGAGGATGATGAACGGCTGCTGGTTGAGCCCGCTGTGGCCTTGCATGCCCGCCACCGTATCGAGCAGGAAGCCGATGGTGATGGCGTTGCCCGCCTCAAGCATCGTGTAGGCCATGACGAGGAACAGGCCGACATTGAAGGCCATCAGCGGCCCGACAATGTGCTTGGCCTGGGCGTATTGGCCGCCGGCGGCGGCGACGGTCGAGGTCACCTCGGAATCAATCATCGCGACGCAGGTGTAGAGCAGGCCGGCCACCCAGCAGGCAACGAGGCCGGCGATCATGCCGCCTTTGCCGACGGAGAAGTTCCAGCCCATATACTCGCCCACTAGGACGATGCCGACGCCCAGCGCCCAGATATGGGCGGGACCAAGAACGCGCAGCAATTGCAGGCGCTGCGGCTGGCCGGCGGTGGAATTTGCGTTAGCCATTGTCCGCCCCTCAGATTTCGTGACGTTCGGCCGCGGCCTCAATCTCGCCTTCGCGCGAGGAGGTCAGCAGGTCATTGTCATAGGTCGTATCGATGCGCACCATGTCGTAGAGCATGTGGGCACCAAAAAGGAAGGAAAGCGCCCAGGCGACGTATTCCAGAATTGTCCAAGTATCCATGTCCGCCCCCTATTCCTTTGAACCAAAACGTTCCTCGATCACCTGGCGGTATTCCTTGTCGGAGAGCCTGACGACGAGAACAAAATAGCCGATGACCAGAACGGCCATGGTGATGAGCGCCGCCCAGCTGAACGAATAGTCGAAACGGGCGGTGATCATGTCGTTGGCGGCGGCCGGATCGGTGATGCCGAGGGCTGCCCATTGCGCCTGCTCGGTGGCGTTCTGGCCGAGCGCTTCCCAGGTGGGATTGGCGATCGGCGCAGGCGTCTTGGTGGCGCCGGCGAGGCCGAGATAGAGGGGGACGTAGAGTGCTCCGACGGTCAGCACCAGAAGCGTGACGACGTCGAAGATCTGCGCCGCAAGACTTTGCTTGGGCGGTTGGTAGGCCATGTCTGTCTCCTCCCTGGAAACGCTCTAGCGTCGACGTGCGCGCATCTCGTCGAGATGCTTCAGGTCGAGCCCGTAAATGAAATGCTTGTCTTCGTGATAATGCCGGAGCATCGCGACGATGGCCGTGGTATTGAAAATCAGGATCAGGCCGCAAAAAATCGCCAGGATCGCGCGGATGGCCGGCTCCCCAATGAATGGCCAGATGGTGAAAAGCGCGAAAAGCATCGTGCACCAGAGCACGATGGTGAACGCAAGAAGGCCCGCTCGGTCACGAGCATGCATTCGGTCGATACGCTCTTGCAGAGACGAATCGGCACTCATTCCAGTCGAAGTCATGTGTCCTCCCACAGACCCCCGAAGGGGTCAACTACACTAGCACCCCAAGTAAACTAACTTTCTTTTAAGGAATGCACTTGTTCGGAAGCGGTGTCAAGGCAGCAAGACTGCGGTGACTATTTTTTGAGCGGACACCGCCCATGAATTGGGCGAAGAGATCAAAACGCAGGCCTGCAGAAATCCATTATTCACCGGACCGGGGGCCTCGCAGCGAACTCGGCCTCCGGCCATAATGGCATTTGAAAACCTGCGAAAAATGCGCGGCGCTGGAAAATCCCGTGGCGAAGGCGATTTCTGCGATCGACAGAGGGCTCTGCTCGATCAGCCGGCGCGCGTGATCCAGCCGGATCCGGCGGTAGGTATCGCCGAAGCCGGTGTTGAGATGCTGGCTAAAAAGGCGATCCAGATGGCGTGGGCTGATGGATAAGAAATGCGCCATGGCCGCGCGGTCGAGTGGATTTTCGATTGTCGCCTCCATCTTTGCCAGCGCGGTGAGCAGCATCGAATTTTGCGTCCCAAATCGTTCGGCGGCGGCGCCGCGTTGCGGATCGGAGGGATCGGCGATCGCGGTATGCAGATACCAGTCGCTGACCCGGCCGGCGAATTGCGTGCCCATCCGTTCCGCGATCAGCGCATGCATCATGTCGAGCGGCGCCACGCCGCCGCCGCAGGTAATGCGGTCGCCGTCAATGACATAGCGGGCCTGCCGCGGTTCTAGGTCTGGAAAGGCCTCGCGCAGTAACGGTGCATGTTCCCAGTGGATGGTGAAGTCCCGGTTCTCCAGCAGCCCCGCCGCCGCCAACACGTAGGCGCCGCTGGAGATCGCACCCAGCCGTACGCCAATACGTGACAGCCGCCGCAAGGGGCTTAAAAGCCGGTCGGTTTCGACCCAGTTGCCGGGATCGCCGCCCGCGCAGACGAACACCGTGTGAAACTCTGCGCCCGCCGCCGCAACATCCTCGCAGGCGATATCGATACCGCCAGAGCTTTGCACCGATCGGCCGCCCTGCGAGAGCAGGCCGATAGCATACAGGCTGCGCCCGGTCAGCAGATTGGCGGCGCGCAGCGGCTCGGTTGCTGAGGCGAAGGACATCAGGGCGAAATTCGGCAGCAACAGGAAACCGAAGCGCTGAGTCGTTCTTTCGAAATCTGCCATCATGTCCCTTTGATATAATATGTCGTCCCAAAAGTGAAACTGAGATTGGAGATAGCGGCGTAGGCTGTCATCGACTCTACAAGTTGGACATGGACGGCGATGCGATATTCGGCTCTTTCGATCTTCCTCAACGGCCTCCGCGGCAACAAGGGCTGGGGCCTGGCGTGGCGCGCGCCGGAGCCGAAATCCCATTACGACGTGATCATCGTCGGCGGTGGCGGCCATGGCCTGGCGACGGCCTATTACCTCGCCAGGGAATTCGGCATCACCAATGTCGCGGTGCTGGAAAAGGGCTATATCGGTGGCGGCAATGTCGGCCGCAACACCACGATCATCCGCTCCAACTACCTGCTGCAGGGCAACAACCCCTTCTATGAGCTGTCAATGAAGCTGTGGGAGGGCCTCGAGCAGGACTTCAATTACAATGCGATGGTGTCGCAGCGCGGCGTGCTCAACCTCTATCACTCCGACGCCCAGCGCGACGCCTATACACGGCGCGGCAATGCGATGATGCTGCATGGCGTCGATGCCGAGCTGCTCGACCGCGAGGCCGTGCGCGCCAAGCTACCCTTCCTCGACTACGACAATGCCCGTTTTCCGATCCAGGGCGGCCTGCTGCAGAAGCGCGGCGGCACGGTGCGGCATGATGCGGTGGCCTGGGGCTATGCGCGCGGCGCCGACATGCGCGGGGTCGACATCATCCAGCATTGCGAGGTGACCGGCATACGCCGCGAAAACGGCAAAGTCGTGGGCGTCGACACCACCAAGGGCTTCATCGGCTGCGGCAAGCTTGCGCTCGCTGCCGCCGGCAATTCCTCCCGCGTCGCCGAGATGGCCGACATCAAGCTGCCGCTCGAAAGCCACGTGCTGCAGGCCTTCGTGTCGGAGGGCCTCAAGCCGTTCATCGATTGCGTCGTGACGTTCGGCGCCGGCCATTTCTACGTCTCGCAGTCGGACAAGGGCGGCTTGGTCTTCGGCGGCGATATCGACGGCTACAATTCCTATGCCCAGCGCGGCAACCTCTCGATGGTCGAGCATGTCGCGGAGGCCGGCAAGGCGATGATCCCCGGCATTTCCCGCGTTCGGGTCCTGCGCTCCTGGGGCGGCATCATGGACATGTCGATGGACGGCTCGCCGATCATAGACCGCACCCATATCGACAATCTCTATCTCAATGCCGGCTGGTGCTATGGTGGCTTCAAGGCGACGCCCGCCTCGGGCCTGTGCTTCGCACATCTCATCGCCCGCAACACGCCCCACGAGACTGCGCGCGCCTTCCGCCTCGATCGCTTCGCGCGCGGTTACATCCTCGACGAAAAGGGCCAGGGCGCCCAGCCCAACCTTCACTGATCCCAAGGGGTATCCTGATCATGGCAAGCCTTATCCCATGCCCCCATTGCGGCTCTCGTCCGCGAGAAGAATTTACCGTCAAGGGCGCGGTGCTGGAGCGGCCGGCCCCCGGCGCGGGCTCGGAGGCGTGGATCGACTATGTCTATCTGCGCGACAACCCGCGCGGTGCCTATGAGGAATACTGGCACCACACCTCCGGCTGCCGGCGCTGGCTGGTGGTGAGCCGCGACACCGCGACCCACGAAATTTCCGGCAGTCGCGACGCCGCGCTCGGCACTGTCATCGAGGTCGCACGATGAGTTCCTATCGCCTTCCCCGGGGTGGCCTGATCGACCGCCAGTCGCGCCTCGGATTTTCCTTCGACGGCACGGCCCTCGTCGGTCATGCCGGCGACACGCTGGCCTCGGCCCTGCTGGCCAATGGCCGCCAGCTCGTCGGCCGCAGCTTCAAGTATCATCGTCCGCGCGGCATCCTGACATCAGGCGCCGCCGAGCCGAACGCGCTGATGACCATTGGCGGCGGCGGTCGCACCGAGGCCAATACCCGCGCCACGATGCAGGATCTTTACGACGGCCTCGAAGCTCGCAGCCAGAACCGCTGGCCGTCGCTGGATTTCGACATCGGTTCGCTGAACGGGCTGTTGTCGCCCTTCCTCGCGGCTGGCTTCTACTACAAGACCTTCATGTGGCCGGCAAAGTTCTGGGAAGGTCTCTACGAGCCCTTCATTCGCCGCGCCGCCGGTCTCGGCAAGGCAACCTACGAGCCTGACCCCGACCGTTATGAAAAGACATGGGCGCATTGCGACCTGCTGGTGATCGGCGCCGGCCCGGCAGGGCTGGCGGCTGCGCTGACCGCGGGTCGTTCCGGTGCGCGCGTCATTCTCATCGATGAGCACAGTCCAGCGGGCGGCGCGTTGCTGTCGGAGACCGCGACCATAGGCGGGGAAGCGGCGCCTGCCTTTGCCCGGCGACTGGGCGATGAACTGGCAACGCTGCCGAATGTGCGCGTGCTGACCCGAACCACCGCCTTTGGCTGGTATGACGGCAATGTCTTCGGCGCGTTGGAGCGCGTGCAGAAACATGTCCGCAATCCCGATCCCGACAAGCCTGTCGAGCGCATGTGGCGCATCATCGCCAAGAAGGCGATTCTCGCGACCGGCACCGAGGAACGGCCGCTGGTCTTCGGCGGCAACGACATTCCGGGCATCATGATGGCCAGCGCGATGCGCAGCTATCTCAACCGCTTTGGCGTGGCCCCGGGCAAACGCACCGCGATTTTTACCACCAATGACAGTGGCTACGCGCTGGCCCGCGATCTTGAAGCGGCAGGCGTGGAGCTCAGTGCCATTATCGACAGTCGCGCCGATGCGCAGTTCGCCTATGCCGGCAAGGCGCGGCTCATCAAGGGTGCCGTCGTCTCCGATGCCAAGGGCGGCAAGGCGCTCTCGGCGATCAACGTCACGTCAGCCACGGGCGGCACCGAGACCCTTTCGGTCGATGCGCTCGCCATGTCCGGCGGCTTCAGCCCGATCATCCACCTCGCCTGCCACCGCGGCGGCCGGCCGCAATGGTCGGATGCGCACGCGGCGTTCATGGCCCCAGTCGAGACCAGAGGACTCGAGCTCGCAGGCGCCGTCACAGGCGCATCCGGCCTGTCGGCCTGCTTCGCCGAAGGTGCGGCGCGCAGCGCGCGCGCCCTGCAGGATCTCGGCTTTCCGGCCCAACCCTTTGAAGCCGGTATCGTCGAAGGCGATATCGTCGCGCCGCCTTCGCGCCCGCTCTGGAGCATCCGGGGCGTGAAGGGCAAGGCCTTCGTCGATTTCCAGAACGATGTCGGCCGAAAGGATCTCGGCCTGGCTGTGCAGGAAGGCTATGGCGATGTCGAACTCGCCAAGCGCTACACGACATCAGGCATGGCCACCGATCAGGGCAAGCTCTCCAATATCAATGCGATCGGCATCCTGGCCGAGGCGCGCGGCGTCTCGCCTGCCGAAGTCGGCACCACGACCTTCCGGCCGTTCTATACGCCGATCAGCTTCGGCGCGTTGACCGGCCCGCATCATGGCCACCATTTCCAGCCGGTGCGCAAGTCGCCGCTGCATGACTGGGCCAAGAAAACACGGCGCGGTTTTCGTCGAAACCGGCCTCTGGTATCGCTCGTCCTGGTTTCCCGCGTGCGGGTGAAACCGGCTGGCGGCAGAGCGTCGATCGCGAGGTGATCAATGTCCGTCAGAATGTCGGCATCTGCGACGTCTCCATGCTGGGCAAGATCGAAGTCTGCGGCAAGGACGCGGCGGAATTCCTGAACCGCGTCTATTCCAACGCCTTCCTGAAGCTGCCCGTCGGCAAGGCGCGCTACGGACTGATGCTGCGCGAAGACGGCTTCATCTATGATGATGGCACGACGAGCCGGATGGCCGACGACCGCTTCTTCATGACGACGACCACGGCCTATGCCGCCGGGGTCATGACCCATCTCGAATTCTGCGCGCAGGCGCTGTGGCCGGAACTCGATGTGCGGTTGGCCTCGGTGACGGACCAGTGGGCGCAGATGTCGGTGGTCGGGCCCAAGGCGCGCGCGACGTTGCAGGCTGTTGTCGACGATGACATTTCCAACGAGGCGTTTCCCTTCCTGGCGGCAAAAGAGGTCTCGCTTTTCGGCGGCCGGCTGCATGGTCGCCTGTTCCGCATCTCGTTCTCCGGCGAACTGGCCTACGAGCTTGCGGTGCCCGCGGGCTATGGCGAGAGCGTCGCCGATGCCATTCTGCAGTCCGGCAAGGCGCACGGGATCCAGCCCTATGGCGTCGAGGCGCTCAGCGTGCTGCGCATCGAAAAGGGCCATGTGACGCACAACGAAATCAACGGCACGGTCATCCCGTCCGATCTCGGCTTCGCCAAGATGGTGTCCGCGACCAAGCCGGACTTCGTGGGCAAGGCGATGCTCGACCGCGAGGGCCTCGTCTCGGAGGAGCGTCCGAGCCTTGTGGGCGTGGTTCCGCTCGATCCAGCGACGACGTTCCGAACCGGCTCGCACATCCTGAAGAAGACCGATGCGGCGACGCTCGAAAACGATCAGGGTTACGTGTCCTCAAGCGGTTTCTCACCGCATGTCGGCTCGACCATCGGTCTGGCGCTGGTCAAGCGCGGTCATCTCAGGCACGGCGAGGAAGTCGTGGTCTGGAACGGCCTGAGGAAGGAATTCACCGCGGCGCGCCTCTGCAATCCGGTTTTCGTCGATCCAGCAAACGAGAAGCTCCATGTCTGATTTCGAGCTCATTCATCGGCCGGCGATCGGCACGACGTCCATGCGCGGGTCCGATGACTTTACCATGAAGGTCCTGCCCGAGGGCACGCTGATCCATATTCTCGGCAAGCCTGGTGGCGAGGATCTGGCGGGCCCGCTGCAGACCCTGTTCGGCGCTGAGCCCAGCCGGGTCCGCGACTTCGGCCCCGGCCAATGGCTCGTCGTCAAGGACGAGGCAATCTCCCACGTCGACCTTCAGTCCGTGTTGGTGAGGCTCGGCAGCCAGGCCTTCGCTGTCGACCAGACCCACGGGCGCATCCGCATCGAAGTCTCCGGCCAGGCGGTCACATCCGTGTTGGCAAAGGGCACGGCCGTCGATTTCGAGGCGCTTGCCATCGGCCAATCGGCAATGACGATGTTCGGACATATTTCGGTGCATCTCACGCGCTGTGCATCGGACCGATATGAACTGGTCGTCCTGCGCGGCTTTGCGCAAAGCCTGTGGGACGAGATCGCCGATATGAGCGTCGACCTTCGCTGAGGTTTCTGCGGCGGGTTGAGGGGCGGAGCGAAGCGAAGCAAGGACGCGGCTGCGATCCTTCTGGGATGTCGCGGCTGGGCAGAACGACAGAATGGGGGGCCGACATGGCGATGACAGGGAGCGCTCGGAGAGTTGCCATTTTCGTCGAGGATGGCTTCCCGCTCATCTCATACGCATCGATGCTGAGCGCACTCAACGCTTCCAATGCCGCTGCCAAGGCGGGAAAGTTTCAGTGGCGCACCGTTTCGAGTGCCGGCAGCGCGACCCGATCCGATTGTAGCGTGGTCATTGAGGCCGAACCGCCCGGCGACAATGGCTACATCAGGCGGGCGGGCGAAATCGATCAAATCCTGATGCTGCTCTCCGACGTTCGTGATCCCGAGAAACGCAAGCTGGTTCTGTCCTGGATTCGCGAGTGCCTCTCGCGAGGGGCGAAGATACTGTCGATCGGCGCCGGCACCGACCTCCTCTGTGAGGCAGGCATCCTGAATGGCAAGCGTTGCGCGGTTCACTGGTCGGACTTCGGAGCGGCGGTAGAAAAATATCCGCGCGTGGTCATCAGCCGGGCCTTCTTCGAGACCGATGGTGCGATCCTCACCTGTGCCGGGGAACTCTCGACATTCGACGCGGTGATGCGGCTGATATCGCCGGACCTTTCCGCCGAAGTTCTGGATACGGTTTCCGCGCGCTCACTTCAAACGGTGCCGAGAGGCCAGGCGGAGCGCCAGTCGATACCCGATCAGGTTCGGCTCGGGCGCCTGAATTCTCCACTGCTGCGGGTCGTCGACCTCATGGAAGACAATATCGTCGAGCCCATTCCGGTGGATGATCTTTTCCGCAGCGCCAGGATTTCGCGGCGCCAGGCCGAGCGGCTCTTCGAAAAGCATATGGGAACGTCGCCAAAGCGCTTCTATCTACGGCTGCGGCTGGAACGGGCGCGGGACCTCTTGCGGCATACGCCGATGCAGGTCGCAGAGGTCGCCGCCGCCACGGGGTTCATCTCCCACTCGCATTTTTCCAAGACGTTCAAGGCGGTCTTCGGCATGCTTCCGGTCGCGATGCGGCGCGCGCCGGTGGACGTTCAGAATGACGCGTTGCGGTTCAACGAAGGGTCGAAATCCCCGGCGACGAACGACAATGTCGGATGGTCCGGATCCGATCGTGCCGAGGCCTACCGTTTTGCCAGGCGGCACTCGACGCAATCACGGTTGCCACTATAATGGAGCCGTCGCCGGCTGCAAAGCGACGCCATGGCGCTCCATTCACCGCGCGCGGAATGTCTTCTCGAGATTGTCGTCCAGTCTTTGCGCGGCTGGCCGTTCTTCTGTTCAACCGCACGACACGAATCGTCTCGCTCACCGATGCGGGGAGGACTTTTGTCGAGCGGGTTGGGCCAGCGATGACTGATATCCGCGACGCTATGCTGGCCGTGGGCCTGTCGCAAACGTTCCCAGTTAACGATCTGTTGACTATCGGCGGGGAAATTGCCGCTCCGAATGCAATGGAGCGAGGCCGATGATTCTGAATGCGATCGCCGAGAAACTGAAGCGCCAGTCGAAGGACGATTTCAAGGGACGGCAGATTGAAGCTGGCTGATCATCCAGGCGGTTTGCTGGTATTTGCGCTATCCGCTGAGCTACCGCAATCTGGAAGAAATGTTCAGGGAACGCGGCTTCGAGGTGGATCATAGCAGTATCAACAGACGAGTGAACTAAGGCTGATACGGGTCACGGCTTTCACTGCGCCCTGGCGCGGTTGCGATGATTGTGGGTGCCGAGGGCGGAGTGTGGTTGCGGACGGGACGAAATGATTTCTGACTGCTGAGAACATCGAGATAAATCGGTGCAAGCCGCCAACGGATCGGAAGCCCTGCAACACTCGTTCGCGTTTTCGCAGCGTCAGATGGGAGTCTTCCGCACGGTTGTTGAGGCCCTTGCGTGATCTATGTTCCACGGCCGGCATCAAGCGTCGATGAACCGCGGTCACGTCAGTTCCATAACATGTCTTATCTAATTTTCGGTAAACTATTGTTTTGTCAAATAAAAGATCCTTCTCACGCAACATCAAAAGTGGAATGGAACGGGATCGAGGGAAAGCTCGGCGGCCCCTCGGCTTCCAAGATTTCGGTGAGCGCGTGAAGCCGCGGCCAAATCTTGACGAACGACAGCGGATTGCGTTCATCAAGAGCGAACAGTTCCGAGCCAGTCTGTACGAAGTCGAAGTCCGCACGCCTGGACGGTTTCATGTCGCCGACCGCCGCTGCCCTTAGCAGCAATTCGCGATCTTCATTGCTGAGAGTCTTGGCGAGCTCCATCACACCGTTGATCGTCCACCCACTTATTTGTTTGAGCGCTCGGCAGAACTGCTCACAGTAGAGTGCATACCGATAGTCCGCAGCGGTTGCTTCAAGCTGCGTTGAACGGACCAGCTTTCGAAGGGAAGCGTTATACTTTCCTCCCTCCTCGCGGGGGAATTTTCGAGCGGCCTTTCGCGCCGCCTCGACCTCACTCAGTGCGTAGCATAGGAACGCTTCTTCCGTGCGGTCGCCCCAGCCCCACGACAGATCCCATCCGCCATAAAAATCGCCGACCATGATGAGCGGCTGCTCAACGCGTCGGTGGAGCAAGCCGCCAATAAGGACGAGGTCGTCAAGCCAGGGCAGCTGCAGATCAATTTGATGATCGTCTGTGAAGCGATCAGGTAGCCGCATTCCGGCAAATGGTTTGAGTTCCTCAAACCACTTTTTGCTCCACTTGTAGTCGAACCTGTCACAGTGCTCCCAAACAGCGCGCCTGAGGAGCCTGCGGCACCGCTCCCATGGCAGGGCGCTGTCCAGAGCTCCGGGCACGAACCTGACGTGATCGTCGATGGTCAAGCCTTCGCCGATTCGGAGATAGAGCGCACTACCGGGATACTCGCCAATGAACCGGTACACGTCACCGAATGCTTCGAGAACCGCGAGCTCCTGAAAATCGCCTTCGAGATGGGGGACATAGATGTCGCGCGTAACGACTCCCAACACGATATCCGGCTCACGTTTGAACGGCGGCCGCAGCCATGCAGCGGCGGGAATGTCAATCTTCATCGGTGCAGCCCTGGTTCATCTTTCGAGCAGAGTGGGATGGATGTTGTGCCGCGACCCGCCGCGATCTGCTCCGTCGGCCCGCCGAGGCGGTGTTCAGCACCTCGTCCGCCTGCCTCCGAAGACCCCGCAGCAGTTCGGAATATTCGAATGCTGGCCAAAGCGCGGAGGTTTGGGAAATTGCCAGAATTTCTCGCGCAACCTTCTTGAAGTCGACCAGGGGTTCGTCCAGCTCGTCCATATCGCGGATCTTGTCGGCATAGATGCAGAGGTTAGCCTCGCGCTTACTGACTGTCGCCAGCATGCGGGTCAGACTGATCGCATCGGACTGACCAATGAACTTGTTGACAGCGAAAGCAAATCCCCTGACCAGCGAGTAGGAGACGTATTCGATCGACCTGTCATCGAAGAGATCGGGCCGAGTGCAATGGTATGATCCGATGTTCGCCCCGCCACCAAACGCGGGATGGGTGGCCGCGAGCCACTGTTTGACGCTGGGGATCATGGTCGATGTCGCCGTCTTCCGTCCGCGGTTCCAGCCGAAACTCGCCCTCGCTTTCGAGCAGTGCAAGATACGGTTGTTCACACGGTTCATAGATCGCGTCGCCTATTTCCGCGTTCGATGCGGTCATTGCGCCAGCTCGGGAACTCTACATCCTGCTTCCGCAGGCGGACTAACGGCAAGACAGATCGTGCGTGTATTATCGCGCGACGGAGGAGCCCTCCAGCGATTCGGGTGCAAACGACGTTTACAGGAGTAATGGGGGGAGTAGGCTGTGTATTCAACAAACATCGTTTGCACGATGCGGGGCGTTGGCGGGGGTGATGGTCCTCGAATACAGCAGGAAACAGAGGGAGAGGAAGGCGCTGCAATGCGCCTCAGGGTCGCAAGGTCGGACAGTTGGACGATGATAGCGCCGTAACGCCATGGTCTGACGTCAGCGCCGCTGATCTCAGACGCCACCAGTTGATTGCACAGCCCGCTTGCATGTCGACGGCCGGAGCCGGCAACGCCTCCGGACCCGCCTTCCCATCAGCGCGATGAATCGGTTCGGCCAAACCGATTCCAAACATTGGTTGGACCGCGTGTCATCTCAAGGCGAGGATACGGCATGAGCAAACCGTCTCCTTCCATCGATCTCGAACGCCGGCAGCCCGATCGCAACATGGCGCGGTTCTATTGCCTCTCTGTCGAGCACGATCTGTTCGGCACCGTCCTGGCCCTCCGGCGCTGGGGTCGCATCGGCACCACTGGACGGACGCTCAGCATGGCGCACCTTACCCCGGACGCCGCCTGGATCGAGCTCCGCAAACTCGAGCAGGCGAAACGTCGCCGCGGCTATGTGGATCGGCCGGCAGCCGGGTCGTAGGCGGGAAGACCGGTCCGCCTTCCCGAAGCGATTCCATTGTAAACGGCGTTTACAGGAGTAATGGGGGGAAGAAGGCGGATAGAAGAGATCGAACACGGGGGTATGTTCCGAATTTAAACCCCAGCTAGCCGGTCTCGCCATCGACAGCGGGTTCAGCCAAAGCGCCACCCTGACGTTTCTGAAGATGGCGCTTGATCCTGAAGGGCGGCAGGTCCGACTTGTACTTCTCCGCAAGCTCTTCGAACCGCTCCTCGCTCTGTCTCAGATCGAACCCTTGCGCCACCATTTGATCGACAATGTTGTCGCGGATGAGGTCGATGGACTTGCGCGCATCCTTGTCAAAGCGCCAGGCGCTCCAGATCCAAAGCCACAGGGCGGTGCGCGCGACATCGTCGCGGGACGGCTTGGCCAGAGCCGCCGCCTTTTCCCGATCGCGCTGTGAGCGCTCGCGCTGTTCGATCGCCCGTTTCTTCGAACCCTTGCGCGCCATTCAGCCCTCGTGCCAATACCGGACTATTCCGGCAAACGCCGCTTACACGGGAAACTCCAGCCTAGACATCGGAAACGCGGATCAGGATTTACGAATCGCAAATTCCGGATCTGGAATCGCATGATGGTAAATTGAGATGATTTGGGAAAACGTGCCGGCAACGTGCGGCACTTTGGACCGGGGTTCCCGCACGTTTCATCGATGTCTGATGACGCGTCGGCAGGGTATGACAAATCGCGACCAGGCAAGGTATTGCGGCCTGACCGTGAGTGCTATATATGTAGCACAATGAAGGGGTAGTGATATGTCCAACACAGCCAAAATTCGCCGCCAGGGCGGTGCCGCGGTCTTCAGCATTCCCCCTGCGCTTCTGAAGATGCTTGGCGTGGACGTCGGGGCTGAACTTACCCTGGTCGTGGACGATGGTGCTTTGGTCGCAACGCCGTTGAAACCCAAGAAGAGGTATTCCCTTGCGGAACTGCTCGAAGGGTCCGACGAGATGATCGAGCTGAGCAAGCAGGCCGCCGGCTGGGATAAAGGGACTCCTGTCGGGAATGAAATTCTCTGATGGTGCGGAGCAATATTCCCAAGCGTGGTGACGTGTTTCTCATTGACCTCAATCCAGTCGTTGGCAATGAGATGCGAGACAGGCATCGGTGTGTCGTGATTTCGCCTCGAGACGTGAACGCACTCGGCATGTGTTTGACGGTTGTTATCACAACCGGTGGGCAATTTGCCCGAAGGGCAGGCATGGCCGTCAATGTCACCGGCCATGAAACAAATGGCGTTGCACTCTGCAACCACGTCAGAAGCTTTGATATCGTGTCCCGCGTTCAGCAAAAGACGGCACGTTATGTCGACTCTCTCGATGCAGACATTGTTGATGAAATTGTCGGTAGAGTGGTCGGCATTCTCGATCCAGCTTGAGATTTGTCTCTTAATGCTGGATCGACGCAACCTGATCGGGAATCGCGGAATTCGGCTTTGGCAACGTTTCTGCCCGGACTGGAATCGGCATCCGCTGTTTAATCACTCGTGCCCTCATTCGGCTCCGCCTTCCCGAGCGATTGCGGCTCTTATGTCCGCTCCATCAATGACGCGAGCCGCTTGTAGTCGCGTTGCCAGACTGACGACGACCTCGCGATGCTGATCGATAATGCG
Source organism: Rhizobium sp. (assembly GCA_019739215.1). Lineage (GTDB taxonomy): Bacteria > Pseudomonadota > Alphaproteobacteria > Rhizobiales > Rhizobiaceae > Rhizobium_E. Next base: position 68,935 of record JAHHDR010000046.1, read on the forward strand.
GCGCGCATCGTCATAGGCAGCTTCCAGCCGGGCGTTGACGCGCGTGGCGAGCGACCGATCGTTTCGGAGCGCCATGGAATTGTCGGTTGGCGGATGGTAAAGCAGCGGCATCTCCGATCCAAGCCCGAACGCGTGCTCCATTTCGATGGCGAGGTTGGTCGCCTTTGCGAGATCGCTATCAGGACCGCCTCCCGATCCGATCGAGATTCTATCGAGTATCAGCGCCTCGGCCGCACGCCCGGCAAGCAGGCACGCGATCAGCCGCGTCAGACCCGCCTCGTGCTGCAGGCCTTCTACGGATGCGGCGACGTCGGTAGCCCCTCCCCTGCCCCCGATCCGTGCCGTCGTGACCAGGCCCACTCCAAGCACGGTATAGACCACAGCGTGGCCGATCTCATGGATGGCGATACCCCACCAGGACGGCATTCGTTTCCCGCTCGGAGGACAGGAGTGCTGCCTTGATGTCGGACCAGGTGACCGGCCGATGTTGCCGTCTGGCCCTGGCGCGCGCTTCGCGAACAAGACGCTCGATATCGGCGCCGCTTCGCCCCGCCGCCAGAAGAGCCAGGGGGCGAAGAGGATCGGCGGGTGGGTTCATCGGCATCGGGTTGATAGGTATGGGGTTCATCGAGATGGCTTCCATCAGATCGGGCCTCCTTGCGGCGGGCGCTGTGCCGGCCGGGCCGCCTTGCTTGCCGCGGCCGCGTTGCTGGAGCCTGGGGCGGGCGAGGACGACGGCTCCTCATCGGTCAGCGCTGGCGCCGGTCGAGAGCGGATCACCTCATCGGCATCGCTCCCCAGATGAAACCGCAGGATGCCCGTCAAGGCGTCGGTATCCGGAAGCCGCAGTTCAATCTGGCGTTCGAGCCGGCCGGACCGCGGGAGCGCTCTGTCGATGCCATCGGGGATGTTGGTTGCGCCAAGGACGACGACGCCCTCAAGCCTGGCGGCACCATCGAGAATTTCGAGCATGCGATTGACAAGCGAGTTCCAGTAGTCGCTGTTTGCTCCTGTGCCACCGCGCCGGCCGATATTGTCGATCTCGTCGATGAACAGGATCGAGGGTGCATTGGCGCGCGCGGCATCGAATGCCGCCGACAGCAGTTGCAGGACGTCACCGAGATAGCCGGGCTCGAGCCAGCGTCCGACCGATGTCGCGATCATGGGAATATTGAGCGTGTTGCAGAGCGCGCGTGCGAATGTCGTCTTGCCGGTTCCCGGTGGCCCGTGGAGAAGAAGCCGGCTGCTGGTATCGGACCAGGCAAGCTTCTCCTGCTGCCAGAGCTCCAGATCGGCTTTCAGGTCCATCGCCCAGTCCTGTGCCTCGCCATAGCCGGCCAGCGTCTCCACGCGCGGCACCGTTCGGGACCGAATAGGCGCCGCTTCCATTGCAACGTCGGTTTCCGTGGGTTCGGGAAGGGTCACGTCGAAGCGCGGGGTTTCCTTCGATGAGGACTTGCCCTTGCCGGCCTTGCTCCTGTCCTTCTTCTGCTCGTCGGCCTTGCCTTCCCCGTCGTTGCCGTCATCGTCGCGGTTGCTTGCTTTGGCGAGAACCTTCAGCGTCGCAACGATGTCGTCGATCGCACGGTTTGGTCGTGCCGCCAGCACAAGGTGATCCAACCCGATCCCCGCCGGGTCCAGATCCAGTCGCTGCATCGACGAAAGCGCTGATGACGCTGGAATGCCCAACGCAGCCTCCAGGATCTCTGCGAGCAGCGATCGGTCGATACGGTCCAGCTTGATCACCAGATCTGCCGCGGCCAGGATGCCCGGTGAGAGCTCGGTCGATCCATGATGGGCCAGCAGAACCGGTGCGCCACGGCCGGCGAGCGCTTTGGCGAGCGCATGCTAGGCGACATCGTCGGCGGACTTCATGATGGTCTCGCCAGAGAAGGTGACGAGTCTGGGCTTATCGTCGACATCGGCGTTGTAGCGTCCTGACAGCGCGTAGTTGCCGAGCCCATCGACCTGAGGGGGCACACGGGGCATGATCCAGCCACGGGCGAGCAAGCTTCCCAGGCGGCGCTCGAAGCCTTTCAGTGGCACCGACACGATCATCATCGGATCGCGCCGGCGCAGAAGAGCGTGGAGTTGCTCCAGACTATCGACGCTCTGCCCAACTGCCCGCGCGAGCGAGAGCACGACCGCGGCATCGGCTGGCGAAGGCGGGAGCGCGAGCGTCCGCAGCAGACGTAGCAACGCGTTGCGGCCGACCGCCGCTTGATCCGCCAAGGCGTCCACGGGCTCACCCTTCAGCCTGGAGACCGTGGGGATCATTTCCGTGACCCCGTCCGCGTCGAGATCGCCATCTTCGCCCAGAGCCCGGCTGGGAACGGGTGCACGCCGCAACAGCCGCGCGATCTGCATGTGGTCGGCTTCGACGTCTCCCGTCGACACGAAGCGGGAGCCTGGATCAAGACGCCAGACGAGACCGGTCTGCTCGCGCTTGTCGATGAAGGCGCTCTCGAGAAGACCGGCGCCGGCGGCGTGCTCATAGATGTCATGGACCGCCGCCCGACGAAGGCGTGCCAGCAGGTAGCGGGAGAGACGCTCGGTGATATCAGTCATGGCTCAGCCCTCCCCTGCCCCGATGTCCTCCGCTGCCCCGATGCCCTCCGCGGTCGCGACGACCGGCGCCGGGACATCGTCCAGTGTCGCGTCACGATCGGCGATCCAGTGCCGCATCAACAACGCCGTTGGATCGCCCAGCACGCAGTGGCGGTCGAGATCCGCAGCGACGAACCTGGGGACGCAGGACGGCTTGCGCCCGAAGCGCCGTGCAGACCGCAGGACGATCCAGACGATCCGCGGCATGTCGAGAACCGGAGGATGGTCGAGATCCACGCCCCCGGCGGTCATAGCCCGGGCGATGGCCTCGGCGCTGACATGGGTGCTGGCATCGGCACTGGCATGAGCGCTGACGGCATTCTTCCCGCGGCGCGCTTGATGGCAATGGACCACATCACGGTGCCCGGAGGTATTGCTCTCGGAGGCGGGCGAAGAGCTGTTGAGATAGATGACTTCAGACATGAAGGCTCCTGTTCGTCGACGGCGCCTGGGCCGGACGGAAGAGTGAAAGGTTGGGCAAGGTTTGGGAGCGGCTCAGTCGCGGCCGAGGTCATCAGGGAAATCGGCATAGCCGATCGTGACGTCCATGCCGCCGGGCCTGACACCTGCCGGGCGGGCGCTGATGGCGGCCTCGTTGAGCAGGCTGCCGACACGCGCCCGCAGCGCGCTCTCGATCATGCTGTGGCGCGCGGCCGCAAACTGCGCCTCGACGCGTCTGGCAAAGGTGTCGCGCATGTCGGCGATCAGCTCCGCGGCGCCCGCCAATCCAATGAGGCTGTCGAGCTCACGGATCGATCAGATGCCATTGGCGATATCCGAGCGCGGGGCATCGAGGTTGAGGATCGCCACACGCACGTGGTGGATCGCAAGCTCGTTTCCGGACTTTCTGATCAGCGACGGCAGCATCGTGCCGGCTGCCAGCATCCGATGCCGGAGTTCAGTGACGCGGCTCGACTCATAGGACCGCAGGCTGCGCTTGATATCGACGAGCAGTGCGACCCCGGTCATCTGATCGACGAGGATCAGATCAGGCGCATATTGCGACTTTGCGGCCTCGCCGGCGGCGGCGGTCGCGATGATCAGCTGGCTTGCCGGCGTGGTCTTCACACGATCGAGCACGGAGCGATAGAGCGGCAGCTTGCAATCGGCGAAGACCGACATTGCCGGATTGGCGGCGGCCAACAGCTTGATGGCCTGCTCCAGCATGTTGCCTTCGACGACCGGCGCCAGGTTGCCGAGCCGGCCGAAGTCGCGGTGGCTGCCGCTCATCAGCTTTGCGATCCGGTCGATCAACAGACGGCCGGCAAAGGCGTTGTCGATCAGCTGGTCGAGATGGGCCGACACTGCGGCCGGGTCGATCGGAGCCGTGGCGCGAAACGCGCGGGCGAAGTTTGACATGGATTGGTTCTCCGAAACTGGACAGCATTGGCCATGCGGACGAAGGCGATCAGCGTCGCGTCCGCCGGCCTGATTGAGAGGCAGGGATCGATCAGGGGATCGAGCGCAGTGGCGGAATGAGCCGGCGCGAGGTGCGGCCGGCCGTGCTGTCGGGTTCGGGGAGACGTGGTGTGCTGGGTGCTTCCAGGCGGGAAGCGAAGCGGGTAAGGTTGCTCATAGCCGGTGGTCCTTTGCATAGAAGGATGACAGGTCAGGCCCGCGTTGGAGTTGGCGCTCCGGCGTGGGCCGCATTGGCGAGCAGGATTGGCGTCCTGCACGTTCCCCTGGTATATGGGGCTCGGGCACAATCTGGCAACTGAAGAAACGATCGGGCGATCGACAATTGGTTGACGATGGTTAACAGAGGACGCGGGCGCCGGTCCCGGGCGGACCATGCGGACTCCCCTGCCCTGCTCTCGCCTCGACATCCAGGAGCAAAACGCAATTAACGGCCCCGCCGAAGCGGAGCCGTGCGAGCTACTCAATGGATGACGTCAGCCAAGCGGTTGGTAAGTCGGCTCGGGGTTCACATCGGACAGTTCCCGATCTTCCTCCTCCAGGTCTAGTCGTGAGAGAAAGCGCTCCTTCGCTTCGGCGTGGCCCGGACATGGTGAGTGTCACCTGATGGAGGGGCCCCTCCCCGACGGAAGCGACTTGTCGACGCAGAAGCGTGAGCTCTCGACCGTTGCAGCATGGGCGTCCAGCGAGCCGCGCTCCAGCAGTTGCGGGAGTGTCCGCTCCGGGATCGTCGGGCCAGATCAAGGCAGCAGGCGTGCGCAGCCGAAGACCTTTTGGTCGGTTGCGATCGCCAGGATGTAGGTCGGGCGGAGATCATCGTACTGATCGCGTCCTCCTTTTCGGTGATGGTGAAATCCCATTCCAATCGGCCGCCAAACACGGCGGCCCGAAGACGCTGCATCTGGTTCAGGTAGTTGTGGTTGCTTCCGCAGTGGTCGGCCGAGACGCTCAGAATCTGCATTGTGATCTCCGCATGAACTGGTCAGGCGAAAGAAAATCATCTCGTGCTTCGTGTGGCTATGTGCGGATTTGCACTCGGTGATTCTCCCGAATCGGCGGCATAAGGCTCAAAAGCCGTTTGAGAACCAGGTTCAAGGATGTTGATAAGAGGTGCAGATCTGCATTTCGCAGTTAGTGGTGGAGAGGAGAAAAGCCGGGCTAACATGCTGAAGTCTTTGGATGAATCAGTTTTCTGTCAGCCTCTCCGGCGTCGCGTTAACTGCTTGTTAACTTTAAATCTCTTGCGACGATGCCGGAATCGCAGGATAGTTTCGCAAATGATGGCGTTGGAGCCATTTTTTCGAAACTGACGACCTCCGGGAAATAGTTCGCAAAATGAGCAATATGCTGCCCAACAGATTTGATATTGAGATTGCCCAGCAGGGGGCGAAGATCTCAAGCGCGTTGCATATGTTGCGCAGCCAGCAGTACCCGCCTGATGCTCGCAAGGGATTGCGTAAGTTTCAGCTCGCTGAAGTTGCGGACTTCATGGGTGTCACCCAGACGCACCTGAGGCAACTCCATTCGGACGGGAAAGGACCGGAAATTGAGTCCATCGGTGGACGCCGATACTACACGGCTGACCAGATGCTCGAGCTTCGGGATTATCTTGAGGCAAACAAGAAGTCCGACAAGAGATACTATGTTCCTCGGCGGAAGGAAGGAGAACCGATGCAGGTTGTATCGGTCGTCAACTTCAAGGGTGGAAGCGGCAAGACCACCACTGCCGCGCATTTGGCGCAATATCTCGCCCTCACCGGTCATCGTGTGCTGGCGATCGACCTTGATCCGCAGGCCTCACTGACTTCGCTTTTCGGGATCCAACCGGAGCTTGATGATACTGCCTCTCTTTATGAGGCCCTTCGATTTGACGACGAGCGGAAGTCAATCGCTGACGTCATCCAGCCGACCAACATTCCTGGACTGGATGTCGTGCCCGCCAACCTGGTTCTGCAGGAATACGAGTATGACGTGCCACTGGCGATCTCGTCCAAGAAGGGGGAGGATGGCCGACTCTTCTATATGCGGATCGCCAGCGCTCTGAAGCAGGTGGATGACAAGTACGATGTGGTCGTCATCGATTGCCCTCCTCAACTGGGCTATTTGACGATTACCGCCCTTATGGCTTCGACCGGGATCCTTATCACCATTCATCCTCAGATGCTGGACATCATGTCGATGAGCCAGTTTCTCATGATGCTCGGGGGGATTATGGGGCCGGTCGCGGAGGCCGGGGCCGAGATGCGTGTTCAGTGGTTCCGGTATCTTATCACCCGCTTTGAGCCCACGGATATTCCGCAGGCCCAGATGGTCGGGTTCATGCAGTCGATGTTCGCACAGCAGATGCTGAGAAACCACGTTCTGAAGTCCACTGCGATTTCCGATGCTTCGATAAAGAAGCAGACATTGTATGAGGTTGAGCGCGGTGAGTTTGTTCGGGCAACCTACGACAGGGCAATGGAGAGCTTGAACGCCGCCAACGCGGAAATCGTTGAGCTCATCCACGGTGTCTGGGGGAGAAAATGAGGCACTTGTCAGCCGTTTTTTTTATCGTTTTGCAAAGTGATGCCAATGAGTTACCGGCGTTGACAGCAGGTTGGGAGAGCACTTATGTCCCGTGAAAACCCTTTCGCTAAACTGGATATGGCGTCGATCTCGGCAAACCAGACGCCGACAAAACCCGGTTACGGTATGACAGGAGCCGCCAAGACGGTTGTTCGCTCCATTGAAGATATGGCCGAGAACACCAAGAAGCTCATGGAAGGTGAGGTGATCGTGGATCTTGATCCGCGATTGATTGACGTATCCTTCGTGGCCGACCGTCTTTCAGACGACGGAGAAGAGTTTCAGGAACTGCTTCAGGCAATCAAGGAATCAGGACAGACGACGCCTATCCTTGTTCGCCCCAGTTCCACGGATGCCAAGCGATATATGGTCGTGTTCGGTCACCGTCGTCTCAGGGTGGCTCGCGAACTCGGAGTTCCGGTCAAGGCGATCGTAAAGAAGCTCGACGATATCGCCTCGGCGATCGTGCAGGGACAGGAAAACGCAGCCCGTTCAAACCTGTCTTTCATTGAACGCGCTTACTTCGCTCAGAACCTGATCGTGTCTGGAATGACCAAGGAAACGGTTCGTTCGTCGCTCGCCCTCGATGAGGCGATGCTGTCGAAGATGCTTGCTGTCGTCGAGGCGGTGCCAGCGCCAGTCATTCACGCCTTGGGCGCATCGAAGAAAATTGGGCGCGACCGGTGGCTCAGCCTCCGGCAGTTGCTACTTGCCCCTGCTCTCGCCAAGGTCGCTGTTGAGCACGCAGCGTCGGCCGACTTTCTAAAGCTTCCTGAAGCCGAGCGGTTTGATGAACTTCATGACTACGTGAAGCGATACAAGGCCAAATCGGCTGCGAAAAAGCCCAAAGCCCATATCGCAGCAAGAGTCTGGATCTCGTTTGATCGCTCGCTGAATTTCGCGATGACCGCAAAAGCGAAGAAGGTTGCCATCGAACTCACGAATGTCGAAGCCAAGCCCTTCAGCGAATGGCTGTCTTCTCACATGGATCGCTTGTACGAGGAGTACCAGGGGTCGCAAAACGAAGCCAACGGAGACTAAACCGCAAAAGAAAAAGGCCCCCAAACGGCGAACCGTGGAAGCCTCTCTCGTCATCTCTAGCAGGATCGAGAATCGCATTTCCCGGAATCACAGTCAAGAGTCTTGGCGCCATTTTGGTGAGTGGATTTCTTTTGCCTGAAGAAAGGTGAGAGAAAAATGCAAACGGGAGATGTGACGACGCCCTTTGGGCGGCGGTCGATGTCGCTCGCCCTGGTCAAAAGACAGATGGCGATCAAGGATACGGATCACAACACGCGGATTGAAAAGTGGAAAGTGTTTCGCGATGTCTGCGAGGCGCGAGAACACCTCGGAGTTCAGGATCGGGCCTTGGCCGTTCTAGACGCCCTCCTGACGTTTTACCCGCACGGGGAGCTCGATTCGAGCCGCGGGCTTGTCGTTTTCCCATCCAATGCGCAGCTATCGGTTCGCGCTCACGGGATCACGGAAAGCACACTCAGGCGGCAACTCGCGGCACTCGTCGAGGCCGGGCTCATCTTGCGCCGCGATAGCCCCAACGGGAAGCGATACGCACATCGCAGTCGTGACGGTGAAGTAGAGCAGGCCTACGGCTTCGATCTGACACCTCTTCTGGCTCGCGCCCATGAACTTGCGCAAATCGCACAAGATGTCGCTGCGGAGCGAACGCGGTTCCGGCGGACAAAAGAAGCTCTTACGATCTGCCGGCGAGACGTGCGCAAGCTAATCTCAGCCGCGGTGGAGGAGGGCGCGTCCGGCAACTGGGAGCAGGTAGAAGCGGTCTATATCGACATTCTGGCGCGCCTTCCACGCTATCCAGAGAGGGTCCAGCTCGAACTCGCACTCGATGAAATGCAGTTGCTACGGGCAGAAATCCTCAACATTCTGGAAATGCAGCTAAAAGCTGAGAATATGCACGGCAATGCCATCCAGAATGACTGGCATGTACAGAATTCAAATACCGAATCTATCTATGAACTTGAACCTCACTCCAGAAAAGAGAAGGGCGGAAGCCTAGAGGATGAACCTCAAGCTAAGAGCGGGGCGAACGGGGAAGAGAAGGGCAAGCCAGAGCCAATAAAGGCCTTCCCACTCGGGATGGTACTTCGGGCCTGCCCGCAGATTGCCGACTATGGTCCCGGCGGACGTATGGAAAACTGGCGCGAGCTCATGAAGGCCGCCGTCGTGGTGCGCTCCATGCTGGGCGTCAGCCCGTCAGCCTATGAGGAGGCCTGCGACTCGATGGGGCCGGAAAATGCGGCGGTGGCTATGGCCTGCATCCTTGAACGATCGAATTACATAACTTCGGCTGGTGGTTATCTTCGGGATCTCACCAGGCGCTCTGAGCGGGGGCAGTTTTCGCTAGGGCCGATGCTGATGGCTCTTTTGAAGCTCAATGACGACGGAAGTCGAAGACGCGCTTGATCCCGGGACTGGGCCGTCAACGATAATTGACCTCGTAAGTGTTGGTGCTGCTCGTATCGCTGGGACGAGCAGAACTTGTCAGCCGTTTTTTCCGGTAATTTTCTTTGGTAAGACAGAAGGTTATTGTTGTTGAAGAGCGAATTTCTGTCGTGGGAGGGTGCATCACAACGTCGCTCACAAAGCGAAAACAGCTGAGCGTCGACCCTGTGAATGGCCAAGTCGTGAAGCGCCACCGCTTGATACTCGGTCGAGGGGCGTGTCGCAAATTTTCTTGGTTGGCGGCATGTTAACGAACGCCGTAGATATTCTCGCTCCAATATTGTGGAGCGCGCTCGTGATTGTGGGTCCCGTTGCCGAAAGGCAGAAGCGCCTGTCGCCAAGTGATTTCAACGGGCGGCGTTTGGGAGCGTGGCTCATCGTGCAGGCAGCGTCTTGGTATCTGAGTTATCCGCTCAGCTCCCGAGACCTCGAGAGATGCTCTGGCAGCACGGTCACAGCGCCTGGGCTTTCGCTTACGCGCCGAGCGGCAGACTCGGACGCCTGTAACTGAAGATCAATGCTGGCATTGCCCAGTTGATCGATGGAGAAATATTTTCCGCGTTCCCCGGCCCCGCAAGGTAGGGGAACTACGTCAGCATCCGAGTCGCGCGCCCCATCTTGCGCTCGCTGTCATTGTAGTAGCTGGCCGCCTGAGCGACGGACTTGTGAAGCGATTGCTGCATCGCCTCCTGAAGGGGGATGCCCCGATTGGCGGCCTCGGTGAGATAACCAGAGCGCAACCCGTGCGCCGAAAACAGCGCCGGATCTAGACCCGCCTGTTTCGCGCGCGCCTTGACCACAAGGTTGACGGTCTGCGGCGTGATCGCCCGTCGGTCGATGTTCCCCCATTGATCGATCTTGCGGAAGATCGGTCCGGTGTCGATGCCGGTGGCCGCGAGCCATTTCCTGAGAGCCAGGACCGGCCGGCCGAGCAAGATGACAGAGGCATCATCGCCGGCGTCGGTTGTTTTGGTGCGCCCGAGATGGATCGTGAGGCAGGGCAGGGGGGTCGAGTTCGGATCCTTTGGATCGAGCGGTACCGGGTCTTCATCACGCAGGTCTTCGACGCGTAGCCCGGCGACCTCGGACCGGCGCCGGCCGCCTGAAGCGAAGGCGATTAGGAGAAGCGCGCGGTCGCGCAGATCGACCTGGCGCTCACGGTTGCAGGCGGACAGAAGCTGCGCCAGGACGTCGCCGGTGACGGCTTTGAGGCTCTTCCTCTGTCGGGGGCGGGCGGCGGCCCGAACCGAAAGCCGGAGGGCGCTCTTCAGCGACGGCTCCGCGAAATTCCCCTTGTGCCCCCTCCAGCGGGTGAGGATCGACCATGAGGTCAGGCGGCGCCTCACAGTGCCGGGTGCATGCGGTCCTTTGGCCTTCAGCAGCGCCTGCGCCCGCAGGCTGGTCTCGACGTCAGGCGGCATGCCATGACTGGCATCGGTGGCGCGTCGCTCCGGGTCCCAGAGGTGATGGGCGACGAACTTCAGGAGCAGGCTCTCCGGTGCCGGCCAGGGCAGGGGGGTCCCAGTGGCGGCGAGACTCCAGGCCTCGAGATAGGCGAGATCGGAGGCGAGCGCGCGCAGTGTGTTAGCGCCCATGCCCTGGGCGGCCAGGTGCTTGAGGGTCTCGACATCGTCGTCGGTCAGGATGCCGGCCAGTTGATCGCGGCAATCGAAGGGCAGGATCGCATCGAGCGCGTCGAGCTGTTCGGCACGGGCGGAGACGAGGCTCGATCGGTCACTCGCCATGGGCGTAAGGGCCAAGCACGGTCACACCCTCTTTCCGGGCGGCGCCAGCAAGCTTGCGGTCGAGTGTGGCGAGCGAGATGCTTCGGTTCACGGCCAGGGCAAGATAGGCCGCATCATAGGCACTAAGGGTGTGATTGGACGCAAGAAGCAGGATTGATCCGTCGCCGCCAATCCCGGCATCTTCGAGCGGCAACCGCCGCACCCGCTCCATCCCAAGCAGCGCGCCTCCTGCAGCGATCCGGCCGCGGCGCTCCGACATGACAAGAATGTTGCGGACTTCGAACCAGAACAGCGACGGCGCTGGGCAGTGTTCTGACATCGAGGCGATGATGGTCTCGGCGTCATCGCTGTATTCCTCCGGCAGCAACCACGCCGCTACCAGGGATGCATCGATGACAAAGGACATCAGCGGCGCCCTTCGTCCCGCCAGGACATGATCTCGTCATGAGATGAGGGTGTTGCCCGGCCACGGGCGGCGCGCACTTCGTTGACCAGAAGCTGCAGATCGGTTTCCTTGCGGATCCTGGACAGTTTCGCGATCGGGTCGTTTCCGCGCGAGATGATGACGTCCTCGCCCGCCTCGACCCGGACGAGCAGTTCCGAGAGATGGGCCTTGGCTTCGGAGACCTTGACGGTAGTGCTCATGGCGGGCTTCCAGATCCGGAATTTCACTGAAGAATAGAGGGACTGCAGGGGTTGGTCAACAGGTAGATCTCCTCACTATCGATACTTGAAATGCCCAGCCCCCAAACGCTATTGGATTGACTCCAACGCTGTGAACTTGTTGTCGATGGGTCATCGTTGCTCCGCGCCCTTTCTTCAGCGGCAACCCGGGCTGTGTGCCACAAGCGCCTGGATCTCGGATAGATGAGCACCAGGGAGTTGCGCCGGCGGGCTGACGCCTTCTGCCATGAAGCGAGCCTGCCACCGCCTGATGGATGCCGTGGCAGTTCCAGCCTCAGCCATGATGGCGGCGTTCATCAGCACGATCCGGGCCCGCGAGACGTGTTTTGCGGGCTATTGCGATCCGCGACAGTGCGTTGAGCCGCTGCCGATCAGTCTCGTCGAAAGTGATGGAAATCCCTATGCAGCAGGAACCCAAACTCGCCGCCGTCAAAAGAGAAAATCGCTCGCTGATAGATCGTGGCGGTCGACATTCAGGACCGTCAGAACCATATCTGCCGGTCTCTTCGCCAGATCAATCACGACATCTTGGCCGGTCTGATGCAGGGAGCGCTTGAGGTCGGAAAAGCGATCGATGCCATCGACAAGGCGGAAATCGATCAAATCCCTTCCATCCTGAAAATCGACGATTGTATCGTGGCTGCCTTCTGTCTGCATGACGAAAATATCGCGGCCGCCCTCGCCCCAGAACTTGTTGTCAGCGCTGTTGCCGGTCAGCACGTTCTTGAGTTTGTTACCGATCGCATCGGCGATCTCATCGCCGACGAGCTCGAGATTCTCGATATTGGCCGCCAGAGACCAGGTATAGGTGGACTTGAGGGTGTCGTTGCCCTGTCCTTTCCGCTCGACGATCTCAAGCGGTATGCCCGTCTCGTAGATGTCGTCGCCGGCACCGCCATAGACCTTGCCCTTGACCTCGCCATATGGGGAACCGAACCAGTCATTGCCGCCACCGAGCTTGACGTCACCCCGCAACCGCCCCCACATATCGACGGCATTGTCGCCATCGCCTGCGAAGATCGCAAGACCCGACCTGGCTGATACCGTGCCACTTATGTGACGGAAATCTGCGGTGTCTGAAAGAATGACCGCCGCTTCCGTCTTGGACGTTGATCGGATGACGTTGAAATTGGTGGCGACGCTGTCGAAACCGCCGACGGCCAAGCCAACATTGGCGAGAATCTTTGCGGTGGTCTCAACGTTCGACCCGTCGCCCAAGACTTGGATGCCAAGGCCCTGGGACCGGATCTCCCCATAATTGTCGATATCTGCGGCTGCGCCGGTGGCGGCGATACCGGCAGTCACGCCCGATACCAGAACCGTGTTGACGATGTGGGCAGCATCACCGGTTGCCACGATACCGGCACCGGCCGTACTGGTGATGGTGGCGTAATTCTCAATCTTGGCATTGGAGCCGGATGCTGAGATGGCATCAAGCCTGGAAGTAATGCTCCCGCCGCTGTTCTTGAACGAAAGATTGGCGCCCGTGGAAAGGACGCCGTAGCCCTCGGTCGAGACGACAGTATTGGTGCCATAGGTCTCGAAGCTGAAGTCGTTGCCTTCGGTAACGATGGCCGTGGACATGGCGGAAATGGCGGCGCTGTTCTTGAGTTGATCGCCGGCACCCGACGAGACGATCGCAGTTCCGCCGGTCGACTCAATCGTGCCGTCGTTGAGGACAACGTTCATTCCTTGCCGCAATTCGACCGCGTTGCCTGTCGTTGTGATTGTCGCCGAGCCGTTTAGTGCATCCCCCACAACTTCGAGCCTTATGCCGCCAGAAGCGGCTGCGATACCCAAACCGTTGCTGGAGATCGAGGCCGTGTAGTCGAGACGTATCTTGGTCTGGCTATCGGCAAGCGACGCGTCGCCCACCTGCATGGCAGGTCCAGAGGCTGAGCGCAGTATGCCTTTTATCGTGAACTCCCGGCCGACAGTGGCGCCTGAGGCATCAATGCCCACGCCACTGGTATCGACTTTGACGCCGGTATCAATCATCCACTGATCAAGTGTGGTTGCTGCGATGGTAGAGGTGGTGTCCAAGCCTATGGTAATCATCACGTACCCACACATACGATCTCTAGTTTAGACATGAGCTATCGTTCTAGAATAGTCAAGTAGTTATCGCTGCCACTCCAGAATATGTCCGAATACTATTAACGTTGGGGTGCAGCTATAGCAGGCTGTTGAAGAAGTCTGTCGTTTGGCCGGGAGAACTAGCTCGCCGCCGTTGTGACAGGCGAACACGATGTCAATCGCGCCATCATCGAACAATTCGGCGTTCCCGTCGCCGGAGACTTGGTCCATCTCGTCAATTCCGGCCCACGCGAAGTGGACCATTAGGCCTCCGGATGATCGGAGGTGTTGCTTCATCTCACAAGGCCTTGCGGTGACATCGCCGGTGACGGCCTTGCTGCTCTACCTCTATCGGGGGCGGGCGACGGCCCAACCGCAAGTCTGAGGGCACCCTTCAGCGACGGCTCGCCAAAATGCGGTTTGGACCCCTTACAGCGGGTGAGGATCGACCATGAGGTCAAGCGGCGCCCCAGTGCCGGGCACAACGCGGCCGGCGTTGTTTCGCTATTGCTCGCGGGCAAAGGGATGGGGTGATCTCGATGACCAGTTCACTATTGTTACTAGAAACGCATCGGAGCCAACACGCTCAGAGCGCTGGCCTCCGGCGTCAGGATAAATGGGTCGCGACGATGAGGCAATTGCAGTTCCACCAGGAAAAGAACGCTCTCCACAATGTCTGCAAACTTGCGCGTGGCTGACCAAAGTGCGGAATCTCCACTATTCGGTGAGACTTTTCTACCTCATGCCCGTTACCGGCCTGAAAGCCAGGAAATAACGGGGATGACGGTGATGTCTCAGCGTGTGAAGGTACAGGAAATGGTGATGCAGATGCATGAGAAAAACCTTGTGCTCATGAACATCGTTCGAGACATCGCCGAGAACGAGACATCCCTGCACCTCCCGGCAGACATCACTGAGGAAGAGATCGGTCGGTCATTTGCTGATAAGGCCGTACGCCGAAAGGCGTTGCTCGACGAGATTCTCGACTTGCTGTGCAGAGAAGACATGGCACGGCGTGTCGGGGCTTAGCTCAAAGCCGTTCCCGGTGTGTTGAATACTCAATTGCCGATGCGATATGTGGTTTGCTCGCCGCCAGCGATTGCCGTCACGCGTCGCGTGAAGAACGCAGCGGAAACATGTCCTCGCCGTATTGATGCAGGCGCGCATGGTGCCGCCGGCACAGCCAACGCACCCCGAGCGGGTTGTCATATCGATCGTGATGGGCGTCAACATCGGCATGCCCGCAGACCTCGCAGCCCTCTTTCTTGAGCTGTCCTGCATTGAGTGCGCGCTGAACGGCGAGGTGAGCATCGTATTTGTCCGGATTGGCTCATCGCCAATTTGCCTGTCGGGTCTCACTTTCGATCATCATTCGCCTCTACGCTGCTCATCTGACACCTCCAAAGTGAACCCCTGCGGCGGAAAAAGCTCCAGACGGCGAAGCGGCGCCCTCTCGCGCATTCGAACCACGATCAGGGTTAGACATGCGCGTCGCCAAACGCAAACTCGCCGTCGTCGGTCTCGGGATAGAGCGAGGCAACGAGGATCAATGCGTACAGAACGAAGACGAATCCCAACACGATCCAACCGGCGAGTGGGCCAAGTGATGCATTCGTCACGACGTCGCTCCAGCGGCTTACGACCTCGGCTTCCGTGTCGTTGGGCATGAGTTTGGGTGACGAAATCTTCAAGCCCCAGGCCAGAACCAGGATAAGGTACATCCAGCTGTAATTGCGCCGGATGCGCCGGAAAACCGCTTCCCGGTAGGTGATGAAGAATGTCGGGTTCCGGAGGCTTTTGGCAATCGCGCTCGCCCAGTCTGCCGTAAGCGCCGCCTGCGGACTCATCACCTGGGCGAAGTAATGACGTTCGAGCTGCCTGACGCGGCTGCGATACACATCGAAAAACCGATACCGCCGGGCTTCGATCAGCAGGAGCAGCGAGACGATCAGCATGCCAAACAGGATGACGCCATGATGTGAGGTCGGCGTCGAAAGAGAGATCGACAGCAATGCGGCGACGACCGTGATTGCCCAGTTGGAAGTCCGGTCGATACGGTCCCGCCAGCTGGTCATTCGTCCCATCTCCCCGCGGTAGTAATGGATCACCGCGTTGACCGTTTCAGATGATGTCGCCGGCTGAGGCGGCCCCATTCGTTGCTCTGCGGTGTCGCTTTCAGTGCCCGGTTTTATCCCGATCAACGTCTCCATGGTGCAGACCTCCAAAGATTTCTGTTCTCAATGCCCGGCTCGCAGCTGCATGCGATCCGATCTCCCGCCCTATATGGGCCATGCAAGCAGTAGCATCGGAACGCTAACGATGAGAACGATGAAGGACAGCGGAAGCCCCAGACGGGCGTAGTCACCGAACCGATAGCCTCCCGGCCCCATCACGAGTGTATTGCACTGGTGGCCGATAGGGGTGAGAAAATCACAGCCCGCCCCGATGGCGACCGCCATCAGGAACGCGTCCGGCGCATATCCGAGCTTGGACGCGAAGGTCGCTGCGATCGGCGCCATGACGAGGACAGTGGCCGCATTGTTGAGAAACGGCGTGACGGCCATGGCCGCGACCAGTATCAGCGCAAGCGCGCCATAGGGCGGCAACATTTCCGCCGTCCGTGAAAGCAGGTTTGCGATGACGTCGGTTGTTCCTGTGGTCTTCAATGAATCGCTGATGGGAATCAGCGCCGCAAGCATGATCAGGATCGGCGCGTCGAGATGGCGGTAGACCTCACGCAGCGGCAAGGAGCCACTCACGACCATCAGGAATGCCGCCGCGAAGAACCCGGCCGCGACCGGCACGCCGCCGAACGCCGTTGCGCCCATCGCCGCCACCAGGATGAGGACGGGGAGTATCGTGTTGCGTGCATTTCCAAGTTTCAGGTCGCGCTCGACGAGCGGCAGGCATCCCCACTCCCGCAAGAGATCAGGAAGTGCCTTCAGGTCGCCCTGGAGCACGACGACATCGCCGTTGCGGATCTTGATTTCTCCCAGGCGCTCGGTGAAACGCTTGTCACGACGGCTGACGGCGAGAAGATTGAGACCGGTGTCGTCGAAGAGCGAGACATCCTTCGCGCTCAGGCCGATCAGACGGGAATGTTCGCCGACGATCGCTTCGACCGAACTGATATCCTTGGTATCGTCCTTCCGGTCGGTGCGGTCCGAAAATTGCAGCTTCGCCTCGCTGACAATTTTATCCAAGGCACTCTGTTCGCCTTCGAAAATCAGAAGATCGCCGTCCTTCAGAATGGTATCCGGAAGCGGGCTTCGCTTTTGACCTCCGTCGCCGATGATTGCTGTCACCATCGCATCGCCCCCACCCGGCTTCTGCAGCCAGCTCACCGAATGCCCGATGGCACTGGAAGCGGAGGTTATTCGAGCCTCGGTCGTATAGTTCTTGATTTTAACGGCCTCGTTCATCGAGGTTTCCTGCCGCGCGCGTTCCGGAAGCAGTTTGTAGAAGATGCCGAGAAAGACGATGCCCGTGATGGTGAGAGCGAGCCCGACCGGGGTGTAGTCGAACATGGTAAACGGCTGACCGGTGACCTCCTCGCGAACCCGCGATACGATGATGTTGGGCGATGTGCCGATCTGTGTCATCAGCCCGCCCAGCAGCGAGGCAAATGCCATCGGCATCAAGAACATGGACGGCGATACGCTCGATTTTCGGGCCATCTGCATCGCCACCGGAATCATGATCGCGAGCGCGCCGATGTTCTTTATGAAGGCTGAGAGCACGGCGACAATAATCACCAGGATGATCAACTGCATTCGCGGGCCGCGCCGCTCCGGCGACAGGCGCCGCAACGCGATATCCATCAGACCCGATCGGGAGATGGCGGCGCTGACGACGAGCGCGCTACCGACGATGATGACGATGTCGTCCGAAAATCCCGAAAACGCATCCTGTGCCGGAACAATGCCCAAGGCGATTGCTGCCAGCAGGGATCCGACAGCGACGACATCGTAGCGATATCGTCCCCATACGAAAGCACCCATCATCAATCCGATGACGAGAAGAGAGAGCCATTGAT
The DNA here is from genome assembly GCA_019739215.1 of Rhizobium sp. Classification (GTDB taxonomy): domain Bacteria; phylum Pseudomonadota; class Alphaproteobacteria; order Rhizobiales; family Rhizobiaceae; genus Rhizobium_E. The sequence continues at coordinate 86,545 of JAHHDR010000046.1, forward strand.
CTGTGCGCATGTTTGCATCCCGATGGGCGCGACACAAACGCGCGAGACGTGAATTCGATACTTGGGATCGGCACGATTTCTGCCACCTGAGCTGCGATTTGTCGGATTGAATGCGCACCGGGAAGATAGACGTCGACTGAAGCGTGAGCGGGTCCGCAATGATAGGTGCCGACAAGCGTCCGCTCGCCAGTTTGGAGGTATCCCGCTAGGGTCCGGACGCCAGATCCGAGAGTTCTCGCAGCTTCGGCGCACAGGACTCCGAAATCCCGGCAATTGCTGGACCCCACTCAAACCGTATCAAGGACGGCACCGAGACGGCCGGTTGAAGCATGTCGTGTTCGACCCATTTTCCGAGTTCCCGACAGGCGGGAATGTCTGATCGTCTTGGCACAGGGACAATCATTCCGCCCATGGATCAAAGAGTGAGATACCAAATCCCTCGAAATCCTTGATGTTGCGTGTCGCGAGAGTGAGATCGTGCTTGACGGCTGTAGCTGCGATCAAGCCATCCATGGAAGACATGCCGCGGCCACTCCGTCTCGCGGAGCCCATCAAGTCACCCCAGGTCAAAGCAACGGGTTCGTCGACCGGGATGACGCGGCTATCGAAGCGTCGTGGAAGATCCTCGGCAAGCCACTCGGCCAGCGCATCGCGTCTTCGGCCATTGTCCATCAACGCGACGCCTCGGCGGATCTCGGCAATCGACACGACGCTAATGAAGGCACGATCCTCATCAAGCCCATCCAGCCATTCCATGACCCGGGCTTCCGGACGCGGCCTTGTCACTTCGGATAAAATATTGGTGTCGAGCAGAAGCCTCACAGCGAAGGATCACGCGGTTCGTCGCGCTGACGCTCAAGCTCCAGATCGGCGCCGCGCAGCGGGGACTCCAGCAAAAACGCCGCGAGCGAGCCTTTGCGTGCAGTCTTTCTCTGCCATTCGTCGGCCGAGACGACAACGACGCTCGGTTTTCCATTTCGGGTGATCGTCTGGGGGGCAGATTGCGCTCGCTCGATGACCTCCGAGAGCTTCGCCTTGGCGCCGGCGACAGTCCAGCTCTTGTCTTCTTGTCCCGATGGCTGCATCGTCTTACTCCTGACCACAGTGACTATGATGACCATACAAGATCGATCGACCGAAATGCAAGCGGTAGGGTTGGAGAATGAAATTCCTCAAAGCCCGGATGCCTTGGTGAGATTGACGCGGAAGCGGTCGCGTCTGCGCTGGTATTTGCGGGTCATTTCGGCACTGGCGTGGCCGAGCTGCTTCTGGACATAGCGCTCGTCGACCTCGGCTGAGGAGGCAAGGCCGGCACGCAGCGAATGGCCAGAGAACTTGTCGGCGCGCGCTCCTTCGCTGAGGTCTCCCCTGACGCCGGCGGCGAGTGCGGCCTTCTTGACGAGACGGGCCACCTCGCGGTCGTTCAACCGGTCCGCTCCCACATCCTTGCCCTGGCCCCGGACGCGGCGGAACAGGGGTCCCCTGGCGAGCTTCGCAAACCTGATCCAGGTCTCGACGGCGACGATGGGGCAGGTGGCGTCGGAGGAGCCGCGGCCGATCTCGACCTCGCGCCAGCCGGTCTTGCCGCGCACCATCACCAGCAGGCCTTTGTCGAGGATCTCGATCCAGCCGCGTCCATCCTCTGTCTGGTCGCGGCCAAGATCGAGCCCGACAATTTCCGAGCGGCGCAGGCCGCCGGCAAAGCCGGTCAGCAGCATCGCCCGGTCGCGCATGCCGCGCAGGGTTCCCCTGTCCAACGTCTCCAGCATGGCGATCAGGTCTTCCGGAAGAATGGCCTCCTTCTGCCGGGGAGGGGAGGCGTGGGTGTTGCGAATGCCGGCCATCACGGTGGCGATGGCGCGGTCCTTCCGGTCGAGCGGCGCGCCGCGCTGGGCGCAGTTCCAGCCGATGGCGGAGAGGCGCCGTTCGATCGTCGAAACCGTGTTCGCCTTCATGCCGCGTTCTGCGGTCCCTGATGCACAGGCTGTGATATAGAGGCCGACAACATGCGGATCGGGAGGAAGGGGCGAAACATTCTGGCGCCGGCACCATGCGGAGAAGTGCTTCCAGTCTGAAGCGTAGGCGCGCCTTGTGTTGGCGGAACTGGCGGCCTCGACATAACCGCGGGCGCGATCGGCGAGATCTTCCATCTGGCCGGGCAGGGGAGTGGCGTGGGTTGTTGTCAGTTGCTTGGCCGTCATGCCGCCGGCCTCGATTGGATCGGGCAGGGTTTCGGATGTCGGTAAGGGACTCCCATGGTGCGCCTCATGCTGCCCGTATGTCAGTCTGCGAAAAGTCATCGCCCTTGTAGAGGAGTGGCTCGCCGGTGAGCGCGGCGAGTGCATAGGAAAAGCAGTCGCCATAGTTCAACCCCGCCGGGTGGCGACCCTTGCCATAGCGGCGCCCGGCGCGGCGGGCCTGGTCGGCATGCTCCGCTTCGACCGCGACGATCTCAACGCCGACCTTGTGCAGCCACAGGTCCAGTTCGCTGCCGCCCGGCTCGCCGAGCCGGGCCTCGATGACCATCGCGGCTTCCAGCATGGTGGCGGCCGAGATGACACGGACGGGATCATCGGCGATGCGTTGCTCGAGCGAGGCCGCGTCCGGTTCGTTGAAGGCGATCGCGACGATAGCGGAGGTATCGATGACCATCAGTCTGGCAGGCCGTTCTCGTCATAGCCGATGATCTCGTCAGCGGAGCGGCTATCGAGGATCGGCAGAGCACTCCAGCGCCGCCGGCTGGCGGCCATATCCTCCAGCAATGCGGCCTTGCGCGCCTCGGAGCCCGTGCGGCGCAGGCGGTCCTCAAGGGCCCGCCGGGTGGCAACCGTGATCGTCTCGCCGGTGCGCTCGGCAAGGGCGCGGGCCAGTCGTTCGGTCTCGGGATCCTTGATGCTGAGTGCCACCTTGCCGTTCCTTAGTTCCTGTTTGTCTACATTCTACCTCAGTAGCATTTCTGGATGGGAAAAGCACGCCATCCACGAACGGGAATTCTCGCGCTGTTGCACCGTCGATACGTGCCATCGCGCGTGTTTGGACGGCTAAACCGACTGCTTCTCTATAATGAGAAAAACATCCGATAATGCAATCTTATCGGTCATATGCAGTTTGCGACGTGCTGTGCGGTTAATAACGAAACCTCTGGCATAAACTGCACATCCGATCTACGGTGCTGCCCATGGATTCGTACGCCTCGTCCCCGTTTGCAACGCCGTACTGGCCGCCGCGCCTGCCCGATTGGGCAATTATGCGTGGGCGCGATCTCTCGGACGTGGACGCGGCCTTTGCGGCCGGCATTGCTTTGAAAACGCTCGATGATCTTGTTTGCAGTGATCCAATCTGGGCCGGCTGCTTGCGGTCGCGCCAGGCTCTGAAATGCGCAGCCGCCGCCGTGAGACTGATGGGCCGCAACGCGGATGACAAGGCACTGCGCGACGCGGTGCTCCTGACTGCGCCGGACGATGACTGCGGGCCGGCCGGAAACGTGTTTCTGGCTTTCAGAAAAGTGTCCGGGCGCAAACCGGCGTCTTCCAGCAAGGCCATCGCCGAAATCGCCGAGCTGCTCGGACTGGCGTGGGACGAACGGCGCGCCGCTGCCATCGACAATGCCGACAACGCCCTGCAATGCGGGCGCGCGGTCCCCTTTGCTGCGGCGGATCTGGTGACGGCGATCCTATCCGAAGATCCCGAGGCGGAGCCGCTCGCCTGGGCGCTGGCCGATGTCCTGGTCGCCACCATGCTGAAATGGGATCGTCCGGTGCCGCTGCTGATGGCCGAACGCTACGGGCCGGCCTTCCGGACGGCAGGGGGCAGGGCGCGCGTGCGGCCGGGGGAGCCCGCGTTCCCGCGCGCCGTGTGTCTAGCGCTGATCGCGGGGGTCGTTGCGGCGCTGCGTTCGGCCGGCGAGATCGCCAGGCGCGCGGAAAGACTGCTTGCCGCCGCGCCGAAAGTGCGCACCAAGGGTGCCGAGGCCGTGATCCGTCGACTGCTTGACGAAGACGCCGTACCGGCCTCCGCGCCGGGCGCCCATCTCTCCCGCTGGGCCTCCACGCGGCTGTTCGAGCGGCTGGAAGGGTTTGGCGCCGTGCAGGAGCTTTCCGGTCGCTCGTCGTTCCGGATTTATGGACTATGAGCATCGCCGGATCACCCGCCGCCAAACCATCCCGCCGGAAGGCGAACGCAACGGACGAACGTCTGTTTGATCGGGAACTGGAGGAACTGCCGCCCGAACTTCGCTGGCGGGAATGGATGCTGCGCGTCGAAGCCGTGATCTTCGCTTCCGCCGAGCCAGTCACCCGCGAGACCTTGGCGCGTGTGGTCGGTCCGGACTGCAGCATCGATCTGCTGATCGACGATTTGCGCGCGGATCTCCGTTCCCGCCCCTATGACATCGTCGCCGTCGCAGGCGGCTGGCAGCATCGCAGCCGTCCCGCTTATGCGTCGACGATACGCGCGTCACAAGCGTCGACGCGGTCGTCTTCGGCGTCCTTGTCGGAGCATGAGGCGGCGGTGCTGATGGCAATTGCCTATCTGCAGCCTGTCACCCGCGGGGAGCTGTCGAAGATCTTCGGCAAGGAGGTGAGCCGCGACACGATCGCCAGTCTGCGCGCCGCCGCCTTCATCGTCTCCGGCCCACGCAGCCCGACACCCGGCGCGCCCTATACCTATGTCACGACCAGGCAATTCCTGTCGGCGTTCGGACTGGAGACGCTGCGGGATCTGCCGGATCTCGAGCGGCTTGAGGACGACGGGCTGCTCAGTCGGAAAGAGATGGCGACAGAGCCATTTGACGATGCAGACAGGGATATCGAAGAGTAAATTCGCACCAGATTCTGCTTGCAACTGCGCAAGCCGCGCTACGAGCCGTGTCGCGGTCCCAACCCCTGTTTAACCTCGGGATGAACCGGTCGAACGGCGATGTCACGCTGACTTTGAATTCGGGTGGCACCTGAGACGTACTGCTCGGGGGCGATTCCGACCGACCTTTCAAAGCGCGCAGGTGATCCTCGCCTGACTGAATTCCATGTTCACGTTTTCATTGCCATCCACGTTCCAGGTCAGCAAATTGGACGTGCGCCCAATTTTGACCTTGACGACTTACCGTCCGGTAGGTAAGTGTCGGCTGGTGTTGTCTTCGAGGAAAAGAGGCGGAGCGCAACCGGGAGGAAGAAATGCCGAACTGGCCGAAGGGCGAGATCTATTTCCACACCGTGATCCAAGCGAATGCGCGCATCATCCCCGATGCCCTGGCGCTCGCTTTCAACGGCAGAGACTACACCTGGGCGGAAATGCATGGTGCCGTCGAAGGCCTGCGTCGCGGACTTGCCAGGGCGGGCGTGGTGCACGGCACCCGGGTCGCCGTGTTCGACAGGAATTCGGATCATTTTCTGCTGCTCGGCTACGCGCTCGCGGCGATGGGGGCAGTGATCGTCCCGATCAACATTCACCTTCGTTCGGCCGAGGCCGCCTATATCCTGGGCAATTGCCGGCCGAGCTTTCTGGTAACGAACGACGAATTTCGGCAGATCGTCGACCAGGCGACAGCCGATCTCGAGAACAGGCCGCGGATCATCTCGCGTGGCGAAATCCGCGACGGCGATATCGGTTGGGAGGATGTCGCGGACGGTCCGTCCGACATCGAGATTTCCAGTCCGAAGTCGTGGAATGACACCCATCTGGTGCTCTATACGAGTGGTACGACCGGCAAGCCCAAGGGCGTGCTGCTTTCGCACCGCCGAACCGTGCTCGATGCACTGGCGGCCTCGGCTGCCTTCGGCATCCGCCGGGGCGACCGCTTCTTCTGCTATCTGCCGCAGTTCCATACGGCGTCGTGGGACTGGATCAAGATGTTCCTGCTCCAGCAGGGCGCCGTCGTGCTCGCAGAACGCTTCGATGCCGCCAATGCGATCGACCTGATGCAGCGCTATCGCTGCACGGCGATGCTCGGCTTCTCCGTCGTGCTCAAGAAGCTTATCGAGGCGCCGGAATGGCAGGGCGCGGACATGTCCAGCATGCGCTTTCTCGGCTATGGCGCCTATGATCCGTCGAACCTTCTCGAGGAGACGATCCGACAGTTCCGCGAGCGCGGCGCCACCGAGATGGAATTTGCGCTACCCTACGGGCTCACCGAAGCCGGTCCTTTCGTGCTCATCGGACGGCCGGAAGACGTTCGAGGCCGCGCGAGCATGCTCGGCACGCCGGTGCCGGGCGTCGATGTCGCGCTACTTGATGACGATGACCGGGAGGTTCCGCGCGGCGAGGTGGGCGAGATCTGCGTCCGTTCCGCAGCCGTTATGTCGGGCTATCTCGACAATCCGGAAGCGACCGCCGAGGCGTTCAGGAACGGCTGGCTGCACACCGGCGACATGGCGCGCCAGGATGCCGACAGTTTCTATCACATGGTCGACCGCAAGAAGGACATGATCCGCACCGCTGGAGAGAATGTCTTTGCCAAAGAGGTCGAGCAGGTGCTCGTGACTCATCCCGCCATTGCCGAATGCGCTGTCGTTGGCATGCCCGACGACGTCTATGGCGAGAAGGTCGTTGCCGCTGTCGTGTCGCGGAACGGCGAAACAGACGCAACCGGGATCCAGAATTTCGTTCGCGAGCGGATCGCGGGATTCAAGACACCCAAGGTCGTGATCTTCCTCGACCAGCTGCCGCGCAATGCGCTCGGCAAGATCGTCAAGCCGGAGCTCAGAGAGGTGATCCGATCTGCGAATATCCAATAACGTGACCTCAACAACTGGGAGGAAATTATGAGGAAACACCTAGCAAGCATGCTGGCAATCGCCGGCGCACTCGCGATCGCCGGCATGCCCGCCCGATCGGCGGAACTGCTGGTCGGCGAAATTCACCCGATCACCGGCCCGGCATCCTTCTATGGCGCGCCGATGAGCAATGCGATCAAGCTCGCGATCAAGGAGATCAACGACGCAGGCGGTATCAAGGCCGGAGGTGAAAGCTACACGCTGACGCTTCTCTCCGGCGATGATCAGGGCAACCCCACGATTGGCGTCGCAGCGCTGCGCAAGGTCATCGGCGATGGCGCGAAATACATCTTCGGCACGCTGGCGAGCGGCGTTGCGCCGGCCCTCAAGCCGGTGATGGATGCCAATCCGGGTGTCACACAAATCGTCGACGGCACCCTGGCCCCCGGCATCGTCAACGGAAAGAACATCTTCCGCAACCAGACGACCCAACTGGGCTATGACGCGCCAATCGTGGATCTCGTAAAGTTCAAGAAATACAAGACCGCGGCCATCATGACCGACCGCTTCCATAGCGGCAACATGGGCAACGAACAGAAAATCGTCGATGCGATGACCGCCAATGGCGCGGAAGTCGTCGCCCGCGAATACCTGAAGCTGAACGATACGGATTTCTCCGCCCAGCTGACGAACATCGCGGCCAAGAAGCCCGATGCGATCATTCTGCGCACCTATCCGAACGAGGCTGCGCTGATCACCAAGCAATCCCGCCAGCTTGGCTATGAAGGCCAGATCATCTGGAACGCGCTGGCGCCGCCGGCGACGGTGCTCAAGAACATCTCGGATGCCGAGATGGATGGCATCCTCAATGGCTATGCACCCGAGATCTCCGACTACGTCGCACTCGGCCAGGACAAGGCCATCAAGATGGCGGAAGCCTACAAGGCGATGTTCAACGCCGAGCCGGGAGAACTGTCGGCGCTGTCCTATGACGCGGTCTATATCCTGAAGGCGGCAATCGAAAAGGCGGACTCAGTCGAAAACGAAAAGGTCAATGTCGCGCTCCAGCAGCTCAAGGTGGCCGACATCCCGCAGATCGTGAACCCCTACGAGGCGCATCCTGACGGCCGCCTGTTTGATGACCAGGGTGAAGTGATCTTCTCCGGCACGCCGCATATCTGGAAGGACGGCCGCTGGCATCCCTATCCCATGCAGTAAGCTTTCGCGGGGCTGCGGCGCCCTTCGGGGCGCCACGGCAACCAGGCACAGCCAATCAGAATGAGCGGACCGATGCAGCAGGACTGGCTAGGACTATCAGGAAAGACATGTGTGGTGACGGGCGGCGCGCGGGGCATAGGCCTGGCGATCGCCGAGGGCTTGGCCGGCGCCGGGGCACGTGTCGTGGTACTCGACCTCGCTGCCGAAGACGCGGAGCGGGCGGCATCCGCACTCGGTGCCGATGCGCTGGGCCTCGCCTGCGACACGTCTGACGAGGCGAGCGTGACGGCCGCCGCAGAGCGTGTAAGGTCGGCCCATGGGCGCTGCGATGTTCTCGTCAACAACGCCGCTGTCTTCCGGCCGATGCCGCTGATCGAAAGCACGCTCAAGGACTGGAATGACGGCCTCGCCGTCAATCTGTCGGGTTACTACAATTGCGTCCAGGCCTTCGGCCGGCTGATGATGGAAAATGGCGCCGGCGCCATGGTGCATATCGGTTCGATCGCCGCTTTCACATCCCAGTTCCACGGCGTGGACTACAGCGCCACCAAGGCGGCGATCACCGGCTTCTCGCGTCAGGTCGCCATTGAATGGGGTGGTCGTGGCATCCGAAGCAATGTCGTCCATCCTGGCCTCACCAAGACGCCGCTGACGGCGGAACGCAATACAGGCTCCGACATCATGGCGCGTCGAGCGCGGATGACGGCCGCCAAGCGCATGGGTGAGCCTGACGATATTGCCAATGCCGTGATGTTCCTGGCAAGCGAGCGGTCATCCTACGTGACAGGCGCCGACATGATCGTCGATGGCGGCCTGCAACGCATGCTGACCGAGCTTGTTCCAAATGCGACCCGCATCTCAGATTTCGAAAAAGGGCTACGCCAATGAACGCCGATTGGCTTGGACTTGAGGGAAAGACCTGCGTCGTCATGGGTGCGGGACGCGGAATAGGCGAAGCGATCGCGGCCGGGCTTCATGCCGCCGGCGGACGGGTCGCGGTGGTCGATCACGATCTCGAACTCGCGGAGGGTGCCGCCGGCCGGATTGGCGATGGCGCACTTGCCCTTCGCTGCGATATTTCGAACGAAGACGATGTCGCCAGGACGGCGCGCGAGATCGAGGCGGCGCTGGGCGCATGCGACGTGCTGGTCAACAATGCGATGTTCTTCGCTCCGGCATCCCTGCTCGAGACGAACTTTGGCGACTGGAACCGCAATCTCGCGATCAACTTGACCGGCTACTACATCAGCTCGATGGCCTTCGGCCGCCAGATGATGGCCAAGGGCGGCGGTGCCATCGTCCATACCGGATCGCTGGCCAGCGAGTTCCCGCAAGGCTCCGGCGTCGACTACACCGCCAGCAAGGCCGGCATTGCCGGCCTCTCGCGCCAGATTGCCATCGAATGGGGTCCTGACGGCATCCGCAGCAACACGGTGCATCCGGGTCTGACCCGCACGCCCCGCTTCGAGATTCGCTACCAAGACCCGGTTGCCTTGGCGGCGCGTGAGAAAATGACCGCGCTCAACCGGGTCGGCCAGCCGATCGACATCGCCAATGCCGCAGTTTTTCTCGCGAGCGCCAGGGCGAGCTACATCACCGGTATCGATTTCATCGTCGACGGAGGCTTGCGCTGCAAGCTTTTCGACCTCGTACCGCAGGTCGACGTCAGGAAGCAGTGACACATCCGCCGGTTGGCCCGGCGCAGGGAGACAGGACCATGACGTTCAAGTTCATCGAGATCGAAAACCAGGGCGCCGTTCGCAGGATCTGGCTCAATCGCCCTGAGAAGCGCAATGCCCAGTCTCAGGAACTGCTGCAGGAGCTCGACGATGCCTTCGTCGCCGCCGATCGCGATCCGGAGATCAGGGCAGTCATTCTTGCCGGACGCGGTGCGCATTTTTCCGCAGGCCACGACCTCGACCAGGCGCCGCGTTTCGTCGCCGGGAGCATCGAGGACCACTACGACTATGAGGCGCGCTTCTATATCGAGTATTGCCTGCGCATCTGGGATCTGCGCAAGCCCGTGATCGCCCAGGTGCAGGGCGCGGCGGTCGCTGGCGGGTTCATGATCGCAAATGTCTGCGACCTGATCATCGCCGCCGAGGATGCGTATTTCGCCGATCCCGTCGTGCAGACTATGGCATCGGCGGCCACCGAGATCCTGTCGCATCCCTATACGATGGGCCTGCGTCGGGCCAAGCAGTTCCTCTATCTCGGCGAGAAGATGGGCGCCGAGGAAGCGTATCGGATCGGCATGGTCAACAGGGTCGTTCCGACCGAGGCGCTTGCCGACGAGGCGATGGCGATGGCGCAGCGGATCTCAATGGGCTCGCCGTTTGCCATGCAACTGCTGAAGCGCTCTCTCAACCGTTCCGCAGACATGCAGGGCTTCCGCAATGCCGTCCAGGCGCATTTCGACACGCATATGTTCGGCCACACGACGGAGGGCTTCCGGGCGCTGATCGCCGATGGCATGAAGACGGCACTTGCCAAGAACAAGAGCGTGGCCTGAGTGCCGGCAGAGGGAAAAGGAATGCCCAAATGGTGACATCACCCCCGAAATCGGTCTCCGACGGTGTCGAGAAGGGCAGCGGCCGTAACGATACGGTGCGGCGTGAGATCTTTCGCCGCGCGCTGCTGCTGATCGAGAGAAAGGGTTTTCGCGCGACGTCCATGCAGGACATCGCCGACGACTGCGGGCTGACCAAGCCGGGTGTGTACTACTATTTCCAGAACAAGGCGGCCCTTCTCGAGGCGGTCTACAACGAGACGACTGCGAACTTCTATGCCGGTGTGGAGGAGGTAAGCAGTTCCGAGTTCACGGCGACCGAAGCGCTCAGGCGGCTGATCCAGTTGCAGGTTTCGGCCAGTTTCGAGCTCAGGCAATTCCAGCGCGTGCTGATGCGCGAACGCAACGAAATGCCGCCGGAAAAGCGCAAGAATCTCGCCCGCCGCGAGCGTGACTATGAAGCCGCCATCCAGAAGATCGTCGAGCGCGGCCAGGACGAAGGCGTCTTTACTGGGGCCGATTCTCACACGCTTTCGCTGACGATCGTGGGCTTTCTGAACAGCATGTACAACTGGTCGAAATTCTACCAGGTGCCGGAGGAGAACGTGGTCGAGGTCGTTTGCGATCTTTTGCTCAACGGTCTTCTCGACCGGAAGAAGGGCGCCGGCTGACAAGGCAGGTGCCGGAGGAGGAATCTGATGTCGATCGACATACCCAGAACTGAGTTTCTGCTGCACGAGGTCGTCAGGGCGCATGCGCGCTCCGCGCCCGACCACGTCGCTCTGATCTTCAGGGACAAGCAATATGATTGGGGCTCGCTGCAAGCAGCGATCGAAGGGGTGGCGCGTGGCCTCGCCGGTGCGGGCGTCGTCCGCGGCAGCCGGGTCGCGGTGCTGGACCGGAACTCCGATCACTATATTCTGCTCTATTACGCGCTCGCTTCGCTGGGTGCTGCGCTGTGCCCCATCAACATGTGGCTCCGGGCGGGCGAAGTCGCCTACATCATCCGCAACTGCAGGCCCACCCTGCTGGTGACCAGTGACGAGTTCCGGCCCCTTGCCGAACAGGCGCTGGCCGACGTCGAGCGCAAGCCGCGCATTATCAGCCGCGGCGAGGTGCGTGCGGGCGAGCTTTCCTGGAACGATATCGCCGACGGTCCCGAGCGGATGCTGCCGCAGCCGCTTTCCTGGGACGACACCCACATGATCCTGCATACGAGCGGGACGACCGGTCGCCCGAAGGGTGTCGCGATCTCCCATCGCCGCACCGTGGTCGACGGCATGTGTGCCGCTGCCTCCGTCAATCCGCGCCGGACGGACCGCTTTTACTCCTTTACGCCGCTTTTCCATACCGGCGCCTGGGACTGGATGAAGCTCTTCATCACCCAGCGCGCCAGCGTGGTACTGGCGGATCGCTTCGATGCCCTCGCGGCCATCGATGAGATCGAGCGGCATCGCTGCACCTACACCCTGGTCCTGCCAGTCGTGATGCGCGAAATGCTGGATCACCCCGCTTTCGACAAAGCGGACTTCTCGTCGATGCGGATGGTGGCCTATGCCAGCCAGGATCCTTCCAACCTGCTCCACGAAGTGTTCCGGCGCTTTGAAGCGCGGGGTGCCAGAAATCTTCGCGCGGTCTATCCCTACGGCATGACCGAGGCCGGGCCGTTCGTCACTATCGCCCAACCACATGAATCCGCGGCGCATCCCGATTCGATAGGCACGCTGGTGGCCGGCGTCGAAATGGCGCTGCTCGACGACGATCTGAACGAGGTCGCGATCGGCGAGGTCGGCGAGGTCTGCGTTCGGGGTGCAACGTTGATGACCGAATATATCGACAATCCGGAGGCGACCGATGAGGCTTTCCGCGGCGGGTGGCTGCATACGGGCGACCTTGCTCGCCAAGTCGAGGATGGGTTCTTCAAGGTTGTCGACCGCAAGAAGGACATGATCCGTTCCGCTGGCGAGAATGTCTTCGCCAAGGAGGTCGAGCAGGTCGTCGTGCAGCATCCCTCCATCAGGGAATGCGCCGTCATCGGCCTGCCCGACATCGATTATGGCGAGCGCGTCGTTGCCTGCGTCGTCGCCACCAGCGGCTTCGATGACGAGGCGGACGTCATCGGTTTCGTGCGCAAGCGCATCGCTGGATTCAAGACCCCCAAACAAGTCGTGTTCCTGCAGGAACTGCCGCATACGCCGGTCGGCAAGATCGCCAAGGCGGTGCTTCGCGACATGCTCAAACCCGGAAAGGCGGCCTGACCATGTTCGATCTCCTTCCACAGCACCTGATCAACGGCCTTGCGCTCGGCAGCACCTATGCCCTGGTCGCCATGGGCCTGACGCTGGTCTTCGGCGTCCTGCTGATCCCGAACTTCGCCCATGGCGAGCTCTATATGTTTGGCGGCTTCATATCCTATACCCTCGTGGCGCTCGGCCTGAACTTCTGGCTTGCTATCGTCGTGGCCGCTCTGGTAGCCGGGGCGATCGGCATATTGCTCGATCTTGTCGTGTTCAAGCCGATGGACAAGGCGCCGGGTCTGTCGTTGATGATCGGCGCGCTCGGCGCCTCCATGGTGATGCAGCAGATCGCAACCTTCATCTGGAGCACGGAGCCGCGGACGACGCCCAACCCGCTTCCGGGCGGCTTCCGCACGTCGTTCTTCTCCATCACCTACTACCAGATCGTCATCATGCTGACGCTGGTCCTGGTATGGGTGGGGCTTTCGCTGGTCCTCAATCGCTCCAAGATCGGCTCGGCGATCCGGGCGGTGGCGCAAAACGAAGATGCGGCCAGGCTGATGGGCATCAACATGTACCAGGTGCGCTTCACCACCTTCGCGATCGGCGCCATGATCGGCGGACTGGCCGGCGCGTTGCTCGGGGCCACCTTCCCGATCTATCCCTCGGTCGGCGTGCTACCCGTGCTCAAGGCCTTCGTTGTCCTTGTCCTCGGCGGTATCGGCAGCCTGCCCGGCGCAATCGTCGGCGGACTCCTGCTCGGGGTGATCGAAGTCCTGATTGCGGGCTACATTTCCTCGACGCTACAGGATACGGGCGCCTTCCTCATCCTCGTCATCTTCCTTCTTCTCCGCCCCCAGGGCCTTTTCGGAAAGGCCCCGATCGAGCGATGAATACCAGCAGGACCGCACTCACCCTCGTAACCGTCGGCATCGTGCTCGCCGTGATCGGCGCGTTCTTCGCCAGCAACTACATCCTCTATGTCGCCACCGCGGCGGCATGGCTGGCCGTGCTTGCCATCAGCTTCGACGTGCTGATCGGCTACACGGGCTATCTCTCGCTTGCCCATGGCGCTCTTTACGGCGTCGGGGCCTATGCGACGGCGAACCTCACCAGCAAGTACGGCGTCAACTTCTGGCTGGCGCTCCTGCTTTCGGGCATCATCGCGGCCGCAGTCGGTACTTTCGTTGCCGGTCTCGCATTCCGAACGAGGGGGCTCTATTTCGCCGTGCTGACACTGGGCATCGGCTTGATCGGCTATCAGCTCTTCGTCGTGCTGGAAATCTGGACCGGCGGCATCATGGGCTTTGTCGGCATTCCCAGCCCGCCGCAGCCTTTCGGTCTCGAGATGGACCAGTCGCGCTACAATCTGTTGCTAACGCTGTTGTTCGTGTGGATCACCTATCTCGCATCCTTCATCTTCGTTCGCTCGCCGATCGGCGTCGCCTGTATAGCGATCCGCGAGGACCAGACCCTGGCCCGCGCCGTCGGCATGAAGATCAACGAGGCCCGTCTCTCCGCCTTCGCCTTTTCATCCTTCTTCGCCGGAATTGCCGGATCGCTCTTTGCTTCGATGTCCAACTTCGTCGGCCCCGACAGCTTCAACGTCCTGACCGCCGGCTTCCAACTCGTTGTGACCGTGGTGGTCGGCGGCATGGGAACGCTCTGGGGCCCCATCCTCGGCGCGATCCTGCTGACCTCGCTGCCGGAAGTGCTGCGCGGAGCCAGCCATTACAGCCTGCTTGCCTATGGCATCATGTTGCTGGTGGTGATCATGTTCGCGCCCCGCGGTCTCGCTGGCATGCTGCGTTTCATTGGTGGCAAGCTGCGCCCGGCGCCGAAAGTCGTGCCCGAGCCGCCAACCCAGGCAAGCAAGACCGTTGAGAAGGCACGCCCATGAGCACCCTGCTTTCGATCAAGGACATGTCGGTCAATTTCGGTGGCGTGAAGGCTGTTCAGAATGTCGATCTCGACATTCCCCAGGGCATGATCTGGGGGCTGATGGGTCCGAATGGCGCCGGCAAGACGACGCTGGTCAACATGGTCTCCGGCCTGATCAAACCCTCTTCCGGATCGATGACCTTCGACGGCAAGGTCGACGGTCCCTGGCCCATTTCACGTTCGGTCAGGCTCGGCATCGTCCGGACTTTCCAGCAGACGCGCGCCTTCATGGACCTGACGATCCGCGAAAACCTCAAGATCGCCGAGGTCGCGTCGAGGCAGTCGGGGGACCTTCCGCTTCTCATCGAGACATTCGGCCTCGAAGGCGTCCTCGACAGGGTCGCCTCGACCATGCCCTATCCGGTTCTGCGCCGGCTGGGCATTGCGCTCGCGCTGGCCTCCAGGCCGAAGTTGCTGCTGCTCGACGAACCGGCCGTCGGCCTCACGGCGGATGAACTGAGCCGCATGGGAGAGATCATCCGCGAATGGAACCGGCGAGGTGTCACCATTCTCCTGATCGAACACAACGTGCGCTTTCTCATGAGCCTTGCCGGCCGCATCAGCGTGCTGGATCGCGGCAAGCTTCTCTTCGAGGGGACGCCGACCGAATGCCGCGGCAACAGCGCGGTCATCGATGCCTATCTGGGGAGGCGCTATTCCGATGATTAAGATTGACCGACTCACGACCGGATATGGCCGAATGGAGGCACTGCACGCCGTTTCGCTCTCGATCGCGCCTGGCCAGACCGTGGCGGTGCTCGGCGCCAACGGTGCGGGCAAGACGACGCTTTGCCGGGTGGCGTCGGGACTGGTTCCCGCCTGGAGTGGCTCGATCGAGGTGGACGGCGTCGATATCACCAAGGCGTCCAGCGTCGAACGCGTCCGCCGCGGCATCATCCAGGTGCCGGAGGGCCGACAGGTGTTTCCGGAGATGACTATCGAGGAAAACCTGAGGCTTGGCGCCTACATCCATGACCGCGTCCGTGCCGAAGACCTGGATCTTGTCTACTCGCTGTTTCCCATTCTCAAGACCCGGCTCAGCCAGAATGCGGGACTGCTTTCGGGTGGCGAGCAGCAGATGCTGGCACTTGCCCGTGCTCTGATGAGCAGGCCGAAATATCTGCTCCTGGACGAACCGAGCCAGGGCATCGCGCCCAAGGTCATCGAGCAGATGGGAGAGGCGATCCGCAGCATCGCGGCAACCGGCGTGGCAATCCTGCTCGTCGAGCAGAACCTCTTTCTCGCCGAGGCGATCTGCCAACACGCCTTCATCATGGAGAACGGATTGATCACGGCCGATGGGCCGACCGACCGGATCCTGAAATCCAACCTCGTGCAAGACAGCTACCTTGGAGCCTGACATGGACCTTTCTCTCGACAAACTCGAACCGGAAATCAGGGTGGAAGTCGACCGCGGCGTCGCCGTCGTCCGTTTCGATCGCCCGCCGGTGAACTCCTTCAATCGCGAAATGTACAGTCAGATGCGCCGGACGTTTCGTCGGCTCTCGGATCGGGCCGACCTGCGTTGTGTCGTGCTGACCGGCCGCGGCAAGGTCTTCTGTGCCGGCAACGATGTGAAGGATTTTGTCGACCTCGATGTTGATCAGTCGTCCGAATATCTCGCCAATGTGCGGATTTCTTTCGCCGCCCTCTTCGATTGCCCCGTACCGGTGATCGCGGCGATCAACGGACCGGCCGTCGGCACCGGTATCGCGCTGACCTCGCTTTGCGACATCCGCATCGCCTCGGAAACGGCCAGGTTCGCCCTGCCGGAGATCGACGTGGGCGTCCTCGGAGGCTCCCGGCACGTCATGCGCATCGCACCGCAGGGGCTGACCCGGAAGATGATGTATACCGGCGTGCAGGTGAGTGCCGCCGAGGCGCTCGCCGTATCGATGGTGGAGGAAGTGCTGCCGGCCGATGCGGTGCTCGCCCGTGCGCTGGAAGTCGCCAACACCATTGCAGACAAAAGCCCCTCAGCCATCAGGCTCGCCAAGATGGGCCTGAACCGAGTCGAGAACATGACTCTCAACGAGGGCTATGAATTCGAGTGCAAGCTGACGACCGAGGTGCGCCGCTCCGAGGAAGCGAGCGAAGGCGCGCGCGCCTTCCTTGAAAAGAGACGCCCCCGCTACGCAAATGAAAGATGATCCCATGATGAAATTTGAACGCAGGGGCGCGATCGGCATCGTCACCATGTCAAAGGCGCCGGTCAACGCCATTTGCTTCGACGACTGGCTCGCGGTCCCGGCGATGCTCGGCGCAATCGCCCGCGACGAGGAGATACGCGCCCTTGTCGTGATCGGCGAGGGCAAGCATTTCAGTGCAGGCAACGACCGGCGTGAATTCGGGGTCGGCGGGCGCGCGGATCTCGATCGGGGCACGGCCGCCGTCCGCGACGGTCTCAAGGCCTTCGCGACCTGCCCCATCATCACGGTCGCCGCCGTCGATGGCGCGGCGATGGGCAGCGCGCTCGGCCTGGCCTGCATGGCGGATGTGCGGATCGGTACCGCCGGCGCCCTCCTCGGCCTGCCGGAAGTGAAGGCGGGCGCCTTCGGCGGCTACCGGTTCGTGCGCGACTACCTGCCGGATGGCGAGGTGCGCCGGATGCAGTTGACCGGCGAGCCGATGAAGGGCGAACGCGCGTATCAGCTCGGCTTTTTCCAAGAGCTGGTTGAAAAGGAGCATCTTCTCCCGCGCGCGATCGCACTGGCCGGAGAACTCACCCAGCACTTGCGCCCGGAATTCGCGCGCAAGGTGAAGCGCGTCTTCGTAGGCCGCGCCAATGAAGAGATGTGGCGCGACTACGAACTCGAGCGTCTGTGGGGCGTCGACTACCTCGAAGCCGGTCTCTGAGGTTGATCGGATGACGGAAACGACAGAGGCAAGGCGCTATTGGAAGTCGGAGACAATCCTCGCTCCCGAGGTCCGCAGCCCGCTCGCCCAGTTCAATGGCGAGCGGCCACCGGCGCCGGAGTGGTTTGAAAACGCGCTCCGCGACCTCCCTCTCGAGCGACGGGTCAAGGTCGACGGCGTCGAGATCGAGGTTCTCGAATGGGGGGTCGAAAGCGCGCTGCCATCATTGTTCCTTCTGCATGGCACGGGCGCGAGCGCCGACTGGTGGCGGTTTATCGCGCCGTTCCTGGCGCAAGAACGGAGGGTTGTCGCCATGAGCTGGTCCGGTATGGGTGGGTCCGGCTGGCGGAAAAGCTACAGTTTCGAGTCCTATGCCAGCGAGGCGGAGGCGATCGCACGGGCGATCGGACTATTTTCGGCCGACGAAGCGCCGATCCTCATAGGCCACTCGATGGGTGGCATGGTGGGGACGCTATGCTGCTCTCGGCCCGACAATAGCTTTCGCGCCATTGTGGCGATAGACAGCGGCATTCTGGACTACAGGCCTCCCGCCGACTGGCGAGAGCTCGAGAACCACGCGCGAATCGCGGCGGAAGACTGGCCGAGCTACAATCTCTACCCGACACTGCCCGCAGCTCTGCTGCGCTATCGTTTCCTGCCGCCGCAGTCTTCCGCGAACGGCTTCATCACCGATTACATCGCGCGTTCCAACCTGCGCGAACTCGCTATGCCCGATGGGCGCACGGGCTGGACATGGCGCTCCGACCCCAAACTGCGTTTCCTTGGCCAGGAGCCCGACTTCTTCGCCGATAGATTGCCAAAGGTGAACCGGCCGATGGTCCTGATCCGCGGCGGAATCTCCGCGCTGATCCCGCTGGAGCGGTTTCGGCTGACGGTCGAGAAAGCCCCGCCGGGGACCCTTGGACTTGAGATCCCCGAGGCCGGCCATCACGTCATGGTCGATCAGCCGCTTGCCCTCGTCGCGGCACTCGGCGCGCTGTGTGCCGCATGGCCGCCCGCCACATCGTCCGATCCGAACGGAGCTGAACCATGATTCAATCGCAGGAACCGGTAATACTCGACAAGCGCGGCGCGATTTGCGAGATCCGCTTCAACCGGCCCGACAAGCTGAACGCGCTCGATGTTGCCCTTGCAGAAGGCTTCCGCTCCGCTGTTGCGCAGGCGGTCGCCGACTCCACAGTTCGGGTCATCATCGTGTCTGCAGCGGGGCGCGCCTTCGTCGCCGGCGGCGACCTCGGCCATTTCCGCTCATCGCCGGACAGGGCACTTGCCGCCAGCCAATTGATCGATCCGATCCATGCCGGACTGAAGATGCTGGAATCCTCGGACAAGATCAGCATTGGCGCGCTCAAGGGCGCCGTCGCGGGCGGGGGCATGAGCCTCGCACTCAACTTCGATCTTGCGATCGCCGCCGCCGACACGGTGTTCAACCTCGCCTATAACCGGATCGCCGCCTCTCCCGATTGTGGGGGTAGCTGGGCGCTGCCGCGACTGGTAGGCACGCGAAAGGCGCTGGAGATCGCGCTCCTGTCGGAGAGCATCGAAGCAGCGGAGGCATTGCGGCTCGGCCTGGTCAATCGCATTGTCCCGCTCGATGAACTCGACGGAGAGGTCGAGAAGATTGCGGCCCGTCTAGCCATGGGCTCTGCCGCAGCGCAGGGCCGTACCAAGTTGCTGATGCGCTCGGCCTTCGATCGCACTCATTCGGAACAACTCGATGCCGAGCGCGACTGCTTTGCGGCATCCGCCACCTCGGCCGATTTCGCCGAGGCGCTCGACGCCTTCTTCGCAAAGCGAAAGCCACAGTTCCAGGGCTGCTGAACAGAGCCCGACCGGAGGATATCATGACGAAGCAAGCCTATATCGCGGGCTATGTCCGCACGCCCTTCACCTTTGCGCACAAAGGTGGACTGGCCGCCGCCCGGCCCGATGATCTCGGCGCGCACGTTATCCGTTCGCTGCTCGCGCGCACCGGCGTTCCCGGCGAGGAAATCGAGGATGTCGTCTGGGGCTGCGCCTTTCCGGAAGGCGAGCAGGGAATGAACATCGGCAGGATCGTCGGCTTGCTGGCGGGCCTGCCCGAGACGACGGCCGGCTCAACGGTCAACCGGTGGTGCGGCTCCTCCATCCAGGCTGTGCAGATGGCGGCCGGCATGCTGATGATGAATGCTGGCGAGGCGTTTGTCGCCGGCGGCACAGAGAGCATGTCGCGCGTGCCGATGTGGGGCTTTAACCTGATGCCACCACCGAGTTGGGACGATGCGGCGGTCGAGTCCTTCGTCAACATGGGGCTGACCGCCGAACGTGTCTCCCGCGAACACGACGTGAGCCGCGACGATCAGGACCGCTTTGCGCTCGCGAGCCACGCCAAGGCCGCTGCCGCGCAGCGCGATGGTCGTCTCACCGCGGAGCTGGCGCCCTACGTGATCGGCGAAACCCTGGTCGACAGGGACGGCTGCGTGCGCGAAACGGCGCTCGAAAAACTCGCCGGCCTCAAGACGGTCTTTCTCGAAGGCGGTACGGTGACCGCGGGCACGTCTTCACCGATGACGGACGGTGCGACGGCTGTGCTGGTTTGCACCGAAGAGTTCGCCAGGCGGCACGACCTCGACCTGCTTGCTCGAGTGGAAAGCTTCGCCGTCTCAGGCTGCGCGCCGGGCATCATGGGCATCGGCCCGATCGAAGCGTCCCGCAAGGCGCTGAAGCGCGCCGGGCGGACGATTCATGACATCGACCTGGTCGAGATGAACGAGGCTTTTGCGGCACAGGCGGAAGCGTGCCGGCGGGCGCTCGAAATCCCCGAGGAGAAACTCAATATCGATGGTGGAGCGATAGCTCTGGGTCATCCGCTCGGGGCCACCGGCGGCCGTCTCGTCGGCAAGGCTGCAGCACTGCTCAAGCGTGAGGGTAAGGCGCGAGCACTCGCCACGCAGTGCATCGGCGGTGGCATGGGCATTGCGATGATCCTGGAGGCAGCATGACCGGGGCGATGAAGCTTCCCCAGGCGTGGGGCGTTGCGGAATGCCGAGTCAAGCGCGTGGCGGTGATCGGCGCCGGCGCGATGGGCGGTGGCATAGCGGCGCAGTTTGCCAATGCCGGCGTGCCGGTCGATCTTCTCGACGTCGCCTCGGATGGACCGGATCGCAGCTCCGCGGCACGCGCGGGCATAGCGCGTCAGCTCAAGACCAATGGCTTTACCCACGAGGCGGCGGCCAGTCTCGTCCGTCCCAGAAATATGGACACCGATCTCGATCGGCTGGCGGACGCAGACTGGATCGTGGAGGCGATCATCGAGAACGTCGATCTCAAGCGTGCCCTCTATGCCCGCATCGACAGGGTGCGGAAGCCAGGATCGATCGTCTCCTCCAACACCTCGACCATCCTCCGCGCCGACCTTCTGGCGGGTGCTGCTGCGGGCTTTGCCGCGGATTTCGTGATCACCCACTTCTTCAATCCGCCGCGCGTGATGCGACTCGTCGAACTGGTGGCTGGCCAGGATAACAATGCCGGGACGATCGAGGCGGTGCGTGAGGCCTGCGAGACGATCCTCGGCAAGAAGGTGGTCGATTGCGGCGACACGCCAGGCTTCATAGCGAACCGCATCGGCTGCCATTGGCTCGCCGTGTCGGTGATCGAAGCGCAGAGGCTGGGCGTGACGATAGAGGAAGCCGATACTGTGATTGCGGCCCTGGGCATTCCGCGTACGGGCGCCTTCGGGCTGATGGACCTGATCGGCATCGATCTGGTTCCGCATGTGTGGGCGAGCCTGCAGGACACGCTGCCGGCAAGCGATGCCGCGCATGACTATGACTTGACGCAGGATTCGCTGATCAGGGGCATGATCGGGCGCGGGCAACTCGGACGAAAGACAAAGTCCGGATTCTATCGCCTGGCCGCCGACAGATCGCGGGAGGTGCTGGATTTCACAACCGCCGACTACCGGCCCGAACGGGCGCTTGCGCCGCGGGATCTTCCAGGCGGCGGCCGTGATCTTTCCACGCTGCTTGATGCCGACGGCCGACTCGCTATCTACGCGCGGCGCGTCTTCGCTCGGCTTCTCTCCTACGCCGCCCGGCATGTCGGCGAGATCGCGGTCAGCCCCGCCGATTTAGATACCGCCATGGTCCTGGGTTATGGCTGGCGCGACGGTCCGTTCGCGATTGCAGCCCGCCATGGCGTCGGAAAGTCAACGGCACTTCTTGCCGCGGAAGGCGAAGCCATCGTGCTGCCGACGCAGAGGGCTCCGGGGCCGGAAGAGGCCGATGGTGGTCACGCAACGCTCACCACCATCAGGGCACGCGGACAGCGGATGGCGGGCAACGATGCCGCCTCGCTGTGGGATGGAGGTGACGGGATTGCCGTTCTTGAGGTCCATACCAAGATGAACGCGCTGTCACCATCCGTCTTCGACGTGATTGAATCCACCCTGGAACTTGGTGACGCAAAGAGATTGCGCGCACTCGTGATCGCCAATGAGGATGCCAGGGCCTTTTCGGCCGGCGCCGATCTGTCTTTCTTTCTCTCTCTCGCCGAGAGCGGGCGCTTCGACGAACTGGAACGCTTCCTGGAACGTGGCCAGGAACTCTATATGGCCTTGAAGTATGCGCCTTTTCCCGTGGTTGCAGCCGTGCATGGATTGGCGCTCGGCGGCGGATCGGAGATGATGATGCACGCCGACGCTGTCGTGGCCCACATCGAGATGAACGCCGGCCTGCCGGAAACCAAGGTTGGAATCATTCCCGGCTGGGGCGGCAGCAAGGAATTGCTGCTGCGTATGGGCTCGCGCGGCGCCAGGGGCCCGGTTGCGCCTGCTGCGGAAGCATTCCAGACGATCCTCGGTGCCCGGATTTCCCGTTCAGCCCATGAAGCGCTTGCGCTGGGCCTGCTCCGGCCCGACGACGTCATCGTGATGAACCGCGACCACCTGCTGTCGGCGGCGCGACACAAGGCATGCGCATTGCTGGATGTCGGCTATCGGCCGCCCGAGCCGGCGATGCTCAGGCTTGCCGGCCCGTCCGGCAGGCTTGCGCTGATGGCGGAAGCCCACCGTCGCGCAAGGTCAGGCCAGTTCAAGGCCGACGACATCGAGATTGCCGATGTCGCCGCGACCGTACTCACGGGGGGCGCGAACGCGGACCCCGCGCGACCGCTGACCGAGCACGACGTGCTGGCGATCGAGCGTGCGGCAGTGCTGTCGCGCGCGCGCCACCCGGAGACCCTCGCGCGGATGAGGACTACGCTGAAAGGCGGCAGATAGCGCGTGCGTTTCAGTGGCCGATGGTGGCGTTCTACGCGCCACGAACGCGTCCGCCGACCAGGCTTGGCAAACCGGGTGTCGCGGCATCGATCTCCGCATGTCGCCAGGCAAAGCGCCAACGACCGTCGTCTCCGCGCTCCAACTGATCGACATAGCGGCCGAAGACCCGCAGCACAGGCGCGATGCCGTCGTGGCGCATCATCGTGAACATGTAGGATGTCGCTTCTGCCGTCCGGAGGCCTTCGCCCAGCGTGATCCGGGGTGAGACGACGATATGGACATGAAACCGTTCCGGCCGGCGGCTATGATTGGCCACGAACGCGCTCAATCGTTCATGGCCGGCGATGTCGACCGGTGCGCGGCCGGGATCAGGGCTGCTGGACGTCCAGCGCCCGGCCGCCGTGAAGCAATCGACCCACCCCGCCTCGTCGCCTGCGTCGAGACAGTGGCCATAGGCGTAGAGCGTGTCGAGAATGTCGCGCTCGGCCTCCAGGCGTTCCAGGCGCTGCTCCATTGATGGACGGATCATGGCCATTTCCTCATTCCTGCCTGGAAACATCCCCGCATGCCGCAGCATTTCAATAGATTCGGGGCGCGTCTCGTTGATGTGCACGGCGAAGCTGGTGACTTCGCGCCGCGTCGAATTCACGGCTACCGTCGTATTTCGTCTATGTCACAGAATAGTCAAGAGAGCCTGGCTGTCGTCTGAGGAAGGGACGGCCGTTCCGGTCCTGATGCCTCGGCGATTTGATGGGCCGATTGGCGCGGTGTCAGCGCGGAATCCGGATGGAGGGTTGCCGAAAACTACGATCGATAGCCTCCATACTCTCCAGATCAGCGCCATTGCCTATGGGTGATGTCGTCGACGCTCAGCACGTCGGCGACCAGTTTCATGTTTTCCATGCATGCCCGGTGCAGGTCCGGATTTCCGGACGAGCAGGCGTCCTCGGCGACGGTGACCTGGTAGCCGGCATCGGCGGCATGTGCCACGGTCGTCGAGACGACGGAATTGGTGGCGATGCCAGCGACAACGAGCTGGTCGACATCCTGAAGCCTCAGGATGGCGTCCAGGTCCGTTCCGAAGAAGGCGTTCACCCGCGTATGCCTGACCACGGTTTCGCCGGGGAGGGGGCCGAGGCCGTCGTGGAATTCGGCGCCCCAGCTGCCATCGATCATCGCGCCATTCTTCACGACGTTGCGAAAGATGGTGCAGTTCTGGATGACATCGGTATGGCCGGGCTGGAAGGCAATCCGGACCGAGATAACCGGGATGCCGGCACCCCGCGCGAAGGCGAGCAGGGCCGACGCCCGTTCCTTCACGCGTTCCCTGATATCGCTCTTCTCGGCCATGCCGACCTTGATGCGGCCTTCGGGATGAAGAACCTCGTTCTGGTAGTGCAGGGCGAGCAGAGCGGTGCGGGCCATGGCGTCAGGCCTGCTGGGCGTGGAAATATCGAATGGCGAAATCGATCCATTCCGGGAAATGCCAGTCCGGATGCGCCGCCCTGATGGCGGGACCGAGCTCGGCGATCATCTCGTCCTTGCTCTTTCCGGCAATTGCGGCTTTCTTCACGAGCGCGGCCACGTCGGCAATGTAATCCCTGACATCGGTGAGAATGGCGCCACCGTCGATATCGCCATGGCCCGGGACGACGATCTCAGGTGCAAGCGCCAGGCAGTCGTCCAGAACCTCAATCCAGTTGGCGCCGTCGATGTCCATGTCGTCAGGCGGGAACCAGGGGAAGATCGGGAAGGTTCTCTCCTCCGCCAGGTCGCCCGTGAACAGTACCCGGCAATCCGGGAGATAGACGACCTGGTCGCCGCGCGTATGCGCCTTGCCCCAGGTTTTGAGGACAGCGGTGCGGCCGCCGAGATCGAGGATGTGTTCGGCACCGTCATAGAGTTCGTCGGCGGCAACCAGCGTCGTGTCGGCCAGCGCTTCGGCTACCGTAGGCCCCATGCCCTTGAACATGTCGAGATAGGGCTGTCCCTTGTCGGCGAGTTCGTCGGCCTGCGCCTTGTTGTAGATGATGCGGGCGACGCTCTTGAAGGCATCGGCGCCGTAGCCGTGCTCGGGGTGGAAGTGGGTGAGGGTGAGGATGAGGTTGCGGTCGTCGGCAAGCTTTTTCGCTGCCTCGAGCACGGCCTTGCCGTTGGCATTGCCCATGCCGGTGTCGATCACCAGCGCGCTTGTCTCGCCCAGCACGATGCCGATATTCGGCACCAGCGGCACGCGGCGGTCGGTTATGACGAAGACGCCTTTCGCGATCTCGCGAATGGCCGAGGTGTCGACATCAGGCGCGGGCGGGGCGGCTTGATCGGTCATGGTGTCTGTCCTTTTCTGAAGACGTCGAATGAAAGTTCGCGGCCGCCGGTTATGCCCTGTGGCCGGAAGAGAATGATGAGCAGCATGATGGCGGCGAGCACGACATCACCCAGGCCGGGCGCCGCGGCCAGCGTCCAGCCGGTGCCCGGCAGGGGGAAGCCGACCTCGGTCAGGCGCAGCAGTTCGGTGAGAATGGAAATCGAGACGACGCCGACCACCGCGCCGCTCAGGCTGCGGGTGCCGCCGATGACCAGCATCGAGACGAACAGGAATGTCGGGTCGAGGTAGAAATTCTCGACCCGGAGCGTGCCCATGAAATGGCCGTAGAGCGCGCCGGCGATACCAGCGACGAAGGCGCTGAGTACGAAGGCGATCAGGCGCTCGCGCACGATGCGGACACCGGTTGCCTTTGCGGCGACCTCGTCCTCGCGCGAGGCACGGAGCGCGATGGCGAAGCGGGTCTCCTGGTAGGCGAAGGCGATGACGATGGCGCCGATCGCGAACAGCCCCGCGGTCCAGAGGCCGACATAGCCCGGCAGGCCCATCAGCGACTGCTGGCCGCCGGTCAGCCAGGTCCAGTTGCCGAGCACGATGTAGCAGATGATCATCAGCGACATGGTGGCGATGGCCGCCGCGATGCCGGACAGCCGCATGATCGGCAGGCCGACGATCAGGGCGCACGCCGCGGCGACAAGGCCGCCGATGCTTGCACCGGCCAGCGGCGGGAACTGGGCTGCCGCCAACCATGCCGGCAGGTCCGGCAGGAAGGTGCTCTTCATGCCCGGCGGCATGGTCAGCAGCGCCGACGTGTAGGCGCCGATCGCCATGAAGGCGATGGTCGAGAAGTTGAGGATGCCGGAATTGCCCATGAAGATGTAGAGGCTGACCACAGCCACGAGATTGACCAGGCCAAAGATCACACGGCGTTGCATGACGATTCCCGATGTGCTGGCCAGCAGGACCGTCACCAGCACGATTGATATCAGGATGAGGAGTGGCACGAGGCGTTTCATCGTCAGACCCTCTCCCTGATATTGCGGGCCGGCAGCAGGCCCTGCGGCCTGAACAGCAGGACGAGGATGACGACGGCGAAGAGGAAGGCCTCCCGGAAGGGCCGGAGTTCGTCGGGCAGCAGCGCCTGCAGCAGGGTGCTGACGACGCCGACCAGGAAGCCGCCGACGGCAGCACCCGTGAGATTGCCCAGGCCGCCGATGACGGTGGCGACAAAGGCGATGATGACGAGTTGCACTCCGAAGCGCGGATGGACGAAGCCGGTCTGCGCGGAAAACAGCAGGGCAACGGTGGCAGCCAGGATGCCTGATATCGCAAATGCCACTGCGATGACCGTGTTGGCTCGCACCCCGAGCAGCCGCGACATGGTGAAATTCTCGGCCGCGGCGCGCATTTCCAGGCCGAAACGCGTCTTGGTGAGAAAGAGCGTCAGGCCGGTGAGCAGGGCGGCGCAGACCACGATCGTCAGCAGCTTGAGGGCACTGAACTGGGCGCCAGCAATATGTATGCTGGTATTGAGGAAGGGCAGGGGATCGAGCGCCTTGGGGCGCGAGCCCCAGAGGAAGATCATCAGCTTCTGCAGGAACATCGAGACAGTAAAGGAAGAAATCAACATCGTGGCGGGATCGGCCTGCCGAAGCGGACGGAAGGCGATCTTTTCGGTGAGCACCGCCAGCGCCATGGCGGCCAGAACGGCGGCCGCGATCGACATGATCAGCGCATGGCCCGAGAGCGCGAAGAGGACATAGGCCGCAACGGTGATGAATTCGGCATGGGCGAAATTGCCCAGCCGCATGACGGAGAAGATCAGGCCGATGCCCAGCGCAGTCAGCGCATAGAGTCCGCCGACGCTCAGGGCATCGACCAGGGTCTGGAGGACCGGGACATTCATCGCACAGCCTCCCTGAGGCCGAAATAGGCGGCTTCGAAATCGGGATGGGCGCCCACTTCCGCCGAGGGGCCCGCGAGGCGCACCATGCCGCCGTTCAGCACATAGGTCCGGTCGGCGGCCTTGAGCGCGCGGGGTGCGTTCTGCTCGATCACCAAGACGGTGACGCCGCGCTTGCGGATGTCGGCGATGATCTCGTAGACCCGGTCGGTGATCATCGACGCCAGTCCCAGCGACGGCTCATCCAGCATCAGCAGCGTCGGGCGCGACATCAGCGCGCGGGCGATGACCAGCATCTGCTGCTCGCCGCCTGACAGCATTCCGGCTGCCTGGTGACGGCGTTCGGCGAGGATCGGGAACAGTGAGAAATAGCTTTCGAGATCGGCGGCCACGGCGCTGCGGTCCTCGCGGATCGTGGCACCCAGCCTGAGGTTTTCGAGCACGGATAGGCCGGCGAAGACGTGGCGCCCCTCCGGCACGAGCGCGATGCCGCGCCGGACCGTCGTCTCCAGGGGTTGGCCGAGAATGCTGGCGCCGTTGAAGACCACAGTGCCGGAGCTGGCGCGGACCACGCCGGCTATGGCATTGAGCAGCGAAGATTTTCCGGCGCCGTTCGGACCGACCAGCGAGACGATCTCGCCCTTGTGCACCTCGAGATCGACGCCTGACAGCGCGGTGATCTGGCCGTATTTGACGTGAAGGCCGGTGACCTCCAGCAGGATCTCGCTCATGCCGCCTCCGAGCCGAGATAGGCCGCCTTGAAATCGGCATTGGCAGCGACCTCGGCCGGGGTGCCGGCGGCGATGGTGCGGCCGCTCGACATCACATGCAGCCGCTCGCAGGTGTTCATCACGAGGCGCATATTGTGCTCGATGACGAGGATGCCGCAACCGAAATCGTCGCGCACGCTGCGGATCAGGCTACCCAGTGACTCGGCTTCGGCAATGTTCATGCCGGCGGCCGGTTCGTCGAGAAGCAGGAATTTCGGCGAGAGCGCCAGGGCCCGGGCGATGCCGACACGGCGCTCGTCGCCATAGTTGAGCGTGTCGCTCACCTGGGCGGCACGATCGCCGAGGCCCATGCGTTCGAGCAATTGCGCTGCACGACGCCGGGCCTCCGCGCGCCCAAGGCCGAGCGCGGCAAAGCCGACCTCGACATTCTCTGAGACGGTCATGCCCCTGAAACAGCCGCACGGCCTGGAAGGTGCGCACCACGCCGTTGCGGGAGAACCAGTCGCCGGGCCGGCCGGCCGCAGTCTGGCCGGAGATGGAGACGATGCCGGTGGCGGGCTTCTGGAAGCCGCTCAGCACATTGACCATCGTCGTCTTGCCGGCGCCGTTCGGGCCGATGAGGCCGAGGATCTCGCCCTGGTCGAGCGCCACCGACACATGGTCGATGGCGTTGACACCTGCAAACCGGACCGAGATGTCGGTCGCCTTCAACGTCATGAAACGTCTCCCGGTCGGACGGATCAGTCGAGATGTACGGTTTCCGCGGCGAACTTGCCGACAGCGGAGAACTTGCCATCCTTGGCCTGGACGATGGTCATCGGCCGGGTCGTGGCAATGTGCAGGTCCGGGGTGAACGTCGTCGGGCCGATCGCCAGGTCCTCGTCCTTGAACGTGTCGAGCACGGCCGCCACCTTGTCGGCATCGAAGGAGCCGGCCTTCTCCGCCGCCCTGGCCCAGGCCTGGATCAGCGAATAGCCTCGCAGCGAATAGGACGCGTCGGAACGCTGGCCGTATTCGGTCTCATAGCGCTTCAGGAGGTCGACGATCTTGGCATCGGGGTCGTCGCCATAGACCGACCCGTAGTTGACGACATAGAAGTTCGACAGGCCCGGCACGGTGCCGGCCCAATAGTCGCCGTCCATGGATTCGCCCGTCAGGACAGGCTGGTCGATGCCCGCGGCGCGAAGCTGGCGGATCGCGCTCGGACCGCCCGGCGCATAGGAGCACAGCACGACGAAGTCAGGCTTGG
Source organism: Rhizobium sp. (assembly GCA_019739215.1). Lineage (GTDB taxonomy): Bacteria > Pseudomonadota > Alphaproteobacteria > Rhizobiales > Rhizobiaceae > Rhizobium_E. Next base: position 115,500 of record JAHHDR010000046.1, read on the forward strand.
TTGCCAGGCCGGAAATGCGGCTCGTCTGGGCCGAAATGCTCGGATCGTTGTTCAGGAACGTGTCCTCGCCGAGCAGGCCCTGCTCGCCGGCGAGTTCCTTCCAGCGCGTGACGAAGCTGCCGCACAGCGACTTGGTGAAGGAAATGGTGTTGTCGAGCAGCACGTAGCTGGTCTTCCAGCCCTGCTTGTTGAAGGCCCACTCGGCGAGAAGCGCGCCCTGTGCTTGCGAGGCATTTGAGATCGAATAGGCATAGGGGCCGATGCCCTTAACGCCGAATTTAGGGTCGGACGCGCCCGAAAGCGAGATCACGTTGTTCTGCTGGGCGACGAAGGCGCCCGGTGCGCCGAAATCGAAATCGCTCGGAAACAGGATTGCCCTGGCGCCCTTCTCGATCACTTCAAGCGCGCCGTCCGCGCCGAGCGGCGGTTCGGACTTGTTGTCGAACTTGACGACCTCGATCTGCTGGCCGAGTACGCCGCCGGCGGCGTTGATTTCCTTGACGGCAAGCATCGCGCCGTTGACAGTGGATGCATCGATCGGCTGGAACCAGCCGCTGAAGGGCATGACGAAACCGACCTTGACGGTCTCGGCGGCGCCCGCGGTCATGGTGGTGAAGGCCAGTCCGGCGGCGAGTGCCGCTGAAAGATAGGTGGCTTTTCTCATGTCTCTGTTCCCCGTTTCCTGTGTGATCAGGGGCGTTCGCAAGCTCTTGCCGGCCCGCATGTCCGAACGCGCGTCTGTGGCTCCCTCATTCCGGTCCCGGACATGTTTGCTTCGGGCGAAATGTAATTCGTTAATTTACGAACGATTTTGAGCGTACGCCCAGTTCTGCGATCTGGCAATATGGCCAATCGAAAATTTGTTTAGGCTTGAAATATCCTCCCGTTAACCATCAACGTCGACGAAAGCACCGCGTCCGGCGGGTTGCTTTCAGTTTGGATACCCGCTAGGCACGCCTATCCGGATCACCAATTTTCGGGCGGCGAGCAGGTTCTCGCGCCTGCAGGAGCAACTCCACGGCATGGCCTCATCTGATGAAAAGAAGGGTTCCATCCTGCCGCTGGGGCAAAGTTTCGGCAACAATCTGAGACATGTCAACCGCCTGATCCAGCGCGATCTCGGCGTGCGCATTGCGTCGCTCGGTCTGTCGATCGGACAGTGGTATGCCCTCCGTACGCTCTGGCACAACGATGGCCTGACGCAGATCGAGCTCGCCCAGAAATCGGGTGTCGCAGGGCCGGCAATGGTGCTTGCGGTGCGCAGCCTGCTGGCGATGCGCCTGGTCGCCCGCCGCCGCCATCCCAGCGACAAGCGGAAATATGTCATCTCGCTGACCGAGAAGGGCAGGGGGCTGGAGACCGCGGCGCTTCAGGCGGCGATCGACGCCAACAGCGCGGCGCTCAGCGGCGTTCCGGCTTCCGACATCGAGATCTGTATGAGAGTGCTCGACCGGGCGCTTGTCAATCTGCAGGATAACGGCATCTCGATCGAGACAGTGGCCGAAGTCGACGCCATGATCGAGTGATCGGGCCTGTCGTCATCTCCACACGGCTCGCTTCAGAACAGGAAATCGCCTTCGGCAAGATCATCCTTGCCTACGCCCAGGATGATCAACTGATCCTTTCCGGCTGTGATGACGAGGTTGCCGTTCTTCTCGACCGTGTTCTGATCATCGATAACGTCGTCGCGATCCATGAACACCCAATCGCTCAGGTCGATCTTGTCGACGCCGGCAACGAAGTCGGCGATCGTGTCGCGGCCGCCACCGGTGGCGAAGGCGAAGGTGTCGGCGCCGCCCAGGCCCTTGAGGATGTTGTTGCCGGCATTGCCGGTCAGCGTGTTGTCGCCGGCATTGCCGGTGGCGTTGATCTTGCCCTTGCCCAACAGCACCAGGGCCTCGACATCGTCCGACAGAATATTGGAGACGGTGGACTGAACTGTGTCGAAGCCGCCATCGACGTCCTCGATGAGTTTGGTTTTCGCGCTGTCGACAATCAGCGTGTCGTCGCCCAACCCGCCGATCACGTTGTGGTCGATCTTGCCGCCGCGATTGTCAAATACGTCGTTACCGCCGCCGAGGTCGATCTTGCCGAACATGACGCCTTTGTTGACGATGGTGTCGACGGCTGCGCCGAGCCTTAGAGCATGATCGAAAAAGCCGTTGTCGGTGGTTTCCATCCTACCCTTGTTGGTGATTGTCACGCTACCGGTAGAAAAATAAGACGAGATGACGTGGCCCGAATCGACAGTTATCTTACCGTTATTGACGATTGTTGCATCTCCCCCAGCGACAACTATGCAACTGCCGCCGTCCACGACGCTGACCTTGCCGCTATTGGTGATATGCGCGTCTGTTCCAGCGGAATAGATGCCATTGTTCACGCTGGTGATCGTGCCCGTGTTGACGATGGTGACATTCGCGTCGTTTGCACCGATGCCCGTATCGGGATCACCGTTGCTGACAATTTTGCCGCTGTTTATGACTGTCGTATCGGCGCCGGAGACATAGATACCGGAGTCCTCATCGGACACGATTTTGCCTTTGTTGACCACCCGTGCTTGGGCACCTGCGGAAAAGATCCCGAAGTCCGTAATGGTGGTGATGCTGCCGTTGTTGGTGATGATCGCAGCGTCGCCGGCGGAAAGGATGCCCATCCCTTCGGCGGCGATCGTGCCTGCATTGTTGATTTTCGCGTTATCGCCGAGAGAATAGATGCCATGGCTGTTGGCACTGGTAATTCCGGTAATCTTGCCGCTGTTCATGATCACCGTGTCGTCGCCCAAGGATGCGATGCCCTCGTGCTCGGCATTGATGGTGCCTTTGAGGGTGATTCTAGCATTGGCGGCGTCGGCCGCGACATGCACGCCCCGATAACCGGTGATCGAGCCGGTCTTGGCAATCTCGATCGCGGCGGCCATGCCAAGGATGCCGATTGCGGCGTCCGTGTTTATGTCCACAGGCGTACCGAGCTGGCCGACCTTGCCGGCGATGTCGAGCTGGGCGCCGCTGGACTCCGCATCGAAGAGAATTGTCCAGTCCGTGTCCGTCGCGGTGAGGGTAACGCCTTTGGCCAGACTGTAGGCCTCGCCGTCGTCGATCAGGAATTGCGTCGTTCCGGCGGGGATCGTCTCGGGCTTGACCTTGGCCATAATGGTCTCCAATCGAGGCTGGGCGAAGAAAAACCCGCTCGCACAGGCTACCGAGAAAACTGGATTTTCGGTGGCTTGTCGATCACCCAAACGGGGGATGCCGGGAGCCTGACCGAATTATTTTCGGCGCATCGCATCGAAATCCCGCGCTTTGAAGTCATCCTTTGATGGGTGGTCCAGAGCCGCCGAAAGACTGAATATGTATAGCGTCTGATGCGAAGCTTCTGAAAGGGCAAGGCCGTTCGCCGCGTGTGATGATCACCGACGAACTTCGGTCCTACGGCGCCGCACAAGGCGGTATCATGCCCGGCGTCGAGCATCGCTCGGACAAGGGCCTGAATAGTCGTGCCGAGAATTCTGATCGGCCGAACCGACGGCGTGAACGGGTCATGAAACGCTTCAAGTCAGCGAGGCACCTTCAACGCTTCATTTCCATCTATGTCCGGATCAGAAGACGCTTGGCAGCCTGGGTGTTGCGGCGAGCCTGGACGATCGCGTCGAGAACGTAGCCGGCCTGATCGACAGCACGCCAGAGCCAAATTTTCCTTCCGCCGATCGTTACCACGATCTCGTCCAGATGCCACACGTCAGTAGGGTTCGGCGCTTTCCGCCGCGAGCGAAGTGCACAATCTGGCCCGAACTTCTTCGCCCAACACCGGATCGTTTCATAGGACACGACGATGCCGCGCTCCAGCAGCATCTCCTCGACCAGACGCAGGCTCAGCGGAAATCGGAAATACAGCCAGACAGCGTGCGCGATCACCGAAGCTGGGTAACGATGGCGTTTGTAGCTGACGGGGTTCCGGCTCATGGCGGCGAGCTACTAGCGAACACCTTCAAGGACGTTAATCTGATATCACCCCTATGGCCTTGGCGGGCAACACCTCTGGGATTTGTCCGGCGACAAGTACGAACCAGGGATGCCATGAGAAACCAGTCTGCTCCATCTATTCAATTTCAGTGAAAGATTTTCAACTTTCTGCGATGTCCTCATCACGAAACACCGTAACAGTCACACCAACGGCGTCGAAGTTTCACCTTCCGGGCACCGCCAAAGCCACGCGGTCGTGAAAGCCCTTTACGCAGCGGGGATTTAGATGCCTGTTTCCACGGGGGTCGTGGTGCACTTTGATCAAATCCCGTTATCTCGTGCCCTATGACTTCGTCACGACGGTGGACGATCATCTCGATCCTAAGAGCCAACGCAAGCCATTTGCTCAGCGCTCTCCGCGATCGAAAGTCCCCTCTCCGACACCTCGGCTGCGCAACACGTTCCTGGCAATTTTCTCCGTTGGTGTCCTCGGCAGTGCCTCATCGGTGATCTCGATATAGCGCGGCACCATGTGGCGCGGCGCTGCGGCCCTGAAATGTTCCAGCAGGTCAGCCGGTTCGATCGCCGATCCGGCCCGCCGCATCGCGACCAGCATGATGTCTTCCTCGGTCAATGCTGAGGCAATACCGAACGCGGCGCTTTCCACAATATCCGGATGGCTGTCAGCGACGCTCTCGACCTCATAGGCGGAGATGTTTTCGCCGCGGCGCCGGATTGCCTCGTTCATGCGATGCCGGAAGTAAAACCAGCCGTCTGCATCCATTACGCCGGCGTCACCGGAGTGATACCAGAGGTTCCTGAGCGTCTCGACCGTCTTGGTCTCGTTGCGATAGTAACCGGAAAACATGCTCCAGCTCTTCCTCGGGCGCGATACGATTTCGCCCAGGCTGCCGGGTGGCAGCGGCTGGTCCCTGTCATCGACGACTGCCACCTCCCAGTCCGGATGGGCGCGACCGCAGGAGCCGTCGCGCGTTTCATCGGCTGTGTCGAGCGTCACGAAGCTGGTTTCCGTCTGGCCATATCCGGTCACGAGACGCATGCCGAAACGGTCTTCGAAGGCAGGCTTGTCCGGCACCATCGGGATGCACTGGCAGACGCGGACGGGATTGTCCGCGTCATCGTCTTGGCGCGCTGCCCGCGTCAGAATGACCGCCATCGCGCCCAGAAGATTGGTGGCCGTGGCGCCGCTGGCCCGCGCCTGATGCCAGAACTTCGAGGCGCTGAAACCATCGACGAGCGTGGCCCGGGTGCCGTAGATGAGAGGAAGGTAAACGCCGAACATCTGGGCATCGGTATGGAAGAGAGGCAGCGCCGAGAAATAGCTGTCCTTGCTCGTATAGCCGAGATTGGCCGCCATGGCCGCCGCCCAGGCATAGCAGTGGTGATGCGACATCAGCGCACCCTTGGCGGGGCCGGTCGTTCCCGACGTATAGAGAATGGCCATCGGGTCCGAATAGTGCACGCCGGCACGTTCGGTATAGGCCTGTGGCGCCAGGCATTCCTCGAACGTCACGATCCGTCCGATCGTGAGACCGGCTGCCCTTGCGTCGGCCGCATCCGCCCCGACGAGAATGAGAGTGCGGAGCGCCGGGAGGCTGGCCTGGACCCTTGCAAGTTCAGGCAGCACACTGCCATGGGCAACAAGGACGTCCGCGCCGCAATTGTTGAGGTTGTGACACAGGAGATCGCCCTTCAGCCCCGGATTGTTCGGCACCTCGATGGCGCCAAGGCTTGAGACCGCAAACCACATAGCCACCAGCTCAAAACAATTGGGCAGGAGCATCGCCACGCGGTCGGATTTCCGGACGCCGAGACCGCGCAGGCCACCGGCCAGTTGCAGCGAGATCCGCAGCATCTCTTCGAAGCTGGCCGTCCGTCCGCATATGTCGATGAACGTCTTGCTGCCGAACTGCTCGGCCTGATGAAGCAGGATCGCGGGCAATGTCCGTTCTTCAATATCGCTGTCGCGCATGCCCGGGATTCGCAGTCCTTGCAGTGTCATCGTCATGGTCAGAACTCTTTGGCCCGCGCCTGTGCTTCCGGGGAGAGAAAGCCGTTGACGGTCGATCGTGTCTCCAGCGCCATGGCCTGCGCCAAGGACGAGTGAAAACCCTCATTGATGGCGTGCTTGATCTCGGCGACCGCGCCTGCGGGGCGTTCCGCAATTGCCAGCGCCAGAGCCCTTGCCTCGTTCAGCAATTGATCGTCGGGAACCACCTTCCAGGCGATACCGACCTCAAGCGCCTTCTGCGCATCGTGACGCTCACCCAGGATCATGAGTTCCTTGGCGACCTGTGGACCGGCCTGCTTGGTCAGCAATGCGGTCACGCCGCCGGTGACGAAAAGGCCGTAGCTGACCTCGGGAAAGAACCAGCGGGCCTTGTCGGAAAAGATGCGGAAATCGCAGTTGACGGCCCATTCCAGCGCGCCGCCGACGCACCAGCCGTGAACGGCGGCAATCACGATCTTCCGGGACTGCATGATCTGCAGCGTGATGTTCTGGATCGCCTCGACCCAGTCCTGCGTGGTCTCGGGCGATGACGTCTGTGCATCGAGATCCTTGAGATCGTCGCCCGAACAGAAGGCACGGCCTTCGCCATGGAGAATGATGGCGCGCACGGCATCGTCGGCTTCGGCCCTGGCGAGGGCGCAATTGCCTGGGTGAAACTCAACCGGCCGGAACGGCTCAACGCCATGAACCGGCAGCTGGTCGATGGCCTCGCCGACGCCCTCGCCAGGGCCGAAGCCGACGATGCCGTGCGCGCCATCATTCTCCATGGCGAAGGCCGTGCCTTCTGTTCGGGCGACGATCTCAAGGATCTCGATGCACAGACGTCATCGCCCGAGACCACGCAGGACTGGGTCGAGGCGATCCAGAACATCACGCTGCAGATCATGCAGTCCCGGAAGATCGTGATTGCCGCCGTTCACGGCTGGTGCGTCGGCGGCGCGCTGGAATGGGCCGTCAACTGCGATTTCCGCATCTTTTCCGACAAGGCCCGCTGGTTCTTTCCCGAGGTCAGCTACGGCCTTTTCGTCACCGGCGGCGTGACCGCATTGCTGACCAAGCAGGCCGGTCCACAGGTCGCCAAGGAACTCATGATCCTGGGTGAGCGTCACGATGCGCAGAAGGCGCTTGAGGTCGGTATCGCCTGGAAGGTGGTTCCCGACGATCAATTGCTGAACGAGGCAAGGGCTCTGGCGCTGGCAATTGCGGAACGCCCCGCAGGCGCGGTCGCCGAGATCAAGCACGCCATCAATGAGGGTTTTCACTCGTCCTTGGCGCAGGCCATGGCGCTGGAGACACGATCGACCGTCAACGGCTTTCTCTCCCCGGAAGCACAGGCGCGGGCCAAAGAGTTCTGACCATGACGATGACACTGCAAGGACTGCGAATCCCGGGCATGCGCGACAGCGATATTGAAGAACGGACATTGCCCGCGATCCTGCTTCATCAGGCCGAGCAGTTCGGCAGCAAGACGTTCATCGACATATGCGGACGGACGGCCAGCTTCGAAGAGATGCTGCGGATCTCGCTGCAACTGGCCGGTGGCCTGCGCGGTCTCGGCGTCCGGAAATCCGACCGCGTGGCGATGCTCCTGCCCAATTGTTTTGAGCTGGTGGCTATGTGGTTTGCGGTCTCAAGCCTTGGCGCCATCGAGGTGCCGAACAATCCGGGGCTGAAGGGCGATCTCCTGTGTCACAACCTCAACAATTGCGGCGCGGACGTCCTTGTTGCCCATGGCAGTGTGCTGCCTGAACTTGCAAGGGTCCAGGCCAGCCTCCCGGCGCTCCGCACTCTCATTCTCGTCGGGGCGGATGCGGCCGACGCAAGGGCAGCCGGTCTCACGATCGGACGGATCGTGACGTTCGAGGAATGCCTGGCGCCACAGGCCTATACCGAACGTGCCGGCGTGCACTATTCGGACCCGATGGCCATTCTCTATACGTCGGGAACGACCGGCCCCGCCAAGGGTGCGCTGATGTCGCATCACCACTGCTATGCCTGGGCGGCGGCCATGGCGGCCAATCTCGGCTATACGAGCAAGGACAGCTATTTCTCGGCGCTGCCTCTCTTCCATACCGATGCCCAGATGTTCGGCGTTTACCTTCCTCTCATCTACGGCACCCGGGCCACGCTCGTCGATGGTTTCAGCGCCTCGAAGTTCTGGCATCAGGCGCGGGCCAGCGGCGCCACGGCCACCAATCTTCTGGGCGCGATGGCGGTCATTCTGACGCGGGCAGCGCGCCAAGACGATGACGCGGACAATCCCGTCCGCGTCTGCCAGTGCATCCCGATGGTGCCGGACAAGCCTGCCTTCGAAGACCGTTTCGGCATGCGTCTCGTGACCGGATATGGCCAGACGGAAACCAGCTTCGTGACGCTCGACACAGCCGATGAAACGCGCGACGGCTCCTGCGGTCGCGCCCATCCGGACTGGGAGGTGGCAGTCGTCGATGACAGGGACCAGCCGCTGCCACCCGGCAGCCTGGGCGAAATCGTATCGCGCCCGAGGAAGAGCTGGAGCATGTTTTCCGGTTACTATCGCAACGAGACCAAGACGGTCGAGACGCTCAGGAACCTCTGGTATCACTCCGGTGACGCCGGCGTAATGGATGCAGACGGCTGGTTTTACTTCCGGCATCGCATGAACGAGGCAATCCGGCGCCGCGGCGAAAACATCTCCGCCTATGAGGTCGAGAGCGTCGCTGACAGCCATCCGGATATTGTGGAAAGCGCCGCGTTCGGTATTGCCTCAGCATTGACCGAGGAAGACATCATGCTGGTCGCGATGCGGCGGGCCGGATCGGCGATCGAACCGGCTGACCTGCTGGAACATTTCAGGGCCGCAGCGCCGCGCCACATGGTGCCGCGCTATATCGAGATCACCGATGAGGCACTGCCGAGGACACCAACGGAGAAAATTGCCAGGAACGTGTTGCGCAGCCGAGGTGTCGGAGAGGGGACTTTCGATCGCGGAGAGCGCTGAGCAAATGGCTTGCGTTGGCTCTTAGGATCGAGATGATCGTCCACCGTCGTGACGAAGTCATAGGGCACGAGATAACGGGATTTGATCAAAGTGCACCACGACCCCCGTGGAAACAGGCATCTAAATCCCCGCTGCGTAAAGGGCTTTCACGACCGCGTGGCTTTGGCGGTGCCCGGAAGGTGAAACTTCGACGCCGTTGGTGTGACTGTTACGGTGTTTCGTGATGAGGACATCGCAGAAAGTTGAAAATCTTTCACTGAAATTGAATAGATGGAGCAGACTGGTTTCTCATGGCATCCCTGGTTCGTACTTGTCGCCGGACAAATCCCAGAGGTGTTGCCCGCCAAGGCCATAGGGGTGATATCAGATTAACGTCCTTGAAGGTGTTCGCTAGTAGCTCGCCGCCATGAGCCGGAACCCCGTCAGCTACAAACGCCATCGTTACCCAGCTTCGGTGATCGCGCACGCTGTCTGGCTGTATTTCCGATTTCCGCTGAGCCTGCGTCTGGTCGAGGAGATGCTGCTGGAGCGCGGCATCGTCGTGTCCTATGAAACGATCCGGTGTTGGGCGAAGAAGTTCGGGCCAGATTGTGCACTTCGCTCGCGGCGGAAAGCGCCGAACCCTACTGACGTGTGGCATCTGGACGAGATCGTGGTAACGATCGGCGGAAGGAAAATTTGGCTCTGGCGTGCTGTCGATCAGGCCGGCTACGTTCTCGACGCGATCGTCCAGGCTCGCCGCAACACCCAGGCTGCCAAGCGTCTTCTGATCCGGACATAGATGGAAATGAAGCGTTGAAGGTGCCTCGCTGACTTGAAGCGTTTCATGACCCGTTCACGCCGTCGGTTCGGCCGATCAGAATTCTCGGCACGACTATTCAGGCCCTTGTCCGAGCGATGCTCGACGCCGGGCATGATACCGCCTTGTGCGGCGCCGTAGGACCGAAGTTCGTCGGTGATCATCACACGCGGCGAACGGCCTTGCCCTTTCAGAAGCTTCGCATCAGACGCTATACATATTCAGTCTTTCGGCGGCTCTGGACCACCCATCAAAGGATGACTTCAAAGCGCGGGATTTCGATGCGATGCGCCGAAAATAATTCGGTCAGGCTCCCGGCATCCCCCGTTTGGGTGATCGACAAGCCACCGAAAATCCAGTTTTCTCGGTAGCCTGTGCGAGCGGGTTTTTCTTCGCCCAGCCTCGATTGGAGACCATTATGGCCAAGGTCAAGCCCGAGACGATCCCCGCCGGAACGACGCAATTCCTGATCGACGACGGCGAGGCCTACAGTCTGGCCAAAGGCGTTACCCTCACCGCGACGGACACGGACTGGACAATTCTCTTCGATGCGGAGTCCAGCGGCGCCCAGCTCGACATCGCCGGCAAGGTCGGCCAGCTCGGTACGCCTGTGGACATAAACACGGACGCCGCAATCGGCATCCTTGGCATGGCCGCCGCGATCGAGATTGCCAAGACCGGCTCGATCACCGGTTATCGGGGCGTGCATGTCGCGGCCGACGCCGCCAATGCTAGAATCACCCTCAAAGGCACCATCAATGCCGAGCACGAGGGCATCGCATCCTTGGGCGACGACACGGTGATCATGAACAGCGGCAAGATTACCGGAATTACCAGTGCCAACAGCCATGGCATCTATTCTCTCGGCGATAACGCGAAAATCAACAATGCAGGCACGATCGCCGCCGAAGGGATGGGCATCCTTTCCGCCGGCGACGCTGCGATCATCACCAACAACGGCAGCATCACCACCATTACGGACTTCGGGATCTTTTCCGCAGGTGCCCAAGCACGGGTGGTCAACAAAGGCAAAATCGTGTCCGATGAGGACTCCGGTATCTATGTCTCCGGCGCCGATACGACAGTCATAAACAGCGGCAAAATTGTCAGCAACGGTGATCCCGATACGGGCATCGGTGCAAACGACGCGAATGTCACCATCGTCAACACGGGCACGATCACCAGCGTGAACAATGGCATCTATTCCGCTGGAACAGACGCGCATATCACCAATAGCGGCAAGGTCAGCGTCGTGGACGGCGGCAGTTGCATAGTTGTCGCTGGGGGAGATGCAACAATCGTCAATAACGGTAAGATAACTGTCGATTCGGGCCACGTCATCTCGTCTTATTTTTCTACCGGTAGCGTGACAATCACCAACAAGGGTAGGATGGAAACCACCGACAACGGCTTTTTCGATCATGCTCTAAGGCTCGGCGCAGCCGTCGACACCATCGTCAACAAAGGCGTCATGTTCGGCAAGATCGACCTCGGCGGCGGTAACGACGTATTTGACAATCGCGGCGGCAAGATCGACCACAACGTGATCGGCGGGTTGGGCGACGACACGCTGATTGTCGACAGCGCGAAAACCAAACTCATCGAGGACGTCGATGGCGGCTTCGACACAGTTCAGTCCACCGTCTCCAATATTCTGTCGGACGATGTCGAGGCCCTGGTGCTGTTGGGCAAGGGCAAGATCAACGCCACCGGCAATGCCGGCGACAACACGCTGACCGGCAATGCCGGCAACAACATCCTCAAGGGCCTGGGCGGCGCCGACACCTTCGCCTTCGCCACCGGTGGCGGCCGCGACACGATCGCCGACTTCGTTGCCGGCGTCGACAAGATCGACCTGAGCGATTGGGTGTTCATGGATCGCGACGACGTTATCGATGATCAGAACACGGTCGAGAAGAACGGCAACCTCGTCATCACAGCCGGAAAGGATCAGTTGATCATCCTGGGCGTAGGCAAGGATGATCTTGCCGAAGGCGATTTCCTGTTCTGAAGCGAGCCGTGTGGAGATGACGACAGGCCCGATCACTCGATCATGGCGTCGACTTCGGCCACTGTCTCGATCGAGATGCCGTTATCCTGCAGATTGACAAGCGCCCGGTCGAGCACTCTCATACAGATCTCGATGTCGGAAGCCGGAACGCCGCTGAGCGCCGCGCTGTTGGCGTCGATCGCCGCCTGAAGCGCCGCGGTCTCCAGCCCCCTGCCCTTCTCGGTCAGCGAGATGACATATTTCCGCTTGTCGCTGGGATGGCGGCGGCGGGCGACCAGGCGCATCGCCAGCAGGCTGCGCACCGCAAGCACCATTGCCGGCCCTGCGACACCCGATTTCTGGGCGAGCTCGATCTGCGTCAGGCCATCGTTGTGCCAGAGCGTACGGAGGGCATACCACTGTCCGATCGACAGACCGAGCGACGCAATGCGCACGCCGAGATCGCGCTGGATCAGGCGGTTGACATGTCTCAGATTGTTGCCGAAACTTTGCCCCAGCGGCAGGATGGAACCCTTCTTTTCATCAGATGAGGCCATGCCGTGGAGTTGCTCCTGCAGGCGCGAGAACCTGCTCGCCGCCCGAAAATTGGTGATCCGGATAGGCGTGCCTAGCGGGTATCCAAACTGAAAGCAACCCGCCGGACGCGGTGCTTTCGTCGACGTTGATGGTTAACGGGAGGATATTTCAAGCCTAAACAAATTTTCGATTGGCCATATTGCCAGATCGCAGAACTGGGCGTACGCTCAAAATCGTTCGTAAATTAACGAATTACATTTCGCCCGAAGCAAACATGTCCGGGACCGGAATGAGGGAGCCACAGACGCGCGTTCGGACATGCGGGCCGGCAAGAGCTTGCGAACGCCCCTGATCACACAGGAAACGGGGAACAGAGACATGAGAAAAGCCACCTATCTTTCAGCGGCACTCGCCGCCGGACTGGCCTTCACCACCATGACCGCGGGCGCCGCCGAGACCGTCAAGGTCGGTTTCGTCATGCCCTTCAGCGGCTGGTTCCAGCCGATCGATGCATCCACTGTCAACGGCGCGATGCTTGCCGTCAAGGAAATCAACGCCGCCGGCGGCGTACTCGGCCAGCAGATCGAGGTCGTCAAGTTCGACAACAAGTCCGAACCGCCGCTCGGCGCGGACGGCGCGCTTGAAGTGATCGAGAAGGGCGCCAGGGCAATCCTGTTTCCGAGCGATTTCGATTTCGGCGCACCGGGCGCCTTCGTCGCCCAGCAGAACAACGTGATCTCGCTTTCGGGCGCGTCCGACCCTAAATTCGGCGTTAAGGGCATCGGCCCCTATGCCTATTCGATCTCAAATGCCTCGCAAGCACAGGGCGCGCTTCTCGCCGAGTGGGCCTTCAACAAGCAGGGCTGGAAGACCAGCTACGTGCTGCTCGACAACACCATTTCCTTCACCAAGTCGCTGTGCGGCAGCTTCGTCACGCGCTGGAAGGAACTCGCCGGCGAGCAGGGCCTGCTCGGCGAGGACACGTTCCTGAACAACGATCCGAGCATTTCGGCCCAGACGAGCCGCATTTCCGGCCTGGCAACCAAGCCTGACTTCGTCGTGCTGTGCTCCTATGCGCCGGGCGGTCCGAGCGCGATCCGCCAGCTTCGCGCCGCGGGCATCGACCAGCCTGTCCTGACGGGCGAATCCATGGACGGCGACTATTGGGCCGGCACCGTGCCGGGCCTGTCGAACTTCTATGTCGTCAACTACGGGTCGGTCTATGGCGACGACCCCGATGCCAAGATCGTCGACCTCCTGAAGCGCTATGAGACCGAATACGGCCAGCGTTCCGACGCGTCCTATTCGCTGCGAGGCTATTCGCTGATCCAGGCCTGGGCCAGGGCGGCGGAGAAGGCCGGCTCCTTCGATGCCGACAAGGTGGCGGCCGTGCTCGACACGTTCAAGGACGAGGACCTGGCGATCGGCCCGACGACGTTCACCCCGGACCTGCACATTGCCACGACCCGGCCGATGACCATCGTCCAGGCCAAGGATGGCAAGTTCTCCGCTGTCGGCAAGTTCGCCGCGGAAACCGTACATCTCGACTGATCCGTCCGACCGGGAGACGTTTCATGACGTTGAAGGCGACCGACATCTCGGTCCGGTTTGCAGGTGTCAACGCCATCGACCATGTGTCGGTGGCGCTCGACCAGGGCGAGATCCTCGGCCTCATCGGCCCGAACGGCGCCGGCAAGACGACGATGGTCAATGTGCTGAGCGGCTTCCAGAAGCCCGCCACCGGCATCGTCTCCATCTCCGGCCAGACTGCGGCCGGCCGGCCCGGCGACTGGTTCTCCCGCAACGGCGTGGTGCGCACCTTCCAGGCCGTGCGGCTGTTTCAGGGGCATGACCGTCTCAGAGAATGTCGAGGTCGGCTTTGCCGCGCTCGGCCTTGGGCGCGCGGAGGCCCGGCGTCGTGCAGCGCAATTGCTCGAACGCATGGGCCTCGGCGATCGTGCCGCCCAGGTGAGCGACACGCTCAACTATGGCGACGAGCGCCGTGTCGGCATCGCCCGGGCCCTGGCGCTCTCGCCGAAATTCCTGCTTCTCGACGAACCGGCCGCCGGCATGAACATTGCCGAAGCCGAGTCACTGGGTAGCCTGATCCGCAGCGTGCGCGACGATTTCGGTTGCGGCATCCTCGTCATCGAGCACAATATGCGCCTCGTGATGAACACCTGCGAGCGGCTGCATGTGATGTCGAGCGGCCGCACCATCGCCGCCGGCACCCCGGCCGAGGTCGCTGCCAATGCCGATTTCAAGGCGGCCTATCTCGGCTCGGAGGCGGCATGAGCGAGATCCTGCTGGAGGTCACCGGCCTTCACGTCAAATACGGCCAGATCACCGCGCTGTCAGGCGTCGATCTCGAGGTGCACAAGGGCGAGATCGTCTCGCTGGTCGGTCCGAACGGCGCCGGAAAATCTTCGCTGCTCAATGCCATAGCCGGCGTGGTCCGCGCCAGCTCCGGCACTGTGGTCTTCAACGGCGCCAGCATTCTCGGCCAACCCCTGGAGACGACGGTCCGGCGCGGCATCGCGCTCGTGCCGGAGGGGCGCCACGTCTTCGCCGGCCTATCCGTGCTCGAAAACCTCAGGCTGGGTGCCACGATCCGCGAGGACCGCAGCGCCGTGGCCGCCGATCTCGAAAGCTATTTCTCACTGTTCCCGATCCTCGCCGAACGCCGTCACCAGGCAGCCGGAATGCTGTCAGGCGGCGAGCAGCAGATGCTGGTCATCGCCCGCGCGCTGATGTCGCGCCCGACGCTGCTGATGCTGGATGAGCCGTCGCTGGGACTGGCGTCGATGATCACCGACCGGGTCTACGAGATCATCGCCGACATCCGCAAGCGCGGCGTCACCGTCTTGGTGATCGAGCAGAACGCACCCCGCGCGCTCAAGGCCGCCGACCGGACCTATGTGCTGAACGGCGGCATGGTGCGCCTCGCGGGCCCCTCGGCGGAAGTGGGCGCCCATCCCGATTTCGAAGCCGCCTATTTCGGCCTCAGGGAGGCTGTGCGATGAATGTCCCGGTCCTCCAGACCCTGGTCGATGCCCTGAGCGTCGGCGGACTCTATGCGCTGACTGCGCTGGGCATCGGCCTGATCTTCTCCGTCATGCGGCTGGGCAATTTCGCCCATGCCGAATTCATCACCGTTGCGGCCTATGTCCTCTTCGCGCTCTCGGGCCATGCGCTGATCATGTCGATCGCGGCCGCCGTTCTGGCCGCCATGGCGCTGGCGGTGCTCACCGAAAAGATCGCCTTCCGTCCGCTTCGGCAGGCCGATCCCGCCACGATGTTGATTTCTTCCTTTACTGTCTCGATGTTCCTGCAGAAGCTGATGATCTTCCTCTGGGGCTCGCGCCCCAAGGCGCTCGATCCCCTGCCCTTCCTCAATACCAGCATACATATTGCTGGCGCCCAGTTCAGTGCCCTCAAGCTGCTGACGATCGTGGTCTGCGCCGCCCTGCTCACCGGCCTGACGCTCTTTCTCACCAAGACGCGTTTCGGCCTGGAAATGCGCGCCGCGGCCGAGAATTTCACCATGTCGCGGCTGCTCGGGGTGCGAGCCAACACGGTCATCGCAGTGGCATTTGCGATATCAGGCATCCTGGCTGCCACCGTTGCCCTGCTGTTTTCCGCGCAGACCGGCTTCGTCCATCCGCGCTTCGGAGTGCAACTCGTCATCATCGCCTTTGTCGCCACCGTCATCGGCGGCCTGGGCAATCTCACGGGTGCTGCCGTCGGCGGCTTCCTGGTCGGCGTCGTCAGCACCCTGCTGCAGGCGCTGCTGCCCGACGAACTCCGGCCCTTCCGGGAGGCCTTCCTCTTCGCCGTCGTCATCCTCGTCCTGCTGTTCAGGCCGCAGGGCCTGCTGCCGGCCCGCAATATCAGGGAGAGGGTCTGACGATGAAACGCCTCGTGCCACTCCTCATCCTGATATCAATCGTGCTGGTGACGGTCCTGCTGGCCAGCACATCGGGAATCGTCATGCAACGCCGTGTGATCTTTGGCCTGGTCAATCTCGTGGCTGTGGTCAGCCTCTACATCTTCATGGGCAATTCCGGCATCCTCAACTTCTCGACCATCGCCTTCATGGCGATCGGCGCCTACACGTCGGCGCTGCTGACCATGCCGCCGGGCATGAAGAGCACCTTCCTGCCGGACCTGCCGGCATGGTTGGCGGCAGCCCAGTTCCCGCCGCTGGCCGGTGCAAGCATCGGCGGCCTTGTCGCCGCGGCGTGCGCCCTGATCGTCGGCCTGCCGATCATGCGGCTGTCCGGCATCGCGGCGGCCATCGCCACCATGTCGCTGATGATCATCTGCTACATCGTGCTCGGCAACTGGACCTGGCTGACCGGCGGCCAGCAGTCGCTGATGGGCCTGCCGGGCTATGTCGGCCTCTGGACCGCGGGGCTGTTCGCGATCGGCGCCATCGTCATCGCCTTCGCCTACCAGGAGACCCGCTTCGCCATCGCGCTCCGTGCCTCGCGCGAGGACGAGGTCGCCGCAAAGGCAACCGGTGTCCGCATCGTGCGCGAGCGCCTGATCGCCTTCGTACTCAGCGCCTTCGTCGCTGGTATCGCCGGCGCGCTCTACGGCCATTTCATGGGCACGCTCCGGGTCGAGAATTTCTACCTCGACCCGACATTCCTGTTCGTCTCGATGCTGGTCATCGGCGGCACCCGCAGCCTGAGCGGCGCGGTGGTCGGCGTCGTCTCGATTTCCATTCTCACCGAACTGCTGCGCCTGACCGAGGTCGGCTTCCCCCTGCCGGGCACCGGCTGGACGCTGGCCGCGGCGCCCGGCCTGGGTGATGTCGTGCTCGCCGCCATCATGCTGCTCATCATTCTCTTCCGGCCACAGGGCATAACCGGCGGCCGCGAACTTTCATTCGACGTCTTCAGAAAAGGACAGACACCATGACCGATCAAGCCGCCCCGCCCGCGCCTGATGTCGACACCTCGGCCATTCGCGAGATCGCGAAAGGCGTCTTCGTCATAACCGACCGCCGCGTGCCGCTGGTGCCGAATATCGGCATCGTGCTGGGCGAGACAAGCGCGCTGGTGATCGACACCGGCATGGGCAATGCCAACGGCAAGGCCGTGCTCGAGGCAGCGAAAAAGCTTGCCGACGACCGCAACCTCATCCTCACCCTCACCCACTTCCACCCCGAGCACGGCTACGGCGCCGATGCCTTCAAGAGCGTCGCCCGCATCATCTACAACAAGGCGCAGGCCGACGAACTCGCCGACAAGGGACAGCCCTATCTCGACATGTTCAAGGGCATGGGGCCTACGGTAGCCGAAGCGCTGGCCGACACGACGCTGGTTGCCGCCGACGAACTCTATGACGGTGCCGAACACATCCTCGATCTCGGCGGCCGCACCGCTGTCCTCAAAACCTGGGGCAAGGCGCATACGCGCGGCGACCAGGTCGTCTATCTCCCGGATTGCCGGGTACTGTTCACGGGCGACCTGGCGGAGGAGAGAACCTTCCCGATCTTCCCCTGGTTCCCGCCTGACGACATGGACATCGACGGCGCCAACTGGATTGAGGTTCTGGACGACTGCCTGGCGCTTGCACCTGAGATCGTCGTCCCGGGCCATGGCGATATCGACGGTGGCGCCATTCTCACCGATGTCAGGGATTACATTGCCGACGTGGCCGCGCTCGTGAAGAAAGCCGCAATTGCCGGAAAGAGCAAGGACGAGATGATCGCCGAGCTCGGTCCCGCCATCAGGGCGGCGCATCCGGACTGGCATTTCCCGGAATGGATCGATTTCGCCATTCGATATTTCCACGCCCAGCAGGCCTGACGCCATGGCCCGCACCGCTCTGCTCGCCCTGCACTACCAGAACGAGGTTCTTCATCCCGAAGGCCGCATCAAGGTCGGCATGGCCGAGAAGAGCGATATCAGGGAACGCGTGAAGGAACGGGCGTCGGCCCTGCTCGCCTTCGCGCGGGGTGCCGGCATCCCGGTTATCTCGGTCCGGATTGCCTTCCAGCCCGGCCATACCGATGTCATCCAGAACTGCACCATCTTTCGCAACGTCGTGAAGAATGGCGCGATGATCGATGGCAGCTGGGGCGCCGAATTCCACGACGGCCTCGGCCCCCTCCCCGGCGAAACCGTGGTCAGGCATACGCGGGTGAACGCCTTCTTCGGAACGGACCTGGACGCCATCCTGAGGCTTCAGGATGTCGACCAGCTCGTTGTCGCTGGCATCGCCACCAATTCCGTCGTCTCGACGACCGTGGCACATGCCGCCGATGCCGGCTACCAGGTCACCGTCGCCGAGGACGCCTGCTCGTCCGGAAATCCGGACCTGCACCGGGCATGCATGGAAAACATGAAACTGGTCGCCGACGTGCTGAGCGTCGACGACATCACCCATAGGCAATGGCGCTGATCTGGAGAGTATGGAGGCTATCGATCGTAGTTTTCGGCAACCCTCCATCCGGATTCCGCGCTGACACCGCGCCAATCGGCCCATCAAATCGCCGAGGCATCAGGACCGGAACGGCCGTCCCTTCCTCAGACGACAGCCAGGCTCTCTTGACTATTCTGTGACATAGACGAAATACGACGGTAGCCGTGAATTCGACGCGGCGCGAAGTCACCAGCTTCGCCGTGCACATCAACGAGACGCGCCCCGAATCTATTGAAATGCTGCGGCATGCGGGGATGTTTCCAGGCAGGAATGAGGAAATGGCCATGATCCGTCCATCAATGGAGCAGCGCCTGGAACGCCTGGAGGCCGAGCGCGACATTCTCGACACGCTCTACGCCTATGGCCACTGTCTCGACGCAGGCGACGAGGCGGGGTGGGTCGATTGCTTCACGGCGGCCGGGCGCTGGACGTCCAGCAGCCCTGATCCCGGCCGCGCACCGGTCGACATCGCCGGCCATGAACGATTGAGCGCGTTCGTGGCCAATCATAGCCGCCGGCCGGAACGGTTTCATGTCCATATCGTCGTCTCACCCCGGATCACGCTGGGCGAAGGCCTCCGGACGGCAGAAGCGACATCCTACATGTTCACGATGATGCGCCACGACGGCATCGCGCCTGTGCTGCGGGTCTTCGGCCGCTATGTCGATCAGTTGGAGCGCGGAGACGACGGTCGTTGGCGCTTTGCCTGGCGACATGCGGAGATCGATGCCGCGACACCCGGTTTGCCAAGCCTGGTCGGCGGACGCGTTCGTGGCGCGTAGAACGCCACCATCGGCCACTGAAACGCACGCGCTATCTGCCGCCTTTCAGCGTAGTCCTCATCCGCGCGAGGGTCTCCGGGTGGCGCGCGCGCGACAGCACTGCCGCACGCTCGATCGCCAGCACGTCGTGCTCGGTCAGCGGTCGCGCGGGGTCCGCGTTCGCGCCCCCCGTGAGTACGGTCGCGGCGACATCGGCAATCTCGATGTCGTCGGCCTTGAACTGGCCTGACCTTGCGCGACGGTGGGCTTCCGCCATCAGCGCAAGCCTGCCGGACGGGCCGGCAAGCCTGAGCATCGCCGGCTCGGGCGGCCGATAGCCGACATCCAGCAATGCGCATGCCTTGTGTCGCGCCGCCGACAGCAGGTGGTCGCGGTTCATCACGATGACGTCGTCGGGCCGGAGCAGGCCCAGCGCAAGCGCTTCATGGGCTGAACGGGAAATCCGGGCACCGAGGATCGTCTGGAATGCTTCCGCAGCAGGCGCAACCGGGCCCCTGGCGCCGCGCGAGCCCATACGCAGCAGCAATTCCTTGCTGCCGCCCCAGCCGGGAATGATTCCAACCTTGGTTTCCGGCAGGCCGGCGTTCATCTCGATGTGGGCCACGACAGCGTCGGCGTGCATCATCATCTCCGATCCGCCGCCGAGCGCCAATCCATGCACGGCTGCAACCACGGGAAAAGGCGCATACTTCAAGGCCATATAGAGTTCCTGGCCACGTTCCAGGAAGCGTTCCAGTTCGTCGAAGCGCCCGCTCTCGGCGAGAGAGAGAAAGAAAGACAGATCGGCGCCGGCCGAAAAGGCCCTGGCATCCTCATTGGCGATCACGAGTGCGCGCAATCTCTTTGCGTCACCAAGTTCCAGGGTGGATTCAATCACGTCGAAGACGGATGGTGACAGCGCGTTCATCTTGGTATGGACCTCAAGAACGGCAATCCCGTCACCTCCATCCCACAGCGAGGCGGCATCGTTGCCCGCCATCCGCTGTCCGCGTGCCCTGATGGTGGTGAGCGTTGCGTGACCACCATCGGCCTCTTCCGGCCCCGGAGCCCTCTGCGTCGGCAGCACGATGGCTTCGCCTTCCGCGGCAAGAAGTGCCGTTGACTTTCCGACGCCATGGCGGGCTGCAATCGCGAACGGACCGTCGCGCCAGCCATAACCCAGGACCATGGCGGTATCTAAATCGGCGGGGCTGACCGCGATCTCGCCGACATGCCGGGCGGCGTAGGAGAGAAGCCGAGCGAAGACGCGCCGCGCGTAGATAGCGAGTCGGCCGTCGGCATCAAGCAGCGTGGAAAGATCACGGCCGCCGCCTGGAAGATCCCGCGGCGCAAGCGCCCGTTCGGGCCGGTAGTCGGCGGTTGTGAAATCCAGCACCTCCCGCGATCTGTCGGCGGCCAGGCGATAGAATCCGGACTTTGTCTTTCGTCCGAGTTGCCCGCGCCCGATCATGCCCCTGATCAGCGAATCCTGCGTCAAGTCATAGTCATGCGCGGCATCGCTTGCCGGCAGCGTGTCCTGCAGGCTCGCCCACACATGCGGAACCAGATCGATGCCGATCAGGTCCATCAGCCCGAAGGCGCCCGTACGCGGAATGCCCAGGGCCGCAATCACAGTATCGGCTTCCTCTATCGTCACGCCCAGCCTCTGCGCTTCGATCACCGACACGGCGAGCCAATGGCAGCCGATGCGGTTCGCTATGAAGCCTGGCGTGTCGCCGCAATCGACCACCTTCTTGCCGAGGATCGTCTCGCAGGCCTCACGCACCGCCTCGATCGTCCCGGCATTGTTATCCTGGCCAGCCACCAGTTCGACGAGTCGCATCACGCGCGGCGGATTGAAGAAGTGGGTGATCACGAAATCCGCGGCAAAGCCCGCAGCAGCACCCGCCAGAAGGTCGGCGCGGAGGATGGTCGAGGTGTTGGAGGAGACGATCGATCCTGGCTTCCGCACCCTGTCGATGCGGGCATAGAGGGCACGCTTGAGATCGACGTTCTCGATGATCGCCTCCACGATCCAGTCTGCGTCCGCCAGCCGATCGAGATCGGTGTCCATATTTCTGGGACGGACGAGACTGGCCGCCGCCTCGTGGGTAAAGCCATTGGTCTTGAGCTGACGCGCTATGCCCGCGCGTGCCGCGGAGCTGCGATCCGGTCCATCCGAGGCGACGTCGAGAAGATCGACCGGCACGCCGGCATTGGCAAACTGCGCCGCTATGCCACCGCCCATCGCGCCGGCGCCGATCACCGCCACGCGCTTGACTCGGCATTCCGCAACGCCCCACGCCTGGGGAAGCTTCATCGCCCCGGTCATGCTGCCTCCAGGATCATCGCAATGCCCATGCCACCGCCGATGCACTGCGTGGCGAGTGCTCGCGCCTTACCCTCACGCTTGAGCAGTGCTGCAGCCTTGCCGACGAGACGGCCGCCGGTGGCCCCGAGCGGATGACCCAGAGCTATCGCTCCACCATCGATATTGAGTTTCTCCTCGGGGATTTCGAGCGCCCGCCGGCACGCTTCCGCCTGTGCCGCAAAAGCCTCGTTCATCTCGACCAGGTCGATGTCATGAATCGTCCGCCCGGCGCGCTTCAGCGCCTTGCGGGACGCTTCGATCGGGCCGATGCCCATGATGCCCGGCGCGCAGCCTGAGACGGCGAAGCTTTCCACTCGAGCAAGCAGGTCGAGGTCGTGCCGCCTGGCGAACTCTTCGGTGCAAACCAGCACAGCCGTCGCACCGTCCGTCATCGGTGAAGACGTGCCCGCGGTCACCGTACCGCCTTCGAGAAAGACCGTCTTGAGGCCGGCGAGTTTTTCGAGCGCCGTTTCGCGCACGCAGCCGTCCCTGTCGACCAGGG
>JAHHDR010000047.1 GCA_019739215.1 Rhizobium sp.
GCGCTGCCTTCACCTTGCCGTTGGCAGTCAGCACCTCGTAGCGGAACCGAAGTTCGTTGCCGCCATAGCCGAGGTTGCGTGCCGTCGACTCGCTCATGGTGACGAAAGTGGCCCCCGTATCGATCAGCGAATCCACCGGCTTCCCGTTGATCCGGAACCGCCCCGCGAAATGGCCCGCGTCATTGGCCTTCATCACGTAGTTCCTGCCGTTGTCGACATCCGCGGAGACCAGTGTTGCCTGTGCCTCGACGACCGTGTCCGGCTTTCCGCCCTTGTCGATGAAGCCGACCATGCTGGGCACGTTGACGGCGACCATGATGGTCGAAGACCAGATGAGGATTGCGCGACCGATCATGGCATTTTTCCGGGTTGAACCTACCCCGAAACGCTATGTCCAATTCCTGATCAAATAGTAAACCCGGTAATTTTCAGGGGTTTTGCGGCCTCATCGACTGTTCGGACAGTTAACGCAGTCTCGGCGCCGCGCCACATGTGCCCTATTTCGTGCCATACATCCGGTCGCCCGCATCGCCGAGTCCCGGCACGATGTAACCCTTCTCGTTGAGATGGCTGTCGATCGAAGCGGTGTAGACGGGGACATCAGGGTGAACGCTGTGGAAATTCCTGATGCCCTCGGGTGCCGCGAGCAGGCAGAGGAAGCGGATGTTCTTGGCATTGCGCTCCTTAAGCTTGTCGATCGCCGCGATCGAGGAATTGCCGGTCGCCAGCATCGGATCGACGACGATCACCAGGCGCTCGTCGATATCCTCCGGCGCCTTGAAGTAATACTCCACCGGCTTGAGCGTCTCATGGTCGCGATAGACGCCGATATGCGAGACGCGGGCCGACGGCACGAGGTCGAGCATGCCTTCGAGCAGTCCGTTGCCCGCGCGCAGGATCGAGGCGAAGACCAGCTTCTTGCCCTCGAGGATCGGTGCCTGCATCGTCTGCAGCGGCGTCTCGATTTCTTCATAGGTGAGTTCGAGGTCGCGCGTCACCTCGTAGCAGAGCAGCGTCGAGATCTCGCGCAACAGCCGCCGGAAACCTGCCGTGGAGGTCTCCTTCTTGCGCATGATGGTGAGCTTGTGCTGCACCAGCGGATGATCGATAACCGTGACGCCGTTCATGGGGAAGCCTTCCGAAAACAGAATATCGGCCCGACTCTTTTCATGCCCTGCGGTCCTTCGCAAGCATGGAGCCGCCCGATTGCCGCGATCATCCCCAACCGCGGCTCAGAGGAAACTCCGGCCATGAAGGCCCGGCGCGATGCCGAGATGCTTCGCGACGGTCTCGCCGATGTCGGCGAAGCTCCTGAGCACGCCGTGGGAGCCCGGCACCACATTCGGCCCAAAGGCCATGACCGGCACCCTTTCGCGGGTGTGATCGGTGCCGCGCCAGGTCGGATCGCAACCATGGTCGGCGGTAAGCACCACCAGATCATGCGGACGCATGCGGCGCGCAATCTCGGGCAGCCTCAGGTCGAAGGCCTCCAGGGCCGCCGCATAGCCCGGCACATCGCGGCGATGGCCGTAGAGCTGGTCGAAATCCACGAAATTGGTGAAAACCAGATCGCCGTCCTGCGCCCGGTCCATAGCCGCGAGCGTCGCATCGACCAGCGCCGCATTGCCGCTTGCCTTGGTCTCGATCGTCACCCCCTTGTGGGCGAAGATGTCGCCGATCTTGCCGACGGCATGAACCTGGAACCCGCCTTCCTCCACCCGGTCGAGCAGCGTCGGCTCGGGTGGGGGGATCGAGAAGTCGCGTCGGTTGCCGGTGCGGTGGAAGGTCTCGCGGTTGCGGCCGAGAAAGGGCCGGGCAATGACGCGGCCGACATTGAGCGGATCGAGAATGACCCGCACCTTCTGGCAGAGGTCGAGCAGCCGGGACAGGCCGAAACTGCCTTCATGCGCGGCGATCTGGAACACCGAGTCCGAGGATGTGTAGCAGATCGGCTGGCCGGTCCGCACGTGCTCCTCGCCGAGCTCGGCGATGATGTCGGTGCCGGAGGCATGCTTGTTGCCGAGTATGCCGGACAGGTCTCCCGCCGCGCATATCTCCGCCACCAGGTCCTCGCTGAAGGCATCTCCCTCGGTCGGAAAATAGCCCCAGTCGAACCGGATGGGCGTGCCGGCGATTTCCCAATGTCCCGAGGGCGTGTCCTTGCCGCGTGACATCTCGTTGGCGGCAGCATAGGCGCCAATCACCTTGTCGGGGCGCTCCATGCCGGCCGGCCAGTAGTTCGACGCCGAAAAATGGGCATGAAGCAGCCCGAGCATCGCCATGTTGGGAATCTGCAGCGGCCCCGAGCGCAGGCCTGCCCTGTCCCCTGCACCGGCGGCGCAGAACTCCGCGATGTGGCCCAGCGTGTTCGCGCCGAGGTCGCCATAGTCTGCGGCATCCGGCGCGTTTCCGATGCCGAGGGAATCCAGTACGAAGAGAAATGCGCGCGCCATCGAGTGCTCCGCTTGCCGGCTTTCGCCGGAACCTCAGGCTGGGGTAGCGCGACGATCGTCTTTTGGCAATATCGGCCCCAAGGTCAGTCGCAGGATCAGCCGCAGTCGGAGCAGGGAACGTCCGACCCGAGCCGTTGGCGGTAATAGAACTCGCGGCGGATCGTGAGGCTGCGGCTCGACCCCTCGAGACCGGCAGGCGAACCGAAGAACAGCAGCATCGTATGCTGCACGGACAGTTCCGACCGCACCAGAAACGAACCTGGCTTCTTCATGTCGGTGGGCAGGTCCACGGTCGAGCCCTTGGCATAGGGCTTGCCGCCGCTTTCGTTCCAGGACCACAACACCTTGGCAGCGCCGGAACTGTCGACGGTGACGCCGGTGATCCTGAGCTTCAGACCGATCGCGGGGCTCGGTGCGATGGTCGATTCCGCGGCGTCGATCATCTCGCTGAGAAAGGCCTTGTCGACGGAATCCTGCCGGGTGACGATGTCGGCAATCGTGCCGGCCGCCTTCAGCGTCTTCTGGGATACGGAGTAGCCCGTCGTGATCTCGAAGGAACTGATATAGATCGCGATCAGGATCGGCGCCAGGAAGGCGAACTCAATGGCGCTCGCGCCCGACCGTTCCTGCGCGAGGCGCCGCAGGCGCTCAGCGATTGCCGTGAGCACGCCCCGGCCCGACTTCTCCGGTATTGCGACAGCCTCGGTCATTCATAGTCCTCGTTCTCGAAGGCTGACGTCTGGACGATCAGGAAGTCGGTGGGAACCGGCTTGTTGGCGGGGCGGATATTGGTGATGTAGGGACGCATGAGATCGGTCATGATCTGCCAACGATAATAGGCACGGAGCATGTTTCGACTGTTGGGGCCGCCGGGCGAGAAGGCGAAGTCGCTGGTGTCGAGGTCGGCATAGTCGGCGGTCGAGACCTTGGGCACCTCGCGCGGCATGTCCGCATAGCTCGCGAACTGGCGAACATCGAGATAAAGCTTCTCCGGCGTGGCCGCCTCGGTCTCCGAACACATGCTGAGGATCGAGACTTCGTCGCAGAAAAGCTGCCGGAACTCGACTTCAGTGACGTCGGTGGGCTTGCCTTGGCCGAAGGTGATCTCACCGGTGCGGATCTTGCGTGCCATGGTCTCGACGGCGTTCGCCATGAGCTGTTCGCCGGTGAAGGCAAAGAATGTCTCGAAGGTGGCGAATATCAGCAGCATGAAGGGAACGGCGAGGATCGCGAATTCCAGTGCCGCCGCTCCTTCGCGGTCGCGACGCAGGCGCAGTAGCGATCCGAATCGCCGCCTCCTATGCGCTCTGCACGTTGGATTCATAGAGTTGCCCGCTCGCCACGATGTGAAGGGCAATATTAGCGGCAATCCTTTAAATGCCCGTTGTGCGGAGCCCGGGCTTTTTAGCCTTTGCCTCAACCCGTTCTTAACGATTGCGGGGCGCGCGGGACAAAGGGCTAGTTGCCCTTGCCTGTTAGCGCCTGGTGCTGTTCACAGGTCGGCGTGCAGGACAGCACGGTCCGGTCCGTCTGGCGGTACATGCGCACGGTGTTGCCCTCGTCGATCGAGACCAGCACGCGCTCGTCGAGCAGCGCGTTGCCGTCCGCGTCGAGCAACACGAGATTGGTGGTGCCGAAGGCCTTGCCGGTCAGCACGATAGTCCGCGAATCCGCCACGGTGGCATCCGCGACGTCTGCATTGCCGATGATGACCTTGGAGACGGGCTGGTCGAGCTTGAGAACTTTCGCATGATTGAGGAACACCCGCATCATGCCCTGGTCATCGGCATGGGCAATGCCGCTCGCGGATGCGAGGATCGCCATTGCGAATGTACCCGCGCGCGTGAGGGAGATGGGTGTCCTGATGGGCATGGGCTGGGTTCCACATGGTCTTGCTGAACGAAATGTGGACGAGAATGATGAATGAAGGCTTAAGGCACCCGATCCGGCCGCCGTCCCGCTCACGCATTGTTCTTAAGGTGTCAGTCGCTCTTCGAAGCAATGTTTGCCTGCAAGGCGCGTCCGAACCCCGAAGAGTGGCGAAAACCGGCCATACCGGCGGGTGCGTGTTGCATTCCCATCAAGGCTCTATCCGGCGGAATCCCTAACCTTCCCGGTGATTGCGGGGACAACGATAAAATATGACAAAACGAATTTGGAAATCCTTCACCACGTCGAGCTTTGTACCGGATTAACCTCTTGTTTACCGGGTTTATTAAGCCGTACGAAACGCCCCGGCGCTAGATTGTGCTCATCCGATCCAACGGCGAACAGTTGGCGGAAGTGCTGATGTAAAGTTACCTAAGGAGACGATCATGTCTGCGATTTTCGCACGCTTTATGAAAGATGAGTCCGGCGCGACCGCTATCGAGTATGGCCTCATCGCCGCCCTGATTTCCGTTGCGCTCATCACCGGCGCCACGACCCTCGGCAACGCGTTGAACACACAGTTCGACAACCTGTCGGGCAAGCTCGACTACACCGGCTGATCCCCAGCAGGACACGCATGAAGGGCCCGCCGCAAGGTGGGCCTTTTGCTTTTCCGCCTTGGCGGTATTTCGCTAGGCGTCGGCTGTTTCATATTGAAGTTACCTGTCGGTTGACGCGTCACTTTCGTTAACCCCGACCCTTAAGCCTTACTCAACAAACTGCTGATATCATTTCGATATTGGTTCGAGACCTCGCAAAGGAGATGGCGATGGCTGCCCTGATTTACCGCATGTTGAAAGACGAATCCGGTGCAACCGCCATCGAATACGGCCTGATCGCAGCCTTGATCGCGACGGCGCTGATCACCGGCGCGACCACGTTGGGCAATGCACTCAACACCCAGTTCGACGGTCTCGCCGGAAATCTGAATGTGACTTGATTGACGCTACAGGCCGGGTTTCGCATGCTGACGCAGGCCACCCAGACGGTTGCAAATCATTAAGCCCGCCATGCGATGATGCCGGCGGGCTTGAGGCTATTGGGGGCGCGGCGCGACTGTCCCGCCATGGCCGAGACAAGACGACATCGGGAGTTGCCTTGACGGCGACTGCCCTCCAGGGAGACGGCAATGATTTCCGCGGCCATCTTGGTAGTCTTTCCGCTCTGCATGGCCATGGCGGCCTGCAGCGATCTTCTGACGATGACGATCCCGAACCGGCTCTCGGTGGTGTTGATCGCATCCTTCCTCGCCGATAGACCGGCGAAAGGCGCAATGGCGAGGAAGGATGCGATCAACACCACCGAGAGCCGGTTCGGGATCGTCATCGTCAGAAGATCGCTGCAGGCCGCCATGGCCATGCAGAGCGGAAAGACTACCAAGATGGCCGCGGAAATCATTGCCGTCTCCCTGGAGGGCAGTCGCCGTCAAGGCAACTCCCGATGTCGTCTTGTCTCGGCCATGGCGGGACAGTCGCGCCGCGCCCCCAATAGCCTCAAGCCCGCCGGCATCATCGCATGGCGGGCTTAATGATTTGCAACCGTCTGGGTGGCCTGCGTCAGCATGCGAAACCCGGCCTGTAGCGTCAATCAAGTCACATTCAGATTTCCGGCGAGACCGTCGAACTGGGTGTTGAGTGCATTGCCCAACGTGGTCGCGCCGGTGATCAGCGCCGTCGCGATCAAGGCTGCGATCAGGCCGTATTCGATGGCGGTTGCACCGGATTCGTCTTTCAACATGCGGTAAATCAGGGCAGCCATCGCCATCTCCTTTGCGAGGTCTCGAACCAATATCGAAATGATATCAGCAGTTTGTTGAGTAAGGCTTAAGGGTCGGGGTTAACGAAAGTGACGCGTCAACCGACAGGTAACTTCAATATGAAACAGCCGACGCCTAGCGAAATACCGCCAAGGCGGAAAAGCAAAAGGCCCACCTTGCGGCGGGCCCTTCATGCGTGTCCTGCTGGGGATCAGCCGGTGTAGTCGAGCTTGCCCGACAGGTTGTCGAACTGTGTGTTCAACGCGTTGCCGAGGGTCGTGGCGCCGGTGATGAGCGCAACGGAAATCAGGGCGGCGATGAGGCCATACTCGATAGCGGTCGCGCCGGACTCATCTTTCATAAAGCGTGCGAAAATCGCAGACATGATCGTCTCCTTAGGTAACTTTACATCAGCACTTCCGCCAACTGTTCGCCGTTGGATCGGATGAGCACAATCTAGCGCCGGGGCGTTTCGTACGGCTTAATAAACCCGGTAAACAAGAGGTTAATCCGGTACAAAGCTCGACGTGGTGAAGGATTTCCAAATTCGTTTTGTCATATTTTATCGTTGTCCCCGCAATCACCGGGAAGGTTAGGGATTCCGCCGGATAGAGCCTTGATGGGAATGCAACACGCACCCGCCGGTATGGCCGGTTTTCGCCACTCTTCGGGGTTCGGACGCGCCTTGCAGGCAAACATTGCTTCGAAGAGCGACTGACACCTTAAGAACAATGCGTGAGCGGGACGGCGGCCGGATCGGGTGCCTTAAGCCTTCATTCATCATTCTCGTCCACATTTCGTTCAGCAAGACCATGTGGAACCCAGCCCATGCCCATCAGGACACCCATCTCCCTCACGCGCGCGGGTACATTCGCAATGGCGATCCTCGCATCCGCGAGCGGCATTGCCCATGCCGATGACCAGGGCATGATGCGGGTGTTCCTCAATCATGCGAAAGTTCTCAAGCTCGACCAGCCCGTCTCCAAGGTCATCATCGGCAATGCAGACGTCGCGGATGCCACCGTGGCGGATTCGCGGACTATCGTGCTGACCGGCAAGGCCTTCGGCACCACCAATCTCGTGTTGCTCGACGCGGACGGCAACGCGCTGCTCGACGAGCGCGTGCTGGTCTCGATCGACGAGGGCAACACCGTGCGCATGTACCGCCAGACGGACCGGACCGTGCTGTCCTGCACGCCGACCTGTGAACAGCACCAGGCGCTAACAGGCAAGGGCAACTAGCCCTTTGTCCCGCGCGCCCCGCAATCGTTAAGAACGGGTTGAGGCAAAGGCTAAAAAGCCCGGGCTCCGCACAACGGGCATTTAAAGGATTGCCGCTAATATTGCCCTTCACATCGTGGCGAGCGGGCAACTCTATGAATCCAACGTGCAGAGCGCATAGGAGGCGGCGATTCGGATCGCTACTGCGCCTGCGTCGCGACCGCGAAGGAGCGGCGGCACTGGAATTCGCGATCCTCGCCGTTCCCTTCATGCTGCTGATATTCGCCACCTTCGAGACATTCTTTGCCTTCACCGGCGAACAGCTCATGGCGAACGCCGTCGAGACCATGGCACGCAAGATCCGCACCGGTGAGATCACCTTCGGCCAAGGCAAGCCCACCGACGTCACTGAAGTCGAGTTCCGGCAGCTTTTCTGCGACGAAGTCTCGATCCTCAGCATGTGTTCGGAGACCGAGGCGGCCACGCCGGAGAAGCTTTATCTCGATGTTCGCCAGTTCGCGAGCTATGCGGACATGCCGCGCGAGGTGCCCAAGGTCTCGACCGCCGACTATGCCGACCTCGACACCAGCGACTTCGCCTTCTCGCCCGGCGGCCCCAACAGTCGAAACATGCTCCGTGCCTATTATCGTTGGCAGATCATGACCGATCTCATGCGTCCCTACATCACCAATATCCGCCCCGCCAACAAGCCGGTTCCCACCGACTTCCTGATCGTCCAGACGTCAGCCTTCGAGAACGAGGACTATGAATGACCGAGGCTGTCGCAATACCGGAGAAGTCGGGCCGGGGCGTGCTCACGGCAATCGCTGAGCGCCTGCGGCGCCTCGCGCAGGAACGGTCGGGCGCGAGCGCCATTGAGTTCGCCTTCCTGGCGCCGATCCTGATCGCGATCTATATCAGTTCCTTCGAGATCACGACGGGCTACTCCGTATCCCAGAAGACGCTGAAGGCGGCCGGCACGATTGCCGACATCGTCACCCGGCAGGATTCCGTCGACAAGGCCTTTCTCAGCGAGATGATCGACGCCGCGGAATCGACCATCGCACCGAGCCCCGCGATCGGTCTGAAGCTCAGGATCACCGGCGTCACCGTCGACAGTTCCGGCGCTGCCAAGGTGTTGTGGTCCTGGAACGAAAGCGGCGGCAAGCCCTATGCCAAGGGCTCGACCGTGGACCTGCCCACCGACATGAAGAAGCCAGGTTCGTTTCTGGTGCGGTCGGAACTGTCCGTGCAGCATACGATGCTGCTGTTCTTCGGTTCGCCTGCCGGTCTCGAGGGGTCGAGCCGCAGCCTCACGATCCGCCGCGAGTTCTATTACCGCCAACGGCTCGGGTCGGACGTTCCCTGCTCCGACTGCGGCTGATCCTGCGACTGACCTTGGGGCCGATATTGCCAAAAGACGATCGTCGCGCTACCCCAGCCTGAGGTTCCGGCGAAAGCCGGCAAGCGGAGCACTCGATGGCGCGCGCATTTCTCTTCGTACTGGATTCCCTCGGCATCGGAAACGCGCCGGATGCCGCAGACTATGGCGACCTCGGCGCGAACACGCTGGGCCACATCGCGGAGTTCTGCGCCGCCGGTGCAGGGGACAGGGCAGGCCTGCGCTCGGGGCCGCTGCAGATTCCCAACATGGCGATGCTCGGGCTGCTTCATGCCCATTTTTCGGCGTCGAACTACTGGCCGGCCGGCATGGAGCGCCCCGACAAGGTGATTGGCGCCTATGCTGCCGCCAACGAGATGTCACGCGGCAAGGACACGCCCTCGGGACATTGGGAAATCGCCGGCACGCCCATCCGGTTCGACTGGGGCTATTTTCCGACCGAGGGAGATGCCTTCAGCGAGGACCTGGTGGCGGAGATATGCGCGGCGGGAGACCTGTCCGGCATACTCGGCAACAAGCATGCCTCCGGCACCGACATCATCGCCGAGCTCGGCGAGGAGCACGTGCGGACCGGCCAGCCGATCTGCTACACATCCTCGGACTCGGTGTTCCAGATCGCCGCGCATGAAGGCAGTTTCGGCCTGTCCCGGCTGCTCGACCTCTGCCAGAAGGTGCGGGTCATTCTCGATCCGCTCAATGTCGGCCGCGTCATTGCCCGGCCCTTTCTCGGCCGCAACCGCGAGACCTTCCACCGCACCGGCAACCGACGCGACTTCTCGATCCCCCCACCCGAGCCGACGCTGCTCGACCGGGTGGAGGAAGGCGGGTTCCAGGTTCATGCCGTCGGCAAGATCGGCGACATCTTCGCCCACAAGGGGGTGACGATCGAGACCAAGGCAAGCGGCAATGCGGCGCTGGTCGATGCGACGCTCGCGGCTATGGACCGGGCGCAGGACGGCGATCTGGTTTTCACCAATTTCGTGGATTTCGACCAGCTCTACGGCCATCGCCGCGATGTGCCGGGCTATGCGGCGGCCCTGGAGGCCTTCGACCTGAGGCTGCCCGAGATTGCGCGCCGCATGCGTCCGCATGATCTGGTGGTGCTTACCGCCGACCATGGTTGCGATCCGACCTGGCGCGGCACCGATCACACCCGCGAAAGGGTGCCGGTCATGGCCTTTGGGCCGAATGTGGTGCCGGGCTCCCACGGCGTGCTCAGGAGCTTCGCCGACATCGGCGAGACCGTCGCGAAGCATCTCGGCATCGCGCCGGGCCTTCATGGCCGGAGTTTCCTCTGAGCCGCGGTTGGGGATGATCGCGGCAATCGGGCGGCTCCATGCTTGCGAAGGACCGCAGGGCATGAAAAGAGTCGGGCCGATATTCTGTTTTCGGAAGGCTTCCCCATGAACGGCGTCACGGTTATCGATCATCCGCTGGTGCAGCACAAGCTCACCATCATGCGCAAGAAGGAGACCTCCACGGCAGGTTTCCGGCGGCTGTTGCGCGAGATCTCGACGCTGCTCTGCTACGAGGTGACGCGCGACCTCGAACTCACCTATGAAGAAATCGAGACGCCGCTGCAGACGATGCAGGCACCGATCCTCGAGGGCAAGAAGCTGGTCTTCGCCTCGATCCTGCGCGCGGGCAACGGACTGCTCGAAGGCATGCTCGACCTCGTGCCGTCGGCCCGCGTCTCGCATATCGGCGTCTATCGCGACCATGAGACGCTCAAGCCGGTGGAGTATTACTTCAAGGCGCCGGAGGATATCGACGAGCGCCTGGTGATCGTCGTCGATCCGATGCTGGCGACCGGCAATTCCTCGATCGCGGCGATCGACAAGCTTAAGGAGCGCAATGCCAAGAACATCCGCTTCCTCTGCCTGCTCGCGGCACCCGAGGGCATCAGGAATTTCCACAGCGTTCACCCTGATGTCCCCGTCTACACCGCTTCGATCGACAGCCATCTCAACGAGAAGGGTTACATCGTGCCGGGACTCGGCGATGCGGGCGACCGGATGTATGGCACGAAATAGGGCACATGTGGCGCGGCGCCGAGACTGCGTTAACTGTCCGAACAGTCGATGAGGCCGCAAAACCCCTGAAAATTACCGGGTTTACTATTTGATCAGGAATTGGACATAGCGTTTCGGGGTAGGTTCAACCCGGAAAAATGCCATGATCGGTCGCGCAATCCTCATCTGGTCTTCGACCATCATGGTCGCCGTCAACGTGCCCAGCATGGTCGGCTTCATCGACAAGGGCGGAAAGCCGGACACGGTCGTCGAGGCACAGGCAACACTGGTCTCCGCGGATGTCGACAACGGCAGGAACTACGTGATGAAGGCCAATGACGCGGGCCATTTCGCGGGGCGGTTCCGGATCAACGGGAAGCCGGTGGATTCGCTGATCGATACGGGGGCCACTTTCGTCACCATGAGCGAGTCGACGGCACGCAACCTCGGCTATGGCGGCAACGAACTTCGGTTCCGCTACGAGGTGCTGACTGCCAACGGCAAGGTGAAGGCAGCGCGCATCAGCCTGAAGTCGATCGAGATCGGCACGGTCTCTGTCCGCAATGTCGAAGCGATGGTGATCCGCGGCAAGGGCCTCAGCTATCCGCTGATCGGCATGAGCTTCCTCAAGAAGCTGTCCGGCTATCGCGCCCAGAACGACGAGCTCAAGCTCATCAACTGACCGTTTCCAGTATGACCGGCGATACCGGCGGCGCCTCTTCGCTGATGGTCACTGTGGAAACATAACGCCGTGCACAGCGCTCGGCAGAGGCCTCGTCGGCGGCATGGACGAAGGCGATCGGCTCGCCCCTGGCCACTTTCGTACCGATCGGCAGGATCGCGTCAAAGCCCGAGCGGTGATCAATGGCATCGTCGGGATGCAGCCGTCCCCCACCCAGTGCGATCACGGCCAGCCCAACCTCGCGGGTCGTGTAGGCCGCGATATGGCCGTCCTGTTCCGCAAGAATCGGCCTGACGACCGGCGCGACCGGCAGGTGCTTTTTCCAGTTCGTGGAAAAGTCGGACGGGCCGCCCAGCGCGCGAACCATGCGGCCGAACAGGTCGAGCGCGGCACCGCTGGCGCGTGCCTCGTGCGCCAGGACCTCGGCGTCTGCGAGCGAGGCGCAGATGCCCGAATTGACCAGCATATGGGCGGCGAAGGTCATCACGATCCGTTCGAGCCTCGTGCCTGCCTTGCCGCCGTCCAGGAACTCCATCGCACTGGCCACTTCCAGCGCATTGCCGGCGCAATCGGCGAGCGGCTGGTTCATGTCGGTGATGAGTGCCGAGGTGCGGACACCGGCGCCGCCCGCGACATCGACGATGGAGCGGGCCAGTGTGCGGGCCTCGTCTATTGTCTGCATGAAGGCGCCGTTGCCGACCTTGACGTCCATGATCAGCGAACCGAGCCCGGCGGAGAGCTTCTTCGACAGGATCGAGGCGGTGATCAGCGGCACGGAATCGACCGTCGCCGTGACGTCGCGGATGGCATAGAGCCGCTTGTCGGCCGGGGCGATCTCGCCGGTCTGGCCGATGATGGCGCAGCCGACCTCGCGAACAATCGCCTGGAACCGAGCGGCGCTGGGCAGGATATCGTAGCCGGGAATGGATTCGAGCTTGTCGAGCGTGCCGCCGGTGTGGCCCAGACCCCGGCCCGAGATCATCGGCACGGCGGCGCCGCAGGCGGCGACGATGGGTGCCAGCATCAGCGAGACATTGTCGCCGACGCCGCCGGTCGAATGCTTGTCTGCCACAGGCCGGTCGAGGTCTGGCCAGGCCATGACATCGCCTGAATCGCGCATTGCGAGCGTGAGCGCTACCGTTTCGTCGCGGTCCATGCCGTTGAACCAGACGGCCATGGCGAAGGCGGCAGCCTGGCCCTCGGACAGGCTGCCATCGGCGAGCGCTGTCATGAAGGATGCGATGTCGGCGGCGGCAAGCGCCTGACCGTCGCGCTTGGCCTTGATGATCTCCTGCGGGAGCATGGTGGGTCAGCCCTTGTCGATCGTGTCGGTCTGGAAGCTGAACGGCAGCAGTTCGTCCATCGTCATTGTCTTCACCGCGCCCGCGCCATCGTAGAGATGAATGCGGGTCTCGGCATCGGCGAATTCAAGGATCTTCTGGCGGCAGCCGCCGCAGGGCGGACAGAAGGCCATCTTTTCGGCGATGACGCCGATTTCGCGTATCTTCCGTGCACCACCCATCACCATGGCGCCTATGGCCGTGCATTCCGCGCACCAGCCCTGCGGAAAGGCGAGGTTCTCGATATTGGCGCCCTTGTAGACACGACCGTCCTCGGCGAGGATCGCGGCGCCGACAGGGAATTTCGAGTAGGGCGCGTGGCAAAGCGCCATGGCTTCACGCGCCGCCGCAAACAGCGTGTCGGTGACAGCCATGTCAGCGCTCCTTCACGTAAGGCGTGCCAGACGCCTTGGGCGGGATCGCCTTGCCGATGAAACCCGCAAGCAGCACGACCGTGAGGATATAGGGCAGGGCGGTCCAGAGCTGGACCGGGATCGCGCCGACGAGCGGAATGGTCTTGCCCTGCATGTTGATCGACAGCGCATCGAGGAAGCCGAAGAGCAGGCAGGTGAACAGTATGTTGCGCGGCTTCCAGTTGGCGAAGACCAGGGCGGCCAGCGCGATAAAGCCCTTGCCCGCCGACATGCCCTTGGTGAAGCCGGCGCTCACCGCCATCGAGAGGAACGCGCCGGCCAGGCCAACGAAGACACCGCCGAGCAATACGGCCTGGTAGCGCAGGCGCACGACGGATATGCCGGCCGTGTCGACCGCGCCGGGATTTTCACCAACGGCGCGGAGGCGCAGGCCGAAGCGGGTGCGGTAGAGGATCCACCAGGAGATCGGGATCAGCGCATAGGCGAAATAGGTCAGCCAGTAGTGTCCGGAAAGTACCCGTGAATAGAGATCGCCGAAGATCGGGATGCCGGCGACCTGGTCGGCGAAGGGCAGGCTCCAGGTGCCATCGAACTTGGCCTCGGCCGGCAGCGAGGGCGTTCGCCCGGCCATGTTGAACCAGGCCTGGCCAATGATGACGGTCGCGCCCATGGCGATGAAGTTGATCGCCGTTCCCGACACGATCTGGTCGCCGCGCTGCGAGATCGAGGCATAGCCGTGGATCGCCGAGAAGGAGACGGCACAGATGACGGCAGCGGCCAGGCCGAGGATGGCGGAGCCGGAGACGGCGGCGGCGGAGGCACCGGCGAAGGCGGCGGCGAGCAGCTTGCCCTCAAGCCCGATATCGACGACGCCGGAGCGTTCGGCATAGAGGCCGGCCAATGCCGTCAGGATGAGCGGCACCGACATGCGGATGGTGCCCTGCAGGATGGAAATGAGGTCCGCGTAATTCATGGTCAGATCCCCGATGCCGAATTCGTGGTCACCCGCCGCGTTCGAAGCCGAACGAAGCTCGTGGTGATGGCCGGCCGGAACAGGTGTTCCAGCGCGCCGGCGAAGAGGATGACGAGACCCTGGATGACCACGATCATGTCGCGCGAGATATTGGGCATCTCGAAGGCGATTTCGGCGCCGCCCTGATAGAGCATGCCGAACAGCACCGCGGCGAGGATGATGCCGACCGGATGCGAGCGGCCCATCAGCGCCACCGCGATGCCGACAAAGCCGGCGCCGGCGACGAAATCCTGCTGGATGCGGTGCTGGTCGCCCATGATCGAATTGATGGCCAGCAGGCCGGCCAGGCCGCCCGAGATCAGCATGGTCATGACAATGGTGCGCGGCTCGGAAATGCCGGCATAGCGGGTTGCGCCGGCGGAGAAGCCGAGCGTGCGCATTTCATAGCCCCGCCGCGTGCGCCAGATCAGCACCCAGACCAGGAAGGCGGCAAGCAGCGCCAGCAGGAAGGACAGGTTGAACGGCGAATTGCGGTTGTCGAGCCCGAAGATCGCCAGCAGCCAGTCGAGCTTCGGCAGTTCGCCGCCGGGGCCGAAGGTGCGCGACTGCGGCGCCATCGAGCCGAGCGGCTTGAAGACGTTGATCAGCATCCACAGCATCAGGCTGGAGGCGATGTAGTTGAACATGATGGTGGTGATGACGATGTGGCTGCCGCGATAGGCCTGCAGCCAGGCCGGGATCAGTGCCCAGAGTGCGCCGAATGCTGCACTTCCGACGATGGAGAGCAGGAAGACGACATACCAGGGCATCGTCTGGTCGAAGGTCAGGCAGGCGATGGCCACGCCGATGCCGCCGACATAGGCCTGGCCCTCGACGCCGATGTTGAACAGGCCGGTGTGGAATGCGACGGCGACGGCAAGCCCGGCAAAGATGAAGTTCGTGGCGTAGAACAGCGTATACCCGAGCCCTTCCCCCGAACCGAAGGCGCCCGTGACCATCAGGGAGGCAGCCCGCCACGGGCTCTCGCCGACAAAGAGCACGACCAGGCCAGCCACCAGAAAGGCGACGGCCAGGTTGACCAGCGGGATGAGCCCGTATTCCGCCCAGTTGGGCAGCTTCGCAAAGGGTGCGCTCATTATTCGGCCGCCTCCATCTTTCCTTCCACGCCGGCCATAAGCAGGCCGAGTTCGCCTTCCGGCGTATCGGGTGAGCGCTCGCCGACGACGCGGCCGGCGAACATGACCAGCACGCGGTCCGACAGCGAGCAGATCTCGTCGAGTTCGACCGAGACCAGCAGGATCGCCTTGCCGGCGTCGCGCATCTCGATGATACGGCGATGGATGAATTCGATCGCGCCGACATCGACGCCGCGCGTCGGCTGGCCGATGATCAGGACGATCGGGTCGCGCTCCATCTCACGCGCCAGCACGATCTTCTGCTGGTTGCCGCCGGAGAAATTGGCGGTCTTGAGCCGTGGATTGGGCGGCCGGATGTCGTATTGCTCGATCTTCTTCTGGGCGTCGGCACGGATCGCGTCGATCTTCAGAATGCCGTTCGACTGGTATTGCGGATCGTCGTGATAGCCGAGGATGGCGTTCTCGCTCTCCTCGAACTTCAGCACCAAGCCGGCATGATGGCGGTCCTCCGGCACATGGGCGAGGCCGCGTTTGCGGAGCTCCGCCGCATCTGCCCTGCCTGTCACCTCGACGGGCGCGCCGTCGAGAAGCACGGTGCCGGCCCTGGCGGGGCGCATGCCGGCAATGGCTTCGAGCAGCTCCGACTGGCCGTTTCCGGCGACGCCCGCGATGCCGACGATCTCGCCGGCGCGGACGTTGAAGGAGACGTCGTCGACCATGGTGACGCCACGGCTGTCCTTCACCGTCAGGCCCTTGACAGAAAGCTTGACGTCCCCGGTATGGGCCTCGCCCTTTTCGACGCGCAGCAGCACCCGGCGGCCGACCATGAGTTCGGCCAGTTCTTCGACCGAGGTCTTTGCCGTCTCGCGCGTCGCCACCATCTCGCCGCGGCGCATGACCGAGACTTCGTCGGTGATTGCCATGATCTCGCGCAGCTTGTGGGTGATGAGGATGACGGTCTTGCCCTGATCCTTGAGCTGGCGAAGGATGCGGAAGAGATGGTCAGCCTCGGCAGGAGTCAGAACGCCTGTGGGCTCGTCGAGGATCAGGATGTCGGCGCCGCGGAACAGGGCCTTCAGGATTTCCACCCGCTGCTGGATGCCGACGGGCAGTTCCTGGATGACCGCGTCGGGATCGACTTCCATCTCGTACTCTTTTTCCAGCCGCTTGAGTTCGGCGCGCGCCTTGACGATGCCCTTGTTGAGGATCGGGCTGTCCTCGGCGCCGAGCATGACATTCTCGAGCACCGTGAAATTCTCCACCAGCATGAAGTGCTGGTGGACCATCCCGATGCCGGCGGCGATCGCGGCGCTGGGATCCTTGATACTGGCATGCCTGCCACCAATATGGATCTCGCCCTTGTCGGCCTGGTAGAACCCGTAGAGGATCGACATCAGCGTCGACTTGCCGGCGCCGTTCTCGCCGATGATGCCGTGGATGGTGCCCTGCCTGACCTTGAGGTCGATGGCCTTGTTGGCATGGACAGGCCCGAAGCTCTTGTCGATGCCCTTGAGTTCGATGGCGAGTTCGCTCATGACGGTCCAATCGCTGGCGGCGCGGCTCCCTTGGCTCACGCGGCTTGCAACAGATTTGAAGGTTCCGGACGGGATGTCCAGCGCCTTTGACGAGAAAGATCGAGGAAAACACCGATGAATGCGGCCGAGAACAATCAAGCGCAGCGCATCACCAGGCTGGAGGAACTCGTAGCGCACCAGTCACACACGATCGACGAGCTGTCGGCCGAACTGGCGAACCAGTGGACGACAGTCGACCAGTTGCAGAAGACGCTCGAACGCCTGCTCCAACGCTTCTCCGCTCTCGAAGAGGCAAGCCTCGAAGCCCCCGCGATAACCAAGCCGCCGCACTACTGAGGCCGCTGGGATCCGTGCCGTTTCCCCGATACGAAAACGCCCGCGCCACCCGGAAGGGTCGCGCGGGCTTTCATTTCGTCAGTCTCAGTAGGGGCACTTCTCGTCGGACATGTAGTCGTGGACGGTGACCGTGCCGGCGATGATGTCGGCCTTGGCCTTGTCGACGGCGGCGGTCATTTCAGGGGTCACGAGCGCCTTGTTGTTGTCGTCGAGCGCAACGCCCACGCCCTCTTCCTTGAGGCCGAGATTCTGGATGTCGGCGACGAACTTGTCGTCCTTGGCATCCATGAAGGACGAGTAGACGGCGACGTCGACGCGCTTGAGCATCGATGTCAGCACCTTGCCCGGCTGCAGGCCGTTCTGGTTGCTATCGACGCCGATGCCGAGCTTGCCCGCTTCGGCAGCCGCCTGGAGCACGCCCACGCCGGTGCCGCCGGCTGCGTGATAGACGACGTCGGCGCCCTGGCTGATCTGCGACTTGGTGATTTCACCGCCCTTGACCGGGTCGTTCCATGCCGACGGATCGGAGCCAGTGTAAGCCTGGAACACTTCCGCGTCCGGCTTGACCGACTTGACACCGCCAACATAGCCGCAGGCGAACTTGTGGATCAGCGGGATGTCCATGCCGCCGACGAAGCCGACCTTGTTGGACGTGGCCGCCAGCGCCGCCATGATGCCGGCGAGGTAGGAACCTTCCTGTTCCTTGAAGACGATCGACTTGACGTTGGGCTGGCCGACGACGACCATGTCGATGATCGCGAACTTGGTGTCGGGATATTCCGGCGCGATCTTTTCGAGCGCGGCGGCCCAGGAGAAGCCCGCCACCACGATCGGGTTGTTGCCGTCGCCGGCGAACTTGCGCAGCGCCTGTTCGCGCTGGGCGTCGTTGGCGATCTCGAATTCGCGATATTCGATGCCGGTCTCGGCCTTGAACTTCTCGGCGCCGTTATAGGCCGCCTCGTTGAACGACTTGTCGAACTTTCCGCCCAGGTCGTAGATGATGGCCGGCTTGACATCGGCTGCCAGGGCCGATGCGGCCATAGATGCAGTCGCCATGAGTGTCAGAAGAATTTTTTTCATTTTTTAGCCCTGTTTTTGCCAACACGTTCTTTGGTGCAGCCCGGGCACGCCTCCACCAAAAGCGTAAGCGCGCCACGCAACCTGCGACCGGCCCCATACCTCCCGAGGCCCGGCTGGCGGCATCCTTGCATGGCCAAGCAAAAAATTCACCAAAAATTTTTCAATTGGTAAAAATAACCGGCAGTTGATCGGAAATCTTTTCAAATCAACGACTTGTACCAGTCAGGCGGCGAAGCGCCCGGCCATGGGTTCGCGCTTGAATGCCATGACCCAGAACAACAGCGAGAGGCACAGAAACACCGCGAAGGCGGGTTGGAGGAGAAGCCATTCCGCAATGCCGTTCCACACGAACGGCGGCAGGTGGGTGATCGCGTAGGTTTCCGCCGCGGCAAGAATATCAGGGTTCACGCTGAAGATCGCAGCGCCGAACGGCATGATGACGGCCGTGGCACTCGCAACGGACTGGATCGCGTCGATGATCCCGGTCATCACCGCCCCGACCAGGAAAAGCAGGCTGAAGAAACGCAACAGGAAACGCATGGCCCAACTCCCGCGCCGGCACTGGCGGCCGGCGCAACTCACAGATCACATAGAACGGTGAATGAACGGTTTCAATGTTTCCCGATGACGACGGTGTGACAGAGTGTCGAAAAAAGCGGTCGGGCAGGCTTGCTATGGAAGATAACCTCAGTATATATCCGCGCCCGAAAGCCTTGGATGTGATCGCGCGCCGAACACACGCCGACAGGCTTGCAAAGGACAGGTGGCCGAGTGGTTGAAGGCGCACGCCTGGAAAGTGTGTGTACGTGAAAGCGTACCGCGGGTTCGAATCCCGCTCTGTCCGCCATATCACCATGTTTTGTCTGCCTTATCTCACTTTGTGGGCGGGTTGGTCGCGTGTGAAAGCGTATGGCTTGCCGCCTGGACCTTGCCCCGGTTGTCGCCGTGGCGCGCCAAAGTCGCTCTCGTTCGACATGTAGGTTCCGACTTTCCTCAGTCCACGCCCGAACGGATGACTCTGGCCGCCAGCGCCGTCCGGTTGGTGATGTCGAGCTTGGAATAGACATTGTGGAGGTGAATCTTGATGGTGCCTTCCGTTAGGCCCAGCAAGACCCCGATATGCCTGTTCGACAGGCCACGGGCGACGAGGTTGACGATTTCCCGTTCGCGGGTCGTCAGCACCTCGGACAGAAACGGAGCGTCCGCATCCGGTGAGGCGCGGTCCGGAAAGCCGATCGCGCGGGTATCGACGCGGGCATCGAGCAGATTGCCCGGCAACCAGCGCTTCCCGAAGCGGACGCAGCGCAGGCATTCCACGAGGGCCTCGGGCGCGCTTTCCTTGAGCAGGATGCCCCAGGCGCCTACGCCGATGGCCTCGATGCTTTGCTGATCGGTTATCAGGGCGCTGAGGAACACCACGCGCGAGGGCGCGCCCAGATGCGTCAGTTCACGCAGTACCTCCAGCCCGCTCAGACGCGGCATGACCAGGTCGAGCACGGCTATCGCCGGACCTTTCTCGATGATCAGGTCGAGAGCCGCCCTGCCGTCGGTGGCGGTGCCGATCACCCGGAGGTCGGTCTCGGTCGAGAACAGGTCAACAAGCCCCCGCAATACAAGGGGATGGTCATCGGCCAGGACGATCGAGGTCTCAGCGGCAGTCATGGACGGGGATCCTTATCGACAGCTGCGTGTGGCCCGGGATGCTGGAAAGGTCGAGCGTGCCATCGAGATCTGCGACCCGCTTTCGAATGGAGCGGGGCTTGGCGACGACGGCGCCCTTGTTGCCGGTCGGCATCCCGGTGCCGTCGTCCCGGATGCGAATGCTGACATGCTGATCGCTTGCGCTGATTGCGATGGCGACTTCGCTGGCCTGACCGTGGCGCGCCGCGTTGGCGATCGCTTCCGATATCAGCTGGAAGACATGGAGGGATAGGGAG
Source organism: Rhizobium sp. (assembly GCA_019739215.1). Taxonomy (GTDB): domain Bacteria; phylum Pseudomonadota; class Alphaproteobacteria; order Rhizobiales; family Rhizobiaceae; genus Rhizobium_E. The sequence continues at coordinate 20,167 of JAHHDR010000047.1, forward strand.
CCGGGCAACCGGAGGCCGGGTGGCGCGACCGTTGCATTCAGCCGGCATTTCCACTGGCGCTCCAGCGTACGGAGCAGCAGATCGAGCTGTTCCTCGAGGGACTGCGGGGCTGGCGCGGCATCGAGGCTTGTGCGCTCGACGAAGGTACGTATCCGGCGCTGTTGATTGGCAAGCAGCCAACTCACTTCCTTCAATGCAGCGGAGGGGCCTGGGGGTATCTGTGCCAGTGCCGATTTCAGGATCAGGCTGGCTGCCGTCAGGTCCTGGAGAACACTGTCATGCATGTCGCGGGCGACGCGCTCGCGCTCCTGCACCATGGCGGCTTCGGCGACCTCGCGGGTCAGAAGATCGCGCTCGAGGTCGGCGCTGATGCGGATCGCCACGATCTCGCCGAGCGATACGATGTCCTCGCCATGGTAGGAGAGATCGCCGATCAATACACCTCCTCGAAAATGCCGGCTTTGAAGCGGCGCAAACGCGAAGGACCGTTGCCGGGGCTTCGCCGGTCCTGGTCGAGCCTCCTGGTCCAGTGGTGATACAAGCGCATCGATCGCATGCCACATCTCCCGGGCGGCGACGCCGCTGGGAAAGAACTCTGCCTTCTGGCTGCTGAGGACGAGATCTTCCCATGGTGCGAAAGTGTCGAGCTCGGCGAAGCCCGACGCAGCTTTGGACCAGTAGGCGACGCGCTTCAACTGCGTGGCTTCATCCCACCAGACGACGAGGACCCACCGTGCTCCAAGAACGTTGGTGGCATGGCGCAAGGCGCCGAGCGGCGAGGAACTGCCGACTGCGCCACTTTCCAGGGGCCATGCGGCGAGGCGTGCCAGCCGCCGGCGGCTCCTGTCCATGTAAGCGCCGAGATAGCCGAGCATGGCGGCAGAAACGAACAGATAGAGGCCACGCATGATGAGAATGTTGCTCTGCGAGTCCTTTGAAAGCCTGAATTCGAGGTCCTCCCAGCTGATGGCAACAAAGAGGACTGCGAGCACGGCGGCCGTGGAGAAGGCGCCCCGCCAGCCCCACCGCATCGTGGCCGTGAACAGGGTGAAGGTGTAAAAGGTGAAGAATGGGCTTCCGAGGCCATCGGTCAGCAAAACTGCGACCGAGAGAGCGGCGATGTCGGTGCAGTGGATGATAAGCTGCAGAGGGAAACGGAAATTAATTGAAGACGATACATAAGTTAATATTGCTGAATATATTACATATAGTGAGAATAGAATATATATCTCTTCGACATAAGTCGCTGGATTTGTCGGATCAATGTAGATCGCAACCAGGGCGAATACCGAAAAAATAAGCCTAAGGAACGCAATCAGCCGCTCTGGAAGAGATCTGAAAAGAACTCCCTTTGCGGCGGAATATAGCGAGACAATCGGCACGTATGTCGAATTCATCAGCGTACCAACGCATTTTCGGGAATTATACACGGAATTGTCGGGATGGCGAGCCTGCGCGGTCGGCGTACAAGGGCGGGGGAGGCTTTCAGCCGTCGGCGGTCGCCACGGTGGCGCGGACGGCGATCGATCCCGGCTGGGCGCCCCGCTGGCCTGGATGAAGCAAGGCCCTTGCGGCTGATGTAAGATCGCGCTCGCAGATCCGGTCGAGTTCCGCGAGTGCATCGGCATCCAGATAATCGACGTAGCCGCCGGGCACGCCCCGTCGCATCCGTAGACTGTCGGGATCGTTCCGATCATAGGAGTGGCCGGGGATGCCCTGGCGCTTTTCCAGGGCCTGCATCGTCCGGAAGTCGCCCGCGGCCACCGCTGCCTCGACGGCGCTCGGTACGATCGGCAGACCGAGGAACTGCAGGGTGGTGACGAGTTCCGAGACGGGATCCTCAACCAGCGCCTCGAAACTGAGCACGTGGGACCGCCGCTCCGAAATGCCCTTCGCCCATCCATTGAGGTATCTGCACATGACCGGGGCGCCCAATGACGCATGGCCGATGAACTCCAGTATGTCGCCGTCGAAATTGTGCTTGTGGCGTGTGGCGTGGAAGTAGGCCGAGACGATCACGTCCCGGGGATCGCGGACGATCATGATGGCGGGCTTGTCGAGAAACAGCTTGCGGTCATATCCGAGGTGGGTCACCCAGACACGCGGCGTGCGCAGGTCGTCGAACCGCAAGCGAAAGGCGGGAATGCCCCGGACAGGGTCCACGTCGAAATTCGGCAGCACCGAGAACATGCTGACCAGGTCGACGGTTCCGCTCTCGTCGTGCAAGTGCGCAAAATAGTGCGAGAGCAGGTAACGCAGCCATGTCCGCCCCGATTTTGGAAATGACACCAGAAAGCAATCCGCAGCGGCTGCATACGGCCGAAGCTTTGCTACAGTCAGAATCTGTCGCGCAAACCGATAGATCGAGTTCATCCGCGCCTCTGCCTGCCGTGCAATGTCGCGAGCGCAGACATTTCCGGAAGCCTTTCCAAAGCATGGTCCATGCCAAAAGTAGCATGCTCTTTGGGGGTGCGATATTTATCGTCGGATATAACCGAGTGTCGAAAGCAAGGCCAGCGGGCTGCTATTCGGATTTCCTGTCCAACCCAACGAGATGCATGAACTTCTCCGTGGGCAGAAACAACGGAGACTGGGTGTCGTATCCGTCGACCCGATAATAGACCCGGTCATCCTCGATGGCGGTAACCAGCAAATTGCGGTTGGTACGCCGTGACCGATACGACGTCCCGACCTTTGGCGCCTCCGGCTCCATATGGCTTGTCTTGCTCCGGTTCACGCGATGGCTGGCAAGGGAAACGACCGATGCCTTGCTATCGGCGGTAACATCCGCCGCCCGGAGCGTAAACACGTGTTCCATTCGAGATTTCCCTGCATGTCGCGCATTCACATGTCTTGGCTGCATGCGAACATCGCCCGCCAGCGATAGTTCCCTGGGCCGTTCTCGTGCATTCCGGCTCCACAGCCCTGGCAAAATAGCCCAGCGGCGCACCCCAGACGTTTGTTGAGGCTCGACTTGCGAACCACATGTCTGTCAACGGTGTCGCCAGGACTTATTCAACACATATACTTCCCGGAGACACATCAGCGTTCGGGATGCGTCGGAAACCCATCAAGAGGCTTCACCTCCGGTCTTCAGGCAGTCTGACTGTGCAGAAGAGACGATACCGAATCACCAACGGCCAACCTGTAATTGACAGAAATCGCTCATCTTCGCATTCTTGTCTACAAGAATTCCCGGCGTTGCATGGGAGGCTGTGGGCTACCGGGCAATTGTGTACAAAGGTACATCGATAATCTCGATCAGTATCAAACTATATATTTTCATTGCGAAGTTTATATTTCCACGAGGAAGTCATTTCCGTGCCTGCTAATATATTGCGGGGAAATCCGGAGACTGATTTCAGGGCTCGTGCAGTTGAGCAGGCGCGCGAGGCTGTCGTCGCGTCGCACTGCTCTTGCGCTGCCCGTCCGTGCAGACCGCTCAAAATCTTGAGTCGATTTGAGATCGCGAGCTCGATAGGCGAAACGACCGAGCTCGCTTGGCGTTTTGCTTGAACCGCAGGCCGGTCGATTGAATCGGCCTGATCTCACAGCCCCGGCGCCCGACCGTTCTTCGAGGACCCGCCGGCCGGATCGACGTCCGCCAGCCAGACTGAAAGGTCCCGCCCGACCAAAGGCCCGAGTTTCTCCACCTGTGGCATGTAGAATTCGATCAGGCGCTTGCGGAGGTCATCGCCGAGAGGTGCGTAACGCGGTGGCCGAGCAATCAGCGAACGCAGGTCCCGAAGAACGGGCGCGTGCCGAAAAGGACTGACGATCGGCTTGAGCGGCGCCAGCGCGCGCCGCAAGCCGGGGCCGACGACGGACTGGGTCCTGTCCTTGACCTTCGAGCCGACGGGCGGCACGTCGAGTTCAGACTGCAATCCGAGAAAGCGCGCGACCGTGTTCAACTGCGATTGCGGTTCCGTCAGGATGCCCTCGTAGAGAAGGACAAGGAGCCGGCTCGCCGGAAAGCTGTCCATGAATGCCTGGAGCTGGTCGTAGTAGAGACCGCCCCGGAGCAGGCGGTCGCCGCCGCCGACCTGCGGATCCAGGTATTGTCCAATGTCGGATCCAACCTCGCCCCTCCGGTAAAGCATGCAATAATCCGAATAAGCGCGCTCCACCGGGTTGCGCAACTGGGCGATCAGCTTGACGTCGGGCAAGTCTCGGCGGATGCGCCCGCAGGCAGCCGGCGTGTCCATATAGGAATTGGACTTTTCCCCAATGATGCGGTGAAGACGCGACGGCCTGAACTGGTCGAGATACCAACTGCTCCCCTTTTCGTATTCCCGGCTGAAGTAATGGAGTTCCGGGTCGGGCATGTAAATTTCCGGGTGTCCCTGCAGGGATTGCTGCAGCCAGGTCGTCGCGCTCTTTGTCGCGCCGATGATGAGGAAGTCGATGTCGCGCATGTTCATCGCCGCTTGCCCCCGACACGGCATGGCGCTGGCGGTTCGGGTGGCGCGGAGATCATCGCCGGCCCACCATTTCCTTGTAGATGTTGGTTATGCCGCTGACATGGGCGTGCGTGCCGTATCGAACGAGAGCCTGCGCCCGCGCATGTTCGCTGATGCGGTGCCATTCCGTGCCATCCGTCAGCAGTCGATGCAACGGCGTGATGAAGGCGCCGGCATCTTCCGGCGCGACCAGCAAGCCGTTCTCGCCATCGCGGATCGCTTCCGGATTGCCGCCGTGATTGGTGGCGATGACAGGCGTGCCGAGAAGCATCGCCTCGACGAGCGTCCGTCCGAAAGGTTCGTTCACTGCCGGCACGAGCAGCGCATCCACGGCGCACATGTAGGGTGAGACCGGTGCTCGAAATCCCATGACGTGGACGCGATCGGACACGCCGCGCTCCTCAGCAAGCCTCCGCACGTCCTCGTCAAGCGGCGGGCCACCTGCCTCAGGTTTTCCGAACAGCAATCCGTGCAGGGCGATCTCCGGATGCCGGCGGCTGTATTCGGCTATCACCTCGACGAAAAGGAGTGGCCGCTTGCGTTCGATGAGCCCGCCGAAATAGCCGACGAAGCGGACATCGTCGGGGATGCCCAGTTCTCTCACCATCGCCATGCGGCACTCCTGCCGGTCTGGAATCGAAGGCGGGTGGTCGAACGGGCTGTGAATGACGCGGATGCGCCGCTTGATTGGAAGGATCGGCCAGCGCGGCTGAGCGAAATTCGATACAGTCACGATCTGGTTGGCCAGAAGCGGAGCCAGCATGTTCGCGCCCTGCGCCGTCGGGTCGCCGCGATGATGCCAGAGCAGGCGGGCACCGGAAAGGCGCGCGGGGAGCGCCCATGTCGCGTGCATCCTGCCGTCATTGGTATGGACCACATCGACGCCCTGCTTCCGGAGGAAGCGCACGAGCCCCGGAACCGATGCGAGATAATCGATGCCGGTGAAGATGGGGTTGCTTCGGGGGGCGCGGCGCGACGGCGAGAGAATCGGACATTCGGGCGCGATGAGATAGGGAATTCCCCGTTGCTTCAGATATTCCGCCAGCAGTTCACCCTCCCGGTGCAGCAGGATGAGAGGGCTGACCTCGCGGGCATCGATCTCGGCGATCAGGCTGATCGCCGAAATATGGCTTCCGCCCAATTCGTCACCGATAAAGGGGAACGCAACCACGATCGGATCGCTGATCGCGTTCCCGGTGTTCCTGTATGGCGGCGAGTAAGTCAAATCTGTTTCGCTCTCGGAACACGGATACTTCGGTCGCACACAGAGACGAGGCCATCTGCCGGGAATAATACCATTCGCCGGTGGAGTGTCCATATAATACTATTTCGGGATACGGTTCTACTTCTCGGCATTATTTAAATATATATATCAATCATTGAATATAACATTCACTCATCAAAGGCGGATTTCGAATATATGTTTCACACGTTCGTAAATTGACGTATTGTTTTCATTTGCTACTCTTTTCAAGAAAACCGGAAATCCTGCCGGAGTGATCCTACGAAAATTCTTGCGCGGGAAGGAGTGCATGCATGACCAAGGCCCATGGTCTTGCGCGGAGCCTGATTGTCATTGTTTCCGTCTGCATCGGCCTCACTGCGGCGGTTGCGTCCGCTTCGTCTGTGCTCGTCGCCTTTCCGGGCGCTCAGGGGCATGGAAGGTATAGCGAAGGCGGTCGCGGCGGCAGGATGGTTGTGGTGACCACACTCGAGGACAAGGGGCCGGGAAGCCTGAGGGCGTGCATGCAGGCCGAGGGTCCGCGAAACTGCATCTTCAAGGTCGGCGGCGTGATCCAGCTCAAGCGGCCGATCATCGTAAAGGCGGAAAACAGCTTTCTCTCGGTGCTCGGTCAGACGGCCCCGGGCGGTGGAATTCTCATCACGATCAGCGAGACCAACAAGGACAAGAAGCACACGCCGCTCGTCGTCAAGGGGGGGCACGATGTCATTCTCCGGCATATCCGGGTCCGCCCGCGCTTTCCAAACTCGGTGAAGAATGTCGATGCGATCACCGTCGAGAACAGTCGCCGGGTCTATATCGATCACGTCTCGGGGTCCTGGGCCACCGACGAGAATTTCAATTCCCACGGCGACGCGACGGAGCTGACCGTCGCCCACTCGATCTTTGGCGAAGGGCTGGAAAAGCACAGCAAATGCGCGCTGCTGGGGTCGGATCCGCGGCAGCCGCAGAAGATTACCTTCTGGCAGAATGCCTGCATATCGAACTCCGACCGCAATCCCGATGACAACCATTATGGCGGCTCGTGCATAGACATCGTCAACAATCTCTTCTTCAACGCCAAGTCCGAATGGGGCGAGATCTTCTCACAATACCCCGGCGGCACGCCGGTCTCCTATGTCGGCAATTATTTCAAGGCCGGGCCGAGTACCGACCGGGTCACCTACGCAATCAACTGGAATGCGATCGAGACAATCGACGGCCCGAATATCTACCAACGTGATAACGAGACCTGGGCGCCGGAAGAGAAGTCGGTGGTGCTGGTTGCGCCGGATACGACCCAGTACATCGTGGCAAAGCCGCCGTGCCCGATTTCCGTGGAGGCCATCGTTTCGGCGCGGCAGGCCTATGACAACGTCGTCAGGCGTGCGGGCGCATTCCCGCGGGACGACGTGGATCGCCGCCTCGTGCGGGGCATCGGCGTCATAGACAAGCCGGGCCGCGGCAAGATTCTGCGGGCTGCGGGAGACCTGCCGGTGATCGAGAGTGGCACGCCATTCAAGGACGAGGACGAGGACGGAATGCCCGACATGATCGAGGGGCGGTTCGGCGCAGATGCGACGGTTGCCGACCCCTGGCAGGATTCGGACGGCGACGGATGGCCAAACTTCGACCAGGTCATGGAGGCTCTTTCAGAGGAGCGGATCGCCGGCACGCTTCTGCGATAGACAGCACCCTGCCGCCCGGAGCGGCTTACCGCCGGATATGAGGAAAGATGAACCAGAATTTCGACCATTTTCGCGTCGATGTCTCGCAAAACGGGATTGCGCCGAAGGTCGTCATCGTGGTGCCGGGCCTTGGCGCGGGTGGCAGCGAGCATGTCGTCAGCCTCGTCGCCAATCATTGGCTCAGTCGCGGTTTCGGGGTGACCATCCTGACGCTGGAGCCGCCCGGAACGAAACCCTATTACGAACTCGCGCCCGGCATATCGGTCGTGCGGATCGGCATTCCTCCAAGACGCACCTCGAATGTCGAGGCCGCCTGGCTGGTGCTCCAGCGGATTCATCGCATGCGGCGCACGATCGGCGCCATCAAGCCGGATTTCATCCTCAGTTTTCTGACGCGCACGAACGTCCTGGCCTTGCTGTCGACGCTGGGAACCGGCATTCCGGTCATCGTTTCGGAGCGCAACAATCCCGAGGCACAACCCTTCGGGAGCGGCTGGAAACGCCTGCAGGAAATGCTCTATCCCCGTGCCTGGGGGCTGGTCGCCATGACCACAGGTGCGATGGAGTTCTTTCCGCAAGGCATGCGGCGACGATCCTGGGTCATACCCAACGCAGTCGACCTGCCGATGGGCTGGGAAAAGCGCCGGGGCGAAAAGGTCGTTGCCGCCGTCGGTCGACTGACGCATCAGAAGGGCTTCGACATCCTGCTGGAGGCATTCGCAAAGATCGAGGCATTCTTTCCCGACTGGCGCCTCGTGATCTGGGGCGAGGGCGATGATCGGGGCAAACTGGAGGAAAGGCGCCGCGCGCTCGGGCTCGAGGGTCGCGTCGAAATGCCGGGCGTTACCGCGAAGCCGGGGCAATGGGTGGAATGCGCCGACGTCTTCGTCCTGTCGTCGCGCTATGAAGGCTGGGGCATCGTATTGCTCGAAGCGATGGCGGCGGGTCTGCCAGTGGTGAGCTTCGACTGCAAATGGGGCCCGGCATCGATGATCAGCCATGACGAGGATGGCTTGCTCGTGCCTCCGGAAGATCCGGTGGCGCTGGCCGAGGGCCTCGCCCGGCTGCTCTCGGACGAGGGGCTGAGAGCGCGGCTTTCCTTGCGTGCAACCGAGACCACGAAGCGATACTCAAAGGACCGTGTCCTCGCGCAGTGGGACGAAGTGGCGGACTCGGTGTTGGTACGCCAGCGAAACGAAAAAGCGGAATGATGCGATGTATCTGGCAGGACCCCGCCGCAATCGTCTCGAGGCGGTGGGCGCGGCAGGGTGCCTGTGGACGGAGGATGCTCGGAGAGACAGTAGAATCATATCCGCAACATGGTTCATATTGATCCTGGAATATAAAGTACATTTAATATCTTGAATTCGATAAATTACGTATATATCGGTTTATACTTAATAATAGGTAAGCAACCATCAAGAAATGCCTTGAATTCCTGTTTACAAATATTTTGACCCATGCAAAATTGAGATGAACTGATGCGCTGGATATGGGCGGGACACGCCTTTTTGCACGTTTACTCCAACGTGTGAACGGCGGCTCAACAGGCTAACCGAAGCTAACATGACAACGCGACCATGGCTCCGCCAGGGGGGCCGTGCGCATCTTGAACCGGAGAGGTGTCATGGGACGGATAGACGGCCCCATAGGCGACGGTGCGGCAATCTCGCCGAACGCCGGCAGTCACAGCGATAACGAGCCGCCGCATGCCGGCCCATCCGGCTTTTCCAGGGCGGTGTCACGCGCCAAGCATCGCGCGGCGGCGGCGTTCTACAGCGCCAGAAAGTCGTGGGCACTCTATGTGGCCGATCTGGTCTCGGCCGGCCTGGCGCTCGTCTTCGCTTTTCTGCTGCGCTACAGCATGAATACCACGCCATTGCGGCCGGGGGTGATCGACGCGCTGGAAAGCGCCGGACTGATTCATATCGCGGTCTGTGCGATTGTCTTCCCGCTTGCCGGACTCTACAGCCGCAACTGGCGATACGGCACGGTCCTGGACCTGCTGACCATCGTGCGTGCCGTTGCGGTGACGACGGTCATCCTGATCTGCGTGCTCTTCCTGTTGACGAGGTTGCAGGACGTGCCCCGTACCGCGATTGCCATCCACTCACTGCTGCTGAGTTGCTTTCTGGTTGCCTCTCGTCTCGGCTACCGGACCGGGGAATTGCGCCTGCTCGGGTGGAACAATGCCTTAAACGGCCGCGGTGGAAGCATTCCCACACTGCTCATCGGAGCCGGTGACGGGGCGGATCTCTATCTCAGGGCGATCAGCCGCGACACGAACTGCGCCCATATGCCGATCGGCTGTCTCGACATCAATGCCAACCATCAGGGCAAGATGCTTCGAAGCGTGCCGATCATCGGCCCGGTGGAGCGGTTCCGGGATGCCATCGAGGACCTCGGGCGCGCCGGCCAGGCACCACGGCACATCATCTTCACGGAGGCCCCGTCGGTGTTCGGTGACGAGCTGTCGGAGCGGCTGCTGAAATATGCCGACAAGGTCGGCATAACGGTCTCGCGCCTCTCCCAGATGACGGAACTGCGCCAGGCAAGGCGCGAGAACCGGCTCGAACTGCGCTCCATCGAATTGACGGACCTGCTGGAACGCCCGCAGCGGGCGCTCGACCATGACGCGGTCGTTCGCCTTGTGCGCGGCCGCCGGGTGGTCGTGACCGGTGCCGGCGGATCGATCGGTCGCGAACTCACCCTCCAGATCGCCGCCTGCGAGCCGAAGGAGATCGTGCTGGTCGAGAGCACGGAATACAATCTCTACGCCATCGACCTCGAACTTTCGGAACGTTTTCCCACCGTTCCCCGCACCGCGTATCTGTGCAACGTCCGGCACGCCAAGCGGGTAAACGACGTCTTCGAGGCTCACCAGCCCGAGCTGGTGTTTCACGCGGCGGCCCTGAAGCATGTGCCCATGGTCGAGATCAATCCGTGCGAAGGCGTGCTGACCAACGTCATCGGCACGATGAACGTGGCCGACGCCACCAGGCGTGTCGGAGCACTGGCGATGGTCCAGATTTCCACGGACAAGGTGGTCAATCCGACGAGCTTCATGGGCGCGACAAAGAGACTGGCCGAACTCTATTGCCAAGCCCTGGATCTCAGCGGCTTCGCATCCCTTGATGGCCCCCGCTTCATGACCGTCAGGTTCGGCAACGTGCTGGGCTCCAGCGGATCTCTCATTCCACTGTTCAAGCGCCAGCTGGCGAAAGGCGGCCCGCTGACGGTGACCGATCCCAACATGACGCGCTATTTCATGACAATCAGGGAGGCGGTCGAGCTCACGCTCCAGGCGTCGTCCTACGGCCTGGAGGGCGAAGTCGGGCAGGGTGAGATCTTCGTGCTCGACATGGGCAAGCCGATCAGGATCATCGACATTGCCAGGCGGATGATACAGCTTTCGGGCCTGCGTCCGGATGTCGACGTCAAGATCGAGATCATCGGTCCGCGTCCCGGCGAGAAATGTTTCGAGGAACTGTTCGATACGGCGGAGGAACGGGTGGCTTCGCCCGTGCCCGGGGTTCTCGGTGCGGTGCCGACCGCCCTGCCGCTTCCCCTGCTCGAGGCCAGCTTCGCAAACCTGCTCCGGTTCGGCGAACTCGGTCAGGATCAGGATGTTGTCCGGATCGTGCAGCAGCTCATTCCCGGTTACCAGAAATGCAAGCCGGCGCGGTCGCCGGCCGCAGTCAACGAGATCAAGGCGGTCACCGGCTCCCGCTTCCCTGCCGCGCCTTCCCTTGCCCGCGCCGGCGAATTGCCCAAGGTTGCCACCGTCATAGCCATGTCCAGGGACAAGGGGTGTTGAAAAAGCACAATGTACTCAACTTCATCACCGGCTTGAACATCGGCGGGGCTGAGATGATGCTCGCCCGCTACGCACGAAGCCTCTTGCCCACGGCGTTCAATCCTCAGGTGCTCTCCCTGATGGCGCCCGGAGCGGTCGCCGCCCAGTTGGTGCGAGACGGCATCTCCATTCGCACCCTCGGAATGCAGCAGTCGCGCGTCGGAATCGCCGCGGTGCCGAGGCTGCGCCAGACCGTCTTCCAAACCAATGCCGATTTGCTGCACGGCTGGATGTATCACGGCAACCTTGCGGCTTCGCTCGGCGGCCTTCTTGATCGCCGTCAGCCTGTCGTATGGAGCATCCACCACTCCATCGACGATATCCTGATGGAAAAGCGGCTGACGCGTTGGCTCATCCACCTGCTGGCGCGGCTGTCGCGAGGCGTCGCTGCGATTTCCTATTGTTCGCGCGTGTCCGCCGCCCAGCATGAAGCGCTGGGCTTCGACCCCTCCAAGCGCGTGATCATTCCCAATGGCATCGACTGCGAGATGTTCCGGCCGGACCAGGATGCCCGTCGGATTCTCTGCCGGCGGTTCGGCATTCCTTCCGGCCGCGTCGTCATCGGCAATGTCGCGCGGGCCCATCCGATGAAGGACCATCAGGCCTTCGTGCGCACCCTTGCGCTGTTGCGCGATGATGGCCTGGACGTGCACGGCATCATCATCGGGGCCGGGCATGAAAACGGGCAGGCAAGACAGGTGGCGAAAGCGCTGAACCTCTCCGACCGGCTCACGACTCCCGGTCCGCTCGATGACATCCCGCAGTTGCTCCCCGGTCTGGATGCGTTCCTGCTCTCCTCGGCATGGGGCGAAGCGTTTCCGCTGTCGGCGGCCGAGGCGATGGCTTGCGGGGTTCCCGTCGTCGCCACCGATGTGGGGGACTGCGGCTGGCTGGTCGGGGATGGCGACCTCGTCACGGCGCCGCGCGATCCGCTCGGTCAGGCCATGGCTCTGCGCCGCATCCTGATGCTGGAGCCGGATGACCGGAGGCAACTGGGTCTCGCGGGTCGACGCCGGGTGATGGACAACTTTTCGCTGCAAACCTATACCGCGCGCCATCTCGACATCTACGAGGCCGCCATGGCCGGCCGGAAGGCGGAGGCGAACATGTCATGAGCGTGATCGATGCTGCGCCTATCCTTCACAGAAAGGCGGTCCCGGAGGCCGGGACGGGCCGCTGGACAAAGCGGGTCGTCGTCATCGCAAGCTATACGCGCTCGCTGACAAATTTCAGGTTCGAACTCCTCAAGCGCATGGTCGAGGCAGGCCACATGGTCAGCGCCTTCGCGCCGGAGGATGACCCGCTTGTCAGGGCCCAACTGTCGAGCATTGGCGTCGACTTCGAGCAGATGCCGATGTCGAGGGCGGGGATAAATCCGCTGGAAGACCTGAAGACGCTGGCCTTTCTCCTGCGTCGCCTGCGCCGGATATCTCCGGATGTCGTCCTCCCCTACACGATGAAACCGATCATATATGGCGGCATTGCCGCGCGCCTGCTGGGGATTGGTCAGAGGTGCTTTCTGGTCACCGGCCTCGGGCACGTGTTCTCAGATGCGGGCGGTGGCTCGCTGAAAGGCAAGTTTGCGCGAACGGTCAGCGTCGCGCTCTACCGGATGGCGTTTTCCGGCGCCGAGACCGTCTTCGCCTATAACGATGCCGACATGGCCGATCTTGCGCGCTACAGGATGCTCGATGGCCGCAAGTCAGTGCGTCTCGTGCCCGGCTCGGGCGTCGATCTCGACCATTTCGGATTCTCGCGTCCGCCTGCCGACAAGCCGACCTTTCTGCTGATTGCCCGGTTGCTGCGCGACAAGGGCATTCTTGACTATGTCGAGGCGGCGCGCATCGTGAGGCGGCGGTATCCCGACGCCGAATTCCGCCTGCTCGGTCCCTTCGATCCCAATCCGGAGGCGATCGCGCCTGCGGACATCGATCGCTGGACCGATGAAGGCGTCATCCGCTATCTTGGCGAGACACGGGACGTACGGCCCTTTCTCAAGGATTGCAGTGTTTTCGTCCTGCCTTCATTCTATCGCGAGGGCATCCCGCGCAGCATCCTCGAGGCGCTGGCGACCGGGCGCCCGGTCATCACCACCGACCTGCCCGGCTGTCGCGACACCGTGCAGCATGGCGTCAACGGGTTCCTCGTCCCGCCGCGCGACCCGCAAAGCCTGGCCAATGCGGTTATGGCGTTCCTGGAAGACCCGGGCCTGGTTCCGAGAATGGGCCGATGCTCGCGCGAACGCGCGGAGACGACATTCGACGTTCACGCGGTGAACCGGCTGTTGTTGCGGGAAATGAACCTCATCCCGTGACGGCCGGCATCGCGGCAGGCACCGTCAGAGCTCATCGAAGCTTGCTATCGTCCCATCCGGCTCATGGAACGGTGAAGGCGGTTTCGTGACATGAACTCTCTCGGGACGGGCGATGCCCACCGTTCGCCAGCCGCGGCGGCGGGGCGTTACGAAATCCTTCGCCGGGTTGTCGGCGATGTAGACGATCCGGCGGGGGTCGGCGCCAGACCATGTCTCGACGGCCTCGAAGGCGCGATCGTGCGGCTTCCAGAAGGCCTTTCCCCAGTCATCGGTGCAAATGACGAGATCCACCAGGTCTTCCAGTCCGAGCGCCCTGATCTTTGCCATCTGGGTCACCGCCAGGCCGTCGGTGATGATCGCCCGGCGCTGCTTGCGCGGCCGCTTGAGGTAGCGGCCGGCGTCCGGAGCGAGTGCGATCGACGGCTGGTGGAAGCGGTAGAGGTCGACCAGCTGTGCGATCAGGTCAGTGCGATCTGCCAAGCCAACCTGCTCGAGCGCTCGATCGAAGATCCTGGCGCGGTCACCGGCCGCAAAAATTTCCGCGCAGGTTTCCGCGAAGTGCGCGATGCCGGTGTTTGCCTCGATCCAGTCCGCGGTGGCGCGGAAGCCGCTATGGGCGAAGTCGCGCTCGAGATAGAGCGTATCGTCCAGATCGAAGACGATGATCTCGACATCGGTCATGCTCTACCCCTGGAAGACGGCGGCGTCGTAGCGCAGCATCAGCACGCCCTCCCGCCAGTCGTCATGAGCGGTACCCGGCACGTCCGATACCTCCTCGAGCAGCCACTGGCAGAATGGCGCGCCGGCATGGTGCGCAAGTGGATAGCCGCCGCCGAACCGGGCATTCAACTCGATGACTTCCGGCCCCCTGATCGTGTCGTCGATGACCTGGAAGCAAAGGGCTCCGCGCGCCTCCGGCAGGGCCCGGGCGATACGTCCGGCGATATCGGCAAGTGCCGGGTGACGTTCGGTGCGGCCCTTCTCGACTTCGCCGGCACGTATCTGCAGCCGGCGATGGGGGACGACGCATTTCAGCGCGCCGTGGCGGTCGATGAACATGTTGACCGTGAACTCTGGACCGTCGAGATACTCCTGCACGATCATCGGCTCGCTCTCCGACTCGGGCAGGTCCTCAGGGCGCTCCACCACGCTGACCAGGCGGCTGGCGCTGCCACCCCTCGGCTTGAGGAGCAAGAGGCCGACCCAGTCTCGCGGGGATTTCCTGACGTCATCGAGCCTGGCCGTACGGGGAGTGGGTACGCCGGCGTCACCGAGAACGCGCATCGTCTCCAGCTTGTCCCGCGCCACGTCGATCACGGCGGTGTCGCTGACATGCACCCGGGTTCCACTGCGGTTGAATTCTGCGGCCGCGAGCGCATAGGGCCGCAGTTCGGGATCGATCGTCGGCACGATGAGTCGGATCTCCCTCCGCCTTGCCGCATCCGCGACGGTTTCAATGAACTCGGGATGATGACATGGCGGGACCCGGAACGAACTGTCGGCCGCCTGGCAGGCGGCGCTTAGGTCCGGGGCGGCGTCGCAGGCCGTCACATGAAGCTGAATGCCCAGATCCGCAGCCGATCGGC
Organism: Rhizobium sp.; assembly: GCA_019739215.1. Lineage (GTDB taxonomy): Bacteria > Pseudomonadota > Alphaproteobacteria > Rhizobiales > Rhizobiaceae > Rhizobium_E. Next base: position 35,293 of record JAHHDR010000047.1, read on the forward strand.
GGAAGCACTCGATGAGGCCGACGCGGCGTCCGGCCGAGGAAACGAGAAGCGTGAGCGGCCGTTTTGCCATGGTCTGCTCCGGTTGGGGGTCTCGTGGCAGTGTGGTCATCCGAGCTTTCCGTGCAGGGATGGCGCGTTTTCCAGTAGGGTGTGCGATCGCCTGACCTCGATGCACTTTTCATCGCCGCACATGACGACGAAGCTGTCCGCCGTGCGGGCCTGGACCTGGCCGGGCAAGCCGATAAAACGGCGGGAATGCGCAAAGGCACAGGCCTCGTCGATCCGAATCTTCTCCCCGGCGTGGTGGGTGTAAGCGCCCGGATAGGGATCTCCCGCGGCGCGGATGAGCCTCAGGATATCCGAAGCCGGCTGGGTCCAGTCGATAAGGCCGTCTTCCGGCCGGCGCCGGGCGCAATAGGAGGCCGCGGTGCCGTCCTGAACTCTTTTCGGCGCAATGCCGGCCCGCAGAAGAGATACGGCCTCCGGCACCATCACCCGGATGTTGCCCGTATGCTTGTCGTAAAGACTGCGCGCCGTCTCTTCCGCTTCGACGGGAAAGAGCCGTTGCAGAAGGATGTCTCCGGAGTCCATTCCCTCGTCGAGCCAGAACAGGGTCGAACCGGTGATCGCCTCGTTGCGGAGGATGGTCCAGGGAATGACGGCACGGCCGCGCATCCTGGGCAGCGCTGCCGGATGGAACCCTACGCTTCCGATCCGCGCAATATCGCGAAAGGGTTTCCGGCAGATCTGCGACCAGCCGATGACGAGCGTGAGCTCTGGCGCGCTGCTGCCGATGGCATCGAGTGTCTCCGTTGCATTGATGTTGCTCGTGTTGTGCACCGCGATCCCCATCGCCCGGGCCGGCGTTGCCAGGTCGACGAAGTCGGAATGCCGTGCCGCAGCCTCCGGGGGCAAGGTGACGACGAGCGCTGGGGTATGTCCTGCCGCACACAATGCGTCGAACGCCACTGCGGACCCCTCGACCGTACCGACAAGACATATGCGCATGCCCTCACTCCTTTGGCGGCGCCCTTGGCGTGGCAAGGCAGCCGCGGTGCTGCCGAAGGCGAGCGGCTAAGGCCGCGACCTCGCCGCCGGTCCGCTGCCGTGCAGGTCCGGCCCCATGGGACGCCTGCCGGCACCGGCCCAGTGAGGCCCGGGGCGGAGCAGCGCGCCATGGGTAGCGGGGGCGCTCCGGAGCAGGGACGCGTATGCGAGCGCAATGACGAGCACGACCGGCATGGACCAGAACCGGCCATAGACACTCGGAAAGGCATTCAGGGACAGAAGGAAGATCGTGATGATCGAGATTGCGCAAGCCGCCACCACTTTGCCTTGCGGGCGGCGATAGGCCGAGATCGCCGGACCGTAGCCTGCCGCGATCATGAGGACGAACCCTATCATGCAGGCCAGGCCACCCTCCGTCCAAAGCAGGAGGTAGAGGTTGTGTACAGGCTGGGCGACGGCGCTTGTCAACGCGAACTGGTCGGCTCCGAGGCCGAACAGGACCGTACTGTCTGCCCGTCCGATCGCCTCGCGGATCAGGTCGACCCGATGGTCGAATGTCCCTGCCTGGGCCAGGTCCCCGCTTTCAAGCGCCCCCAGGACGCGCTGCTGGAAGAGGGCCGGCAGGTAGTCGCGTCCGGAACTCAGGGCGGCGGCAATCACGACGATGGTGGCCGTAGCGGTCGGCAAGAGCCGCTTCCAGCGCAGCGTCAGCGCGGAGAATATCGCCGCCGACAGGGCGAATGCTCCGAGGCCGGTGTTCGAGCCGGTGAGCATCACGCCATAGGCGAAGAGTGGCAGCGCGAGGAGGGCCAGACGCGGAATGCGGCGATCGGCACAAAGATAGAGGAGGATGGGGGTCGCAAGTGCGATCACCGCCGCGCACTCGTTCTCGCGCTCCACGAAACCGGTGAGGCGGCCATTGCCGCTGACGAAGGGCGTGTCTCTCTGCCCGTCGATATTGATCACATAGGCTCCATGCAGGCACATGATCGCGACGACGAGGACGTAGATCTTCGCGAGGATCAAGAGTTGCTGCTCCGAGCGCCCGGCGATGACGAGCAGCAGAACGAAATAGGCGAAGAAATACTGGACCGCGTAAACGACTCCCCTGAGCGGATCGCCATGCATGATGCTGCTCAGCACCAGTCCTCCCAGCATCAGGGACAGGCCGAGCATCCAGTAGAAGGTGGCGGTCTTCCCGAGAGGCTGAAACGTGATCGCTCTTCGCCGGATGAGCAGGACGAGGCAAACGCAGATCACGGCGTCGCTCAGCGTGAAGTAGAGCTGGTTTGTCCTCAGGAAGTTCATGGGGGACGTCGCGACGGCCAGCATCGCAAGGGCAAACTCCGCCTTTTCGCCCATGGAGCCCCAGAGCGACCGGTGAGCGCCGGATTCCCTGCCGGTCCTTCCATATGGCGGTGCCGGCCATATGGAATTGCCATTTGACTGCAACATGCCCCACTCCAGGTCGTCATCTGCCTTCGGTGCAATCGTAGCATCGTCACGCGAATATTTTATATGTTGAATATGTATGATAATCTATAGTTCGTTTTCGAGCCGTATCTGAAATATTCTTTGACTTTGTACTTATTTCATCTGCAAGTAAAGTTACATTCAGCGTTTGCCTTGTCCAGGTCACGTGCGAAACGATCGATCGTCAGGAGGCTTGATGCTCACGATTGATGAGAGAAGCAGTGTTCTTCTCAGGGCTGCAGATGCGAGAGGCGGTCTGCAGGCACAGGAGCGGCCGCCCTCCACCTACAGCCTGTCGGAGACGTGGGAACTGCTGTGGCGATATCGCAGGTTTCTCCTGGCGATCCTGATTGCCGGAGCCCTGGCATCGTTTGTCATCGCGATGTTGCTGCGGCCAATCTATACCGCCACCTCCGTCATCGTCTTCGATCGAAACGACACGCGGCCATACGAGGCGGTCGTCGAGGCCCAGCGACAGGAACGAGACCGGTCGTCGATGGAGACGGAACTGGACGTCATCCGGTCGCGCGTTTTCATCGGGGTGGTGGTCGACGATCTGAAACTTGTCGAAGACCCGTTCTACAACACCTATCTGCCCCCGCCGCCGCCGGATTCCGAAGGCTGGCTGCGTGACCGGGTGAACGCGATCGCCAGTGCGCTTTCACGCCGCGATGACGCCGAACAACTCAAACGCGTCCGCAACATCCCGCCAAATGCCCAAAGAGACCGCGCGATCTCGAAACTGCTGGAGAATTTCGTCGTCGATCGCAAGGGCGAGAGTCTGGCGCTTTCCATCAACGTCCACCAGGTAAGCGCGCAACGGGCCGCGGAGATTGCCGATGCCATCGCCAGCCACTACGTCGCCTGGACTTCCCGGCTCAAGGACACGGCGATCAAGAATACGGTGACGTACCTGCAGAAGCAGGCCGACGATCTTGCCGAATCGATCGCCGAGCGAGAACGGGTCATTGCCGCGTTTACCGGTGAATCCGGCCTCACCTTCGATCCGAAGGACGACTTGTTGCGGGCGCGAACCGAGCAACTCAATGAGCAACTGACGCTTGCCCGCGTCGAGGAGGCCGGTGCCTGGGCCAAGGCCAGCGAGGCCAGGCAACTTCTGGAAGAAGCCCAGACCGACATTGGCCAGGTCTTTACGTCGGAACTGCTGACAAACCTGCGGACGGAGGAGGGGCGGTTGCAGCGCCTTCTCGGCCAACTCCGCTCCAAGTTCGGTGCCAATCATCCTTCGGTCGTCGATGCGGATGCGGAACTGGCGTCGAACAGGAAGATGGTCTCGGATGAAGCGACCAGAATGGTGATGGAACTCAACAATGCGGGGAAAGTCGCCTCGTTGAGAGTGAAGACGTTCGAGGAGGAGGTCGCGCGCCTCCAGGAAAAGGCCAAGGGCCGCAACCTTGCCGAAATCAAGCGTCGCGAACTGGAGCGCGACCTGCTCAGCGACCAGAAGCGCTACGACACGATCGTGCTGCGGCTCAACCTGCTCAATCCCGAGGAGCAGGAGGCGAAGCCGACCGCAATGATCGCCTCCTTCGCCGAGGTCCCGGTCGAGCCGTCATTCCCGAAGCCCGGGTTCATCGTGCTGGCCGGACTCGTCGGCTCGGCTATGCTGGCCGTACTCGCGATGACGATCGCCGATGCCCTGGACAGCAGGCTCTACAGGCCCTCCGACGTCGAGGACATCACGGCCCGTCCGAACATCATCCGGATACCCGATTTCAGGCGAGGCGGCCGTGTGTTTCACGATTTCTGTCGAACGATGCTGCGCGATACCGATACCGGCTTCGCCAAGGCGATCCGGAGCCTCTGCCTCGCATGGCGCACGATCGACAGTTCCTCGGGCGGCCGTGTGCTCATGATTGCCTCGCCATCACCGGGCGACGGCAAGACCACGCTCAGCCTGGCGATGGCCTCGACCCTGAAGGCCAACGGGGTGCGGGCAATCGTCGTCGATCTCGACCCGTCCCCACGTGGTGCCGGAGCCCTGTCCGGCTTTATCAGTTCCGGCGAAATCGGCGAGGTCACGCGGGTGGACTGGGAGAATGTCGAGAGCCTCACCATGGTGTCCCCGAGCTATCCGTTCCTCGAGATGGTGGTGGCGCCGCTGGCGCTGCAGGACTATGGCCGCCTGCTGGACCTGCTGCGGATGAGCTACGACCTGGTGATCGTCGACACGCCTGCCACCTCCATCTCTGGCGAGGCCGTATGGCTTTCGTCCTATGTCGATTCCGTGCTAGTGGTGGTTCGCGCGGGCAGGACGAAGGAGAAGCAAGTCCTCGATATCGTGCATCGCTTCAATTTCGACAGCGCCCTCCTGCTCGGGACCGTGATGAATTTCGACGGCACCCCGCGCCAGTCGCGTCCTCAACGGAGACACGGCTGGCGAGGCTGGCTGGCCGGGCATTGGCTTCGCCTTTCCCACAAATGGACGTCAGCCCGCGGACATGCCCTTCGTCGGTATCAGGGCCGTGCGCCTACGGTAGGCGAGGGTCATCATGACCGTCCATGAAAACAGCGAGCAGGATATGCGCAATATTGGCGCCCATCGCGCCGACATGCGGAATGAGGGCTATCGCGGTGAGGTGGAAGGCGGCAGTCGAGACCAGGACGCTGTGCAGGACGCTGCTTTCAAGCCCCATGGCAAGCAGCGCGGATCTGAGAACCGAACCCACCAGCGTCAGCATCACCGCCAGGGATTGAACGATCACGAGCGGCGCGGCGGCGGTGAAGCTCGATCCAGCCGTCCAGTAAAGCAGCGGCTCGATCGTGAAATAGATGGCGACGACCAGAACGACGCCCGCCACCGCCATGATTTTCTGGGTCTGGCGCACGACGTTGCGGAACAGATCGGTGTTCGAGGCGCTCCATAATTTGGCAAGCTCCGGAAAACGTCACGGCCTGGACCTGCGATCCAGCCTGCAGGCCCAGCCGACCGATCCGCTTGGCGATATGGTAGAAGCCAGCCGCGGCGGGATCGGCGAAAATAGCCGACGAGGAGCGTGTCGAACTCGAATGCGCTGGAAACGGATGGTGAGCGAAAGATTTGCCGAGAACGCGAATCTCCAGAGCCCGGGAAATCGCTCGGACATGCCGCGTGTCGAGGAGGAGAGGACGCCGCCGACACCGCGGCGGCGCAATTCCAGGAAGGCCAGGACGTTCATGCCGAGCGCGGCACCGATCTGGATCGCCGCCCACATCAGCGTGAACTCCAGCAGGCCCCAGGACAGAACAAGCCCGATCCCGCAGAGCAGAAGTCGCACCAGGGAACTGATAACCTGTCCATAGGCGAGCGCGGGAAAATCGGCCGAAAAGGCGGAGCACGGCAGTGGGCATGCCCGAGACCTGAAACGGCAGAACCAGACAATACAGGAGTGCCAGCGTTTCTCGCCTCGGGGCTGACGCCGATCAACGGAGAGGCAAGGACGATGAGGGCAACCGCGAGAAGGAACCCCAAGAAAACGCCGCCCCCAGATCCAGAAGAAGACCGAATTTGAGCAGAGACCGCAGGGCGTCCTGATTTTCTTCCTGAAGCGCCTTGGCGCCGAACTTGATGAGGGGTTGCCACGATTGAAAGCTGACCAGGGCGTTCAATGGCGCGCGTATAGGTGAAGCAAAGAGCGAGAGAATGCCGTAGTCCGCCGGCCCGAGGGCTCGGGCAGTGAGCGCAAAGCTCGCAAGGCCGATGACGGTTCCAAAGAAATTTCCCGCCAGAAGGTGAAATATGCTCCGGTAGCGTTCGGATACATCTTTTTGCCGATACCATGAAAGAGCTTTTGACGTTATCCTGTTGCCGAGCGTTCTCGAGGGGCCCGAGCCGCTTTTGCGTGCCGTTCTGCTCTGCCATGGCGAAAACTCCACTGATACCGCGGCTCATCACAGATGGATCTGTCGTTTCTCCTATACTTTACATAGTATATATTAGATCTAAAATATTCAATAATTCCTTGCGCCTGCGATATTTAAGCTGTAGGATATTTATCTATACAATAAAATAGACCTGCAAGATAAATGCAGGAATACTTTTTGCTGAGTGGAGGCGGTATGTTTCTGTCACTCCCTGGACCCGGCGCGCGGCAATGCGGGTTGCTGCAACTTCTCCTGGCGGCGGTGCTTGCCCTCTCATTTTCCTGCGGACAGGCGCAAGCCGGGTCGGACGGCTACAGGACTGTCGCCCGGGGACGTCGTCACCTTCGACTTCCTCGACGACGCCGAACTGCCCGTCGCGCTGACGGTCACCGCCGATGGCAATATCCAGTTTCCGCTCATCGGCGACGTGGCGGTATCGGGACTCACCGTGTCCGATGCGCTGACCGCGTTACGCAGGGTCTACCAGACAAGGGACATCCTCAAGGATCCCAAGGTGGCGCTGAACATCACGACGT